>CAWBWO010000008.1:0-134122 GCA_963792445.1 uncultured Caryophanaceae bacterium | reverse complement strand
AGGTGTTATCGCACAAATGCGTAAAATTGCTCAAAATACGGTTAATACCATTGAAGAAACAGCCGGAAAGCCTCTTCTGTTGATAATACCTATACATTAGGTAAACAATTAGTCGATATTAATGGTAAAATAGTGATTGGAAAGATCGTTTAGTGGATATTGAAAACCGTTATTGGAAGCAGTTTTCCGCTATGGAAGATGCGATTGCAAAAGCGAATTCACAAGCATCTTACTTCATGCAAGGTTAGATTATATTTAAAGGAGTTGTTCCATTTTGCAAGCGCAAAATGCATATAATGCTTACAAACAAAACAGTGTGACGACCGCGTCTCCTGGTGAATTGACATTAATGCTTTACAATGGCTGCATTAAATTTTTACATCAAAGTAAAAAAGCCATTGAAGCCAAAAATATCGAGATGAAAAATACCAATCTCTTAAAAGCTCAAAATATTATTAAAGAATTGATGTCTACATTGAATATGGATATTGCTGTGTCAAAAGACATGATGGCACTATATGATTACATGAACCGCCGTTTAATAGAGGCTAATGTAAAAAGTGATGTTGCGATTATTGATGAGGTAGAAGGTTTAGTAATGGAATTCCGTGATACTTGGAAAGAAGTCATCAAAATCAATCGTCAAAAACAATTTGCAGGGAATCAGTTGTAATGGATACCCTCCAAGAACTACTGCAAGTTTCAGCTCAACTTTATAAACTTTTGACGAAGCTACCATCAGAAAAAGAGCGCGATGAATATATCAAGAAAGTGGATGACTATTTGGACAAGCGTGGTGCAATTATTGAAAAGTTGCAACAGCTTGAGGTGAATCCATTACCCGGACATCCTTTTGAAAACCAGTTACAAGAACTGGATCAAGGCATCCGTGAGCAATTAAAAAAGCTAAAATCTGAGATTGCACAAGACATAAAAAATCTCCAAAAATCGAAAAAAACCGAGCGACGCTATGTAGATCCTTATGCGAGTGTTCGTGTGATGGATGGAACTTATTTTGATGGACGAAAATAAATAGTTTCTACTATTAAAATACTGGTGAAAGCATCATGTTTTCATCAGTTTTTTTCTTAATTCTATTTTCTCACATTAACAAAGTCTATATAATAGAAGAACTAACAAAAAAGAAGGTGACGTGTTTTATGAAGTATAATCGAAAAGAATCTTTTCGTCTTGAATTAGAACGAACAGTCGATGTTCAATATAAATTGCTAGTTGAAGAAAACGGTAGTGAAAATAGCTGTCAAATGATTGATATCAGTCCAGATGGCGCAAAATTAGTCATTCCTGAAAATTTACCAACAGAAGCACAATTGATTCGAATGGAGTTAAATTTTGTCCTATATATAAAACCAATTACTGTGCAAGGCGAAGTAAAATGGAAGCGTATCAAAAATTTTGAGGAATATCTCTACGGAATCGAATTTGATCCAGACGAAATGACGGAAGCATTGATTATATCCGAATTGAAACTACGCCGTCACCAAGAAGTATTTGAAAAAAGTAAATAGAGTAATTTGTAGATTCTCGTACGAGGTAAAATTGCCTTGTACGAGTTTTTTATATTCTAAAATTTATTGGGAAAGTGGAAAATATAGCTATAACTCTGTAAAGATTTTTCATAATGACTATTTACGAACACCCAACAAATATATTAGTGACGTGAAACAGTTAAAAACACTAGTAATTCCACTTCAAACATCCCCTATAAGTAATAATTCGTTCAACAACACTCCCCATTTTCACCCCGTATATAAGAAATTCCTCCTTAATATCTCCCATTTTTAGTCGATAAAAAAAACATAACTACAATCCAAATCTAAATAAAACTCCCCGCAAAGGGATACATACAATCATAAAATTCTATCACCAATTAAGGAGGATTCTCGTGCGTAGTAAATCTTTCATATCAATAGGCCTAGCTTCAGCGCTGATCGTGCCAACTTTTATCACATCCGCCAATCCGCAACTAGTACATGCAAAATCTACTACAAAAGAATTGGCAGCACCACAACCAGAAATCGAAATGGTATCCAGCAAAATAAGCAGCAAAGCAAAAGCCGTTATTAAGAAAATATCAGAAATCAATCCTAAAAAGTCCAACTACATAGCCAAAGTTCAAGATGCTGAAAAAGCATACAAAAAGCTATCTAGTAAAGACAAGAAAATGGTGAAAAACTATTCAACACTCAAGAATTATGTGAAGAAAATTCAACCGATGTTGAAGCAAGTTGCTTCATTGAAAACAAGTGTTGCAGGCATCACAACGAAAAACTACAAAACAAAAGCGCCAAGTGCACAAAAAGCATTCCAAAAGATGAGTGTGCAAACCGCTGCAGCCGTACCATCAAGCACGAAAACAACTTTAACAAACTATGTGAATTTAGCGTCCGCTTCCAATTCACTTACAAAACTAAAAACTTTAGTGTAGCAACCCCTTCTGCTACAGACGCAACATCTAAAAACGGTCCAGCTATCATGAATTTCATCACGGATTATAAAAAGCTAAAACCTACACAAAAGGATTTGCTTGTTGATGATCAACCGTTAATCGATGCCTATTTGAAACTTGAAGAAGTAGCAAAAGGAGCTGCAGATGTTGAGAAGAAATATACTGCCCTTAACAAAAAGAAACCTACTTATGTAAAAGATGCGGTCGATGTTTATCGTGCCTATGTAGATACTTCTAATGAAGAAAAAGACTTTATGCCAAATGAGTCCCCTATTTTAAATTTCTACACAAAATATGGAACTGAAATCAATACGGCAGATAACTTTACCCAACGAGTTGGAGAATTAGGGGATACTTCAGACCGTGCGCAAATAGAAAATTTAGTAGAATCCTATAAGGATATTAGCAAAAAGAAGCTCTGACTTTCCGAATATCGCACCAATTGATTTAGTCGATAAAGCAACGCTAAAAACCTATAGCTTGTACGAACCAATTCCGAAAGTAATTCAACTGTTAGATAAGTTACCAAGTTACCCAGATTACTTTACAAAAGACGATGCAACTAACGCCAATACGATGTACACGTTATACAAAAAGTTAGGTGCACCTCAAAAGGCAATCGTTCAATTGGAAACGAGAAATCCGGAATATGTAACACAAGAACCTAATTTTAAAGCGGCTCAAGCGATTGATAAAAAATACGACGCTGCGAAAAAGAAAGCATCCATTCCTGATTTATTAAAGGTAGCAAGCGACTATAACAATATGCCTGAAGGGGACAATATTTTGTCGTCAATCATCGTGCCATTGAGGATACAGTGATGAAGTATTTTGACCAAATTAATGCGGCAGATGATTTTGAACAGGAAATGGCTAGTTTAGCGAACAATACAAGTGAAGATGGATTTACAAGAGATTTAGCTACGATTAACAATGATTACAAAAATCTTAGCAAGTATTCACCAAGCGCTTTGCCGCTAGTCGATAAAGCAGTGATAAAATCGTACAACAATTTTAATACAGTACCAGGTTTGCTGAAGGATCTTTCGAAAATCTATGCAAAAGACAAAGTAACAATTCCTAGTTATACACCGGATAAATTAAACAAAATCTTGAGCGCTATTAAATCGTATAACAAGCTAGATAAAGATCAAAAATATTTGGTTGATACTTTTTATCCAGCTTTTCCAGATTTAGCAGCTGATGAGAAGAATATTAAAACCGCTCAAGCTATCGATAAAAAGTTTGCAGCGTTAAAGAAATCGAGCAAAACCTATCCAAAAGATGCAAAAAAGGTTGTGGATGCATACGAAGATGGGGGCATAGCTGTTAAGCCGTATGTCATCAATGGAACAGCCATTAGTAATCTATTAAACGAATCCACTTATGCAGCAGCCAAAGATAAGGCGGATGAATTTACAGACCGAGTAAATGATTTATCTTACAAAACACCGCTCAGTGATTTAGAAGATGTGGAGGCTTTTTATAATAAAGAAGTAGCGCCTAATCCCCATGTCTTGAGTATTGTAGATGGAAAAACGATTGCGACATACAAAAGCTATGTTGCAGCACTTACAACGATTAACTATTTAGATTTGGTCTATGGAACAACTGCACGTGATATTAAAAACTTAAAAAATGCCATTGCATCATATAACAAGTTATCTAGCAATGCCCGCTATATTGTAGACCATGCAGATAATGCGAATTTAGATTTAATCGATGAGGAAGCAAATCTGAAAAACGCGCAAGAAATTGATGATGCGTATAATGCAGTCAAAGTAAATAATCCAAATTACAACAGGATTTATTAAAAGTGTACAAACGTTATTGGAGGGCTCCAGAAGCTGTCCAACAGTTTGTTGTTAGTGCACCGGTACTACTTAAGCAATATGCAAAATATGAACCTTTTGTCTATCGAGCAATGGATTTTGAAGACAATGTCAACGAACTACTCTATACTAGCCCGATTTCAGATATTGCTATAGTCAATAATATTTACAAAACAGATATTAAAACAGAACCCATTCTTGAAGCAATCGTCGATCCGGACGTTATGAAGGACTTAAAAAAATTCCAAAACATCTTAATGATTCAAGAGGTTTCTAGCTATCTTTATGACAATAATTATCGCAATGACTTGATGACTTATGACGGAAATCACTGGCATTATAAGAGTCTCTATACACCGGATATCATCAAAATAGTCCAAGCTTATGATGGGCTCGATCCAAAACATAAAGCAATTATTAATACAGCGGTTAATAAGGCATACGACAATATTAGTGCTCGTAATAGTTATCCAGTGAAGCCTGATGTCTACCCAGAAGAGGAAACCATCATGCCAATGGAATTCCTATTAGATACGAAAAACGTAGAAAAAGCCATTGCGCTAGATGATAAATTTAAAGCGTTAACTCCAACTAGTAGTATGAAGGATCAACTTGCTGTTTGGACGGAATACAACAAACCTGCCAATGCAAATGCCATTAAATATGTCGTGAATTATGAAAGCATTGAAGCTATTGCCACAACCTTTAGTAATGAATTAAACGCTCTCGATGCATTTACTCAAAACGTGAAGAATTTGAGTGCGGATAGTACGGTAGGGGATGTAGCGAATGTCGTGAAAGCATATGGCAATATGCAACCTGAAATCCAATCAATGATTGATAAAGCTGTTCTAACTACTTATAAACAATATGCGCCAATCAATGATTTAGATGCGATTATTTCGAAACTACCATTTTCAAACTATACGGATGACGATATTAAGGACATGCTAGATGCCATTGCTATTTATAAAAAGTTAGGAAAAAATCAAAAAAGTGTGATGGCCAATAATTATGTGGTGTTACCGGAATTTTTGGCAGATGAAAATGAAATAAAAGCAGCGCAAAAAATAGATGAACAATTTAAAGCATTAAATCCGGATAAGCCGACCTATCAAACCGACTTAGCAAATGTTTACAAAGCATTCAGCAAGACGAATGATCAAACAAAAGAATATATAGTCAATATTAATGCACTACAAGACCTGGCAAATCAATTTAATAATCCACAAACGATTGCCAAAAACTTTGAAAATCTAGTAAATGGTTTAAGTTTTGCTAGTACTTATCCTGATGTGGAAACAGTATATAATTATTATCAAACTACTATGGATGACAAAGCAAAATCGTTAGTTGATAAAAAAGTAATGGATACTTACAACAAATATGCCAATATCATTGAGATCAATAAATTATTAAGTAAAGTTGTTCCGAATTTAACACAGTATAAGCCTTCAGAAATTGAATATATTTCACAGGCAATCGCCCTCTACAACAAACTTGATAAACCTCAGAAAATGATTATTGATAATAGTCCTGAAATGGTGAACAAAGACTTATTACTGGATGAAGCAAGTTTAATCGCAGCACAAGATTTAGATAAGAAAATTGAAAAGATCAAACCGGGTACGCCAAACTTTGATCGCTCTGTAGTGGAAGCAGGAAAAATCTATGACATGCTTAGTAATCTTAGTAAAGCATATGTTCAAAACGCAGCTCGTCTAGAAAAGTATAGGGAACAATCTGTCGATGATTCGATTAATGATGCAATCGCTAAAATTGTTAAATTCGAATCTGGCGTAAAAGAAGTGGCCAAACTAGATACGGATGAAACGCTAGGTTATCAATCTGAAATTCTAAGAAGGATGATCGATTTAGCAGCGTTAAACAAAACACTTAACAAAGATGCAAAAGTAAACGATAGTAAAATCAAACTAATTTCTCTAGTTGATCGAAAAGTATTAACAGATTACCAATATTATTTCGCTGTTTATAAAGTACAACAGCAATTAGATGACTTAGAAAACAATAAATAATAGGAAAAAGTAGTAGGGACTAAAAAGTTCTACTACTTTTTTTATGATAATCAGTAAAAAATACCCATACTTGTCCGATATAAGGAATAGAAAGGATTTATGAGGAACAATGATTGTCGTATAAACTGATATATACGAAAAGAAATAGTTCTTTTTAAATACTATTCACTATTATTTTATAGTGCGTTATAATTATATTTAAGTAAAAAGTACATATATATGGGAGGGTTTTTATGAAAAGGAAATTCATAGTACCAGTTATAGCTGCAACCATATGCTTAAGCCAAGCAGTTCCATTTCTTCCAACTGAAGCTTCAGCAGCTACAGCAACAGGTGCAACATGTGGCAAGATGTCTGTATTAAGTGATGACATCAAAACCATTTATCAAATTTCAGATATTACAAATGAAGGCGTGTTCATCACGTTCAGAAAGAATTACAACCCAAAGAAAAAAGTAGCCATAACAGTAAGATATAAAACTGATTCAGCTTGGGTGATTCAAAGCGTTTACCAAACAGGCTTGATTAAACAAACATATAGTGATGGTAAAAAAAGAGTACTATTCAAATGGGCTAAAAATATTCCAACTCAACTAGATGGTAGTTGGAGAATAAAATACGGCACAGATTATGTTTCATATACGAATTGCTCAGATGCTGATAATGATGCCATTGTAACTGACTATACTCAAAAAGTAGAAAATCTAATCAATCGAAAAGCTAGCAATAGCTACCATTGATGACTTTTCAACTGCAATCAAAGGTTTAGATAATCAATTCAACAATATGACATTAACACAACAACGTTTAGTCCCTTCTGCAACAACTAATCAATTAAAGTACTACAAAGACCAATTAAAGTTAATGACGATACAGAAGCAAATGTAACAGCATTAACGAATGATTCTGGCACTTATTTCGATAAATTTTATCCAACATTAGTAATGTATAATCAAATTGATCCAGTTTTTGATGAAATTAAAACGAACTTAGACCCAAATCTAAATAACTTCGATGAACTTTCCCTTATTTTCAAAGACCATGCAAGATATCTTTTAGAATCTAAAACAGGTACAATCGATGCAACAAATGCTAATAATTTAGTACCGAAATTTAACTCACTAAACGGTGTTAGTGTAGGAATAGATAATAACTATAATCTATCTGTTTTCGTGAACAATACATTAACGAACTTAGATATCATCAAAGGTACAGCAAACGATTTAAGAAGGGCTGCAAATGTCGTTACAAAAATTGAACAACTAAAAAGCGGTATGCCTTACAATTAAACTGTTACTGCTGCAAGAACTGCATATGAAGCACTAGCTTCACTCAAAAACAATATGTTTGGGATATCGATGATTTAACAAATATTGAAAAAAACAATGCAACAATTAGTAATCAATTAGATACCATTAATCGATTCACTGATTATGTCAATCAAATGGACGGCCCATTTGATGCAGATAACTTATCGAATGCAGAACAATATTTCTCATTAGCTCAATTAGCTTATGATGACATCAACTCATCAAATCTAGAGACAATTCGTGGATTCATCTACATTAAGTAAATATCAACAATACGAAACAGCTTATCCTGTTTTCTTACAGTATGAAGCTCTATATAAGAGCAATGTAAAAAACGCAGCAAATACAATTGCTTATAACAATGCATATAAACGTCTACCTTCTACAACGAGAGATTTAATCTTAAATGGGGACAAGTTTTTAGTGGATGAAGCGAATATTGCAAAAGCGAATTCAGTTATTCGCCAAATCGATGCAATCAGACCAGAAAGCTCATCCTTCTTGCGCACAATCATTGCAGTTAGAACAGCTTATACAAATCTAATAAATGATGATCAAAAAGATTTTGTTAAAATGCAAATTTATACAAACTAGAAGGATACGAAGCGACTTATAAAAACGAAACAGAAGCGATTAACGGATTTAACACAGCTGTAGCGGAACTGCTAAATTGGGAGCGGAATGATGGAGACAATTATTATAATATTGTCAATACGCAATTTCCTAAATATAAATCATTACTCGACTCAAGTGCTGTACGAACCTATACAGATTACACAAAAGCCTTAAATGTTAACAAACACTAGAAGCTTTACAATCAAATGATGCCGAATAGTATTTATAATTTCATTAAAGATTACAAAAGATTAACAAGACTCAAAGAGATATCTTCAATAATTTAGTATTACCTGCCAACCAAGCAGTTGTCACACAATACTTAAAAGACGAATCCGCAATCCGCACTGCTGTATCACTTAACAAACAAATTGACACAGCGATTAGTAAAAACCAAGCTTATTACACTCAAATCTGCAAAACGGAGCTATGATTCTTATGTCGTCTAAAAAATATGACCCGAATTATCTAGAAAACGCAGATCTATTGATTAGCTTGTATAACAGTCTATAAGAAATAAATTTATAAAGATTCCACTAATGACATCATGTTATTGGTGGAATCTTTTTTGACTAATGAGGTTAACTTTTTCGCGACAGGGGTTGAAGTATGACTGTCAGTTTTTGTCGTGAATAATCTAGGAGTATATAAAAAATTTTTCTATATTAGGATTTCAGAGTGAAATAATAATACTTGCGAAATCGATAAGTTAACTTGCAATTTTAGATCTACTGACATTTCTAACTTGCGGATGTCATTTGAGTCTGAGCTGATTACTTGTGCGTGAGTTGTTCTAATTGATATGGCTATCTGTCGCGGATTTATTACGTCTAAGTAATTTGAAGTACTATTACGTAATTGCTTCTAAATTGTTCGCGTCAAAACATAAGGTAAGACATTAATTTATACCACGTCAATCTTCTTAAAAATTAACAATAATTTAAACTTCAAACATTAACTTCTACAAATTCACTATTAGATTAAGAAATCTTTACATACACTTAAAAATAGGCTTCTGTCTAATTAATTTTTCGTAAGAGAGGATGTTTGTTAAATAGAGAGTTAATGATTTTTAACAACAAAAATGGATTGAAAATTGAAATTTCATATGAATATCAAAAAAATGATAATTTAAACTCACATAGTATAACAATTCGATTATGATTTAGAGAATAATAGACAAAATTCGCGCCATTAATTGTTCAAAAAAACGTAAAAAAATAAAAAACTTTTAGGTTTTAAGAAGGACTATTTGGGGAAAATGTAGAATATGTAAGTAAGGTTTAATAAAGGAGGAGTTTACATGCTAACATTTAACATTCGTGGTGAAAACATTGAGGTAACTCCAGCGATTCGCGAGTATGTTGAAACGAAAATTCAAAAATTAGAACGTTATTTTAATAATGATCTAACAGCAACTGCTAACGTGAATTTAAAGGTTTACAATGATAAGAATACGAAAGTGGAAGTAACGATTCCTATGAAAAACTTAACATTACGCGCAGAAGAACGTAATGGTGATATGTATGCTGCAATTGACTTAATCACTGCCAAATTAGAACGTCAAATTCGCAAACATAAAACAAAAGTGAACCGGAAATTCCGTGATCGTGAAGGCGTTGGTCTTTATTTCGCAAATGTTCAGTCTGAAAACTCGCCGACAGCTGTAGCGGAAGCTGATGACGATTTATCCGTAGTTCGTACGAAACAATTCTCATTAAAACCAATGGACCAAGAAGAAGCGATTCTTCAAATGAACCTTCTTGGACATGATTTCTTCATTTTCACAGATGCAGAATCCGATGCTACCAATATTGTTTATAAACGAAGAGATGGTAAGTACGGATTAATCGAAACAAACTAAGTTCATGTGTAACTTTTATCAGTTACTTATATCAAAACCCAGTTGATTACTCAACTGGGTTTTTTAGGGGCAGAAAGCGTAGTTGCGTTTATCCCGCATTAACGGGCAGTAAGACTCAATTATAAGGCTTTAGAAAATTCAAAGAAGCAGCAGTTGAGATAACTGCCCGTAAACGCCCGATTGGTGAGATACAGTGAAACTTACCGATGCGTTAGCAGAGGTTTAGTTGAACCAATCGGGTTCGTACTGTCGATTGATTGCAAGTATATGCTTGCAATCTTAGCGACAGTAGAACGGGACTAACAATCAGTGGGGCCAACTAAAAACGCCACGTCCTGTGGCAACGTTGGCACTAGTACGTCCTGTACGTCGAAAAACCCCCACTGATTGAAGTTTCACTTTATAATAGCCCTAAATGTTTTCGCAACGTAACCGTAACATGAGCTAATTCCTTTGGATCCATCATGTAATACCAAATGTTGTTGACGACTTTATTTTCTCCTTTTTCAAACTGGATTTGTTTAATATTGCTAAATGATTGCCGATAATTTTGTTGTAAATTAATTAATTGATCAAAGGTTAGATTGGTTGAGATGTTGCTGCCTAGAATTTTGAAAATGTCTTGATATTTCATCATCGTTGATAATGCTGTTCCTTTTTCAATGATGGATTGAATGACTAGCTTTTGACGATTTTGTCTTCCAAAATCGCCTTGTGGATCTTCTTTTCGCATACGTACATAATCTAGTGCAGCAATTCCATCTAATGTAATAGGGCCCTGTTTAAAATAGTGGTTGTCTTGCTTAAACGCTGTCTCATTTTGGATTTCTACACCACCGATGGTATCGATAATTTGTTCAAAGCCTTCCATATTAATTTTCGCTACATAGTCGATTGGGATGTTCAAAAGTTTTTCGACTGAGTTCATGGACATTTCCATACCGCCGAAAGCGTAAGCGTGGTTGATTTTGTCATTTTTGTTTTTCCCTACGATGTTTGCATACGTATCGCGGGGGATGCTAACCATTAATGTGTTTTTCGTTTTTGGATTCACGGTTAGAACAATGATTGTATCGGAACGTCCAATATCTTGGCCCCGTTCATCAACGCCGAGGAGTAAGATGGAAAATGGCTGTTCTTCGCCTAAAGCAATAGGCTTATTACGTAGATTGGTTGATGTACGCTCTAATGGTGTATACATTTCTTCAAAAGTGGAAGCGGCATTATGATAGACTTTAAATGCGAAAGCACCTATTATAATAGCCAAAAAAATGATTATGCCGATACACCATTTCAATATTCTACGTATTTTCAATTATGTAACCTCCTTGAATAGGAATTTAATTTTAGTTTTAAAAGAATTACGATACCCAAAAGTAAGTCTTATGTTTATTTTATGTTTTTAGTAGCTTGATTATTTGTTTGTAATTATTAGAAAAATAATAGGTTCATATTAATCGTTCATTTGCTTTAAATTGATATACAGTGTTAAAATGGAGCTTGAGACTATATAGGATGTGAAAATCAATGCCTAGTTTATTAAATAAAATTTTTGATCCAAATAAAAAAGAACTTAAACATTTAGAAAAAGTATCAAGTGCTGTTGAAGCGCTTGCTCAAGATATGGAAAAACTTACGGATGAGCAATTACGAGCAAAAACGGATGAATTTTATCAACGTTACTCAAACGGAGAAAGCTTAGATAAAATTCGTCCTGAAGCTTTTGCGGTTGTTCGTGAAGCAGCCAAACGTGTATTAGGTATGTTCCCTTATCCAGTGCAAATCATGGGTGGTGCCACACTACATGAAGGTAATATTGCTGAGATGAAAACAGGGGAAGGTAAAACGTTAACATCTACTCTTCCTGTATACTTAAATGCGCTTACTCATAAGGGCGTTCACGTTGTAACTGTCAACGAATACTTATCTAGCCGTGATGCTGAAACAATGCGTCCATTATATGAATTTTTAGGTTTAACTGTAGGTTTGAACTTAAATAGCATGTCTAAAGATGAAAAACGTGAAGCATATGCATGTGATATTACTTATAGTACAAACAACGAATTAGGTTTCGACTACTTACGTGATAATATGATTCTTTATAAAGAAGAACGTGTTCAACGTCCCCTTTACTATGCTGTAATCGATGAAGTTGACTCTATTTTGATCGATGAAGCGCGTACTCCATTGATTATTTCAGGACAAGCCAATAAATCAGCTGCTCTTTACAAACAATCAAATGCCTTTGTACGTACGTTGAAACAAGATGAAGATTTCAACTATGATGTAGAAACAAAAGGTGTTACGTTAACTGAGCAAGGGATTGAAAAAGCAGAAAAAGCTTTCAATATTGATAACTTGTTTGATTTAACACATGTTGGACTAAACCACGCAATCAACCAATCTCTTAAAGCACATGCAAGTATGCATTTGGATGTAGATTACGTTGTTCAAGATGGCGAAATTTTAATTGTCGATTCATTTACAGGACGTATCATGCAAGGTCGTCGCTATTCTGATGGACTTCACCAAGCAATTGAAGCAAAAGAAGGCGTGGAAATCCAAAACGAATCAATGACAATGGCAACGATCACATTCCAAAACTACTTCCGTATGTACGAAAAACTATCTGGTATGACAGGTACTGCCAAAACAGAAGAAGAGGAATTCCGCAATATTTACAATATGTATGTTGTTGTCATTCCTACAAACAAACCGATTGCACGTGATGACCGTCCAGATTTAATCTTTGCATCCATGCAAGGTAAATTTGAAGCTGTTGCAAATGATATCGCAGAACGCCATAAAAAAGGTCAACCGGTGCTTGTTGGTACAGTAGCCATCGAAACTTCTGAGTTGATTTCACATTTATTATCTAAACGTGGCATTCCTCATAATGTATTGAATGCTAAAAACCATGAACGTGAAGCAGAAATCGTAGCAGAAGCAGGTACAAAAGGTGCTGTTACAATTGCTACAAACATGGCTGGTCGTGGTACCGATATTAAACTAGGCGAAGGTGTGCTTGAACTAGGCGGTTTAGCTGTAATTGGTACAGAACGTCATGAATCACGCCGTATCGATAACCAATTACGTGGTCGTGCTGGACGTCAAGGGGACCCTGGTGTTACTCAATTCTATCTTTCTCTTGAAGATGAATTGATGAAACGTTTCGGTTCTGAAAGTATGAAAAACATGATGACGAAATTAGGTATGGATGATACGCAACCAATCCAATCTAAAATGGTATCAAAAGCTGTAGAATCTGCACAAAAACGTGTTGAAGGAAACAACTTCGATGCTCGTAAACGTTTATTGCAATATGATGATGTTCTACGTCAACAACGTGAAATTATCTACAAAGAACGTTATGAAGTATTAGAAACTGAAAACATGCGTGAATTAGTTGAATCAATGATCGATGAAGAATTAGTCAATGCAGTACATTCTTACACAGCTGAAGAAAATGCACATGACTGGAACTTAAAAGGTTTAGAAAGCTTCGTCGCTGCTAACTTACTTCCAGAAGGTGTTGTAACCGAAGCAGAACTTCATGGTAAATCACCTGAAGATATCATTGAACTTCTTCGCACTGAAGTGAAGAAAGAATATGATAGCAAAGAAGAAGAACTTTCTCCAGAACGCATGCGTGAGTTTGAAAAAGTTATCTTACTTCGCGGAATTGACTCTAAATGGATTGATCATATCGATGCAATGGATCAATTACGTCAAGGTATCCACCTACGTGCATACGCTCAAACAGATCCACTTCGCGAATATCAAGCAGAAGGTTTTGCAATGTTCGAAGCAATGGTCGATGCAATCCGCTCAGATGTCGCAAAATATGCGATGAAAGCAGAAATCCGCAACAACCTAGAACGTGAAGAAGTGGCAAAAGGCGAAGCAGTCAATCCGAAAGTAGACGAAAACGGAGCTTCAAAACGCAAACCAGTTCGCAAACAACAAGACATCGGCCGTAACGACCTATGCCCATGCGGTAGCGGCAAAAAATACAAAAACTGCCACGGTGCTGTCTAATCTCAGGTACCAATAGATTCAAACCTAAAATAACACCAGCAAAGGGGCTGTCCAAAAGTAACACTTCGGGCAACTCCTTTATGGGTTTATAAGAAACAACTTTGGAGGAATAGAAATGATCGAATTATCAGATGTTCGAAACGAGTTAGATAATACGGCTAAAAAATTAGCAGACTTTAGGGGGTCTCTTTGACTTAGAAAACAAAGAGGCTCGTATACAAGAATTAGATGAAATGATGCTTGAACCATCATTCTGGGATGACCAAAACAATGCCCAAAAAATCATCAACGAATCAAAAGGCTTAAAAGACATGGTCAATGAATTCCATGCACTAGTCGATACACAAGAAAATCTTGAAATGACATTAGAGTTATTAAAAGAAGAGCCCGATGAAGAACTACAACAAGAACTTGGCGACGAAATGAAGGAATTCACAAATCGTACAGCAGAATTTGAATTACAACTACTTTTAAGCGAACCATACGATCAAAACAATGCCATTTTAGAATTGCATCCAGGTGCAGGTGGTACAGAATCTCAAGACTGGGGCTCTATGCTACTACGTATGTATACTCGTTGGGCTGAACACCATGATTTCAAAGTAGAGACATTGGATTATTTACCAGGTGATGAAGCAGGACTAAAATCTGTAACGCTAGCAATTAGAGGTCATAATGCATATGGCTACTTAAAAGCTGAAAAAGGCGTTCATCGTCTAGTTCGTATTTCTCCTTTCGATGCAGCTGGTCGTCGTCATACATCCTTCGTTTCTTGTGATGTCATGCCAGAATTCACGGACGAAATCGTTGTTGAAATTCGTCCGGAAGATTTGAAAGTTGATACGTACCGTTCAACAGGTGCAGGTGGTCAGCACATTAACAAAACAGAATCCGCTGTCCGTCTTCACCATTTACCAACAGGTGTTGTCGTAGCGTGCCAAGCTGAACGTTCACAAATTAAAAACCGTGAAAAAGCAATGGCTATGTTACAAGCAAAACTTTATCAATTAAAAGTAGAAGAACAACAAGCACAATTGGATGATATCAGAGGCGAACAAAAGGAAATTGGCTGGAGTAGCCAAATCCGTTCCTACGTATTCCATCCATATTCAATGGTAAAAGACCACCGTACCAACACAGAAACTGGTAATGTTAATGCTGTCATGGATGGCGACATCGACCAATTTATCAATGCGTACTTGCGTTCACAATTAAATTAATACACAAAAAAGCTGTGGAAGAATGAAAAAAATCTTTCACAGTTTTTTTATGTTATTTATGCAACATTTATTTATCTCTTAATATAGATTTTCTGCGTATTCAGTGTAACAATTTTCACAAGCTGTTCTGCCATAAACTCCACTGGGTAATGGAAATCATTCTTTATCCAACTCACGATAAACCCTATTAATCCATGCACTCGATACGAACAAAATAACTGCTCATCCAGCCCTTCACGAAATTGCGGTAGATAAAACTCAACGTCTCGTTGATATTGCAATTCCATCACCTCAATCATTCGATCTTGTATATGAATCGGAACACGGCTTGATAACATGGTTTTATAAAACACTTTATATTGAAGAAAATGTTCAAATAAAGGAACTGTAGAAATTTCAGTAATCATCATATGTTGGTATGACTTATGTGGCTTTCGATAAGCAGCAATCATTTCTGCTAAAGTCGTTTTAACCATTTCCTCTAGTAAATCTTCTTTTTGTTCATAATGGAAATAGAAGGTTCCTCGGTTCACATCCGCTTTTCGGACAATTTCAGAAATGGTGATGGATGCAAAATCCTTTTCTTGTAATAGCGATAAGAGCGTTTGATGAAATAGCAATTTTGTTCGTTTTATACGCTTGTCAGATATATTCCTCAATTCGATCACATCCTCATCTATAAAACTTTTTAAAAGTTATTCAACAATTTCCTCCTTTTTTATATAATAACAAACATTTTCTATAAATTTAATGATTGTTTGCGCTTTCATACAAAAATATACTATATATAACTTTATCGCTCTTCCTAATGAGATTCGTAGCGAAACTTTTGGTTATATAAGGGGGTATTGTATGTATCAAGGAATTGAAACGTTTCCTGCTGTTGTTGAATTCCGAGCTCATCTAGAAGGAAATTGTCCATTCATTAAATTTGAAGATGACGAGGTAACCTATCAGCAATTGCATGATCAAGGCAATAAAGTGGCATCCTTTATCTCTTTATTAGGTTTAGAAAAAGGGGATACTTGTGCCGTCATGTTGCCAAACAATGCAGCCTTTTTGTATTCATGGGTAGGTTTATCAAAACTTGGAGTTATTGAAGTACCTGTGAATACCGCTTATAAAGGTGATTTATTTGCCTACATTTTAAATCAGGCAAAATGTAAAGCGATTATTATTTCGAATGAATGGTTAGATCGATTACGATTTATTCAAGACCAATTGGAAACTCTTCAATATGTCATTGTTGTGGGTGAATTTACGCAACCTCCTAACTCACAAGTTGAATGGTTATCCTTTCAAGAATTGCTTGAAGGGGCTTCACATCATTTATCTAAAACTACGATTGAACCATCAGATCCAGCTATCATTTTATTTACTTCCGGTACAACAGGCCCTTCAAAAGGTGTTGTTTTAAGTCATAGTGCAAATTTCAGTGTGGCACATACGGCATGCAAGCTGATGGACTATGATGACACCGATTGCTTATTCTCTATGTTTCCACTTTTTCATGTGAATGCACGCTACACAACCGTTTTAGTAGGGCTTCTTGCAGGGAGTAAAGTAGTGCTCCACAACCGATTTTCCGCAACACGTTTTTGGGATATTTGTCGTGCAGAAAATGTTACGGCATTTAACTTTATGGGTTCGATGTTAACCATTTTGATGAAACTGCCAGAACGGGTTGATGATGCCAATAATCCGGTAAAGAAAATTTATGGCGCTCCCACACCCCCTGGTATGTATGAGAAATTCACAAAACGATTTGGTTTAACGATTGCTGAAGTATACGGTTCTACCGAATTAGGAACAGCAGCTGCCAATTCACCAGATCATTTCAAAGTAGGGGCTTGTGGAAAAGAAGTATCCATTTATGAAGTAGCAATTCACGACGAAAACGATTTAGCTGTACCGCCTTTCGTGTTAGGCGAAATCGTGGTATGACCTCGAAAAAGTGGTGTGATGTTTAGTGAATATTATGGAAATGCAGCTGCAACTGTAAAGGCTTGGAGCAATTTATGGTTCCACACTGGAGATGTTGGTTATTTAGATGAAGAGGGCTATTTATATTTTGCAGATCGGAAAAAAGATGTTGTTCGTCGAAAAGGTGAAAATATTTCATCTTATGAAGTGGAAAGTGTGATTAATCGATATCCAAAAGTAGAAGAGTGTACCATCATCGGTGTGCCTTCTGAATTATCAGAAGAAGAGGTCATGGCAGTTGTTGTCTTAAAAGATCACGAACAACTAAACCCTATTGAATTATTAAACTTTTGTGAGGACCATTTAGCTTATTTTGCGATTCCACGATACATCCGTATCGTAAAAGAACTTCCTAGAACCCCATCCCAACGTGTTGAAAAATATAAATTGCGTGAAGAAGGGATTACAGAGGATACATGGGACCGAGAAACAGTAAATTATCAAGTGAAACGATAGAGGTGAATGGTATGTATAACGGAATGGAGACATTTGGCGAAGTGGTAAAAGTACAAGCAGAACGATTTAAAGATCGCCGTTTTATTCGTTTTGAAACAGAAGATATTAGCTTTTGTGCATTGCATGAAGGTGGTAATAAAGTTGCCAATATGTTAATGAAGATGGGTTTTCAAAAAGGGGACCGTTGTGCAGTGATGTTACCAAGCTGTTCAGAGTTTTTATATTCCTGGCTTGGGATTGCCCGAATAGGTGGAATTGAAGTACCAATCAACACTGGTTTGCGTGGGGACTTACTTGCTTATATTTTAAAACAAGCCCAATGTAAAATTTTAATAATAGATCATAAATGGGTCGGACGGATAACGAAAATTCGAAGTCAATTGCCTGATTTACAGAAAATAATTGTAGTAGGAGAAAGTGCAGAAGGTGAAGAATCATTTGCCAATTTATTTGCAATCGCAAGTGGAGAAGAAGTAGAGTGCAACGTATTGCCAACTGATCCATCCTTGATTTTATTTACTTCTGGAACAACCGGACCTTCTAAAGGAGCTGTTTTAAGTCATCAAGCCAATTTTGCCTTATCTAAATCGTGTATTGATGTTATGGATTACTCCGAAAACGATCGATTGTTTTCAGTCTTTCCGCTTTATCACGTGAATGCTCGATATTCAACGATTTTAGCTGCGTTAATCGCAGGAAGTGATGTCGTGATGCATAATCGATTTTCAGCTTCGCGTTTTTGGGACATTTGCCGAAATGAAGGGATTACAACCTTCACATATATGGGGACGTTAATTACGATTTTGCTAAAACAACCTAAGAATGCGAACGATGCAGACAATCCAGTACGCATGATTCAAGGTGCACCGTGTCCTCCGGAAATTTACGATGAGTTTAGAGAACGATTTAACATTGAAGTCACAGAAGCGTATGGATCGACAAGAGGTAGGAATTTGTTTAGCAAATCGCTCAGAATCTTTCCGTAAAGGGTCTTGTGGTAAAGTGCTATCCATTTTTGATGTACAAATACACGATGAAAATGGAAAAGAATGTCCACCTAATATTCCAGGTGAAATTGTTGTAAGACCTAAAAAGCCTTCCGTTATGTTTTCAGAATACTTCGGTATGCCAGATGAAACGGTAAAGGTCTTCCAAGATTTATGGTTCCATACAGGAGACAGAGGAATGAAAGATAAAGATGGATACTTTTATTTTGTGGATCGCACAAAAGATGTGGTGCGTAGAAGAGGCGAAAATATTTCATCTTTTGAAGTAGAACGTGTACTAAATGATCATCCAGCTATTCATGAAAGTGCCATTATTGGGGTACCTTCCGAATTAACGGAAGAAGAAGTGATGGCGGTTCTTCAATTACAGGAAGATGCACAATTTGATCCATTCGATGTTCTGAAGTTTTGTGAAGATCGTTTACCACATTTTGCAGTGCCAAGATATATTCGATTGATTGATCAATTCCCAAAAACGCCATCTCAGCGAATTGAAAAATATAAATTGCGTCAAGAAGGGATTACTTCTGATACATGGGATCGTGAAGCAGTAGGTTATCAAATTTCGAGAGAAGTGCTGTGATAAAGATACCTAGGAGGGATTCGCTTGGCAAAAGTTGAAAGATAGGGGGATGAAATGAATACTTTACGCGGGAAAGTCGCAATTATTGGTGTTGCAGATACAGAGGTTGGCATTGTTCCGCATATGTCGGCAACACAATTAACCATTGATGCAGCATTAAAAGCGTTAGATGACGCAGGCTTGACGAAGGATGACATTGATGGATTGATTACTTGTAATACCTTTGCTGAGCCGATTTTATACCATGCAGAAGCTATGGCAGAATATTTACAAATTAAGCCAAAGCTCTGCTACAGTGTTCTCACGGGTGGAGGCACAACGTTTTCTTTAATTGAGCATGCAGCGAGTGCCATTGCAGCTGGATTATGTCATACGGTGTTAATAACCACTGCGGATAGTCTACGTAGTGGCTTATCAAAAGAACAAGCTATGAATTCACAATCATCGACAGGACATCCACAATTCGAATCAATCTACGGGCCAACAGTACCTGCTTTATATGCGCTAATAGCGAGAGCTCATATGGAGAAGTTTGGTACAACGCCTGAACAATTTGCCAAAATTGCAGTAGCTTGCCGAAAGCATGCAAGTTTAAATCCTGCTGCTCAAATGCGCGAACTCATTACTGTTGAGGATGTATTAGCATCTCGCATGATTGCAGATCCGCTTCATTTATTAGATTGTTCATTAATATCGGATGGTGGAGCAGCTATTATTGTTACAAGTTCGGAGCGGGCGCATGCATTTAAACAAACACCTATTTATCTATTAGGTGTTGGGGAAGGCCATCATCATGAACATATCAGCCAAGCAATCAATTTCACAACTTCTGGGGCTACTGATTCTAGTAAACTTGCCTACGAAATGGCAGGGCTATCGCCACAAGATATGGACTTTGCACAAATCTATGATTGCTTTACATCAACTGTATTGGTTGAACTAGAGGATTTAGGCTTCTGTGAAAAAGGCGAGGGTGGTTCGCTTGTTGATAGTGGAGCCATTGAATTAGGAGGTACGCTTCCTATCAATACACATGGGGGATTATTATCGCATTGCCATCCAGGTCATCCTGGTTCGATGTTTGCCCTAACAGAAGCGGTTCGGCAATTGCGCCATCAAGCAGGGTTAAGGCAAGTAAAAAATGCACAAACAGCACTTGTTCATGGGCAAGGGGGCATCATGTCTAGTCATACCACATTAATAGTAGGACGTGAGGTGTCATGATGGAAGAAACAAAGATCATCCCTAGACCAACCATTGAAACAAAAGCCTATTGGGACGCATGCCAACAACAAAAGCTACTTATTCAACAATGTAAGGAATGTGAACACCATCAGTTTTATCCTCGATTAATGTGTACGAAATGTAGCTGCCGAGAATTGGAGTGGGTAGAGGCTAGTGGCCTAGCAAAAGTATTAACGTATACAACTGTTCATCGCCCTATTCTACCAGTCTATCAGAAAGAAGCACCATATATCCTTGCCGTTGTGCAACTTAAAGAGGGGCCAACGATGATGACCAATATTGTGAATTGTCCACATGATCAAATAGAGTGTGAAATGAATGTCCACGTCACATTCCAACATTGGTCTGAGGAATTTTTAGTTCCGGTATTTGAACCGTTGTAATCATTTTCATCGTTTCTTCAGCTAACTGAATACCTTCAATATGTATTTGATACTACAAATTACTTCTAAGACTTTTCTCTATGTATTCTTTTAAACTAGTTTGATTTCAACTAGATTTAAACCTTCACAATCGTTACTTTACTTCAGTTTTTAATTACCAAAAAATCTCTATATCATATGGTTAAATTTATGCTTTTTCTATTAAATTTTTGATGTGTTGTCATAAATCTATTGATAGATTCATAAAATTCACTGTACAAGTTTGTGCGAAAAACTATATTGGATGGGGGAATTTTATATGCAAACAGTTGTTCAATTAAATTCAGAAGCTGCAAAATTTATATCTAAACCATTAAAAATGTTTATTGGAGGAGAATGGGTAAATGCGTTATCTGGAAAACGCACAGAAATTCGAAATCCTGCAGATGGTTCATTAATTACGACAGTTCCGGAAGCAGATAAAGAAGATGTAGACGTAGCTGTTGCAGCTGCTCGAAAAGCATTTGAAACCGGTCCTTGGCCAAAAATGAAGCCAAATGAACGAGCAAAACTTCTACTAAAGCTTGCAGATTTATTTGAAGAACATGCGGAAGAGATTGCTCATTTAGACACGCTTGATTATGGACAACCATTATCCACGACGTTAAATTTTGCAACAGCAGCAGCTGATAACTTTAGATACTATGCAGGTTGGACAACCCGTTTAAATGGAGAAACGATCCCATCTAGCCAACCGGGCAATATTTTCAATTACACGCGTCGGGAGCCACTTGGCGTATGTGGCGCAATCGTTCCATGGAATGCTCCGTTTATGAACGCCATCATGAAATTGTCTGCACCATTAGCTGTAGGAAACACAGTTGTGATTAAACCATCCGAAGAAACACCTCTTAGCTTATTAAAAGTAGGTGAACTTATTCAAGAAGCCGGTTTCCCTGATGGTGTGGTGAATATTGTAACAGGCCATGGTCCAACAGCAGGGGAAGCTATTGCAACGCATATGGATATCGATAAAGTTGCGTTTACTGGCTCCACAGCAGTTGGTAAAAG
Organism: uncultured Caryophanaceae bacterium; assembly: GCA_963792445.1. Taxonomy (GTDB): domain Bacteria; phylum Bacillota; class Bacilli; order Bacillales_A; family Planococcaceae; genus Rummeliibacillus. The sequence continues at coordinate 112,030 of CAWBWO010000008.1, read as the reverse complement.
AATTCTCCAAAATAGTGCGAGCAACATTAAAAAAGTAACGCTTGAATTAGGTGGAAAGTCAGCACACATCATTTTCGCAGATGCTGATTATGAATTAGCATTACAAAATGCTGCAAATGCGATTTTCTGGAATACTGGCCAAGTATGCTTTGCAGGTTCGCGTTTATTCATTGAAAGTAAAATCTATGATCAGTTTTTGAGTGATTTAGCCGATTATTCGAAAAACTACAAAGTCGGAAATGGCTTTGATCCATCAACAGTCATTGGACCAGTGATTTCTGCAAAACAAAAAGAACGTGTCTTAAACTATATCGATATTGGCCAAAAAGAAGGTGCGGATTTAATCATCGGTGGAGAAGCAAAAGACAGCAATTTAGCGAATGGTCATTTTATTCAACCAACGATATTAGCGAACGTAAACAACAACATGAAAATTGCACGTGAAGAAATCTTTGGACCAGTTGTATCGGGTATTCCATTTACTACTGTAGACGAAGTAATTCAATTAGCAAACGATACTGAATACGGATTAGGTGGAGGTATTTGTACAACGAATTTAAGTAAAGCTCATAAAGTGGCTCATGCATTAAAAACAGGAAATGTGTGGGTTAATACGTATAACATTACCGAAGCAGGTTCACCATTTGGTGGCTATAAACAAAGTGGATTGGGCCGTGAAAATGGTGTAGCTTCTATTGATGCCTATACTGAAATTAAAAATATTTGGATTAATATTGATTAGTTTCACGAAATAACACGTTCAAAAAACAATAGGGGGTATGTAAATGAAAGCATTAGTGTTAACTGAATTCGGTAAAAAGATGGAAGTTATGGAAGTACCAAGACCTGAATTATCAGAAACGGGCATTATCGTTCAAATTAAAGCAAACGGGATTTGTCGCAGTGACTGGCATTTCATGATGGGAGATTGGGATTGGAACGGATTAAGTGTCAAACTTCCTCATGTATTCGGTCATGAATTTTCAGGTGTCGTAGAAGAAGTAGGGGCAAAGGTTACAAAATATAAAGTGGGCGATCGAGTGGTTGTACCACATGCTCATGGGGAAGGAACATGCGAATATTGCTTAACAGGGCATTCCAATATTTGTGATAACGGTAGTGTAGCAGGAACAACCTATTGGGGTGGTTATGGAGAATATGTAGCAGTTCCAGATGCAGATCGAAATTGTGTCCTATTACCGGATAGTGTGAGCTATGAAGTAGGTGCTGCTTTAGGTTGCCGCTTCATGACAGCGTTCCATGGACTTGTTGATCAAGTGAAATTACAAGCAGGTGAGTGGATTGCTATTCATGGTAGTGGAGGACTTGGACTATGTTTAGCACATATTGCGAATGCCATTGGTGCAAAGGTAATTGCAGTAGACATTAATGACGAGGCATTAAATTTAGCAAGAGAATACGGTGCACATGTAACCATTAATAGTCGCGAAAAAGATGCCGTTCAAGAAATTATGGAAATCACAGATGGAGGTGCACATGTTGCTGTAGATGCATTAGGAATTGCGATTACATGTCAAAATTCACTCAAAAGTCTACGTAAACGCGGACGCCACTTGCAACTTGGGCTAACAACAAAAGATGAAAAAGGAGTTGTACCACTTCCTGTTGATTTAATCGTTTTAAAAGAATTACAACTCGTAGGCTCGTCAAACATGCCAGTATCTCGTTTCCCTGATTTAATGCGCATGGTAGAAAGCGGCATTTTACAACCAGAAAAAATGATCACAAAAACAGTAAGCATTGAAGAAGCTGCTGACATTTTAGTCGACATGAGTGAGTTTAAAACGCCTGGATTAACAGTTGTAAATAGATGGTAATGTTCTAACGCTGTCAGAAATGGCAGCTTTTTTTGTGGTCCCTGCATTGAAGCTTGCCTATTTTTCCTAAAATTAACAGATTAAGAATTATGGTGAAAAAGAGGTGATCCATAAGCCGAAACTTATTGGACACCCCTTTTTTGTTTCTTCTAATCATTAGCCTTATGTACGCTAAGGGTGCTGGCAATTCAAAAAAGTAATTCCACCCTCTAACTTGTCAAATATTACATAGTCCACCCGCTTGTCAAAAACGTAACGGCATTGTAAAATGTAATTAGAACATTTGTTCTTATTTTGGAGGTGGAATGATGTTAAACTTATCAAAAGAAGCAATCCAAATGCTAGAACAGGTCATTTACTTACCTATGATTTTACAAATATTACAAAGAGACTGTCAGGCGTTTGAACAAGGTACATTTAAATTAAAACAGCCATATATAAAATTAGTCGAACAGACCAGCACCTTTGTTCAAAAAGAATTAGCAGAGGCTAAACGTTATTTACGTCAAAATCAATTACAAGTATTCCGTGGTGAACGAGACGATCTCTTTTCAGAATACATTTTTGTACGGCAAAGTGCACAAGATCGTCGCCGTTATTCTAATATCCGTCTACGCAATCATGTAGAAGATTTGTTGTCCTATTATTTAGCTAAGGCACAAGAAATAAGTCATTGTGAATAGTCGTTTGTAAATGGGTTGGATAATATTGCTCGAGCATTTCATCCATATGACGGAAGTATAAAATGGATGCATAGTATTGCTGCCTTGAAAGTGTAGTAAAGCTAATCTGCTCTTCTGTATAAACCCCATTTTTGAAATGCAAGCCTATGATTCCATGAATATTTAGAATTGAATGTCCCCTAAAATTTTGCCATAAAATCCATGAGTTATGATTTTTCTTAGGTGATGCAGTCGGAAAGAAAATATACGATTGATTTAGAACGGACAAAGTGATTGGCAATTTAATCTTATCTTTACCAGTACTTTCATCTAATTCGCTGAAAATATTATTTGAATACGCTAAAGCAGTATCTAATGTTGTTCCCAATGAAGCACAAATACGATTCATCAACCGCGTCACTGAGCATGACACCACATAACTTTTTTCTAACTCTAAGACAAGTGAATAATGATGTCCCTCAATTTCAAATGGCTTTAACATGCAAATATTAGGTGTTAAGCAAAAATCATAAAGATTAACCGTTCTATAACTACTCATTTTTTGTTCCTCCATAAAATTCATACTGATCAAATCATAATAGGCGTAAGAAAATGAAAGATATAAATTGTGTGTAATAGCACCTGCTTTCTTCTTTAAGAATGTGACTTTAGAAAGTAAAAAAGTTTGAATAATCATGATGTTATCCCAACACTACCAAAAAGAGTTTGGCATAGGAAAATACCAAAAAGTCCGTTTTTATTGGTGGTTTTAGTCGTTTTATTGGACTAAACTTGGCCTTTGATTGGACATTATTAGATTAAATAACCTGTTTTTTTGAGTTTATTTTTTCGGAAAATCTCCCAATGAAAGCAGAATAAAAAAGACTTAAGTTTACTTATATTGAAAGAATGTATGGATGAAAAACGTACGTTCGCACTTTTCTCGAAATTTCTTAACAGCTATGTTAAAATATAGCTAATTGATGGCGATTTAGCAGGGAGGAAGAAAAGAATGGTGCAGGAATTTGATTTACACTCACCCTATAAGCCAAGCGGAGACCAGCCAACTGCTATTAAAGAGCTTGTAGAAGGTGTTAAACAAAATAAACAACATCAAACACTACTTGGAGCAACTGGTACAGGGAAAACATTTACCATTTCTAATGTCATTAAAGAGGTCAAAAAGCCCACATTGGTAATTGCACATAATAAGACACTTGCAGGACAACTTTATAGTGAGTTTAAAGAGTTTTTCCCTAATAATGCAGTAGAGTATTTTGTTAGTTATTATGATTATTATCAACCAGAAGCTTATGTACCTCAAACGGATACGTATATCGAAAAGGATTCCAGTATAAATGATGAAATTGATAAACTGCGACATTCTGCAACATCTTCATTATTTGAACGAGATGATGTCATCATTATTGCATCCGTTTCTTGTATTTATGGCTTAGGTTCGCCAGAAGAATATCGAGAAATGGTTCTTTCGATTCGAACAGGAATGGAAATAGAACGCAATCAATTACTACGAAAATTAGTTGATATCCAATATGAACGGAATGATATTAATTTCACTCGAGGAACATTCAGAGTTCGAGGAGATGTAGTTGAAATTTTCCCTGTATCGCGTGATGAACGTTGTTTACGAGTAGAGTTCTTTGGGGATGAAGTTGACCGAATTCGTGAAGTGGATGCCTTAACAGGTGAAGTATTAGGCGAACGTGAGCATGTAGCTATTTTCCCAGCTTCTCACTTCGTAACACGCGAAGAGAAAATGGTAAAAGCAATTGAAATGATTGAAAAAGAATTACAAGAAAGATTAGCACAACTTCGTTCAGAAGATAAACTTTTAGAAGCACAACGATTAGAGCAAAGAACGAATTATGATTTAGAAATGATGCGAGAAATGGGCTTCTGCTCAGGGATTGAAAACTATTCACGTCCTTTAACATTACGTCCACCTGGGGTAACACCTTATACATTGCTAGATTATTTCCCTGAAGATTTTTTATTAGTAGTCGATGAAAGTCATGTTACACTACCTCAAATTCGTGGTATGTATAATGGAGACCAAGCGCGAAAGAATGTTTTAGTAGAACATGGTTTCCGCTTACCATCTGCACTTGATAATAGACCGTTAAAATTTGAAGAATTTGAGAAACATATTCATAACGCTATTTATGTTTCAGCAACACCGGGGCCTTATGAATTAGAACATTGTCCTGAACGAGTAGAACAAATTATCCGTCCAACAGGTTTATTGGATCCGGAAATTGAAGTACGCCCAATCGAAGGTCAAATCGATGACTTAATTGATGAAATTCAACAACGAGTCGAACGTAATGAACGTGTTCTAATTACTACTTTAACAAAAAAAATGTCTGAAGATTTAACGGATTATTTAAAAGAAATAGGGATCAAAGTACAATACTTACATTCAGAAATAAAAACGTTAGAGCGTATCGAAATCATTCGTGAATTACGTATGGGAACTTATGATGTTTTAGTTGGAATTAATTTGTTGCGAGAAGGGTTTAGATATCCCAGAAGTATCACTCGTGGCGATATTAGATGCAGATAAGGAAGGGTTCTTACGATCTGAACGTTCGCTAATTCAAATAATTGGCCGGGCAGCTCGTAACGCGAACGGTCATGTCATTATGTACGCAGACCGTATGACAGATTCCATGACAAAAGCAATTGAGGAAACCAATCGTCGTCGCGTAATCCAAATTGCTTACAATAAAGAACATAATATTACACCAAAAACCATTCAAAAAGAAATTCGTGATGTTATTCGTGCAACACAAGCAGCAGAAGAACCAGAAACTTATTTAGCAAAAGTAACGCATGGCAAAAAATTAACGAAAGCAGAAAAAGCAACATTAGTAGAATCGCTTGAAATAGAAATGAAAGATGCAGCAAAAGCACTTGATTTTGAACGGGCTGCAGAACTAAGAGATACTATTTTGGAATTGAAAGCGGAAGGATGAGCAGTTTGAAAAATCAAGAAATTGTTGTACAAGGAGCACGAGCAAATAATTTAAAAAATATCGATGTAACAATTCCGCGAGACCAATTAGTTGTCATAACAGGTCTTTCAGGTTCTGGTAAATCCTCTCTTGCATTCGATACGATTTATGCAGAAGGACAAAGACGTTATGTCGAATCTCTTTCTGCTTATGCGAGACAATTTTTAGGACAAATGGACAAACCAGATGTGGATCTCATTGAAGGGCTTTCACCAGCCATCTCCATTGACCAAAAAACAACGAGTCGAAATCCACGTTCAACAGTAGGAACAGTAACAGAAATCTATGATTATTTACGACTATTGTTCGCACGAGTAGGTAAACCAATTTGTCCGAATCACGGAATCGAAATTACATCTCAAACGGTTGAGCAAATGGTCGACCGAATTGTACAATATCCAGAACGTACAAAACTTCAATTATTGGCTCCCATGGTATCGGGGCGAAAAGGTACACATGTAAAATTATTAGAAGACTTGCAAAAGCAAGGCTTTGTGCGCGCTCGTATAGATGGAGAACTGCGTGATTTAGATGACAATATCGAATTAGAAAAAAATAAAAAGCATAATATTGAAGTGGTCATTGACCGAATCGTCTTAAAAGAAGGCGTCGAATCACGTTTAAGTGACTCATTAGAAACGGCTTTAAAATTAGCAGATGGTCGCGTAATGGTTGACGTGATGGAACATGAAGAACTCCTTTTTAGTGAACATCATGCATGCCCGATTTGTGGATTTTCGATAGAAGAATTAGAGCCTCGGATGTTTTCATTTAATAGTCCGTTTGGTGCTTGCCCACAGTGTGATGGACTTGGAACAAAGCTAGAAGTAGATGAAACGCTTGTTATTCCTGATTGGGATGTAACGTTAAACGATGGCGCAATCGCACCATGGGTTCCAACTAGTTCTCAGTATTATCCTCAATTATTAAAAGCCGTTTGTGATCATTACAATATCGATATGGATATCCCAGTAAAAGATATTCCAAAAGAGCAAATGGATAAAATTTTACATGGCTCAGGAACAGATGAAATCCATTTCCATTATGAAAATGATTTTGGCAATATTCGCGATCAATATATTCCATTTGAAGGTGTATTGCATAATATTGAACGTCGATTCAAAGAAACATCTTCTGATTATATACGCGAACAAATGGAAAAGTATATGGCACAACAACCTTGTCCATCTTGCCATGGTCATCGTTTAAAACCGGAAACATTGGCTGTGAAAATCAATGGATTGCATATTGGCGAAGTTACGGAATTCTCCATTAAAGAAGCCTATACATTTTTTGAAGAACTTGAAGCTATCAGAAAAAGATATGCAGATTGCTCGGCTAATCTTAAGAGAAATTCAAGAACGGCTTAGCTTCTTAATAAATGTTGGATTAGATTATTTAACATTAAGTCGAGCTGCAGGTACTTTATCTGGTGGAGAGGCGCAACGTATTCGTTTAGCCACTCAAATTGGCTCACGTTTAACTGGTGTGCTCTACATTTTAGATGAACCATCCATCGGTCTACATCAACGGGATAATGATCGATTGATTGCAACACTAAAAAGTATGCGTGATTTAGGGAATACATTAATTGTTGTAGAACATGATGAAGATACAATGATGGCAGCAGATTATTTAATCGATGTTGGCCCTGGAGCAGGTGTACATGGTGGCGAAATTGTAGCAGCAGGTACTCCGCAACAAGTAATGGAGGATAAAAATTCGTTAACGGGTCAATATTTAAGTGGACGCAGATTTATTCCTCTGCCAACAGAACGTAGAAAGCCAGATGGCCGTTACCTTAAAATTAAAGGTGCAAAAGAAAATAATTTAAAAAATGTAAAAGTTGATATTCCACTAGGTGTCTTTACAGCAGTTACTGGTGTATCAGGATCTGGGAAAAGTACCTTGGTTAATGAAATACTCTATAAAACATTGGCACAAAAATTGAATCGTTCAAAAGTAAAACCTGGTGAAGTCAAAGCAATTGAAGGAATCGAACAACTAGAAAAAATCATCGATATCGATCAATCGCCAATTGGCAGAACACCACGTTCAAATCCAGCTACTTATACAGGTGTATTTGATGATATTCGCGATGTCTTTGCGGTAACAAATGAAGCAAAAATACGAGGCTATAAAAAAGGACGTTTTAGTTTTAATGTTAAAGGTGGCCGATGTGAAGCATGCCGCGGTGATGGAATTATTAAAATTGAAATGCACTTTTTACCAGATGTTTATGTACCATGTGAAGTATGTCATGGAAAAAGATATAATCGTGAAACACTCGAAGTAAAATATAAAGACAAGAGTATTGCAGATGTGTTAGATATGACATGTTGAAGATGCATTGGAATTCTTTAAAAACATTCCAAAAATAGCACGTAAATTGCAAACAATCGTGGACGTAGGTTTGGGATATATTAAAATAGGGCAACCTGCTACCACACTGTCTGGTGGGGAAGCTCAACGTGTGAAACTGGCATCTGAATTGCATAAACGTTCAAATGGAAAATCTATTTACATTTTAGATGAACCTACAACAGGGCTTCATTCAGAAGATATTGCTCGCTTATTAAAAGTATTACAACGATTGGTTGACAATGGGGATACGGTTTTAGTGATTGAGCATAATTTAGATGTGATTAAAACAGTAGACTATGTCATTGATATGGGGCCAGAAGGTGGCGATAAAGGTGGTACTGTCATTGCAAAAGGTACACCAGAAGAGGTTGCTGAAACAGAAGGCTCATATACTGGTAAGTATTTAAAGAAAATTTTGCTACGAGACCGTGAACGAATGGAAGAAGTAGTCGCTAGTGCAGCTAATAGATCTTAATAAGTTACTTCGGTATGAGCAAGTTTGAAAAAGTACACTTGTGTAACGGGTATTTGGCTAAAGAAAATTTTATGAAACTTTTATGTAGTCAATTCGTAAATAATAGTAATACGAACAAGGAGGCCATTTTTTAATGCAAGATGAACGTAAACGCATTTTAGACTTAGTTGAAAAAGGCACCATTACAGCGCAAGACGCAATAGTATTATTAGAAAAACTTGAACAGCCATCAAAACAAACAGAAGAAAACACAAGATCGACACATTCAAGCGAGGAGACTTCGTTTGAACAATCACAGTCAAACACACAACAAAATAATCATCAAGAACAATCGTATTCACAACAATCAAATGACGAATATGGTTCATGGCAACAAAGAACAAACATCCCAAAAGAATCAATCTTCTAAAGGGATGGATGAAACATTCTTCGAGGATTTAAAAAAAGATTTTACCCAATTCAGTTCCAGATTTGTTGAATTGATGAATACTGCTGTTTCAAAAGTAAAAGAATTTGATTTTGATAAGTCATTTATCGAACCAAATACTTTTGAAACAGAACAAATAATTGAACCTACGAACTTTACGAATATCAGTATCGATATTCCAAATGGTAATGTCGAAATAAAACCATCAATTGACGGCAATGCAAGAGCGGTTTATAAAGTGAAACCTTCATTTGTCAAAGTAAGTGATGATATTGAAAAAGAGTTCCAAGAACATTTTATTTGTAAAAATGATAATGGTACATTACGAGTGATTTCTACAACGAAGAAAATTCGTGTCGATGTCACCTTATATATTCCACAGGCCGAATATAATACATTTACCGTACATCAATTTAATGGTGGATTCAGTACTCGAAACCTAAACGTTGAAAAATTGAAAGTGAAGACAATGAATGGTGGAATCGAGTGTAGAGAATTCCAATTCAGAAGAATCGATTTAGAAACAGCGAATGGAGCGATTGAAGTTCGTGAAGTTTCAGGCGACGAATTAGAAGCAGAAACAGTGAATGGCCGTATTTATGTTGATGGTGCAATTCAAGAAATTGAGGCAGAGTCAGCAAATGGGCATGTCATCGTAACAACACGTTCTCAAGAAGCAAGAGTAGTAAAAGCCAATACAGTAGCAGGAACAGTAGAAATTTACATTCCAAGTACTGTTTCATTACAAGGTGAAGTATCATCCAACTTCGGCAAGATGGATGTTCGATTACCAGATGTAGAACGCTTAAATGAACAAAGTCAATTCTTACAAAAAAACGTTCAATTCTCAAAAAAAGTAGAAAACACTCCAACTTTAATCGTAGATGGAGAAACCAAGACAGGCTCAGTAATTGTTAGATATAATTTATAAAAAAATAATTATATATAATCACCAAAAAGGATTTAGAGAATATTCTCTAGATCCTTTTTTCTTTCTATCCCAATCTCATGAAGCGGAAGATAGCTCCTTATGGCAAAAGTCCTCCCTTCATTGCATTCAAAAATTAGAACTAAAAAGTTTTCATCCTAATATAGAAAGAAACATTTAATACTTTTTGAACGGCATTTTGTTGAAATTCGACAATTAAACTTCTCTTAATATAAATTCAAACAAATGAAATAAAACTGTAATGATAGTCTTCTAGTACCATGTTATAATAGGCTTGTTTACAAATGGTTATGTTTTACTATAAAATAGGTGGTCAAAAAATGATAGAAATGAAAAATGTCTACAAAAAGTACCCGAATGGTGTCGTTGCGGTTAACGGACTTAATATTAAGATTAACCAAGGCGAATTTGTCTATATCGTTGGACCTAGTGGTGCAGGAAAATCGACATTTATTAAAATGATGTATCGCGAAGAAAAAGCGACAACTGGAGAGATTCTCGTCAATGGTATGAATTTATCAACATTGAAGAATAAGGAAGTCCCTTATTTAAGAAGACAAATAGGTGTTGTCTTCCAAGATTTTAAATTATTGCCGAGATTAAATGTATATGAAAATGTTGCATTTGCATTAGAAGTTATTGAAGAAGATCCTACGAAAATTCGAAAACGTGTTTTGGATGTTTTAGATTTAGTAGGGTTAAAAAAGAAAGCCAGAATGTTTCCTGATGAACTATCAGGTGGCGAACAGCAACGTGTCTCAATCGCACGTTCCATCGTCAACAGACCGAAAGTGGTCATTGCCGATGAGCCGACTGGAAATCTAGATCCTGATACATCTTGGGAGATTATGAAGTTGTTTGAAGAGATTAATGCTCGTGGAACAACGATTATTATGGCAACGCATAATAGAGAAATTGTTAATACAATGAGACGTCGTGTTGTAGCAATTGAAGGCGGTCTAATTGTTCGTGATGAACGTGGAGGTGACTACGGTTATGAAATTTAGCACCTACAGACGTCATGTAAGAGAAAGTTTGAAATCAATCGGCCGAAATAGCTGGATGACGTTCGCATCAGTTAGTGCTGTAACTGTTACATTATTATTGGTTGGCGTATTCATGGTCATTATGATGAACTTAAACAAGGTTGCCAGTGATTTAGAAAATGATGTAGAAATCAAGGTTTTAATTGATTTACAAGCAGATGCAAAAACTGAAGCCACCTTGCAACAGCAAATTAAGGATATGCCAGGTGTAGAATCGTTAAAATATTCATCAAAACAACAAGAACTTAAATGGGTTGATCAAAGACTTTGGTGAAGATTTAAGTTTATTTAAACAAAGTAATCCTTTACGAAATGTACTATATGTAAAAGCAGAGAATCCACAAAAAACAGCAAAAGTAGCTAAGCAGATTGACGCTTTAGATAATACATATCAAGTATTATACGGGAAAGGCAAAATTGAAAAGCTATTTAACTTCTTAAATATTAGTAGAAATGTTGGAGTTGTATTAATCATTGCATTGCTTCTAACTGCAATGTTTTTAATTTCCAATACGATTAAAATTACGATTACAGCGAGAAGAAGAGAAATTGAGATTATGAAATTAGTAGGGGCAACCAACTGGTTTGTCCGAATTCCATTCCTTTTAGAAGGAATGTGGTTAGGAATACTTGGTTCCATCATTCCAATTGTCGTTGTCACTGTCTTATATGCACAACTTCATGGTGTAGTAGCACCTAAATTACAAGGTGAAATTTTCCAACTATTAGACGTTTCGCCATTCATCTATGAAGTAGATTTATTGATCTTATTGATGGGTGTCGTGATTGGTGTTTGGGGAAGTTTTATGTCCGTACGAAAGTTCTTGAAAGTATAATGCTAGATAGAAAGTAGGAGGAACACTAGTTGAACAAGAGATTGCAGAATGTATCAAGCGCAATTGCCGCAACATTAGCACTTACATTAATCATGCCATCTATAAATGTTAGTGCAGAATCTATCAATGATTTAAAAGATAAGCAACAACAAATAAACCAAAAAAAGTCTGAATTAAATTCAACCATCCAAGAAAAATCAACAGAGATTCATAAAAACGCTTCTAAAATGGATAGCATGATGGAGCAAATTGCAAAGCTCGATAAAAAAATTCTACAAACAGATAAAAAGATATCAATCGCATTAGAGAAAATTGATCAAACGGCATCTGATATCAATGATTTAAAAGCATCGATTGATGAATTAGAAAAGAAAATTAATGAACGTGATATTCTTCTTCAAGATCGTGCTAGAGCGATTCAACAAAATGGTGGTTCCGTAAGTTATGTTGATGTTGTATTAAGTTCAAAAAACTTTAGCGATTTTATCGACCGCGTGTCAGCGGTAAATACACTACTAGAAGCTGACCGAGCAATTATGCATGAACAAAGCAATGATAAGAAAAAACTAGAAGAACAAAAAGCAACACTTGAAACAAAACTAGAAAAACAAAAAATGTACCGCGATGAACTAACGTCGTTAAAAAATACATTGGATGAAAAGAAAAAAGACAAAAACAAATTGATTGATGCTTTAGAAGCAGAGCAAAGTAAGTTAAAATCTCAGAAAAAGCTATTAGAAAAAGAATATTCTGAAGCACTAAGTATTAGCAAAAAAGTCCAAAATGAGATTGTAAAGGAACAAGCACGTTTAGCTGAAATTGCACGTAAGCAAGCAGAGGCTGCAGCAGCAGAGAAACGTAAAAATGCAAACTCAGCAAATTCTGTCACTACACAAGTATCGAATACTTTTGAAACAGGAGATATTCCAGAAGTTGCAAGTGGAACATGGACAAAACCAACAAATGGCCGACTAACATCGGGTTTTGGCTGGCGTAATATCGGGTATGGTCCTGAATTCCACTATGGTGTTGATCTTGCAAATGTTCAAGGAACGCCAATTGTTGCAGCAGCTGATGGTGTAGTATTTAAGGCTAGTCCATTATCTACATATGGCAATGTGATCATGATTACGCATTCCATTGAAGGTCACACGTTTACAACGGTTTATGCACACTTAAGCGGATATAATTCAACCGTTGGACAATCTGTTAAAAAAGGACAAGTAATCGGCTATATGGGTCAAACAGGCCGAGCATTCGGAAGCCATCTCCACTTTGAAATCCATACCACAGCATGGCAAGGCCAAAGCGTTGGAGCGGTAAACCCATTACGTTATATTTCTTTGTAAAAGTCTTTATTAATCAAAAAAAAATAGTATTCAATAGATGAAAATCTGCCCTTCTTAATAGAAGGACAGATTTTTTCTTATCTGTAACCTGTTTGTAAGAGCTAATTTAAAAATAAAAGATGGTATGATTGAATTTGTACTAAGAGTTTGTGTATGCTGAATATAAATGGCAATAGTTGCTTGAACTATTTTTTGCAACCTAGGAGGTTACAAAGTTGAAAAAGAAAATCTTTGGTCTGCTATTAATTGTTGCATTAATCGCAATTGCTTTAACAAATATAGTGAAATCAAAATTAGCAGATGATCAAAAAGTGGATACCTCATCTACACAAGTTTCAGCTCAAATCAATGAAAAGAGTGGGTTAGCGGAAAACCAAATCGCACCTGATTTCAAATTAAAAACATTAGATGGTAAGGAAGTAAAACTTTCAGATTATCGAGGTAAAAAAGTTATTTTGAATTTCTGGGCAACTTGGTGTCCACCATGTAAAGAGGAAATTCCACAAATGGAAAAATATTATAAAAAACAAGCAAAAGAGGATCATGTAGAGATTCTAGCAGTCAATTTAACAAAAGCAGATAAGGATAAAAAGTATATCCAAGAATTTGCAAAATCGTATGATATAACTTATCCAATATTATTGGACGAAGAAGGCAAACAACAAGAGCAATACGAAATTGTGACGATTCCTACCACTTATTTTATTGATGCAAAAGGGAAAATCCAGAAGAAAATTATTGGACCAATGGATCAAAAAATGATGTCACAAGCAATTACTACATTAAAATAATAGTTAAATGGCCACCATTTTCGAGTTTTATTTTTTGTTCTCCCTTCATACATTAAATGAATACGGGAGGGACGAGATATATGCGAAAATGGTGGCTTTATTTATTATTAGGACTTGTATTATGTATTGGGGTTTTTGCTTTCGTGAAGAACCAGAAAGCAGAGAAGACAGTAAAAACGGAAAATAACGTTTTGCAAGCAGTTGGCGAAGCTTATGATTTAATTCGCAATGAGTCTGTCCATGAAACGACAGAGAAACAGCTTGTGGAAGGCGCCATTAATGGGATGGCTGGGGCATTAAAAGACCCGTATAGTACGTACTATACGAAAGAAGAAGCAAGAATGCATAGAGAGCAACTGGCAGATGAGCGCGTGGGTATTGGCGCTGAAATTACGGAAAGTCAAGGGCGGTTTATCATTGTATCTCCGATGAAAGAATCTCCAGCTGAGAATGCAGGGTTAAAACCGTATGATGAAATTGTTCAAATAGATGGTGTACGAACTGATGGAAAATCGTTGACAGAAATTATCTCGCCTTATTCGTGGAGAAGCAGGTACAACCGTGAAGATGACGATTTTCAGGCCCCAAGAAAATCGCCATTTGGAATTGAAAATGACAAGAGCTGCAATTCCTCAAACTTCAGTAGCAAACAAAGTTTTAGTTTCGGAAGGGAAAAATATTGGATATATTTCCATTTCAGTTTTTGGAGAGAAAACAGCAGAAGAATGGTACAAAAATACAAATGAGCTTTTAAAACAAAATATTTCTGCATTAATCATTGATGTCAGAAGTAATCCTGGTGGTTATTTAAAGAGCGTACAGCAAGTGATTGGTAGTTTGGTAAAACCAAATAGTACGTATGCTTATATGGAGGATGCAGTAGGAAATCAGGAACCACTTAATGTAACGAAAAAGGATATGGAATTTAATTATGATGAGAAACTGAAATTATTGCCAATCGTTCTTTTACAAGATGAGGGCAGTGCATCTGCTAGTGAAGTGTTAAGTGCTGCATTAAAAGATTTGCACCGCGCATCTATTATTGGCGTAAAAAGCTTTGGTAAAGGAACAGTTCAAGAAACATGGCCATTATCAAACGGTGGTGAACTGAAGCTTTCAACACATAAATGGTTAACACCAAAACGCGAATGGATTCATGGAAAAGGAATTAAAGCAAACTTACAAGTTGAACAAAATCCGTTATTCAATATGAAACTACCTCCTATTGCAGGTAATTTCAAAGAAGGGGATTTTTCTGAAGACATTCAAACCGTTCAAGAAATACTAAAAGCTGAAGGCTTCCCAGTTAGTAGAGTTGATGGATATTTTGATCGAACAACAGCAGAGGCAATTAGTGCATATAACAAAAAGCATCAATTATCAGATGGAACAGAAATGGATGAAACGTTCCTTAATTCACTCTATCAAGAAATGGTAAAATATAGAAGAGATATAAATAACGACTTACAACTACAAATGGCAGTAGGTTACATCAATCATGAATTAAAATAATAAAACGAAACTATAATCAGTGGAATGATTGATCATAGAAATAATCGGGCAGTTACCCCCTTATGCTTATACGAAAACAAGCATAAAGTTGAGGGATAATTGCCCGTTTTTGATAGATAACTTTAAATCTATTCGACAAATAGTGCGAAAATTACTTCGTTTTCATGCGGTCGTTTGGTACAATGAAGAGAAAACTATATTTGTAGCAAATGATTGAAAGGTGATGCAAAACTATGTTCTTAGATATTGTCATGGAAATATTAAAAGGCATCGGCCGTTTCTTTTTAAATCCGTTATTATATGTTGCGATTATTTTCTCAATTTTGATTGGTTATCACCGCGTGAAAGATGAGAGGAAATCCCTTAATACACGAATTTACTGGGGCTGGTCAGAAACGATTTTGATGATCAAAGAAGGCTGGCTACTTGGTTTAATCATTTCTATAATAAGTATTGCAATTGGTTTAGTTGTACCAATTCAAATGATCGTAATAAGTGCTGCTGTAGGTGTTGTATGCTTACTAACATTCTACTATCATCTTGCATCTGCAGCGTATTCTCTTGGGATAACGTTTGTTATTCTATGGTATACATATATTGCTGATGGTTCATGGCATTTCTTAAAATGGGACATTACAAGTGCTTCCATGCATGTCGGAATGCTCGTAACAATTCCTGTCATGATTGGTCTTCTACTTATTGCAGAAGGCTATTTGATCAAAGAAAATGCAGCATACCTTGCATCTCCGAAAATCTTAAAGACGGAACGTGGATTACCTTCAGCTATCTATCTAGCAAAACGTTTATGGATATTGCCAATCTTCTTTGTACTTCCTGGTGGAGCCATTCAAGAATATGTTCCTTATTGGCCTCAATTTACATTAGGGAGTGAGTCATTTTCATTGATTTTGGTACCGTTTGTGATTGGCTTCCAACAACGTTCGCGTAAAATGCTTCCTGTCCATTTCTACCCACAATTAGGGAAAACAATTGAAATGTTAGGATTGCTCGTTTTGGCAGAGGCAATTATTGCTTATTTCTTCCCGATTATGGGGATTGCATCAGTTTGTGTAGCCATAGTTGGACGAGCATTAATTTCCATAATCTATTCAATTAGTGAACGTCATGGTGGTTATGCTGTTACACCTCAAAATAAAGGCGTGATGGTAGTCGGTGTCTTACCTGATTCACCGGCAGAAGCAATGGGGATTCAAGTAGGAGAATGTATTCGCAAAGTGAATGGTATTCCTGTGAAAACAGAGGAAGAACTTTATGAAGCATTGCAAATTAACGCAGCACATTGTCGATTAGAAGTAATCGATCAAGACGGTGAAGTACGTCTAAGACAACATGTTATTTATCGCCATGACCATTTTAGAATCGGATTGCTCGTTGTCCGCTAAGGAGTGATCATATGTCGGTTATGAAATTTTTGATGGCACTTATTTTACCTGGATTATTAGTTGTGTTATTTACAAGAATAACATTTCAACATTATGTAGGTTTAGCACTTTCGGTAGCGTTAATAGCCGCATCAATTTATGGGGGCTATACACACCCACCAATTTTGTATGTAATTGATGCGATTTCACTTACAATTGGTTTCTGGTACGCTACACGAATGATGAACCGTCATAAGAATTGAAAAAAGAAGCTTGTCCTTGTTATGGACAGGCTTCTTTATGTTATTCAGGCAATTATATTCTCTTTAGCATGCCCTTTTACTTAAAGTTTGTAACCGTTTTGACAAATTGTCGAAAAATTGGACAAATGAGTCCTTTCTAAGATGAAGAATAGTAGAACTATTGTATAATGTATGGAAGAAAAGAATGCTTAAAAGTGATCGTTTTACATACATTGTAAATTCCTTTTTGCATACGCAGCTTTTCAAAAGAAAAAAATAATACTTAACTTGTTAATCAGAAGTTTGAAGGAGGAAAATGGAGTGCCAGAATGGTTATCTCTCGAATATTTTCAATCACTTGCACATCAATATCGCTTAATTGGTACTCTACTCGCTATTTTCTTACCGTTTTTAGAAGCGTTTTTACCATTTTTGCCATTGGCTGCATTTATTCGTTGCGAATGCAAGTGCTTATGGATTATGGTGGGGTTTCTTATTTTCATGGGTTGGTTCTGTGGTCGGTGCCTATTGTGTATTTTTGCTTGCTCGAAAATTTGGTAAAGCAAAAATGTTTCGGTTTATTACGCAAAAACCAACTGTACAAAAATTGATTCATTGGGTGGAGTATAAAGGATTTACTCCATTGTTAATTCTTTTATGTTTTCCATTTACTCCTTCTGCAATTGTCAATATAGTGGCAGGGTTATCGAATTTAAAGCGGAAACAGTTATTTATTTATCATCATGTTAGCCAAATTAATGATGATTTTTATCATCAGCTGGATCGGCTCAGATTTACGTGCTTTAATCACAAATCCAATTCGAACATTCCTCATTATTGTCCTTATTTTCTTGTTATGGTGGGGAGGAAAACAAGTAGAAGCTAGGACGAACAAGAAACTAGAAAACGAAATGAGAAATACCCCAAAAAAATAAGAGTAAAATAGAACGTTTGTTCTTAATAATATGTTAAGATATGTATAGAGATTATAGATAATAAGGAGGGGAAAATTCATGTCTTTACGTATTGTAACAGGAAGGTCTGGGACGGGGAAAACGACATTCATACAGGAAGAGATAGTTGCTGAAGTTGAAAAACAGCCGATGGGCTCACCCATATTCTTAATAGTGCCAGACCAAATGTCATTTTCTGCTGAATATGATATGACGCATGATTACAATATTACAGGATTAATCAGAGCACAAGTCACTACATTTAAGCGTTTAGCATGGCGTGTTTTGCAGGAAACAGGTGGTATTAGCCGTAAAGAAGTGAATGGCTTCGGCTATCGTATGCTTATTCGAAAATTACTAGAAAATCATAAAGAAGAATTTGCATTGTTCCGTAAAGCTGCTGATAAGCGTGGATTCACAGCCGAAATGGAGAGATTGTTAAAAGAGTTTAGTCGCTATAGTTTAGATAGTTTGGCATTAGTAAATCTTGAAGAAAGTTTTGAACAAGTGGATGCACCTAGAACGTTAAAAGATAAAGTGCATGATTTACAAATCCTTGTTCAAGCTGTTGAAGAATCGTTAGGCACTGCTTATGTTGATAGCGAAGGGTATTACCCATTACTTACTGCAAAACTAGTGAACTCTGAAATAATCAGACAATCCGATATTTATATAGATGGGTTTACAGCATTTACAACGAGAGAATTTGAATTGGTTGAAGAGCTTTTAAAAGTAGCAAAACGCGTTACAATTGTTTTACCTATGGAAGCGGAAGCTGATGCAGATGACGAACAAGCTTTGTTTTATCAATCTGCGCGTACATGTGCAAGACTAAAAGAGATTGCGTTTGACAATGGTATTGAAGTCGAGCCAATTAAACATTGCATGCATCAACATCGATTTAAAACAGCTGATTTGCGACATATAGAAAGTCAATTTGAAGTATTTCCACCTTATCCAAAAGTTAGTGACGGAAGCGTGCAAATAATAGAAGCTGCAAATAGACACTCTGAAATTCATGCGATTGCAAGGCAAATTCAACATTTGACACAAAATGAGCAGATGCGTTATCGAGATATCGCGCTATTATACCGTCAACCTGATGTATATGATTCACTGATTTCAACAATTTTCCCACAATACGATATTCCATTCTTCGTCAGTCAGAAAAAGCCAATGCTCCATCATCCATTAATTGAATTAAGCCGATCTGCATTAGAAGCGATTCAATCTGATTGGAAGTATGAGCCGATTTTTCGTGCGATTAAAACAGATTTATTTTTCCCAGCAACGAAAGATATTCAGGTTTGGAGAGAAAGAGCGGATATCCTTGAAAATTTTGTATTAGCACAAGGAATATATGGAAAGCGCTGGTTCGAGGAAAGACGTTGGATTTATAAAAAATATCGTGGATTAGAATTGTACACAAAAAATCAAACAGATGAAGAACGTGCCTACCAACAAGAAATCGAAGCAGTACGTCAAATAATTCTCGAACCACTCAAGTCTTTTGAAGACCAATTACAAGAAGCAGTTACTGGTCGCGAGATTGTGACGGCTCTTTTTGGTTTTATGGAAAAATTAGAAGTCTTTGATAAACTCCAAGCGTTGAAAGATCGTGAAATTGAAAAAGGCCGTTTACTCGCTGCAAGTGAACATGAACAAGCTTGGAACAAGTGGGTGGAAATTTTAGAGCAGTTTGATCTGCTTTTTGGCGACCAACAAATGTCTTTAGATGAGGCATTAGAAATATTAGATGAGGGATTTGATACGTTAGAATTTTCTCGAATCCCACCATCACTTGATGAAGTAACGGTTGCGAATGCTGACATTGCACGGTTAACGAAGATGAAAGCTGTGTTTGTCATTGGAGTGAACGAAGGCGTTTACCCAAAACGTATGGATCATGAGGGCATTTTAGCGGATAGCGAACGTGAATGGTTTAGTCAAATTGGTTATGAAATTGCCCCAACTTCCAAAACACGTTTGCTAGAAGAGGAATACATCACATACCATGCATTCACGATGGAATCTGAGCGTTTAACAGTGTCTTATGCGATTGCAGATGAGGAAAGTAAAGCACTATTACCATCACTCTATGTAAAACGTTTAGAAGAACAGTTGAAGGGTATTAAGAAATCAATTGTTTTAATGGATCCAAGTGAATCAGCAGAAGGGCAAAGTGCACTTCCTTATATTACACATCCAAGAACATCTCTTTCTTATTTGATGAAACAACTAAGATTGCATCAAGATGATCATGAATTAGGTTCAGAGTGGCTTGCATTACAACGTTATTATGAAGAAGATCCTTATTGGAGCAGCGTTTTAGAACGTTTAATGCGCCCGTTAAAAACACACAATCGAGCAGAACATCTGACACCAGAAATTACAGAAGCTCTTTATGGGGATACCTTAACTTCTAGCGTTTCTCGTATTGAAAAATTCTATCGTTGTCCATTTGCACATTTTTCATCTTATGGTCTCCATTTAGAAGAAAGAGCAGAGTTCCGTTTGGAAACACCTACGATCGGAGATTTATTCCATGCGGCTTTAAAATGGATTGGTGAAGAAACAGATCGGATGAATATCACATGGGCCCAATTATCAAATTCCCAATGTGCGTTATTAGCAAAACAAGCAGTAGAAGCAATATCTCCACTTCTTTATCATCAAATCTTGCTAAGTACTGCACGTTATCGTTATATCGCACGTAAGCTTACCTATATCGTACAACGAACATTGCAATCCCTAAGTCAACATGCAAAGGTTTCAGGGTTTAAGCCGATTGCTCTGGAAGCGGCATTTGGGCCTGGTGAACCATTACCACCACTTGTAATTCAACTAAACAATCATAAGAAAATGCAAATGCGTGGAAGAATTGATAGAGTAGATGCCACAACGATTAATGGTAAGCCGTATATACGTGTGGTGGATTATAAATCATCTGCACATAAATTAGATTTGAATGATGTTTACTATGGATTATCACTTCAAATGCTAACCTACTTGGATGTAGCGCTTACAAATTCTGAGGAATGGTTACCAATACACGCAGAGGCTGGCGGCGTATTGTACATTCATATCCACAATCCGATGATTAGTTCAAATAATAGCTTAACTCAGGAAGAAGCCGAAAATGAAAGATTAAAAGGCTTCAAAATGCGAGGTTTATTATTAGATGACTATGACTCCATCATCGCAATGGATGATCAATTAGCTGATGGTGGGGGCTATTCTCAAGTCGTTCCTATTTATATGAAAAAGGATGGAAGTAGATCACAGAGCAGATCATCAATCATTGGACCAGAAGATATGAGGACACTTAACAGCTTTGTTCGGAACAAGCATAAAAAAGCGGGAGAACAGATTCTAGAAGGCTGTACAGATATTAGTCCTTTTAGGATAAATCAACGAACAGCGTGTGAGTTCTGTTCGTTTAAGAGCGTTTGTCAGTTCGATACAACAGACGCCGATCAGCATTATCGCCAATTACACGTAGAAAAGTCAGATGAAATCATCGAGAAAATACGAAAGGAGGCCGATAGAGATGATACAAATTCCTAAGAAACCAGAAGAAGCAACTTGGACTGATGAACAATGGAAAGCCATATGGGCAACCGGTCAAGATACTTTAGTATCTGCAGCAGCAGGTTCAGGGAAAACCGCAGTTCTTATTAATCGAATGATTGAAAAAGTCATTTCTACGACCAATCCAATCGATGTTGACGAGCTTTTAGTTTTGACGTTTACGAATGCTTCAGCAGCTGAGATGCGGCACCGTATGGCTGATGCACTGGAAAAGGAAATTACCAAAAATCCACAGTCGAAGCATTTACGGAGACAACTAAGCTTAATCAATAAAGCGCAAATTTCAACTTTGCACTCATTCTGTTTAAATATTGTTCGACAATATGCCTATTTGCTTGATATCGATCCAGGATTCCGTATTGCAGATGACACAGAAGCCGCTCTATTAAAGGACGATACATTAGCTGAAGTTTTAGAGGCTGCGTATGATGGTGAGAATGTTGAAGATGTTTATCGCTTGGTTGATAGTTTTACTTCAGACCGAGATGATCAAGCCATTGAAGTGTTGCTAAATAAGCTGTACGAAATGTCTAGAGTAAATCCTGAACCTCTTAAATGGTTACGTTCATTACCAGACCATTATACGATTGATGAAAATACCACAATTGATGATTTGGAATTTACACCACATATAAAAAAAGCGATACTACACAGTATTGATGGAGCTATTGCGCTTATAGAGGAAGTTCATCAGATTTCATTGCAACCGGATGGACCCTATGCATATGGTGAAACTGCACAAAAAGATTTGATTTTATTCCAAGAAGCTAGAGCATTTATAGCTGAAAGAAGCTGGAATGATGCCTATACTTTCTTCCAAACTGCAAAACTAGATCGTGCAAAGGCTCAAAAAAAAGGAAGTTGTGATGAAGAGTTATTAGAACTTGCTAAGTCAAAACGAAAACAAGCGAAGGAAATGTTTGAAGGACCAATCGAGACCTTTTTTAAACGGACTCCTGAGCGCCTTTTAGATGAAATTCGCTTTATGAAACCAATGATTGAAACATTGGTTGCGCTAGCTATTCAATATAGTGAACAATATGGCAAAGCCAAAAGCGCGAAAGGAATCGTCGACTTTTCCGATTTAGAGCATTTTGCATTATCTATTTTAACGGATGAAGTAGATGGAGAACTTGTCCCTTCTTCTGTAGCACAAGATTATCGAGCACAATTTAAAGAAGTATTAGTTGATGAATATCAAGATACAAACCGACTACAAGAAACCATTCTACAGTTAGTTAAAAGTGGAAATGCAGAAAACGGCAATATGTTCATGGTAGGGGACGTAAAACAAAGTATCTATCGTTTCCGTTTAGCTGAACCGACATTATTTTTGCATAAGTATTTAACCTACAATGATTCACCAACGGATACAGGGTTACGCATTGATTTGAATGCCAATTTCCGTAGTCGACCAGATATTTTGCATGGGACGAACTTTATTTTTCAGCAAGTGATGGGGGAATCGGTTGGTGAAGTTGCTTATGATGAGGCAGCTGCATTAAAACCGAAAGCTCCATACGATCAAAAAGAGATGCCACTCGAATTGGCTATCTTACATACAGCTGAAAAAGAAGAGGAAGAAACAGATTCAGATTTAATAGCTGAAGAAGAGTTGAAAAAATCACAACAAGAAGCACGTTATATTATTAAGGAAATTCGCCGAATTATAGATTCGAATATGACAGTATATGATCCATGGTCTAAATCAGAAAGACCTGCTGAGTATCGAGATTTTGTCATTTTAATGCGTTCTATGACGTGGTCAGTTGATCTTGTAGAAGAATTTAAAGCAGCGGGTATTCCCCTATACACAGAAATTTCATCAGGGTATTTTGAAGCACTCGAAGTCATGATTATGATTAACACATTGAAGATTATCGACAATCCATATCAAGATATTCCGTTTGCTTCTGTATTAAGAGCGCCATTTGTTGGGGTAACGGAAAATGAACTTGCAAGTATTCGATTAGCTGAACCAAAGGCTTCATTTTATGATGCCTTAAAACAATTTGTTCGAAATGAAGGAGCAGGGCTTAAATCTTCAACTGCAGAGAAATTACAACGCTTCTTATTACAACTTGAGGATTGGCGAGATTTAGCAAGACGCGGTTCACTTTCAGAGTTGATTTGGCGTGTTTATATGGACACGAATTATTATGAAATGGTTGGAGCTATGACCAATGGTAAACAGCGACATGCTAATTTGCGTGCTTTATATGATCGTGCGGTTGCTTATGAAAAAACTTCATTCCGAGGATTATTCCGTTTCTTGCGTTTTGTAGATCGGATGCGTTTACGAGGGGATGATTTAGGGGCAGCGCGTGCAATTAGTGAGAAGGAAAATGTTGTTCGTTTAATGACGATTCACTCTTCTAAAGGATTAGAATTTCCATTTGTTTTTGTTGCAGGTCTAGGGAGAGAATTTAACAAAATGGACTTCCATTTACCTTATTTATTTGACCAAGAATTCGGATTAGCTGTTAAAATGATTGATCCAGAAAAACGAATTCAATATACGTCTTTACCTTTCCTTGCAATGATTGAGAAGAAAACGCTAGAGATGAAATCTGAAGAAATGCGTATTTTATATGTAGCTATGACAAGAGCAAAAGAAAAATTATATTTAGTTGGTACAGTGAAAGATTGGGAAAAGACAAAAAAAACCTGGATGGATGCTAAGAGAATTCCAAAAGGTGAGATGCTTCCAGATTATATCAGAGCAAAAGCAAAAAGTTATTTAGACTGGATTGGACCAGCATTTGCAAGACATCCGGATTTTGAAGGAAATGAAGAAGATCATTCAGAGCAATCACATTGGAAGTTAACCGTTATTGATACGGATGATTTTAAAGTAGCAAATGTAGAAGCGATTCAAGAAGAGGAACTCATTGAAGTAGAGCCTGTAGTGGACGAAGCGATTTTAAAAGAAATTCAGCATCGCTTTGATACGCCATATGCCTTCGAACGTGCTATTACAAAACGTTCTAAAACATCTGTTAGTGAGCTAAAACGTTTGCAACATTTAGAAGCACAGGAAGAGCCAGAGCTATTTATTAAAACAGCAGCTAGTCAGCAAAGGGTAGCAACTAGACCAGCGTTTTTACAAAAGAAATCATTAACAGCTGCAGAAATTGGTACGGCGATGCATACTGTTATGCAGCATGTCTCTCAAGAAGGACTACATGATAAAGAAGCGGTTCAACAATTTGTTCAGACTTTGGTGGAGCGTCAATTATTAACGGAAGAAGAAGGGTCTTGTGTACAGGCAGATAAAATCATTGCCTTTTTTAATACTGAAATAGGCCATCGATTTATGGGAGCAACAGAATTACTTCGTGAAATGCCTTTTACAATAAGTCTTGAGGATCAAGATGGTGATACACAAATTGTTCAAGGGGTAGTCGACTGTTTACTAAAAGATGTAGATGGAAAGTGGATTTTGCTCGATTATAAGACCGATCGGATTCAACCAAGTATGAAAACAAAAGATGGATTGCGAGAAGTCATGGTTGATCGATATGGTGTACAACTTTCATTATATAAAAGGGCATTAGAGGAAATTTTAAAAATCAATGTACACGAAAAAATTATTTATGCATTTGATGCAATGCAGTCAGTTCAATTGTAGGAGGAAAATATAAGTGAATAGCAGTACACCAACAACTAGTAAACAACGAATTGATACATTAGATATCCTTCGTGGCATCAGTTTGTTAGGCATCTTACTAGTAAATATGTTTGCATTTAGCACACCTCTGCCACATATTGATTTGAAATCGTGGTTTACAATCCCTGCAGATAAGCAATATCACCGCTGGCTAGATATTTTCGTGCAAGGAAGTTTTTATCCATTATTTTCAATGTTATTTGGCTATGGGCTGGCGATGCAATATTCAAAAGCAAAACAATTAGGTAATTCTTTTTATAAATTGAGCAGTAAACGTCTAATCGTACTTTTCATCATTGGAATGTTGCATGCCTTTTTCATTTGGTGGGGAGATATTTTGATGACGTATGCTTTTTGTGGCTTTGTATTGATTACACTTATTCGCTTACGACCAGGGTTTTTACTTGCGATTGGTTTAATCTTCTATATGGGGATTAATGGATTAATGGCATTGCTATCTGGATTTGCTTCTTTAGTAGATGGAGGAAATACTGATCCTGATCAATTTGTAGATATTCAATCGGTAGAGGGAGCGATTAAAGCATATGGCGGAGGTTCTTGGACTGATGCATTTATGCAGCGTTTAGCAGATTTGTCCATTCAATTTTCTCCGTCTATGTGGATTATGGCATTGTTTACAATTTTACCGTATATGCTAATTGGAGCGGCTGCTTCTAAATGGCAATTGGTCGAAAAGGCAAAAAGTAAATGGCTGTTATGGAGCATACTTGCAGTGATTATGGTTCCTATTGGGGTTTATTTGAAATCCTTGCCCTATACAATGAATCGTAATTTCTTTTTAGATTATATTCAAACCTATTTTGGAGGCCCTGTTTTAACAGTAGGTTATGCAAGTATTATTGTCTTGATTTGTTGTATTCCTTACGCCACCAAAGTATTATCACCTGTGGCGAAAACTGGTCGGATGTCGTTAACCATTTATCTCATGCAATCCATTATCGGTACACTAATCTTTTATCGTTTTGGTTTAGGCCTTTACGGCAAAATTGGCATAGATACAGCTACTTTGTTAGCTGTTGGAATTTACATGGTTCAATTGGTTTTTGCTACCATTTGGTTTATGGTCTTTAATCAAGGACCGATTGAAGCAGTATGGAAGAGAATAACTTATGGAAAATCCGTACTAAAAAAAGAGGAAATAAATCTGTAAATGTTGTATCATGATAAAAAAAGAAGGAGTGCTAATATTCATGAAAATCTTATCTTTTCGTTATAACGATGTTTTAAGTTTTGGTCCAAAAGTAAAAAAAGAAGAAGCTGTTTGGGACGTTTTAGCAATTCAAGAAACGCTTCAAGTACTCCCTTCTTATGCGACTACGATTGTAGAAGGTACGACAAATGGTTATGAATTTGTCGAACAAACTCGTAAACTAGTAAGCGCTGCACAACAATCAGAAGATCCATCACAATTCAAACACGACTTTACTGAAATCGAATGGTTAGCTCCAATCCCACGTACTACGAAAAACATTATTTGCATTGGTAAGAACTATGATGAACATGCAAAAGAAATGGGTGCTGAACAAGCACCAGAAGATATTATTGTATTTACAAAAGCTCCAACTTCTATTGCAGCTGATGAACAAACATTATCATTGCATGCGGATGTCACTTCACAATTAGATTATGAAGGTGAGTTGGCTGTTGTCATTGCTAAAAAAGGAAAAAACATTCCTAAAAATTTAGCATTTGATTATGTTTTTGGTTATACAATCGCCAATGATATTACTGCTCGTGATTTACAAGATAAACATAAACAATACTTTCTTAGGAAAAAGTCTAGATGGTTCATGCCCAATGGGACCATATTTAGTAACGAAAGATGAAATTCCTAATCCACAAAATTTAACAGTTGTAACAAAGGTAAATGATGAAGTTCGCCAAAATGGTTCAACTAGTCACATGATGCATACAGTAGAAGACCTCATTGTAGAAATTTCTAAAATCGTAACTTTAGAACCTGGCGATGTCATCTTAACAGGAACGCCAGCTGGTGTAGGTAAAGGGATGAATCCTCCACAATATCTTAAATCTGGGGACGTTGTAAAAGTTTCAATTGAAGGAATCGGTACTTTAGCGAACCGTTTTGAATAAGATGCTAGATTGAATCATTCACATTTTTGACAAGAGACCGGTGGAAGTAGTTTTCCACCGGTCTGTTATATTTGTATAGTTCTTACTGTTTTGATAGGATAAATGTGACTAGTAAAATTTAATATGGAGGATTTGAAAATGATACACATGCATTTAACTTCGATTGTAATCGCAATCATTTTATTCTTTGTCTCAGCGTCGATGAAAACAGGCTCTAAAGGACAAAAAGTGACACATATGATATTACGTGTATTCTACATCTTGATTCTAATCACAGGTGGAATATTATTCAGCTCTGCAATGGCTGGTACAATGGCTATGCAATATGGATTAAAATTACTAGGTGGTATTCTAGTAATTGGTATGATGGAAATGGTATTGGTCCGAAAAGAAAAAAGCAAATCTACTGGTGTACTTTGGACACTATTTGTGATTTTCTTACTCTTTACTTTATACATGGGCTTACATCTACCACTAGGTATGAAATTCTGGTAGGAAAAGATTATTCCATTTGACACATCCTGATTATGTTGGGGTGTGTTTTTATTTTGGGCAATTTATTAAAGTCTTAGTAGAATTTGAAGTTTTTTTTGTATAAAATTGTGTATGTCTATGTTTATTGATATAGAATTATTGAAGGCTCCTGCTCAGAAAACGAATTTAATCCGATTTCAGGTAGTAGCAGATTTTTAATTGAAACAAGTGTGTGTAAGGTACATGACACAGTTTTGACGAAATTGTTGGTGCTTTTCTTAGGAAAGCATGGAGAGATTTGAAATGGTTTGTTAAAATTATTTTGGACAGTTCTGCAAAAGGAGGACTTCAAAGTGAACGTTGGAAAATGGATAAGCACAGTTGTGGCTTCAGCGTTGTTAGCTTCAACAGTTGGCACAACAACGATTGCACATGCGGAAGAAAAAACAAGTCATCAAATAAAAGATGAAAGTATATACGATGTACTAGTCGATCGTTTTTTCGATAAGAGTGTGGAAAATGACTACAATATTAATGCAAAAGATCCGAAAGCATTTCATGGTGGCGATTTTGCTGGGATTGAAACGAAGTTAAGTTATTTTCAGGATTTAGGTTTCACCATCATTTCGATGGGACCCATTTTTTCATCTGCTACATATGATGGGAATGCTGTAGTTGATTACAGTAAGATTGAACGCCATTTTGGTACTAGTAAAGAATTTAAGTCGTTAATAAATAATCTTCACAAAAACAAGATGAAGGCAATGATTGATTTCCCGATTAATAATGTCAGCAAAGACCATGTTTGGACATTACAAAATAATCATAAGGACTGGTATACAGCAACTAATAATGGCCGAATTAACTGGAATACAAATAATCCAGAAGTGCAACAAGCATTAATCCAAGCCGTTGTAGATTTTGTGGGGAAATATAATGTAGATGGCATTCGCTTAACACAATTAGGTAATGCTGATCCAGCCTTCATCAATAAAATGATTGCAGCAATCAAAGATCAAAATCCGAAACTATATGTTATTTCAAATGAAAAAAGTGATGCAAATTTTGATTTACAATATAATCGACAAACGATTGATATATTTCAATCCATCTTCAAAACTGTAAACCAAGATTCATCTAAAATGGAAGAACCATTCAAAGCGTATGAAAATAATGAATCGCAAAAACCAGATACATTGATGATTGACGATTTGAAGAGTGCTCGTTTTACCCATGCTGCTGCTACGGAAAATATGTTTCCACCAACACGTATTAAAATGGCAGTTGGAACGATCTTAACATTACCAGGTGTGCCAATGGTTACATACGGTACTGAAATTGCCCAAAATGGTGTAAAAGCAACAGAAACCCATGCACCAATGGACTTCCGAACAAAAGAAGATATCATTTCTTATATTGGTGATGTTCAATCAATCCGTAACAAATCAGAAACGCTTCGCACAGGTAAATATAAATTATTAGAAAACAAAAATGGTTTAATGGTTTATGAGCGTTATTCGGATAAAGAAAAATGGATAGTGATGGTGAACAATACAGATAAGACGCAAAAGTATCAATTGGATCCATCTATAGTAGGGAAAAACAAAGAGCTTCGTGGTTTATTTGGAAATGATATTGTCAGACAAGCTGATAATGGCAAGTACAATTTAGTAGTAGAACGTGAAATTGTAGAACTTTACCAAGTAACTGAACACAAAGGTATTAATATTCCATATATGGTTGCACTTGGCATTGTATATGTATTATTTATTGGCTTTATCGTTGCATTATTACGTAGAGGTCGCAGAAATAAAAACGCATAAAAATAAAAAGTCCCTTGATTTCTTCGATGAAATCAAGGGACTTTTCACATTAACCTACTAGTTTATTATTCTGGGAGAAGTTTGTTTAGGAAGAATACAGCGATAGTACCTATGCCTGTATGAGCTGCGATGACAGAGCCAATTTGATGAATTTCCACTGCTTTTGGATGGAAGTTTTCAATGATTAATGCTTTCATTTCTTCGGCAGTTTCAAGATCATCACTATGTGTGATGGCGATAACTTGTTCTGATAAAGAATTACCGCGTTCTTTCATGAGTTCGATCATTCGTTTCATGACTTTCTTGCGACCACGGAATTTTTCGATTGGTACGAGTTTGCCATCTTCCACATCTAGTAAAGGTTTAATGCTTAATAGTCCACCGATAAATGCACTAGCTTTAGAAACTCGTCCACCTTTTGCTAGATAATCTAAATCTTCTACTGTAAATAGATGTTCCATATGATCAGCCATGAAACGAATCTTGTCTACGATTTCGTCAGCATGAAAACCTACTTCGCGTAAATGAACTGCTTCTTTTACTAGTAAACCAATTCCAAATGATGCACATTTGGAATCGATAATGGTTAGTTTTAAATCAGGATATTGTTCCTTCACTTGTTCTGCCATCATAACAGCAGTGCTATAGGTACCTGATAGTTGAGAGGAAAGGGCAATATAGATACCCTCTTCTCCAGATTGGCCAAGTGCTTTAAATTCTTCTAAAAAGCGTTCAGGAGAAGCTTGGGAAGTTTTGAGCAAATCTCCTTGTCGAATCGCATTATAGATATCTTGAATTTCGATACCAATTACATCATCGTACTCTTGGCCATTCATTTGGACACGTAAAGGAATAATTTTGACATTGTTTTGTTCGTAAAAAGACTTGGGTAAATCAGAGGCGCTATCAGCGAATATCTTCATTACTTTATCCCCCTAATTTCTAAATTTGAAGACGATCAATAAGAATTTCTGCGATTCCATCTTCATTATTTGACTTGGTAATTTCATTGGCAATATTTTTTAGTTGACCGATTCCGTTACCCATCGCAACACCGACACCTGCATATTCAATCATTTCTAAATCATTGTCTTCATCGCCAAAAGCAATGATACGCTCACGTGGGATCCCTAAATCCTTTGCAACATGAGAGAGACCAACGGCTTTGTTCAAAC
The DNA here is from genome assembly GCA_963792445.1 of uncultured Caryophanaceae bacterium. Taxonomy (GTDB): domain Bacteria; phylum Bacillota; class Bacilli; order Bacillales_A; family Planococcaceae; genus Rummeliibacillus. The sequence goes on along the minus strand of CAWBWO010000008.1, from coordinate 81,321 downwards.
CATGTCTTACAATTTCAATGACTGGGAAAGGATCTCCCCAACGTCTATGATCAATAAGCTCCGCTTTTGTATCAGCTAAATACTTCCGGATAAGAGGAACATTACTTTCATTCGATTGAATTAGTAAACTGGTAGGATTATCTTTTAAATAATTCTTCAACTCACCAGTCGTAACTTTCGGGTCGCCCACACTAAAAATATTGAGTAATTTTTCATCATGGTATTGCACATATACATCATCCATTACTTCTGCAATCAAGTTTTCATATTGATCACGATTTAGAGATTCAACTACTTCTTTTACGACTTTCAAATCAATCGGACTGTGTACAGTGTGCCAATTTTGATTTAATGGATGATGGACAAACGCACCATTAAAATTCACAATTGGTGTATGTAAGCCTAGTTCATGATAATATATTTTACTCGCACGATAAGGACGTCCAGTCGCAATCATCACTTCATGACCTGCTTCTTTTGCCTTTAAAATCGTACGCTTTGTTTTGTCAGAAATCACTTTTTCATCGGTTAATAGAGTACCATCTAAATCTAAAACAATCAAATGGGGTTGTACCATTTGTAACACGCCCTTCCTTAATCTGCTAGTTTTTATCCCGCTTTAACGGGCAGTAAGACTCCACCTCAAGGCTTTAGAAAATTTGAAGAAGCATAGGGGGAGATAAACTGCCCGTAAAAGCCCGATTGGTTCAACTAACAATCAGTGGGAGAAAACCCCACTGATTGAAGTTTCACTTTATCTTTCCTGAAATTTAGGTAATACATATTTGTTAGATCGATGAAAGAAATGTCCATTCAAGGAGATTTACTTACCTAAAGTTTATCCTTTCTACAAGCTACTAGTCAAAGTTTTGTAACAGTTTCTATTTTTTGTTACCATTGCTATATAGAAATAAGGGAGTGAATGAATTGAAAGTCGACCAAGAGATTTGGGGCAGTATCCCTTTACTTCATATATATAATGAAGAAACAGTTAATGAAAAGTCACCGGTAGTGATATTTTTACACGGTTTTGAGAGTGCAAAAGAACATAATCTCCATTATGCTTATCAGCTTGTAAACAAAGGTATTCGTGTGATCATGCCAGATGCCCTTTTACATGGAGATCGTGAAGATCATTTGGATAAAATTCAGCTTAGTCTACGTTTTTGGGAAATCGTACTAACTTCAATCGAAGAAGTGAAGTATTTGTATGACCAATTAAAAGAACGAGGATACCTTACTACTGATAAAATCGCTCTTTCTGGAACTTCGATGGGTGCAATTGTGACAATGGGTTGTCTTACTGTATATCCATGGATTAAAACAGCAGCAGTCATGATGGGTGCTCCAGCCTACGTCGAATTAGCGAAAGAACAAATAGCTGAAATAGAAGAGAGAGGCTTTAAAATTCCTTTAACTGAAAATGAGTTAGATAAAATGTTAACAACATTAAGCTTATTTTGATATGAGTCAACATCCAGAAGCTATGGCGGGAAGACCTGTATTATTTTGGCACGGTAAAAAAGATCATATGGTACCATTTGCTCCCGCTTATGCATTTTATGAAAACATCCAACAAGATTATGCAGAACATCCAAATGACTTAGCTTTCATCGTAGAAAAATCAGCTGGTCATAAAGTGAATCGCTCTGGCATGCTTGCTGCGACAAAGTGGCTTGCTGACCATTTGGCATAAAAGAATAGTAATGTTATGATGAAGTATACACTGTAAAGAGAGGGGAAACATCGTGGACGCAGATTTAAAAGAAAACATTATGGGCGCCTTAGAAAATGTCATTGACCCAGAACTTGGTATTGATATCGTGAATCTTGGATTAGTATATGATGTAGATTTAAATGATGAAGGGTTATGTCTAATCACAATGACACTAACATCAATGGGCTGTCCATTAGGTCCAATTATTGTTGATCAAATCCGCACAGCTTTAGCCGATATTCCAGAAATAAAAGATGTCGATGTAAATGTTGTTTGGAATCCACCTTGGTCAAAAGATATGATGTCTCGCTATGCTAAAATGGCTCTAGGCATTCGATAACATACAAAATACTTAATCAGTGAGGAATAGCATTGTCCTCACTGATTTTTTAATATTACGCTATATCTAAAAAAGATATGGCGTATTTTTTTTGCTTTGACATCTTCCTGATACATTCACTTTATATACTTTATTTGTAAACAAGATAGGCATGGATGTTTTCAATTAGTACGAGCTCGGATTGGAACTTCATGATGATCAAAAAAATAAGAAGTCTTAAACAAATGAGGAGGATATGAAGTGAATTTTATAAAACGTGCTTTTTATAGTACAAAAGCAAAAAAAGGGAGGACCCTTCTATTAACTTTTGTGTTCTCAGCGATATTAATATTCATTTTAGCAGGATTAACCATTCAAAGTGCTTCACTTAAAGCAACAGAAGATGCTAAGAAGAGTATGGGGGCGACGGTAACGCTCACTACCAATATGAAGAATGCTTTTAAAAAAGCTAACTCATCTAGTGAAAGCAATTCGTCTAATAACAAGAGTGACAATCCAAATCCCGGTAGTTTCTCTATTACTCCAGTTGATTTGAAAACGGTAAATATTCTAGCTAAATTAGACAATGTTTCATCCTATAGTATTTCATCATCTACATCAGTGAATGCAAAATCCTTCGATGCAATTTCTTCTGATGATAACTCAAGTACAGATGAATCGGGGAATAGTCAAAATAGTAACAAGGAGGACCAGCTGGTGGTATGCGAATGATGAGAATGTCATCAGGTGACATCACGATTCAAGGGACAAACTCAACTGCAACTGCAAGTAAATTTACTAGTGGTACAGCAAAAATAATTAAAGGTGTTGGGATCACAGCTCAAGATGAAGGTACAAATAAAGCTGTAATCGAAACAAATTTAGCAAAAGCAAATGATATTTCTATAGGGGATACGATTAAAGTAACAAATGCGGAAAATGAAGATACGGTTTACAAATTAAAAGTGGTTGGAATTTATAAAACTTCTGAAACAGCTGATGAAAGAAGTATGCGTATAGAAGCATTAAATCCATATAATGCAATTTACACGTCGTATACATTAGCAAATAAAATGAAAGGTTCTGACTACAAAGATACTGCAGATTCAGTGGTGTATACATTATCAAATCCAGAGAAAATGGATACATTTGTTAAAGAGGCTGAAAAGGCAGGACTTGATACAGATACGTATAGCTTAATAACGAATGATCAAGTATATCAACAAATGGTACAACCTTTAACAAACGTAGAAAGCTTTGCTCAAAAGATTGTCATTTTGGTATCTGTAGCAGGTACAGTCATTTTAGCACTAATCGTTATTCTCATGATTCGTGAACGTAAATATGAAATCGGAGTATTGCTATCTCTTGGAGAAAAACGAAAGAAAATTATTAGTCAGTTCTTTACAGAATTGCTTGTGGTTTTAGTAATTGCTTTATGTATTGCGGGAGTTAGTGGCAAATTTGTAGGAAATATGGTTGGAAAACAACTTATAGAACAACAGGCTACAACGACCGTTTCAGCCTCTTATGGACAAAGGGGCCAAGAGGGACCGGGACAAAGAGCACCAGGTCAATTCCAGGGTCAAGGTCAAGGAAAAACCGGAAATTGGGGTGCCCGACGAGCATTTGCAAACTTTGGCGCAACGAATGCTAGTGAGGCAAAACAAATAAAAAATCTTAATATAACACTATCATTGAAAGAACTAGTTGAATTAGGTGGTTTTGGTTTAGCTATTAGCTTCCTAGCCATCATCATTGCATCAATTGGTGTGATGCGTATGCAACCGAAAAAAATATTAATTTCATAAGAGGGTGATCAAATGTTAGAAGTAAAAGATGTGAATTATTGGTATAACAATAAGGAAGATGTGCTGTATGATGACATTAACTTAACGTTTGAAAATGGAAAATTATACAGTATTCTAGGCTCAAGTGGATCAGGCAAAACAACATTTCTTTCCCTTATTGCGGGACTAGATGTTCCGAAAAAAGGTGAAATAGTATATGAAGGAAAATCATTGAAAAAGATTGGCTTGACCAATTATCGCAATAAATATGTATCGATTGTATTCCAATCCTATAACTTACTTCCGTATATGTCAGCGGTAGATAATATCGTAACCGCAATGGAAATTACTCATAGTAAGCAAGCCAATAGAAAAGAGTACGCATTTTCCATGCTCGAAAAAGTAGGAATTACAAAGAAAATAGCACAGAAAAATGTACAGCAACTTTCTGGTGGTCAACAGCAACGTGTAGCGATTGTCCGTGCAATGTGCTGTAAAGCTCAACTTGTTGTGGCAGATGAACCAACCGGTAACTTGGATGAACAAAATTCTTTAGAAATCGTCCGATTATTTAAAGAACTTGCGCATGACCAAGGTAAATGTGTCATCGTCATCACCCATGAAAGAGAAATTGCAAAAGAATGCGATATTGTACTGGAATTGAAACATAAAAAATTTAACGAGCTTCAATATCAATAGTAGATTAAATATTGCTAATCAAAAATAAGAAAGGTACTCCTAATTTAAAAAATAAATCCCAATCACCATATCTTTAAAAGAAAAAAAGCTTGGTACGCTATCGTACCAAGCTTTTTTGGGTATATGTTAAATATCAGTCAATGCGACAAACACTCAAAGGGCAATTTTCACATTCACATGCTTCCTTTAAATAGTTTAAGTTATGAACAGTGATCATGCTTTTATCAAATGATACGATGTTCAACTTTTTTAATTCATGTAGCATTCGATTGATGACTTCGCGACTAGTTGCACATAGATTTGCCAGTGCAGAATTGGGCAAAGGGTAGTTGATGACAATATCTCCGTTTTCCTGAGGAACACCGTAAGTATTGGTTAATCGAATAAGTGTAGAGTATAGTGCACCTTTTTTTCCGTACAATAATAAATCACGGAGTTTTGTTTGTGATTTTAAGTTTTGAAGTTGTAACCATTTAATACATTCAGTTAAACAAAAGGGTTCCTGACTTAAATACATTTCAAATAAGTTTTTATCCAGTGTCAGTATGATTGCGGATTCTAATGCTTTTGCAGTGTATGGATAGTTGTCTGTATTACTAAAAATGATTCCTTCGCCAATACAGTCGTTTTGATCACAAATACGAAGAGTTAATTCTTTTCCACTGACCGTTTCTTTGGATACAATTACTTTTCCGGAAACAACAAAGAAGATTTCCTTAATAGGTTCTCCTTCTAAACATAAGTGGTTCCCTTTTGAAACTTTCAATATAGCGCCATTTTCTTCAAAAATCTTTCTTAATTTGGATGGGAATGGCTCACTTTCATTCAAAACGTCCATATCATCTACAACCTTCACTCATTTTTCTACATTATAACATAGGAATTTAGAATGAAAGGGAGGTTTGGAAAATGTCACATTTCGTTTGGAATTTAAAGGATTTTCATAAAATAGTTTAGTCAAAAAAGGTCAAACATTTCACTTTACTTTTAAAAAACATGGAACTATAATGTAAGTAATCAAAAGGTCAATAAAGGTCAAACAAAGGAGTTGGATCTTATGCAAATGCAAATGAATAACGAAGAACAAAAAAGTCCATTAGAACAATTCGGACGTAATTTAGTAGAAGAAGTTAAAAAAGGCAAAATGGATCCCGTTATTGGACGAGATCAAGAAATTCGAAATGTGATCCGTATCTTATCTCGAAAAACTAAAAACAACCCTGTATTAATAGGTGAACCGGGGGTAGGTAAAACAGCAATTGTTGAAGGACTTGCACAACGAATTGTGAAAAAAGATGTACCTGAAGGATTAAAGGATCATCTAATCTATGAATTAGATATGAGTGCTTTGATTGCAGGGGCAAGTTTCCGTGGTCAATTTGAAGAACGTTTAAAAGGTGTTTTAAAAGAAGTAAAAGAAAGTGAAGGTCGTATTATTTTATTCATCGACGAAATTCACACGATTGTAGGAGCCGGAAAAACAGATGGTGCCATGGATGCTGGCAATATGTTAAAACCAATGTTAGCTCGTGGTGAACTTCACTGTATCGGGGCAACAACTTTAGATGAATATCGTATGTATATTGAAAAAGACCCTGCACTTGAACGTCGATTCCAACAAGTTTTAGTTCGTGAACCATCCGTTGAAGATACGATCTCTATCTTGCGTGGTTTAAAGGAAAGTTTTGAATTATACCATGCAGTAAAAATTCATGACCGTGCAATTGTAGCTGCAGCAGAACTATCAAATCGGTATTTAACCGAACGATTTTTACCAGATAAAGCAATCGATTTAGTTGATGAAGCTTGTGCGATGATTCGTACAGAAATTGACTCCATGCCACAAGAATTGGATGAAGTTACGCGTCGACAAATGCAATTAGAAATTGAAGAACAAGCATTAATGAAAGAAAAAGATGAAGCAAGTAAAAAACGCCTTGTTGCATTACGCGAAGAATTAGAAAAACTAAAAGAATCTTCAAAAGCAATGAAAGAACAATGGGAATCTGAAAAATCTTCATTGCACAAAATCCAAGAAAAACGAGAAACTTTAAATAAATATCGTCGAGAATTAGAAGAAGCGGAAAATCAATATGATTTAAACAAAGCGGCAGTACTTCGTCATGGTAAAATTCCTGAGCTTGAAAAAGAGTTACAAGCTTTAGAAAACTCTTTGCAAGAGGGGAATGAAACAAGACTTTTACGTGAAGATGTAACATCAGAAGAAATTGCTTCTATCGTTTCAAGATGGACTGGTATTCCAGTAACAAAATTAGTCGAAGGCGAACGCGAAAAATTATTGCATTTAAAAGATACACTCCATGAACGGGTAGTAGGACAAGATGATGCAGTACGTCTAGTAACAGAAGCTGTTTGGCGTGCAAGAGCTGGTATTCAAGATCCGAACAAACCAATTGGCTCATTTTTATTCTTAGGACCAACTGGTGTAGGGAAAACAGAGTTAGCAAAAGCTTTAGCTGCCCAACTATTCGATTCTGAAGATCACTTTATCCGAATCGACATGTCTGAATACATGGAAAAACATAGTGTATCCCGTCTTGTCGGAGCACCTCCAGGCTATATCGGTTACGAAGAAGGCGGTCAATTAACAGAAGCAGTGCGTCGTAACCCATATTCAGTTGTCTTACTAGATGAAATCGAAAAAGCACATCCAGATGTAGCAAATATTTTACTGCAAATTTTGGATGATGGCCGTATTACAGATAGTCAAGGTCGTACAGTGAACTTTACGAATACTGTAGTTATCTTAACATCTAATATTGGCTCAAATTATTTAATGGAAATCAAAGACCAAGAAAATGAACACGCAGTTGAAGATTTAGTCATGGCTGCATTAAAACAACATTTCAAACCAGAACTATTAAATCGTTTAGATGATATTATCATGTTCCATTCATTATCCAATGATCAATATTATGAAATTGCAAAGAAATATATTGCATTGCTACAAAAACGTGTTGGTCAGCAAGAAATTGAATTGCAAGTGGAAGATGATGTATTGCAATGGGTTGTAAAAGAAGGAGTAGACCCTGCATTTGGTGCAAGACCACTACGTCGCTTCGTACAACGTCATATCGAAACACTAGTTGCAAAAGAATTACTAAAAGGTGAAGCAGCTGCAGGAGATCGTGTCATCGTCTTTATGAATGGCGATCATACAGATGCACGTGTGGAAAAATCAAATAGCTAATTGATTTTAGTTTAAGAATTCCCAAACTCGATTGAAATGTTTATTCGTATTGTTACGGATTACAAATTAGAATAATGAATGCAAAAAAAAGAAGCTACCATATAAGAGATTATATGGTAGCTTCTTAAAAGAAAAAATCCTGCCAGCAATGGGCAGGATTTTAATTATTCTTGATGACCAATTTCTTTAGGTGAATCTTTTGGAATTACTGCATCAACGATTAATAATAATACAGAAACTACAAGTGAAATCCATAAGCCTTTTGTGAAAGCTGGGCCATCTAATGGTACATTGTTGATGGAGCTGACAACATAGTTTAATGTAGAAACTAATAGTGCAGACCAAATAACTAACATAATATATCTCATTTATTTCACCTCTAACTTACTTTTCTACCTATACTATAATATCACACAAAACGACTAAATTAAAACAAACTTTTAAAGAGGTAAATGGCAAAGTGATGAAGAATTATTGTAATGGAAACAATAATTCGTTATAATTAAGACCAGATACTAATAATTGATAATAAAAGAAGAGAGGCGCTACCTCATGAATGCTGGAATTATTGGAGTAGGAAGATGTGTTCCTGAAAAGGTTATAACAAATTTTGACCTTGAAAAAATGATGGACACTTCAGATGAATGGATTCGCACTCGTACGGGAATTGAGCAAAGACATATAGCAAGTGATGATCAAAATACATCAGATATGGCATTCGAAGCTGCCAAAATGCAATAGAAAATGCAGGTATTACTGCTGACCAAGTAGGTTTAATTCTTGTAGCAACAGTTACACCTGATACGCCATTTCCAAGTGTAGCTTGTATGATTCAAGAAAAGTTAGGCGCAACGAAAGCAGCTGCTATGGATATCTCAGCAGCTTGTGCAGGTTATATCTATGGATTAGTGACTGCAAAACAATTTATAGAATCAAATGCATACGATTATGTTTTAGTTGTAGGTGTAGAAAAGTTAACGAAAATTGTAGACTGGACTGACCGTAATACAGCAGTACTATTTGGTGATGGTGCAGCAGCTGCAGTAATTGGTAAGGTTTCTGATGGAAGAGGTATTATATCCTATGAACTTGGTGCAGACGGTACAGGTGGCAAATACCTTTATGAAAACGAAGAACATCATATTGCGATGAATGGTCGCGAAGTGTTTAAGTTTGCTGTTCGTCAAATGGGCCAATCAGCAATAAATGTAATCGAAAAAGCAGGTTATACAAAAAACGATGTAGATTATTTAATTCCGCATCAAGCAAATATTCGTATTATGGAAGCAGCAAGACAACGTTTAGATTTACCACCTGAGAAAATGTCAACAGTCATCCAAAAATACGGTAATACATCAGCTGCTTCTATCGGAAACGCTCTAGTAGAAGAATTAGAAGCTGGTAAAATTAAAGATGATGATTTAATCGTATTAGTAGGATTTGGCGGCGGCTTAACTTGGGGCGCAGTAGCGATTAAATGGGGAAAATAACTCAAAAGAAGCGAGGAATAAAAATCATGACAAAACGTCGAGTAGTAGTGACTGGTATTGGAGCAGTAACACCACTAGGAAACGATATTTCAACAACTTGGGAAAATATTAAAGCAGGGAAAGTTGGAGTAGGTCCTTTAACAAGACTAGATCAAGAAAAATTCCCTGCTAAAGTTGCTGCGGAAGTTAAAGATTTTGATATAGAGAAATACATTGCTAGAAAAGATGCACGTAAAATGGACCGCTTTACTCAATTTGCACTTGCTGCTTCTATTATGGCAGTTGAGGATGCGAATTTAGAGATTACACCAGAGTTAGGTTTACGCACTGGTGTATGGATTGGTTCAGGTATTGGTGGTATGGAAACATACGAACAACAATTTATGAATTTCATCGAAAAAGGGCAACGTCGTGTTAGTCCATTCTTTGTACCAATGATGATTCCTGATATGGCAGCAGGCCAAGTATCTATTCACTTTGGAGCAAAAGCCATTAACTCATGTACTGTTACAGCTTGTGCATCTGGTACAAACTCAATTGGTGATGCGTTTAAAGTAATTGAACGCGGTGAGGCAGATGTAATGATTGCTGGTGGAGCTGAAGCACCTATTACAAATATGGCCGTTGCAGGTTTCTGCTCAAATACAGCATTAACATTAAATCCAGATCCACAAACAGCATCACGTCCATTTGATAAAAACCGTGATGGATTTGTTATTGGTGAAGGATCAGGTATTGTCATTTTAGAAGATTACGAACATGCTGTAGCACGTGGCGCTAAAATCTATGCAGAAATAATCGGTTACGGTGCAACAGGTGATGCATATCATATCACAGCACCAGCTCCAGATGGTGAAGGTGCAGCTCGTGCAATGCAACATGCACTTGAAGATGCTGAAGTAGCGCCAAATCAAATTGATTATATTAACGCGCACGGAACAAGTACACAATACAATGATTTATTTGAAACAATGGCAGTTAAATCAGTATTTGGAGAACATGCTTATAAATTAGCGATGAGCTCTACAAAATCAATGACAGGTCATTTACTTGGAGCAGCTGGCGGTATTGAAGCAATCTTCTCTGTTTTAGCATTAAAAGAAGGTATTTTACCACCAACTATGAATATTGAAACTCCTGATGAACAATGTGATTTAGATTACATCCCAAATGAAGCACGTCATCAAGAAATTTCATATGCATTAAGTAACTCATTTGGTTTTGGTGGCCATAATGCATCATTATTGTTTAAAAAAATCTAATAGATAATAAATTATATACTTTAAAAACCACAGGCCGTATTTGTCCTGTGGTTTTTTATTATGCTGACTTTTTATAAATTTATAACCACACGAGATAAATAGATCTCCAACCAAAACTGGACCGTGAACAAAGAGAGCAATCGAGGACTTAAAATATCGAAAACACAAGTAAATTTCGCAAAAACGCAAGTAAAGCGGCCAAAATTGCAAGTAAACCATTCAAAAATGCAAGTAAACAGATAAAAATCGCAAGTAACAATAATTTCAAACACCCAAAATGCTTTTCTTGCACGCTGGCACAGAGAATAGTATCATCACTTTTTGCTTTGCCATATAAAACATTTCCCTTTACATACCCCTTGCAGGTATAGTACAGTGTAATTGTAATAAAATTTTATGATTTCAAGATTTTATTAATTTCTATATACCCCTATACAGTATACTTAACGTAATTATTCTTGAATAAATTGAGATTTTCAATGTACATGATGGTTATTGAAGAAGGAGGTAAGTAAGATGAGTACGGAATTTAAAGAAACCAATTTGCAAATTACAGGTATGACGTGTGCAGCATGTGCGATGCGTATTGAAAAAGGTTTAAATAAAATGGATGGTGTCAAACAAGCGAATGTAAACTTAGCGCTTGAGAAGTCATCGATTCAATATGACCCTGCAAAACTTAGTGAAGCAGATTTTGAGAAGAAAATTGAGGCATTAGGTTATGGCGTCGTGAAACAAAAAACAGAGTTAGATATTACAGGGATGACATGTGCAGCTTGTGCCACTCGTATAGAAAAAGGATTAAACCGAATGGAAGGAATCGCATCTGCAAATGTCAATTTAGCATTAGAAAAGGCAACGGTTGAATTTAACCCTTCTGAATTAGCCATTTCAGATATCATTGCAAAAGTTGAAAAATTAGGTTACGGTGCACATCTAAAAGAAGAATCGCAAGAAACAGAAGACATTCGCGCTAAAGTAATCAAAAAACAACAATTAAAATTTATCATATCAGCATGTTTTTCTCTGCCATTACTCTGGACGATGGTTGGCCATTTTTCATTTACATCGTTTCTATATGTACCGAATTGGTTAATGAATCCTTGGGTGCAGATGATCCTTGCAACACCTGTTCAATTTATCATCGGAAAACAATTTTATGTTGGTGCGTATAAGGCTTTACGAAATGGTAGTGCCAATATGGATGTACTTGTTGTCATGGGGACTTCAGCCGCTTATTTCTATAGTGTTTATCAAGCTATTGTTTCAAGCGGAGCACACCATATGCCGCACCTCTACTTCGAAACAAGTGCGGTACTGATTACGTTAATTCTTTTAGGTAAATTGTTTGAAGCAAAAGCAAAAGGCCATTCTTCAGAAGCTATTAAAAAATTAATGGGTCTGCAAGCGAATACGGCAACTGTTGAAAGAAATGGTGTAGAAAAAGAAATTCCATTAGCTGAAGTTGTGATGGGAGACATTCTATTAGTAAAGCCAGGCGAAAAAATACCAGTAGATGGTGAAGTAATAGAAGGAATGACTTCTGTAGATGAATCGATGTTAACAGGTGAGAGTCTTCCATTAGACAAAAAACAAGGAGATACACTATTTGGCTCAACGATCAATAAAAATGGTTTCATTAAAATGAAAGCAACCAAAGTAGGGCGGGACACAGCGCTTGCACAGATTATTAAAGTCGTAGAAGATGCACAAGGATCAAAAGCTCCGATTCAACGTTTAGCAGACAAAATCTCTGGGGTATTTGTACCGATTGTAGTGGGAATAGCAATGATTACATTCCTTGTTTGGATTTTATGGGTACGACCAGGTGAATTTACGCAAGCACTTGAAGCACTAATTTCAGTACTTGTGATTGCTTGTCCGTGTGCTCTTGGTTTAGCAACACCAACCTCGATTATGGCTGGTTCGGGGCGAGCAGCTGAGTTCGGAATACTATTTAAAGGTGGAGAATATCTAGAACAAACGCAAGGCATTGATACAGTGGTTGTAGATAAAACGGGTACAGTTACTCACGGTAAACCTGTTTTAACAGATGTCATTGTAGCACCAGATCAAGAAGAAGAACATTTTTTATCTTTAATCGGTGCAGCTGAAAATCAATCTGAACATCCATTAGCAGAAGCCATTGTAAAAGGTATTCAAGATAAAGGAATTAGCTTAGGTAATGTTCAATTTTTTGAAGCAATTCCTGGTTTCGGCGTTCAAGCAACTGTTTCTGGTCAAGGTATAGTGATTGGTACTCGAAAACTAATGCAACAATTTGGAATCGATATCGGAAGCATGGCAAAAACAATGGAACAACTTGAGGAAAACGGTAAAACAGCGATGCTTGGTAGCGATTAATGGCCAATTCGCGGGGATCGTAGCAGTAGCAGATACGATTAAAGAGACATCAAAAGAAGCTATTCGCCGTCTACAAGAAATGGGAAATACCGTTATTATGATGACTGGAGATAACAAACTTACCGCACAAACAATTGGCCAAGAAGTAGGTGTAAATCAAGTTATTGCAGAGGTATTACCTGAAGGCAAAGCAAATGAAGTAAAAAAACTACAAGATTTAGGCAGAAAAGTAGCGATGGTAGGGGATGGTATTAACGATGCGCCTGCACTTGCAACCGCAGATATCGGGATGGCCATTGGAACAGGAACAGATGTTGCAATAGAAGCTGCCGATATAACGCTCATTCGTGGAGACTTAAACCGTATTGCAGATGCAATCCTAATAAGTCGTAAAACAATGCGCAATATTAAACAGAATCTATTTTGGGCATTTGCCTATAACATCATCGGCATTCCAATCGCAGCAGCAGGACTTCTTGCGCCATGGGTAGCAGGAGCCGCAATGGCATTCAGCTCTGTATCCGTCGTATTAAATGCCCTTAGATTACAACGAATAAATTTATAATCAAAAAAAGAGTTGGTTCAGATAAATGAGCCAACTCTTTTTTGAGTAGTAATATAAAAAAATACTTAAACAATAGCAAAAGCCTTTCTCATGAATAGAGAAAGGCTTTTCCACATAGAATGTAAAAAATAGAAAAGGATCGTTTCGATGAGAATATTAATTTTTCTAATATGTTACGGCTTAATCGTTCTTACATCCACCCACATGATTTTATACTTAAACTATCATGCATTAGGATACAGTTGGACATCCATCTTTACATTTATCTTACAATCTGTTGATTTTAAAATCTTCATTGCATCATGGATCGGTATGATTAGCGTCTTCTTCTACCCAAGCCCATCGCAGTCTCCATCTTAGCAATCGTTTCGCTAGCAATAGCATTTGCTTTTTCTGCGCCATGATCAAGGATCTGATCTAATTCAGGTGAATTGATTAATTCAGCGAATCTTTCTTGAATTGGCGTTAAATGGTTGATGATACTTTCGGCAACACCAGCTTTGAATGCACCATAACCAAGACCTTCATATTTTGCAACTACATCTTCAATAGAAACATCAGTTAAAGAAGCTTCAATTGTTAATAGGTTAGAGACACCTGGTTTGTTTTCTGTATCAAATTTCACAATGCCTTCAGAATCTGTAACCGCAGATTTTACTTTTTTCTCAATATCTTTTGCAGGATCTAAAATGCGAATTGTTGCTTTTTTGTTTTCATCGGATTTACTCATTTTTTTCAATGGGTCTTGTAATGATTTAATACGAGCACCATTTTTAGGTAAATGAATATCTGGGATTTTAAATGTATCCCCATAGCGTTTGTTGAAGCGTTCTGCTAAATCTCGTGTGATTTCAAGATGTTGTTTTTGGTCTTCACCAACTGGCACGACATCCGTGTTATAAAGCAAAATATCTGCTGCCATTAAAGGTGGGTAAGTTAGTAATCCAGCTGATACAGCGTCTTTGCCTTTTGATTTGTCCTTGAATTGAGTCATACGTTCTAGTTCACCAATATAAGAAGTACAAGTTAAAATCCATCCAGCTTGTGCATGTGCAGGTACTTCAGATTGGATAAATAATGTTGACTTATGTGGGTCAATTCCTGCAGCAAGATACGTTGCAGCTAGTGTACGAATACTTTTGCTTAGTTCTTCTGGATCTTGTTGTACAGTAATAGCATGTTGGTCTACAATGCTGAAGATGCAATCATAGTCATCTTGCAATTCCACGAATTGGCGGAATGCACCGATATAGTTGCCTAGTGTAATAACGCCTGTTGGTTGAACACCTGAAAAAATTCTTTTCATATTGAAATTCCTCCTTAAAATAAAAAAACATCATGCATCCCTAATAGGGACGAATGATGTTTTGAAATCCGCGGTACCACCCAAGCTTGTCGAATAAATCGACCACTCAATCTCGTAACGTGAGAAAAACGAGCTTCACTACTAACAAAGTGGTTCATAAAGCCAACTCGGAAGTCCATTCCCCATAGTGTATGATCTGTTCACACCTTCCACAGACTCTCTTGACATACTTTCTATAAGTACTACTCTTCGTCTTCGTTTTACTATTTATCCCGCATTAACGGGCAGTAGACTCAACCTCAATGCTTTAGAAAATTCGAAAAAGCATAGGTGGGAGATAACTGCCTGTAAATGCCCGATTGGTTCAACTAACAATCATTGGGGTAAAACCCCACTGATTGAAGTTTCACTTTATTGTGGAAATTATAATATAACTCAATTTAAATATCAAGTTTTCACGCTGCTTGTATTGTATGCCATTCGTTATTGCTTCATACATAAAACAAAAAATCGATACAAATTCCAACTATTTTTATAAGGAAAATTGAAACTTTTTGAACCATTAAACGTAAATATAATAGAACGCAGGTTATTTTCAATTCAAAATGCTAAATGAGAAAATTTTAAATTAGATTTAAATGTTTAAAAGCTATAAAATTTGGGAATATTAAATATGTAAGTGAGAATTACTCTATACGGAAAACTTGAAAAGCTTAAAGTAATAGAATAATTAGTCATAAATCAGTTGAAATTATTTCATTTTATTGTATATCCAAAAGAATCAATCTGTTGTATAATGTTGTTAGACCTCTTTATTAGAGTAATTCTAATTTAAAAATAATAAATGTTTATATAACTAAACCACATTTGAAAGGTTGTGTTAGATATGATGGTAACATTATTTACCTCACCAAGTTGTACTTCCTGTAGAAAAGCAAAAGCATGGTTAGAAGAACATGAAATTCCATATAAAGAACGAAATATTTTTGCAGAGCCACTTAGCATTAGTGAAATTAAAGAAATTTTGCGAATGACTGAAGATGGAACAGATGAAATTATTTCGACTCGTTCGAAAATTTTTCAAAAACTTAAAGTGGATTTAGAATCATTGCCACTTCAACGTTTATATGAACTTATACAAGAAAATCCAGGTTTATTACGTCGTCCAATTATTTTAGACGAAAAACGTTTACAAGTTGGTTATAACGAAGATGAAATTCGTCGTTTCTTGCCTCGTAAAGTACGTGCATACCAATTACAAGAAGCTCAAAAAATGGTTAACTAACCGCATAGTTCAATGACATATGTACAAGCTAAGCTAGAACTCCTTTTGTAAATGGGGTTTTAGCTTTTTTGTTTATTTTTTGTATTTGATGGGAATAAAAGTGAATTGGATGATTTTTTACATAATAGCAAAATAGTATTGACCTTAAATTATTACGAATTAGTGTATTTTACTTGTTTTTGTAAACATACTCTATTATATTTCATATACTATTGTTATTTCTTAAGATTTATTCTTTTCATTTTTCGCCATATCGTCATACAATAGTAAGAGACGCTGTTTAAAGGGTACACCTTCAATAATCTGGCTAACAGACAAATCTTTTAAGAAGTAGTGACCGGAGGGAGTTGTGTAATATGGATATGGAGCGCATTAACGAGAATACACTAAAACTCTTCATTTCTTATCTTGACATTGAAGAACTCGGATTTACAAAAGACGAAATATGGTATAACCGAGATAAAGGCGAAGAACTCTTCTGGGTAATGATGGAAGAAATTAATGATGATATAGATTTTGAAATGGATGGTCCGTTATGGATTCAAGTCGTAGCCAAAGAAAATGGGCTTGAGTTAACAGTAACTACAGCCAAGTTTTCTGAAGATGGAACATTGGATCTCCCCGCAAATCTAGAAGATAAAAGAAAGTTTTTTGAAAATGCATTTAACGGCATGGATCTCAAACCTCATGAATTTGAGGAAATCTTCGGCGATGAGGATGAATATCTAGACGGATACACGTTTGTGCTGAATGATTTTGAAGATATCATTGATATCGCCAATAGAATGCCAGCAGAAGCAAAGTTCGAAAATTCGTTATATGAATTAAATGGCAAGTATTATCTGCATGTTGATTTCGATGAAGAGTGTACAATAGAAGAACTAGAGAATTATTTGAGTGTCATTTGTGAAAGTGCTGAAGAGGCAGACACTACAATTCATTTGTTAGAAGAATACGGAAAACCAATAATGGCAGAAAATTGTTTTGAAACGGTCCGTAAATTTTTTTAATGAATAAATAGAGAAGGAGTGACTAAAAAGTATTGAAATTTACTTTTTAGTCACTCCTTTGTGTTATTTAAAAATTACTTTTGAACAATCATAATAGTTGCGAATATATCAGAAAATTCATAGAATTATATTTGGAGGTGATCACATTTTAACAGCATTCAATTCTAACAAGGAGTTAATTGTATTAACAAGGCAAGATACGAAAGACAAATTGAAAGAGCTTAGAAAAAAAGAGCAGTTTTTCTGCCCACAATGTGAAGAATCTGTTCATTTGAAAATTGGACAAATTATGATTCCACATTTTGCACATCAAAAAAAGAGTAAGTGCCTAGGTTCCTTTTCAGAAGGAGAGACTGCTGAACACTTATTAGGTAAACAGAAATTATACGAAATGTTTCAAAAACTGAAGCTGACCGTTCATCTTGAAGCCTACCTGCAAGAGTTAGCACAAAGGCCAGACATTTTAATCGAGAGTGGGCGTCAGCGGTTTGCCATTGAATTTCAATGTAGTACGATCTCTATCCCCCAAATGGAAAGTCGTACAAAAGGTTATCGTCAAGCAAATATAAAGCCAATCTGGATATTAAAAACCCCCAACAATAATCAATCATATAGAAACGGTATTCAACAAATTAAATTATCCCCATTTAAACAACAATTTATCTCATACATTCAAGAACAAGCGCATATCATTACTTTTGATGCCGAAGCAAGTAATTTTGTGTATTTTTCCTATTTGATGCCAATTGGAGGATATCGGTTTATTACATTGGTCAAGTATTTACCGAGTAATGCACAACGTTTTCCATTCTTACAAGTAGAAGCACCCACTGAACAAGAGTTCTTGAGCTATTGGCAGATCTGGAAGAAAACTAGATTACAATTTTTAAAGAGTAGATTACTTATAAGTAAAAATGGCGTACAAGATCCCTTTTTACGCGCATGTTATGTCATGCGATATCAATTGAAAAACTTGCCACTATTCATCGGTATTCCTGTGTCTAAATCGCTCGGATTTTCGGTTTTTGAAGCGGAATGGCAGTTATTATGGATACATTTTTTAGAAGAAAGGGGAAAAGACATTACCTATATATCTTCTTATATCATTCATGAATTCAGGAAGAAGTATCCAAATATATTTATAAATAAACAAGCTATTGAATCAATAAGAAATTATAATAAAATATTAAAAGGCATAAAGATATCTAAAATTAATAGCCCATTTGTTGAAAAGATATTATATGAGCATATATATGTCCAATTTCTTGCAAAGCATTGAGAAAATTGAGAAAATATGAGAGAACTTCGTTTCTAGATAAAAATTATATGAGGAGGTCATAACATGGCTGAAAATCAAAAAAGCAAAGTATTAACAAGAGAAGAGGTACCTACAGAGTTAACTTGGAGACTAGAAGATATATTTGCATCAGATGCTGCATGGGAAGAATCCTTTAAAGAAATCAGCGAATTAGGTAAACAAGCTGCTAACTATAAAGGAACAATTAAAGACGGAGCTGAAGCATTACTTACGGTTTTACGCTTCCGTGATGAAGTGTATGGTAAATTAGGACGACTATATGCTTATTCTCATATGCGTAATGACCAAGATACAACAAATGGAGCTTATCAAGCTATGGATAGTCGTGCAAAGACTTTATATGCGCAAATTTCCACAAGCCTATCGTTCTTAACTCCTGAAATCTTATCATTAGATGAAGCAGTACTTGAAGGATATCTAGAACAAAACGAAGATTTAAAATTATATAAACAAGAAATTGAAGAGATCAATAAAGAACGTCCTCATATTTTACCAGCAGAACAAGAAGCAATCCTATCACAAATGTCTGAAGTGACAGGTGCATCTTCCAATACATTTAGCATGTTAAACAATGCGGACTTAGAATTCCCAACAATTCAGGATGAAGATGGTGAACAAGTTCAATTAACACATGGTAATTATGTTCACTTTTTAGAAAGTAAAGATCGTTCAGTACGTGAAGCGGCTTTCCATGCAATGTATGGCACATATGGCAACTTTAAAAACACATTTGCTACTACATTAACAGGTAATGTAAAAGCACACAATGTAAGTGCTCGTATTCGCAAATATGACTCTGCAAGACAAGCAGCGATGTCTGCAAATAGTATCCCTGAAAAAGTGTACGATCAATTGATTGAAACGATACACAAATACTTACCACTTATGCATCGCTATATTTCATTACGCAAAAAGGTTCTTGGTGTCGATGAATTGCATATGTGGGATGTCTACACGCCATTAGTTCCTGAATCTAAAATCGATATGACTTATGACCAAGCGAAAGATCATATGTTGAAGGCGTTAGCTGTGATGGGTGACGAATATGTAGGGATTATTGATCAAGCATTAAAAAATCGCTGGGTAGACGTGGTTGAAAGTAAAGGAAAACGCAGTGGAGCATATTCATCAGGTGCATATGGTACAAATCCATATATCTTATTAAACTGGCAGAACAATCTAGATAATCTATTCACACTTGTACATGAATTTGGACACAGTGTGCACAGTTACTTCACACGTAACAATCAACCATTCGTTTATGGGGATTACTCAATTTTCGTAGCAGAAGTTGCTTCAACTTGTAATGAAGAATTACTAAATAATTATCTATTGAAAACAATCGATGATCCAAAAACACGTATTTACATTCTAAATCATTGGTTAGAAGGCTTCCGTGGTACAATTATTCGTCAAACGATGTTTGCTGAATTTGAACATATTATTCATGAACTAGATCAAAAAGGGGAAGCTCTTACTGCGGAACGTATGTCAGAAGAGTACTTTAATTTAAATAAACAATACTTTGGTGAAGATATGGTCGTTGATGAAGAAATCGGCTTAGAATGGGCACGTATCCCTCATTTCTACTACAACTACTATGTATATCAATATGCAACAGGTAAGAGTGCAGCAATCGCTCTAAGCTCACAAATCCTATCTGAAGGCGATGCAGCAGTAGAACGCTACATTAACAAGTTCCTAAAAGCAGGTTGCTCAGATTACCCAATTAATGTATTAAAAGCAGCTGGCGTAGACATGGAATCAGCAACACCAATTGAAGAAGCATGCAAAGTATTTGAACGTAATTTAAATGAACTAGAAAAACTACTAGCTGAATAATTCTAAATAGCTATCCAATCATTCTATATTAATCAAAAATAAAGTATTCAATTGATAAAAATTTGCTTTTCTATTGGAAGTAGAAAAGCAAATTTGTTTTGATGGATGTTGATTTTCGCTACATTCGGCGACACATGCAAGTAGGTGGAAATGAGCTAAACGAAATTAGCATTATCGACAATTTCGTGCAAGAATATACAGTAAAATACACTAAATTCATTGGAAACGCTTACTATATGACAACTTTGTGAATATAAGCTTGAATCGTTGCTATAAAAGATTTTTCATGCTAAAGTTACAGATGTGAAATAAATCACAAACAAACATACACCCCTTTGTTTGAACGTGAACATTTCTCCCATCCCCTTTGTGAAAAGAAGCATCTCTCGTAGAGATGCTTCTTTTGTTTTTTATTCAAAAATAAGGGTATGTAAATTACATAAAGTGAAACAATTATTTATCCCGCATTAACGCGGCAGTAAGACTCAACTGCTAGGCTTTAGAAAATTCGAAGAAGCAGCGGTTGAGATAACTGCCTGTAAACGCCCGACTGGTTCAACTAACAATCAGTGGGGGATAACCCCCACTGATTGAAGTTTCACTTTATCAATTGTTTGCTTTCTAAAAAACAGCCCACTGATAGTAATTGAGCCGGGCAAATATTGCTTTCTTTTAATCATAATTGTCTGGAGTGGAGGAATCGCAAAAAGTCTCCTCAAATCTCTCAAGACTCACCAATAGTATTCATAAAACTTTGACGTTAATACACACATTCCAAGCTTTGTTGTAATCAGTTTTTAGTAAAATGTCCACATTATAGTATCTTGCAAATCTATAAACAAAAAAACCAATCATAGTAATCTACCATGATTGGAAAGGAATCTATTATCTATTACTATTTATTTTAAACGCCAGAGCGATAGTTCTTCACATGTTACTCGATCAAGTTTTTGTTGTAGCATTTTTTTCTTTAACTCCCGTTCAGCAGTATTTTGTGAAATATGATAAATAGCTGCAACTTCTTTCGTTGTTAAAGTATGATAACGGTGGAATAAATCTTCTACTGAAGGCGGTTGCTGACAAACTAGTTCTTGATCTAGTAGTTCTTCTAATATCTTTTCATACACATCAAAAGGATAGGAACCAGAAACTTTTAAACCCTCATCTTCTATGTTTTCGTTGAAGAATACAAAGCTTGGTATCTCGTCTACTTCCATTTCGCGTGTAATACATAGATCGCTTTGGAATGAACGTGTTGCTTCCATTGATAGAAAATCAGATTGGAATTCTCCAATATCTAAACCTATTTCACAAGCAATCTCTTGTAATGTGCTGCAAAGGGATACGTTTTTAATATTTGTCAAAGCATATTCCTGTAACTTCATTAAAAAGCGGTAACCTGCTTTTTTTCCTTGCAGTTCTGCCGCTTTTACAGCAATTGAAGGAAGAACTGGATGAGATACATCAACAAGTTCTTCGTGTGATTCACAGCTATTAATACGTTGGCATGCTGTATTTAATGAATTCAGCTCTGTACTTAAGACAATGCGTAAAGAAAAATAATGTCCATAATTTATTTGTAATTTACGGATTAACGATTGTAGTTCCCAACAACCTGGTGAAAGCAAATCCATAAATACATACAGTTCAATCGGTTTACTAAGGGAAGTGGAAGTTGATACAGTAGGCTTTTCGGTTAAATACTGAATCTTGTTCACTCTAAAACCTCCTCGTCATCATCCGGTGAGTTAATCATATGGTGTGCTGTAAGGACTAGACGTTGATAATATACTTCTCGAAGTTTTCCTTCAAGGCCTACTTCATCCATTGCTTCAGACATGCATTCTAACCAAGCCTGTGCACGTTCAGGAGTAATTTTAAATGGCATATGTCTTGCTTTTAGCATCGGATGACCATGTTCTTCTGTATATAGGTTTGGACCACCTAAATATTGGGTCTGGAATTGTTTTTGTTTGCGAGCTGTCTCGGATAAATCATCAGGGAATATTGGCTTTAGCTTCGGATTTTTGGCAACTTTGGAATAGAAAATATCAATCATTTTATAAAGTTTTTCTTTACCAATTTCCTCATAAGGAATTATAGGTTTCTGCATCATAGATGACTCTCCTTTGCTTTAGCTGTAATTCTATTTTATCAACCTCCTCGCATTTTCTCAAACAAATGGTTCGCTCTCTACTTCGATTATCATATTTTGTGATAAAAAAAACCAACAATCGTCGCAGAAATAAGCTCATCTTAAAAAAATAGAGGATGAATGAATAGTAGCGAAATTGTTGGTATTTTGTCAAATCATGCTTTGTATGTATTCATAATATTTGTAACGTAATTCATAGTTTCTTTATATGGTGGAATCCCGCCATGTTTTATAACTGCACCAGGTCCCGCATTATATGCAGCTAACATGAGGGGGAAACTTCCATTAAATTTATCATACATTTGTTTTAAATATTTGGTCCCACCCATGATGTTTTGTTCTGCATCATACACATTAGAAACGCCTAAATAGCTTGCAGTACCTGGCATCAATTGCATTAATCCACCTGCTCCTGCAGAACTAGTTGCACCTGCATTAAAGTTGGACTCTTGTTTGATTACGGATTGAATTAGTTTTTCAGGTAATCCATACGTTTGAGCTGCTTTTTTGATAATCGAATCATAATTTGAATTGTTTGATACAATTGTTGAACCTGCTTTTTCAGTTGTTAATTTGCCAAGTGAAAAGTTTGAGTTGTTATAAACAGATGCAGGTGTAAATACAGGTGATTGACCAGTGTAATAGTATGAGTTAGCGTTCATCGGGTTGAAGAGTGTATTTTCACTTGTTGAATTTTCTTCAAGGCTACCAAGCAATTGGCTTTCATCCATTAAAGGACTAGCTCCTAATAAGCTACTAAGTGAATTGTTTGAAGATAGTAGCTGTGCTAAAGAGAGATTATTACTAGGATTTGAAAGTGATTGAGTAAGCCCGAGCACTTGTGAAGCTTGAGTAGAACTAGTTGATTTATCAGTTAACTGTGACAACATTTGAGCAAACAAGTTTGAAGTTGGTGTCGAACTGTTTGTCATACTAGCGCTTTCAGATCCAATGTTTTGTATAGTTGGTAGCTGTGATAATAATTGCGTGTACATCTATTACCCTCGTTTCTTATTGACAGCGCTCATAAAACGAGCGACTTTTTTATCAGCTGGCCTTGAAGGAATGGAAAATTGTGCAAGAAATTGTTCGAAGATTCTTTTACCATTTGCTTCATCTTGTACTTCATATTCTAATTCATAATCATCGATGTCTGCGTAAATAGAATGATCAAATACTAAAAGACCGCCTTTATATTCTATTTCGGCTCTTTTGGTCAAGAGTGTACCTAAAATTTGTAAATTTTCTGTATGAACGTTCAATGCTTGTAAACGAATTTCAACTTCTTCTGCATGAAGTAGGGAGTTGCCGGCTAAAATAGACTGAACTGTTTCTTTTTGAAGTAAGTCCGTTGTTTCGGTTAAACCAATGCCTTCCGCCGGTTCTTTTAATGTGCATTCAAAGCGATTTTGTACTTCGCGAATTCGTAAACCACAACCTGCATTTTTTAATGCGAAATCAGGCGTATCAAAATAATGATTTGTTTGTTCATGAAACTTTTCTTTTGTTAAATTGAAGGAATTACATAACTTATTAAATTCCTCTTTGGTTAACATATTTTTAAATTCAATTTCTAATTCTTGGGTCAATATCTACACACCCTTCCTATTTATGAATTATAGAGGAATTTTATAACAAAATGCAATTTGGATAAGTAAATAGATTTTATAAGTATTTTTCTAGTTGCCGCTTTCCTAACTTAGTTTAAAAAATGAGTCTCGGTTATCTCGTTAATTTGAGCACTGAAAAACTATTTTATCTGTTAGAAATGAAGTAGCCTATGATAAAATAGAGTGCATATTCACAGAAAGGAAGATGGCTTTGCGTAAAACTTATTTAATCGAAAAAGGTGTATTAGAAAATTCTCAAGTTTTTTTTGAGTTGCAAGATTCAGAAAGTGATTTAGCAATTCATCCAGCAGGTCAAATGATTACTGATTCAGATGAAATGTCATTTATATACTTAATGGACGAGAAGGATGGATATAGTTATTTGAAATTCCCTCAAATTGTTTGGCCACTATTAGTTGAAACGTTACATTCAAAAGTAAATCCTGTGTTAAAATGGGGAACTGAGCGAATTGAATTGGTTGGTTTTTTGGATGAATTACAATCGCTATTATATAATATTGAAGGTAACTATAATTATGGAGAAGATTTTACAACTGCGGTTGAAGAAGCTTTTGCACAATTATTTGAGTAATGCCGAAATGTGTTAGGGGGACTTATCATGGGACAGTGGGAACGCTTTTTACAGCCCTATAAGCAAGCAGTAGACGAACTAAAAATAAAATTAAAAGGGATTCGTACACAATTTGAAAAGTCAAATACGACATCACCTATTGAATTTGTCACTGGAAGGGTAAAACCACTTGCGAGTATTTATGATAAGACATTAGAAAAAGGATTAATTTTTGAACCGTCAGATACGCTTGCACATGAACTGCAAGATATTGCAGGGGTTCGGATCATGTGTCAATTTGTAGATGACATTCCAACTGTAATTGAATTATTACGTCAGAGAAATGATTTACATATCATTGAAGAAAAAGACTATATTACTAATGTAAAGAAAAGTGGATATCGTTCGTACCATATAATTATCGAATATCCAGTCGGTACCATTCAAGGAGAAAAAACGATATTGGCTGAAATTCAAATCAGGACACTTGCGATGAACTTTTGGGCATCAATTGAGCATTCACTAAACTATAAATATAAAGGAATCTTCCCAGATGAAATAAAACACCGTCTGCAAAATGCGGCTGCAGCAGCGTTTAAACTTGATGAAGAGATGTCAGAGATTCGTGAGGAAGCTCTAGAAGCGCAAGCATACTTTACAGAATATAAAGAGGCGTCTAAGCCTAAAGTTCGTCAAGATCAAACGAAAGGAGCTTACGAGGACTAATGAAGAAATTTGCCATCCAATCACGCAATGATCCACAATCAAATGAACTTATGGAACGTGCGATTACCTATTTAACCGACTTTGGTCTTGAAGTTGATGAAGAAAAACCGGATATTGTCTTATCGATTGGTGGTGATGGAACGCTTCTTTATGCGTTCCATCGTTACACTCATATGCTTTCAGAAGTTGCGTTTGTTGGTATTCATACGGGGCATCTAGGCTTTTATGCAGATTGGAAACCAAGCGAAATTGAAAAACTAGTGATTTCAATTGCTAAAGGGGAGTTTAAAGTAATTGAGTATCCACTTTTGGAAGTTACCATCAATTATCAAAATAGCGATGATAGCTATACCTATTTAGCGTTAAATGAATCGACCATTAAATCCCCAGAAGTTACGCTTGTCATGGATGTTGAATTAAATGGACGTCCTTTTGAACGGTTTCGGGGTGATGGTCTTTGCATATCAACACCATCAGGAAGCACGGCTTATAACAAGGCACTTGGAGGCGCAATTTTACACCCATCATTACAGGCGCTACAATTAACAGAAATGGCATCCATTAATAATCGTGTATTCCGTACAGTTGGCTCTTCGCTTGTACTACCTTCCCATCATGCCTGTATTTTAAAACCTGTTAAGGCGGAAGATTTTATGGTGACGGTCGATCATGTGCAACTGTTGCATAAAAATGTGAAGTCAATTCAATATCGTGTTGCAAAAGAGAAAGTGCGCTTTGCTCGATTTAAAGCCTTCCCATTCTGGCAACGAGTGCATGATTCATTTATCGATAGTGATTTAAAAGATTAATGAAGGATCTCAGATATCGCCTCTCCTTTAAGGCGCAAAAAGATGGTCAATTATTGCGAGAAGCATTAAGTGACTTCGAAATTTCAAAACGTGCATTAACAGCGATAAAATTTGACGGTGGGACATTACTTGTTAATGGAATAGAGCGTAATGTAAGGCATCCATTAACAAGTGGTGATGAGGTCACAGTTATATTTCCTATCGAAGAAATTAGCGATGGTTTAGTTCCTGAAATAGGTGATTTATCTATCGTGCATGAGGATGATGAATTACTGATCGTCGAAAAGCCACCCTATCAAAGTACGATTCCATCGCATGACCATCCTAAAGGGAGTATTGCCAATATAATTGCAGCACATTTAAAAGCACAACAAATTGTTTCAACTGTACATGTCGTGACCCGATTAGATCGCAACACATCAGGTTTAATGTGTATTGCCAAACATAGCCATATTCATCATCTTATGTGCATAGCGCAAAAAGAACATACTATTCACCGAACATATGAAGCGTTCGTTCATGGTCATGTGCAAGAGGACTTCCAACAAATCATATCACCAATTGGACGTAAGGACGGTAGTATTATTGAAAGGGAAGTCCGTCCAGATGGTCAATTTGCTCATACAGATGTGCAAGTGATGAAACGGTTTAGTATACAAGGCGAGAAAATCAGTCATGTAAGACTAAACTTACATACAGGAAGAACTCATCAAATTCGTGTGCATATGGCTTCAATTGGTCATCCATTGCTTGGTGACGATTTATATGGTGGAACAAGAGAACTCATAGATAGGCAAGCCCTACATTGTGTTTCGTTAGAACTTAAACATCCATTAACGTGTGAAAAAATGTTATTCACAAGCAAACTTCCAGAAGATATGAAGAAAATAATTCCAAAGGAATTATAAAAAAGATGTCTCTTTTACGAGAACATCTTTTTTTGAGCTTTTCGGATTTAACAAGAAAATGCTAGAAATAATAAAGAAGACATTGAGCATATTTAACTTTACATGTTACTATTTATTTTGTTCCAAATTAATTTTTAAAAATTTAATTGCCCTTATGTAATGTTCAAACTATTATAATAGGGGTTATGTATTGTAAAACAGTCGAGAGGAGGGGACATGCATGATAGACGAAACAACGGATAAAGATGAAGTGCAATTTGATGCAGAACATTTACAATCGTTATTACTTAATGGCGAAACAGATGCTTTCAGAGAAGAATATTTGTCACTCCATCCATACGATCAGGCACAGTTTTATGAGAAGGTGGAACCTGACATACGACAGATCATTTATCAGTATTTGTCCCCGGGAGAGATGGCGGAAATTTTCGAAGCTCTCGAACTTGACAATCATGAATATAAAGGTTTTCTTGAAGAGATGATTCCGGGATACGCGGCACAAATGATTGCTGAAATGTATACGGATGATGCAGTGGATGTATTAAATGAGTTGGATAAAGATCAAATCAGTCATTTTCTTAGAATAATGAATAATGAATCAGCAAAGGAAATTCGAGATTTATTGAATTATGAAGAGTACACAGCTGGTTCGATTATGACAACTGAATATGTTGCCATTCCAGAAAATTCAACTGTACGTTCAGCTATGACCATTTTGCGAAATGCTGCTCCAGAAGCTGAAACAATTTACTATATTTTCGTAGTAGACGAAAAAAATCTCTTAGTAGGGGTTATCTCTTTACGTGATTTAATTATTGCTGAAGAAGATACACTCATTCACGATATTATGAATGATCGCGTTGTGAGTGTAAATGTGACAGATGACCAAGAAGATGTCGCTCAAATAATGAAAGACTATAATTTCTTGGCATTACCTGTTATTAATTCAAAAAATGTATTACTCGGTATTATTACAGTCGACGATATTATCGACGTAATCGACGAAGAAGCTTCAGAAGACTATTCTAAATTAGCCGGTGTTTCAGATATGGATACATTCAATACAAGTCCGTTTGCTGCGGCTAAAAAACGATTACCTTGGTTGGTTGTACTATTATTCTTAGGTATGATCACTGCTAATTTAGTTGATTTGTTTGCAATGACTCTTGCAAAAGTTACTTTACTTGCTGCGTTTATACCGTTAATAGGTGGTACATCAGGAAATAGCGGTACACAGGCACTTGCTGTATCTGTTCGAGGAATTGCAACAGGGGATGTTGAAGGAACAAATAAGCTAAAGTTATTGCTGCGCGAACTGATTACAGGAATTATTATGGGTCTTGTTTGTGGGATCATTGCGCTTGGAATTGTTTTCTTTTGGCAACATACCTTCTTAATTGGATTATTAGTAGGTGTAGCGATTTGTTGTTCAATCGTTGTTGCTACATTAGCTGGATCTTTTATACCACTTTTAATGAGTCGCTTAAATATTGACCCTGCCGTAGCTTCAGGACCATTTATCACTACATTAAACGATATTACAAGTATATTAATCTATCTTGGAATTGCATCAGCATTCATCAATCATCTAATGTGAACCAAATTTGATTTTTAGGCATAGTATGAAAATAAAAAAAGGATGTGTTATCGTGGGAAATCGCCCACTCCTTTTTGTCAAAACACCACCACCTTTTTTTAAAGAGATTGAAGAAGTTGAAGAGACAATCCAACCTGTTGTTGAAGTAATAGTGGATGTTGAAGAAACCATTGAAGCTGAATCTACGCAAGAGTTACCAGAAGTAGTAAAGATCATGGAAGATGGTGAATTACGGAAAAGAAAGGATAGACTGATATTCTTATCTAATCCTTTCCAACAAAAAGCCTATAAACCTCTAGTGTTTATTGTGAACGATGGAAGAAAGATTGAAGGGGAAGTACTTGAAGTGGTTGAAGAATCTGCAGAAGTGGTTATTAAAACTGCCAATGACGGAGTCCAACCAATCGCAATTTCAAAATTGGATGATCTTTTATGGCGAGGCCGATCGTTTTTATAGGATTCGTTTAATTAGATTTTAGAAGTTTAGATTCTAAGTTAAGCATAACAAAACATGTTTCAGTTAATTTCTTTTACTTATGTCAACAAAAAAACGAGTTTCAGAATAAGTTCTGAGCTCGTTTTTTTATAATAGAAAAAATAAGGATCACAATGTTGGAGATTACGATGCAACGGGCTTAGACTGGTTCCCTAAAACTAGCCGTTTCAGCATTAATAGCGATATCCGGCTTCAGCGGCTAGCCTCGCCAGGATTACCCGTTAGCCTTGTCGCGTTGAAACCCAAAAACGCACTAAGATTAAAAAAACGATTGTTTGATAGTTTTTCTATCAAACAATCGCTTCTTTTATTCCGACGCTGTTTCACCTATATATTAATCTTGGCAAACCCCTAAGAAAACATCACGTATACATTGCACTCCACAGAAACAATTTAGGTCAACTGTGATACAGCTATCAGTAGCTTCAAAACGTCTAACTTTGCAAAGAGTTGTTAGGTCAACGTCTGTGCCTTTTTCGTTCAGAATATCTACATCCATACCATCTTTGTTTAGTGGTTCTAGTACTCTCAAAGTAGCACAGCAACCATCGAAAACATCTTCTACGCGGAAAAATACTGAGAAGCAAGTGCAATCTGGTCTGCCTCTTTCTCTGAAGAATGCTTTAAATGGTGTTCCGTCTTTTGTAAGTAGCATGAATACTCGGGTATCAGCATTGTTTCTTGCAGGACTTACTAAACCTCCAAGTGGCTCTAGGAAACAGTTAGTAGGACATTCACATTCTTCATTTACACCTTGATTTTGAATATCTAAAATAGCACGAACTACATCACATACACAGTTTCTAGAACGATTTGAATTTGAGCCTGAAGAACTAGAACTTTCTCTTTCTCTTCCACACCCCATCTTGTTTTCACCTCCTCTTTCGAACTCTCTATACCATATGAGTAAATCAAATATTCACTCGGGCTGATGTCATACATTGAATATTTTTATTGAAAAAGCGTCATACTAAAACTCAAAAAGGGTGAAAAGTATGAAAAAGGGACTTTTGTTGCTTGTAGTCTTCTTGTTGGTCGGTTGTAGTGCTCCAAAAGCGGAATATTTTATGGTAAATCATGACGACAAGTTTAAGGAACAGCAGCAAGATGTAGAAGCGGTTGTAAAAAATGATAAACATATTAGAAGAGTTGCTGCTCTTTTTTCAGAGGATGCTGCCATTATAGGAATCGAAGTCAAGCCGGCCTCAAAGTGGAATAAACAAAAGTACGAAAAAGAATGGCAAAAAGAATTGGAAAAAACGTTACCGAACCACGATGTTTTAGTTAGTACAGATTTGAAAATCATTTGGGAAGCCGAAAAATTAGCCAAACAGAAACTAGATGATCAACAGCTAAAAGAAAAGATTAAAAAGCTAAAAGATCTGTCTAAGGAGGAAACATAATAATGGATGCAAAGCAATATGAAGACTTACAACAGTCATTATCACCAAAACCATCGATTTTTGTAAATTGCGTTAAAGCTTTTCTTGTTGGTGGTATTATTTGCACAATTGGTCAGCTTATTACCTTCTTTTATATTGCTTATTTTAATTTTACGGAAAAGACAGCGGGAAACCCTACAGTTGCGACAATGATTTTTATTGCGATGTTGCTAACAGGTTTTGGCTTATATAAAAAAATTGGACAAATTGGCGGTGCTGGTTCTGCTGTGCCTGTTACTGGATTTGGCAATGCCGTCATTTCTTCAGCTATCGAACATAAGACAGAAGGCTTTGTGTTAGGGGTTGGAGGAAATATCTTCAAGCTAGCTGGATCGGTGATTGTTTTTGGTGTGGTATCCGCATTTGTAGTAGCGTTAGTAAAACTTCTTTTTGTGACATTGGGGGTGGCGAGCTGGTGATGGATCAAGGTGTAATTTATTTCCCTTCAAAGCCGGCAATATTGGCATCTGGTGTAGTCGCTGGTCCAGTTGAAAAACAAAGTGTATTTGCGACTGATTTTGATAAGCTTTATGACAGTGAAAGAGCTGAAGAAGATACAAATGAAAAGGGCCATCAAACAATGGCAATCCAAGCTTGTCAGATAGCATTAGATAAAGCAAAAGTAAAAACACAAGATATAGATTTTCTTATGAGTGGTGATTTAGTTAACCAAATGACACCATCGAATTTTTTAGCTTCTACAATTGGAGCTCCATATATCGGATTATTTTCTGCATGTGCAACAGCGGTTTCTAGTGTCATTGTTGCTTCCTTATTAACGGAATTGGGAGCAAGTCGCTTTGCACTAGCTGGAGCTGCTAGTCAACATAATTCGATTGAGCGACAATTTCGTTATCCTGTTGAATATGGAAGCCAAAAACCTGGAACAGCACAATGGACTGTAACAGCTGCCGGATATGTATTAATCGCAAAAGGACAAATAAATACGCCTGCGATTGAGGCCGCTACAATTGGAAAAGTAATTGATCTACAACAAAACGATCCATTTCATATGGGAGCAGCTATGGCGCCGGCCGCTTGTGATACTATTTCTAGCCATTTAAAGGGGAGAGGGCAGAAACTAAAGGATTATGACTTAATCATGACCGGTGATTTAGGGAAAGTCGGGCTCTCTATATTAAAAGAAATGTTAATAAAAGAAGGAATGGCAGAGAAAGATGTTATGAAAATCCGTGATGCAGGTGCCGAATATTACGGTGATGATGATTCTTTCTTAGCTGGTGCTAGTGGTGCTGGTTGCTCGGCATCAGTGTTTTTCAGTTATATATTGAAACAATTAAATGACAAAAAAGTTGAACGAGTCCTTGCTATTGCAACTGGTGCATTATTATCACCATTAACAGTACAACAAAACGAATCGATCCCTTGTACTGCACATGCGATTGAAATCACAATGAAATGAGGAATTGACATGATTGTATCACTTTGTATAGCTTTTATCGTTGGGGGTCTAATTTGTGTAATAGGACAATTATTAATGGATGTCGGAAAGCTGACTCCTGCACATACTTTAAGTCTTTTAGTGGTTGTAGGTGCAGTTTTAGATGGATTCAATCTTTATGAACCATTAATTGATTTTGCAGGAGCAGGCGCGACGATTCCAATTACTTCATTTGGTAACTCATTAACGCATGGTGCTATCGCAGAAGCAGAACGGCATGGGTGGATTGGTGTACTTACGGGAATGTTTGAAGTAACAAGCTCAGGCATTAGTGCTGCAATTGTGTTTGGAATGATTGGTGCATTATTATTTCACTCAAAAGGACAGCAATTATAGTCATCCGCCCGATTCCTCTTTTCTCTCTGCATAACATAAGGGAGAAAAGAGAGGAGGGATTGCAATGTCAGGATGGGGAGGATACGGTTGTGGATATCCATCTGGTGGCTACGGCGGCGGCTACGGCGGCAACTACGGTGGTTCAACATTTATTCTAATCGTTGTTTTATTCATTTTGTTAATTATTGTTGGCACTAGCTTTATCTACTAAGGAGGGCGACTAGATGAATCCATATTTCTTTCGAAAAATCGAAGAGAAAACAGGAGTTCCAATGGAAGAAGTCTTCGCGCTAGCTAATGCTATACAAAACGCTAATTTTCAAGATGAGCGTCAAGTCCGTAAAATTGTTCGTAAAGTTGCTAAACTAGCAAATAAGCCAGTTACAAAGGAACTTGAGGAGCAAATTGTTGCGTCTATTCTCAAAAATGGTAAATCCTTAGATTTAAGCAGTATTCAAAAAATGATGTAAGGCATATCCATTCCCCTATAATATTTTTTACTTTTAGAGCATAAAGGTAAATGTATTATAGGGGGGATTATATGGGATATATTTTACCGATTTGTGATTTTCAAGCGATACAATATACTACTCGATCTCTGCAAAATAATAATGAATATTTTTTTGTAAATAAAGTGAAAGAAGTTACAAAGCAATCGCAATTTAGCAGAGATTTGGAAAGAAGACATCAACAGTCTAATTTAAGATATTGGAAGCGACTGAAATCACATAAGTTTCGAGTTGATGATTCTACTCTTACTTCATATGATTTGAATATTGCAGATGTTACTTGTAAAGGATTAAAATACAATTTTTATGTATAGACCAATCCAATATTTGTGAAAAAACACACAATCATCATGAAAACGAACAAACTAGTGCGATTTACTTCCATATAAAAAGCTACGATGTGTTATGATTTTTTCTCATAGTACATCGTAGCTTTTTTTTAACTATCTAACATTTTTTCCATAGCTCGGTGAGGAATTCCTGCATCTAAAAATTCAGGAGAAGTGATGTAATACTGTTGCTTTTCATAAAATGGAATAGCATGAGTTTGTGCATTAATTTTCACCTTTTTAATGTTAGATCCTTGGATGTATTGTTCTAGGCTTTGCATCATTAAAACGCCAATTTGTTTCCTACGAAAATTGGGCAAAACACAGACGCGGTCTACAGAGGCGATTTGATTTTCACTAAATCGAACTCTACCCGCTGCAATTGGTCGATTATCAAAGTAAGCTACAAAATGGGTAGCAATCTTGTCATACTCATCTTTTTCTAATGGTAGAGGAATTCCTTGTTCTTTGACAAAAACTTCTTCTCGAATAAAGAAGGCATCTTGTAATTCTTTTTCATTCTCGGCAATCTTTGCAAAAACCAAAGCTTACGCCTCACCCGAGAGTCGATAAGTTTCATAAACGGTCCAAGAACCATCCTCTAGTTGATACAATAGATGAATACGGTTGATTGTTTCGCTAAAATTAACGTTTGTCATTCGAAGCTGTCCATAGATATCATCATGCTCACCAGAACTTAAATCTTGTGCAAGCGTTATATGAGGAACAAATTTGT
The DNA here is from genome assembly GCA_963792445.1 of uncultured Caryophanaceae bacterium. Lineage (GTDB taxonomy): Bacteria > Bacillota > Bacilli > Bacillales_A > Planococcaceae > Rummeliibacillus. Next base: position 47,457 of record CAWBWO010000008.1, on the reverse strand, counting down.
ATTTTGATTCTGCTCCAATAACTTTGCTATGCAACTCTTCGTGTAATTCTAGAAGTTGTTTCGTCACATCAACCTTTAAATAGATTACATTGTTGACAGGTGCAAATGAGCTTACTTTTGAAACTTGAATTTCAAGAGGAGAAAATTGACTACAAACCTCATTAATAGATTCTGAAATCGCGTCAATTTGTGAATCCTCTGATTCTGATACGCCTAATGTGATATGGGGTGTAATTTGTGCGTAATGCGAGTCATATCTTTTTCGATAAGAATTTGCAAAGTCTTGTAATTGTTTTGATGGAAAGGCAACAATACCGTATTTCATCCTGTAGAACCTCCTTGAATAATTTCTAATAGTTCTCAATTTTCAGTATAACAGAAAACTATAAACATGAAATGAGAGAACTATCCTAAATACCAAATTTTTGTTTGATGGCTCTTTTTAAATCAGATTGCCAATACTTCCATGAATGATTGCCTTCAAATTCTTCGTAAAAATTAGAGAATCCTTTTTCTTTTATTAAATCATGAAGCTTTCGATTTGGTGTTAAAAAGTCTTTAATCGTTTTATTTGTCGTCAATACTTCAAACTCCATTGTGCCCACTACATGGTAAATAGAAAAAGCATGTGGATTCTTTACTTCGCGAACTTTATCCAATACCAAATCGTCAACATAAGGTGATTGTAAGATCACGTTGCCGAAAATATTTGGGTAAGCGACAGCAGCAAGGAGTGAAACGGTTGCAGCTTGTGAATCACCAATTAATGCTCGGCTCATGCCCATACAATAAGTAGAATATTGACTGTCAATATATGGAACAAGCTCGTGTGCTAAAAAACGTAAATAAGCATCGTGTAAGTCACCGTTTGGTAAGTATTTACGTCTTCTATCTTCAATATTTTTATACGGAACACCGACAATAATTAAATTTTCTATTTCTTCTTTCTCTAAGTATTCATCTGCTACACGGCTTATTCGCCCTAATTGAAAATAGTCTTTACCATCTGAAGCAATTAAAACGGAATATTTATAAAATGGAGAATAGTTAGCTGGTGTATAGATTAATAATTCCAGCGTTTCTTGTAGGGCCTCACTATAAAACTCTACATCTGAAATGGTACCATGTTCCACATTGAACACTCCTTTAACATGTATGTAGGGAAATTGTAACATATGCGTCAATAAAGGTATAATCTTATAATGATATAATTATTTAGGAGAAATGAGGTTTTTCAATGCATAATGAGAAACTTAAAGTATCTTCAGATATTGTGGCAAAAGCGGCAAGGGAAGCATTAGCACGCCGTGGTGTAACGATTAACGATATTGCAGAAATAGTATATGAAATGCAATACCCTTACAATAATAAATTAACTTTAAAACATTGTATTTGGTCGGTTGAACGCGTATTAAACAAAAGAGAAGTGCAACATGCCCTTCTTGTAGGAATTGAACTTGATGAACTAGCTGAAAAGAAGATGCTATCGGAACCACTTCAGCAGTTAATTGAGTCAGATGAAAGCTTATTTGGAGTAGACGAAACTCTTGCAATTGGATCCGTACTAACATATGGAAGTATTGCTGTAACAACTTATGGACACTTAGATAAAAACAAAACTGGAATCATTCAACAACTCGATACAAAAGGAATCCAAGGTGTGCATACGTTTTTAGATGATTTAGTAGGAAGTATTGCAGCATCAGCATCCTCCCGATTAGCCCACCGAATTCGCGATCTTGAAGAAGCTGGGGAATTGATTGGTGAGAAGGATAAAATTTGATAACTAAATGTGCTACTAAATTACTTCAATGAATTAAGCATTCTAAACTTTATAATTGTGGAATTGGCAAAGACTCCTGTTTAAAAAAGCGGAGAGGCTCGCATACCATGAAGCCAATTCCACTTCAAACAATAGCAAAATACAAAGTAATAATAAGAATGAGAGTGAAATGAAATGATGAAATTATGGATGATTGTTTTATGTAGTTTTGTACTTCTTGTATTAGCTGGATGTACAATGGGACAATCTCTCAAATCTACAAAAAACCAAAATCAAGAGCAAGTGGAAGTCGTCAGTGTCATGGATGGCGATACAATGAAAGTAAAATATAAAGGCGAAATTAAAAAAGTTCGCTATTTATTAGTAGATGCTCCTGAAATGTATCACAAAAAATTAGGTGAACAACCATTTGGCCGCGAAGCGCAAACAAGAAATAGAGAAATTTTAAATCATGCTAAAGAAGTCACTTTGGAATTTGATGTTGGTGGAAAAGAAGACAAGTATGGCCGCTTATTAGCCTATGTCTATGCAGATGGGAAAAGTGTACAAGAACAATTAATTCGAGAAGGTCTTGTGCGAGTTGGTTACATATACGAACCAAACACAAAATACGTGGACAAGTATAAAGCAATTCAAGAAGAAGCAAAAAAAGAGAAAAAAGGTATTTGGCAATATGATGGATATGTAACAGATCGTGGTTTCAATAAAGAGTGTTGTGAAAAACTGGAAACCAGGTGAAGTTCCAACAAAGGATTTATCTAATAAATCTACCTTTACATCTAACCAATCTCAATATGAAGGTAATAATGTAAATACAGGGGCAGCATGTAAAATCAAAGGAAATATCAATAGTAAAGGGAAAAAACTTTATCATTTACCGGGAATGAATAACTATGAAGCCGTAAAAGCAGAGAAAATGTTCTGTTCAGAAGAAGAAGCACAAAAAGCCGGGTTCACAAAAGCTTCCTAAAAATAAATTAAATCATTTGAAAAAGTAGCAAAGGCGGATACGAATCGTCTTTGCTTTTCTTTTTGTTTATTTATCCCGCATTAACTGGCTTTTGACTCAACTGCAAGGCTTTAGAAAATTCGAAGAAGCATAGTGGGAGATAACTGCCCGTAAACGCCCGATTGGTGAGATACAGTGAAACTTACCGCTGCGTTAGCAGTGGTTTAGTTGAACCAATCGGGTTCGTACTGTCGATTGATCGCAAGTGTACACTTGCGATCTTAGCGACAGTTGAACGGGACTAACAATCAGTGGGGAATAGAACCCCACTGATTGAAGTTTCACTTTAATTGAATGTAGTGGTGGTGCTTTTTCCAATTTTTATGGTACTATGTTCACATAGTAAATAATGGGGTGTGTGTATGACAAAAATATTTATTGTACGGCATGGTGAAACAGACTGGAATTGTGAAGGCAGACTTCAAGGCGGAACAAATACGACGCTAAATAATAGGGGAGAACGTCAAGCAATCGCATGCAGAGGCTATTTTAAGAATATAAAATGTGATGCACTATTTTCAAGTACTCTTCAAAGAGCGATGCTTACTGCAACGATTATGAACGAAGATTTGCAATTACCATTCATACCAATAAAAGAATTTGCTGAGCGCACTTTTGGCGTGGCCGAGGGGATGACTTATGAAGAGCGGACTAAAGCATACCCACACAAAGAATATCCAAATCAAGAATCCATTGAACAATTGCATGATCGAATTGCAAAGGGGTTAGAAAAAATTAAAACCGAGTACCCTAATGGCAATGTCATATTAGTAACTCATGGTGCTGTCATCCATACTCTATTTACAATGGTAGAAAATCCAGAAATATTTCCTCAAAGTGCCAGACTATCAAATGGTGGTGTGAGCACCATTCATGATCAAAATAATAAGTGGCAATTAGATAAATATAATGAAATTCAACATTTATTGGATTTATAAAAAAGATACGCATAATGACGTATCTTTTTTCTTTAGAAGGGATGTTTTGTAAATTTTATGACAACAAAAAGTGTTTTTTCACAAATAAAAAAATTTACAAAGCAAAATGATATATTGACATAGATTTTAAAGAGTGTTGAAGTGAAAAAACACTTATATCAATACTTTATACCGATTAAAACTCCTTTTGATATCAATAATTCGTTAAGATATAAAAAAATTCTGCTTAGTGATTGTATTATATTTGAAAAATTGTGAACGCCAATATTACAGAATTGTAAACGTTACGTTAATTTGTGTAAATTTAAGCGATATTTTTTTAATTTATTGTTAAGATATTTTTCGTTAAGAAACAAGTTTTAGCACTAACTTTTCAGGAGGAATTTATGTTTAGTCGAAAAAAAGCAGATCCATTCTTTGAGGTATTAGCAAAAATTTCAGGCAACGTTCAAGAAGCATTACACTATGCGAATGATTTTCGTATTCACAATTTAGAGGATTTATCAGAAATCAGCAAAAGAATGAAAATATATGAAACAGATGGAGATTCTCTAATTCATGAATTGATTGTAATGCTAAACAAATCATTTATGACTCCAATTGAAAGAGAAGATATCCTCGCTTTAGCAAATAGTATGGATGATGTTCTTGATGGTATGGAAGAATGTATTGCACATTTCGATATGTTTGCATTAACAGAAATTGATGAATCCATGAATACTTTCATCAGCTATATCGTAAAAAGTACTGATGAAATCGTAAAGGCTATGGAAAAATTACAAAATAAAGAATTAACTAGTATGCGAGAACATGCTATTTTAATAAAAGATTATGAAAGTAAATGTGATGAAGTATTGCGTACTTCTATTAAACAACTATTTTTATATGAAAAAGATCCAATCCGAATTATCAAATTTAAAGATATTTATGAACAACTAGAAGATATAGCAGATGATTGTCAAAACGTTGCAAACACGATGGAAACAATTATTATGCGTAATGCCTAAGGAGCGAATGTAAACGAATGGATTCAATATTTGTACTGACCGTTTTAGTCGTAATTTTCGCATTAGCTTTTGATTTTATCAACGGATTTCACGACACAGCCAATGCTATTGCAACATCCGTTTCAACAAGAGCTCTACCACCTAAAGTTGCTGTACTGTTAGCAGCAATTATGAATTTCATTGGTGCTATTACTTTTACAGGGGTAGCAAAAGCGATAACAAAGGATATCGTAGATCCTTTTGCTTTATCAAACGGTTCTCTTGTTATTCTGGCCGCGTTAATTTCAGCAATCATATGGAATCTAGTCACTTGGTACTTTGGGATTCCATCCAGTTCTTCTCATGCAATCATTGGTTCCATTGCTGGATCAGCCATTGCAGCAGCAGGATTTGGTATTCTAAACTATAGTGGCTTTATTAAAATCCTTGAAGGTCTATTGATTTCACCGATCATTGCAATTGTAGCGGGTTTCTTAATGATGACCATATTCAAATTGATCTTCAGAAAAGCACATCTTTATAAAACTAATAAGGGAATTCGCTTATTACAAATTTGCACAGCAGCACTTCAATCATTTACACATGGTACGAATGATGCCCAAAAAGCTATGGGGATTATCACAATGGCGTTAATCGCAGTTGGTTGGCAGTCTGGTGATGATATTCAATTTTGGGTACGTGTTGCAGCAGCTACTGCAATGGGGTTAGGAACTTCAATTGGTGGTTATAAAATCATCAAAACAGTAGGTGGTAAAATTATGAAGCTTCGACCAATCAATGGTGCAGCAGCGGACTTAGCATCAGCTTCTGTAATCTTCGGAGCAACATTAATCCATTTACCTGTAAGTACGACTCATGTAATTTCTTCAGCTATTATGGGTGTGGGCTCTGCACAACGAGTTAAAGGTGTTAAGTGGGGAGTGGCACGTAAGATTGTACTTACATGGATTATTACAATGCCAATCGCAGCAACGCTTGCAGCACTTTGCTACTTTATTTTAAATATGTTTTTCTAATTGATAAAAACTGTCTAGCAGCTTAGCTGTAGGCAGTTTTTTTATGTAGTATTTAGATAGATTAAGGTTGTTGCCAAATCGAATCGAGTTGTTGCCTTTTAGGGGGTACTACATTTACGAAATACCAACAATATCTATGTTATAAAGAAAAAAGCGGAGATCACTAGCAAAAGCCATGTGCTGGCTATTGCTGATTTAACTCCACCTCAACTGATTTATATAATATATTCTAATTTCTAGACATAAAAAAAGCAGGCGCTCATCTGCCTGCTCATAAGAAAAGAACTCCCGGCAATCCGTGCCGTTACGGAGTTCTTTTTTGTGATGATTTACAAGTAAATCTCACATAGGTTTGGCACCTAATATAAAATTATACAAGAATTCGCGAAAAAAACAAGTGAAATATTTGGAAATAACCTAAAGAAAGATCATTTTTGAAAAATAGTGAAAATGCGAAATAAAGAAAATTTGCGAGAAAAAGCAGTTTTTTACTATAATAACGAAATAGGTTTTTATTTTCCTATAAAAATATAAGATTTTTTTTTAGGAAAAATTAAATAAAAATCATAGATCATTTTGTGAAATCATATTTTAATTTTTTTGCTTTGAAGATGGAAGGTGTTTTAAGTGTTGGCGACAATTGTTGGATTTATAGTTCTAATCATTATTAACATAACTTGTTTTAGTGTTTGGGGAGATACTGAATACTAAGCTAAAAGCCTTACACATGCATTTTTTGCAATGATGTAAGGCTTTTATTTGAGATTATTGAGTCTTAGATATGTAAGAACCTTAGTTCATGATAGTTTTCTAAAGTGGAAAAGTCAATAAGAGACAATATAGAAGCGGATACAAAGTATATAGATGTATCCGCTTTTTTCATGGATTGTAATGAATAATCTAATGGAAAAGCCCTGATTCTCTTGATTTTTGAAGCATTTTTTGAGTTAAGGTACTTAGGCGCTTTTTGAAGATGGTACCAAAAAGTATGAAAAGCAAGAATACAATCAATAAGAAAAGAAAATCAGTTGCTACTTTTGACCAAATAATTCCACCGATTGCTTCTCGGGTCATCGAAATTGCATAAGTAAATGGCAGATAAGGATGGATGATTTGAAAAAACTTAGGCAATAATTCTACGGGATAGGTTCCACCAGATCCTGCCAGTTGTAAAACAAGCAAAATAACAGATATTGCTTTTCCAATGTCTCCAAATACAGAAACAAATGTATAAACAATTGACATAAAAACAAGGCTTATAAATAAACTAAATATGCAGAACCAAACAGGCTCAAGCACGGATATTTTTAAAATAAAGAGATCACCTATTACAATAATCGCAGTTTGGAGTAGTCCAATTGTCCAGAAGATGAGTAATTTCCCAAAATAAACTTCACGCGTTTTGTATTCGGTTCCATTTTCTATATCGAAAGCTACTATTGAAATCAATAATAAACAGCCTACCCAAATGGCTAAAACAGAATAGAATGGTGACATGCCTGTCCCGTAATTTTCAATTGGAAAAACGCGATGCTCGTTCATTTTAATGGGTTCCTCAAAGAAGGATTTTTCGGCAATCGGATTATTCATCAATAATTGGATTAAACTGTTTAAGTCAGTCTCTTTTTCGAAAGAACGAATTTGATTAGCTAATCGGTGAATTCTTTCATTTACTATTGGGTATTCACCAATAAAGGTATCGATGCTTATTTTCAGTATCTGCAAGAAAGTGATCTGTATTATTTAATAACGATTCTACTTTAGGAATCGTCCCCTGAATATCGGTTAAAACGTTCTTGGCTCCATTTAATGTTTGTTTTGCGTTATTGACTTGTTTATAAATTGTAGGTTCTATTGTTTCTGAATATATTTTAATAAAATTATCTAATCCAGCAGAAGTGTTTGAAGCAGTTTTTTGCAACTGGTTCAGAGAATTTGTGATATCTTGTTCTTTATTTGATAAGGTACTGTCAATGACCTTTGAATTTGTTTGTATTTCATTTAATATATTTTGAGCATTTTCCGTTTGTGTAATTGCTTGATTTAACATGGCTTCATTTGCAGTGTTAATATTCTTTTCATTATATTGTTTTAAATTAAGAAGTAGTTGGTTAATGGATGAAATATTGTCTTTCGCGACAAAAACACGTCTATCTAAATCTGTTTTAATCGTTTTAATATCTGTAAAACTTATACCCGATTGTTTTAATTGTTGTAGCAGCTGATCTGCTTCGTTTGCGATTTGTTGAACTTTTTGCATGTCTTTTTTTACTTGTGGGGCAATTGTATTAAGATCAGACTCAAGCCTATTTATAAAACGTATCGTCTCATTGACAGTTGAAAGGCCCTGTGAAGTTAGTTCTTTTGTTTTGGGAATAGATTCTTTCGCATGAGTGATTATTTGGCTAGCATTGTTCGCATCTTGTTTGGCAGATTGTAGTTTTTTATAAATGGTTGGTAAATCTCTTTCAAGTGTAAATATATAATCTTTGAATTTTTCGATATCAGGTAAATCTTGCTTCATAGCAATACCAAGATGATTTAATATATCGAAAATTTTTCCATTGACTGTACCTATGAATTTGCTGCTCATTGAATCAACAAGAACACTAGCGCCTTTACTTGTGATTTTAGGTGTAATAGAATTGATTTTTTCATTTACATAATAATCGAGTTGCGCTTTCGTAGGCGTTTCATTTACTACAGTAGCAAGATGATGAGAGAAGTCTTTCGGAATAATAATAACTGAAAAATAATCGCCACGATTTAAGAGTTCGAGTGCTTGTTTTCGATTGGTAAATTGCCAATTCATATCATGATTCGTTTTTAGTTCTTTAATTAATTCATTTCCTGCGTTAAACTTTTGATTTTGTAGTGTCGCTCCCATATCTTCATTGACAATCCCTACTGGTATTTGGTTTGTCCTTCCATATGGATCCCAAGTTGCAAAGATATTTAGCCATGCATAAAGGGACGGTAATAGAATAAGAGCACATATGATAATAGCTGATACCCAATTAGTACCGATGCTTTTCATATCATGTAAGTATATTTTCAAGCTGTTTTTCATAGTTGGCCCACCTTTTAGAATAGGAAAAAAGTATGTATATGGTTATGAACCATATACATACAGAGGAGATGGAGTGGAGAAATAAAGATAAGAAAACAAATACTATGTTGAAACTTCTTCATTGGAATCTAATTCATCTAAATTTTGTAAATACAAGAAATCCTCATCTTCTAGCTCTTGATGACGTTCTACCGAAATACCAATTGACAAATCTCCAGAAAATAATGATTCCCACCAAGTTTTTGTTTTTAACATCGTCTGTTCTCCCTTCACGAGTAGAATTCAAATTTCACAAGTGGTACAATTTGAAAAAGACAGTACGAGCTGGCAAATCAACATGGTATGTAGCTGAAGATAGTATGGATAACTACACCTTTTTTATACGTTGAAAGGAGATCTATATGGCGAATTTTACTGTACAAGATGTAGAACTGATGATTAATGAACAACGAAATTATTTTTTTTCAAGCGCTACAAAAAAGATTGATTTTCGTAAAGAACAATTAAAAAAACTTAAAAGCACCATTAATAAATACGAAAAAGAAATTCTTCAAGCCTTATATGACGATTTACATAAAAGTGAGTTTGAAGCTTACTCTACAGAAATTGGGTTGGTATTAGAAAGTATTAGTTATATGCAAAAATACTTAGAGGAATGGATGCATCCAGTTACTGTTCCTACGCCTCTTCATTTTCAACCTGCAAAAAGCTTTATCGTGAGAGAACCATATGGAGTAACCTTAATTATCGGACCATATAATTATCCGTTTCAGTTAGTTATGGAACCATTAATAGGTGCAATCATTGGTGGCAATACGGCTATTGTAAAACCTTCTGAATCCGCACCACATACAGCTGCTATTGTAAAGAAAATAATTCAAGAGATATTTGAAAATCAATATGTCTGCATTGTAGAAGGAGAAGTAGAAGAAACAAATGCTCTGATTCATGCATCTTTTGACTATATTTTCTTCACGGGAAGTGTTGCCGTCGGTAAAATTATTGCAAAGGCATGTGCTGAACGGTTAATCCCTTACACATTAGAATTGGGCGGTAAAAGTCCTGTAATTGTTGATCAAACGGCCAATATTGATGTGGCGGTCAAGCGGATTGTATGGGGGAAATTTACAAATGCTGGTCAAACTTGTGTGGCACCTGATTATGTACTTGTCCATGAGTCTGTGAAAGTGCCATTTATCCGCCATTTGAAAAAAACGTTACAAAAATTTTATGGGAAAAATGCGCAAGAAAGTCCGGATTTTGGTCGTATTATTAATACGAAACATTTTGATCGCTTATCAGATTTATTGGATCAAGAAAATGACAATATATTATTTGGAGGTCAAACAGATCGTGATGACCTTTATATAGAACCTACCGTGTTACAGGACATAACATGGAGTAGTCCAATTATGGAAGATGAAATTTTCGGTCCAATAATGCCAATTCTAGTTTATGATGATTTACGCCAAGTCATTCATCAAATTCGACAAAAACCTAAACCTCTTGCTGCTTATTTCTTTTCAGAAGCAGATAAGGCAATTCAATTTTTCTTAGATGAATTACCATTTGGTGGCGGTTGTATTAATGACACCATTACACATGTAGGAAATGTTCACTTACCTTTTGGCGGAGTTGGAACATCTGGCGTTCATAATTATCATGGTAAGGCGAGCTTTGAATGCTTCACACATCCGAAGTCTATTTTGAAAAAGTCAACGAAGTTAGCAAATAACCTGTTATTTCCACCATATAAGCAAAAGGCGAAATTGGTAAAAACAATTTTGCGATAACTGTTTTTCAAGAAAAAGAAAAAAGCTGTCCTTCTATTACTAAAAAGTATAGGAGGGCAGTTTTTTATCCCGCATTAACTGGCTTTTGACTCAACTCCAAGGCTTTAGAAAATTCGAAGAAGCAGCAGTTGAGATAACTGCCCGTAAACGCCCGATTGGTAAGATACAGTGAAACTTACCGCTGCGTTAGCAGTGGTTTAGTTGAACCAATCGGGTTCGTACTGTCGATTGATCGCAAGTGTACGCTTGCAATCTTAGCGACAGTTGAACGGGACTAACAATCAGTGGGGGAAAAACCCCCACTGATTGAAGTTTTACTTTATAAATTGAACACAATATTTTTGATGAGTAAAGACTTATCGGACATCCTCTTTTTCAGTTGTGCTTTTATTTTCAACTTGAGTTAGACTAGGTTCACTTTTCTTTAGCGGAAGGTGAATTGTTATTTCAGTGCCGACTCCCACCTTGCTTTCAATTTTGATACATCCATTATGTCCTCGAATGATTTTCTCGGTAATAATCATCCCTAAACCTGTTCCATCCGGTTTTGTCGTGTAGAAAGGTTCAAAGATATGGTTGATTACTTCCTCTTTCATCCCAATACCTGTGTCTAAGATGCTTATTGAGCAACATCCATCAGGTGTAGTATCAGTAGAAATGGTGATGAATCCATCTTTATCAATTGCTTCTACTGCATTTTTGAGTAAGTTAATTAACACTTGTTTAATTTGGTTTGCATCCCCAGTTATAATGAGGTCTTTGGCATGAACATTTTGTGTTAATGTAATATTTCTAATTTGTAATTCAGGTTTATATAATGTCAAAATTTCAGACACTACTTGATCCAATTTAAAGTCTACTGCATGAATAGAAGTTGGTTTAGATAATTCTAAGAACTCACTAATAATGAGATTAATCCGGTTTATTTCAGAATCGATTAAATTTACATAATAGCTATAAGGTGAGTTTTCAACAGTATTCATCATTTGTATAAAACCTGAAATGACGGTTAAAGGGTTTCGGATTTCATGAGCAACACCTGCTGCAATTTCTCCGGCCATTTTGAGTCTTTCTGATTGGAGCCGCATTTGTTCGGCTTCTTTTTTATATGAAATATCTCGAGTAATAACAGATGTTGCAATGATTTTTCCGTTTGTATCAAATATTGGAGATAAAGTAATTTCTGCATCAAATATCGTGCCGTCTTTTTTCATATCTTTTCTTTCTAACGAGTGAAAGCTTTCTCCATCAAGCATCCGTCTAAGTCGGTCAGATGCGGTTTCAATACTTTCAGGTGGGACGAGTGGGATTAGTTGTCCAATACATTCCTCCTTTTTCCAACCATAAAGCATTTCAAAAGCAGGATTTACTGCTATGACACGATTGTCTAAATCAAATACAGCAATACTTTCATTGGCATTTTCAAAAAATAATTTTAAATAGCCTTCTTTGGATAACATTTCTTGCTCTTTGTGATTTGCTTTTTGCTCTACCCTTTTCCATTTTCGATTCATGTAAGAACTTTGGATTATTCCAATTACGCCGATGAAGCTCATGACGAGAAAGAAAATCGTGATATCATTTTTATTATAATAATGCGAAAAATGATAAAAATGGTATTTTAATAGTAACGTGAATTCCAAAATCGTCACGATCATCATGACAAAATTTAGCAAAAACGATTGATATAAGGCAAGTACGAAAAGTAGTAAGATAAGAAAGATTAAATGATGTGTGTAGTCAGATTGCAAGTTAATCAATAAACCAACACCATTTAACCCAATCGATAGAAGAATACATATTAATCTTTCGTCGGCTTTAAACCATGACAAAAATGCGATAAAAAGACAATATATAATCGAAATGGCTGTTAGTAGTATTTCACTTTTGGTCAATCCTAATAAACTAAATATTGTAAGAATCGTCACTGTGGCGGTTAGTATAAATAAAACGAAATGATTTCTTTTGCGTAAAAAAGTAGAGTGCTTCATCAAGACACCTCGGATATGGTTATTAATACCATCATACATCATTTAACGTTGTCGTAAAATGTCATATTTTGATATGATAGAAGGATAAGCAGGAGGGGATTATTATGAATAGCGATTTTAATGAAAAAGAAACTGTCGAATTGTTAGGAAAGTTAGTGAATATTGCTAGTCCATCTGGCTATACGACAGAAATTATGAAATATATATCAGGTAACTTAAAAGAATTAGATGTACAATTTAAACTAACCAATAAAGGCGCAATTATCGTAACAATCCCTGGGATAAACAATATGCGCCATCGTTTGTTGACAGCTCATGTAGATACTCTAGGTGCTATTGTAAAAGATATTAAACGAAGTGGGCGATTAAAATTATCTATGGTTGGAGGTTTTAATTGGAATGCTGTAGAAGGTGAATACTGCACAATTCATACAGCGTCAGGTAAAAAGATTCGAGGCACCATTTTAATGCATGAAACTTCCGTCCATGTATATAAAGGAGCAGGAGAATTACCACGTAATGAGGAACATATCGAAGTACGTGTGGATGAAAAAGTATTCAATGATGCAGATACTCGTTCAATCGGTATTGAAGTAGGAGATTTTGTTTCGTTTGATCCACGTTTTGAAGTAACAGAAACGGGATTTGTAAAATCACGTCATCTTGATGATAAAGCAAGTACCGCTTTATTGCTTCAACTACTAAAAAAACTGACGACAGAAAAAATGGAATTACCATATACTACTTATTTCTATTTTTCAAACAATGAAGAAATCGGATATGGTGGTAATGCAAGTATCCCTGCTGAAGTTGTAGAATATATCGCTGTTGATATGGGAGCGATAGGTGATGGGCAATCTACTGATGAATACACTGTTTCAATTTGTGCAAAAGATTCTAGTGGCCCATATCATTATGAATTAACTCATCAATTAGTATCACTCGCTAGTGTTAACGCGATTGATTATAAATTAGATATCTACCCATATTATGGCTCAGATGCATCATCTGCTATACGTGCAGGATATGATGTTCGACATGCATTATTTGGTGCAGGCATTGAATCATCACATGCTTGCGAACGAACACATGTCGATTCACTACGCAATACAGCTGCATTACTGCTTGCGTATGTTACATCATCAATGATTGATGAACAATAGGAGGAAATAATTATGCAAGCAACCCAATTACTACAAGGTTTACCTATAAAACAAATTATTGGTACACTACCTGAGAATATAAAAGACATGGCAATCGATTCAAGAAGTGTTCAACCTAAAAGTATCTTTATCTGTATTAAAGGATACACAGTAGATGGTCATGATTTCGCACAAAAAGCAGTCGATAATGGTGCTATCATGGTTGTTACAGAACGTGAGCTAGATTTGCAAGGTGAAGTAGCTCAAGTCATCGTAAAAAATACAAATCGAGCTCTTGGATTACTAGCTTCAAAATTCTTTGATTACCCATCAAAAGATCTTACGATGTATGGGGTAACAGGTACAAATGGTAAAACAAGTGTAGCCACCATGATTGAAACCATTTTACTTGGTTTAGGCGTTCCCTCTGCTTTAAAAGGGACAATTGGATTTAATCTAAATGGCACTATGTATGCATCAGGAAATACAACAAGTGATGCCTTATCTACGCAACAAATGATTTTCCGTGCAAGAGCAGAAGGTTGCAGCTCCATGGTTATGGAAGTCTCCTCTCATGGCCTTGTATTAGGAAGAGTTGCTGGTGTGGATTTTGATGTAGCCATCTTTACAAACCTAACACATGATCATTTAGATTTTCATGGCACGATGGAAAACTACGGAAATGCAAAAGGCTTGTTATTCTCTCAATTAGGACAAGACCTTGAAAAAGACAAACATGCTGTCTTAAATGCTGACGATGAATGGACAGAAAGATATGCAGGTTTAACCCCTTATCCAATATGGACATATGGTTTGAAAAATGAAGAAGCGATCTTTAGAGGGATTAACTGCGAATATCATGATCATATGACATATTTTGATATGGTGACACCAGAGGGTACTTTCCCTGTACAATTACATTTACTGGGTGAATTTAATGTATATAATGCTTTAGCTGCCACTGCAGCACTATATTGTAAAGGCTATGCAATCAAAGATATTGTTGAACAATTAGAAGTAATGGAACCTGTGAAAGGTCGTATGCAACAAGTTTCACCAAAAGATTTTCCAATCAGTATTTTTGTCGATTATGCTCATACACCAGATGCAATCGAAAAAGCGATTACAGCAGGAATGCCTTATAAGAAAAATAAAATGATTTTCTTAATCGGAACTGGTGGTAACCGTGATAAATCGAAACGTCCAGATATGGCGAAAGAAGCTTCTAGAGCTGATTATGTCATATTAACGACAGATGATCCACGCTACGAAGATTATGACAGCATTATGAATGATCTTGAAAAAGGTATGCAACATGATCATTATAAATGTATTGGTGACCGTGCTGAAGCTGTACGCTATGCTGTTGAGGTGGCTGAACCAGGGGATATGATTATTTTCGCTGGTAAAGGCCATGAAGATTATCAAATCATTGAAAATACAAAATACCCACATAGCGATGCTGATATAGCACTAGAAGCAGCTAAAATTAAGTTCAAAATTACTAATAAATAAAAGATTACAAATGCTACAAATGTTACGTTAAATTAACATTTGTAGCATTTTTTTGTGTTTTTTATTGGAGAAAGGTAAATATGATGACGAAAAGGTGTTATTATACATGTAAAGTAGGGAAATGAAGGGAGAATATAGGTCTATTGATATACGATAAAAATGTGAATAAAAAACGAGGAACAAATAAACTCTTAGTCGCAGGAATGTCAGCTATCATTAGTACAACAGCTATTTCTACTGTCGCTGAAGCTGCAGTAAATAGTCAAAACGAACAACTATATAATAATCAAGTTTTCACTAATCAAGTAAGTATGAAATCTTTATCTGTAAATTCTTTTATCAATGGTATTGCTCCAATTGCAAGATCCATTGCAAATAATAATGGTTTATATGCTTCGGTCATGATTGCTCAAGCAACATTAGAAAGTGCTTATGGGACAAGTGCGCTTGCTTCATATCCAAATTATAATTTATTTGGAATGAAGGGCTCATACTATGGGGATTCTGTATTACTCCCAACATTAGAGGACAATGGAAAAGGGCAATATTCTCAAATTAATGCCAATTTCCGAAAATATCCCTCCTATCAAGAATCACTGCAAGATTATGTGCGCTTAATTAAAAATGGACTTTCATGGAATCCATATTTTTATGCAAACGTTTGGGTAGCAAATACAAATACATATCGAGATGCAACGGCTGCATTAACAGGTACATATGCGACAGATACGCGTTATGCAGCTAAACTTAATAATTTAATAGAAACATATAACTTAACTCAATATGACACACTCAATAGGTATCAGGAAACCTCTACGGGAAATACTTCACAAACAAGTAACCCTACAACAAGTAGTTCAAATAATACTTACACGATTGTAAGTGGAGACACATTATCAAAAATCGCATTAAAATACCATGTGACAGTGTCTAATTTAAAGGCATGGAATAACCTAAAATCCGATACCATTTATGTTGGTCAAAAATTAAATATAAGCAAAACTACTACAACACCATCTAAAACAACGAGTACTACAACACCGACTATACCAAGTAGTAATACGTATAAAGTGGTGAGTGGAGACATATTATCAAAAATCGCACAGAAATATAAAGTATCAGTTGCGAATTTAAAAGCGTGGAATAATCTAAAATCCGATACCATTTATGTTGGTCAAAAATTAAATATAAGAAAAACAACCACAACAACAACGAAAACAACAAGTACAATAAAAACACCGACTGCAACAACTAGCAAGACGTATAAAGTAGTAAGCGGAGATACACTATCAAAAATCGCACAAAAATATAAAATATCTGTTGCAAAT
Source organism: uncultured Caryophanaceae bacterium (assembly GCA_963792445.1). Lineage (GTDB taxonomy): Bacteria > Bacillota > Bacilli > Bacillales_A > Planococcaceae > Rummeliibacillus. The sequence goes on along the minus strand of CAWBWO010000008.1, from coordinate 30,865 downwards.
TTAAAAGCATGGAATAATTTAAAATCCGATATTATATATGTAGGTCAAAAATTAAATATAAGAAAAACAACCACAACAACAACGAAAACAACAACAAAACAACAAACTACAACAACTAGCAAAACGTATAAAGTGGTAAGTGGAGATACATTATCGAAAATTGCAAAGAAATATAAAATATCTGTTGCGAACATTAAAGCCTGGAATAGTTTAAAATCCGATATTATTTATGTAGGCCAAAAATTAAATATAAGCAAAACAACCACAACACCAACGAAAACAAAAAGTACAACGAAAACAACAACAAAACCGCAAACTACAACAACTAGCAAAACCTATAAAGTAGTAAGTGGAGATACATTATCGAAAATCGCAAAGAAGTATAAAATATCAGTTGCGAATTTACAAGCGTGGAATAATCTAAAATCAGATCGGATCTATGTTGGTCAAAAATTGAACGTAAGCAAAACGATTATCACTAAAACAAGTAACTCTTCTGTTAAAACAAGAACAACTTCTATATCAAAAAGTCCAAGCAACATAACCACCTATACAGTGAAAACTGGTGATTCACTGTCGGTTATAGGGAAGGTTTATAATGTTTCAATCAATAATTTAAAAGCATGGAATAATCTAAAATCCGATACAATATATGTTGGACAAAAAATTAAAATCCAAAAGCCACAAAAAAATATAAGTACTGTTGCAACTTCTAATACTAAGTCAACATCTACAAAGAAATATACCGTTCAAAGTGGTGATTCTTTATCAGTTATAAGTAAGGTATACGAAGTCTCTGTAACCAATCTTAAGACTTGGAATCATTTAAAATCTGATATAATTTATGTTGGACAACAACTAATTGTAAAAAAATAAGATGCTTTATATAAAGTGGGGTATTAAAAGCTCCACTTTTTTTGTTATAATTGAAAGGTTAGGTTTTGAATAAGAAAAATATTGGCAAACTATATAAATAAGTAAAAAAAATCTGAGGAACGTGATTTCCAGTGTAAAATAAGTTGTCATCAATTAGATGGAATTTATATAAATAAGAAGAATTGATTAGAAGGAGAAAAAATTACATGAGTTCTAAGCTTGAACAAGATATATTAGCTCGTCGTACTTTCGCCATCATTTCCCACCCGGATGCTGGTAAAACGACAATGACTGAAAAGTTACTATACTTTGGTGGTGCCATTCGAGATGCAGGTACTGTTAAAGCAAAAAAATCAGGCAAATTTGCCACTTCTGACTGGATGGAAATCGAAAAACAACGTGGGATTTCTGTTACTTCATCTGTTATGCAATTTGATTATAACGGTTGTCGTGTTAACATTTTGGATACACCGGGACACCAAGACTTCTCTGAAGATACGTATCGAACACTAATGGCTGTAGATAGTGCTGTCATGATTATCGATGCTGCAAAAGGGATTGAAGCGCAAACATTAAAATTATTTAAAGTTTGTAGTATGCGGGGTATTCCAATTTTTACATTCATCAACAAATTAGACCGTCAAGGGAAAGAACCACTTGAATTGATGGAAGAACTTGAAGAAGTATTAGGAATCCAAGCATATGCAATGAACTGGCCTATTGGTATGGGAAAAGAGTTTCTAGGTATTTACGATCGCTACAACCATCGTATTGAACAATTCCGTACAGAGGAAGAAGATCGTTTCCTACCAATAGATGAAAATGGGGAATTAGCAGTAGACCATGAGATGAAAAAAACATCTTATTATACTCAAGCAATGGATGATATTATGCTTCTTGATGAAGCTGGAAATGAATTTTCTAAAGAGAAAATCATTAAAGGTGAACTAACACCAGTATTCTTCGGTTCTGCATTAACGAACTTTGGTGTCCAAACATTCTTAGAAACATATCTACAATTTGCGCCAACACCACAACCTCGTTTAACTGAAGAAGAAACAATAGTAGAACCATTAGACCAAGAATTTTCTGGATTCATATTCAAAATCCAAGCCAATATGAACCCAGCACACCGAGATCGAATTGCTTTTGTGCGTATTGTTTCTGGTAAATTTGAACGCGGTATGAATGTTACGTTGACTCGTACAAATAAATCCTTTAAGGTCACTCAATCAACACAATTTTTAGCGGATGACCGTGAAACAGTAGATGAGGCTGTCGCAGGAGATATCATTGGTTTATATGATACAGGTAACTACCAAATTGGGGATACCATCGTTGGTGGAAAGAAAACATTCCAATTTGAAAAATTACCACAGTTCACACCAGAATTATTTGTTCGTGTTACTGCCAAAAACGTGATGAAATCTAAACATTTCCATAAAGGTATTGATCAACTTGTACAAGAAGGAGCTATTCAATACTACAAAACATTGCATACAGAAGATATTATCCTTGGTGCAGTAGGTCAATTACAATTCGAAGTATTCGAAAACCGTATGAAAAACGAATACAATGTAGACGTTCGTATGGAGCCAATTGGCAACAAAATGGCACGATGGATTGAAAATGAAGAAGATGTGAAACAATCCATGTCTGGCCCACGCAGTACGTTAGTACATGACCGTTATGATAATCTTGTATTCTTGTTCGAAAACGAATTCGCAATGCGCTGGTTTACCGATAAAAACCCAGAAATCAAACTATACAGCCTACTTTAATCGTAAGCGCAAGACATTCGTTTAATTTAATAATCTATAATTTAAATGTACCAGCATACTTTGAAGAAATAGCGTGCTGGTACATTTTTTTATGAGTAAACATCAATGATATGAAAGCATGTCTTGTACAATGAATATTTGAGAAAAAGAATGAATAAATTTCATGCCATATCTATTTGAATATACTTTCAGAAGTGGAAGATAGCGACTTCAGCGTAAGTAAGAGGTGGCCACTGTAAAAGTTAGAATAGAAGAATGTTTTTAATAATTGGCTGGCAACTTTTGATGGAGATTAGTACCCCAAAACTTTTGAAGTGGAACTAGCGAAGACTCCTCAGCTAGGAAAGCGAAGCTGGTCCCACTTCAATCTAAAACCAAATTAGTATTTAATTTGTTCTTAAGGACCCTAAGTGGGAGCCGAGAATACTTACTACTCTTTAAGTAATACTAATTTCAACTAGAAAAGCACTTATAAAATAGACTCAATTATTAAAGTTTTGTAAATATAATAAGGATTCAATATAAGTAACATTGAAATATTGTTAATATAATTCTAAATGGAATTAAAACTTGCCATTCTTATTTCAAATAGAAAGAAGGAATTTTAATGACAATAGCGTTATTTACAGGCTTTCCAGGATTTATAGCTAGTAGAATTATTCGCGAAGCATTTAAAAAATATAATTATGAACGTATATATGCTATTGTTCTAGCTACTCAATTTGAAAAGGCAGAAAAAGAGAAAAAAGCAATTCTAACACAATTTCCAGATAAAGAAATTGTGTTAATTGAAGGGGATATTACATTACCACAGCTTGATTTAAGTGATGAAACAACTATTTACCTTCAAGAGCATGTGGATGTCGTATGGCATTTGGCTGCGATTTATGATTTAGCAGTACCAAGACCTATTGCTTGGACAGTAAATGTGCATGGGACAGAAATGGTGAATCACTTTGTAGAAGAGTTACCAAATTTGAAACGATACATGTATTTTAGTACAGCGTATGTAGCAGGCACTCGAGAAGGAAACTTACTAGAAACAGAGCTAATACGACCTGAGGGATTCAAAAACTTTTATGAAGAAACGAAATTTGAAGCAGAAAATTTAGTTAATATACTTAAAAGTAGTGTACCTCTTACGATTATCAGGCCTGGAATTGTTCGGGGTGATTCAAAAACAGGGGAGACCATTAAATTCGATGGTCCATACTTTTTCTTGAATCTGATTGATCGACTTAAAAAGCTTCCTATGCTACCGTATATAGGTAATTCTTCTTCTAGAATTAATGTAGTACCTGTAGATTATATTGTTGAAGCATCACTTTATTTAAGTGAGAAAGCGGAAGCTGTTGGTGCCACTATTCATTTAACAGATCCAAATCCACATCCAATACAAGAAGTATACCGTGCTTTTGTAAAAGAAATGACCGGTAAATCTCCAAAAGGGCACGTTCCATTAAATGTTGCACAAGCATCTTTAGGAATACATGCTGTTCGCAAAAAACTTGGCGTAGAGTATGAATCACTTGATTATTTAACTTGGAATGCTTCATTTGATACGACAATCGCATCTACATTATTAAAAGATTCAGGAATTGAATGTGCAGATTTTATCAAAACAATTCCGAAGATGATTGAGTATTACACAGCACATAAAGACGATCAGAAATATCAAATTGAAATTAAATAATTATTGTTTACTTTAAGATAATTATTCGTTATACTAGGTTTACAAACTAATAAAAACTTTTGACACTTTTGTCAAAGGGGAGTAGCTATAGGGAAACCTAACTCATAGTCGTCATTACATGACTTAACTGTCATCGGGTATGAGAGCAAAATGACTTTTAAAATTGCTAAGCGAGACCTTTGCCTTTTATAGGCAAGGGTCTTTTATTTTTTGCAAAAAAGGAGGAAATTGGATGGAATCGATTATTTTGGAATATGGTTGGGTATTACTGGTACTTATTGTTTTAGAAGGGTTATTAGCTGCAGATAATGCTGTAGTTATGGCGGTTATGGTCAAACATTTACCACCTATACAACAGAAAAAGGCATTGTTTTATGGTTTAGTAGGTGCATTTGTATTACGATTTGCAGCACTGTTTTTAATAACTTTTTTAGTCAACTGGTGGTGGGTACAGGCGATTGGTGCAGTGTATTTACTATTCATAAGTTGTAAGCATATTTATGATATGAAGAAGCATAATGGAGAAGATGACTCCGTGCAAAAGGAAAAGAAAGCTTCAGGATTTTGGGCAACCGTACTTAAAGTAGAATTAGCAGATTTAGCCTTTGCAATTGATTCAATGCTTGCGGCAGTTGCACTTGCTGTTACTTTACCTGAATTAGGGAATTTCCAAATTGGTGGGATCAATGGCGGTCAATTTATGGTGATGTTCTTAGGTGGAGTTATTGGATTAATCATTATGCGATTTGCTGCGCAATGGTTTGTACGTATTTTACAACAATATCCATCGCTTGAAACGGCAGCGTTCTTAATTGTCGGTTGGGTAGGTGTAAAATTAACTGTCATGACATTAGCGCATACGAAGGTAGGAATTCTAGATGAACACTTTCCACACAGTGCGCTATGGAAAAGTATATTCTGGAGTGTACTTGTACTAATAGCACTTGGTGGTTATTTCACAAGTGTGCGAAGTAAGAAAAAAGAAGATATAAAGGGCATCAAGGAAATAGAAGAATAGTCAACAAAAGACGAATCATATCTACTTTCAATGTTGAACCTCCTTGAATAGAAAACGCCTAAAGTCGAAAACTGAAAAATTTTTCGAATTAGGCGTTTTTTCTATACTTTTTTTAAGTACGGATTAGGTGAACACTTAATTTGAAAGGCATTTTTTGATGTAATTAGGGAATTGCTATTGTAAGCGAAAATTGTAAAGTCAATCGTAGCCACTTTCTTTTTTCTTCATTTTTATCTACAATAGTTTGTATCTTGGTTCAAGATTGAAAGGATCGATATTATGGGAACTGCTAAAGATATAAATAAGCGTTCAACGCCATTCCAAGCGATCGTCTTATATTACTTTGTCGCAATAGCTATTTCGTTTTGTCTATTAATCATACCAGGGGTACATCGAGATGGTGTACATGTATCCTTATTAGATAGTTTATTTACAGCAGTAAGTGCAGTGAGTGTAACGGGATTAACCGTTGTAAATATTCAAGAGACTTATACTACATTTGGAATGGTGATGCTGTGTTTAATCATGCAGCTTGGAGCTATAGGTATTATGGCATTAGGAACCTTTACATGGCTCTTATTTGGAAAGAAAATTGGTTTACGTGAGAGACAATTGATCATGGTAGACCATAACCAGTATAATTTGTCAGGTGTTGTGCATTTAATAAAAGAGATTATGAAAATACTTTTTGCAATCGAATTTGTTGGGGCAACCATTTTAACATTGTATTTTATACAGTATTTTGACTCTTTTAAAGAAGCTCTTTATAATGGCATATTTGCCGCGATTTCTGCTACAACCAATTCTGGTTTTGATATTACGGGGAGCTCACTTGTTCCTTTCCATCATGATTATTTCGTTCAATTGATTAATATGATCATGATGGTACTTGGGACGATTGGCTTTCCTGTATTGATTGAAGTGAAAAGATTCCTCTTAAATAAGGACAGAAATTTTAAATTTTCTCTCTTTACGAAAATAACAACGTCAACTTACGCTATATTATTTGTTGTCGGCACAATCGGAATCTTACTATTAGAATCATTTCATTCGTTTAAAGGAATGAGCTGGCATGAAGCATTGTTTACAGCCATGTTCCATTCTGTTTCTTCAAGGTCATCAGGATTCATAACAATAGATATCACAAAATTTAATGAAGCGACAGACATTCTATTGAGTCTTCTAATGTTTATTGGAGCTTCACCAAATTCTGTTGGTGGTGGTATTCGTACGACAACGTTTGCAGTTGCCATTTTATTTTTAATCAACTTTGCAAGAAATAAAACAGAAATTCAAATTTTCCATCGCGAAATTCATACAGTGGATGTATACCGCTCTTATGTTGTTATTATTTTATCCATTTTCATGGTAGTTCTAGCAACGATGATCTTAACTTTATCAGAAAAAAATGCAAGTCTAATGCAAATTGTTTTTGAAATAACTTCTGCTTTCGGGACAGTTGGAATGTCTTTAGGGTTAACGGAGCATTTATCAGCATTTGGTAAAGTTGTTATGATGGTACTAATGTTTATCGGGCGAGTAGGAATTATTTCTTTCCTTTATTCAATTGGTGGGAAAGCTCAAAAAACGAATTATCATTATCCAAAAGAAAGGGTAATCGTTGGTTAACTAAACAATACAGAATTAAAAAGGGAATCTCACATGAGCGTGTTAAACTCACTCGAGATTCCTTTTTTATTATTGATGGAAAAACAGTTAAATCTATGCTAGTTGAGATTCATCAATTGTTGCGAAGTATGGTGATTGGTTTTTACGGAAAAATGTTAGTAAGTAGCCTTTTTGCTCTTTGATTTCACCGTTTATATATGCTTCATAGTCAATTGTGAATGGTGTTAGTAATGTATGTTTGTATAAGTCTTTTTCGGAAAGATTCATGTTAGCAAATTCTTGACCTGCTATTTCTGGATTTTCTCGTAATGCTTTGAATATGATTTTCGATGTCACTTCTTGAGTTCGGTTTTCCCACCAAATTTTACGTGGCTGGAATTGTTGTGATTCCAGATAGTCCAACTGCATTAAATTGGTTACGATTTCAAGAGGGACATTTCCGCGTTGTTCTAAAAACTCTAGCAATCGCGTAAATAAGTTTTCTAATTGATGACCGATATGTGACCAACCTTGGTTGTCCCAATATGTTCCAAACTCTTGGAAAAAGTCGAATGGAGTAGTAAATACGTTAGTTACCAAAAACTCAATCGTTTGATCCATGCGATGATCATTCCAATATTTTTCTAAAATATCCTCCGTTTGTTTAATATGTAGAATATCATCAAACGACAGTACATTATTAGCGAATATTTCGTATGGTGCCATATCAATATATTGGTATCCATATTGTTTTGCTTGTATTCTTAGGCCAGTTCCTCGTAATAACTTTAAAAAACCTAGTTGAAGTTCTTCTGGACGCATTGCAAAGACATCATTAAATGTTTTACGAAAACTCATATAATCCTCTTCAGGCAATCCGGCAATTAAATCCAAATGTTGATCAATTTTGCCCCCTTCTTTCACCATATTTACGGTTCGAGAAAGCTTCGTGAAATTTTGGCGACGTTTAACTAAATCATTTGTTAAATCATTTGTTGATTGGACGCCAATTTCAAAACGGAATAAACCCTTCGGAGCATTTTCGTTCAAAAACTGTATGACTTCAGGACGCATAATATCAGCGGTAATTTCAAATTGGAATACAACGCCAGGAATATGTTCATCTATTAAAAATTGGAACATTTCCATGGCATAACTTCTACTAATATTAAATGTTCGGTCAACGAATTTTACCGTACGTACTCCATGGTTCATTAAATATCGAATATCTTCTTTAATTTTCTCTCTGTTAAAATAGCGTACGCCTACTTCAATGGAAGAAAGACAAAATTGACAATTAAATGGGCATCCACGACTTGTTTCAATATAAGCAATTCTGTTTGGAATTTGTGGCATATCCTCTTCAAAGCGGAATGGACTAGCCATTTCGCGTAAGTCAATTTTAGGTGCTGCAGGATGAATTGTAACATTGCTATTTTTCAAGTAAGCAATACCTGGTACATCTTCTAATGAAACATTACCGTGTAAATAATGAAGTAATTGCTTAAAGGAAAATTCACCTTCTCCCATAATGATGTAATCAATTTCTTTAATTTGTTTTAACCATACGTGAACATCATAGGATACTTCAGGGCCACCTAAGATAATTTTCGTATTTGGACTCACCTTTTTGAACATCCGTATGACACGAATCGTTTCTTCAATATTCCAAATGTAACAACTGAATCCGAGAATTTCCGGCTTTTTTTGATAAAGGTCAGACACAATATTAAACGACGGATCTTTTATAGTAAATTCAGCAAGAATAGGGTTGAATTCAGGATTTGCATAGGATTTTAAATACCGAATTGCAAGATTCGTATGAATATATTTAGCATTTAGTGTAGCAAGAACGATGTTCATGTAAAAACTCCTTTTAATTTTTATATGCTCCTTACAAAGTGTACTTCAGTTTAGTATAAAGAGATTGTGGGAATTTCTTGAATATTTTACACGGAACTATTAGAATGATAGTTAGGAGCAAGTAAAATATTGTATTAATATAAGTATAAATACCTATTTAAAGTAATTATAATTTATGGAATAATCTGAATATTAGTATAGGTGGTACTACGTTTTACTAATATTATATTTTATATAATAAAAAAAGAATTGTCATAGTTTTTGGACAAGATTCATATATTTATAAAAAAAGAAGGGCTTGGTGAGTATCTAATGACTAAAGAAATTTTTCAAGTTTTTGACTTTTCGTTTCAAGAATGTGAAGAACCCATAATAATTGTCGATCATAGATACCATGTTTTGCACGCAAATGAATTAGCTCAAAATCTATTACAAATCGAAGAAGATGTTAATTTTAGTGGTTGGTTTAATACAGAATCCCACAAATCTTGGATGGAAATTTTTGAAAATACTAAAAATCATTCGTATGTATCTGAGAAAATGTCGATTGATACTTTATATTACAAAATTGAGGATATGGAAGTTACCGGTTATTATTCAGATGTATACGATTGGGTTTTATTATGTTTTCATTACTCAAAAGCCCATTCTAAAATTGAGAAACACTATGATATTGAAAAAAAATATAAAAGTGTTTTTGATCAACCAGGAAATGGTCTTGTTTTAGCAGATTCTCATGGGAAAATTTTAGAAATAAATGAAATGGCAGAAAAACTACTTAATATTCCTAGTAAAGGTTTAATTGGACAATATTCGACTGTTCTAATGTCATTATTCCCTAAAGATAGAAGTAAAATGCAAACTTTCTTTAGAAAGTTAAAAGAGACAAGTACTGCAGATGTGACAATACAAGTCCCGACAAAAGAAGGGATTCGATATGTTCATATTATGTGCAACTATGATTGTTTATCAGATATCCATTTAATTATTTTACGTGATGAAACAGAAAAGGCAATGTTATTAAAACAAATTGAACATCAACAAACGCTACAAATGGTTGGTGAAATGGCAGCAAGTATTGCTCATGAGATTAAGAATCCTATGACATCTCTAAAAGGTTTTACCGATTTGATGAAAATGACTGCAACTGACGAAAATAGGCACTATTTGTCAGTTATCGACAGTGAAATCAAGAGAATTGAAAGTATTGTGAATGAGTTTCTAAGTCTTTCAAAACCTGGTGAATATGAAATGAGTGTTCTCTCAATTGGTGAACTTGTTGAGGAGACAATTGAGTTAATGCAACCACAAGCATTAATACAAAACGTTCAAATGATCTTTGAAAAAGAAATTTTCCAAGAAGATAATATTTTAGGAAACAAGAATAAGTTAAAGCAAGTACTGATTAATTTATTCAAAAATGCAATTGAAGTATTGCCATCAGGTGGTAATATCATAATTAAACAGAATGTGGATTATTATGATCGTGTAACGCTAGCAATTAAAGATAATGGGTCAGGTATGTCAGAACGACAACTTCAAGATATTTTCCTTCCGTTCTATACTACAAAGGAAGAAGGAACTGGATTAGGATTGCCATTTGTTAGTAAAACGGTTGAAGAACATGGCGGGAAAATTATCGTATCAAGCAAAATCGGAGAAGGTACAACTTTTGAGTTGACTATTCCCTTAGTAGTGAAAAAAAATCAAATAAATCAAATAACAGAAGAGAATATTCCTATGAATATTTCGCAATTAGAAATGCAACGTAATTTCTTGTATCCAGTTTAAAGGATTATAAGGACACGTTTTGACAAATCTTCTGTCATATCGCTATAATAGTCTTAAATCAAGACAATCGATATAGAGGATGAATAGAATGGCAATAGAAGAAGTGAAACAATCGCTAAAATTGTTTATAGTACTTTCTAGAGCAAATAAAGCGATTAATGAATGTACAAATCAGTTCTTCCAAGAAAATGGATTAAATCCAACCGAATTTGCAGTATTGGAACTACTTTATCATAAAGGTCGCCAACCCCTTCAAAAAATTGGCAATAAAATTTTATTAGCAAGTGGATCTATAACTTATGTAATCGATAAACTAGAGAAACGCAAGCTTATTTCAAGAATTTCTTGCCCATCAGATAGACGTATTACATATGCAGAAATAACAGAAGAAGGCACTGCTTTTATGGACGAGCTTTTTCCAAAACATGAACAGCAACTTCATGAGTTAACAAATGCTTTATCTCCTGAAGAGAAAGAACAAGCTATAGAACTACTGAAGAAATTAGGTCTTTCAATAAAAGACTTATCATATTAAATCAAGCCAATTAAAACGAGTGATGGAATTTCATCACTCGTTTTAATTTAAAAGGTATACATACTTTTTCATCAAATATAATATATGTCACAGCCTTAGTGTTTAAGAAGTTGATCTGAATGGTAATAATAGGAATATAAATGTTAAGTGCTATCATGAAATTATAAACCATATTATGAAGCATACAGTTCTCTATAATTTTTATAGTTGAATCAACTTCATAAATCAAAGATTTGTTAAAAAAGAACATTAAATGAAAAATTGTTATATGCTAAATAATTAGAACCTTGTTTATGAAGCAGGTAGGGCTACTCCGTGTAAGTAAGAGACAGTATCCTATAAGGCGAGAGAAAAGCCAATAAAAAAAGTAAGAATGAAAGAATATTTTTAATAAGATTTTAACTGGAAACTTTTGGTGGAGATCAGTATCCTAAATAGTATTGAAGTGGAATCGGTGAAGGCTCCTAGCTAGGAAAAGCGAGACAGGTGAGGCCCCACAACGAGGCGATGAGACTCACCGCCCGTCAGCAGGAAAGCGTAACCGATTCCACTTCAAACTTAAACACAATAAGAAATAAAATAGCTTTTCTGTGCTCTCATTAGAGGGACAGAAGGACCCTAGACTGAAAACAGTGAGGAAAGCATTCTCCCGCAGCGAAATGTACGGTCAAGTATATATTTTGTTGAATAGCCAATTTTCAACTATAAAAATACGCATGAAAATGTCTTAGTCTAAAAAAAATAGCCATTCCCCAATGTGTGGAGGATGGCTACCTTCGAAATTTGAATACATTTAAGTAACTGTCATGATTAAAAGTTGTAAAAGTTTGTTATTAATTATGTAGAACAAGAAAGTTTTTGTCGCTATTTTTCAGCAACATTTGCTAATATTTTATAGCGCTTATGATTTACTACTGTTCTTTCCTCCAGATCTAATTGGTTGAAGTTTTCCATATAAGTGAGATTAACAATTACAGAGTTTTCATTGACTTTTTCGACAATTCCTTGCAGACCATCTCCAAATTCAATGACATTACCAATTTCGGCTATTTTCATGAAAGTCATCTCCTCTTTCTACTAATACTTTACAGTTTGCCTCAAAATTATCCATACGTAAAGTAATAACTGTAGAGATTTAAATTTATTTTATTAACAATATACGAAAAGGAAGTTATCACTATGAATGAATATAAAAATAAACTAGAAGACTTAAAAAACGGAACAATCAAGGAGATAAAAGTTGATAAAAATGAATTTTATACGTTAAGAGAAGCATTAGTTGAAAGAGAAGATTTTAAGCATTTTAAAGGCATTGCGCAACAAGGCGGTAATATTGTTTATGTGTATTTAGAAGAAGCAAGAAGTTGATTTGTCGAATTATGTCGGAACTTTCTTTTCCGAAAATGTGGGAATAATAGTATAATAATGAACATGAATTTTGCTGAAAGGAGGATGGTGTATGTCTGAATCCATCTTGAAAAAGTTGGAAAGAACAAGGGAGAAAATGATACGCTCTGGAATTGAGAACGGTTTTTCAAATGTAGAGACCATCCGCTTAAGTAAAAAGCTAGACCAATTGTTAAATACGTATCAATTACAAAATACAACAGAGATGAATGAGTATTCTATAAAGTTGGATTTGATGAAGCATTAACTGATGAGTCAATCAGTAATAAAAAAATAACAATATTTTTTTCAAAAATTAGGTTTAAAAATTGTAAAGGGTGGAATATTAATAAGGAACACAGCAACAATCTCATTTCCCCCTTTCTTTGGCAGATACTTTATGTATCTGCTCTTTTTATTTCACAAAATGTAATTTACTTTCTATATAGCTAAAAAAGTTTGGTACAATATGCATAACTATTCTTAATACATACTTTAGAGGGGGTATTTTCGTGGCAAGTAAACAATCGATTGGTTTTATCGGAACAGGTGTAATGGGTACAAGTATTGTTAGGCACTTATTAAAAAATGAACATGAAGTACATATCTATTCTCGTACAAAGGCCAAAGCAGAGTCACTAATTGAATTAGGAGCTAAATGGCATAATACTCCTGGCGAAGCTTCTAAAGAATCAGAAATTGTTTTTACGATGGTTGGTTATCCAACAGATGTAGAAGAAGTATATTTTGATGATGATGGCATTTTTGCTAATAGTAAGGCAGGCACAATTGTTGTAGATATGACAACTTCAAAACCTACACTAGCAAAGAAAATTGATGAACATGCAAAAACAATCCAAATATATTCTTTAGACGCTCCAGTATCAGGTGGAGACGTAGGTGCAAAAAACGGTACATTATCCATTATGGTTGGAGGGGATAAAGCTGTTTTTGACCAGGTTTTGCCTTTATTTGAATTATTCGGTGATAATATTGTTTATCAAGGCGGTCCAGGAGCAGGGCAACATACGAAGATGTGTAATCAAATTGCCATCGCAACGAATATGATTGGCGTTTGTGAAGCTTTGGCATATGGAAAGAAGGCTGGGTTAGATATTGATACGGTTCTTAAGTCTATTTCTGCAGGAGCAGCTGGTTCTTGGTCATTAAGTAACCTTGCTCCGCGTATGATTAAAGGAGATAAGGAACCAGGATTTTATATTAAACACTTTATCAAGGATATGCGAATTGCATTGGAAGAAGCGGAACTGATGGGCTTAGAATTACCAGGTCTTAAACTTGCTAAACAGATGTATGTAGAATTATCTAATGAGGGTTATGACAATAATGGAACACAAGCTTTAATTGATTATTATAAACTAAGATAAAATCTAAATACCATGAAGCAAAAAATGAGTTGATCAAAAATACCATTTGAACAACTCATTTTTTGTTATATATGTGTAAATTTTTATTATCGAATTGTAAATTTTAATTGAAATTTATGAAATGAATTACTATTTGTGAAATAATATTTTAACGGAGGTGGAGCATTGGGAAAACAATTTAGTAATTCAAAAGTACGGAGATCACTTACTTTATATCTATCGTTACCCATTTTATCTTGGGCTTTTTACGATTTTGCTAACACAATATTTTCATCCAATATTAACACAATATTCTTTCCGTTCTATATGGATGAAGCATTAGGTTCAGATGAAGTAAAGCAACAGGTCGCAAGTACATTTATTTCCTATGCTAACGCCATTTCGAGTTTTTTCTTAGTTATTTTTTCACCGCTTTTTGGAGTATGGATTGATCGTACAGGATTAAAAAAGAAGTTTATCGTATGGTTTGCTTCCATTTCAATTCTTTTTACATTTTTAATGGGGATATTTAGTTCATTTGATTTTGGTACCTCACATGCAGGTATTCCGATTAGTTTGTTTTATGTTGTTGTGAGTTTTGTTATCGCCAAATTCTTTTTCAATTCTAGTTTAGTATTTTATGATGCTATGATGCCTGATTTAGGAACGAAAGAGGAAATGCCGCTAATTTCTGGCTTTGGTGTTGCAGTAGGGTATTTAGGCACGTTATTTGGATTACTTGTTTATCTTTATGTGGGGAACTCGAATTTCCATAATGCTTTCATACCGACTGCCATACTCTATTTACTATTTTCATTGCCATTATTCTTAATCAATAAAGACCACCCCATATCAAAAGAGGAACGAAGGAAGTTTTTCTTTTTCGAAGGATATCGGGAAATCATAGAAACGTTTAAAGACATGAAGCGTTATAAAGCAATTTTCACTTTTATGATTGCGTACTTCTTTATAAATGATGCCATTGCAACAACTATAGCGATGATGGCAGTTTACGCAACAGCTATTGTAGGATTTACTTCAAATGAATTTATCTTACTCTATTTAGTTTCAACAGTTTCTACAATTATTGGCTCTTTAGCATTTGGTTATATTACAAAGAAAATTGGAGCCAAACCTGCTATAACCTGGGTTTCCATATTAATGATTATTGCATTAATTTTAGCGGTTGTTGCAGTCGCTCCATGGATGTTCTGGATTGCGGGAAGTATGTTTGGTATTTCACTTGGATCGATGTGGGTTACTTCACGGACATTTATTATAGAAATGTCTCCTAAAGAGAAACAAGGGCAATTCTTCGGATTATTCGCCTTCTCAGGGAAAGTGTCATCAATTATTGGTCCAGCTATATATGGGACCGTTACTTTGCTACTGAGAGATTATGGTACAATTGCAAGTCGATTTGCACTCTCATCACTAATTATCATGACGATAATCGGTTTAGTTATACATCTAAGAGTTCGTACAAATGTCACGAATCCATGAGAATGCAATTTCACTTATATGGTACAATAGACGTAGTATAAAGTGGCTTTTCAGGAGGCGAAACTAATGAATGAAAGTAAAGGTATTTTATTAGAAAGTGGAACCAATGAACTTGAAATCGTTGAATTCGAAATCGATTCTAATAAATTTGGTATTAATGTTATTAAAGTGAAAGAAATTATCCAGCCCACCCCGTTGACATTCATACCGCATGCACATCCTTATATTGAAGGTATTATTCAATTACGTGGGGAAGTATTACCTGTGGTTGATATGAAAAAAGTATTGGGGTTAGCTAATACACCTTATCAAGATCAGCAAAAATATATCGTTGCAGAGTTTAACAGACAAAAGGTTGTCTTTCATGTTGATAACGTCACGAAAATTCATCGTATTTCATGGGATTTAATTGAAAAACCATCTGATATGTATCAAGGTGGTAATTCACAAGTAATTGGTGTCATTAAGCAAGATGACTTGATGTTACTATTATTAGATTTCGAAAAAATAATGGTAGACATTAATCCGGATTCTGGAATCAATGTAGCATCTGTTAAAAAACTAGGGAATCGGATACGTTCAGAAAAGAAAGTTATGATAGCAGAAGATTCTCCATTATTACGAAAACTGTTGCATGACACGATGTTTGAAGCTGGATATGTAAATGTTGAGTTATTTGAAAATGGGAAAGATGCATTAGATTATCTTTTGAAAATTGCAGATCAAACAGATAATATAAGTGACTTTGTTCAATTGATGGTAACAGACATTGAAATGCCTCAAATGGATGGTCATCACTTAACAAAACAAGTAAAATCACATCCAATTCTAAAAAAATTACCAATCATTATTTTTTCTAGTCTAATAACGGATGATTTGCGACATAAAGGTGAAGAGGTAGGAGCAGATAGTCAAATTAGTAAACCGGAAATTGCAGAGTTAATTTTAAAAGTGGATGAATTAATTTTATAAGAACAACAGAAAACCGGATATCTGACTCTCAGATTCCGGTTTTCCTAAAAAAATTGCATTAATGTCCATAAAAATAACTGATTGTTTTATAGTAATCATTTTTCTTCTTTTGATCATGAATTTTCTTCGGTGTTAAACGACTATGAGGTACTTGTTTAGGATATGTTAATTCAAGGAAATCATTTAAGATACCTTTGGCAACATTGAGACTCATTTTCCTTCGAGGATTACGATAGGTTTCATCTAGTTTTCCTAAATGAGGTAATTGCTTAAAATCTTCTTTCTTGGGTAATGTGTGAAAATAATAGTCGCCACATTTAATCACCACAGCAGATTGCTGCTGACTAAAACGTGTTTTATTGACAAAATGTAAACCAATCTTCTTTGCACGACCTGATAAAATCATTTTCTCGAGAGCTAGGCGTTTTAATGTGTAAAGTGGTCGATTATCGAGAGCAGTTTTTGCATGTTTGTTTACCGTATAAATGGCAGTCGCTATTTCTCCATCTTTATGTTGAGTACTCATAAAAAACCTACCTTTCATAGAATCTAATTATTATTTAAAGATGTGAAGGAAAATTCTGACCATTCAATCTATAATATATTATATTACCAATATTATAATTCATTGTATATAGTAAGTGTTGAAATCAAGAGGAAGTGACCAAATGCATTTTAAAACAGCCATTATTGATATCGGATCTAATACGATAAGACTAGTATTATATAAATATACTCAAAAAAGTGGACTAAAAGAAATAGAGAACATTAAAGTAGTTGCCCGTTTACGTAGCTATATTTTATCTAATGGAGAATTGTCAGAAGAAGGCATTCTAAAACTACAAAATACGTTAATCGCTTTTAAAGATATGTTAAATGACTATGGAATAACCGATATTCTAGCTACAGCTACTGCAGCTATTCGTCAAGCTACGAACGGTCAAGAAATATTAGAGAAGATGAAAAGGGAAATTGGAATTGACATTCAGTTATTATCTGAAGAACAAGAGGCATATTATGGTTATTTAGCTGTGACGCATTCATTAGCAACCCCATCAGCGGTAACGATTGATATGGGTGGCGGAAGTACTGAAATTACTTATTTTAAGGATAAAGAATTAATCCATTCTTATAGTTTTCCGTTTGGTTCTGTTTCACTAAAGCAACAGTTTATGAAAAGTAATACATTATTAGACGAAGAACGTCAAAAAATCTATCAATTTGCACATGAGCGTTTCTCCTCATTGAAGTGGCTAAATAATCTTCATCTACCTGTTGTAGGTATCGGAGGCAGCGCTCGTAATATGGCGAAAATGGATCAGCGAAAAAAGAATTATCCGATTTCTGGAATACATCAATATAAAATGTCAAAACTAGATTTTGATGCAATCCGTCTTGAAGTTGCAGGGTTAAGTTTCGAAGAATTAAAAAGCTTAGACGGATTATCCAGTGACCGTGCAGATATCATTGCCCCAGTTATAGAAGTCTTTCAGGCATTAATGGATGTTGTAGGAAGCCCTATTTTCCAATTTAGCCGAAAAGGGCTAAGAGAAGGTCTTGTAATTGAAAGAATATTAAAGGAAAATCCAAATGCTTTTGACAAACACCATGTTTTTGAAGCAAACGTAAATACAGTTGCCCAAGAATTTGGAAAATCGGAAGAACATAATGATTATTTTATTGAGCTGTGTAGAAAAATTTATTCTGAGTTTTGCAAAAATGGTGTATTGCAATATAGGGATCAAGATTTAGCCATGATGATCCAAGCGGCTAAGTTATTTTATATAGGCGAATATATTGAAGCGGATGCAGCAAGTCAACATACATTCTATCTTCTTTCTAATCGGTCAATAGACGGATTAGGTCATAAAGATCGAATACGATTAGCTTTGTTATCTTCTTATAAAAACAAAGATGAATTTAAAAGATATGTTGAGCCGTTTCTTACATGGTTCTCAAAAGAAGAATTAAAGCAAATACAGATAATTGGTGCTCTATTAAAATTTACATATGCACTCGATGCATCAAAAAGGAAAATAGTAGAGGACATAATGTTGGAACCAAATGGACAAGATATGGTAATCCATATTTTCACAAGAGGAAATGCATTAGCAGAAAAGTATAAAGTGAACCGTCAAAAGAAACATATCGAAAAATTATTTCCAGGGACAGTTACTTTACACTTCTTTGAAAAGGAAGGATAAAAGATGGTAGCTACAAAAAATATTTTAGATGAAATTGCAAAACCACAGTATTATAACAATCGCGAATTGAGCTGGTTGGCATTTAATGAACGCGTACTTCAAGAAGCTGAAGATATCAATAATCCACTTTTAGAACGATTGAGGTTTTTAGCTATTGTCAGTTCTAATTTAGATGAATTTTTCATGGTAAGAGTTGCTGGACTTCAAGATCAAATAAGAGCTGGATTTCATAAGCCAGAAAATAAATCAGGATTGACTCCAAAGGAACAATTGACAAGAATAGCAGAGGATACACAATCCCTTGTTAAACGTCAAACTGAAGTATATAAAGATTTAGTATTTAACCAACTTCCAAAAGAAAAAGTTTTTTTGCAAAAGACAAATACAATTAATGAAGAACAAAAGATATTTTTAAATGAATACTTCGAAGATACTATTTTCCCAGTATTGACGCCTGTTGCAGTAGATGCTTACAGACCATTTCCTACTTTGATAAGTAAAACAATGAATATTATTGTGCTCCTTGAACACGACGATGCGGAACCGGAATTCCGTGAGAAAATTGCAATTGTACAAGTTCCTTCTGTATTGGATCGCTATATAAGAATTCCTTCTAAAGATGATGAAATTCGTGGCGTACTACTAGAAGATGTCATTACTGCTAATATTGATAAATTATTTTTGGGTTATAAAGTAAAATATACCAAAGTTTTCAGATTAACACGTAATGCGGATTTAACAATTCATGAAGAGGGAGCACGAGATCTTACTTGTTGAAATTGAAAAAGAATTGAAAAAGCGAAAATGGGGTGCAGTTAGCCGGATTGAAATTCGTTCAGGTGAAATGGATGAATTCGTTATACAATACCTTTTAAAGACATTAGATGACTGGGAAGCAGATATATATAGGCTAGATTGTCCACTTGATTTAACATTCTTATTCTCATTCTGCAACAAAATTGCAGAAGGTAGGGAGTATTTGGAATATGAAAGTTTTATCCCACAAGCTCCACAGGATTTAGATTCAGAAGAAGATATTTTCGAGAAAGCTTTAACACAAGATTTATTCTTCCATCATCCATATGAATCATTTGTACCAATTGTTGATTTTGTAACTGAAGCTGCAGAAGATCCAACAGTTCTTGCAATCAAACAAACGTTATATCGAGTAAGTGGTAACTCACCTGTAATTCAAGCACTAAAACAAGCTGCAGAAAACGGAAAACAAGTTACCGTTCTTGTGGAATTAAAAGCAAGATTTGATGAAGAAAATAATGTACATTGGGCAAAAGAATTAGAACAAGCGGGGTGCTTGGTTATTTACGGAATGCATAATGTAAAAACACATTCGAAAATTACATTAGTTGTCCGAAAACGCCAAGGAAGAATTGAACGATTTGTTCATTTAGGTACAGGAAACTATAATGACGCAACCGCAAAAGTTTATACCGATATGGGTATTATTACTACGAATAAGAAAATTGGTATTGATGCAACAAACTTTTTTAATTATTTAAGTGGATATACTAAAAAACCTAATTTTAATCATTTAGTTGTTTCGCCATACGATATTCGTAATGAATTTATCAAACTAATTGACGAAGAAATTATATGTCACAAGAAGTATGGCAATGGTCATATTTATGCGAAGATGAACTCAATAACAGATAAAGAATTAATCATGAAAATGTACGAGGCATCTATTGCGGGGGTTAAAATTGATCTAATCATTCGTGGTATTTGTTGTTTACGCCCAGGTATATCAGGAATTAGCGAAAATATTACAGTCACAAGTATTGTAGGAAGGTTCTTAGAGCATTCACGTGTTTACTGGTTTAATCATAACGGCGAAAACAAAGTATATCTTTCCTCAGCAGACATGATGACGCGAAATATGGTTAAACGTGTAGAAATCCTATTCCCGATTTTCGATACAAATATTAAAAAGCGCATAATGAAAATCGTGGTAACCCAAACTTGTGACAATGTAAAAGCACGTATTCAAGGTTCAGATGGCGTTTATCATTATAAAGAAAAAGAGGAATCTGCACCGTCAATTAATAGCCAAGAAATTTTCTTGAAAGAAGCATTTCCTGGATTTACAGATGAAGAATAATAGCGAAAACCAATAGCAAATTTTCAAAAAATTTTCAAAAAATTTACCGTAATTTTATATTATTTTCATACGAAATCTATTAGAATAGTCATATAGTATATGTTTTCGTTGGAGGCAGTACATGAAAAAGACAACTTTAGACCTGATGTCTTTAAGGGAAATTGCGAAATATTACAGTGGATTTGAACAAAATTCCCCAATTTTTTTAATTCACCGTCTAGTAGATCAGTTCAATATTATTTTTATCAATGATTATTGCCAAAATGAATTTGGATATTTACAAAAAGACGTTCAATTAGCGGAACACTATTTGCCGACCGCCATTTGGTCGGCATTAAAGCCTATGTTATTGAACCCAAAATCTGACATGATGATGGATAATATTAATCCAAATCAAATAATCAGTGTGAAAATAGGGCAAGGGGAATGTGATTCTTACTACTTTTGCAAGATACATAATCAGTTTCAGGATAGAGAATTCATATCTTTGTACGAAGAAAATTTAGATCCAATTCTAACAATTAATCATGAAGGTACCATCCTGCAAAGCAACCAAGCAGCAAAAGCAAAATTTGGTTACATGGATGTAACTACTACTGGAAAATCTATATATGATTTTGTAACACTTTTTTCAAAAGAAAATATGCGAAAATTGGTTGAAGAAACGTTTTTCTTAAAGAAGCCTGTTGAATTAACTGATTGCGGTGTTCGAACAATAGAAGGAAGAACACTAGTTTTATATGTAAAAAGTATTCCGCTTTTTACAAATCAATCGGATTGTAAAATTTTACTTTTATTGCGTGATATTACTCCTTATAGTGAGAAACATATAAACTTTTCATATTTGTCCTATCATGATCAATTGACAGGTTTATGGAATAACAAAGCATTGGTTGAACATTTTCCAGAAGTAATACAAATAGCGAATGAAGAAAAACAACTGGTAGCTGTTCTTTCAATTGACTTGGATCGTTTTAAAAAAGTCAATGAAACATATGGTTCAACAATAGGAGACAATATTATATGTGAAGCATCCAATCGTATTTCTCGAATTACAAATGAAAATACACATCTTTATAGAATCAATGGAGATCATTTCATTATTGTTGCAAAAGATAATACTATAAAAGGGATTCAATCGACTGCTATGACGATTATTGAAATAATAAAAAAAATATTCCTTATTGCAGATTTAGAAGTATCTATAACAGCTTCTATAGGAATCTCTATTTATCCGAATGACGGCAAAAAACTTGACGAGTTGATCAGAAAATCAAATCAAGCACTTTCTTATGTAAAAGAAAGAGGACGTTCAGGTTACCGTTTTTATCAAAATAAGATGGAAGACCAATTCCGTAATACTACCCTTATGGAAGGCCATTTACGCAAAGCAATAGAAAAAAATGAATTAATGGTTTATTATCAGCCACAAATCGATTTAGAAACTGAAAAAGTTACAAGCTTTGAAGCATTACTTAGATGGCAAAACCCTAAATTTGGATTTGTTCCACCAAGTACATTTTATTCCTATTGCTGAAGATTCGGGTCTGATCATAGAGATTGGTGATTGGGTATTAGAACAGGCTTGTAAACAACTATAGTGAATGGAAAAAACAAGGAATTACACAAACAAGAGTGGCTGTAAATATATCACCAAAGCAATTTAGAGAAGATAAATTATCATCCAAAATTTTCCAATTATCTAAAAGAATATAATATAAAACCCGAGTTATTGGAATTGGAAATTACGGAAAGTTCGATGACAGATGCTGAAGATACCATGACCATTCTAAAACAGTTAAAAAGTATGGGACTAATTATTTCTATCGATGATTTTGGTACAGGATATTCTTCTTTAAGCTATATAAAAAGATATCCCATTGATATCATTAAGATTGATCAATCATTTATAAGAGATATGGATACAGATGAAAAAGATCGTGCAATAGCCAAAACAATTATTCATCTCGCACATAGTCTTGGATTAGATGTAATTGCTGAAGGTGTTGAAAAAGACGAGCATGTTGGTTTTCTTAAAGATCATCAATGTAAAAAAGCACAAGGGTTTTTATTTAGCAAACCTTTACCAATCTACGAATTAATGGAAAAAATTCCAATAACAATGCTTAAATAAAGTAAAATATTTTAGACTGTCGGTAAATGATTACTGACAGTCTTTTTTATTTACATTTATCATTTCAATGCATTTTGAAAATCAAGTATTATGAATAAAGGCGAACTTGCTGAGTCATACTATCATAAAAAGAAAGAGGGGTTTTTATGGGTGTATGGACTTGGCCATTAATTTTTGTTGTAGTATTGATTAGTTTAGCATCATTAATATGGACAATGCGAATTGCGAAGAGACAAGAAGTACAAAGTGGAACACATGATGAAGTATATTCAAAAACAGTTGAAAATAATCCAACCGTGTTGAATCCAATTATTTGGATGTACGGAATTGCAGGACTATTTATAGGATTAGTAATGATTTATTATATTTTATTGTACAGATAAAAAGAAAAGTATACATGGCAACTTTTGATGAATAAAGAGAAAAATGAAAATGCTTTCACGTACATTAATGGAAAACTTTGAATAGTCTATGGTAAGATGGAATTGTAGTTTTTTGTTCAATTTTGAACAAGTGAAGGGGTTATTACTATGATTTCTATGACTAGCAGAGATTTTCTTAAAATGCCGATTGCTGATTTGATTATATCTTCAGAAAAAGTTGCACATGTACAATTAGGAAATAATGCAGAGCATGCCTTACTTGTCCTTACAAAAACTGGTTATTCTTCTATTCCTGTACTCGATGCGCAGTATCGTTTGCATGGTTTACTAAGTATGCGCATGATTACGGAATCTATATTAGGACTCAACCATATTGAATTCGAAAAATTAGACAGCATTAAAGTAAATGATATTATGGAATCGAATGTAGCTACACTTAATATCAATGACAATTTTAAAAAAGCTCTAGACTTAGTAATTAATCATGCTTTTTTATGTGTAGTAGACGATGAAGAAAAATTCGTTGGTATTATGACAAGACGTGTAATCCTTAAACAATTGAAAAAACATATCTACCAAGGTTAATTCTTAAATTTTTAGATTAGAAGAAAAAGGTCCTGAATTGGACCTTTTTTTCTTTGTAAATAAAGTTAAAATGGATGCCGTTTTCTTTTTTAGAAACTCGTCTATAATTAATTATGTATTTAGAAATGGAGGTACTTTGTGTGACAACTACAGAAGCCCAAATCATCAAAGTTCTTTCTGAAGAAGGAAACATGCGTAAAGCGGCAGAACGGTTATTTTTGTCCCAACCTGCATTGTCCCAACGATTACAGTCAATCGAAAAAGACTGGGGAGCACAGCTTTTTATTCGTTCTCAAAAAGGATTAACCGCTACTCCTGCTGGAGAACTTGTTATTCAATATGCTATTGAGATGATTACAAAAAAAGAAGAAATATATGAAACAATCCAATCGTCGAATTCAAAAGTCCACGGTACTTTGAAAATTGCTTGTGCATCTATAGTTGGTCATACTTGGTTGCCAAAAGTGTTAAAAGATTATGTGAAGCAATATCCAGATGCGAAAATTTCGCTCATAACAGGCTGGAGTTCTGAAATTATAAAATCACTTTATGATGGCGAAGCACATGTAGGAATTGTACGTGGTCATACAGATTGGAAAGGGGCAAAGAAGCATCTATTTAGAGATACTTTATACTTAGTCGATACAGAAATTACATCAATTGAAGATGTTTTTAATACGGAAAGACCATTTATCCAATTTAAAAGTGATTCAAATTATTATCAAGAAATTCAGCAATGGTGGCAACGACATTTTTCATCAAAACCTAAACATCTAATTACTGTCGATCAAATTGAAACTTGTAAACAAATGGCCTTAAATGGAATTGGTTATGCAATTTTACCATCCATTACATTAAGTGGACACGAAGAGGTTAACAAAATTCCTTTAACGAATGATGAAGAAGAATTTGAGTTAACAAGAGATACTTGGTTAGTTGGATATGAATCTTCATTTGAGCTAAGACAAGTAGCGGCTTTTGTAGAACTCGTGAAAAAACATGCAGAATGCTTGTATGATTATTCTAAAAATAAATGAAATTTTATTATTTTTCATGTTACAATAGGTGCATATTGCATATTTATAGGAGGAATTGTCGAATGCAAAAATTAAACGCACAAGAAATCATTTCATATTTAGCAAATGCAAAAAAAGCTACACCTGTAAAAGTTTATGTTAAGGGGAATAATGTTTCTATCATTAGCATTTGGAGAAGGCAGCAAAGTTTTTGGAGAAGGCAATTCTGTAGTAGTATTTGGTGAATGGGCAGAAATTCAAAAAGCATTAGAAGACAATAAAGAACTTATTGAAGATTATGTTGTTGAAAATGATCGTCGAAATTCAGCAGTACCAACTCTAGATTTAAAAGGAATCAATGCACGAATTGAACCAGGTGCAATCATCCGTGACCAAGTAACGATTGGTAACAATGCAGTTATTATGATGGGCAGTGTGATTAATATTGGTGCTGAAATCGGAGACCGTACAATGATCGATATGAATGCTGTGTTAGGCGGAAGAGCTACAGTAGGTAAAGATTGCCATATTGGAGCTGGTGCAGTTCTTGCAGGCGTTATTGAGCCACCAAGTGCAGATCCAGTAGTAGTTGAAGACAATGTTTTAATTGGTGCAAATGCAGTAGTCTTAGAAGGCTGTCGTATCGGTAAAGGTGCTGTTGTTGCAGCAGGCGCAATGGTTACAAAAGACGTACCACCTTATACTGTTGTAGTTGGAGCACCAGCTAGAGTCATCAAAGAAATCGATGAAAAAACAAAATCTAAAACTGAAATTATGCAAGACCTTCGTCAATTATAAGAGGTGTTGATACGGTGAAGTCTTTATTAGAGATTAGAAGGGATTTACATAAAATCCCTGAAATTGGATTTCAAGAGAATAAGACACATCAATATTTATTAAGTGTGATCGAAGAATTGTGGAAGCCATATTTCAAAATTGATACGTGGAAAACAGGTATTATTGTTACCATTACAGGTACAAATCCAAGGCTAAAAATTGGATGGCGTTCAGACATTGATGCATTGCCAATTACAGAGAAAACGGGATTACCATATGCTTCAGAACATCCAGGATTTATGCATGCTTGTGGACATGATTTCCATATGACAATTGCACTTGGTTTGGTACAAGCATTCTCTAAACAGCAACCTGAAAATACAATCATTATCTATTTCCAACCTGCTGAAGAAGGTCCTGGTGGTGCAAAACCAATGCTTGAGTGGATGCAGCAAGAACGTCCAGATTTGGTACCAGACTTTATCTTTGCCATGCATATTGCTCCAGAATACCCTGTTGGTACAGTTGCAACAAGACCAGGCATGCTTTTTGCGAACACTTCAGAACTCTTTATTGACCTCCATGGTGTTGGTGGGCATGCTGCTTATCCTCATAATACAAAGGATATGACAGTGGCAGCAGCCAATTTAATGACACAGCTTCAAACAATTATTAGTCGTAATCTTAACCCACTAGATAGTGGTGTGATCACGATTGGTAAAATGACTTCAGGTTATGTGCAAAATGTCATTGCAGATCATGCTCGATTAGAAGGTACAATCCGCACAATGTCAGCAGAGTCTATGGCTCTCATCAAAAAGCGAATCGAAGCATTATGTAAAGCAACTGAAATTGGTTATGAGTGCAAAGTAGAGATTGATTATGGCTCATCTTATTATCAAGTTTATAATCAAGAACAATGTGCGAATGCGTTGCTAGCAAGTGCAGAAGAAACACCAGGAGTAGTAGCTTATGAGTGCCCACCAGCAATGACGGGTGAAGACTTTGGTTTCTTTTTAAAGGAAATTCCAGGAGCTATGTACTGGGGCGGTGCAAATACTGAGTTTGGATTACATCATGCATCTATTCAACCAGATGAGGATTTAATTGATGTAAATGTTCGCTTTGTTGAACAATTTTTACGAAGCTTTAGCGTATGAATTCGATGATTTATTTAAGTAAATTATTTAGAATGATTAAAAAGAGTAAAAGATATAAGTTTTTCATATATCTTTTGCTCTTTTTTAGTATTTGTTTCTAGATTGCTGTATTGTTAAAAAATAGGCTGTAACTCGAATTTTGTCATAATTAAATATATTTTACAATTATGGAACTTTATCTATCGAAAAAACGTACTAGTATCATGGGGAATAGATCAAAGAAAGAAAAGGAGGTTATTATTTTGAAGAAGAGGCTGGCAATCATTTTTGCATGTATGATTTTACTCATAAACATATTACCAACCTTCTCGTTAGATGTTTCAGCCAAAACGCAGTTAGATGTCAAAGTAAATGCAGGTTTTGACAATAAGGGAAAAGAATCTAAGGGGCTTCCAGTTCTGTTGACAATAACAAATAAGGGCAATGCATTTTCGGGGGATCTTGTTATTGATCATCAACAAGGATACTCAGGCGGTATGGGAATTGTTGTTCCGTTAGACATAGGCTCTAACGAGAAAAAAACGGTCAAAGTAATGCTTGATTATTTCTCAACAATGTATTCAAATGGTAGTCCTAACCAGAAAACAATTCATATTTATACAGACAGCTGGAAAAAGGGCGATGAAATAAGTTTTACAGGTGATCAGCAGATAAAACCACAAATGGTAGAACCTGAAGGTACATTTTTATTAACATTTACTAATAATGTAGATCGTTTATCTGCTCTGTCGAAATTAGTTACAAATATTCCAAATCCTACAGAAATCATACATCTTGGTCAAATGAAACAAGACCTCATTCCAACAACGGCGAATGGTTGGTCAATGGCTGATATCATTGTAGTGGACGAATATTCCATCTCTTCTTTAAAAGAAGAAGAACAACAATCATTATTAGACTGGGTGCAATTAGGTGGAACGATTGTCATTGGAGCATCTGATAATCTAGATGGGGAAATTGGAATATTCCAAAACTATTTACCTCTATCAATAAGTAATCAAATGATAAAAATCTCTCCTAAAGATATTCAAAAAGAGAATAAAAATATAAAGTTTTCTTCTAATTTATCAGTTTACCAAGCTGAAAAAGAAAAACATGCTAAAACGTTACTAGAAATAAATAATCATATTTTAGCTGCAAAGGATACTTTAGGAAATGGTCAAATTATCCAAACAACTTTTTCATTAGGTGATGAGCCACTTTCAAATGAAAAGGACTATAAACAGTTACTTCAAAAAGTGATTCCTTTAAATAAGGCAACAAGTGGATCAAGTTATAGAATGAACTTTTTTGAAGGGGATATTAATTCCAATGAATTATTCCCAACATTCCAAGTATCAACTATGCTTTTGATTATTGTCATTATTATTTACATTGTTATCGTTGCTCCACTTTTATATTATGTATTGAAAAAGAAAGACAAAAGGGAATTTGCTTGGTGGATCGTCCCTGCTCTTGCTATCTTTGTTTCCATTTTAGTCTTTGCTTATGGGGCAAAAGATAGGCTGGCAAGACCTCAAATTCAACAATCTGCAGTTTATAAAATCAATGAGGATGATAGTTTAAGTGGATATTATTTGAACTCTTTACTAACAAATCGTAGTGGTGATTTTACGTTTGCAGTATCACCAAATAGTACTACAAGTTTGATGCATAATTTCAATGCACCCGGAACGATTCATAAAGAAGCAGTAGTAGAACAATATCATCATGAGAAACAAGTAACTCTTAGAAATAATCGTTATTGGTCGGTTTCTACCTTAGCGGGTGAAATGAACATTCAAAATGTTGGTAGTTTCTTAATCGATTTGAAAGTAGCGGACAGTGCGATCAAAGGCAGTATTACAAATAATCTACCTTATACGGTGAAGGATGTTTCCATTTGGTATGGTAGTCAATGGTTACAATTAGGAACAATGAAACCAAAACAAACACTAAAAGTAACACAAACAATTAATGGTGCAATGTTGTTACCAGCGATGCCAATTATATCGAACAGCCAAAGTCAGGTAAAAAATAAAGAAGACATTATGAATAACCGCAAACAGTTCCTTAAATATTTTGCATATGACTTAATTGGCAATACAGAAGAGCCAGCATTGGTTGGTTGGATTGATGATTCAATTACACCAATAACATTGAAAAATGGAAAAGTAGATATGTCAGCAGTTAATTTAGTTGTTCAAAGTTTTACGCCGAATACGAATTTGACAGGGGAATTTGTCTTACCTGCTAATTCAATGAATGTGGATGTATATCCTATTTCAAATGCTGGAAGTGCCAATCGAGATCCAGAAAACAATACGGTTTGGTATATCGAGGAAGGTACATATGAATTCATATGGACAATTCCTGAGATGCTTAAAAATAAAAAATTCACCTGGAAAGAATTACAGTTAGCAAATACAAACGCTAAAAATGTACAGTTGCAAATTTATAACGTAAAAACATTAAATTTTGAACCAATAAATGATAGCCGTTTTACGATATCAAAAAATATCGGAGATTATATTTCTAACGCTTCTGAAGTGAAATTTAAATTGGAGAAGAAAATGTCTGATGACCCGAAAACGACTATTCCTACATTACAACTAAAAGGGGAGGTCAAACCATGATTGAAATTAAAGGATTATCAAAGAAATATGGCTCCTTTTATGCATTACAAGGACTTGACCTAACGATTAAAGAAGGAACGGTATTCGGATTTGTAGGTGCCAATGGTGCAGGAAAATCTACGACATTTTCCATTCTTTCAACACTATTGCAGCCATCAGCTGGCGATGCTTATATTGATGGTATCAGTGTTACTCAAAATCCAGAGGAAATTCGAAAACTAATCGGTTATATGCCTGACTTTTTCGGTGTATATGATCAACTGAAGACGGAGGAGTACTTAGACTTTTTTGGATCGAGTTATGGAATCTCTGCAGAACAAAGAGAAAAGCTGATCCCTCAGTTATTAGAACTAGTAAACTTATCTCATAAAAGAAATGAATATGTTGATGTGTTATCGAGGGGGATGAAACAACGTCTTTGCTTAGCTAGAACATTAATTCATGATCCTAAAGTATTAATACTTGATGAACCTGCATCTGGGCTTGATCCAAGAGCACGTGTTGAGATGCGAGATATTTTAAAACAATTAAAAGAAATGGGGAAAACCATTTTAATCTCATCTCACATTCTTCCTGAACTTGCGGAAATGTGTGATGAAATAGGAGTTATTGATCAAGGAAAATTAATTGCACACGGATCCGTATCCGAAATACAAGCTCAGTTAACGGGTGAGCGATATATCTCTGTAAAATATCAGGTTGGATATGATATGAACAAAGCTGTTCAATTCTTTGAGGAAAACCCATTCGTGTCAGCAATTGAAGTAAAAGACTATAAAGTACATTTTCGTTTTAGTGGTTCTGAAGAGGAACAAATGAAATTGCTAAAACAATCAGCACTACAAGATTCTCCTATTTTATCCTTTGCAGAAGATGAAAAAGATTTAGAAGATGTCTTCATGGCAATTCTTAAGGAGGTCGATCAAGTATGAAGTCAATATTTCACAATCCTGTATTGATAAAAGAATTGAAACTGCGTTTTCGATCTTTCAAAAGCTTCACAGGTATACTGTTTTATCTGATTGTCCTAAGTATATTCGTGTTTGGATTCATCTTTATTTCTACGAATTTTACTGGAAGTGGTTTTATTAACCCACAGCAAAGTGTCCTACTGTTTGGATTGTTGACTTATGTTCAACTAGGGTTAATTTTATTTATCACTCCTGGTCTAACAGCAGGAGCGATTAGTACTGAACGTGAAAAACAAACGTTGAATATTTTACTTACAACTTCTCAAAGTTCTTTTCAAATTATTTTCGGCAAAAT
Source organism: uncultured Caryophanaceae bacterium (assembly GCA_963792445.1). Lineage (GTDB taxonomy): Bacteria > Bacillota > Bacilli > Bacillales_A > Planococcaceae > Rummeliibacillus. The sequence goes on along the minus strand of CAWBWO010000008.1, from coordinate 216 downwards.
GAGTTCTTCTATTGTTTTTCTACTGCTATTATTAATTGCAGGACTGCCACTATATAGTTTAGTTTTCTTATTTGGCGGTATTTCACCAGGGCAGTTACTGATTATCTTTGCATATTTAATTGTTACGATGATTGCGATTGCGAGTATTGGGATTATGTTTTCAACATTAATCAGAAAAACGATTATTTCTATGATTACCACATACGGAGCGATGTT
>CAWBWO010000007.1:0-65866 GCA_963792445.1 uncultured Caryophanaceae bacterium | reverse complement strand
GAATTCAAGTTCATGAACATGCCCATCATCTAGTGTAGTGGTCCCTGAGACAAAGTGTATATGTTTCCCATCGCCAACATCAATTGCTGGCCCTGTTTCTATTCCTACCTCATGATGATGATCTAAAAAGTCAGTATTAGTGAGTAATACATGTACATGAGTATCACCCCTAGGAATAACTTCAGAGGTAACCCCTGCGAAACGATGGTTATGTCTATCTTCACCTTCTTCAGCTAATTTGGTACTTGCTAAGAATTCATGTACATGAGTTTGTGTTTCAGACATAAAATTTGAGCCTCCTTATAATTTGAGTACGTGACATCTTATTGATAAGGAGGAGGATTTATGAATAAAAAGAAAGAAAAAATTAGAAAACATAACTAATTATATTGATGATTATTGATATGCTCACATATAAGAATGCTGATTGTGAAGTATTGCCATAAACTAAAAGGGAGCCTAAGTGAAAGAAGAAATAATGATTTTATGTTCAAGATTATATTTAGTTATTCCATTAAAGGGCCATTTAATCATAATCGTTTATCCACTTCATAACTTTAATATCTCTTCTAAGTTAAAGGATTATATGGATAATATCTTTATTGCGAAGGAAACATTTAAATATACGGAAAACGGTTCTGTTGGTCTTTTAAAAGATGGTCGTAGTATGCTACGAATTCAAGGTAGTGGTTCAATTTATACAAATAATGATTGGTATACGGAAGTGGAATATTCTTATAAATATTTAAAATCAATTTTCAACTTTATTGGGATTGAGGATTTAGAAATTTTCCGTGTACAAGGTTCATCAATTTATTCACGTGAGGAATTAGAAGAAAGAGCAAAAATTGAAGCAATTACATTTGCAAAAGCATTTGCAGCTAAATAAATATTTCAGGAATATACAAACCCCGAAAATTGCTGTGAAAACAACATTTTTCGGGGTTTACTTTGAATATAATAACAGGGGCTTTAGTTGAAACCGTTATTTAACAATCGGGCGCTTTTATTAAATAAGGAAAGCGTCTTTCTTCGAGGAAAGGGCTATGTTGGTAGGAGAGTAAACACTTACTATAGGGCAATGGAGAATGAAAAAGGATTACACATAAGCTTACGGTGCTGTTTTATTTAAACAAAGGACTGTTATTTTTCTATGAAAGAAGTTTGATTAGCAAGATTTATTTCATAATAGAGTATTTATAATACTGCCACTTTAATGAATTTTTTTTAATAGCTACTTGTTCAATAAGATTAATTTCTTGGTACATAGCCTTAGACAGTATTCCTTCTTCTATGTATTTATTTAAGTAAAAATAAAAACCAGCTAATGCTTCTAATGATAAATCATAATAAGAATTGTTCATTTCTTAGTACTCCGGTTAGTTTAGTTGTTTAAAATATAATAACATATATAATCTTGAAAAAGTCAGAACAATAATAAAAATTAGAATAAAATTTTATGAAGGAGAAAAATTGATATGTCTGTGTTAATGGTATCGTTGGATACTATGGTTCAATATTAGGGACTGTGTAAATATGTATCTGAAATGACCGGTGTTGTTATTTTTCCGAAAGTAGATCCTTTTAAATGCAATGAAGTATCATCTCAAATTACATTTAGAGAAACATTTGATTATTACCGCTTTAGCAAAAGAAGTAAATACGAATGGAACAGATCATTTGCTAGTTGCACAGAAATACGTGGATTGTTTTTCAAAACAACAGTTATGTGACTTTTTGAAACAAAGATTTTATATTGAAAATTTCTCAGATAAATTGGGTTATGCACACTTAGCCATAATGAGTCTTGGTACTGGTGTTGTATATACAACAAACCAAGATAATGTTATGGAAAAATGTTCTGAAAAGTATGGACGGAAATTTAAACTTATAAAGTCTATTGAAGACTTTTCGAATTCGAAGCCCGGTGATCGGTTGTATATAAAATATCATGGAGACTTGTCATTACCAGAATCAGTTGTATTTTCGCAACAAGATTATGAAAAAAGGATGCAAGAAACAGAACATTTCTTAAATATCAGATTGAAATCTGATTTATTGGCAAAGCGATTATTCTTTATTGGCTACAGTTTAAGGGACAAGAATATACATGAAATACTAGCGGAAATTCAAAACGTTTTTAAAGGTAAAATGCCCAAATCCTATATGCTTGTATATGAACATAGTAAGGAAATAGAAGAACGCTGTAATCAATTTGGAATTCATTTGATAAATCCCTTAATTGAATTTCCTGAATGTAAAACTAACCAAGAAGCCTTTGAGAAGTTTTTACAAGAGTTCGTTACCCAAACAATGTTGCAGAAACATGAACAACAAATCAATGATATTTTTAGACCTTCAGTTCCTGCTACTGCAAGAGTGGCATCTCAATTGGAGATAGAGTCCCTCGATAGAATAGTTGATAGAGATGGATTTAAAGATGCTTGTTCAAAGTTTAGAGCAATAATGGATAAATCATTGGTACCTAAAGATTTGGAAGGTGAAGTTTTAAATATCTTTAGAAAGTTAATAGTTAAATGCTCCAATGAAGAAGAATCAGAAGCATTGAAAAGTGCTGCACTAAACCTATATATATCCGATAAGGAATTAAGGATGGAACTTGTAATATTACTTACTTATGACAACAGCAAATGTGAGAGAAAACGGGAAAGATCTATTCAATCGTTTACATATCCATATCAATGGTGTTCCAGAAGATATATATATATTCGCAGCCGCTTGTGCAATTAAAAGATTATTATCTTGGGATAGGAAAATAACTGATAGTTTTAGGGCACATGTAACATCTTGGATTGAAAGAAGTCTAGATTTTGAAGAATTAGATGAAGGAACTCAAAAGTTAGTTAAAGGCTATATAGATAGAGCGTGGGAAGGACCAACTACATATGAACACCCGATAAAAAGGCAACAAAGGTTAAAAAAGTCTGGTTTCCCTAGTTTGGGTCGAAATAATTAAAGCAATCAAATCTTATCAAGGATGATGGATTCATTGCCAAAATCATTCAATAAGCCATTTGAAGACTAAAATTATTTTAATTAAACCAAACAGCGTTGTTGTGGTAAATGAGTTCATTTGTTGTACAATAAGGATAGATGAATATAGGCGTTTCAGTCCTGTTCATCTATCTTCTCTTTTTTAGAATAAAATGTGTGACATTATATTCAGTAGTTTAATACATAACAATTTTAGATATTTTCTTCACTTTTAATAAAACTATTAGATGCTTCCTTTTTACAGTTATTTACTGTTTATTTCGATGTCGATCCATTTTATTTAAGATTTTTTCACTATCCTTATTAGCCATATTAGTATAAAGGGAAGTCGTTTTAATATCATTTTGACCTAACTGATCCCGAAGCAACATATTAACTTGATATTATTAATTAAAGATAATGCGCCTAAACTCATGTATTTCAAGGGTTTAGGCTCTTTTCGTTTCTTTTGTAATGACATTGAAAGTTCATTTAACACAAGTAATTAATAAAAGGGAGAATTAGATTTAAAAAATAATTTATTAGTAAAATCCATTTTAGCGATGGCTGTTACGTTTAGTTTTGGTACGGGGCAACTATTCAAATCTCAGGAATAAATAGTGTGCAGTTTAATAAACATTAAATTGTTTAAAAAGAAGTACAAATCTTCTAAATAAAATAATGGAGTAACTAGGGGAGAAGACTAGTGTAACAAGTCAATTGAATACTGGAATAATGTTTACTATTACCATTAAAAAAGCATAGTGTCTCCGGAAAAAAATATACGTTTCACTTCAAATTTGAACCACATTGTATTGATATGATTTTTAAAGGGTAGAAAATATACAAAGCTGGAGTGATGCAAAATGAAAAAAATAATGCTATTAGTGTCATCTATGACATTTGTTGCTGCTTTGTTAGCAGGATGTTTTGGTAATGGCGGAAATGGAGAAGATAGTCTTAATACGTCTAGCATTAAGACCAAGTACACTGATGTTGCCTATGGTAAACAATCTGAATCACAAAAGATGGATATTTATTTGCCGAATGAGGGTAAGGGTCCATTTCCGGTAATTGTTGCTGTTCATGGCGGTGGATTTTCGAAAGGTGATAAGACAGAAAAAGGCATTGCTTCTATGCTGGAAGGTGTGAATCGTGGGTATGCTGTTGTTTCGATTAATTACAGACTTTCGGGAGAGGCTGTATTTCCCGCAGCAATTAGTGATGTGAAAGCAGCGATTCGATATATTAAGGCAAATGCTGAAAAATATAACTTGGACCCTAACAACATTGCAATGTGGGGAAATAGTGCAGGTGGAAACTTAGCAGCTTTAGCCGGAACAAGTGAAGATAACATTTCGTTAAATGGTGACAATACCGAAAACTTAAAATATTCTTCTGAAATACAGGCTGTTGTCGATTGGTTTGGACCAATCGAATTTTTAAAACTGGATGAGCAATTTGCAAAATCAGAAGTTACCCCTAAAATGGGCAAGAGAAGTACAAATACTTCGATTGAAAGTAAATATATTGGTGGCAATATAGCAGAAAACGTTAAACAAACAGAAAAGGCGAATCCCTCACATTACATTACTAAAAATGATCCGTACTTCTTTATACAACATGGTACTGCTGATCAAATCGTGCCAACTCAACAATCTATTGGTTTTTCAGAAAAATTGACGAACGTTTTAGGTAAAGAAAAAGTCAAGCTATCCATTTTAGAAGGTGCTGGTCATGGTGGAGAGCAATTTAATTCTAAAGAAAATCTTGATGATGTATTTAGATTTTTAGACGGTGTTTTAAAATAAACATAACTATAATAAAAATTAATTATGCTCTTTTCACCTTTCAGGATAGATTTTTCTATCCTGTTTTTAGTTTTATCTTACATAAAAATTGGAAGACATAAGCCATAGCGTATTCAGAGTTAATTCATCGGGAGTAGAACTTAATATAAAATTTACAGAGAACCACTTCAATATTTAAATAGTTAAAGTAAAATAAAAATAAATAATATTATATTCTATAAATGTATATCTATCCCATATATATTTGAAATTAACCTATTTATTAAAGAGTACTTTAAATTAACAATTAATTAACATTGTCTTTTTCTATTGTAGACATCTAACATCCAATTTTAGGAGGAAAACCTATGCGAGTACCTGCACAAGTGCTACAAATGCGCATTTCTGCTTCATCTCTAGTGATTTCTGGAATTTTGTTTATACTTTATCCAATGATTCGACCCTTTTCAGATGAAACATCCTTGCAAGGTGCCATAGCTTTCGCATCTACCAATTGGTTAGTGGCACACATACTAGCTATAGTTGCTTTTACTTTACTCCCGCTAGGTTTACTTGGACTTCACAATTCTTTACAAGGAACAGCCTTAAACTCGCTTTCGTATTGGGCGGTCGTGCTGTGTTTGATAGGAGTAGGTCTAACCTTGCCGTTCTACGGAGGAGAAAGTTTTGGTCTACACGCAATTGGGCAGGAAGCCATAAGACAACAGGATGCAAACCTTGTTGGCTTATCAACTGCCGTTCGTTCTGGCACAGGTCTTGTTATGTTCCTAATAGGTCTTTTACTACTTACAATTGCTGCAATTTTACTTGCAATCGCAATTTGGTGGTCCGAAAGTTATTTTAAATGGAGTGGCATTCTCTTTGCTTTAGGGATGGGGTTGTATATTCCGCAATTTTTTGGCGACCAGCCACTCCGAGTAGCCCATGGAATACTAGTTGCTATAGGTTGTTTTTGCATAGGGGTAGGCCTATGGAGGCAAGGTAACCGAAATATTGATTTGAAGGAAAAATCTACTACTTTTGACTCGGTTAATAACGTTGCACAAAATAATAAAACTTTTTATGAATCAAAATAAGAGCTAAACAAATCCAAATTGAAATAATTTTTAAATGGAATACAAGAGGAAAGTATGTTCTATGAAAGAGCATACTTTCCTCTTTTTTTCATTTATAATGTGTACAGAGAAGCATCTACTACATAAACTTTACGTTTATTTACAATCGATAAGTGATCAGTTATTTAGTATTATGAAAGTAAATTTGTACTTAAGGAGATGACTATTCATGACAGTAAGACTGACCCCCTGTATAGTGATGGATGGAAAAGCTATAGAGGCAGTTCGTTATTATGAGAAGGTATTGGATGCCAAAGTTCTAAATATTCAAACTTACGGGGAAATGCCAATACCTTGCCCTGAGGCATTAAAGGAAAGTGTTGCAAACGCCACCTTAAGAATCGGAGAAAGTGAACTTATGTTATTCGATGCACCAACAGTACCTGATTCTGGTAGAAAAAATGATAGCATCCAAAACGGTAACGCTGTTGTTACGATAAATATTTTCCTAGATAACGAGGGAAAAACGAGACAAATCTTTGAAATCTTGCAGCAAGATGGCAAGATCATTGCTCCTTTAGAAAAAGTTCCATTTAGCCCTGCATTCGGCACCGTAACGGACAAGTTTGGTGTAACCTTCATTCTTGTAACTCAAATGTAAAACCAGTAAAAGGAGTGCTAAGTTTCGATTTAGCACTCCTTTTTATCGTACTCTACATACATTGATCAAGTATCTGTCATCCAAGTTTCTGAAGCCCACATAAATCCAACAACATTAAATCTAAAATTTCCATTAAATAGGTTATTAAGTTCTTATATTTGATTTAACTTACGTATTAGATAAAGTGGAATCGGTCTATACTGAAGTGGAGTAAACTGATCACACCTATATACCGTAAAATTTTTGAAATGCCACTTTACAGTAAAACTAAATAAAGTGGTGAATCTTGTGCAAACTGTAAAAAAAGTTAGATTAATAATTACCATAAAGTTATTTTCAAAGAATGTTGGTGTATTCCTAAAAGAACACTGCCGATTCCCCTTAAATAATTAATTGGAAATAGATAAAATATACAAATGCAAAATGGAGGATAATACGATGTATGATGTTGTCATTGTTGGTGGAGGGCCATGTGGATTAGCAACAGGTCTTGCCCTACAAGAAAAAGGTTTCCGCTATGTAATTATTGAAAAGGAAGCAATCGTTAATTCGATTGTAAATTGTCCATTGGATATGCGCTTTTATAGTACTTCAGATCGCTTAGAGATTGGCGATATTCCTTTTTTCTCCCAAGAAATTCGGCCGACGCGTTCGGAGCTACTAAAATACTATCGATTTGTATCCGAACGACAAGCTCTTAATATTAATTGTTATCAAAAAGTAAAACATATTTCAAAGACTGCTGACTATTTTACTATAAATGCAATCGATTGTAATAACACAGATATTTCTTATCAATCTCGAATGATTGTATTTGCAACGGGCATTTTCGATAACCCAAGACAAATTGGTGTTAATGGAGAAGGAAGGCCTAAAGTAATGCATTACTACAAAGAGGGCCATTCATTTTTCGGTCAAGATGTAACAGTTGTAGGAGGTAAAAATTCTGCCATCGAAGCAACGATTGACCTGTATCGAAGTGGAGCAAATGTCTCGCTTGTTCACCGCGGTGAGTCTGCGTATAAAGGAATTAAACCCACATTACTTTTAGATATTCGTAATCTTATTGAAAAAGAGAAAATTAAATTTTATCCAAATTCGAGTATTAATGAAATTACTGATACTACAGTTTCTATAAATACCCCTGATCAGACAATTACGATTCCAAATGACTATGTATTTTCATTGATTGGATATAAACCAGATACAAAGCTGCTTCAAAGTATTGGAATTTCGATTGAGCCTACTACATTAGTGCCTAGCTTTAATACAGAAACTTATGAAACAAATATTCATAACGTCTTTCTTGCTGGTGTTGTTACAGGGGGAATTACAAATCGTGTTTATATTGAAGATGGACGATTTCATGGAGGAAAGATTGCAGAAGAAATTGAACGGCGTCTCGCATAGTTCATTCCCTGAATCGGATGCAGTTGTGGAATAAGAAGGACACTACATATTCGTCATATAAAATATGTAATGTCCTTTAATCGTTATTGATTTAGGTCTTAATAAAATCATTTTCAAAATGGGTATTTACCAATTAACAGAGATTTTGTGACATTCTTTAAAATCCTATTCTAGTAATAATTTATCCCGCATTAACGGGCAGTAATACTCAACTGCAAGGCTTTAGAAATTACGAAGAAGCATAGTTGGAAGGTAACTGCCCGTAAACGCCCGATTGGTTCAACTAACAATCAGTGGGGGAAACCCCACTGATTGAAGTTTCACTTTACGCAGCAAACGAATCTGCTTTTTCTTTCTCTTTCACAACGAAAGCATTAGTCGCAAAACTCACAACAATCGCCACGACAAAGTTTATAAGAACCGCAATCATTCCCGTGCTGATATCATTAATGACATGTGGAATGTTCGGGAAGAAATCGATTAGTTTATGGGATGTAATCGCCCCATATAAAACAATTAGTACCCCTGCAAATATTCCAGCCATTGCACCATATTTATTCATAATCCGGTTTTTGTAGAAGCTAAATATTAATGCTGGTACAAGTTGTGTTATTAAACTGTAGGACATAATGTTAAGGATGGCAAGTGCGTCTCCACCTGTTACAGTGAAAATGAAGGCTGCAATAATAATTAGAAAAACAAATACTTTTGAAGCGAGTAGTTGTTGACGATCTGAAGACTTTGGTGAAATGAGTTTATAGAATCCTGTCATTAAACCAATGGAAGCAGACATTAACATGACTGAGGCTGGTACTAATGCCGTCAGTAAGCCTGCAGCGCCAACAACCCCGACAATCCATGGATCAAATGTTTGGATTGTTAAACGAAGTAATGATAAGTCACCGTCTGCACCTTGCAAACCCGGAATTTCAATGATTGCCGCAAATCCGATGAAAAACGCAAATAGAAGTAAGAGCGTATACAAAGGTAATGTAATGGCATTTTTCTTTAATGCTTTTGCACTTCTAGCAGAAAGTACGACTGAAAACGAGTTTGGTAATAAGTAAAAACCAAATGCATTTAAAACAATTGTGGAGACAAACCATGAAATACTCAAACCTGAAGTCTGCAGTGTTAAGCTTTCAGGCTTTACTTTTTCTACCGCTTCAAAGAGAGGTTGTACACCGCCAAAATAGTGGAATGGGATATAAATTCCTAAGAAAATAATGACCATTAAAATCATGATATCTTTTAACACAGCTGTCCATGCAGAACCGTGAATACCTGATATGGTTACATAAATCGTTATAATCACAGCACCGATTGCACTGGCAATGACAGGGCTGATTCCGCCATATGACGCCTCTGATACAATAATACCGAGGCCTTTTAGCTGGATTACAATATAGGGGATTAAAGCAATCGCACCCAAAAATGATACAATCAACCCTAAAATAGGACTTTTATAGATCAAGGCAAAATATTCTGGTTGCGAAATGATGTTGTTATTTTTGGCGTATGTCCAAATTTTCGGTGCAATCCAATAAGATAATACGTACGCTAAGCAAATATAGGCAGGAACATAGAATGCCGCAGCACCATTTGAATAAGCCCAACCACTACCACCTAGGAAAGTAAATGTGGTATACACTTCACCTGCTATTAATAGGAATACAAACAATGTCCCGAAACCCTTGTTGCCAACAGCAAATTCATCGACATTCATCTTCTTACCATGTGTTGCACGAATACCAAGGAAAAGAGCAATAGCCGCAAATGCAAAGATAATCACTAACGCAATATTCATGCTTCATCTCCTCCTTGGTTCTCGGGATCAAGTTTATACACGATATAGAGTAATAGTGAAGACAAAATCATCCATAAAACAATCCAGAATAGCAGAAATGGTACGCCAAATACATAAGGTTCTATTCGATTGGCAAAGGGCAAACAGAGGCACATACCGACAAACGGTATAATTAATAACAGTTTAATATTTTTCATAAGATTCCCCCAATGTAATCATTTGATTTTCAATACTTAAACTGTATAAATTTCCTTTCTGCGAATGCGATCTTTATAGGTTGTAGCAGCACCACTTTTGCGATTTTCATAGAGATCTTCTAAAGAAAGCGTTGCAGTGACAACAGCCGTGGTAGCGCTTGTTGCTTCTGCGATTACACCATTTGCTGACCAAGGTAAATCAGAGGGTCCGATAATGGCGGTTGTCCCAAATCCATTATGGATTGGTCCTTCAATTTGGCCAATCGTAGGACAGTGAACGACATAAAGTTGGTTCTCAATACTTCGTGCATGAGCACAATGTCGAACGCGCCAAAATCCGTGTTCAGTAAACGTATAAGAAGGACAAAAAATGATGTCAGCTCCTTTTTGGCTATAGATATGCGCAATTTCAGGAATTTCCATTTCATAGCAAATGGCGACACCAAATTTTACTGGGCCAATATCAAATACTTCTAAACGATCGCCCTCTAGCGTATCCCAAGCCGATTCAGCAGGGAAAATATGTGTCTTTCGGTGTTTTTCAAAATTTCCTTTTCCATCGAAAATATAGCTGGTATTATAATTTCCTTCAGGTGTTGGCTCAAGGGTAGAACCTGCGATGATGATTTGTTCTCTTTGTTTTGAAAGATCATTAAAGAACTGAATATACTCTTCAAAGAATTCAGCAAGTCTACCATTTTCTTTTTCAGAGAAATTTTCATAATCATCAAATGTTGTGAGTAAAGAAATCGTGAATAACTCAGGAAAAAGTACATAGTCACTTGTAAGTGGGACATCCTCAAAGCATTTTAAAACGATATCCTTAAAGTCCGAAAAATGATTTACTTTTTGTAACGCAAATTGACAAGTTGAAATTTGAATTGACATATGGCCCCTCCAATACTTAATTAACTATTTGTCTTTGAACGCTCAAATAATACTTCTCCATCGATCATCGTTAATTCCACTTGAATATCTTTTAACTCATTTGATGGTGTTTTCAAAATGCTACGATCAAGTACAATGACATCTGCTAGTTTACCTGCAGTTAAACTTCCTTTAATATCTTCGTCGAAACTTGCATAGGCTCCATTATAGGTGTACATGCGAATCGCCTCTAGCACATCAATCTTTTGTTTTTCACCAAATGATGTTCCATTTAGCTGTGCGACGATTAACGGCTTCATGAATACCGATAAAAGGATTGAAAGTGGTAATCGGTGAATCGGAACCAGCCGCCGCAATAATTTGTTGGTCGATGAAATCACGAGCGGGATACATATAGTCCGTACGTTCACCGTAATTCGTTAAATAACTTTCACCGAATTCATATGGAAACGGTGGGTTAGGGATTGGAACCATTTGTAATTCTTTCATTCGCTTTTGTAAATCAGGACTCGAAATGCCAGCATGCTCGATACGGTGACGATGGTTGTCACGAGGATGTTCTTGTAAAGCACGTTCTACCACATTTAGATACATTTCGATTGCTTTGTCACCTTGTGCATGCACCGTAATTTGATAGCCTAATTGATGGGCAAGTCCTAGAACTTCGTAAATTTCATCTTCTGAATAATAAAGAATGCCATGGTCTTCTGGATTGCTTGTATATCCATCTCGCGTGGCAATTGTTGGCCCAGTGCTAGAGCCATCTGTAAATAATTTAGCTGGTCCTACTTTAAAGAATTCATTGCCAGTTCCAGTAACCACACCTGATTCCATCATATTTAATGTGAATTGTTTACAATCATTTAAGCTTCCAATAATGGCATAAACACGAATACGCAAATCTTGATTTTGTGAGGCTAGTTGAAGCAAACGATAGTGATCTTGACCAAAAGTACCTGCTTCATGAACGCTTGTAATGCCAACTTCTAAGAAATGCTTTTGTGCAACTTGAATGGCTTCATAGATTTCTTCATTCGTATAGTTGCTAATTTCATTCATCTGCATATTGGCATTCTCGATTAAACGTCCTGTTAGTTTCCCATTCCCATTTTTTTCTATAATGCCGCCTTGTGGATCTGGTGTTGTCTCGTCAATGTTTGCTAAATCCAATGCTACAGAATTGACAACACTGATATGTCCGCAAGTCCGTGTAATTGAAATCGGGTGATTGATTGAAATCGCATCTAATTCTTCAAGAGTTGGGTATCGTTTTTCTTTCACTGTATTTTCATTGAAGCCCCAGGCGCGTATCCATCCGCCATTAGGGGTAGTTTCAGCTTTCACTCGTAATGCAGCCAAAATCGCATCAATTGAATCCATTCCTGGTTCTTTACAGCTGATATTTAGTTGAAACGCACCATACATAACAAGATGTAGATGAGCATCAATAATACCAGGAAGTAGCGACTTTCCATCCAAATCAATCACTTGCGTTGAATCATCAATCAAACGTTTGATCGCATCATTAGACCCGACTGCTAGAATTTTATTATCAGCAATCGCAATCGCCTCTTGGATGGAATCATGAGCATCTACCGTAATCACTTCGCCATTCAAAAATACAATGTTTGCTTTCATAAATAGCCTCCTCCGTAATAATTGAATACTCTTTAAAAAGATAGTCTATTAATGTAGGTTAACATTAGTAGATGATCTACGGAATTGACAAAAGGTAAAACAATTCCTTTTGTTTTTGGACAAAAGGTTAAAATGGACATTTGTAATAAGTCATAGTCTGGATTTTTAGGCATATACATTAAGGATTAAAGATATTTTGTTTGGAGTTTCTAGTTTTGTAAATTGGTAAATGATTAAAAGATTGGGGTGCCAATTATGAATAAGCAGATCGATGATAAAGCAAAACGTTTTTTTGAATATTTATTAGCACTTTCATCACTGAACGGAAATACAGTGCGATCCATCAATCATTATGAACAGTCTTGGTCTTGGAATGAATTACAAGAAACGGATGGATGTAAGAAGGGGAATAATAGTAAAATTTTGTTAGAAATGAAAAAGCCGAAAATTGCGTTATACGATATTAAACATAAAAGTCCATATCCAGAGTTAGAAAAATGGATTGATTCCGAAATGAAAAAAGGAAAAAGTACATCTACTTACAAAAACATTTTGAAAATAAATGAACAAATCTTTCAAGTTGATGGGCCCATTCAGATTAATAGACAGCAATTAACTGAATGGAAAAGATGGATTGATATAAAAAAGAAAGTGATTCAAGCAAATAACGTCTATGATGATTTACTAAAAATTTGCGACAGACAAAAACAAGAGACTGAAGATATAGAAATCGTACTCTCAAAAGGAATACTGAAATGGCCAGTGAAGAATTCGGAACAATCCACAGAATTACCGCTTTTTACAACGAAAGTAAATGTGTCTGTACATGCACAGACAGGCGTGATGACGATAACAGATGAAACAGAACAGCTGAAATTTGAATCAGATGTATTGATTGGAAAAACGATTTCAAATCGAGATCAAATCCATTCATATGTTGAAAAATTAGAGAAATTAACTTTTACAGATGACCTTTCAAATGAATTCAAGTATTTAGCCAAATTAATCGATCCTAAATGTCAGTTTATTGATAACCCTCAACAAACTTACGACATGAACGCACCTGTTATTCTTAATCAGTCATTCTTAATTGTTCGACAAATCAGTGCAAATATCGTGAATGACGAACTACAGCAAATCATTGATGCTATTGACCAAAATCGTATCGAACTACCAAATTCTATCCGAACTATATTGGGAGAATCCTCTATCAATCAAGCAAAATCAAACACCATTCTACATTCCACATATCATGGCTATCTCCCATACACTATGGACGAACAGCAAAAGGAAATGATTCAACAACTTCAACATCAGAACGGAGTGATAGTTCAAGCGACACCTGGGATCAATAAGAATCACACAATCGCAAATTTAATCGCACATTATTTAGCAGAAGGCAAAAAAATCCTCATTACATCAAAAGAAAATCTACCTGTGGAAGATTTGAAGAATAGTTTGCCAGAAGAAATTCGAGATTTATGTGCACCAATTGGTAACGGATGACGCTAATTCAACAAAAGAAGAGGAACAGTCCATCCGAGCAATTGCGGAAAAACTTGCTAATTTAGATGTTCAAAAAGTACAAGAAAATATATTGCGAAATCAACAATTATACCATCTGAGCAAACAAAAAGAAGAGTTATATAAAAACAGTCTACAAAAGTATGCCAAAGCAGAAGGCACACCCATCTTGTATTCAAATCAAGAGCTATTCAAATCTGATGTTGCAAAACGTATAGCTGAATCCAATATCGATTATCAATGGATTAAAGATGAGCTGCCACTCGTTATGAAATTCCCGTTGAGTGATTTCGAATGGGCTGAATTTTGTAGCTTACAGAATGCGCTCAAACCGGAAGATTCTTCATTATTGAACACCAGTCTGCCGTCCCTTCATCAAGATATCTTAAACGAATCTTCCTTTAAATCCCTAATTGATGAGGAACAGCAATATATTGATGAAATTGACGTGCAATATGTATTACCAATTGAATTATCACCTGTCAAAAATTCAACGCTTCTTAGTATGAAAACGTTAGTGGAAGCAATCATTGCAAATCATCATGTGATTGAAGATGAAAGTTACACGATGTTAATTCATGAATTGCTTGCTGGCGAAAAACATCAAGAACACATTGTACAACTGGTTGATGAATTGAAACAATATAATGAAAGAGCCCTTTCTTTATATCATGATTTAAATGATCATAAGATTTCTTTGCCTAAAAAGTTAAACAGTGAGATTCAAATTGACTTATTGACAGCAAGAGAACGCATTCTATCGGGAAGAAAACCAAGTCAGCTATTCTTTTTGGGAAAAGGAAAAAATACAAAATATCTGTTCCAAACTGGGGTTCTAAATGGCCATGCGCTACGAAATATTGAGGATGTGACAATCCTTGAAAAGCATATTGAATACCGAAAATTAATAACGAAACTATCACGATTATTTAATCAAAACATGAGTGAGCTCGGGATTGAAGAAATCGATATCACACATCATCAATTCCCACTAGTCATGGAAGAAAGACTGAACATGTTAACACAAATCATCAATATCGCAAACCTTGAAATTGAATTAGCTGTGAAATTACAATCCGAAGAACTTTTACCAGGAAATATTTTTAATATAGTATTTTACGAAAACTTGAATACTGAAATTGACCATACATTGAAGTATATTAAATACGCAAAATGGTGTGAAGAATATGAAGAGGAATTAGAAAAGCTCGTACAGCTTTCAAATCGCGAAAATATGCATGGCGTTGCGAAACGTTTCATACAGACCTTGAAGGAAAGAGATTTTCATGGTTGGAAATCAGCAATAAAAGAACTCAAGAAATTACAAAGAATCGCACCAAGCATGAAAAAATGGCAACAATACGCGAATCGATTGGGTGAAAAACTTCCGCTCACAGTAGATAATTTAATAAACCAATTCGGACTAGTGAAGCTTGAAAAAGATCATTATATTGATGCATTTGTTCTGAAGAAAATGGAAACTTGGTTACATGAAGAAAGTGAAATGGATCGAAATACGTTAAATAAGCAACTTCAACATGAACGAACAACACAAGAAAAATTACGATACCAAATCATTACGGATGCCATTTGGTCTTCACAAATTTCACGATTAACAGAAGATGAAAAAAATGCCCTTACTGAATGGAAAGCCAATTCCAAGAAAATGGAAAAAAGTATATGGAAAAACACATCGAAATTAGCGCAAAACATGACAGAATCCATGAAAAAAGCCCAATCAGCTATTCCTGTATGGGTAACGCCGATTGAACAAATCAATCAAGCAAGCCCAGTTCTTACTAAAAGATTCGATCTCATTATTATAGAAGGTGCAAATGAAAATGACATATTCGCGATCAAAACGTTGGTAAGAGGGGAAAAAGTTTTGGTTGTGGGAGATGGTAGCAAGCATGCCTTGCAAGAAAATGTGTTGAATGCAAAGACAATAGAAGAGTTGCAAAAACACTATATTCAAGAGATTCCTAAGAAATCATTATACAATGGTGAAAAATCCATTTACGAAATAGCGGAGCAGCATTTCCCGAAAATCGTAATAGAGGAAACTATCTTACATTCACTAAACAATCACAAGAACACAATCGGCAGACAATCCATACTTGCATCAGAAAATCTAGAACAATTATGCCAATCTTCATTTGAAGCAGATGTACTGAAAGCAATCGTGGCAAAAGGGTATCAAGTGACACCTCAAGTAAAAGTAGGAACCTACACAATCGACCTAGTCGTAGAAGGGAATAATAACCGTTTAGCAATAGAATGCGATGCGAAAAAATGGCAAGGTATGAAGCAATTTCAAGCAACATTCAAAAATCGAGAAGCTCTTGAACAATCAGGCTGGAACTTCTGGCATATCAAAGGAAAAGAATTCTATGAAAATCAAGAAAAAGCCTTAGAAACACTTTGGTCTACCCTAAAAGAATTAGGCATCATGCCACTTGGAACAGAAGAAAATACAAAACTAATCCATGACTTCAGCCTAAACGCCAAAACCAAACAACAACCAAGCATCCAATTTCAAATCCAACATAAGAAACTACCTGACAAGAGCATTCAGGAAAACAAATTGGAATAATGGGGAAGTGATGCTAATTAGGCCTGAGTTGATCTAATGATCATGCGAGTGATTCTAATGGAAGGGCGAGTTGGTTCTAATTGAGGCTTAGGAGTATTCTAATGGAAAGTCTAGTTGATCTAATGCCCCCACGAGTAGTTCAAATAGAATGTCGAGTTGGACTAAATAACAATCGAGTAGTTCTATTCAACAGACGAGTGATGCTAAATAATGCCAGAAAATAGGCTAATTATCACCTTAATCAACTTTTAAATAGCACGAGAAACAAACCAAATAAAGTAGCCTAACAAAAAAATGTTAGGCTACTTTTTCGTTCCAAAATCCCTCTTAATACTGGTCATGATGGCGCAGTCCTAGCCGATCTTGTCGCCCTTTTGGTACCAAATCGAGAAATTGGTAGGTGAGGTTTTGCATGTCAATTCCACGAGCATAGGTTGAATACGTATGGTAAATGTTTCCGTCTTCATCTTTAAAGAAAACACTAATACCTTCTCTATCTTGGCTCATGGGGTCTTGGTATTTATAGTTGTAATAGGCTTTTTTATTTGCTACATCTTCTTTCGTGAACGTTGCTTGAAAATCATAATTAAAATCGGAGTGTTGGGAAGAATACCAAGGGAATGTCCAGCCCATCCGTTTTTTATACGCTTCTAATTTTTCAACTGGCGCACGAGAAATACAGACGAATGAGACATCGCGGTGATTTAAGTGAGGAATCATCCCACTATAATGATCTGCCCAGAAGGAACAATGTTTGCATCCTTGCTCCCAGTTTGGATCGAACATAAAATGGTACACAATTAACTGGCTCTTTCCCATAAATAAATCGGCCAAAGTCAATTCGCCATTTTGGCCATCAAATGTGTACGACTTATTTACCTCTTCCCAAGGAAAATTTTGCCTTTGCTTTGTCAGTTCATCCCGCAATTTTGTGAATTCTTTTTCTTTAATCAACAGTTCTTTTCGTGCTTCAATCCATTGCTCCCTAGGTAAAACTTTGTGCTTTTCCATAACATCACCTCATTAAATAAAAACCTAAACTATTTTAACCATTTTCCGGAAATGATATACTTTTTGAAAAAGTTACATAAAATTTTTATACAAGCAATCCATTATTAGAAAAATAAAATGGATTCAGTAAAATTACACTGTTGAGGATGTGAACAACGAGATGAACGGTATTTTATGTTTAGGTGAGGCACTCATTGACATGATTCCTTTAGATACAGAACAAACAACTTATCAAAAAGCCCCAGGTGGTGCACCAGCTAATGTTGCAGTTGGGGTGGCAAAACTTGGTGGAGAAGTTCATTTTCTAGGAAAAGTCGGAGATGATGTGCTTGGCCATTTTTTGAAAGAAACGCTAACGAATTATGGAGTGAAAACAAATTCAATGATGGTAACGGACGAAGCAAGAACGGGCTTGACGTTTGTTACGCTTGATTCTTCATTTGAAAGACATTTTAGTTTTTATATTAACCCGAGTGCGGATCGATTATTGACAAAAGAAGAGGTTGCCAAAAATGCAGAGCTGTTTACGTTACATAAGATTTTTCACTTTGGTTCCATTTCGCAAATTAGCGAACCATCGAAAACAGCAACTTGTGAAGCCATAAAACAAGCAAAGGATACTTCCATGTTCATTTCTTATGACCCAAATTATCGTGCAATGCTTTGGAAATCCGAAGAACAGGCGAAAAAGACAATACTTGAAACACTTCCATATGTAGATCTGTTAAAAGTTTCAGAAGAAGAGTTATATCTTCTAACGGGAATTAGTTCGATTGAAAAGGGGATTGCTGCATTGCCTGACTTACCATTAATTTTAGTAACGTTAGGTGAAAAAGGATGTATGTATCGTTTTAATGGGAAAATCGGGGTTGTCCAAGCAATAGATTGTCAAGTGGTAGATACTACTGGAGCAGGTGATGCCTTTGTTTCGGGCATTCTTTATTCCTTCAACGAGTTGGGGAAAACGCTTAAAGAGCTTACAGTTAAAGAGTTAATCGAAATCATTCGCTTTGCCAATGTATCAGGCGGATTAGCAACAACGAAAAAAGGTGCCATGACAGGATTACCAGAGTTAGAAGAAGTAAAACAGTACCTTGCAAATACACATTTCTAAAAGTAATTAGGGAATAATTTATTAGGAGAGTTTTTTTTGAGGGGATTATGCACAAAAAAAGATGGATTCAGATTAAAGAATCTGTCCATCAACAATAATTTGACCAGTTAAATGATCATATTCAACTTCTGCCATAGCACCTAAGATCATACCTTCTGGCAATTCACGTGTTTCCACCACATGTGATTCATTTAGAATAGCTAAGTATTGACCGTTTACTAAAACAATTTTCGTCATTTTCCTTCATCTCCTTTATTCTAAAAGTATATGTTCCCGATTCTCAAAATATTAAACAAAAGTCTAGTAAATAAGAACTTTTTATTTTGATGGGGATTTTCATCATTCAAAATCCAATTCTCTGCCGGACTAAATGAAAAAATATTAGTTATTTGCTTTTTATAACTTTATCATAATTTTTAGAAAAGGTCAAATTTTCTGATATTTAAATTGTAAAGTTTTTATTAACAACATATTAAAAAATACCCCACTGAATCTGAGGTGATTCGTGGGGCATGCTATTCATACTTATTGTACCAGATATTCCTCTTTTAATTCAGAAATATCCACCTCAGAACGTTCTTCTAATGAATGTCTCAAGTGGACGGTTGCTGTTCGTTCATTGAGCAGCTTGTCAATCCATACTGAAACGCCATTATAACTGACTTCATATTCCTTCGGTGAGGCAACGATTTCTTGTGCACGGTTGTATTCCAATTGAATCCTCCTACATCTTGTATTTATTTTTCGTTTTATTTTTAGCAACTAGTTGTTCAAGTTCCAATAGCTCTTGTGCCGTTTCTTCTCGTGCTTGATTTGGAGCTATTTTTTGATTTGCTGGTGTTTGTGGCAATGACCCTTTGTTTTTACTTTTTCCTTGTTTGTTGTCTCTTCCCATATCAGATTCTCCTTTCAAATGTTGAATCATACTTAATATGGCATTTTGGGAGTTTTTTAATCATCAAAGAGAAAAGTGTTATGTAAATTTTATATGGTGTTTTTTTCGATTTAGCTTGAATTAAGCCAGAAATCCTATAATCAAAATGAACGCGCTTGAATATAATGTAGCGAACCATCTTTTGCGCAAAAATGATATATGGTCAATCTAATGAGGAGAGGGATCATGATGGAAATATTAGCTTATGTTTTACAAGCAATTCTTATTCTCATGTTTGCACTGGCAGGGATTGGCAAAGTAGCAGGCTCAAGTATGCATGTGAAAAATTTTGAGCATTGGCGTCTACCTCAATGGTTTAGAGTTGTCACCGGGATTGTTGAAATTGTGGGTGCGGCATTATTGCTTATGGGGTATTGGACAATAGATTATGCATTGGCAGGATCATTAGTACTTGGAATCACTGGTATAGGCGGAATTATTACGCATATGCGAGTGAAAGACTCCTTTAAAGATGCTTCAACCATACTTTCCTTTGCGATTATTTCATTTATAGTATTTTTCATTTATTATTTATAGATTCATATTTTGGACATCGATTTTTTAAAATCGGTGTCTTTTTTTATATGTGATTAAAAATTGCTCACCGTCATAAAAATGGAGAGCAATTTGTCTTTCTATTATTCACTCTACAACAACAAGTTGAATTCCGTTATTCTTTGCAAAATTGATATATTTTTCATCTGGACTATGGTCAGTAATAATATAGTCAATTTTATCTAAACTTGAATAGGTCATTAATGCATATTTATCAAATTTATAATAATCAACTAATACATATACTTCTAAACTTCTTTCTACAATCGATTGTTTTAATTCATTTTCTAAAGGAGATGAATGGGTAGCCCCGTTTGTAATAGAAATCCCTGCTGGAGCCATAAATGCTTTGTTAATATTATATCCAATTTGCAAACTTCCTTTTAAAACAGTGAAGGATCTTGATTTTCGATCTAACATCCCTCCAATTGAAATGACGTTTAAATTATCATAAGGAAGAGATCTTAGAATAAAATCCAAACTGTTTGTTACGACTGTCAATTTTTTCGTTTTTAAAAATGGAAACATATCCATTGTTGTTGCCTCAGAATCAATATAAATAATATCGCCATCTTCCACAAAATTTGCAGCAGATTTAGCAATTAGATTTTCCTTTTTTTCGTTATTTTTAACTACTTCATTGGGATTTGCCCCGTAAGTAGAGTGATTGGCAGCTACACCTCCATACACTTTTTTGAGTTCTCCGTTTTCTACTAATAACTGAATATCTCTTCGAATCGTGTTTTTGGAGACGTTAAATTCTGTTACAAGATCATCTATAGAAACCGTATTATTTTTATAAACATAATCTCTGATCAGGTTAATTCGTTTATTTCGCAACATGTACTTTCACCCTTAAATTGTTATAAGTTGCTTTCATACTTTTTACTATTATATATCCAAGAAAATATTTCAACTCATTATATACCAATACTTAACCAAAATGTACCCAACTATTCGATATAAACATAAAAAATTCATAAATATTATTTGATGGAAACATTGCTATATCAATCTTTTATTTAGAATGAAAGGGATATATCTATGTGATTAGATGAGTAATAATTTGATTATTATTTAATTTAGTATTAATATATAACCATAATATAACCAATATATAATCAATATATAACAAGAATGCTATTGGGATAATTGAAGAGAGGGGGGTGTGGAAATTAATGGAATACCAAAATTAATATGAGGTGACTTAAGATGGATGATTATGAAACGAGTAGAACAAACGAGAACAAGGAAAACACAAAAACAGTTGAATTAACAAAAGAAAAGAAACACCGTACCCCAAAATCTTTTTTACGCTTCATTACGATATCTTCTACATTCGGGGGACTTTTATTTGGGTATGACACAGGTGTGATTAATGGCGCCTTACCTTTTATGTCTCAGACCGGATCAACTTAACCTCACACCGTTAACAGAAGGATTAATTACAAGTTCATTACTACTAGGCGCTGCATTTGGTGCAATGTTCGGCGGTAAACTTTCAGACCGTTATGGACGACGCAAAATGATTCTTTACCTAGCCATTCTATTCTTCTTTACAACACTAGGATGTACCTTTTCAAAAAACGCTAATATGATGATATTTTTTAGATTTTTACTAGGACTTGCTGTTGGTGGTGCCTCTTCAATGGTGCCTACATTCTTAGCAGAAATGGCACCATCTGAACGCAGAAGTCGAATGGTTACACAAAACGAATTAATGATTGTCAGTGGTCAACTTTTAGCTTATGTCTTTAATGCAGTCATCGGGAATATCGGTGAAAATGCAAACGTTTGGAGATATATGATGGTCATTGCAACCATCCCAGCTATTTTACTCTGGTTCGGTATGTTAGCAGTACCAGAAAGTCCAAGATGGTTAGCTTCAAAAGGAAAAATGGGTACGGCCTTACGCGTTTTACGACAAATTCGCGAAGAAAAAAGAGCTGCATCCGAATTAAATGAAATAAAGCAATCAATCAAACAAGAATCTAGTATTAAACAAGCATCATTTAAAGATTTATCCATACCATGGATTCGTAAAATTGTATATCTTGGTATCGGACTTGCTGTCGTGCAACAAATTACTGGTGTTAACTCCATTATGTATTATGGTACAGAAATCCTAAAAGAATCCGGACTCGGTACGAAAGCAGCTCTTGTTGCAAACATCGCAAATGGTATGATTTCTGTTATCGCAACATGTGTTGGAATTTGGTTGTTAGGTAAAGTACCTCATAAACCAATGCTCATCACAGGTCTAATCGGAACGACATCTTCATTATTACTGATTGGGATTTCATCAGCATTTCTTGAAGGGTATACTGCATTCCCATACATTGTATTAACATTAACTGTAACATTCTTAGCATTCCAACAAGGTGCAATCGGACCTGTTACTTGGTTAATGCTATCTGAAATCTTCCCATTAAAATTACGCGGAATCGGCATGGGTGTAAGTGTCTTCTGTTTATGGATAACCAATTTCATCATCAGCTTAACATTCCCGACATTACTAAGTAATTTAGGGTTATCTGTCACATTCTTAATCTTTACGATTTTTGGACTTGCTGCAATTAAATTTGTTAAGAAATTTGTTCCAGAAACGCAAGGGGAAACGCTTGAAGAACTTGAATATAGATTCAGAACAAAGGGGAACAACAAAAGTTATCTCCATACATTAAAAGAAGCAAAATAAAGTTTTAATATAATAGGTCGGCTAGTCAATTAATTATTAGCCGACCTCTTCATTACTTTCTGTTGGAGTAACTCTAGTAGCCTGTTCTACCTCATGCAATTCTTGTTCTGTTAGATGTTGTATTTTAGGTAAAAATTGTTCTTCTATAGATGCAAAGGCGTTATTCATTAAAAGTTCGCCATCACTTGATAGACTGATTGATTGTTTTCTTCGATCTGTTGGATCAATTGATTTGATAATGAAATGATTGTCACTCAATTTCTTTAACTCACGGCTTAGATTAGGCATTGAAATATATAGACATTCACTTATGTCACTTGGCGTGGTAGGCCCGCTTACGGTGATATATTCAAGAATTTTATATTGAGTAGTAGTAATGGAGTCTGATTTAACATTTTGCGTTAATTCATGTGTTAATTGATGAACAGATGTTGTAAATGATACAAATTTTGTAAATAGCTCATGCTTATTCATATTTTACACCTCTTTTGATACGATAACAAAAAGGTTATCAAAATACAATTATCAATTGACAATAAAAGAGGAAAGAGAAGTATGATTTACTTATCAAATGATAAGTAAATGGAGGATGTTATGAACGAGCTCATCATTTTCACATATCCGAATCATAACAGTTTGAATTATGCATTTTTGGAAAAAGTCATTGAAGGGTGTCATGAAAATCCTTACATTAAAGAGTACCAAGTATTAGATTTGTATGAAGATGGATTTGACCCGGTATTAGTGTTTAATGAAGAAAAACGAAGACGGGATATGTTTCGTGTTCCAAATTTAGAGAAATATCGAAAACAAATTACATGGGCAGATCAACTTGTTTTCATCTATCCAATATGGTGGGGAAGGCCACCCGCGATGTTACTAGGGTATATTGATCAAATTTTTGCATCAAATTTTGCCTATAAGGATCAGAAGCGGTTGTTGCCAGAGGGGCTTTTGAAGAATAAATCGGTTGTGTGTGTATCAACCATGAGGGGACCTACAAATTATCCGCTCATTTGGTTAAATAATGCACACAAGATGCTAATGAAAAAAGCTGTATTTCAGTATGTAGGGATAAAAAAAGTGAAGTTTTTTGAGTTTGGAAATATGGAAAGTGCAAATGGAAAGCAAATAAAAAAATTAGATAAAGTGTATCAATATTTTAAACAATGTAAGTAGTTAATATATCTTGCCTGCCACTTATACTAAGTGGTAGGCAAGAAATTTTTAATGTGAAAAAAACTATTCCACAGTCACATATAATTCTTTGACTAATAGAGAAGGTGAGCCATAACCCACCTGAACGGAATTGCAGATTTGAGCAAGTTTCTTCTATATTTTTAAGTAGTTCATAGAAGTTACCTGCGATGGTAATTTGTTTGATTGGGCCAACTACTTTACCATCCTTAATATGGAATCCGGATGCGGCTACGGAGAAATCACCAGAAATGGTATTCGTACCTGAATGCAATCCGGCAAGTTTCGTTACAAGGATGCCATCTGCCATCGTGAAATGACTTCTTCTTGTGTTCTTTTGCCTGGAGCAATGTACAGATTTTGAGGCGCAACAGATAATGTGCCTTTATAAGAACCTTTGTAGGCATGGCCAGTAGTTTCGCATCCTTCTTTTTTGGCTGTTTTTCGGTTGTGGAGCAATGTTTGAAGCTGGCCATTTTCAATAATGGCTTGTTTTTTCGTTGCAACGCCTTCTCCATCAAAATTGGATCCTGATAGAGCTGTTGGATGGAACGGATCATCTACTAGTGAGAAACAATCAGATGCTATTTTTTCTCCGACTTTTCCTTTTAACAGTGACTGGTTCTTTTGTGTATTCTCAGCAGAGAAGATTCCTGAAAATGTTCGAAGTAATGAAGTTGATGCATCATATCTCAGCAAGATTGGATAATTCCCGCAGGAATGGATTGTTCCCCAAGATAGGATAGAGCCTCTTTAGCTGACAGCACTTGCAATTTCATCCGCATCTAGTGTTGAAAAATCACGCGTCATTTTTACATAACTTCCATTTTTCTTTTCATTGCCATTTTTCACTACTGCAGAGACGAATATATATAGTCCGTTCTTTTTCTCCGATAACGAAAGACCTTTACTATTGGTAAGCGAGCGTTCAGATGAAAAATCAGATAGGGAACAATGGTCAAGTGCTACAATGCGAGAATCATAAGCAAGAACTTTCTTTTCAATTGAGCGAAGTAGGGCAATTTTATCTGGAATTGCGACTTTTGCCAATTCTTCGTTATAAAAAACATGATTGGCATATTCTTTACTACCTTCAAAGATATCTGTTCCATCATCTTCATCAAGAACATCCGCATTCGATTTTGCACTTTCGATTAAAAATGGAATGGAATCTTCATCGATTTTTTCTGTATAGGAATAGCCCATCTTCCCGTTATAGAGTCCACGAAGTCCAAGACCACCATCTACAGAAGTTTCGTAGCTATCGATTTCACCTTCAAAAAGAGTGAAGCCAAATGACTCAGCGCGTTGATAGTAAATTTCAGCTTCCGAAAAACCAGCATTCATAGCAGCTTGTAGTAATTGATTTTGGAATTGTGTGATATCCATTGTTATTCCCCCTTCGTTCCACCAACTGTAATTTCACTTACGCGAATCATAGGCTGGCCAACATTGACAGGGAGGCTGCCACTTTGTGCCCCACACATTCCAGCGCCATGAGCTAGGTTATTGCCAACTCGATCAACAAGTTGCAATGTTTTAGGTCCATTGCCAATGAGTGTTGCACCTCGAACAGGACGTTCAATTTTGCCGTTTTTCACAATATAGGCTTCTGATATGGCGAAGTTATAATCACCAGTTGTTGTGTTAACAGAACCTCCACCCATATATTTTGCGTATATAGCCGTACTCCGTATCTGCAATAATTTCTTCAGGCGTAGATTTTCCATTTGCAATATAGGTATTGGTCATTCGTGAAGTTGGGGAAAAACGATAGGACTGGCGACGTGATGAGCCAGTTGGTTTTGCATTCATACGACGAGCATTAAATTTGATCAATCATATAGCCTTTTAAAATACCATTTTCGATTAAAATATTTTTGCGTGTTTTTTCGCCTTCATCATCAATATTAAGTGATCCCCATTCGTTTTGTAGGGTACCGTCATCAATATACGTAACAATATCAGGAGCCACTCTTTCACCAATACGATTTGCAAAAACGGAATTGTTTTTTGCAACAGCTGTAGCTTCTAGTCCGTGGCCACAAGCTTCGTGGAAAATAACGCCACCAAATTCATTGTCGATAATGACGGGGAATTTACCACTCGGACATTCATCAGCATGAAGCATAGTGATCGCAATGCGAGACGCCTCGCCTGCATAATGCCCGAGATCCAAATTTTCGATAAATTCAAATCCTGCATGTGCACCAGGACCATAAAACCCTGTTTGTAATTCCGTACCTTCTGTAGCAGTTGTTTGAATAGCTAGTCTACTATGAACACGCGTATCTTCCACAAATCTACCTTCTGAATTGGCAATCAATACGTGTTGCTCCTCATCCAAACAGCGAACGCCAACTTGACTAATCCGAGGATCATAATTACGAGCAATCTCATTTGCCTGTCTCATCACTTCAACTCTTCTTGCATGCTCTACCGATTTCGGCATATGTACAATCGGATGAAGGGGAGAGAATGTTTCTTTGTGAAGTGGATGTATGGTTCCTGAACCTCCACCAATAATTGCAAGTGCCGCCTTTTTAGCAGCCGCAAGTAATCCTTCTTCAGAAAAATCATTTGTATACGTGTAAATACTTTGAAGCCCAGAAAAAATCCGAATACCTATGCCAAAATCACGACCAGATATACTTTTTTCTATTTTATTGCTCAAAAGTGATAATGAATTGACATACTTGTCTTCAACGAAAATTTCAGCAAAATCCCCACCAGTTGAAAGTGCCTGTTCCAACACATGCTCAATGACTGATTGTTTTAACATATTGCGCCCCCTTTTTATTCAATTATATCGCATACTATAAGCTAAAAATTTTATGAACTTGATAATTTTTACTATTTAAAAAATAGAAATCTCACTATTTATATATGATAGAAAAAATATGTGGAGAACTGAGTGTTTATGTTGTGCTTAAAATTACTTATCTATATTAACAACGAACGTTCCTGTTTTTCAAGTAGATTGTTTCTGAATTATAAAATAAAAAGGCATCGTTTTCAAGAAACGATGCCCAAGATCAAATCGAATATTTTTAAATTTCAAAATCAACAATAATACTATCTTCTATACCAATTTCACCCAAATAGTCTTTTATTTCTTGGTGTGCAGGGTGGGGGAGATAGTGATCCAAGTGAAGCTTGATCTTGGAAACGAACAGTTAACCCGACATCAAATCCTTTGCTTCTGCTAGAAAAGTTAAATCCTTGCTTAATATCAACAATACCTGGGATTTTATCTTTCAACAATAATGTCTTGCGGATTAATTCTTGCTTCTGTTCAACTGTTGTGGTGGGACGAGAATTTCGTCAACACAATATGTTCGATCATTTTAAGCCTCCTGTTTCTTGTTCAAAACCTCTTTTGAGAAACCAGCAATTTGTTTGTATTTTTTCGCGATTTCTTCGAGTTCAGAACGAGGAATCACATCTTCTATATTGTCAAACCCTTGAGGTGCACGATCTTCAGCCATTTGCATCACGACTTCTGGGCCATTTTTTCGGTTTGTCATCACGATATGAGCTGTTTTTTCAAGTCTAGCTTGTTCATAAGCTTTTAAAGCAACTTCTGCATCCTCATTTTCTACGATTGCAAGTCCAAGTGCATTCGCATCGAGAATTGCTTGAGATGCACCATTTGAGCCGATTGGATACATAGGGTGTGCTGCATCACCTAATAATGTGACGCGTCCAAATGTCCATTGTGGTAGTGGATCACGGTCAACCATCGGAAATTCGTAAACAGCTTCCGCCTCTTCAATTAGTTTTGGAATATCTAACCAACCGAAATCCCATGTAGCAAAAGCTGGTGCGAATTTTTCTTTATCAATTTTCTTATTCCAGTCAGCACGGTCTGGCATGTCATCAATAGCAAGTTCTGCAATCCAGTTGATCAGTGAGCGACCTTGTGCTGCTGCCTCTGGACTAATAGGATACGATACAAATTTTTGGTTTTGATAGCCTGCCATAATCATGGAACGTCCCGTTAAATATGGAGTTGATTCTGTGATCCCGCGCCATAAAATACGTCCGCTATATTTTGGTAGTCCTTCGTTTGGATAATAGAATTTACGAACAGCTGAATGTATGCCATCTGCTGCAATCATGATATCTGCTTGATAGGATCCCACTTGTTCTCCAGTTTTACGGTTGATAAAGTGAGCAACTACTGAATTGTCTAGCGTTTCAAATGATTGAAGATGGTGGCTGGTATAAACAGCGTCTTCGCCTAATTCCTTCTTCACTGCATTTAATAACAGCATTTGTAGTTTTCCACGATGAATGGAGTATTGAGGCCATTGATAGCCAGCGTTGATCCCACGATCTTCTTGCCAAATCTTTTGACCAAATTTATTGACATACATTAGCTCTGCTGTAGGTAAGCCCGTTTTTTCAAGCTCTTCACCTAATCCTAATTCTGTCAAAACTTTGACCGCATGAGGTAAAAGATTAATCCCAACACCTAGCGCTTTAATTGTTTCAACACTTTCAAACACACGCACTGACGCGCCAACGCGGTGAAGTGTCAGGGCCGTAACAAGCCCTCCAATACCGCCACCGACGATCATGGCTGATTTAATAGTAGACAAAATAATCCCTCCAAATGAGAAAAATTATACCTTAATAATTTATTTATTTATTCTTTTCTTAATTATCTCATAATTTTTTCGTATATCAAGCGTAATAGAATTAGTACATGTTAGGTATATATATTTTACTAGAAATTATGACTTTTGTATTATGTATTTTTTGGCTAATAACATATATTATCTGAATGTAGTAGTGAAGTGATATAATTAGAATATTTTAGATGTTATTATTAATATATTACACTAATTTTTTAATAAATATATTCATATATTTCAATATTTGTCATCACTGTAAATTTCAAAAAACTGAAGTTAAAGACTTTAAAAAACGAATATACAGATTTAAATTGCTAAAAATATAGTAGTCCTAGTTAAGAAAGTACATATTATGTAATTTGTTATATTGAAAAACGGGATTTTTTAAAACAGATTTTTCATAAGTGTCTATTTTCCTATGAAATAATATTTGTGAATAAACGATTAAAATCGAGTTACGAACATTTCATTATTTTGAGATAAATAAAACGATTAGAAAGTAACGTTAAACTACCTCTCTATAATTAGTATAATTATACATAGAACAGTAGAAAATTTTACCATTCTATAGGAGGATATTTATGTACTTAAAAGTGGACTCTTTGGCGCTTTTAAACGATTTTAATCAAATTTGGGTGGAGTGCTGGCTTGAAAAAGGTTATGGGTTGGAATACGGAAATGTACCTTCTGATCGATATATCATCACAGATACTGAAAATCATAAAGTTGGCACCATTGAATTTAAGAAATATACAATAGATCCTCAAAATAACATCAACACCGTCTATCCATTTCAAGAGATTGACATTATCCACAACGACCCGATTTCAGTGATTGAGATTGATAAAGTAGCGATTTTAAAACAATATAGAGGGAAAAACTTAGAACAGCTTATACGTTTGTTCGTTCAATATACGGAAATAAATCATATAAAATATTGTGTGGTTCTTCTGGAGAGAGTTTTCTTCAAAACATTAAAAAATGTGTACAAAATTCCAGTTGAAGCAGTTAGTGAAAAGAAATATTACAAAGGGGATTATGTCGTTCCTGCTATTATATATGCTGAAAAAGTATATCAAAACAAGCAAAAATTTGATTTTATTGAAGTTCGTGAAGCAAATTATAAGTAACGATAATTCAAGAATGGAGTAAATAGATGTACAGTATTAGAACGAAGAGGTTTGCATATGCTTTTATCATTCTTTTTATCTTGGCAAACATCCTTTGGAATCTCTTATTTAAAAATAATCAAGTTTTGATCAAATGGGGAGGGGTATCTTTTCAAATAATCGCTTGTTGTGCGTCGATTGGATGGCTCTTTTCTACTTTTTCAAAACACGAAGGAAAAGCAAAAAGTTTTTGGCTTTTTCTTGGAATAGGAGTTCTTTGTTATCTAATCGGTACATTATATTGGGCCTATAATGAATTTATCTTACATCGTAATGGAGATATCTATTTTTTATCTGATAAGTTTTGGATTGCACAAAATGGATTCTATTTTATCGCGTTACTTCTATTAATAAATGCGATTAAGAGCAATTTGTTTACGTTCCGTTATTTCCTTGATATGTTGATTGCGATGTCAGCAGCTGCAACGTTTAGTTGGATTTTTTTACTATCGCCATTATTAAAATACAAAGCAACAATCCATTTTTCAATAATTGATTTACTATATCCAGTTTTAGATTTAGGTGTGTTAGTTGGGATTTTAAGTTTACTCATTGCATCCAATACCATTTTATCGAAAAAAACAACTTTATTTTTAATAATAGGCTTAACGACTCAGATTATTGCAGATACCATTTTTTCTTACTTGAAAATAACAGGCACCTATTCAATTGGTAGTATCAATGAACCTTTATGGATTTTATCGATTCTTTTTCTTGGCTTATCAGGGATTTATCATCATTCTGCATGCCAAATCCATGCTATCACAGATGTCAAAAACAAAGAAAATCCATTTGTCAAATATTTGATTCCATATTTGGGTGTTTTTTTACTTTCTATTTATTTCATCCATACTTTATATAAAGTACATACCATTATTTTAGGTTTGGTTGTTTGTATTTTACTGATTATTTTACGACAAATCATTACGTTGTTGGAAAACGATCGGTTAGTGGATGATTTAAATACGCTCAATGAGGGTCTAGAACTAAAAGTGAAAGAAAGAACGGATCGATTAATTGAGACAGTCAATTCGATGGAGTACCTTGCCTATCATGATGTTGTAACGGGTTTGCCAAATCGTAGATATATGGAAAAAAGGATTTCCCAAGCAATAAATGATTATGATTCCGAAGATGATAAGCAAATGGCCTTCATGCTTCTTGATTTGGATCGTTTCAAACATATTAATGATAGTCTTGGTCATTCATACGGAGATATTTTGTTAAAAGAAGTAGGAAATCGACTGGTAAAATGTGTGCCAGATGAAGTCGTTAGTCGGCTTGGCGGTGACGAATTTGCATTGTTAATCGAAAATGCAAACCGAGCGGAGATTAAAACAATTGCAACAAATATTCTCGCAACATTACGAGAAACGTTTACTTTGAAAAATATCGAACTTCATATTTCTCCAAGTATTGGTGTTTCGATATTCCCTGATCACGGGTGTAATTTAGATGCTTTGTTAATGAAAGCAGATACAGCAATGTATGAAGTGAAGGAGCATGGCCGGAATAATTTTAAGATTTATAACAGCAAGATGATGATGATTCCAAAAATGGAGTTGGAAAGTGATTTACGAAAAGCGTTAGAACGCGATGAATTTATACTACACTATCAACCACAAGTTTCACTAATGACCGGTGAAATGATTGGAGTTGAAGCGTTAATCCGTTGGGAAAGACCTGGAGCTTCGCTTGTTTATCCAAATGACTTCATCCCATTCGCAGAAGAAACGGGTCTAATCTTACCAATTGGTAAACAAATCATGAAAAAAGCTTTCGAACAATCCGTATCTTGGAAGAAAAAGGGGTACGGTCATATTAGAATTGCAGTCAATATATCATCCTTACAATTCAAGCATGATGAATTTGTCGATATCGTCACAAAAATGGTTGAAGAAACTGGCGTAAATCCGCATGATATTGAATTAGAAATTACAGAGAGTATAGCAATGGGGCCAATTGAAAAAAACCTTGCCAAATTAACAAAGCTAAAGCAAATGGGCTTCCAAATTGCCATTGACGATTTTGGTACAGGCTACTCATCTCTACAATATCTAACAGAATTTCAAATCGATCATTTAAAAATAGATCGATCATTTATCTCTTCCATTTCGAAAAGTAAAAAGGATGAAACGGTTGTCAACCTAATTGTCGCTATGGCAAAAAGTCTAAACTTTAAAGTCATTGCAGAAGGGGTAGAAGACGAGACACAAAAAGCATTTCTAAAGAAAATCGGTTGCGATGAATTACAAGGATACTTATTCAGCAAACCACAACCTGTTGAAGTAATCGAATGGTCTCTAGTTCAGAAACAATTTTTATAATAAATAAAGTTCTAAATCATAGATGTTAAAAGCTGAATCCAAAACTATGTTGGATTCAGCTTATTTATTATCTAAATACTATTTCTTTCCGCCAAACTATTCATTACTCTACAATTAATTTTCCCATCATATTATCATGGCCTTGTCCGCACATTAATGTACAGTAATATTCATAAGTTCCAGCTTTGTCTACTACAAATTCCGCAGTTTCTCCACTTTTAATATCGATACCACCAAATGCATCTAATCCAAAACCGTGTGCACCTTCATCATTTTTGAAATGGATTTTAACAGTATCTCCGACTTTTGCTTTGATTTCTTTTTGATCGAATTCGAAGTTCTTAGAGGTAATCGTTACTTCCACAACATTTCCAGTTGGTTTTACCTTTTCACTATCCTTACTATTTTCTGTGTTTGTTGCTGAATTTTCATTAGCTTTTGCATTAGATGATGTTGCTTGATCATCTTTTGCACCACAGCCTACCATCAAAACGGCCAATAATCCAACAATGACGAATGAAAGAAATTTTTTCATTGATTTTTCCTCCTATAAGTCTAGTAAAGCAATGCTATCAAATGCAGCTTTGCATTCCTTTCTAAACTTTTTTTAAAATATTAAACAACTCTGTTGCAATAATAACTTTATGTGAAGTGGAGTAATATTTATGACACATGAACGATAGAATGTGAACTGTAAAAGAATATTATATTAGGAGGGTAGGTTCGAATGAATAAAAAATTGAAATATGGTTCCATTCTAATCGCTGCGTCTATTGTATTAGCAGCATGTCAGAGTCAAGATACAGGTAAAAGTTCTGAACCAAAAGATTCTGGTAAGAAGTCAGAGGAAGTAACAAAAGCTTCATTTGGTAACTTCCCGACATTTGGATATGATTATGGCCTATCTAGACATGTACCTTATAGTGAAATAACAAAAGAAAATGTAAAAGATTTGGGTGTTATCTGGAGTAAGAAATTTAGAGAACTAGATTCGAATATTCCAATTGGAAACCAAAGTTATCCAATTGTAGTTGATGGTGTTGCGTATGTGACTACAAGTTCAAATTATGTATTTGCATTTGACGCAATCACAGGGGATGTCATTTGGAAATGGACACCGCCAAATGAAATTATTGAGACGGGGAAAAAGACTGGATTGCCATCTAGTAACCGTGGCGTAGCTGTAGCAGACGGTAAAGTATTTATGATTACGAACGATGTAGGCGTCGTATCCATCGACGCTAAAACAGGGAAAACGGATAAATTTGTACATCTTAAAGATTACTTCCCAGAGATCACGCCTGAAAACGGTTACTATGAAACGACCGCTCCTGTTGTAGCGAACGGCAAAATATTCATCGGGTCATCGGGTGGTGACAATGGTGTACGAGGATTTGAAATGGCTTTAAAAACAGATGACTTAACACCTGCATGGGATGAGCCATTCTGGACTGTTCCTCCTAAAGGTGAAGGATGGTTAAAAGATGGCCTATTCGGAGGTGGTGGTGCTGTTTGGATGCCACCTAGTTATGACCAAGAATCGAACTACATTTATATAAGTGTCGGAAATCCAGCGCCTGACTTCTATGGTAAATCACGACCAGGTGCAAATCCACATACTGATTCAGTTGTGGCACTTGATGCAAACACAGGTAAATTAATCTGGGCACAGCAACAACAATCGCATGATTTATGGGATTATGATACAGCAGATTCACCTACAATCATGACTGCCAAAGTAGGAGGCGAGCAAAAGAAAATTGTTGCAGTCGGTACAAAAGGTGGAGAATGGTTTGCCTATGATGCCAAAGAGGGTACACCAATTTACAAAAACGTAGCATTCAATAAAATCGATCATCCAAAACCAACTGCAAAAGGGGTAAAAGTATATCCTGGGGTATTAGGTGGTCAAAACTATGCACCTGACACATTTGATCCAAAAGAAAACCTAACATTGATTCCTTCTATTGAACAACCGATGATTATGAAATCAGCGAAAAACGAAGCAGAAGCAAAGAAAAAAGGTGCGCCAGGTATCATTGCTGCAGGAACTTCTTACGTACCTTTAGATGAAAGCGTTGACCCTTATGGCAAAATTACAGCGATTGATCTCGATACAGGTAAAATCAAATGGGATATCAAAACCGATGATCCACAACGAGGTGGCTTAACAAGTACGGAAACGGGCCTTACATTCTATGGTGAATTAGATGGTAAAGTAAAAGCACTTGAAACAGCAACAGGAAAAGAACTATGGTCATTCCAAACAAATGGAAATACAATCTCTGCAGCACCGTCAATCTTTGAAAAGGACGGAAAACAATATTTAATCATTACCACCGCAAGTCGCGATCCACAAGTTTATGTATTTGGTCTAGGTGGAGACAAAACACAAGGAACTGTTTCTGAAGGGAAAAGTACAAGTTCCGAAGCAGAAGCAGCAAAAAAATCAAAGAAATAATGACCAATAATTAATGAGCTGTCTAGAAAAGTCTCTATCTATCATACTTACTGGACAGCTCTATTTTTTTTATTTTAATTTTAGGGAAGGGAGGGAAAAAGCATTTGAAAAAAATGATTCCATTCCTATTTTTATGCACACTGCTAGGATTGCTTTTTGCTTGCTCAAAAGAAAACCCTACCAAAAAAGAACCTGTAAAAGTTTCCTTTCAGCTAGAAAAACATGATTTTACCTATACATCTTGGAAAATGGACGGTTCTCATACCGAACATGTAAAGGGAAAACTTTTAGCAGGAAATCAGCCTATTGAAGATGCAGTAGTGCAAATCACCGATAAAAGAACCATTGAAACCAATAAAAACGGTGAAATTACCTTTTTAGTAAACAAAAATAAATTAGCACAAAATAAAATCAAAGTTGTGAATGTGAATGAAGCAAAAATTGACGGGAAAAAAGTGAATGACGACATTAAAAAATCATTGTTAAAAATAGAAGACCGAATAATAGTTTACTATCCAATCACCATTCATAAAGTAGAAGAAAACAAAGAAAATAAGACATTAGTGGATATATATGGACAAGCTAATGTACATGAAAATGAAAAGTTCCCCTCATTTGTGATTGATAAATACAAAATAAGTGGAACAATTAAAGATCACAATGGAAGACCTGTAAAAGGAGCAACTGCAAATCTCAGAAGAGACGGCGTTGAAGGATTCACGATGTCCTATCCAAGCAATGAAAAAGGTGAATTTTATATGTATTATCTTCCAGAGGACGAAGAAGCACATTATTTGAATGTCATTTACAAGGGTAAAACCTACTCACTACCAGATCACAAAGCTTACTTTTTCCCTGAAGATAAAGGGGTAACGCTTGACATTACGCTTCCAAAAAACGGTACGACCATACAAGATAAACCGCCGACATTAGTAACGAAAATCGTACCTGGTGCGTTATATAAAGCAACAATCATAGGTATAAATTCGAAAGAAAAATATAACGTAACCATCCCGAAAGAAGACGGCACATTTACCTTAACCCTTCCAAAATCAGAATGGGCAAAAAACCCAACATTCTTTGAAACTGGGTATACAGAGTTTTTACTCAATAAGAAAGTGTCAGGAGATGTCTTAACTTCAAATGAAATAAAACCTCCAAAAGTAGATGAACCGAATGATATCAAGGCAACATATAAGTAATCATGGAAAGAATGATCTTTTAAGAATTTGAAATGCTCTTTTTAGATTAAAGAGAATTTAGAGATTTATGATAAAGTATTGGTGTCTTCTAAAAAATTGATTCATTGCAATTTCGAGTAATGTATTATGTTTTAATTGATTATATCGATTTCATCCAAAAGAGAATCACTAAATAAGAATGGAAGAATATTATTAATAAATTTTAACTAGTAACTTTTGGTGGAGATTTGTACTCTAAATATTCTTGAAGTGGAAACGGCGAAGACTCCCGCGGGAAAAGCGAGACAGATGAGACCCCGGAACATCGTTGGGAGACTCACCGCTCACTTGGCTCGGAAAGCGAAGCCGTTTCCACTTCAACCTAAAGCAAATTAGTATAAAATATTTTTTCAGCTCTCTAGGCGAATGAATAGTCAGACCTCTAATGTAGTAGTAATTTGAATAATTATTGTGCTTGGAACTTCTTTCCTATCCAAATAATCATTGCATACATATTAATAAATTTGGAAAAACTCCTTTTGTATAAAGAAGGAGGGAAAGACATGTTTGAAAATTTTGAAATAAACCATCTTTTTGAGGGTCAAGCACACGAACGTCCACACTTTTCTTTGAAAATTCAAGGTGATGAATATAAAGGAATGGTTCATAATGGGAAAATTCATTGGTATCATCCTCATCCACAACAATCGATTAGCGACGAACACTTGATGGAAATTGAATCAAAAGTTTTCCATATGATGTCAAATCGTCTTCAATAATGAGTAAGAAACATAAATCAAAAGATAAGAAATGGTTGTCTCAAAATTTTTTGAGGCAACCATTTTTTTAAATATTCGGAAGTACGTTCCTTGCCCCAAGGAAAAGCCATGTGCAAAGGACAAAAGGCATCGTTAATGCAGGGAGTCCTAATGGTAAAAGCGCCGTAGAAAGTCCTGCTGTTATAGGGACGGATAGACAAGCAGCAATTATACCTGTTAGCAATGAAAGACGATTGTAATGATGTTTAAACACTGCAGAAACGGCAATGATTGTTAAAATTGCGTTATATCCATAAAGTCCAGTAACGATTAAGTCATGTTCACCGCCTAATAAGTAGGCAATAACGATTGCCACTGCGTTTCCAATGGCTGCATATAGACCAATTCTCCAACCTCCCCAAAAGACAGCTATAAATATAAGGATGCCAGATAACGTATTATCTAGAAAAAATACTTGACCAATTCCATGAAAGATGGCGCTCAATAAATCGACATGTCCTTCAATATTTAATTCCCAATGTGTTAAATCTTGAGGAACTAATGTTTTGCTTAATTGAAACCGCTCTAACTTGTAAGTAGAAAGTAGTATAAACCAAGTCAGAATAATAAATGGAAACGTCAACAATAGGAATTTCTGTATTTTTCATAAAATGCATCATGGTAGCTGTAAATACTGCAGCTACGGCGGCTCCAACTAAAGCAGCAATCCACGTAAAAGGTCCATGTAGGAATAATGCCAATGCCAATCCAGTTAGAACAGAATTATATCCTAGCAAACCTTGATTGATACTATGCGGATCAGCTCCTCCAATTTTCCCTACGAAAACGCCGATTATTGAAGAGAACAGGGCTATTAAACCTAAGTAAATATGAAGAAATGGCTATGGCTATAAGAATTAACAACCCAGTAATGACATTCTCTATTAGGATGACTTGAGAGATACCCATTAGTGTAGCTGTTATAAAAGAAAAAATTGGTCCATTTCTAAAAGAATGTTGTTTGTCAGTTTCCATGAATAATAAACTCCTTTTTAATTGGATGAAGATTAACCAAATGTATGGTGATACAAAAAGAATAGTGCGAAATTCCATTGTTTTATTCAAATATTCAAGAACCCCTTGAAATATTTTTTATTTTTGAGTTTTAAAAGTAAATAATTCGGAGAGAACTATCTAGTATTATTACCATCAAGTTAGTTAAAGGAGGTATTTCAATGAAATTGTTACCACGTGAGATTGACAAGCTCATGATTGTCATTGCCGCAGATCTTGCAAAGCGAAGAAAAGAAAGAGGGCTTAAATTAAATTACCCAGAATCTGTCGCTTTTATAACATATGAAGTATTAGAGGGCGCGCGGGATGGAAAAACGGTTGCTGAATTAATGGAGTATGGTACGACCATTTTGTCTCGAGAAGACGTAATGGAAGGCATTCCAGAAATGATTCCTGATATTCAAGTAGAAGCAACATTTCCAGACGGAACAAAGCTAGTGACTGTTCATAGTCCGATTAAATAAAAAGACAGGAGGCGTAGGTAAAATGATTCCAGGACAATTATTTTTAAAAGACGAAGACATTATTTGTAATGCCGATCGACAAGCTTCTAAACTGACTGCCATAAATACAGGAGACCGTCCTGTTCAGGTAGGATCACATTTTCACTTTTTATGAAGTAAATGAAGCGCTTCAATTTAATCGAGAGGAAGCATTCGGAAAAAGACTTAATATTCCAGCAGGCGCAGCTGTTCGTTTTGAACCTGGTGATGAAAAAGAAGTTGAACTCATTGACTTATGCTGGAGAACGCCGAGTATATGGATTTAACAATAAAGTGGATGGTTCCGTAGAAAAGGGGAGTTAAAATTGAGTTTTAAAATGACAAGAAAGCAATACGCTCAGATGTATGGTCCAACTACAGGAGATTCGATTCGTTTAGCCGATACAGAGTTAATCATTCAAATTGAGAAAGACTTTACATCCTATGGTGATGAGGTTGTATTTGGTGGTGGGAAAGTAATTCGTGACGGTATGGGACAACATCCACTTGTCACAAGAGCAGATGGAATCGCAGATGTAGTGATTACGAATGCGGTTATTTTAGATTATACAGGCATTTATAAAGCGGACATTGGTATCCGTGATGGGAAAATTGCTGGAATCGGAAAAGCAGGTAACCCATTAGTCATGGATCATGTGGATATTGTCATTGGTGCAGGAACAGAAGTGATTGCTGGTGAAGGCATGATTGTAACGGCTGGCGGCATTGATACACATGTTCACTTTATCAATCCCGAACAGGTTCGAACTGCATTAGCTTCAGGCCTTACAACTGTCATTGGAGGAGGAACTGGTCCAGCTGCGGGTTCAAAAGCTACAACGGTAACTCCTGGTGAATGGCATATCCATAGAATGCTCGAAGCTGCGGAAGGCATGCCAATAAACGTAGGATTTACCGGCAAAGGACAAGCTGCAGAAGAAGAACCTCTGGCAGAGCAAGTTCGTGCAGGGGTAATTGGGTTAAAAGTTCATGAAGACTGGGGAGCAACATCATCAGCCATCGACCATGCATTATCTGTTGCAGAAAAATATGATGTGCAAGTTGCCATTCATGCGGATACGTTAAATGAAGGTGGATTTATGGAAAATACGATGGCAGCGCTAAAAGATCGTGTAATCCATATGTACCATACAGAAGGTGCCGGTGGTGGGCATGCGCCAGATTTAATCAAATCTGCAAGTTATATGAATGTTCTTCCATCCTCAACGAATCCGACACTTCCATATACGATTAATACAGTAGATGAGCATTTAGATATGTTAATGGTATGTCACCATTTAAATCCATCGATTCCAGAGGATCTTGCTTTTGCTGATTCACGGATTAGAAAAGAAACGATTGCGGCTGAAGATATTCTTCAAGATATGGGTGTATTCAGTATGGTTAGCTCTGATGCACAGGCGATGGGCCGAATTGGCGAAGTCATTTTACGAATTTGGCAAACAGCTGACAAAATGAAAAAGCAAAGAGGTTTATTAGAAGGTGACAAAGAGCTTTCAGATAATAATCGTTGTAAACGCTATGTTGCAAAATATACGATTAACCCAGCCATCACACATGGAATTTCTGAATATGTCGGTTCCGTTGAAGTGGGGAAAATTGCCGATTTAGTACTTTGGGATCCAGCATTTTTTGCCGTGAAGCCTGAAATGGTGATTAAAAGTGGCTTTGTTGTAGAAGGTTTGATGGGCGATGCCAATGCATCAATCCCAACGCCACAACCTATCATATCTCGCCCAATGTATGGCCAACTAGGCCTTGCGTTAGCTAGCACTTGCATAACATTTGTATCAACTGCAGCGTTTGAAGACAAAGTACATGAAAAACTAGGATTGAAAAAAATGGTCCTTCCTGTTCGTGGTATTCGGAAATTAACGAAAAAAGATATGAAGTTGAATTCTGAAACACCAGAAATTACGGTTGATCCACAAACTTATGAAGTAAAAGTAAATGGAGAATTAATCACATGTGACCCTGTTGACAAGGTACCGATGGGACAACGATATTTCTTATTCTAGAGGTGAAGATATTGATAGTTGAAGAAATCATAACAAATATTGATCAAATGGAACAAGAAGATGTAAAAAAGAGACATATTGAAAAAGTGCACTTAGAGAGCGCAGACTTAGTCAAACGAATTCAACGCGTCACTACTGATCACGGGCATGAACTTGGGATTCGATTAAAAAATCCAGTTGACCTTGTTGCGGGTGATGTTTTATACATGGATGACAAAAATATGATTATTATCGATGTAATCTCAGATGATTTATTAATCATTATGCCACGCAATTTAAATGAAATGGGGAATATTGCGCATCAATTGGGAAATCGCCATCTTCCGGCCCAATTTGAGGGAGACGAGATGCTTGTCCAATACGATTATCTTGTAGAAGAATTACTTCAAAACATGCAGATTCCTTATAAACGTGAAGAACGGAAAGTAAAACAGGCGTTTCGCCATATTGGACATAGCCATGAATAATCATATTTTATCTTTACTACAACTGTGTGATTCAAATTTCCCTACTGGAGCATTCAGTCATTCATATGGTCTTGAAAGCTATATTCAAGAAAACAAAGTTCATGATCAGGCTTCATTCTTACAATGGCTTCAAGCATATGTAAACGAGCAACTCATCTATTCAGATGGGCTAGCTTCCCGCCTTGTTTATGAGGCAATTGAGAAGGAAGATTTGCAAAAAGTATGGAAATTAGACCAGATGCTAACGGTTCAAAATTTGCCACGTGAAACGAGAGAAGGAAATCAAAGAATTGGTGAACGGATGTTAGTCCTTGTTCAATCCCTTTATGATATTCCCATTCTTTCAACTTACTTAGAACGTATAAAAAACAAGCAATCATTTGGTCATCCAGCGATTGTTTTTACGATAGTCGGTCATCACTTAGGTGTAGAGAAATCAACGACAATCTTGTATTATTTATACTCCACTGTTACAAGTCTTGTTCAAAATGCAGTCCGAGCGATTCCTTTAGGGCAAACGGCAGGTCAGAAAACACTGCAGGAGTTCCAGGATACTTTAGTAAAAGCAACAGAAAAAATTCAATGTTTAGACGAAGAAGATTTTGGCATTGTTTCTCCGGGTCTAGAATTAGCTCAAATGATGCATGAACGTGTGAATATTCGTATTTTTATGTCTTAGAAGAATAGGAAGTGTTAATGATGGAACCCATTAAAATTGGTGTAGGAGGACCTGTTGGAGCAGGTAAAACGATGTTGGTTGAAAAGTTAACTCGTCATTTACAAGATGAAATTAGTATGGCCGTTGTGACAAATGATATTTATACAAAAGAAGATGCGAAATTTTTAATGAAAAACGGTGTGCTTGAAGCCGATCGCATCATTGGTGTCGAAACAGGAGGATGCCCTCACACAGCAATTCGTGAAGATGCTTCCATGAATTTCGCTGCGATAGATGAATTAAAAGCGAAGCATCCGGATGTAGAACTTATTTTTGTAGAAAGTGGTGGAGATAATTTAGCTGCCACATTCAGTCCTGAATTGGTCGACTTTTCCATATATATTATAGACGTGGCGCAAGGTGAAAAAATCCCACGTAAAGGCGGACAAGGAATGATTAAATCTGATTTATTTATTATCAATAAAACAGATTTAGCTCCATATGTTGGTGCAAGCCTTGATGTGATGGCATCGGATACAAAGGTTTTCCGAGGTGATAAACCTTTTGTTTTTACCAATTTAAAAGAGAATGAAGGGCTCGATGAAGTCATAGAATGGTTAAAGAAAAATGCTCTTTTAAAAGGATTGGCGTAAGATGGGGGATTGGACAGGCGTTTTACGATTAGGTATGGAAGAAAGAAATGGCAAAACCATAGCAAGTGATGTGTATTTTCAAGGGGCGTACAAAGTCATGCGTCCCGTTTATCACGATGATTCCGGTCAAGCCTGCTATTATATTTTAAATCCAGGCGGTGGCTACTTAGACGGGGATCGCTATCAAATCATCACAACACTTGAGAAGCAGGCAAGACTAACCTTAACAACCCAATCGGCAACCAAAATATATAAGACACCACACACGCATGCCTATCAGGAAGCTGAGTTTCATCTAAAAGAAGGCAGTTATCTTGAATATATTCCCGATCCACTTATTGGATATCAACATGCCCGTTATAAACAAAAAAATGTAATCTATATGGAAAAAGGATGTTCACTTCTATATACAGATATTATTACTCCTGGATGGTCACCTGAAGGAGAAAGATTTAGCTATGATATGCTACAACTCATCAATGAAATTTATATGGAAAATGAGCTAGCAGTATATGATCATATCAAATTAAATCCAAAGCTGCAAAATATAGAAGGCTTAGGATTAATGGAAGGCTATTCTCATTTAGGTTCCATGATCGTAATTGATGAAAAAGTGAATCATTCTCTTCTTGATCGTTTAAATCAAACTTTACCAGATCATTTAAATGATTATAAGATAGGCATATCGTTACTACCGATTCCGGGTTTTACCATTCGAGTGTTAGCGAATAAAACACAAACAATAGAAAGAATATTTTCCGATTTTCATACCTTTCTTAGTCAGGAATGGTATGAAAAATCACCTAGTTTTTTGAGAAAATATTAATGAACTACCCCAGCAATTATCAAGGTTGCTGGGTTTTAATAAAAAAAGTATAGGGGGAAATTAGTTGGATGCAACGATATTTTCTGTACTAGCTTTGGGGTTTATTTTAGGAATCAAGCACGCGATTGAACCAGACCATGTGATTGCTGTTTCTACAATTGCAAGTAAAAGTAAAAAGTTATGGCATTCTTCATTAGCGGGTGTATTTTGGGGGATTGGTCATACGGCTACATTGTTTATAGTGGGTATTATTGTTATTCTCATGAAGGGCGAAATTCCGGAAAAGTGGGCAATGTCTTTAGAATTTTTAGTTGGCATCATGCTTGTTTATCTTGGTGCGAAAACGATACTTTCTTTTAAACATATCCATATACATAAGCATAGTCATACACATACTCAGGATATAGAAGATATAGAAGTTGACGAAGATGAACATATGCATGTCCATTCCCATAAAAATGAGGGGGAACACGATCATCATCATCAGCATAAAAAGAGAACGTATTTAAGTTCAACGTTGATTGGCTTAGTCCATGGTTTGGCAGGAAGTGGCGCGATGGTTTTGTTAACGATGAGTACAGTTAAGAGTGTTGGAGAAGCAGCTGTTTATATCATGATCTTTGGACTTGGAACCGTTATTGGAATGCTCTTTTTTACGACCATTATTGGTATTCCATTTGTATTGAGTAAAAAGCGTACGAACATTAGTGGAACACTAGGAATCATTACCGGCGCTATTAGTGTTATTTTTGGTGCATATTATATGTATAATTTAGGAGTGAATGAGGGGTTATTTAACCTTTGGAAATAAAAGGTATGATATTAGTAAGTAATTCATTGTATCTAAAAAAATCTCAAAAGAGTAATAGATTCATTTTCTACTCAAAATATAAAAAACCCTTGAAATCAA
This sequence comes from uncultured Caryophanaceae bacterium, assembly GCA_963792445.1. Lineage (GTDB taxonomy): Bacteria > Bacillota > Bacilli > Bacillales_A > Planococcaceae > Rummeliibacillus. The sequence continues at coordinate 22,134 of CAWBWO010000007.1, read as the reverse complement.
GGGTTTTCGGACTTAATAAAAGATGCCCTTAGCAGGATTCGAACCTGCGACCTAAAGTTTAGGAAACTTTTGCTCTATCCCCTGAGCTATAAAGGCTAACATTACATTGGATGTGGATACAAAATGGTGAATTGTTATCAATCAATTGTATCTATCACTATTAAATAGTCTTCCATTATTATATCACAATAAGATATAGAAATATACCAAAAAGTTTTCCCTAACTTTCACAATAGCGAAAGGGAGGGAACTTTTTTATTATTCTTTTTAACATTGTGAGGGAGACAAGAAATATTTTGTTTCAAATTCAGTAGCAGTGATCGGCTTACTGAAATAATACCCTTGCATAAACGTACAATCTTGAGACCGTAAAATTTCTGCTTGGTCCTTCGTTTCTACCCCTTCTGCTATGACATCAAGATTTAGGTTTTTAGCTAGGTTGATGATTGTGTTTGTGATTGCCCCTTCATCTTGGAACATAACATCGACAAATGACTTATCAATTTTCAATGTTGAAATGGGCAAATTCCTTAAATAGCCCAACGATGAGTATCCTGTACCAAAATCATCAATGGCAATTTTAATCCCTAGTGCATTCAGTTCTTTCATGGTTTTTAATGTTAACTCTGTATTTTTGATAATTAGGTTTTCTGTCAGTTCGAGCTGTAAATACTCTGGTGCAAGCCCAACTTCTTCTAGGATATTTTTGACAACTGAAAATAGATTGATTTGTTCAAATTGACATACCGAGATATTGACAGACATACTTTTTAGCTTATATCCTTTGCAAAGCCATAATGTCATTTGTTTACAAGCTTCCCTTAAAACCCATTCACCTAGTGAAATGATTATACCAGTCTCTTCTGCAATTGGGATAAAATGAACTGGAGGAATTATTCCTTTTTCTGGATGAATCCATCTTACTAAAGCTTCTACTCCCTCAAGTTGCATTGTTTGATAGTTGATTTGTGGTTGGTAGTAGAGAACAAATTCATCGTTTTCTAATGCTTTATATAGTGCATTTTCTATTTTAATATTTTCATAGTTTTTGATTGCCATGCCTTCAGAGAAGAAATGATAACTATTTCCTGTCATTTTCTTGGCTTTGTACATAGCTGTATCCGCATTTTTGATCAGCAATTCTGTCGTGTCACCGTGTTCAGGATATAGACTAATACCAATACTCGTTTTAATAAACAGTTCATTGTCTACTAATTGAAATGGCTTAGAGAAAGCTTGGATGATACGATTCACGATATGCAAAACTTCGATTCGATCTTTTATATGCGGTAAATAGATAGCAAACTCATCTCCACCTTGCCGTGATAATGTGGCAGTAGGAGGAACACATTCACGTAATCTTGTGGCAACATCGCACAATAGGTGATCACCAATCGAATGACCGAGAGAATCATTGATATATTTGAAACGGTCTAAATCTAAGTACAACATGGCAAATTTCTCATTTTTTTCTATCGCATTAATGATTCCTTCTGTCAATCGTTCTGTTAACAATAGTCTATTGGGCAAATCTGTTAAACTATCATAATATGCGTGATATGTAATCTTTTCTTCTAATTGTTTTCTTTCCTTAATGTCTTTAAAAGTAACTACTTCTCCTACGATTTCGTTATCCTCTACGATGCAAGCAATGACATATTCAACGGGAAAACTGGTATGGTCTTTTCTAAAAAATTCGCATTCTTTTTCAACATAATCCGAATTTAACGATAAGTTTGCAGGAACTCCATGGAAAATAGAATGAACGGATTGTCCGATTAACTCATCTTCTCTTTCATAGCCAAGCATTCGTGCACCAGATGGATTACAAAATGTGATCCGGTGATGAAGATCTAAACCGAAAATTCCTTCACCAGCAGAGTTAAGGATTAATTCTTTTTCGCGACTTAAGAGTTGTAATTCTGCTAGTGCTTGTTCGAGTTCTTGGTTTTTTAAACATAATTCAGATGTTCTGTTTTCAATAATTTCCACTTGCTTTTCCATAAATAATAGATTGGAAAGAGTTGAAGCTGTTGCATCGATCATAGACTGAGCCAGTTGTAGTGTGTTTTCTATGTGATGGATTTCCTCATCTCCAAGGTTTGCGATACAAAATTGACCTAAAATCTCTCCCATTGAAATCAAGGGCATCATGAGAAGACTCTTAATTTCAAAATTCTGGCATACAGCTTTGTTAGGTCGATCATCTCTTGAGACATCAGGTATAAACACCGCTTTTTGTGTCCTATACACTTCTTGCATGACCGCATCATTATTAGGATCCACATTGGCTAATTGATGTTTCAAAACAAACTCTTCTTCTGTCCACTTACATTCTTTGCTTAAGGTCATCGGTTTTAACTTTTCTAAAGCGATGGGGTCAAGTAAATGAAGTCCAATATCATGCGTGCCTAAAACTTTTGCTAAATAGAAAAAACATCGATCGATACAGTCGTGCATAGAGGAACACATGGATAAATCACGTGTCGCATCCAATAATAACTGTTTTTCTTTAATAAGATGTTCTTTATACGTTAATTCTTTTGCGTTTCGAATGGCAACGGATGCCATACCAATATAGGTTTCAACCGTTTGAATATCATTTTCTGATAAGTTCAACTCAGTATGGTGATTAAATAAAAAGACAAGCCCTAATAACTCATTATCAATAGAGAAGGGGAGGGCTATAAGTGAATGAATGTTAAATTTTTTTATCGAGTCTGTTTGAAGCCACTGTTCTATTGAAGTATTGGGAAGATAGATCGTTTTTTTAGATTCAACTACTTCTTTTACAATCCAATCTGAATCAGGATGGATGACATGGTTGCTTACGTTATAGTCATTTCTATTTGAAAGATTCCTTATTTTCCCCTTAAATGACCCATCATCTTGAGGAAAATAAATTCCAATCGAATGGCATTGAACAATTTCTTCAGCAATCGCATATGTAACCTGATTCATGACTTCACATAAATTAAGATTGGTGTTAATCAATTTGGTAATCTGAGCTAATCTAGAATATCTTGTTTGTTCTTTATGCATAAAGCACCAGTTCCTTTTTCACTTTATCTAGAAAGATTATACATCAAAAGTAATAAGATTACTAAAAAATTCCTATATATCGAATAATATTTTATTTAGAATGATGCTCCAGCTGGCGTTTGAACTAGCGATTCAGCCTCTTCTAATTAATGAATCGACTTAGACACAAAAGAAATCTCCTCCGTGTGGAAAATTCCATACAAAGGAGATTTTTTTAGTTATTCGTATCGTTTAAATAATCTTCCATCATGAGGCCAAGTAGTTTCTGGAAGAATGGCGTCTTTCGAAATTTCATTTCTTTCAATATGCAAAGTCGTATAGGTTTTTCAATGAAGAGAGTGAATCCATTGAAGTTAGATAATTATCATTTACATAAAGCGTTTTAAGATTTGTTAATGCATTTAATCCGTCAATTGAAAAAATGCTATTATATCCTAAATAAAGCGTGACTAATTTAGTATTTCCATTAAGTTTTTCGATGTTTTTAATCTTATTATTGGTCAAATTTAGTTCTGTAAGATTTGTTAATGATGCAATTTCCGAAATATCTTGAATTTTATTGTCGTTTAAATTCAGATAGTTTAATTTCGATAAATTCCCGATGCCCTCTATGTTTTCAATCTTATTATTCCATGCGTCTAAGGCTTGCAAATTGGGCATTTTTTGAACGACATCAACAGTTTTTAAAGTATTGCCAGCGACTTTTAATTCCGTTAAATTCGTTAATTTTTCAAGAGAATCGATAAATTGAAGATTGTTGAAACTAATGTTTAATTTTTTTAAATTGGTTAGTTTTGAAAGAGGAATGATCGAATGAATCGCATTATTTGCGATCGAAAGTTCGTCAATATTGGTACAGAATGCAAGTGGTTGAATATCCTCAATATCGAACATTCCAAAGGTTTCTCTTTCATCCGTATCACCATTTAAGAATAATGTGCCTTTAAAACTTCTTAAATCAGCTACTGTTATATTTTGGGTTAAGTTTTTTCGACCTAATAAATCATTTAACGCTTTGAGTAATGGTTGATCTTTTACATAGACAATTGCTGTTTTGTCAACTTTATTTACATTTGTGGCCGATACTACTTTTCCGGCTTTATATGTAATGCCATTTTTTGTTCCTGTGTAATATTGGCCATTATTATATTGAATCCCTTTGTAAGCACCAGTCAATTTTTTGCCGCTCTTATATCTAATGCCTTTGTAAGCACCGTTAAATTTTTTACCACTCTTATATCTAAGCCCTTTGTAAGTCCCAGTATATTTTGTTCCATTCTTATATAATGTTGACTTATAAAATTTGTAACCCTTCACTGTTTTTTTCGTTTTTGTTGAAATTAACTTACCATTTTTTAAAGTGTATCCACTTGATGCAGATGCCGTAATTGAATCAGGCAAAGTCATGATGGTAGTAGATCCAATTAATCCTGTCATCATGGCCACACAAAACGTCTTTTTAAATTGATTTGCCAAAATTTTACCCCCTCTTTCTAATAGCATACTGTACTATTCTATAATCTTTTGATGAGAAAATGATGAGAAAATTGCTAGTAAAAACTTTTCCTGCTCTTATTGTATCTATTTTTTCATCTATCTACTTTTCGAATCATATGAAAAGAATTCAAAGAATATATTAGTAGAGCTCTATATAAGAATTTAGATACTAGGACATCTACTAAAGTTCCTGCCATTCTAGAAATTCTAGTCATCTCGAAAGAAAGGGGATTATATGTCGAATTATTATCAACAATCAACTGTAGAAGTCATGGATTTGTTAAATGTTACAAATGAAGGATTAGCTGACGAAGATGTTCAAATACGTCAAGAAGAATACGGACCAAATGCGTTAGAAGAAGGAAAAAGGACAAGTACAATCGCTGTTTTCTTTAGCCAGTTCAAAGATTTGCTCGTCATTATTTTAATGGTTGCAGCTGCCATTTCATTTCTATTAGGGGAATTTGAAAGTACGATTGTTATTATGATTGTCATTATATTAAACGCGATTCTCGGAACTGTTCAACATGTGAAGGCAGAACAATCTTTGGACAATCTAAAAGCATTGACTTCTCCCATTGCAAAAGTCATGCGTAACAATAGAATAGTAGAAATTCCATCAGAGGAGATTGTGGTGGGAGATATCCTTTTATTAGAAGCAGGCGATTATATTAGTGCAGATGGCAGGCTAATCGAAAGCTATAATCTGCAAATTAACGAAAGTTCGCTGACAGGAGAATCGCTTTCTGTAGCCAAAAATACGGAGCTCATCCATGATGATCAAATTGGTGTTGCTGATAAGAAAAATATGGTTCACACTGGTAGTTTTGTTACGAATGGACGAGGTATGGCGATTGTCACAGCAATTGGAATGGAAACAGAAATCGGGAAAATCGCCAATTTACTCGATACTGCAAAAGAAAAGAAAACACCTCTTCAAATAAGCCTTGATCAGTTTGGTGAAAAATTAGCACTCGGCATCACGATGATCTGTGTTGCGATTTTCGCGATTGACTTAATTCGTGGAAGAGAGTTAGTGGAATCTTTTATGTTCGCGGTTTCGCTTGCTGTAGCAGCTATTCCAGAAGCATTAAGTTCCATCGTTACAATCGTACTTGCTTTTGGTACGCAAAAAATGGCTAAGGAAAATGCCATCATACGAAAACTATATGCAGTTGAAAGTTTGGGAAGTGTATCCGTTATTTGCTCAGATAAAACGGGGACATTAACGGAAAATAAAATGACTGCTCAATACGTTTATGTCGACCAAAAAACAATGGCACAAGATGAACTTTTGATAGAAAATAGTCTACAGAAAAAGTTTTTGGAAATGGCCTTATTATGTAATGATGCTGTGACAAGTGATCATATCGAAATTGGTGATCCTACTGAAATGGCACTCGTTAAATTAGGAAGAGAATACCAATTTGATGAATTACAGGTAAGAGATCAATACCCAAGAGTGGCGGAAATTCCTTTTGATTCTGACAGAAAGCTTATGAGTACAGTGAACCAGTACAATCATCAATATCGGATGATTACAAAAGGTGCACTCGATGTCCTTTTACCTAAAGTTGTAAAAATAGAAACATCTCGTGGCATAGTTGACATCACAGAAGATCATCGAAAGAAAATTGAAAGTGTTAACCGTAATTTTTCGCTAAATGGCTTACGTGTATTAGCTATTACGTACAAAGAGTTAAGGTCACAACAAGCAATCGATGTACGAGACGAGCGAGATTTGATCTTCGTCGGATTAATCGCCATTATGGACCCACCAAGAAAAGAATCGAAAGAAGCGGTTGAGAACTGTATCAGTGCTGGCGTTAAACCCGTGATGATTACAGGAGATCACAAAATTACTGCAACCGCGATCGCCAAGCAAATTGGTATTTTGCAAGATCCATCTGAAGCAATCGAAGGGTATGAAATAGAAGAATTAACGGACGAGCAATTACGAGATAAAGTGGAAGATCTCTCTGTCTACGCTCGAGTATCACCAGAGCATAAACTCCGAATCGTCAAAGCGTGGCAGGATAAAGGACATGTAGTTGCCATGACAGGGGATGGAGTGAACGATGCACCAGCGTTAAAACAAGCAGATATCGGGGTCGCAATGGGGATCACGGGTACAGAAGTAGCGAAAGACGCATCTTCCATGGTATTAACGGATGATAATTTCTCCACCATTGTTAAATCCATCGCAAATGGTAGAAGTCTCTATACAAATATTAAAAACGCCATTCTATTCTTATTATCTGGGAATGCCGGCGCTATTTTCGTTGTATTATATGCAACTGTCTTTGGTTTACCAGTTCCTTTTGCACCTGTGCATCTACTATTCATTAACTTACTGACCGATAGTTTACCAGCCATCGCGATTGGTTTGGAACCACAAAACAAAAAAGTGATGAAGGACAAGCCTAGAAATATTCACAAGCCTCTACTCAATAAAAGATTTACAACACAAGTGGTGTTAGAAGGGATACTAATCGCCATTGCTACCATTTTTGCGTTTCGTGTGGGATTGTCAACGGGCAATACGGTGACCGCAAGTACGATGGCATTTACGACATTATGCCTATCTAGATTAATCCATGGATTTAACTCGAGATCCAAACAATCCATCTTCACGATTGGCGTATTTTCAAACAAGTATGCTTGGGTCGCATTTATTATAGGAGTAGTGAGTTTACATGCAGTACTCTTCTTGCCATCCCTTTCAGGAGTATTTGAAGTCGCAAAATTAAATTTCATTCAATTAGGCATGATTTATGGATTAGCTCTAATGCCGTTTTTAGTGAATCAGTGGTTTAAATTGTTGTTTGTTAGAAGGCGATAAATAATTTTGATAACGTACAAAAAGCTAGCCGAATATTGGAATCGGTTAGCTTTTTGTAATTGATTTGGGGTTGGCTTTATTTGCGTATTTGAAAGTTTTAATTGCGAAAATGACTAGTTTACTTGAAAATTTGAGTAGTCTACTTGCGATTTTTTGAATTGTCTTTGCATTTTGGATAATTTATATCCTGTTATGGCCTGAAATTCAAAGAGAAATTGAAATTGCTCTTATTTGAGCGCGATGGGAACGTTGATCGACAAAAGAGTTATTGCCACGGAAGGTGATTATCTACATGTTCCTCTAAAAACTTAAATCTATCTGTTGACAACATACCTATAGGGGTATAATATAAGGCATGTAATAAGAAAACAAACCACATAAAGAAAGGGGCGTATGAGATGAACTATGATTCCAATGTCACCAATCGTTTGAAACGGATGGAAGGGCAGTTAAGAGGGATATTGCGGATGATGGATGAGGGGAAAGATTGTAAAGAAGTCATTACACAACTTTCTGCCGTACGCTCTGGGATAGATCGGACAATCGGTGTGATTGTTAGTGAGAATTTGGCAGAATGCGTAAAGCAAGCGAATGATGATTCATCTATAGTGAATGAATCCATTCAAGAAGCAGTAAATTTGTTAGTAAAGAGCCGATAAATGAAGGCTTTTCATTTTTTAGTATTTTATATACCTATACGGGTATCGGTAAAATATTTAAATAGAAAGGGGTTTTAATATGGCAGAAGGTATTATCTTCATCTTGATTGTAGCATTCATCGCTTGGCGGTTGATGCCGGCAAAAGGGATTCAAACGATTTCTACAGCGCAATTAAAGGAAATGCTCAATGATCGCAACAAAATGTTCATCGATGTGCGAACACCTGGTGAATATAATGCACGTAATATTCGTCAGTTTAAGAATATTCCACTTGGGTCCGATTTTTCGAAATTACCTAAAGACAAGGAAATCGTTGTCATTTGTCAAAGTGGGATGCGCAGCAGTCAAGCGTGCAAACAATTGAAGAAACTAGGCTACGAACATATTACAAATGTCCGTGGTGGTATGAGTGCTTGGAGAGGATGAGTAGGATGAAAGAAATGACAGTGCAAGAAGTACAACAACGTTTAGAAAATGGTGAAGCGTTAAATTTAATCGACGTTCGCGAAGTAGATGAAGTGAGTGTAGGTCATATTCCAGGAATCGTCAATATTCCATTGCGATTATTGGAAGCAAAACTACCAGACTTAAATAAAAAAACTCCATATATAATGGTATGCCGTTCCGGTGGACGTAGCGGGCAAGCAACTGACTTCCTCACTTCACAAGGATATGACGCAACCAATATGGTAGGGGGTATGCTAGCGTGGGAAGGAAAAATTGAGTAAATTTTTTTAATAAGTAATATACCCTATGTGGTATGAGGAGTGGATATTTTGACTATAAAAGCAGATGTTCAATTAGATGCAAAAGGATTATCATGTCCAATGCCCATCGTCAAAACCAAAAAAGCGATGAATAATTTAGAGGATGGACAGATTTTAGAAGTTCAGGCAACCGATAAAGGATCCATTGCTGATTTGCGTGCTTGGTCTGAAACGGTTGGCCATCAATATATAGGTGTAACAGAAGAAGACGACGTGATCTTGCACTATATTCGTAAATGTTCGGATAACTCCGAGGTTGAAAAAACATACGAACCAACTATTCCAATAGAAGAAATAGAAGAACGTGCAAAAAATGGTGGGCTAATCTTAGATGTCCGCGAAGAAGCTGAATACGCTTTTGGCCATATTGATGGTGCAAAATCGATTCCAATGGGCGAATTAGATGCACGACTTGGCGAAATGGATCAAAACCAAGAAATTTATGTGATTTGTCGTACAGGTAATCGTAGTGATTTAGCAGCTCAAAAGCTAGAATCAGCAGGTTTTACAAAAGTATATAACGTCTTACCCGGAATGACAGGCTGGCAAGGCGATCTAACAAAATTAATTTAAAATTGGGGGAATTAAAATGTCAAACAAAGTAGCAATTATCGCAAGTAATGGTGGTCTTTTCGACGCGTATAAAGTATTCAATATCGCGACAGCAGCAGCAGCTTCTGAAAAAGAAGTAGGTATTTTCTTTACATTCGAAGGACTTAACTTAATCCACAAACAAGCAATGCATGCACTACCAATGCCAGAAGGAAAAGAATTTATGGCAGAAGGATTTGCCAAAGCAAATGTACCAAGTATTCCAGAGTTAGTAGAAATGGCACAAGAATTAGGTGTAAAATTCATCGCTTGTCAAATGACAATGGATGTTATGGGACTTACAAAAGAAGATTTTATAGATGGCATAGACGTTGGTGGCGCTGTGACATTCCTTGAATATGCAAAAGATGCAGCACCAGCACTAACTTTCTAGAATACAAGAATCATTTGGGAGGGCAAAGAGCTCTCCCAAATAAAAAAGAAAAAATATACCTATGGGGGTAATTGAATATGGCAGTAACAAAATGGCCAGCAAGTCTTGTAGCTCGAAAAGTTATAGAGAATCAAGAATTATTTATCTTAGATGTACGTAACCATGACGCATTTGAGGATTGGAAAATTGAAGGCCACAAGTTCGACTATTTGAACATTCCTTACTTTGAATTATTGGATGGCGTGGAAGAAATTTTGCCTAAGATTCCAACAGATAAAGATGTATTAGTCGTTTGTGCAAAAGAAGGATCATCACTTATGGTAGCTGAGATGCTTTCTGATGCAGGACGGGATGTTGCATACCTTGAAGGTGGTATGAAATCTTGGAGTATGTACTTAGAACCAATTAAAGTAGGCGATTTAACGGATGGTTGCGAAATCTATCAATTTGTTCGTCTAGGAAAAGGTTGTTTATCCTATATGGTGATTTCTGGAGGAGAAGCGGCTGTCATTGATGCCGTGCGTTTCCAAGATGTTTTCCTAAACTTTGCAAAAGAAAAAAATGTAACGATCAAACACGTTTTTGATACACACTTGCATGCAGACCATATTTCAGGAGGACGCCAAATTGCAGAGTCTACAGGCGCAAAATACTATATTTCGAAAAAAGATGCTGAAGAAGCTGTATTTACGTATGAACCACTAGAAGATGGCTCAATTGTTCAAGTGGGTGCAACAAAAATGGAAGTAAACGCCTTGTATTCACCAGGTCACACAATTGGTTCAACCTCCTTTATAATTGACAACCACTATTTATTGACAGGGGATATTTTATTCATCGATTCAATCGGTCGTCCAGACTTAGCAGGGCTTGCAGAAGACTGGGTATCAGATTTGCGAGAAACATTATATCACCGCTACCGTGAACTAGCAGAAGACTTAATCGTACTACCAGCCCATTTTATGATCATTGATGAATTAAATGAAGATGGTACCGTTGCAAAACGTTTAGGCGATTTATTTACTGAAAATCATGGCTTAAATGTGAGTGATGAAGCAGAATTCCGTTCTCTTGTAACTGAAAATTTACCACCACAACCAAACGCGTACCAACAAATTCGAAAAGCTAATATGGGCAAACTTTCTCCAGATATGGAAGAGCAAACAGAGATGGAAATCGGTCCAAATCGTTGTGCAGTGAGATAAAAATTTAATGAAAAATAAAAAATGAAATGGAGAATAATAGATGAATTCAAAATTGAAAGTAGATGCAAAAGGTTTAGCATGTCCAATGCCAATCGTTCGCACAAAAAAAGCAATGGATACACTACAGTCAGGTGAAGTTTTGGAAGTGCATGTTACAGATAAAGGAGCACTTTCAGATATCCCTGCTTGGGTTAAAGCTTCCGGTCACAAACTTGTAGATCAGTCAGAAGAGAATAGCACATTTATATTCTTTATCGAAAAAGCTTAAGTTGAATAGCTTCATCGATAGAAAGAAGGAAATCAAATGGATGTCGCGTATATTCTTACTCTAGCTGCAATCGGCTTTGTCGGATCATTTGTCTCAGGGATGTTGGGGATTGGGGGAGCCATCGTCAAATATCCATTACTTTTATATATCCCACCACTTTTTGGATTGGCATCTTTTTCAGCACATGAAGTATCGGGAATTAGCGCGCTGGACGTGTTATTTGTATCGATTGCAGGGGTATTCGCTTTTCGCAATGGTGGCTATCTAAACAAAAAGCTGATTACCATTATGGGAATCTCGATTATATTTGGTACTTTTATTGGCAGTTTCGGTTCAAATCTGTTATCAGAAGAATCGATCAATGTAGTCTATGGCATATTATCATTACTAGCAGCGATCATGATGTTCATTCCTAAAAAGGAAATCGATCAGATTCCACTTGAACAGGTGAAATTTAATGGCCTTATAGCAGCCATATTAGCTTTTGTCGTTGGAATTGGTTCAGGGATTGTAGGGGCAGGTGGCGGATTCTTGTTAATCCCCATCATGCTGCTTATTTTACGAATCCCAACCCGTATGACCATCGCTTCAAGTTTAGCAGTCACCTTTTTATCATCAATTGCAGGATCAATTGGTAAAATTGCAACGGGGCAAATCGATTATATCCCAGCTGTTATCGTGATTATAGCAGGTCTAATCGCAGCCCCAATCGGCGCCAGTGTCAGCAAAAAGATGAATACGAAAATGTTGCAACGATTATTAGCCATACTAATACTTGCAACAGCAATAAAGGTATGGTTGGATATTCTCTTGTGAAGTGGATTCTAGATGTTTAAACACCTATTAAGGAATTTAATAGGTGTTTTATTTTGTCTTTTTGACCAAATACTATTCAAAAGCTACAATTGGTTATGAATAAATCAACGGAGATGAGACTTTTGAATCTTAGAAATCAAATTGCTACATATCAACCATATAACGAACAAGAAGCAAAAGATCAGGAAGTAATCCTAAAATATATGGATACCTTCACAGATACGCTAACACGGAAAAACGAATTTGCCCATTTCACAGCCTCAGCTTGGATTGTCAATAAACAACACACCAAAGTATTGATGGCCTTTCACAATATCTATCAATCATGGTCCTGGATTGGTGGACATGCAGATGGCGATGCAGACCTTCTACATGTTGCGTTAAAGGAAACGGGAGAAGAAACGGGTCTACAACAGATTAAACCTGTTTCACAAGAAATCTACTCACTCGAAATCCTTGGAGTAGACGGCCATGTAAAAAAAGGAAAGCATGTCGCAACACATGTCCATCTAAACGTCACCTATTTAATCGAAGCAGATGAACAAGAACTAACTCAAATCAAACCCGATGAAAATAGCGCGATCGAGTGGATGTCGTTGGACGAAGCTGTGGAAAAAAGCAGTGAGCCTTATATGAAAATTATTTATCGGAAGTTAAATGATAAATTGAAGGTGTTTGAGTAAAAGCTTGGATTAGTAAAAGACATCCAACTTTATATAAGCGTTTAGATTAATCTAAAATAAATGCAAAATATACTATATGTAAGTACTCCGACCATTTAATACAAATGATATTAAATGGTCTTTTTATATTAAAAATGCTTCATAAACTCGATAAAGATAATTTTTTTGAAAGCCCTTTCATTTTAACGCTCAATTGAGTAAGTTCTTTCGATACATGATCGATATGGCATGTGTCCGATTGGTGGCTCCTAGTTTCGTAATCGCTTGCTTAATGTACTGATTGACTGTTACTTCGCTCAAGCAAAGATTTTTTGCCACAACTTTTGTACTTTCTCCATCTGCTACTTGGCGCATGACTTCCCATTCTCTCTTTGATAAGATTCGTTGCTCTTTTTTAGAGATTCCCCTTGTGATGGTTTCACCAGAAATCTGCCCAAATAATGTCGCACTTTTTAATAGTGAAGCATTGATTGATTCAGCCTGAACTTGGTTGCTACAAATGTACGCAATGACTAAATTACCAGAAATGATCGGAACAACTAATAGAGAATCTGAAACGCCATTATTTTGATATTTTACTGAATTTGTCAAGTAGTAGTCGAATCCATCGAAATATTTAGCTTCTTTTTCACAAAGTGCAGCGTAAATACTCGGAATGGTGCTTGCATTATCTCGAATATAGGAAATAGATTTTATGTGCTCTTCTTCAATCCATAGAATGCCTTCTGCAAAATTGTCTAATACGGAATAACGAAATAAGTAGGCATCTTTGACTGGAAAAAGTTTGAGATAGATTTGTGTAATCGATAATAGTAATTCTTCACGCGAATCTGTAAAGGGGATTGATTTTAAATCTTCAGTGATCAACTGTTCATGTATCAAAATAGCCACCTCTTTCAGAAGAAATACATTTATGCATTAACGGCAGTAGACTCACTGCTAGGCTATAGAAAATTACATTGTGGAGATAACTGCCCGTAAATGCCCGATTGGTTCAACTAACAATCAGTGGGGATGACCCACTGATTGAAGTTTCACTTTATATAAGAAAATTATAGATTAAGTGAGTATATTTTGACAATTTTAATAAGGTAGTTTTAAAACTTTTTTCTATCCTTATTTTTTAGGAGAAATATTATAAAAATAGGGAATTCAATCTAAGATGACAAATCCATATACTTAAACTATGGTTCACTATTACTATTTTGGGAGGAATGAAATTGACAAAGTTACCAGCAAATACACAAAGTTATTTGGAAGCGTTTTACCAAGGACCAAAAATTCAATCGTTCGATCCAATTGAATTGAAAGCCATCATGGCACAAGCGCCTGCCCCAGAGGTTGCAGTAGAATTACCAGCAATTCAAAAGGTTGAAGACCGAATGATTCCTACATCAGATGGTCAAGAAATTCGTGTTCGTGTGTATACGCCAGAAGGTAATGGTCCATTTCCAATTCTTGTCTACTATCACGGTGGTGGCTGGGTCATTGGCGCTGTAGAAATGTTTGAAGCTGCCAATCGTTTAACTGCAACACAAGCAAATGCAGTTGTCGTATCAGTTGACTATCGTTTAGCGCCTGAAAATCCATTCCCAACTCCATTACAAGATGCCGTTGATGCATTGAATTGGGTATACGAAAATGCTGAAGCTATTAATGGTGATGCAAATCGTATTTTAGTAGGTGGCGATAGTGCAGGTGGTAACTTAGCAACTGTTGTATCAAAACATGCCCTTGATCACAATGGGCCGAAAATCAGTGCTCAATTATTAATCTATCCTGTAACGAATTTAGACTTTACAACAAAGTCTTATGAACAATATGCAGATGGCTATGGTCTTGATCGTGATTTAATGGTTTGGTTTGGCAAATATTACACATTGGATGAAAAAGAATTTGCAAATCCACTTGTGTCACCATTGCAAAATGAATCATTAAAAGGGCTTCCGCCAGCCATCATCGTCGCAGCAGAGCATGATGTGTTAAAAGATGAAGGCGCACAATATGCAGAAAAACTGAAAGCAGATGGAGTAGAAGTAGAGTATCAAGTGATTCCTGGTACAGTTCACGGTTTCTATAGCAATGTTGATTTCTTTAAAGAAGAAACGGAGCAAGTAGTGAATGCGATTACAACATTCGCTCAAAAACTGATTCAACGAGTATAAATTGAGGGGAGGACATTACATGACTTTACATTACGATGCAATAGTTATTGGTGCAGGCTTTTCAGGTATTTATATGACGTACAAGCTTCGTCAAGAAGGCTATTCGGTTAAAGGATTTGAAAAGGCAAGTACTGTCGGTGGAGTCTGGTATTGGAGTCGTTATCCTGGTGCGAAATGTGACTCGGAAAGTATCTACTATAACTTTACGTTCTCAAAAGAGTTGTATCAAAAATGGTCATGGTCATCCCGTTATGCATCACAAGATGAAATATTACGCTATTTAAATTTCGCGGCAGAAGAATTAGATGTGAAGAAAGAATTCTCTTTTAACACAACTGTTCAATCCGCTGTGAGAAATGAAACAGAAAATAAATGGGAAGTTCGAACAGAACAAGGGGATGTCTATACATGTACGTATCTCATCACGGCTGTTGGATGTCTTTCAAGTACGAACATTCCTAATATGAAAGGCTTAGAACAATTTGAGGGACAAGCTTACCATACAGGTGAATGGCCTCATGATCCAGTCGATTTAACTGGAAAACGAGTTGGTGTAATTGGAACAGGTTCAAGTGGTGTGCAATCCATCCCTGAAATTGCAAAAGTGGCTTCAGAGCTCTTTGTATTCCAACGTACACCGCAGTTTACTTCACCAGCTAATAATTATGAATTTGAACAAAGCGAAATCGATGAAGTGAAACGAAACTTTGATGAAATTCGTGAACAGATGCTTGCATCCGTTTCGGGCTTACCTGCAAATATTCCAACAAAATCGGCACTTGATGAAACTCAGGAAGTTCGTCAAAAAGTGTACGAAGAAGGTTGGGAAGAAGGTGGATTTGCGATTCTTAACGCGTACAATGATTTATTAATCAACGCAGAGTCAAATCAAACGGTTGGTGAGTTTATCAGAGAGAAAATCAAAAGCATCGTGAAGGATCCAAAAAAAGCCGAAGCGTTATTACCATACTACTATTACGGAACAAAGCGACCGATTGTGAATACAAATTATTACGAAACGTATAATTTAGATCACGTTCATACGGTCAATTTACGTGAGCAACCAATTGATGAAATAACGAAAAATGGTATTCGCACAACAAAAGCAGAATATGACCTAGATGTCATTATTTTTGCAACAGGTTATGATGCGATGACTCGCCCATTGATGAAAATCGATATTCGTGGGAAAGAGGGCAAATCAATTCGTGAAGTATGGGAAGATGGTGCGAAAACAGAAACATATTTAGGACTAAGCATCCATAACTTCCCGAATCTATTTACCATTACGGGTCCACAAAGTCCATCCGTTCTAACCAATATGCCAGCTGCCATTGAACAACATGTTGATTGGATTACAGAGATCATTAACTACATGCGAATCCATCAATACTCCAAAGTAGAAGCTACGCTTGATGCACAAAAACAATGGAGTGAACAATGTGCAGCAATCGCTGACCAAACGTTGTTTACCAAAACGGAATCTTGGTACACAGGCGCCAATATCGAGGGCAAACCACGAGGAATGCTCATCTACGTTGGTGGCCTAAACAACTACCGGAAAGTTTGCGATGAAGTAGCAGCGAATGAATATGAAGGATTTGCGTTTGAAAAGATAAATGCGGAAACTTCGACAATCTAAATATTAATGATAAAAACCTCACCAGACTATGGTGAGGTTTTTGTTATTCACTTATTTTAAAATACTATTAATTTGAAAAGAAACCTTTTGCTAAATCAATCGTAGAAAATAGTATAGAATTTATGTTAAGGCGGTGGAATAGATGGAATCTCTATTCGAGCTTATAGGCTCAATTGGTACAATTTTATTTGCTTCTACAAAAGATGTAACAGAAGAAGAAATAGAGAAAAATATTAAATTTCTAACTGAATACCCATGGTTTCAAGAATACCTGAATGATCTTCAATTTGAAAAATTAATTAAAGAAAATGAAGACGTTCGTTATGTAATTGGAAAATTTAACATTGAAAAAATGAAAAATAAGACTGCGTATTACAATAAATATCAAAAGAAAATTCAAAAAGAGATACATAAATCTTTCAAAAGAAATTAAAAACCACTTCACTATTTTCATCGAAGTGGTTTTTATTGTTCTCAGATAATTTACCCATACTCATCTATTCTTTTTCCCATTCAGTAGGGCCTTCACCAAGGCATAAACTATGCCAATAGTCACCAGTCTTTTTATCAAAATAATGATTCTATCGTCATAGGGACAATTCATAGCGATAATCATTTTATTCAATTTATTACATTATCTTCAACGCAACCATCAAAAATAACCCAAAATCGTAAAACTTATGATAATCGAAATCCGATAATATAAGCAAAACTGTTTTTCATCCTCATCACCCCTTCTCAACTTCTACAAAATATACCCAAAATCCTCCTAAAATATCAATCTATGAAAGTATTCGACATTATTAGTACGCCAAGCATTCGTATTCATTCGAATATTTTTTTGTTTAACTAACCTGCTTCTTTCAATTCAAAAATTCTGGTACAGTGCCAGTCATCTTTTCAAAATCTACTGGACAGATTTGTAATTTAGAAGAGTAGAACAGGGAGGACAACATGCCATCAATCAAAAACCTACTAAAAGATGCCATTGAATATGATTTAGCCTATCTTGCTCACTTTATCTATTTTGGGTTAGAGCGCGGGAAGATTAGTGCAGAAGATCGGTCAGAAAAGCTGATGCAAATTCAGTTAACAGAGTCAGAAGAGAATGATTTCTATAAAATGTACGAGGAAGACATACTTGGGATGAAGAAAATCCAATTATATGCAGTGGAGATAAAAGGAAATCCACGCTGCTATGCTTTCTATTTTGCCGAAACCCCAAACCAGGTAGTCGATTTACATACGAGAATTTATAAATGGCGACCAAATCGAATTCATAATGTGCATCGACAGTTATTGGATTTTGCTATTTATGATCCAAATACGGGTAAAACAGAAACCTTTAAAGACATGCTCGCTCAAGTGGTGGAACTGCCATGCTATTTGTTGGAATTGCAACGATGAAAGGAAATTAATTATGAATGAATAGAAGTGTTAAATTGTCATCAAGTTTTTTTGTGGTCTGCCTAGTGCTTGAGTAAACGCAGGCAAATCTAACTAAAAAATTGGAGACTCAAATTTGAAGTAATTTCAATATTGGAGTTCCCCAATTCATTCTGTACCCTCCATTTCAAAGTAAATCGGATAATGCAATTCACATCGCTCATTAAATGGTGCATGACAATTGGGACAATGGCTAGACTCCATATATTGTTGAATCGTTAACTCTGTTTGACAGGCACCACATAAAATAGCCAAGGTATTAATTTGTTTTTTTGTCCACCTTTGTATTGGATGATTGGCATGTTCCTCATGGCATTTATAACAAGGATAGTACCGATCGCAACATGCAAACTTGATGGCAATAATGTCTTTTTCGGTATGATAATGTGTACATCGTGTTTCGTTGTCTATTAATGAGCCGTATACATGCATCTCTATTCCTCCTATTTTCAAAAATAATTGTAGTGGCATAATCGGGAAATTTGCAAAAATGAAAGATGGAAAACCACTTTCTTGAAGAAAGTGGTTCTTTTTCTCTTTATTAAGAAATTACTGATGAAGATTTTATAAGATTAAAGATAAAGGTACATTATAATTACGGGAAATTATTATAGCGAAGTTATATAAATACTCAATTTTTCGTAATATTATACAATTTTAAATTGCCTATTTACAATAAAAAGTGTATTTTTTATAAATATAAGATAACTATTAACCTATAATCAACTAGGTAAAACTATTTAAAATATAGCACATAATTTGTGTTTTTGTTTTCGTGTGCATTCTTTTTTCATAAGAGGAGGGAGTAAAAATTCGGAATGTGGAATGGATTCTCATTGTTGAAGCATGAAATCTTGCAAAAAGCACCTAAAAAGCTCAGAGGATCGCTATTAACTAAAAGTTTTAATAGAAACCAAAAATTTCCAATGAAGATATTTTGAACCTATCATAGGACAAGCGATGCTTGTTTGTTTTTTCGCAAAAATTAGCTATAATGACGTAAAATATATTTTTTTAGGAGAAATGAACAATGAACATAAAAACATGCAAAGAATCAAGAGTGACACAGACGGATTTAGTTTTACCGAACGAAACAAATAATCATAATACATTATTTGGCGGTGTACTGATGAAAAGGCTGGACGCTGTTGCTTCGATTTCCGCAAGAAGACATTGTCGAACAGAAGTCGTAACAGCTTCAACGGATTCTGTTGACTTTTTGCAACCGATTAACCCATCTGATTCGATTTGCTTGGAATCATTTGTTACATGGACAGGAACGACATCAATGGAAATTTTTGTAAAGGCTGTAGCAGAAGATTTAAATACAGGTGAAAGAAGAATCGCTGCAACCGCATTTCTAACCTTTATTTCATTAGATGAAAACGGAAAGCCTTCTCCTGTCCCTAAAGTTGTTCCTGAATCAAAAGACGAACAATTTTTATATGAAACAGGCGAAAAAAGAGCGGAAGAACGAAAAAAAAGAAGACAAGCAAGTAAAGAATTAGCAAAAGTGATTTCAACTAAAAAAAGATGGGAACAGTAATTTGCTGATCTTGATCTAATATTTTTTGAATGGGATATGTAGCAATAGAAAAAGGTAATCTCATTAAAATAACTTGCGTTAAGGCTTTCTTTTGAAAATCAATACCTTCAAAATAACTAGATGTGCCAAATAGAACACTTTTTTCATATTATTTTTAAACGATTCCATGATTTCTTTATGGTTAGTTTTTTCTTATAACCAAACATCCATATCGAGTCCTTTTTCTGCTGCAAATTGGAGAATTCTTGGTTTTAATTTCGTATGGACTTGATTATAGTTATTAAATATTTTATTCCTATTTTTTCAGAACCTTTTTTTCTTATATAACTTTCATTATAAGAAAATTTGAAACTACGACTCAATATTTATAGAACAAAAAAGTCTTTGTGTTTTTTCAAACACAAAGACTTTTCTTTTGAAAGATAGCATTTATTATAAAAGTTCAAAATATTGTTCCTACCAATCTTTATTTCCATGTTAATCCATCTTATCTATTTTTTCATTATCCTTATTAGCCATATTAGTAGTATATAAGGAAGTGGTTTTAATATCGTTATGGCCAAGTTAATCGCGAAGCAAGATACTAACCAAAATACCAAATTTACAAAAAAGCACCTAAACCTTTGATTCTAAAGAGTTTAGGCGTTTTTATATCTTTTCAATTTGGAAAGGAAAGTGTGATTAACGCTACTCAAGCAGTTGTAACATTCAACCAGGAAGTTGGAGACGTTACTGCTGAAACTTTACAGCTGATAACAATATTAACGTAATTAAAGCTGAAGTTAGAGCTACAAACAAAAAACAAGTTACATTAACATTCAACAGAACATTTGTTGATAAAGATCCTTACAAAGTAACTGTTGATGGTGTAAAAAACAGCTGGGAGTTTTTTGTTTCATAGCGTAATGAATCTCACTTTAAATATATATTTTTATCTTGAATCACCTAGCTCTCATGTATTTGTGCATGAGGGCTTATTTTATTCAGGAGAGATTAAATATTGTGAGTCAAAAAAGGGTGAAGGAGAAAAGCTTGCTGAACAGTAAACGCAACGTAGATCTCCACAAGAGTATCTTATTAAAGTATTTGGATGATTTTTTACGCAAGTTTGATGATACGGAAAAATAGAAGAGTTCTTAGTTGAAGAAGAAGTACGTTAACAACTAGATGGATTTTTAGAATATATACAAAGCTGAACGGATGTCCTAACTATTAGTTCGTGTTACAAAAAAATAAATAGCAATATCACTATTACTATCAGCTCTGTTAGCAGGACATGGCTGTCAAAAGGCAGCCTTTATCATTCTTTCTTCAACTAAAGGGGCAGGCTAGTTGAATAATCGTCTTTGCTCTTCTTCAACAAACGGGCCATTTAGTGGAACAACATCTGTAAAAAATAGGGATATTCACGTTGAGTTTTTAGTGAGTTTATGAGAAAACCACTAAAAATATCAGTTTAGTTTAGTGAATAAATGGGTCTTTTTTTAAAGAGAATCAAAGTAGTGAATATACGCATTTAAAATATTTGATTAACAGGTTGCTTTCCTTCAAGAAAGGGTATATTCTTTACTAAGTTTTCGTTAAATGAGAAGTAAAATTTTTTATAAAATAGATAAAGTCTGTTAGAAAAGGAGTGATAGTAATGGAGATTGATGTAAAAATAAAAAAAGAAATTAAACATCCTATAATCAATGTAAAAAGTGGGGATTTCTTTTGGTTTTTCTTTTTTGTTGCACTACCCTTTATTTCTTTAATTTATTCAATCGGTGAATTTCTTTATAAGAATTGAATTGGATTCTGGTTATTCTCCAAACAATAATAAACAAACTTTCCTCATTAACTAACGGGAGCGTTAGTAAGTGATTTTAGGATTAAGACTTATTATAATTATTCCATTAAAGGCGCTTTTCTGGAAAACAAGAATAGCGTCTTTTTTCTAATATTTTTAGGTTATTTAGAGTTCCAAATTTATCAATAACTTAGATTATTGAATATCCTCGTATGAAAAAGTCTTTCATTGAACATAATAGAATTTAGATTAATAGATTTATTAGTAGGAGAGTGAAAGACGTATGTTATTATCCGAAGCGTCGAAAAAGTATCAACAGGATAAAAAAATTGGGGGATATTCATTACGTACATTAAAAACATATTGTTTTCAATATAATCTATTATTGCGATTTTTTGGGGACGTTGTCATGAACGAATTTAGTACAGAGAAATTAATAGAATATTTAATACAGTCAGGGGATCACTTAAAGCCATCCAGTTTAGGGCATAGGGTTCGTTGCGTTAAATCACTATTTAGAGAAACAGTTCATTTTGATCGAAATAAACTAGAATCTTTTCATTCAGCATTCGAAGGCAGAAAGTGGGATGTAATATTTGATCAAATTTGCTATTCATCCATTGATGCACATAACTCTATTCATGTTTTTAAAAATAAGACGAAAAAGTATGTTTTTACTTCTACATCATCGGTTTACGATATTCTTGATAGAGAACTATCTGAGGATGACTTTAATCCATACTCATGACATTAGATCAGTTTAATTTAAAGAGTTTATCCA
>CAWBWO010000006.1:0-106529 GCA_963792445.1 uncultured Caryophanaceae bacterium | reverse complement strand
AACAAAATCTTACCGGTATATTTTCGACTTTCCATCAATTCATGAGCATTGGCTGCATCTTTTAATTCAAATATTTGACCAATTGGGAGCTTCAATTTTCCTTGTGCAAAAAGATTACATACTATTTCAGCTACCGGCACCAATCGACCGGGATCATGTTTTCTTGTAGTACCTAAGCTAAACCCTTTTACATTTCGACAGCTTGAATGTACATCACTTGTTTGGAAATGACCAACTTCCCCACTACTATTGCCAAACTGCACTAATGTTCCATAAAGCGCTAAACAATCTAAGCTCCTATTTGTTACTTCACCCGCTACAGAATCGAATATTACATTTGCGCCTTGACCTTCTGTAAGGTTTATCACAGTCTCAGTAAACGTATCATATGTAAAGACTTCATCTGCCCCGAGTTCTTTCACATACTCTTCTTTTGTTAAGTCTCCAACTACGCCAATAATTCTTTTAACTTTTGCAAGCTTTGCAATTTGAACGAGCATTGACCCAACTCCACCTGCAGCACTATGTATAACGATTGTGTCCGTTTCTTTTACTTGTCCAATTTCATGGATTAATATATAAGATAATATGGCTACAGTTGGGAATGAAGCCGCAACTTGGAAAGACATGGATTCAGGGATTTTAAAAACTAGTGCTTCATTTGCAACTACATATTCAGCATATGTACCATTCTTTGGAAATGCTATAACGCGATCCCCTATTGAAAAAGGACTATTTTCATCTACTTCTTCTACGGTACCTGCCATATCTAAACCTAATATCATCGGAAAATTACCTTTTTCTTTATTACCGGATCTATTTTTTAAATCAGCAAAATTAACACTAGTAAAGGCTGTCCGAATTAAAACTTCATGTTTACTAATAGTCGGTTTATCTATATTTGTATATTTTAAAACACTAGCGTTTCCAAATTCATTTTGTATAACTGCCTTCATCAAGTATTCCTCCTTTATTTCAAACATAATTTCTAATTTCATTGTCGCTTTTCTATACTAAAAAGTGGGTAAGACGCTTTGTTTGAACATCCACTGATTAAATAGTCGTATTCGTTTCTCTCGTTAACTTTTTTATCGATTTTCGTACATTGATCTTTTATAATTTCTTTTGTTCCAAATTCTTCATTGGAATAATCATTAATATAGTATATATACTTGCCGTCATAATCCAAATCTGTAAATATTGGATCTCCTTCAATGGTATAGCTTGAAATTCTAACTTTGCTTTGTACGCCATTTTCAACATTATGAGTAAATTGTTGAAAACGTTCAAAATTTTGAACTCCTAACGTAACAACTACATCCCCTTTTTTGATTGCTTCATCAGAATTATAGGATTTGTGTAGTGAATAGCTATTTGTGCATCCAAAGCAAATAACCATTACCAATAAACTTATGTATAAAAAAAGTTTCTTCATTATCCCAACTCATTTCTATCTCAATTTGAAGAATAGTGAAAAGAAGAATAATATAATTATATTTGATTTAGGGTATTTTATACAATTATTACTAATACTTTCACTTAAACTTTATTCGATTACGAGTGATTTCACTATTCGTATCGTTTTAAATTAAAATCCCGTTGAAAAAAGTTTTTCAACGGGATTTTGTGTTAACTATTATTATTCTAAAATTTTTTTGTATAGTTTTACGAAAAATGCGTTCTTCTGTAATGAGTACTGCCATTCGTTACTATATAAGCTAATGCGCTCTGCACGATAAGCTCTAGCACCTAGTGGGAATTTTGTAACATATGCTTCCATTGATACATTTCCTTCACCATCTACTTCGAAAATGCCACTTCGAGTATCTTGATCCATATAGCCAAAATCGACTAGGCGATGCTTAGAATCATCTAACCAACGAGTACTTCCGACGACATTCGTAAAATAAGCTGGACCAAATTGTTGACCAAATGACCAAACTTCTTTTACAGTTTTATCTTTTTCATTAATGCGATATTGAACTCCACGACTAAATGTTTTGGATAACTTTTCATCACCGCGAGTTACGACTACATTATTATCGTAAAGCAATAGATCCATTGTATCTTTATTATTGTCTTGATCTGGTAAAATTACCGGTGCATGTTGACCTGCATTGAATTTAACGTCTCCAACAGGCTTAAATAAATATTTCTTATATTCCTCAGGCCATTTTTCAGGGGATGCTAATATCCATTTAATCTTATTCGTTTTGTAATCTAGTTTCATTACTATATCTTGGTTTCGTCCAGAAACAATTATACTTTGATCCGAATCATCATAAACAATGGCATTTTGGTGGAACCAATCGATTTTGCCATCCTCACGAACCGTTCCTGTATAGTTTTCATAAAATTCTTTAGGTAATAGATTTTTTAAGTCAATTTCCTTTTCTATATCGCCAGTTTCACGATTTAGTTCAATCATGACATCTTCTATATACTTAGAATTTCCATTTACTGTTAGCAATAAGTTATGATTTGGTAACTCTATAGCATCATGATGAATCATGGTTGCTTCTGCTGCAGCAGTATCTTCATCTATTCCTTCATTTGAACTGTTCGCTATATTAAAGTCATACATATGATAAAGTTTTCCTAAAAAATCCATTTCAACAAGCACATTATAAGTACTTGCTCTATTATTTTCTTTAGTTAAAAATAAAATATGTCCATTTTCAAGCTTTTTAAATACATGACTGTTGTATTTTGAACTATACCAACGAACATCCCCATTTGTATCAAATGCATAGGGATATTTAGTACTTGGAACTACAAAAGTCAAATCACTACTTTTTATATCAACTTTATCTTTATCAACTTTTTTTACATCAATTGTCCCTATATATTTAGGTAATGCTGCTGTTTGAATATGAATAGTAATTGATTTCTTTTTACCATCTTCGGTCTGTGCAGTAATGATTACCTCGTTGTTTGTATCAGCATATAAGCCAAGGATAGGTAATTCATGTAGTTTTTCATATTTTGAATAACTATGCGAAATATTGGTATCCTTACTTTTCCCTTTTACTGTTACACTAACCTTCGCTTTTTGATCTGTCTCAAAAACAGCTAATGCAGATAATGGTGCACGTTCGTATGGATCTAGTACAACATAGGGTTTATTAAATGAATAGTTCCCATTCTTATAATTTTCAAGATACAATTCATCTTTCCCAGCTTGTGATCGTAATTTTGTGTTTTTAGCTGTAACTTGAATTCCAGCCATGGCTTTACCAACATGATCTTTTGTTGCAATATATTCGTTATATCCTTTTATGGAAAAAACTGATGCAACAATTACTACTACTACAAATAGTGATACTAAAAAAATAATTCTTCTTTTCAAATAATCCTTCTCCTCTCACCTCATTAAGTTTATATAGTCAGTATGTCAGTTATGTTTCATTTAATTATCAATTTTGAACGTAAATATATTATTATTGTAATATAATTACAAATTTCCATATTGAACATTACAAAAGTGACAACTCTATAACAAAAATGAGTTGTTAAATGTTAATAAAAGGATATAAATCTATAGTTTAACTAATTTTTTAATTAAATAATTAAACATTATAAATACTTTAAAAATTCAATATTAATTTCAGGCACAAAAAAATCCTTAACAATGGATTTAGGAGATGATTTATCTTCCAAATTCATCCTTTAAGGAACAATAACTGATCTATTCTTTTTATCAATTTTAAAAAATGTTTAAGAATGTTACGAAACAACAAAATAAATAGCTACGCTTATTAGTTTTGTAAAATGAAGTTGTTTTTTATTTCAAAATTTTCTCAGTCGATTGATGCACATGACATTTTTTTAGATAAATTTTCTCAGCTAAAAAGGAAACCACTAATGCAACAAAAATAGGTAATAGTGAGCCACCCTCAAATAAAAAACCTTCAGAGTTCATTACGTATTTGTATTGAAATGTTAACCAAGGAATTCCAATGATATTCCCTAACCAAAAAAGAATTACTGCAGTCACGATGAAGGAAAAAAAGCCAACAAAAAATTTTTTCAATTTCATATTTAACTCCTCCAATAGCATTTTTTATTTTATACGATTGATCATCGCAAAAGTTACATAAAAATTCCAACAAATTAGTGACAAAATAAAGATTTTAACTAATTAAACTCGTTTTGTTGTCATATTATTTTATATAGGGTATTGCAATGCGACTCAATCATTTGAATTGGTATGACTACGAATAAAATATGGGGGTTTCCAATTGAACAAACTGCAGTTTAACTTGATTTCAAGTATTTGTTTTGTTGTTACAGTTGCCTCGTTTTTGGTTTGTTTGTTAGTAGATCGATATGCAAGCTCGTCAGTTGAAAATAATAATTATATTGGACTTGTATGGTATATTTTTTATGTTCTCGCTGTTACTTCCCCGCTTGCAGGAATACTCATTGCTTCAATGGGCAAAAAAAGCTCTATGAAGAAGGGCTTAATCTTTGGAAATGTAATCGCATTTTTAACATTATCGTTATTTACTGCAAGTTTGGTTTATCAACATTTTTACTAACTATACAAATTTCATCTATTCATTTAATGCTCAATTTCTATATTTTAGAAATTGAGCATTTTTATTGTTTTCTAAATAGCAAATAATCAACTGCCTCTTAATTAGAACACCTCAGTCAATTTACTATATGCGTTATTTTCCAAAATACAATAGTAATGATTAATAAGTCAGGTTTGAGGCTATTCAATAAATATAACTTGCTGAACGTTAATTATTCCGCTCTCATATGCAAATCAATTTATGGGAAATTTCCCAAGCTTACTTTTTAGTTTTTGCCTTTATTGCCTATTTTTTTAAATTTATATAGACTATCGAGGTTTATAGTTTTAAAAATATTTGTTAAATATATAATTGTATGAATGAAAAAACAGTTTTGTTTCAAACTAAATAGTGAAATTACTAATAGAAAAGGACAATATGAACATGAAAAAATTAAAAATCGCTCTATTCTCATTTTCTTTCATAGCAGTGTTGACAATTCAAACACAATTCGCGAAAGCAACTGACAATGATTTTGATAAATATTATTACGATATAGGGTATAAAGATATCTCTACTGCACTTGAAGAAAGCAATAAACTTTTTCACGAAAATATTGCATTGCCCTCTCAACTACCAGCAATCCCCTTCACACACGCTTTCGGTCGACTTAGCGATTTAGATGGAAAAGAAAATGATGGTTTAGAGTTTGCATTTATCAATGAAAATTCGCCTCATAATCTATACAAAATTACGATCAATCCAATTGAGTACAAACTTCCCTTTGAACAAAAACATATCAACCAAAAAGTTAAATTGAGTGATGGAAGCGAAGCGATTTTTAGTAAAAGTTTTACCAATTTCAATACACTGGCCTTCGAGAAAAATGGATGGCAATATATTTTAAGTGTGGATTCTGCAAGTGACAAAGAAATTACTATGGAAAATTTAATTGGCATAGCAAATTCAGTTAAATGATGTTGGAATCAATCATATTTAAAACGAAACGACCTGATTCAATTTTCACTTAGAATCAGGTCGTTTCGTTTATATTTTCAGTTTATTAATTCGATCTTTGAATCATTTTTTCTGGAGCAATGTTTGTAAGAAATGGAGAAGGCTCTCCCACGCAATATAGTTGTAAGGAATGCATAGCTCTTGTACAAGCCGTGTAGAATAATCGACGAAGACTTTCAACTCCGTAGATATGAGCTGAAGCATTATAAATAATGACGGCGTCGAATTCGATTCCTTTTGCTAAATAAGCAGGTATGACAACAACCCCTTGTTCATACTCTATCGATCCTTGCTTCACAAGCTTGATCTCATCAATGCTTTTCAATGCATCGTAAGCAATTGCGCATTCTTCAGCTGATTTGCATATAATGGCAATCGTATTATACTCTTTCTTTTGTAATTCAGAGACTTTAGAAACGATGTAATGATGCAATTGTTCATAATTGGATAATCGAGTAAGTATCGGAATATCTCCATCACGATTAAATGTTTGAATACGTTCGCCATCAGGTACAAGTTCTCTTGTAAATTCAGTGATTGGCCGTGTGGATCTGTAGCTACAAGTTAGTTTTATTGTCTCCGTTTCATCCTTGCCGTATAAATTAGTAAGTGTGTGAAAATCAACGGTATCTCTCGCATGTGCAAAAATTGCTTGATTAAAATCTCCAAGAATTGTCATCTTTGCATTTGGAAATAATTGTTTCATAAATTCAAATTGAAACGGAGAATAATCTTGTGCTTCATCTACAAACACATGCTTGATTGATGTATTCATCTGAAACCCTTGTATCATTTCTTTTAAAAGTAAAAACGGAGTAGCATCTTCGTAATTCAGTTTTCCTTCACTTAGCATTTTCATTGTCATCTGACAAATTTCCACCCATTCATTGGGCGTTTTCTCATTACTCCAAAGATTAATTCGTGTTGGTTCTACGAAAAGCTGCTTGTATATTCCTAAATAATCGATAAAACGGAATGTTCGAATCCACTTACGAATAGGCTTCAACTTTTTACGAACAATCATACGAGCAAGGAATTTTTTCTCTTGATCAATGTCTTCGAATGAGTCCTCGATATCTCCTCGTTTTTTCTGTAAATACGTAAATGCCTCCTGATACTCATCATTACTAAGTAATTCAATTTCATCCTGCACCCACTGCTTTTTTAGCTCGAGTTTTTCTATTTCATCTAATCGCTTATTTAGCCATTCAGTCAATTTATCTATTCTATTCGAAAAACGAAGTGAAATGTCGGTATTATAAAACCTTTCCGTAATTTGCGAGCTTGTGATGACCGATTTTCCTCTAAATTTAATTCCTTTGAATATCATCCCAGAAGATTCAAGAGATTTCCTGTATGTTTTGATCGTGTCGAAAAAACTTGTTGATGCCTTGAACTTTATGCCAGCTGTTCTAATCTGATAGGATGGATCACTTGTTTTAGTTAATACATATTCTAATTGCTCAAATGGACCTTCGACTTGAAATGCATTGCTCAACCTATGATCTAAGTATTCTTGAAAAGTGACTTGCTGCATATTTTCTTCTCCAAGTTCTGGTAATACATTTGATACGTAAGTATTAAACATAGAATTCGGTGAGAATAGAACAATTTGATCAGCTTTTAACTTATCACGATATTTGTAAAGTAAATAAGCAATTCGTTGAAGTGCAGCTGATGTCTTTCCACTTCCTGCTGCTCCTTGAACAATAAGAAGCCGGCTATGATCATGTCGAATAATTTGGTTTTGTTCCTTTTGAATGGTTGCCACAATACTATGCATATGTTTGTCTGTACCTTTACCAAGCACTTGCTGCAAAATCTCGTCTCCAATGGTGATGCTTGTATTGAACATTGAATTGAGCACACCGTTTTTAATCATAAATTGCCACTTTTCATCCAATTCACCATGAATTACTCCTTCTGGCGTCATATATTCTGCGGGGCCTGGTGCATAATCATAGTAAACACTTGAAATTGGAGCACGCCAATCGTAGATAAGAAAATTTTCTCCTGATGAATCCGTTAGTGTAGAGACTCCGATATAAATAGTTTCAACTTCTGACGTTCCATTTTCTTTAAAATCAATTCGACCAAAATAAGGGATCTCTTTCATTCGTTTCAATATTGAAAGCCGATTGTAGGAGTGACGATGAATA
Source organism: uncultured Caryophanaceae bacterium (assembly GCA_963792445.1). Classification (GTDB taxonomy): domain Bacteria; phylum Bacillota; class Bacilli; order Bacillales_A; family Planococcaceae; genus Rummeliibacillus. Next base: position 98,833 of record CAWBWO010000006.1, on the reverse strand, counting down.
CTTTGACTAACTGACAGATCTTGTGCCTGTTGCCTTAAACCAATGATTGTCTCAAGATAGTCATCAAATGTATCAGTATTGACTTTGACTTCATCCCAAAAGTGTTTACGAAAATGAATCACTTCATCTCGATGCCGACCTGTATCTTTTTCAACCTTACTAATTTGCTCTACGATTGAATCCATTACATAATCCAATCGTTCTTGTTCCTGACGAAGATCAGTATTCATATTATGCACTCCTTAATAAAATGAAATTGAGAGTTGACTAATGGATGGATTTTTGATATAATTATATTGGATATAATATATGGTAAAATAAAAAATGTGTCACTATATTAATTTATCATATTTATTCCATCTTTTCAATGAATAATTTACTACATATTATTTCTTCTGATTAAACTACGATTTTTATGACCGGTTTAATCTTTTTTTATTTCCTTCAATATGACACCATTTAAACTCTGAACATCATATAAAAAAATTTTCACTAACATATTTTGACCATTCTATAATATTGTTTCAAATACCATAAAAAGAGCTTCAGTTAAGATGACTAACTGAAGCTCTTTTATTATTATAAAGTTGGTAGCACCAGAATCATTTTTTCAAGTGTGTATAATAATAAACACTTGAAATCAGGATAATTGGAATACTGAATAGCAAACACGAAAATCCATCAAATCCCCTTATCACTAAGTATCCATATAAAGCGATTAGAACTGGTAAAACAATTGTAGTCAATAGATAATAACGAATGGCAACAGATGCTACTCCTTGTTTTTTTAGTAAAATTCCGATAAATTGTAGCAACTCCTCCAACAATTAAGCCAAATACCAAATTCAATAGGATGATTTCATTCACTCCTCTATCGATGGTTTCAAAGTATTCCACAGGAAATAATTATAACAATTATTCCAAATTTTATAGAATAACTGTTTCTATATATACAAAAAAGTTTTATATATACAAAAAAGAGTAGAGATGATGAACTCATCTCTGCTCTTTTTCTTGGTTCTTTTGTTTCTCTTCATCATTTGTATCCTCTAACTGCCATTCGTCTTTTCGTCCAAAAAAGCCAGATAAAAATGCAAAAAGGTGCAAGAATAAAAATGTATTTTCATTAAAGTACAAACTATTTGTATAAGAATTAACAGCACCCTTTTTATAAATGATCGACTGGGGATTTTGCCAAGACCCATGTAAAGCATCAATAGATTTTTGGATTAGTTGATATTCACCTGGAATACTTATAAGAAGAATTAGTGCTAACACAAAAATGAACAACCAAGGTTTATTTAATGGTTTGATTGCAAAATACTTTCTTCCGACTGTCCATGTGATAAACAAACTTAATAATAGAAAAGGAATTAATACGACAAAAGGAAGAAAGGCTATATTACCATTTACAGTATTTTTTGTAGGATCTAAAGTAAAATAAAATTCAATCATGATAAAACCGAAAAATGTAATAGCTAAAGATATATACCATGCTAAATTCCGCAAGATTATTCTCCTTTCCGAGACATGAATCGCCAAATTTCGCAAATAGCATAGATACTATCTAATTTTTTAATTCTTAAAACATTTCATTCAGAATTTGAGGAATTCCTTCGATTATTGCATTTGGCGTCACACCGTAATGTGATAATTGATTTGCTTGTAATTCTGCTGCTTTTGAATGTAAATAAGTAGCGCAAACTAATGCTTGTTCAGCATTTGCACCTTGGCAAAGTAAGGATAATATAATGCCAGTTAAAACATCTCCGCTGCCACCCTTTCCTAAAGCATCATGACCTGATGGATTAACCCATAACTTACCTTCAGATGTAGCAATAACTGAACGGTGGCCTTTTAAAAGAACATTTACATGATATTTTTCTGCAAATTGTTGCGCTATTACTAATCTATTTGATTCGATTTCTTTTACAGAAGTATTCAATAGCGTAGCCATTTCCCCAGGATGTGGTGTAATAAGCACTTGACCGCTGTAATCTTTGATTAATTCCATTTGGTTTTTTATGAAATAAAGCCCATCTGCATCAATAATGATTGCTTGACCATTTAAACGTTTGAAAAGTTCTTGCACTAATTCTTCACCTGAATCAAAACGACTAACACCAGGTCCAAAAGCAATTGCTTTATATTTTGAAAAATCCACATGTTCAAAGGAATTCCGTGCAAAATGGCCATCCTCATCCTTTAGTGGCAAAAATAGTGCTTCCGGAATCTGTACTGCAGTCAATGGATAATTATTTTCAGGTATAGCTAGTGACACTAATCCAATCCCAGTGTGGAATGCTGCTTTTGCGGAAAAGATTGGCGCGCCAACATAAGGTTTGGAACCCCCAATGACTAATCCATGACCAAATGTTCCTTTATGGCCATTCATTGGTCGTTTAGGTAACTGTGCAAACACATCGCCAGTTGTAATCAATCTTGGTAATGCAAGCTTGAGTTGCTTAACAAGATTCGTAGGGACAGATATATCGACTGCTTCCCATTTACCAATATATTTTGGCCCTTCTTGCAAAAAGAATCCTTTTTTCGGCATCACAAAGGTAATTGTTTGATCTGCTTTTACTGCAAATTCGTAAACTTGCCCATCATCTGCTTGCAGTCCTGAAGGTATATCTACAGATAAAACAAATGCGGTTGAATTATTAACCATTTGAATGGCAGTGCGATATGGCTCCCGTAATACTCCATTTGCACCAGTACCAAGCATTGCATCGACAATAATCGTTGCCTGATTAATTTTCAATTGTAATTGTTCTATATTTTCTTCCGTCAACTGGAAATAAGGCAATTTACGATTTCGATAAATATTGTAGTGTACTAGTGCATCACCTTTTAACTTTGCGTCTTTAACTAACAAACACAATTCTACATTTAAACCAAAATCGCATAATTTTCTTGCAATGACAAAACCATCTCCGCCATTATTACCAGAACCTGCTATAACGAGGATTTTTGCCTCATCATCATCTTCTTCACAGTGTTGCAATACCACGGAGGCTACTGCTGCTCCTGCATTCTCCATCAAGACTGTTCCTGGTAGACCTAATGTTTCAACCGTATATTGATCTAGAGCATGTAATTCCTTTTGACCACCTATGTACATTGTTATCACTCCTTTGTTAAAGCCAATTTTCTATTAAGGTTATTGTTTTCTCTGTTGCATTCAGTTCAACCTGCCGACCAATAGGCATTGTTTGTAATGGATGAGTATGGCAAGAATCAAAATCTGCTAAAATTGGTATATCACGTCCTTCTAGTTGCTCTAGTAATATTTCATAAGGTTTTCTGCCTGTTCCTAAATCATCATATTGTTCATGTTTTCCAAGAATGATTCCAGAAATCTTATCAAATATCCCATGAAGTTTTAGCATAGCAAAGTTTTTTTCTATAATTGCAGCTGTTTTTGTTGTATCTTCTATTAACAATAGATCTCCATCTTCAATTATTGGAAAATACTCCGTGCCTATGGTGCCATACATTGTATTAAGATTCCCACCTATAAGTCTACCTTGTGTCTTCCCTTTTTGTACACAAATCCACTCGTTGTTATACAACTTTTTTTCTGCTGTTTTTTCTAACCAATTCACATGATCATCAGACCACATTTTGGGCATATGAATCAGATAGGGTGTTTGAACCACATCTATGAACATGTTTTGAAAACTTTTAACCGTATCCTCAATTAATGGAGGAAATTCACCAAGAGTCGTAGCAACGGTAGGTCCATAGAACACAGGTACTCCTGTTTTACTATATAAAGCTAATAAAATTGCCGTAATATCAGATAACCCAATTACTATTTTGGGGTGATGTCGAAACGCTTCATAATCTATATACGGTAAAATGCTATTTGAATTTGTCCCACCAATTGATGGAATGATCATTTTCACCTCAGGATCACGAAGAAGTGCATTTAACTCTGCAGCTCTTTCCTTCGGTGTACCAGACCGATAATAATCTAACTTACCAGTTAATTCTCCTTCTTTTACAAGTAAACCCAGCGATTCAAGTATTCTCTTCCCTCGTTCATATCGAACTTTTGCAGTGACTGTTGCAGGTTTTGAAGGAGAATAAACGCCAACAGTATCACCTTTCTTTAATGGTTGGAACATCAAAACCCTCTTTTCAAAATTAAACTTGCTTACTATTATAAAGGAAATTTTATGATTTTCCTTCCTTTGTGCATTTTCTATATAAAAATATGAAAACAACCGAAGTTCTCTGAAATGAAAGAGAGACTTTGGCTGTTTGTCCAAAAAGACTAAGTATGAAACTTAGCTCAACTATTCTTTTTTATATTTTCTAGTAATCCACCGTCATCGGAATACGTAATTTTTTCTATTTTACCTTCTTCAGGTAGTACTGCTACACCTTTAATTTGATATAACTTTTCAGGGTTCTCCCCTTTTTTATATTTAACATGAACAACAAAATCATAATTTTTCTTATAATCTTTACTACGTTTTACTGAAACGTGATCAACTTTGATGTGAACATCGCTTGATTGTAAAGTGTAACTAAAGGCTGATGTTGAAAAGAACTTTTCAAATCCAACAGTTGTAAAGTATGGTTGATATAAATTTTCAACATAATTGTAAAGTTCACTACCATTCCACGCTTTCAATACTCTTTGGCCATCTATTTTCGCTATATTTGCGGGATTTTGGACAATTTGATTATACTTTTTCTTAGGACTTGAAAATTCAGTTTTAAGAACATATTCAATTGACTTTATACTTTTAGCATTCTCTTCTACATAATAGTCCTCATTTACTTCTTTCACTTTTGGTTGATCACCTGCATTATTACTTTGTGAACAACCAGCAATTGTCAGAATCAACACGAAAAATAGGCTCATAGTCAAAAAAGTTTTCAATATTTTACTTTGCTTTTTATTATTCAATGTTCATCACCTTTCATTTCTACTTATTCTTGTTTTTTTAACATGGAAAATTATTGATAACAGAAACTATTCCTTCATCATCAGAACTATCAAATTTGCTATTTTTTGTTTTGTACATCTTATTGAGATTTACGGGTCATTATCATTACAGAATCTTTAAAACTTTAGTAATTGCCGTAATATTTTTGTAATATTTATGTAATTTAATCTTACAAACCGCTATATATAGGTGTTTGTTGAACAACAGAAATTATGAAATTATTTCTTCAAATGATATTTTTTTAACTGTTTTTTGATTGATTTCAGCATAAACAAATTCTCTTTTAAAATGTTTTAGTTTTCCATCAAATCTTAGGCAATAAAAAACCCTTCCAAGAAAGAAGGGTTTTCAAACGTAATTTTTATTTTTTACATATCGCTTTAAATTGAGGCTTTTGCTTTTCCGACTGAACGATTTTCAAAAGATGGAGGTCTCTAAACTAAAGGTTCCTTTAATAGTGATGATGCTCATGTTCATCTTCATGATCATGTTCGCAATCACATTGTTCAGGTATAATATATCCATCTAATACTAGTTCAACCTCATCTCCCGTATCATCAATTCCAATGGTGACATCTTTTAAATCCTCTACAACTGCCGGTTCAATCGCAATTTTCACATGATCTACAATTTCAATTTGATCATCCGATTGTGCAGGTTCGAATTCTGCAGTTAAAACAGGGTGACAACAACCAGCTAAATTATAAAAACGCAAAGTATCTTCGTGCTTTTCAGCCATTTCTTTCTTAAAAAAATCCGCAGCTTGTTCGGTCATTTGCATTATTTCTGCCTCCATCATTTGAATGTCTACTCACATCACAATAGCCCTATTGTTACCATTTGCATTTTCCTTCATACATTTGTTTATATGAAAACTCAAACAAAAAATCCCGAAACCATAATGATTCGGGATTTACGATTCATGTATATGCCGACTAAGAGAATCGAACTCTTATCAGTGGATTACGAGACCACCGTTCTACCATTAAACTAAATCGGCAATGACTTAAAGTGTTTATCAAGTACATGAATTATTGTAGCACTTTTCAGGGAAACATGCTAGGGTTTAATAAAAAATATTTTATTAATATATCAATTTGAATAATCAGTTGTTTTTAATGAAAGGATTTCTTCAATTTGTATCGGAACTGATTAAGTTGGAAAAAGATGAAACAACCGATACAAAATCCTAAAATTGCAATACCACTTGCTATCGCTACCATAATTGTAAACACATAACCCATTACAGGTTTATCTAATTCAAATCCAATAAATCCTAAAAGTAAACATGTTATTGCAATGCATGAATTGAATTTTTGTTGAACAATATCTTCTGGGATATATGCTGATGGTTTTTTCTTTAAAAATAATCTTCCAATCTTCATAAACGGATTAAAGTTGAAAATTAATCCCATTACATTTGCGATTAAAGGGATCAACAAAATGCTAGGTTGATGCGTTATCCATGCAGTAATCGTACATATTAATATTACCCATTGATTCACTCGAACTAATGGTCTTGGTATCGAAACTGGTTTTGCCATATAAACCAACCTTTCTTATAAGATTACTATATATAATACGCTACTTTTTAAAAAAGAAAAGGGTTTGTAACATTTATTTTTTTATTCTTCATTTTTTTAATAATTATTTATTAGAATGAATCGATTTATTAATTTAAATGACAAGTTTCTTCCAGACTATTAACTTTGTAGCAAATAATGTATGATAAGAGTAAATAAACATGATTTTGAAAGAGAGGCCTATCATGAACAAATGGAAGCTAATTAGTTCAATATGTTTAACAGCTTCTTTAATAGCAGGTTGTGGAAATAATACGGAGAAAAATTCAGAAGAACCAAAAGTAACAGAAGCATTTACTACTGAAACACCGACTACTCACGACTCAAACCACACTAAAGAAAATACAACAAAAACAACAACTGAACCAACACCAAAGACAGAGGTTACTGGTCAAAAGATGTCAGCGGTCGAGCAACAAAAACTTTCTGAATTTATTGCAATGTATCCAGTAACATATGCAGAAGCTTTGCACACTGGTGATTTCACGTCATTAGCCAATGAATATATCATGCATGACACAAAATTGTATGAAGATTTATTAGCTGAAGTCCCTGAAAAACACAAACAAGGAATTCAGGAAGAAGTAAATAAGGTGGAAATTTTATCCATTAACCGCAGTTCAGATACTGATTTTACTGTTACAACGAAGGAATTTGTAGCAGAAATAAAAAATGGCAATAAAGTAATGAAACAGAATCAACGTCAATATCTGGTGTATTACAATTTTGTTGAAGGCGATGATTCAAATAGTTTCTTCCAAATAACAGATTTAAAGGAAATAAAATAATAAAAAGAGGAGTAAGCAGATTTCGCTTACTCCTCCTATTAATTACTTGTAACTACCTAAAATTTTTACAGCTTCTTTTGTAACAGAAGTATCAATTGCTTTATTAAAGTCAAATTCTCCTTTTGTTGCACCATTTGCTTTATACATTTCATATTGTTTACGGATATCGTCTTCCCGCATAGTACCATTTGGATCGAGACCTGTAACATTTACTTTATCCCATAAAGCTGGATCCTTTAAAGCTGTATACTTCGTCATGATGTTAACTATTTCTGCCTTTCCTTCACCTTTTGTAAAGGCATCATTGTAATCACGTACTCCTTTTAAGTAAGCAAGCATAAAACGAAGAGATGCATCTTTCTCGTCATTCATAAACTTAGGTGAAGCCAAAACTAAAGCAATTTGTGAATCTGGTGCAAAATCAGTTGCATCACCAAAACGTTGTAAAATCCCTTTGCTTACTCCTTGAGCAATTAATGGTTCAATACTAAGCGCTGCATCAATTGACCCATTTTCAAGCGCCCCTAGCATACTACCAAAATCGGACATAATCACGGTTTTAACATCTTTTTCTGTTAAGCCTGCATGCTTTAACATTAATTGATAAATATAACCATCAATTGAATTTTTAGAAGAAATGGCTATTTTTTTACCTTTAAAGTCTGAATAGTCTTTAATGACATCTTTCATCTTATTTCCAATTACAAATGTAAAGTACGATTTACCAGGCATATTATGGCCTTTATCCCCTACTATTTTAACATCGATTCCTTGAGCAATAGCATTAAAGAATGATGCTGTAGAAATTCCTCCCGCAATATCTACTTCCCCAGCAGCAAGTGCTGGAAGCATATCATCACTATTCGCAAATTGAGCAAATTCTACTTCAATATTATAATCAGCAAAGTAGCCCTTCTCATTGGCAATATAAAAACCTGCACCAGAAGCAGCTCCGTCTTCAGCAATCACAACTTTTGTTTTATTTTCTAGTGGTGCTAAATCTCCTGATTTGTTTTCCTTACTAACTTCATTGTTAACATTCGTATTCGTCTTTGTTCCATTTCCAGAACAAGCTGTGATGAACATGGCTAACAGAATAAATGGAATCACAAGCCCTTTTTTTAACCATTTCCTCATTCAAATCCCCCCTCTTTATACCCCTCTTACTTTCTAGATTTTTGCACTTCTTCATGCAAGTGCTTTAAAATATCGATAAAATGTTCAGTTGTTTGTTTATTTGCCCTAATTTGTTCGATATTTCGAGGCCTTGGTAAATCATTTTTAATTTCTTTAATAATTTTGCCTGGTTGTGCACTCATCAATAAAATACGGTCGCTTAGCAATAATGCTTCATCAATGCTATGTGTGATAAACAATACGGTTTTCTTTGTTTCTTCCCAAATGGAAAGCAGTTCTTCTTGCAGTATAAATTTATTTTGCTCATCCAATGCTGCAAAAGGTTCATCCATTAACAAAATTTCTGGATCATTCGCAAAAGCACGCGCAATACTTACACGTTGCTTCATACCACCTGACAACTCTTTCGGGTAAAGTTTTGAAAACTTTTCAAGACCTACTTTCTTAATATAATAATCTGTTCTTTCTTTAATATAATCTTGTGGTAAATGCCTCATCTTAAGACCAAATGCTACATTTTCCTCAACAGTTAACCAAGGGATAATGCCCCGTTCTTGAAAAACCATTGATTGAAGCGGCCTATTTTTCTTCTCTTGAATAATTTCAAATTCACCAACACTACTCGTTTCTAATCCCGCCAAAATACGAAGTAAAGTTGTTTTTCCGCAACCACTTGGACCCACTATGCAAACAAATTCACCTTCGGAAATTTTTAATGAGACATGATCTAAAGCCATAACGCTATTATTTTTCTTGTAAAATACTTTTGTTATGTTTTTAATTGAAATTTTTGTTTGGTCTTCCAACGACTCACCTCCAAGGAAGAATTTTCTTTTGTAAATATCGAAGGATTAATGAAAATAAATAGCCAAAAAATGATATTAGAATAAGCCCGACAAACATCTCTTGTAGTAAGAAAGCTTTGTAGGAGGTCCAAATTAAATAGCCAATACCAGAAGTTGCTCCCATCATCTCTGCTGCAACAATTGTTAACAATGCTATTGCCTGCCCCATCTGAATCCCTTCCATCATTACTGGTAAAGAACCAGGAAGTGCAATTTTAAAGAAATAATCTTTAGAATTAGCTCCATAGTTTTTCGCCACATCTAAATAAATGGAATCAATATTAATAACACCAGCAGTCGTATTGATCACAACGGGGAAAAATACACTTCCTGCGATTGTCACAACTTTTGAAAAATCACCAATACCAAATAATATGATGATAATTGGTAATAAAGCTAAGGTAGGAATCGGCATCAGTGCCATCACAATTGGCGAGATGAAATGTCGAATTGGAGAATATAATCCCATCAATAATCCAATCACTACACCAGGTATAACGCCTAGTAAAAAGCCAGCGAATATCCGGTATAGTGAAATCCAAATATGATGAAATAACTCTCCACTTATTGCCAAAGTATAGAAGGTGTGTAAGATTGCAGTTGGCGGCGGGAAGAAACGTACATCAAGTAAATCTGTTCTAGACAAAAACTCCCATAACAGCAAGAGAAAAATAGGTGAAGCGATTGTAAGCATCTGCTTCATTTGTTCATTTAACCTTCTCTTTTTCCATTCCTGTTGTTCAATTTCGACAGGGTTATGGCTTTTAGTATTTTTTTCGTTTCCCATACTTCACCACCTCTTCAATAAATGATATGTATTTGCATGATAAAGTGTGTCGATTGCCTACGAACTTCGCCGATTCCACTTCAATATTATTTGAAGTACTAATACAGTCCAAATATTCACAGTGAAATTAAAAATTCTATTTTTACACTTAAGAAGAAAGTCAAAAACTCACGCTTTTCAAAGGAATCGTCTTATGAAAAGAAAATCAACAAAAAATCTGCCCATCTATTGAGAAGAGCAGATTTTATATGCTTATCGGACAACTTTAATATATATACGGAAGAAGTCACATAAGTAGCAATACTACTTATGTGACTTCCAAATTGATTACACTAATCCTTCATGAAGATTAAAATTGACGTGCTTTCGCTTCACTTTTCAAGATCCGGTTATGGAGTGTAAGCTCCGATTGACCGTTCACTTGAGATTTTGAATGTTTTAATCGAGTCCAGAGTTGATGAACTTTCTGAGATTTTGGATCTAAATGATCTGGGTTACCCATAACTTTCATCCTCCTTACATGATAGGATTTCAAAAGTGAAATCTTAAATAGTATGGGCTGAACTCCTTCACTTATACATGAAGTAAAATGATTTATTTTTAAGTTTTAACACTATCTAAAACGATATATCCAAACACAATTCCAGCAATTGTTGTTAAAGATGTCGTAGCTTTACCTAGAGCAAGTACTTGTTCTACAAGAATCAACTGATCGCCAAATGAAGTGTATGCTAAATATGGCAACAGTGCAATATATAGTACTGGAATCGCAATACCTATAATCTTAACCCAATCAAAACTCCACTTCTTTTTCCCTTTATTTTCAGATAAAAATTGAGGTAGTCTTAGTAACATGCCTACGATTATTGGAAAAATATATGTAAAAATCATTATGGGCAAAATGTCAAATGACATTTCCGATTGTTCTTTCAAATATATCTCTGATCTTAATCCACAATAAATTAAGACACTGATGATGATTACCCATATAACATACCTGAAGAAGCGTTTCATTCCATTTCCCCCTATTAGGTATTCGAATATTACTTTTGTTTATCATTAATAACAATATTTTCCTATATATAATATACAAAAGCAATACTATTATTGATAATTATTGAATACAAAAAATAGGTAAAAGTACAGCTTCGTTTTTATGTTTATAAAATAACAAAAACCCGGAAAATAAATTCCGGGTTCGATTTCACTAAATCCTTTATGGCGATTAATTTGTTCAAGCTTTTGCTTTTTAAACCATTTAACACGGCACACAGTAGATGAAGCTTCAATGACATTTATGAACAAAGTTCTAAACGCTCACTGGTTTTCACCCTCCTGATCATAAAAGTATAACCTTTTATGATGATTTTAACGTTATGCTTTCGCACCTTACTCAGACTCTATCCACGGGACTTCACTCCGTTTCTCTTCACCTGAGAAATTTTAACGATTTTTCATCTGGCCCTAAGAATGAATTCTCCTAGAGTATTTGGCACTTTTTTGGCGGTTTACCCATTTGAATTCTTCCCTCCATTATGTTAGATAATGTTATCTTTCATAATGATTAAATTGTTTGCATTCGCTTATAAAACTCAGACCTGATCCACGGGACTTCACTCCGTTTCTTATGATCCTAGAGATTTTAACGCCTTAATCTTGGTAGATCGTATCTACTCACCTGGACTTGGTTCACCCATAGGATTAACCCCTCCTACCAATAAAGGATTTGTTAAGTGAAATCTAAAAATAGTATAGCCTTTGGTACACTTTTTATACACTTTGCTAAAATTTTTTTTAAATTACTCGAACATGCGGCTTAAATTAGCCATTTCAATTGCTGAAACTGCAGCATCATAGCCTTTGTTTCCTGATTTTGTTCCAGAACGTTCGATTGCTTGTTCAATATTTTCAGTAGTTACGATTCCGAACATAACTGGCACGCCTGATGTTAATCCTACATTTGCGATTCCTTTCGCTGTTTCGTTACAAACATAATCATAATGAGTTGTTGCGCCACGAATAACAGTACCTAAACCGATAATCGCATCGTATTTTTTTGTTTCAACCATTTTTTTCGCGATAAAAGGTACTTCAAATGCACCAGGAACCCAAGCGATATCAATATCATCTTCTGATACACCATGTCGTTTTAAGCCATCCATTGCACCAGTTAATAATTTACCTGTCAAAAATTCATTGAATCTTCCTACTACAACCCCAATTTTTAATCCTGTTCCAATTAATTGCGCTTCAAATGTTTGTCCCATTACACTCACTCCTATGCTAAAATATGTCTCATTTTTAATTTTTTCGTTTCAAGATACTTTTCATTTTCTGGTTCTGCTGGAATTTCAACTGGTACACGTTCTACTACTTCAATTCCGTATTTTGTTAAACCTTCAATTTTGGCAGGATTATTTGTCATTAGGCGGATTTTCGTAATACCTAAATCGCGAAGCATTTGTGCACTTAAACCGTAATCGCGCATTTCTGCAGGGAAACCAAGATGTATATTTGCTTCAACTGTGTCATATCCTTGTTCTTGCAGTTCATATGCCTTTAATTTATTAAGTAAACCAATACCTCTGCCTTCTTGACGCATGTATAACACAACACCACTTCCTGCAGCTTCAATCATTTCTAATGATTTGTGTAATTGTGGACCACAATCACAACGTTTTGAATGGAAAATATCACCTGTCAAACATTCAGAATGAATACGTACAAGTGGTGCTTCTTCATTTTGAGGATTTCCTTTTACAATGGCAATATGTTCTTTATCATTTAGCTGATTTGAATAACCAATCATTTGAAACTCTCCAAATGATGTTGGCAATTTTACGGATGCTACTCTTTCGATCATTTGTTCAGTTTGGTTGCGATAATTGATTAAATCTGCAATTGTTACAAATTTTAAGTTATGTTCTTTTGCAATTTCATGTAATTGAGGTACTCTAGCCATTTGGCCATTATCAAGCATAATTTCGCAAATAACACCCGCAGGAACTGATCCACACATTTTTGCAAAATCGACAGCTGCTTCAGTATGACCTTGTCGTTCAAGTACACCATTATCCTTTGCTATTAAAGGAAATACATGTCCAGGTCTACGGAAATCAGATCCAACAGACTTAGCATTGATCAATTGTAGAATTGTTTCTGAACGTTCAAAAGCACTGATGCCTGTTTCTGTTGTTTTGTAATCGACACTAACAGTAAAAGCAGTATGATGATTGTCCGTATTGTTTTCTACCATTGGATTTAAATCTAATCGTTCTGCTAATGCTTTAGACATCGGTGTACAGATTAAGCCACGTCCGAATTTTGCCATAAAATTAATAGTTTCTGGCGTTGCAAATTCGGCTAAAGCTAGAAAATCCCCTTCATTTTCACGGTTTTCATCATCAACAACAATAATCATTTTACCTTGTTTTAAATCTTCAATTGCTTCTTCTATTGTATTAAACATTTTCAAAACACCGCCTTTAAAATCCGTTTTCTCTTAAGAAGTCAAGTGTAATTGTTGAATCTTCTTGCTTTCTTTCCAAGTGATTAATGACATATTTACCTAGCAAATCATTTTCAATATTGACCACATCATGTTCTTTTTTAATTCCCAAAATGGTTTGATCAAACGTATGTGGAATAAGTGAAACTGTAAGTTGAGTAGGTTTCACATCGAAAATCGTTAAACTAATGCCATCAATTGTGACAGAACCCTTTAACATGCAAAACTTACTGAGTTCTTTACTAATTCCAATATCAACGTAAACGGCATTATCAAATTTCCGTTTTTTCAAGATAATGCCTGTACCATCTACATGCCCCGAAACAAAATGCCCTCCGAAGCGACCATATGCAGGCATCGCTCGTTCCAAATTTACATATTGACCATTTTGAAGTGATTGAATATTAGTAGCTTTTACTGTTTCAGGCATTACTTCAACTGTAAATTGATCGCTTGAAAATGAAATAACGGTTAAGCAAACCCCGTTGACCGCAATACTATCACCTAAATGAACATCTTCGAGAATCTTTTTTGATTCAATCGTGAGTTGCATACTATAGGATCCGCTTTTTATTGCTTTTACTTTCCCTAAATCTTCTACAATACCTGTAAACATTCAAATCACCTCTTTTTCTATTAGTATAGTTGGATTTGAAATTAACGAGTTTCAGTCATCCCATCTAAAACTTACTAATAAAATTAAAAAACTCCCACAGAAAAAATTCCTTGGAAGTTTTGGGAGAGTATGTAGCGAATGGTATTATAAAGAAACTAATTAAAATTTACATTTCATTAGTCTTTACCATTTCTCATATGTCCTTCTCCCATCCAGACTATACTGTCGGCTTTGGAATCTCACCAAATCCTACCTAAAAAAGGCTCACGGGCTTAGAATTTCTTCATTACCGTCGATTGGGAATTTCACCCTACCCCGAAGGACTATTTATAAAATTTTATTAAATAAAAAGAAAACCCATAGATTAGATCTACGGGGTAGTTTAAAAGGTCTGTTTTTTGTTTCGCCAAATAAACTCATGAACACTCGTTTCATGAGGATTAAAATAGCGACCAAACATCCTTCTCTCATCCAGACTATACTGTCGGCTTTGGAATTGCACCAAATCCTACCTAAAAAGGCTCACGGGCTTAGAATTTCTTCATCACCGTCGATTGGGAATTTCACCCCACCCCGAAGGAATTATTAATCTATGCGTAAAGTATAGCACTCTTATTATCAAAAATCACTACTTTTTATATATTTTTTATTTATGAGTAACAAATCCCTTATAAATTCTATATATTTTATCAATTTTATTTACTATTAACTACACGACTCTATTTGAATGTTCGTAACGTTTGATAATCACTTTATTTAAATGATCCTGGCGTTTAATTAATACACTAATCATCTGATGCCATTTTTTACACAGCTTTGAGGTTTCATTATATTCATCAGATTCTTTTGAAACGGGTTCTTCAGATTCTAAAAATACATATTCTATTATTGGATTGCTTATATCGTCCACAACAATTTTCAAACTAAGTTTTGATACGCCTTCTTCACTATCGTCTGCTTCTTTTTTTTCACTTTTCTCTTCATTTTCTTTATCACTTTTTTCAGGCTCCATAATATAAATTAAAGAATTACCACCACTATCCAGCATGGCACCACCTAGTATTCCTCCTCTAGATATTAGAGCTTTCTGATTTCCATCTTCTTCAATTGCTGTTTCAAATATTTCATTGAATAGATATTCTTTAACATCAAAATCAGAATCTGTATCCTCTCTATTGGCAACAAAAAAAGTTTGTGACGCTTCGCCTATTAATAGAGCATGTAAAAAATCAGAAGAAATAGTAGATTGACTATGAGGATATTGTTCTAACATTTTTTCTGTTTCCTGTTTTATTTCCTCATTTCTTCGCATTTCTGCTAATTTAATTTGGTGTGATCCTAATTTATAAAATGTAAAGGATATCAATAGACAAAATAACTTTAAAGAGAGTGCAGGAACAATAAAGGTAAAAATGAAAAATAGTGCACTTAAGAAAAACAAAAATATTAATTGCATTCGTATCCCACCTTATTAAAATATAATATGAAATTACCTTCTTATATTGGTCATACTATTCATTGAAAATAGATTTCATGCTATATATGGCGGAATTAATAAATAAAAAAATACTCCCATCAAATTCGCATGAAAATTAGTTTTGCGAACAATGGGAGCATTGGTTTCTATTCATTTCAATTTAAAGTCGTTCTATAGTTTTGATAAACTATTTTCTTCATTTTTTTCAAAGAGTTCTGGCATCGTATCTCTAATTCCAAAATGATATAGTAATGTTTCTACAATACGTTCAGAAGCATGACCATCACCATAAGGGTTTGAAGCTTTTGACATTCTTTCGTATTCTTTTGGATTCGTTAGTAATTCTTTTGCCAATTGATAAATTGTTAATTCATCGGTTCCAGCAAGTTTTAACGTTCCAGCATCAATTCCTTCTGGTCTTTCTGTCGTATCTCGAAGTACTAATACTGGGACTCCAAGAGATGGAGCTTCTTCTTGGATACCACCTGAGTCTGTCAAAATGATATGTGCTCGAGATAAAAAATTATGGAAATCAATTACTTCTAATGGTTCAATTAAATGAATTCTTGAATCTTCCCCTAATATTTCATCGGCAATTTCACGAACAGCAGGATTTAAATGAACAGGATAAACAACTTGTACATCATCATGCTCTTCTACAATTTTCTTAATTGCTCTGAACATATGTCTCATTGGTTCACCAAGGTTTTCTCTACGATGAGCTGTTAAAAGAATCATCTTATCTTTTCCTATTTTATCTAAGATTGGATGCGTATAAGATGCTGAAACAGTCGTAGATAAAGCATCAATTGCTGTGTTTCCTGTTATAAAAATAGAATCGCTTTTTTTATTTTCATTTAATAAGTTTTGAGCAGCCTTAATAGTTGGTGCAAAATGAAAATCTGCAATTACCCCAGTTAATTGTCGATTCATTTCTTCTGGGAATGGTGAATATTTGTTCCATGTTCTTAGACCCGCTTCAACGTGACCAACTGGAATTTGATTATAAAATGCTGCAAGGCTAGCCACAAATGTTGTTGAAGTATCACCATGTACTAAGACTATGTCAGGTTTTACATTTTGCATCACTTCATTTAATCCTTGAAGTGCGCGAGTCGTTACATCAACTAATGTTTGACGATCTTTCATAATATTTAAATCATATTGTGGATGAATATTGAATACTTCAAGTACTTGATCAAGCATTTGACGATGTTGAGCAGTTACTGTAACAATTGATTCAATTTCATCTTGATGTTTTTCTAATTCCAGTACTAATGGAGCTAATTTAATCGCCTCTGGTCTAGTACCGAAAATAGTCATAATTTTTACTTTATCCGCCATTTAGAACCTACACCTCAATTTGCAATAATTAAATAAACATATATGCTGCACTTGCAATGACAACGAACATTAAAATTATCATTTGTGTAATGATAGAGAAATTCAATCCACTTTTTTGCTGACTTTGTTCGACTGTTAAACTTGATTCAGCTTTATATTGTTCTTCTAACAATTTAGAACGGTTGATTTTCTTATCTTCTTCGGTCAGTGAATTAAACCATTTAATAAACCTTCTATATTCGCCAATCACTTTTTTTGTTTCATCGAACATCTTTATTTGTCCGAAATGTACCCACATTACGCGATCGCAAAATGCTTCAATTTGGGCCAATGAATGACTAACAAAGATGATTGTTTTCCCTTGACGTTTAAACTCATTAATCTTATTCAAGCATTTTTGATAAAATGTCTGGTCCCCTACGGACAAAGCTTCATCAACTATTAAAATATCCGGATTGGTATGAACGGAAATCGCAAATCCTAACCGTGATTTCATACCGCTTGAATAATTTTTAACTGGCTGATTGATAAAATTTCCGAGATCAGCGAACTCAATGATTTCTGATTTCAAATTTGAAATCTCAGCATTGGATAATCCATGCATTAAACATTTCATATGAATATTTTCAATTCCGGTTAATGAGGCATTTAAGCCTACAGAGATTGCAATTAAAGAGGTTTCCCCATTAATTTCAATAGTTCCTTGGCTTGGTGGAATTACTTGTGCTAAAAGATTCGAAAGAGTAGATTTACCTGAACCATTCAAGCCGATAATCCCAATAGCCTCACCTGAATTTATTTCAAAATTGATATCTCGAAGTGCATAAAATTGATCGCGATTTTTTTTGAGTGAAATAATATCTAATAATTTATCAGATTGTTTACTATACAATCTGAAGCTTTTTGATACATTTTTAAGTCGAATTTTCGGATTCATTTCTTTTCCTCCGATTATAGGTAATCAACAAATTTGTTGCGGAATTTGATATGCAAATAGGAACCGATTGTAAGAATTAATATACTAAAACTCCAGAAATAAATGGTGTATGGCAGTTCTTCAAAAAACCAATGACCACCTAAAAGAGAGTATCTAAACCCTTCTATTATATAAAAGAGAGGATTTAATTTTAATATATTTACAATTGTATCTGGAAAATTATGCACATTCCACACAATTGGTAAAAAAAACATCAAAAGTCTTACAACAGATTGTACCATCATTTGGATATCCCGAATGATTGTTGTAAGTGTTGACAATAGTAGCGTTATTGCAAATAAAAAGAAATATAAGCAAATTAAATAGTAGAAAATCTGGAATAAATACACCCCAGAGAAAATACCATATATTAGCGCTATTGCTATTGTAATTAGAATCATTGGAATTAAAGAAATTGAATTCCCCACGATTTTAATTGTTGGTAGAACACTTACAGGGAAATGCATTTTAGATACTAAGTTAACTTTTGAATATATACTATTTGTTCCTTGGGTAATCGTTTTGCTAATATACAGCCAAGGTACAAGTCCAATGATTAACCAAAGGAAAAAGGGTGTTCCATCAACTGGATGCCCTTTTCTTATCCCAAGGCCGAAAATTAGCCAATATACCATTATTTGAATAATTGGATTAATTACTTGCCACAATGCACCAAAATAGTGCATTGTATATTTACCTTTCTCTTCATATAAACTTAATCGAAATATTAAGTTTATATGAAGCCATTGCTCTTTCAAGATCTGCCAAGCAAAGTTCATACAGTAGTAACTTCCTTCTTAACAAATTTAAACAAATTTCCATAGTTAATATATTCAACATCATCAGAAACATTTTTAACAACATTTTTTGTATCAAAAATTCTCTTATGAGTCATTTTTGCAAAATCAGATGTTCCAAATTGCTTAAATTCATCATGATCTGAAAGTATAACTACTAGATCTGAGTTATTTACTGCTTGTTCTAAATCTTTAGTTACCCAATCTAGTTTAATATGAGGATCATATGCGCGTACTTCAAAGTCACCTTGATATTTCAACATATTATAGATTTCTAGGGCTGGACTTTCACGAATATCATCCACATTTCCTTTGTATGTTAGTCCAAATACTGTAACAACTTTTCCTTGAACATTTTTCATTAATTTGTTGACATTCTCAACAACATACTCAGGCATTGATGTATTAATCGTACGAGATAGATTGATTAATTGTGCAGTTTCTGGAGCTTTTGCCACGATGAAATATGGATCTACTGCTAAGCAATGACCTCCTACCCCTGGTCCAGGTGTGTGTAAATTTACACGTGGATGTTTGTTTGCCATTTTAATAACATCAAGTGCATTAATTTCTAACTCATTACACACTTTAGCTAATTCATTTGCAAGTGCTATATTAACATCTCTAAATGTATTTTCCATTAATTTTGACATTTCAGCAGTCTTAGCATTCGTTTTAATAATTTCACCTTTAACGAATGTACTATATACTCTAGCTCCTGCTTCAGTACATGCTGGTGTTACGCCTCCAACAATTCGATTATTAAATACTAATTCTTGAAGTATTTGTCCTGGTAAAACTCTTTCTGGACAGTGAACTAAGAAAATATCTTTACCTACGATAAAGCCTTCTTTTTCAACCAAAGGCATGATAAAGTCATCCATACTACGTGGTGCAATCGTAGATTCAACAATAATTGTATTTCCTTTTTCAATATATGGTAAAACTGATTTTACAGCATTGATTACATAAGTTAGATCACAAGATTTATATTGATCGTCATTGTTTGGTGTTGGTACAGAAATAATGAATGCATCAGCCTTTTCAGGTGTAGTTGCAGCTCTAAAAGTGCCCTTTGAGATTACTTCTTCTAAAGCTTCTTGTAATCCTGGCTCTTCGATATGGATTTTTCCATGATTTAATGAATCTATTACCTCTTTCTTAACGTCTACACCTACCACCTGTACATCGTGTTTTGCAAACATTATAGATGTTGGTAATCCAATATATCCTAAGCCAATCGTACATAATTTCATCATTAATTTCCTCCAATTTTAAAAATTAAGTATTTTCAAGTTGTATTTGATGAACACTATTTAATGTCCGTTAAAACTGTTTTAAATATTTAAGAGTTTCCTCTTTACTAAGAGGGTTATGGCCTTGTTCGATATTTTGATAGAATTCAAATTTTATTTTTTTCTCATCGAAAAATTCTTTAATTAAATTTAATCCTGTGATAAATGGTAATAACTGATTTTTAACATCATTAGACCAAGCTAAATTTTGCAAATAGTAAATTTCCGGAACGTACTCGATACTTTCATAGAAAGCTAAAATTTCTAATCTTTCTTTATATTTACTTTCAATTGCTTCGCGATCTATTCCGGGATAAGATGCAAGATACATTTTATCCACATGAGTTTGATAGTACTTAGGTACAAAAACTTGAGGATTATTCACTAAAGCTTTTGTACCTTTTATGAGGCCTGCTAGATATAAGGATAAAAATCCCCCTGCAGAACTCCCATAAAACGTAACTTGGCTTTTTTTAATCTCCAACTTTCGTATTATCTTTTTCAATATTAAGGATAAATCTTCTAAATAAAACCTTTCAGTGGTCCCTTGACCCCATCCCAGATTTATTTTTCCTAAATATAGTGTTGGATCATTATATATAATGATTGATTCATCTATATCTTCTATCCAAGAATGTCTTTGAAATACTGGTAATGACATTTTCTCAGAGTTGTATGCACCATTTCCAAAACAATAGAGTTTATTTGAATTACCTTTTAATCGAATAAAGAATTCAAATTTGACATTGTCCCAATGAATTGTAAGCAGGAATGGAGAATTATAGATAAATTCAACTTTATCTATTTCCGTCATAGCGAGTTCTATTTTCGTCAATTGTTCTAGCAGTTTTCTCACCTCCTTTCAAGGATTGAATCGCTTTTTTCAATCAACCTAATTTAGAAAATATTTTAATAATTTTTTTGTATTTTCCTTTTTTATATAAGGATTGGAACGCTTCAATTTCATCAGTTTTTTGTTTAATATATTCATGATATAAAGAATAAATTTTATAAAGTGTGTCGATTGCCTCTTTTTGGTCTTGCTCATTTATTTTTTTAATTCGAATAAGATACCAATTTCGGAAATAAAAATTAAATCTTTTTTCCATATATAGGTCCAATAAATTATTCTTGATTAAGAAATGGTAGTCTTTCTTTTTCCAAAGTGTAGTATTTATCAAAGAATTTTTTTGTTATTGTATTTGTTACAGAACCTGATACAGCTGCATAATAAATATGAATATTTAAGTCAATTACAGCTCCTCTTGTTGAATGTAACAACAACTCTTGGAAAAATAATGAATCTTGTCCACCGGCTTTTTCAACCATTTTCAAATGATTTTCTGTAATGACTTTTGTTTTAACAATTAAAGCCTGTATACTTTGAGTTCTTAAAGAAGTATCAATTAATAATTGTTTAGGGTTTTCAATGATTCTACTGTGAATTGCTTCTGTCACTGTTTGATAATATTTGAAATGACTAACTTTGCTGTTATCAAACTTAAGCATATTGCCGATTGCAATATCAAAATTCGGATTGTTTTTTAGTAAATCCAATAACTTTGCATATCCATCATTTACCGCTTCATTATCTGGATCCAAATAGGTTACATATTCACAATTGGCAAGTTCTACGCCTCTGTTTCTAGCTCTTGATGCACTACCGCTCCCACCTTCTGGGAAGAAATAAGTAACTACATTAGAATTTTCTCTTGCAATTCTATTTATTGTAATTAGTGTATTTTTATCAGTAGATCCATCATCAACCATGATAATTTGCATTTTTTTAAAGATACTGCTTCTTTTTAAGCTATTAAAACACTTGTTTAACAAATATTTTCCGTTATTATAAACAGGTACAATTACAGATAATTCATACTCACATGTAGGCATTTCTAGTTCTTGAACTCTTTTCGAATTGAATTCAAAATGATCGATACAATAGCCTTGTTTTCCTAAGTAATTGTTTTTCATATTTATCATTTCTTCAGCAGTATATGCATCTGCCCAAAAAACGGTTTTATATTTATCTTCAAATTCATTGATATAAATGTGTTCAATACCTTCTATTAAGTTTTGACCATTGTAGTAACTATTTTTTGTAATAAAGTCTGAATCTGTATACTTAAATCCATTAATCATATCTTCTAAATAAAATTCATGATATTGATATTCGGAGTTGAAGAAAGCAATCATGTCATATTGTGATTTTAGATTTTCATTGAATTCTTCTACTGAAATTAAATCTTTTTCTTGATATGTTTGATTTTCAAAATCTTGAACAATACTTTGATTCTTTTTATCTGTAACAACAAGCACTTTCTTTGAAAAGTTATGTTTGCCCATTTCAATCTTTTCCAATATTTGATTAAAACGTTCGAATGTTGTATGCGCAGACATAACATTCCGAATTCCTTGTACCTGATGTTTATACACTTCTTCATCACTAAACCCATTTAAAATATCTTTTACTTCTTGTCGATCATTTACAATGAAGACATTTGGAAACTTATCATTTACACCTACACTATAGTTTGAAATAATAATGTTTCCGATTGCCTGAAGCTCATATATTCGATTGGCAAACATTGTTTCACTAAACTTTACAGAGTTTAAATTGATTGCCCAATTATATAATTTATGAACTTTTTGAAGATATTCATGATCAATGGATGGTGATACATACTCTAAATACTCTTGAGGAAAGAAATAATTCACCTTATTTAAATAGAAGTTACGATCGATAATCTTCAATTTACGATGATCACTGATGACTCCCTCGAAAATTTCAATTGTTTCTTTTTGTCTTTCTTGATATTTGTTTAACCACGATCCTGCAAAAAATACGCCCGAATCTTTTTTATTGATTCTGGTACCAATAGGATTGTGATAAAGTGGATTGACACCAAATTCTAATACAAAAACTTTGTCGTGCTTACAAGCTGCTTTATAACTTTCAACTTTTTCTTCTGCTGTAGTAAAGACATAGTCACATTTTTTTGCAATACCTATAAATTTTTCGTAATTTACAGGATCTTCTTTTGAATAGAAAACTGTTTTCACTTTATTTTTTTTAAAGAAGTTAATAATCTTATATAATTCTTTTCTTTTAGTTGATTTCTCATTCGCTACGCCGACCCAGCTACCATCCAAACCTCTCCATGCACTTGCAACAAACAAAATGTCAATTTGATTTTGATACTCCTGATAATTGGCAATTGTAATCGGGAAAAAGTTTGCAACATCTTTATACGATTGATATAAAAACTCGTCAGCGATCATTCCAACTCGAATTGAACTTTTTTTATAAAACCTACTCCCATTACTATCCGGAATCTTGTCTAACAATGGTTTTATACGGTCAAAATAATCTAAATCAGCAACTTCTTCTCGATAAGCTAAATATTCCTGTTTATTTTTTTTGTTTGGTGATGCTACATTGAGTTGATAAAGGAGCAATGAATCTTCAGAAATAGTCTTTGGCAATTCTCCATTTTCTCTCAAAAAATCAATTTCATATTTTTCCTTTTTTATATCATTTTCAAGATTGAGTCTTTTTGATTGAATCTCTTTCAGCAGTCCATCTATGTTAGTTATTTTCATTTTTATTGCCTCGCTTAACTCTTTTTAGCATTCTCCAATATCTATAAGTTAGCTTTCCTAACTTAGAATGGCTGATTGCCTGATATTTGGATTCTAGTCGTTGATAAGATACTAATAGATTTTCATGCTCCGTATACATTCTTAGTAGTTCTTCTTGAAACATTACTTTAGACTTTTTTTCATGGATCAGTAATTCGTTTAATTCTTCCAATTTATTTGTTAACTCTTCTGTTTTGACTTCCAACATTAGCACTCCCAAAATTTTGATGACATGTGAACTGAATTGGGCTTAAGAAACTTTTGCATAAACATTGATAAACAATTCTCTTTCTTGTTCCCAGTTAAATAATTCACTTGCTTTTATGCTGTTTTCGCTAAATCGGTTTCGTAAAGCCTGATTTGAAATTAATTTGTTAACTGCAGCAGCAATTTCGTCAGGTTTATGTGAATCAATACAAATTCCTGTCTCTTCTCCCTCAACAACTCGTTTAATTTCTGGAAAATCACAAGCAACTACTGGTACACCAGCCATCATATATTCAAATAACTTATTGGAAGAAGCTGAATAATGATTGTAATTTATGTTGTTTAAAACTTGGAAACCTAGATATGCATTTCGTGTATATTTAGGTAGTTCACTTAAAGGTACTTTTGGCAAAAATTTCACTTTTGTCTGAAGATTCATCTCTTCTACCATTTTTATTAAATCTGGTTTGATCCGTCCATCACCAATTAGAACAAGTGTTCCTTCATCAAATTTCGGTACCGCTTGAATTAATTTGTCTAATCCCCGACCGGCTTGTATTCCACCTTGATAAAGAAGAATTTTCTCATTTTCAGGTAGTTTAAGAATTTCATGAAGATCAACTTTAGTATTAGCAACTCTATTTTGGATAAATGGATAATTGTGAACTACATTAGGGTAAAAGCCATAAAGAACTTCGTTGTATTTCGCTCTTGTATGATTTTCGACAATCATAGTATCCAATCTATCAATAAAGAATTTCTCCATTTTGCCGTAAATTGCGCTATCATAACCTGTTCGACTTGTTTGCACTTCATGAGAATCATAAATTAATGGTTTTTTTATAAGTCTCCATTTTGAGCAAATATAGCCTTGTGGCAAAGTATTTAAATCATTTGAATGATAGATATCATATCTTTTCATTCTGCCCTTTAATATCATGCGCAAAATAATACAACCTCTAACTACAGCCGTTTTCAGTTTTGTCTTTAAAATAATTCCTGCAAATAATGTAATCGGAACAATAATCAATGGTAAAAAATAAGCTAATAATAACCAAATAATTGCCGCTGCACCGCCAACCAATTTATTCTTCTTACAATATTGAAGTGCTGTAAAAATTAAAGGATATCGTCTCACTCGATATACATTGAAGTTTTCATTTCGCTTTTCAACATATTTCATAGCTTTATCACTTGGATCATGGATGCAAATAAGGTCAACCTTATATCCTTTTTCTGATAAAGCTGTGCATTCTCTGAGTACTCTGGCATCATTTGTAAAATGGTTCCAAACAAACATACATACGTTTTTTCTCATAGTCTGATATCCTTATCTATATGTTTTAGTATTGTTACAGGTTCTATTTTTTGCTCTTTTTCTTCAAGAATAGAAGTTACGTTTTTAATATTCTTTTCCCAAATAAAATGTTCTTTTATTAAATCAATTCCATTTTTCGCTATTTTTTCACGTAATTCTGGACTACTTTTTAGTAATAAAATATATTTTACAATTTCATAAGCATCACGCTTCTCTGAAACAAATCCTGTCTTGTATTTTTGAATAACTTCCTTTGAATACCCTGAAACTGCCGCAACCACTGGGATTCCGCTGATCATATAATCGATTAATTTACCAGGTAGCACTGTATCGAATACGTCAACATTATTTAATGAAAGAACTCCTACATCGTGCTCGGCATTTAGCTTTAAACATTCTTCTCTTGTTGTTGGATTTACCATTGTGGCATTGGTTAATTTATTTTCTTGAATAAATCTCTGAAGCTCATTTTTCTTTTGTCCATAGCCAACAATTGTGATCAATATGTGATTTTTGTTCAACTTACGTACTAAGCTTTTTAAAAACTCAACATCCTGTGCTAGACCAATATTCCCGGTGTATATGACCCTAAAAATCCTGTGCACTTTAGTAGAAGGATGTATCTCGTATTCTCTTCCCGCATTCGGTATATAAGTAATTTTGTTTGTACTGATATTCGCTTTTTTTATGATATAGTCTTTAAAACCAAAGCTATTGATGATAATATGTGTTGCTTTCTTATACAAAAATATTTCTAGTATAGAAAAAAAGTTAATAATGAACTTTTTATTAAATACGCCTACACCTTTTAAAGACTCTGGCCAGAGATCTCTGACATCTAAAATGAATTTTGCTCTATACCGAAATTTTGCAATGACACCTACAAAAGCGATGAAGATAGCTGGCGTTGTAACAAGAACAACATCATATTTTTGCTTGTTGAATAAAATGTAAAATAGCATTTTAATAGAAATCTCTAGGTAATGAATTAATCTATTTAGCATGTTCAATGCGTATTTTCTATTTTTCACTTTGATTCTTTGAATCTTACTTTCATCCTCTAAAGTAGGATCATTCCAAAATTTTTTGTCATCATATAGATGTTTGTTCGGATAAGATGGCTCAGTCGTCAAAACAGATACATCATAGCCTTCGCTTTCTAATAACTGAAAAAGGTTTTTCATACGATTTGCATGACTGCCAATTTCAGGGTAAAAGTTTTGCGTAATCATCAATATTTTGGAATTTGCCAAAAATAGCAACCTCCTCCATCATCATTTATCAAAAAAAATAAATTATTGAGAACATTTAAGTTCTTTGTATCTGTTTACGCGTTAATTGTAGCATAGTTATTTACATAATTTGTTAAGCTAATGAACGGCTTTTATTAACTATTTGTAAATTATTATTAATTTTCTAAATAATCTATTCTTTTTTATAACAATTCGTTCTATTTTAAAAGAAGCCACTTTTGCTAATAAATTCAGATTTCACCTCTGTTTTTATAAAGTTCTAAGTTGGATAAATTTACAAATTTTTAACGGAGGCGTGAAATGGCTTCAGAAAGTAGAAGAAGATATAGAAAAAATAAAAAGAAGAAAAAATTGTGGAAATGGATTGTTGGGATAGCTGCAGTGCTCGCATTAACCTTTAGTGGAATTCTTTATACTATATATAGTAGCCTTACAGCAACTATGAAGGAAACACATGTAAACATTAATCGAAATCAATCGGATCATCGAGCAAACCAAGTTAGCTTTGATAAAAGGGATCCATTCTCAATATTATTATTAGGAGTGGATGGACGTGAAGGTGAAATCGGTCGGTCGGATACTATTATCGTTTTAACAGTAAACCCAAATACAAAGGATACTAAAATGTTGAGTATACCTAGAGACACATATACAGAAATTGTTGGAAATAATTCGTATGATAAGTTGAACCATGCATATGTATTTGGTGGCATTCAAATGTCTATGGAGTCCGTCGAAAAACTGCTGAACATTCCAATCGATTATGTTGGCGAGATTAATATGGATGGTTTTTCAGATATGATTGATGCTGTTGGTGGAATTACAGTTGATAGTCCACGAGATTTTGAACAAAATGGTTACCAATTCAAAAAAGGAGAAAATAGATTAGATGGAAAGGGCGCTTTAGCATATGTTCGAAATCGGCATGATGACCCTGAAGGTGATTTTGGCCGACAAAAAAGACAAAGACAGTTAATATCGGGAATTATTCAAGAAACTGTATCAGTAGATAGTCTATTTAATTATAAAGATATCTTCCAATCACTTGGAAAGAATGTTCAAACAAACTTGACATTTTCTGAGATGATGAAGCTTTTACAAAATTATAAAGATTCCATTTCAACAATCGATCAATTAAGATTCGAAAAAGGAAATGGTGAGATTATTAATGGAATTTGGTATTATAAGATGGATGATTCAGAGTTAGCTGAAATTTCTGATGAATTAAGAGCCCATTTAGAATTACCCTCAAAATAGAATTATATTTAAAACCACTTATTAGCTTATGTATTTGCTTATAAGTGGTTTTCTTTCTATTGCATCGCTTGTTCGCTTTGATTCAGCTTAACTCGATATCCATTTTTCAACATTTCAATACTTAATCCAAATGTCATTTGCAAATGCGGATAATCTTTAAAATTGATCCAATCGCCACCCCAATCAAATCCAAGTTCCTTCCCCATTTCAGCCACTTCAAACCAGTCTGATTTTCCATTCCCATTACCATCATATTGTGTATTCCAAATGATATGACCACTTGCATCCAACAATGCAAAATCAAACGCTAGTCCATAGTTATGATAGGATTCTCCGGCTCTTGTATTGGTTACAATATTTCCCTGAGTGGTTCTCCCCTGCTGATACAGTTCATTTTGTTTTTCAAAGGATCTGATTCCTTCAGTTATCACTACATCTATATTTTTGTTCGCTGCTTCATTTACAAGAGTATTTTTCTTTTCCTCAACGATTGGATTTAATTTTGTTGGTATGGGGGCATTTTTTCCAACATATTCATATTGATTTTGAACGCCTATCTGTTTTCTAGGCTGGGAGAAATAAGAAATACTTAAAATAACGACGATAAAAAAAATAATTAAAACAGTAAATGTAATTATTAATTGAATGTTAATATTTTTCATAACAGTTTTGAACCTCGTTACTCCCCTATTCACTTTCGCTTTTTACTACAGTATTTCCTCAATATTTATATTCTAAAATATATTAAACAGGCCCATTTCAGTAGTATTCCTCATATTGACCCTGGTATATACATTTTTCTTAGTTAGAAGTTTTTAATGAATTTTACATCGGAACTTTATTATTCTTACTTAATGGCGTTTTCTTCGTTTTCTATATAGACTATCGAGGTGTATAAAATTTAAGATTAGTAATTAAATTTGTCGTATTTTTAATGTACACTTAAAATACAATTGAAAACTATTTAAAGGGGACAATTAGATTAATGGTTAATCCAATTCAACAACGATTATTAGAAGTACAAGATTTACCTTATCGAGATTTTAATGCAAAATTATTACCAACTATTGATAAAGAGAATATGATTGGCGTGAGAATTCCTGCAATCCGTAAAATAGCAAAAAGTTTGGCAAAAGAGGACATACGTTCATATTTTTCAAACTGGGACGATTATTATTTTGAAGAAAAGATGCTTCGGGGGATGGTAATCGGTTATGCAAAATTGGATTTCGATGAACAGCTGAAATATATAGAACGATTTGTACCTGAAATAGATAACTGGTCTGTTTGTGATAGTTTTTGTACAGGATTAAAAAGTACAAAAAAACATCAAAAAGAAATTTGGGCGTTCATTCAGCCTTATGCATTTTCAAAAGAAGAGTACAAAGCAAGGTTTGCTGCTGTGATGTTACTCAATTATTTTGTAGATGAAAATTATATTCATAAAACGCTTGCATTATTGGATTCTATTCAAAATGGAAAGTTCTACACACAGATGGCTGTAGCATGGGCCATTTCAATTTGCTATATCAAATTCCCTAAAATCACAGAAGCCTATTTAAAAACAAGCACCCAAGACCACTTTACATTTAACAAAGCCCTACAGAAAATTATTGAATCGAATAGGATCAATCAAGAAACGAAGAAAAAAATCCGTGGGATGAAACGAAATAAATAGAAATAATTAAAAGCCATTCCAATTTTGGAATAGCTTTTAATTTTCTTATTTTGCTACAATTTTTTCATGTTGTTTTTTGACGACTTTTTGTATGCTTTCTTCATATTCATGACTTAGTTTAATTATAAGATCCGCTACAGGTAGAATTTCGTGGATACCACCAACTCCATGTCCCGCACTCCAAATATTCTTCCATGCTTTTGCTTCATCATCTGATTTATGAACAATTTCAAGTTTCTCAGGCTTTTGAATTGTATTTGGATCCAATCCAGCATTTTTAATACTTTGTATCATAAAGTTTGCATTAACTCCGCTGATTTTATCTGTATAAATGATGTCTCCTGCTTCTGCTTCTAGAATCATTTTTTTATACTCATTACTTGCCATCGATTCTTTTGTTGCGATGAATCGAGTACCCATATATGCAAAATCAGCCCCCATAACTTGAGCGGCTAAAATATCTTGGCCGTGTGAAATAGATCCAGATAGTATGATGAAGCCATCAAAGAATTGCTTTACTTCATGTATGAATGCCATTGGATGTAGGGTACCTGCATGGCCCCCTGCACCATTACAAACGAGAACAAGTCCATCAATACCCGCTTCCATTGCTTTTTTAGCATGTTTAATGCTTATTACGTCTGCGAATACTAGTCCACCATATTCATGTACAGTTTTCGTAATATCCGTTGGTTTTCCTAATGATGTAATAACGATTGGCGGTTGATACTTTTTAATCAACTCTACATCCGCATCATAACGATCATTTGTTTTATGCACGACTAAATTAATACCCCAAGGAGCAACTTTTTGATTCGTTTTTTCTGCTTCTGCTAATTGAGAAGTAATGGACTTTAACCATTCTTCCAAAGCTTCTGTTGTTCGTGCATTTAATAACGGAAATGTTGTAGCCACCCCTGATTTACATCCTTCTACAACTAATTCAACCCCAGAAACTAAAAACATTGGTGATGCAATAACTGGTAAATCTAATTGTTTTAATTGTTCTTTCACATCTTTCTTCACCATTCATCCCATCCTTTTCATACGAAATATTATTTTCCATATTCAGATTTATAGAATCATAGTTTTAATATATTTTGATGAATCTATAAATATGAAGTTTAGAAATTATTTC
The DNA here is from genome assembly GCA_963792445.1 of uncultured Caryophanaceae bacterium. Classification (GTDB taxonomy): domain Bacteria; phylum Bacillota; class Bacilli; order Bacillales_A; family Planococcaceae; genus Rummeliibacillus. The sequence goes on along the minus strand of CAWBWO010000006.1, from coordinate 68,220 downwards.
TTCCATATTATATATTCTTTTCCTTAGAATCTATTTCCTTTTCTTTGAAAAATTTTATGTATACATTAATTTTCCCAATACATATTGTAGCCTGTATTAATTAGCATCGATTGGGGGCAAAATCATGATTGTTAAACAACGATATGTCTCAAAAAGGAATGTAGTGTTTTGTAAAGAAACAGATAACATTTCAAGTGTATTAGCAAAATTAAACGAAACGGGCTACAGATGTATCCCTATTCTCGATCATTTAGGGGAAAAATTTGTTGGCAATGCATATAAAGTAGATATACTCGAATATCTAATGGAAAATGAACAGCATAACACAGACGGTTTGATATCTACCCTTGCTATGAATAAGAATGGTTTTATAAAAGAAGAAAGCTCTTTTTATGAAGTTTTTTTCTCTATTAAATGGCTTCCTTACCTTGCAGTAATAAATGAAAATGGAAAACTCACTGGAATCTTAACTCATTCAAAAGTATTCGAACTTCTTGAAGAAGCATGGGGTTATAAAACAGGGAGTTGCGCTTTAACCATTGCACTTCCCGATGAAGAAGGAATTCTTGTAAGAACTCTATCACTTATTCGAAAAAAAAGTCCAGTACATTGTGTATTCTCTATGGATGATACTGATTGGTATTTAAGAAGAGTTATTGTAACACTCCGAAAAGGGGCAACAAATAAAACAGTGAAAGAAATTGAACTAATGCTTTATAAAGTGGGGGCAAGATTAATAGATGTAGAAGTATTTAATGAAGAAGAATTTAATAAAAATTAAATAAAGAAAGAGCTTCAATATTGGCTTTTGTATTGCCAATATTGAAGCTTTTTTTGTTACTTTAATGACGCACGATAAATAGCTAAGACATCTTCTTTATTCAGAGTTGCGAATCTTCCAAACACTCCATTTACCATTGCTTTATCTGCCATTAGTTCTACTTTACTATCATCTATATTATAATCGGCTAAAGTTGATGGTGCTCCAATGCTATTCCAAAATTCTCTTAAAGCTTTAATTCCTTCTAAGCCTACTTCTTCGTCACTTTTTCCCTCTGTATTGACATTAAATACCCTAACAGCTAATTGTTTAAAACGAGAGGGTTTTACTTGTAAATTATGTTCCATCCAATGTGGAAATAAAATGGCTAATCCGCCACCATGTGGAATATCATAAACGGCAGAAACTGCATGTTCAAGGTTATGCGTTGCCCAATCACCTGCATACCCCATATTTAATATACCATTTAATGCCATCGTTCCGCTGTAAAGAATGGTAGCTCGATTGTTGTAATCTTCAAGATTATTTAGTAATTTTGGAGCTGACCCCATAATTGTTGTTAATAATGATTCACACATACGATCCTGGAATTGTGTATTTTCTTCAAGATGGAAATAGTGCTCCAGAACATGAGACATCATATCAACAATACCGTAGATCGTTTGGTCTTTTGGTACTGAGAACGTATTGACTGGGTCTAGAATCGAAAATTGAGGGAACGTTACATCGCTACCCCAGCCATATTTTTCTTGTGTATCCCAATTTGTAATAACAGATCCTGCATTCATTTCAGAACCTGTTGCTGCAATTGTTAAAACAGTCCCGAATGGAAGAGCTTCTGTTGCGATTGCTTTTTTAACGACAATATCCCACGGCTCACCATCGTATTTTGCACCCGCAGCAATCAGTTTCGTGCAATCAATCACACTGCCTCCACCAACAGCTAACAGAAAATCAATTTTTTCTTTTTTACAAATTTCAATTCCTTTTTCTGCTGTTGACAGACGAGGGTTGGGTTCAACTCCAGATAATTCAAATACCTCTGCCTCAATTTCTTTCAAAATTGAAGTAACTTGTTGATACAGACCATTTCGTTTAATACTACCCCCACCATATACGAGCAATATCTTATTTCCGTATTTTGGGATTTCCTCTTTTAATGCTTCAATTTGTCCCTTGCCAAAAATAAGTTTTGTCGGATTCCTAAAAGTGAAATTTTCCAATATAAAAACCTCCTACTCAATATCACTATTATATATTTCTCCGTTTTAAAAATGAAATATTTTACAATATACGATTCAATTTTATATAAAAATATTTCCAAGTTCCTCTTGACATTATAAGAATATAGCGTTATGATAATTTATGTCGTAAGGCAAACGGGCGTATGGCGCAATTGGCAGCGCACCTGACTCTTAATCAGGGGGTTGTGGGTTCGACCCCCACTACGCCCATAGTAATTAGAAGAACATCATCATCTGATGATGTTCTTTTCTTTTTGAATAAACTTATTATTATTCTGAAGTAATGATTTCTTAGTAAATCAATCTCGATAATTTTAGTTTCATCAACCGTTGTAATATGTTGATGATCCTTTTTTGTGTATTAATAATAAATAAATCATAAATAAAAAAGTAAATCCTACTCCTCTCTTGACATTATAACAATATAGCGTTATGATAATTTATGTCGTAAGGCGAACGGGCATATGGCGCAATTGGCAGCGCACCTGACTCTTAATCAGGGGGTTGTGGGTTCGACCCCCACTATGCCCATAAATTTTGGAACTTGATCAATTGATGAAGTTCTTTTTTATTTTCTTTAAATTTACTCTTTTAAATATACAAAAAGGCAACCAATATTGCTATCTTATAGCAATTGGTTGCCTTTTTGTATTGACTAGTTTTTATTTCATTTAAAAAGTTATTTTCCATGCTAAGTCATACCGTTTTTTACTCTTAAATAAACTAATACACAACTGGATTATAAAATCGGCACCCATTTATTTTTTTAAACAATGCATCGCTGCTTCCGCTTCATCCCAAGGTACTTGATAACCTTTACCTTTAGCACAAAATATACTTTGCGATGTATATTCTGGATCTGCATTTTTGTTATATCCAATGCTTTCAATAACTTCTTCTGAATTGTGACATAGATCGTAGCCGCAAAATTGTAGCGATAGAGCACCTTTTCCATTTGTATAAGCAGCAAAAATCGTACTGTAATTCATAAATGTAGAAACAGGTGCCCTCCCTTTTATGATGACTTGATTTTCTGTAATGATCGGTGCTTCAAATTCACCACTAGCTTGTTGAATGTCAGTCATCATCCGGCCAACAAACTCGGAAGAAGCTTTCATTTTAAATGAGTAGTAGGGTTCTAAAAGTATATTATCAGCTTGTTCAAGACCTTGTCGGATGGCACGATATGTGGCTTCTCTGAAATCTCCCCCTTCTGTATGTTTAATATGTGCTCGTCCGGTCATTAGTGTAAATTTAATATCTGTGATAGGAAATCCAGTTAAGAGGCCATGATGTTCTCTTTCGAACATATGCTGTTCAATTAACCGCTGATGCCCAATAGATAAATCATCTGCGTGACATGCATTTTCAAATAATATTCCTGCCCCTTTTAATGCTTTTTCCATTCGTAAATGAACTTCTGCATAATGTTTCAATGGTTCAAAATGTCCGTAACCAGTTACTGTATTATTGATTGTTTCCTGATATAAAATTTGTGGGTTCTCAAAATGCACTTGAATTCCAAATCTTACTTTTACCACCTCAACAAGCACTTCTAGTTGAATAACCCCCATGACATGAACATGAATTTCCTGGAATTTCTCACTCCATAAAACATGTAAAGAAGGATCTTCCACATCCAAAATTTTGAAACTTGCGAGGACGTCTTTTATATGTTCTGTGCCCTCATTGACAACTTTCGATTGTAATGTCGGTATCATTTCAAATGATTGTTTTTCCTCATAATTCGAATCCCCGATTACTTCTCCGATTGATGCTTTTGAAATACCACAAACAGCAAATATTTCACCAGCTTGTACTTCACTAACCACCTCATATTTTTCACCATTATATAATCGTATTTCAGTTACCTTTTCACTTATTTCATCAAAGCTTAATTCATCACGAACTTTTAACTTACCTGTTAAAGCTTTAAGAAATGTAATTCGTTGTTTTTTATCGTCATGACGAATTTTAAAAACTTTAGCTGTAAAAGGCTTACTACTATCAAAAGTTGTTTCGGTTAAAGACATAAGTTGAACGAAAAAGTCCATTACGCCAATATCTTTTAACGCAGATCCTTCAGCACACGGAAATGCTTCACAATTCTTAATCACCTGTTTAAAGGATTGCAAAAATTTCACTTCATCAATATCTTGTTCCAAATATTGGTCAATTAAAGAATCATCTCTTTCTGCTATAAATTCAATTAACTGTTCAGAAATAGTTTGGTCTTTAAGTTGATTCGTGATTGGTATAATATTTGGAGATAATTCTTGTTTCATTTCTTTCAATACAGCTTCAACATTTGCCCCTTCACGATCCGTTTTATTAATAAAGATAAATGTAGGTATTTTATATTTTCGAAGGAGATGCCAGACGGTTTCAGTATGTCCTTCTACGCCATCAACAGCACTTATGATAACAATTGCATAGTCCATTACTTGAATTGCTCTTTCCATTTCTGGTGAAAAATCAACATGCCCTGGAGTATCAATGATTGTGTATGTATCTTCCCCTATAACTATACGACCTTGTTCTGCAAAAACAGTAATTCCCCGTTCACGTTCAATCGTGTGATTATCTAAAAACGCATCTTTGTGATCGACTCTTCCTCGTTCTTTTATACTTTTAGTATGATATAGCAACTGTTCAGAAAATGTAGTTTTACCTGCATCTACATGAGCTAAAACTCCAATCGTTTTAAACATCAAATTTCCTCATTTCTAACATTCGTTTTCATAATTATAGCAAAACAGTATGAACCCGAATGAAATGTAACATAAAAATAAACCGCTGCAAATTTTTGAAAATTTCGCAGCGGCAATTAAATAATAATATACTATTCCCATTCATATGGTGTTTCTTGGTAAACATAGTAGTTCAACCAATTTGAAAATAGAAGATGTGTATGAGATCGCCATGTATTCAATGGTGCTTTTGTAGGATCATCATTTGGGAAGTAATGTTTTGGAACTGAAATATCAATACCTTTTGCAACATCTCTTTCATACTCTTCCTTTAATGTATCCGCATCGTATTCTAGATGCCCTGTCACCATGATTAACTTTTCATCGTTTGAAATGGCGATGAATAATCCAGCTTCGTCTGAAGAAGACAGTACAGTTAAATCTGGATGTGCTTCAACTTCTTCAAGTGAAACAGATGTATGACGTGAATGAGGTGCTGTAAATACATCATTAAAACCTCTTAATAACTTTACAGTCGAATCATACACGGTATGTTGGAAAATACCAGAGCATTTTGCTTTCAGCGGGAATTTTCCTATTCCGAAGTGATAATAAAGTGCAGCTTGTGCTCCCCAACAGATATGTAACACAGAAGTAACATTGGTTTTTGACCAATCCATAATGTCTTTGATTTCCTCCCAAAAATCAACTTCTTCAAATTCCATTAATTCAATCGGCGCACCTGTAATGATTAGACCATCGAACTTCCGATGCTTCACTTCTTCATAAGTTGAATAGAAAGTTTCTAAATGAGATTTACTTACATTTTTTGATTCGTGAGTTGCCGTGTTTAAAAACGTAACATTTGTTTGTAAAGGTGTATTTCCTAATAATCTAAGAAGTTGTAATTCTGTTTTCTCTTTTTGGGGCATTAAATTTAAAATTGCAATATTTAATGGACGAATATTTTGGCTTTTGGATCGATCTTCTTCCATAACGAAGATTTTCTCTTTCTTTAATAGCTCTGTAGCAGGCAAATTTTTAGGAATATTAATTGGCAATTGGAAACGCTCCTTTTCATAATATAATAAAAACCCCTTTTCAATGATAAGAAAAGAGGTTTAAAAATTTAGCTCGATTCTTATCTTCCAAGACAGTTGTCTTGTAGGACTTAGCACCTTTCTGTAATACAGAGGTTGCTGAAGCTTCACAGGGCCATTTCCCTCGGCTTCTCTTGATAAGAGTTATGTAATTAATGTAATCCTAACATGAATAAATCCTTATTGCAAACTTTTCTGAAAATTTTTTAACTACAAATCATTGATATATAAATGATATTAAACCCATTTATTTAGTATCGCTTTGATAGAATACACACAATTTAAGTACTAAATCCAATGGCATAAACTACACAATAATTTAGTATTATAATAATTTGTGTTATATATCTTATTAAGAAAATAATTTTATTTCCTTATGAAGTTTTTATCTTTTTACCTGTTATATAATAGTTAACTATGATAAAATACTTGATATATTTCAGATATAACTAAGGAGTGCTTACTAGTGAAAATCGAACGATCAAAGAAAATGGCAATGTTCCCAAAAGCAATATTCGGGGATTTAAAAGCAGCCGCCAATCGTAAAGCAGCTACTGGTACGAAGCTAATCGATTTAAGTCTTGGTAGCCCCGATTTACCACCGGACGAAAAAGTTCGTATGGAACTTTCTAAACAAGCAGCATTGCCTTCTTCATACGGATATACTTTAAATGGTACTAAAAAATTCTATCAGGCTGTTGCAGATTATTACAAACGTCGTAGTAATGTAGATTTAGATCCTGATACAGAGATTATTCAAACAATGGGTTCTCAAGAAGGATTAGTACACGTACCAACAGCATTTTGTAATCCTGGTGATTACATACTAACTACAAATCCAGCGTATGTTGCATACGATGCGGGTATTCACTTAGCAGAAGCGATTCCATATTATATGCCTTTGTTAGAAGAAAACGGATTTTTACCTGATTTAAATGCAATACCTGTAGAAATAGCAGAAAAAGCAAAAATGATGATATTAAATTTACCTGGTAATCCTGTACCAGCAATGCCTTCTGAAGAATTTTTCAAAAAAGTAGTAGCATTCGCAAAAAAATATAATATTATAGTACTTCATGATGCGGCATACTCAGAATTCTACTTTGATGGTGGTCATCCTATGAGTTTCTTATCTACTCCAGGGGCTAAAGAAGTCGGCATGGAAATCAACTCTCTTTCAAAAAGTTTTAGTTTAGCTGGAGCACGTATCGCGTATATTGCTGGAAATGCTGAGATGATTTCAATTATTCAAGAACTAAAATCAAATTTAGATTTTGGAACATATCGACCAATTCAAGACGCTGCATGTGTCGCTTTAGACAATGCAGAAGAAATTACAGATCGATTACGTACTGTATTTACTAAACGTCATCATATTCTATCAAATGGATTAGAAAAAATAGGATGGACTGTAACACCTTCAAAAGGTGGCATGTTCGTTTGGGCAAAATATCCTAACCAAGAATTGAATGATATCGAATTTGTCTTTGAAGCAATTGATCAAACAGGTGTAGTAATGGTACCAGGTTCAATCTTTGGCGATGCTGGCAAAAACTTTGTCCGTGTTGCATTAGTGCAAGATGAATCATTATTAGCTGAGGCAGTCGAACGCTTGGGAAAGCTTTCTAAAGTTGAAGCTTAAATTTTGACTACTTAAAAAGCCTAAGTTTTGCTATTTTAGCAAACTTAGGCTTTTTCGTGTTGAAATATAATCATAGAATGCTTATATTGTTTTGCAACAAAGCATTTTAAATACGAGTATAGAACCAAATAAAAAAACAAAATAAAAAAATGCTTACCAATAAGAAAAAAAGGTACCCGTTCCTTTTTTCTTATTGGAAGCACTTTTAAAATGGTTATTTGCTCGTGAATAGCGATTCGCAGAGCGCTTTAATTCACTGGTGTTATTTCGTAGTTGTTGTTACTGGAATTGAAGCTTGAATTATCGCAACTGCTTCATCAATTTCATCCAAACTTACTGTTAATGGCGGTAAAACTCGAACCACATCTTTTCCTGCTGCAACTAATAATAATCCGTTCTTTTCTGCAGCTTCTACAACTAATGTTGAATTTTCGCAAGTGAACCCTTGTAGTAAACCCATTCCTCGAACTTCAACTGACGATGGAAGGGATTCTTTTAATTTTTCTGTTAGATATTGCGCTTTTTTCTGAACCTTTTCTAAAAATTCAGGTGCAAAAACTTCATTTACAACAGTTGTTGCAACTGCCATAGCTAAAGGATTTCCTCCAAATGTAGTGCCATGTGTCCCTGGTCCAAAGCTATCGTAAAGTTCTGCAGTTCCTAGCATTGCACCAACTGGAAAACCACCAGCTAACCCTTTTGCAAGTGTGACAATATGTGGTTTTAAAGCTGTTTGCATGTAGGCATAAGCAGTACCAGATCGACCAATACCTGTTTGTACTTCATCTACGATACATAAAATGCCTTTTTCTTCGCATAGGTTTTGAATGGCTTCAGCAAATTCTGGAGTGATCACATGTACTCCACCTTCACCTTGAACGACTTCTAACATAATTGCAGCCGTTTCATCATCAGCAGTTTCTAGTAAACTTTGAACATCGTTATAAGGAATATATTCAAATTTTTCAACAATAGGTCCAAAACCGTTATGCACTTTATCTTGGCCAGTTGCTGACATAGCACCAAAAGTTCTTCCGTGGAAAGAATGTAAACAAGTTATGATTTTATGTTTACCCGTATGCTTTCTTGCTAATTTGATCGCTGCTTCGTTTGCTTCTGTCCCACTATTACAGAAGAATGCATGTGATAAATGTGTGCCTTCTACTAATTTTTCTGCCAATTTTTCTTGTGGCTTACTTTCGAAAAGATTTGATGTATGCCATAACAATTCACTTTGTTGTTTGATTGTGTCCACTAAAATTGGATTTGCATGACCCAGGCTAAGTACAGCGATGCCACTTGTGAAATCTAAATACGATTTTCCATTTTCATCCCAAACTTCTGTTCCTAATCCTTTAACAAGTTGTATTGGTCTTCTTGAATAGTTTCCAAATAACGCGCTCATGAGCGTACACCCTCTTTTGCAATTTTTGTTCCATTAAAATATTGATTGACTATATGAATTGCTGGAATTCCTGCTTCTAAACATTCAATAGCAGCTTCAACCTTAGGAATCATACCGCCGTAAATATCTTCTGATTCAATCCATTGGTGAATCATATCAGGATCAACTTCAGTTTGAACTTCATCATTAATCCTGATGCCCGCAGTATCTGTTACAAGAAGTAGCGCTTCCGCTTTGATTGCTAAAGCTATATCACTCGCTACTGTATCGCCATTAATGTTTAGAGGGATTCCTTCGTTTGTTGCACCAAAGCATGCCACGACTGGAATTATGTCAGAATCTAAATAATTCTGTATAGTTACCTGATGGACAGTTTGAATTTTTCCGACAAAGCCATATGTTGTTTGATCAAGAAAATCACTTTCAAATATGGCTCCATCCATTCCATTTAAGCCAACAGCTTGAATACCAGCAGATACTAATTCTTTAGTTAAGAATGGATTTACTTTATCTACAAGTGCGTGTTGTACAATTTCTACTGCTTCTTTTGAAGTATAGCGAATACCATTTACAGTTTTATAGTCAATATTGTTCTTCGCTAGTTCCTCATTGATTACCGGGCCACCACCATGGACAATAACAATCTGATATCCTTTTGCTTGATAATTCTTTAATGCTTCGAAAAAAGAAGTTTCGAGGCCTGCTAACATACTACCACCAAGCTTGATGACTAACTTTTTATGATCTATATGTTGCATTGATTTGGACATAGTCATAAGTTAAATCACACCCCCAAGCTGTTCCTTTTCCATCACCAATCCCAAGATCAACATCAATTTTCACTTCATTTTGTTTAAGATATTCAGTTAACTGTTCTTCTGAAAAAGGAATTGGTTCACCTGATTCTACAACAGTTGTAGCACCAATTTGGATTTTGATTGTTTCTGGATTTACAGTCATACCACTATACCCTACTGCGCAAATTACTCTTCCCCAGTTTGCGTCACAGCCAAATACTGCTGTTTTTACAAGTGATGATCCGACAACAGTTTTTGCAATTTGTAATGCTTCTAAATCTGTTTGTCCACCTGTTACATTTACTTCGATTAATTTTGTTGCTCCTTCACCATCTTTTGCAATCATTTTGGATAAATCTTCACTAGCCGCATAAAACGCTTCTTTGAAAACATTCCATTCAGGATGATTTGGAGTTAATTCTTCATTTCCTGCTAAACCATTTGCTAATACTAATACTGTATCATTTGTAGATGTGTCACCATCTACTGTAATCGCATTGAAAGTTTTTTCTGTTGTATCTGAAAGCAATCCTTGAAGTGTTTCACTACTAATATTTGCATCTGTAGTGATATATGCTAGCATCGTTGCCATATTAGGTTTAATCATTCCTGAACCTTTCGCAACACCAGCGATTGTTACTTCTTTGCCATCGATTTTAATACTATATGCAGTATGTTTTGTAACTGTATCAGTAGTTAAAATGGCTTGTGAGAAATCTAGAGCATCCTCTAACTCTGCTCCTGGCTCGATTTTTTCAATCCCTTTTTTAATTGTTTCCATTGGCATTAACTCACCAATAACTCCTGTTGAGCAAACTCCAACTAGATTTTGAGCAATTCCTAATTTCTCTGCTGTTAGCTGTTGCATTGTATAGGCATCTTCTATACCTTGTTTCCCAGTACATGCGTTGGCATTCCCTGAGTTAACAATAATCGCCTGCATTTTACCAGTATTTCGTACAACTTCTTTTGATAATAATAATGGGGCAGCTTTAATAACGTTAGTAGTAAATACACCTGCAACATTAGCTGGGACTTCACTAACTAAAATAGCTAAATCTTTCTTTTTATGTTTAACACCACAATGAATACCTGCTGCTTTAAAGCCTTTTGGTGAAATGATATTATGACCTGCGCTTCTTTTTAAACTTTCTGTCATTACTGTCATAGTTTTAGTCTCCTTAAATCCAAATTGGAATTTGTGTTAATCCATTTGTTTCTTCTAAGCCAAACATTACATTCATGTTTTGGATTGCTTGTCCGGCTGCACCTTTTACTAAATTATCAATAACTGAAACAATTGTTGCACGACCAGTGCGCTCATCAACGTTAATATGAATATCACAAAAGTTAGTGCCACGAACTTGGTTAGTGCTAATTTTTGATGCATCATCAATAATTCGAATAAATGGTTTATCTTCATATATACTATGTAGGCAGTTTTGAAGATCATCTATACCTACACCTTGTTGTAATTTAGCATAACTAGTTGACATGATTCCTCGATTCATTGGTACTAAATGAGTTGAGAAGGTAATAGGATGATCATTTTTTGCGAACATCGACATTGCCTGTTCAATTTCTGGAATATGTTGATGTTTATTTATTTTATATATAGATGTTGAATCATTTGTATCACAGAATTGATTGTTTGCGTTTGGCTTATTTCCTGCCCCGCTTATTCCACTTTTCGCATCTATAATTAAATTCTCTGAATCAATTAGATTCTCTTTTAATAATGGAAGAAGTGATAGAAGAACTGCAGTTGGATAGCAGCCTGGATTGGCAATCAAATTTGCATCTTGAATCTCTTTTTTATTCCATTCTGTTAATCCATATACACTTTGTTGAACGAATTGCTCTGGTGCTGGTGATAGCTTATACCATTTTTCATAATCTTTTGGATTTTTTAATCGGAAATCACCAGATAGATCGATGATTTTCACGTTTTCTGTAAGAATTTCTGGAATTAACTTGCTTGAGACGCCTGACGGGGTACTTGTAAATACGACATCAAGTTTTTGCAACTTTTCAGGTTCAATTTTTTGTAATGGTTGGTCTATAATTTTTCTCAAATGTGTATATTTATCCGAAAAACTAATACCACTTTCTGATGATGAGAAAAGACTAATGTTCTCTATTTCTGAATGATTATACAAAAACCTTAATAATTCTTGGCCGCCATATCCTGTTGCTCCAATTATTCCAACATGCATTGTTGCTCTCACCTCTTGTTTAAGATGATACTATTATATTTCTGAATATTTATCTAGTCAATTGTATTTTTATAATTAGTAGAATTTTTACATAAAAGAGACATTATTCGTCATTTTATTCTATACTTCACCACTGATTGTAAAGAAAAACTGATAATAATTTTGCTTTTTAGCTTAACTTTAATCGTTTTATGCTTACTTGCTTCAACTTGGTTCTGAAATCGCTTTCTCAAGCAAGAATTCCTGAGGTTATTCGTCGAAGATTGTAATTGGTTGCTGTTAAATTAATAACCCCTTAACAATAACTTAACAACAAAAAACATTCTGTAGATTTTTCTTCTACAGAATGTTTTTTGTTGTTATGCTACTCTATGTTTTTCGTTTTTTCAATTTCATATTCTAATTCTGGCTTTTCGGTATACTTGTTATAACGTTTTTTAAATAGTGTAAAAAGATGTGATACAACAACTTTTAACACTGCATATCCTGGAATGCCGAGAATTACTCCAGGAACTCCAAAAATTGATCCAGCTGTTAATAATACGAAGATAATTGTAATAGGATGTACATGAAGAGATTTCCCCATTATTTGCGGAGAGATAAATTTACCTTCTATTAATTGTACAATCGTCCAGACTACCGCTAATTTTAGCAACATCAGAGGTGCATTTACGACAGCAATAATGGCTGCCGGTGTAATGGCAATGATTGGACCGAGATATGGTACAACACTTGTGACCATAGCCAAAACTCCTAAAACCACTGCATAATCTAATCCGATGATTAAAAACCCAATTGTCACCATGACACCTATACAAAATGCGACCAAAATTTGGCCTTGTATATAACTACTTATTTGGTGATCTGCTTCATGGAATACTTGTGCTGTATCTTCTCTCATTCGTGGAGGAAGAAGTTTGATAATATACTTTGGTAGTTTCTCACCGTCTTTTAATAAATAAAACAAAATTAAGGGTACTGTTATGAGCGCTAAGATAATACCTGTTAAAGTAGTAATAAAACCCGTAATCCCAGATGCTAGTCCTGTACCTAAATTTTTTGCAGCATCTTTCACCGTATCATTTAATTGATTTGAAATATTATTTAACACTTCATTTAAATTAAAATTATATTTAGCTAATGTTCCACTTAGCTTTGAATTCTCAATAAAATCCTGAATTGAACGAACAACTTGCATGAAGTAAGTTGGAAACTCTTGAATCAAATTCATAAATTGTTCTTTCAAAAAAGGAAAAATAAGTGTAACAAACATTGAAATAATCCCGATTGCAACAACATAAATGATAAAAATCGCCCAGATCTTCGGTATTCTCCATTTCATCAACAGATGCATTACAGGTCTTAATAAATAAAATGCAATAACAGCTAAAATCACTGGTAATACAACTGTGCGTAAAAATACAACAATAGGATAAAAGATGAAGGAAATTTTATTATAGATTAAGATAATACAGCCTAATAATAATAATGAAATTAACCCATACAACAAATTTTTGCCACCCAGAAACTGGATAAATCTTGTTGCGAAGAAAGAATTTTTATCTGGTTGCAACGAATTTCCCCCTCTTTAAAACACAATCTCTAAAATATTCTCTATCTAACTCACTCCTCATTATACGCTTTAATTACTTATTGGAACCAAGAAATTGATCCAAAGCTTTTTGATTTTGTTGAACATTAATTTCCAAAACAGATCCAGCTTGTGGGTAGTATCCAAAGTCATAGCTATGTTCAACTGGAATTGTCAAACGTTGAATATTGATGCCGCCTTTAATTAATGAAAGCATAAAGGCAACCTCTTGGTTATTTGATAAATCTGATTCAACATATCCTTGAACTGCGCCTAATAATTTTGGATAGTTTTTAAAATTATTTGGTGATAATGCCTCTTTTTTCAATGCTTCTAACGCTTTTTGTTGTCGATCTACTCGGCCAAAATCACCTAGATTATCATGACGGAAACGAGAAAAGCCTAATAACTCTTTCCCATTTAAACGTTGTTCTCCTTTTTTCAAGCTAACACCAATATTTTGAGACATATCATGATCCACATATACTTTGACGCCATTTGGTGCAACGATATCTACTAATGATTCGAAGCTTTTAAAATCGATTAATGCATAATGATTAATTTCCACATCAAACATATTTTGCAAAGTAGTTTTTAATAGAGTTACTCCGCCCAAATAATAAGCAGTATTCAATTTATAAGATTGATATCCAGGAATATTTGCATAGATATCACGCATGAATGAGACCATTTTGATATCATTTGTATCTTTGTTCCAAGAAACTAGAATCATCGAATCCGATCTAGATTTCGCTTCTCCACGAGAGTCAACGCCTACTAATAATATATTTTCTATATTCGACTTAGTTTTTGCGTCTCCATTAAACTTTTCTGTTTTATGAGGAACGCTTGATGCTATTTTTTGTCCTGCTTTATATTGTGTATAAGAATAAATTCCTGCAACTAGTGCTAGTAAAATAATGATGATGAAAAAGACACGTCCTTTTCTTAACTTTCTTTTTTTTCGGACATGCGTGTGACGTTTTTCTTCCATATTATTTTCTCCTTTCATTACCTTCTTTTATTTTAGAGTGTTATCATGTACACTAAATATTAGATGTAGATGCAATTCTTCGCAAGTAAGTTGGATTAATATGATGTCAAAGGAGGTCTCATTATGACAAAAACAACTCTTTCTACTGCTACTTTTGCTGGTGGATGCTTCTGGTGTATGGTCAAACCATTTGTCGAATGGGATGGAATACATAGTGTCACTTCAGGTTATATGGGTGGTCATTTAGAAAATCCTACATATGAAGACGTAAAAAAAGGAACCTCGGGTCATGTTGAGGTCGTACAAATTATCTTTGATGAGGAAATCTTCCCTTATAAAAAATTACTAGAACTCTTCTGGCAGCAAATAGACCCTACAGATGATGGTGGACAATTCCAAGATCGTGGTAGTAATTATCGTACAGCAATTTTTACCCATTCTGAGCAACAAAGAATAGATGCCGAAGAATCCAAACTCGATCTATCAAAAAGCGGCCGTTTCAAGAAACCGATTGTGACGGAGATTAGAAAAGCGGAAACCTTCTATCCAGCTGAAGACTTCCATCAAGATTTTTATAAAAAGAATCCCAAACATTATCAAGAAGACCGTGCTCAATCAGGTCGAGATGAATTTCTAAATGAAAATTGGAAATAATTCTTTGCATATTTATTGACGCAATAAGTAAAAATAGGATTCATGTAAGAAGTACATAATTTATGTACTTCTTTTTTTATTGTCTTCTTTCTAAAGTACAAATCATCTATTTGAAAGATAAAGATTATAGATCCATACACAAAATTCATTTTTTACATTTTTCCTATAAAAGTTCTTGCCATTCTTTAGGAAAATGAAATAATAATAGGAAATGAATATTTAAGAGGTGTCATTAGTGGATTTATTTTTAATTATTTTGCCTGTGTTAATCGTATTTTTAATCGGATATATCGGTCAAAGAATCATTGGTTTTGATATAAGAACCATCTCTACAGTTTCTTTGTATTTAATGTCTCCTTTTTTAGCCTTTCGCACTTTTTATACGACTGCACTAACAATGGATTATTTGTATATTTGCATGTTTGCAGTATTGCTACTAATCTTCTTATTTATCATCACATGGATATGGGCTCATTTTTTAAAAGCAGAACGCTCCGAAGTATCAGCTATGATGCTTGGTGCAGTATTTATGAATAGTGGGAATTACGGGGCTCCAGTGGTCATGTTCGCATTGGGTTCTCCTGGTTTTCATATTGCTGTAATCGTCATGGTGCTACAATCGTTACTCATGAACTCAATTGGGATTTTCTTTGCTTCAATTGGTGGTAAAGGACAAGCTACCATCAAACAAGGACTTCATAACGTTTTTAAAATGCCAGTGTTGTATGCTTCTATTTTCGGTATTTTACTCCAATTACTGCATGTTAATGTTCCTAAGCCGTTGATGAATGGATTCGATTTAGTAGCAGATGCCTCCATTCCATTAGTGATGCTAATATTGGGTATGCAATTAGCATCTATTACCAAAACGCGAGTAAAGTATAAATTTGTTTCATCTGTCAGTATTATTCGCATGGTCCTATCACCACTTCTAGCAACAGCTATACTTTGGTTTATGCCATTAAGTGATTTGATTAAAGCTGTTATCATTATTCAATCAGCAATGCCTGCGGCTGCCAATACGACAATGCTCGCTTTGCAGTTTGATACTGAACCTGATCTAGTTTCTTTTACAACTTTTGTTACTACGATTATCAGTATTTTCAGCTTACCAATCGTCATGTACTTTTTGCATATTTAGAAGGTAATTTACGAAAATTCCAATAATGATTGATTTTTATAATTCTTATTAATAAAAAATGTTTTCAATTGATTAAAATTTGCTTTTCTATTTTTAAAAGGAAGGCAAATTTTTTGTATGTTGATTGTATTTGAATTGCAGACACTTGCTTAACGAGAAAGCGTTCGATTGCATACTAAAATCAAATCCATATTACCAGCCCAGAAGTATAATTGAATCAATTACAGAAATCCTACTTTTGTATATCTCTTTTTGGTATATTTATTTTTCATTTTCGTATATTTATAAAAGGAAAATAAATAATAACTATTTTTACTACTATTTTCTTAGTTTTTAATGTTCTATTTTAGGCTATATAATAGATAATTCATTTCAAATTATCTATTTTTGAAAATATTACAATTGTTACTTGAACTTTGTAACAATTGTAATATATAGTATATCAAAGGAGGAATTCTTGTTATGTTTAAAAAATCATTTATTTCAATAACATTGACAGTCACTTTAACATTAGGTACATTTTCTTCTTTCTTAACACCAACAAATTCTGCAACCGCAGCAACTCAATCAAATGTTACAAACGCTACAAAATTAACTAATAATCAAAATTCTCCTACGTATAAAACTGCTTCCACCAAAACTTTTAAATTAGTTCGGACAAACAAATCAGCTAAAATATATACAAAAGCTACTACGAAAAGTAGAGTTATGGATACCATAAAAAATGATCAAGGATTAGTAGTACTTAAAAAATATACGAATGGATGGTCAAAAGTTTCATTACAATTCGATTATGGGTATATACAATCAAAATATTTAGTAAATGCTAGTCCAAATTTAAAAACTCGCTATGCTATGAATACTCAGAAAATATATTCATATTATTCCCCAGAAAATAAAGGGTCTGAATTTAATAATTACTACAAAGCAACATTTAAAACAAACTACCCTTCCAATAAAACATTAACGAATTTTTGGTTTATGAATTCGCAACCTGATGCATTTGGAAAAATGGAGTACGAGACAACAAAAGGACTGTATAGCGGATATAAAGACATTGGAATCGCAACGATTGCAATTAAATACCCAGTAAAACTTAACAATTCATGGAAAGGTCTCGATGGCCAAACTCTAAAAATTGTCGCAACAAACAAAACAGTTAATACAAAAGCTGGAACTTTTAAAAAAGTAGTTGTTGTAAAAGAAGGCAATGGTAAAAACTATACGTACTACGCTCCAAAAATAGGGATGATCAAACAAATTCTTAATGGGAAGACTATTTCTGAGTTAGCAGCAATTAAATAACTATTAACGCATATAAACAAAAAAGTTGGTCGAAGATTCCCTTCGATCAACTTTTTTGTTTCAGTAAGGATTTGTCCATGAGCAAACGATTATTTTATGATAAATAATGGTATAATAAATATCTATGTTTGATATGAAAGGCGCTGAAAGACTTGAATTTTAAAAAATTGCCGAAACGATTACAAAATTATGAACATATTCATTTAATTACCCATACAGATTTAGATGGTGTCGGCCCATCCATTGTACTTCGTGCATATGGTATCACGCATTCCCCCTACTACGTTGAAACACGAAAAGTAGATGAAGCAGTACAAACCCGTTTAGCTGAATTAAATGATCAAGAATTATTAATCATCACAGATTTAAGTGTAAATGATGATACCGCTAAAATGATTGATAAAGTAAATAAGAAACCAGATGGTCGATTTGTTGTTTTAATCGATCACCACGCCTCAGCAGTTTCTTTAAATAATTATGAATGGGCTAGTGTTTTACCATCAGTAAATGATATCAAAATGTCTGCCACAACTTTACTTTTTAAAGCGTTAAAGGATGCAGAATATGAAGTTTCCCCTATTTTCCATGTAACTGATGAAGAAACAGAGAAAACCGAAATTTCATATGAGTATTCGGATTCTGAAAAAGTTAAAATCTTTGACCGTTTAGTACATTTAGTTGAGGATATACGTTTATACGACACCTGGGATTGGAATGTACTTTCAATTCAAGAAGCAACCGACTTAAATACTATTTTCTATGCTAGAAATAGACATGACTTTATCCACGCACGTATGGATTATATTGTAAATGGTCAATTTTTTACGCCTGATGATATTACTTATTTGGATTTTTCTAAAGAAGAACTTCGCAAAGTTTTGAAGAAAAAATCAAAGCAAATGGTAATCGTTCCTCATTTCCAACTCAAAGGACATGCTACGCCATTAAATATAGGTGTTGTTGAAACAGATTCCTTCTTCAGTGAGTTAGGAAACCATTTAGCAGAAAAATTCTCAGAAGAAATAGATGCTGTTTTTATTATCAGTCTTGTAAAAAATCGAATTTCACTTCGTTCAATTGGAAACACTGTTAATTTGTCAGAAATTGCAAAAGCATACAATGGCGGAGGACATCCAAACGCCTCAGGATGTGATTTATCTGAGCTAGGACCTGAGTTTTTAGCAGCTGTGCTCGAAGCAGGAAAAAATAAATAGTTATTTTACAATTAATGTTAATATAATATTCCGAAAGCAGCTAGTAAATAGCTGCTTTTTCCTTATAAAAAACCTAAATATTCCATTTGTTTACATCGTTTTTTAATCTTTTAAAAAAATTTTTTTAGAAATTTAATCAATATAGTAGATTATTCTAGCGATTTTATGTAAAAATATAGATAGAAACCGATTACATTTAATCTTTGTTTCAAAATCAACTTTCATCCGACTAAAGTTTTTATTTTAGTATTCGTAAGCATGAAGATGTTTTTACAAAATCATGTTACGAATTTTTAGATGGAGTTGAACAAATAAGTAACATACTATTTAGGGGGTAACCGAAAATGGAAGCAACAATCGAAAGCCGTATTGGTTTAAAAGAATTAACAAAGAAAATAGTATCAGCAGAAGAAGCTGCTGCACTAATTTCTGATGGCGATGTTGTAGGTATGAGTGGTTTCACTCGTGCTGGTGATGCTAAAGTGGTGCCTGCTGCTCTTGCAGAACGTGCTAAAAATGAAAAATTTAAAATTGATGTATATACTGGCGCATCACTAGGTCCAGAAGTTGACCATGATTTAGCACTTGCTGGTGGTATCCGCAAACGTGGCCCTTTCCAAGGCGATAAAGGTATTCGTACATTAATCAATAAAGGCGAAGTTTTATTTGCTGATATGCATTTATCACACAGTGCCGAACAATACCGCCAAGAAATTTTTGGACCAATCAAATACGCTATCCTCGAAGCTTCTGCAATTACAGAAGATGGATACTTAATCCCAACTACATCTGTTGGTAATAACCCAATTATTGCTGACGTAGCTGAAAATATCATTATCGAATTAAACATTGCACAACCTGAATCTTTAATCGGTATTCATGATATATATGTCCCTGAAGAACAAGGTAAACGCCAACCTATTCCTCTAACACACGTTTCTGATCGTATTGGTACAAAAGGAATTAAATTAGATCCTTCAAAAGTGAAAGCAATTGTCATTTCTGAAGAATTAGATGCACCATCTCTAATTGTTCCTCCTGACGAAGAAACTCAAGTTATGGCGAATTACATTCTTGATTTCTTCCGTTCTGAAATTAAAGCTGGTCGCTTAACTAACACTTTAGCACCATTTCAATCTGGAGTTGGTTCTGTAGCAAATGCTGTTTTAGATGGTTTTGCAGATTCAGAATTCGAACATCTAACAGTATTCTCTGAAGTACTTCAAGATGCAGTATTTAACTTAATCGACGCAGGTAAAGTTGATTTCGCATCTGCTACTTCTATTACCCTTTCAGCAGAACTAGGTAAACGTGTTTATGGAGATCTTGATAAATATGCTGACAAATTAGTATTACGTCCACAAGAAATTACAAATCATCCTGAATTAATCCGTCGTTTAGGTTTAATTTCTATTAATACTGCTCTTGAAGCTGATATTTATGGTAATGTAAACTCTACTCACGTTTCAGGTAGCAAAATGATGAATGGTATCGGTGGTTCTGGTGACTTTGCTCGTAATGCTCGTCTAGGTATTTTCATTACTAAATCAACAGCTAAAAACGGTGCTATTTCATCAATCGTACCAATGGTTTCTCACGTAGACCATACTGAACATGATGTTGATGTAATCGTTACAGAACAAGGTATTGCTGACTTACGTGGTTTAGCACCTAAAGAACGTGTACCTTTAATCATCAACAACTGTGTACACCCTGACTACAAAGAACAATTATGGGAATACTACAATGCAGCTGTAGAAGCTACTGGCAATGCACAAACTCCACATATTCTAAATCGTGCATTTGAAATGTATGATCGACTTGAAAAAACAGGTTCAATGAAGAAATAATTAATGAATCATTTAGCGAAGTGAGTACCTTACTCTCTTCGCTTTTTTATTTGGTATTTTTAAAGTGATAGTGCAATTACAATAACCATGATATAATAGTAATATTGTGAATAAGGAGGTACATGCATGATTCAAGTAAGTAACGTAGGTCTTCGCTATGGCGACCGTAAGCTATTTGAAGATGTTAATATTAAATTTACGCCAGGTAACTGTTACGGTTTAATCGGTGCCAATGGCGCGGGCAAATCTACATTTTTAAAAATTTTATCCGGAGATATTGAACCACAAGATGGACATGTTAGTATGAATCCTGGTGAACGTCTTGCTGTTTTAAAACAAAACCACTTCGAATACGAGGAATTCCAAGTTTTAGAAACAGTTTTGATGGGTCACAAACGATTATATGACGTGATGCAAGAGAAAAACGCAATCTATATGAAAGATCCTTTCACGGATGAGGATGGAATTCGTGCAGCAGAATTAGAAGGTGAATTTGCAGACATGAATGGTTGGGAAGCTGAATCAGATGCAGCAATTCTTCTTCAAGGTCTTGGAATCCCTGAATCTATGCACTATATGACTATGTCAGAGTTGTCAGGTTCTGAAAAAGTTAAAGTATTATTAGCTCAAGCACTTTTCGGTAAACCAGACGTACTATTACTTGATGAACCTACCAACCATTTGGATTTGAAAGCAATCAAATGGTTAGAAGAATTTTTAATCAATTTTGAGAATACAGTAATCGTTGTTTCCCATGACCGTCACTTCTTGAACAAGGTTTGTACTCATATTGCTGACCTTGATTATTCTAGAATTCAAATTTATGTAGGTAACTATGACTTCTGGTATGAATCCAGTAAATTAGCACAAAAAATGCTATCCGATCAAAACAAGAAAAAAGAAGAAAAAATTAAAGAATTACAAGAATTCGTTGCAAGATTCTCTGCAAATGCATCTAAATCAAAACAAGCAACATCTCGTAAGAAAATGCTTGAAAAAATTGAATTAGACGATATAAAACCATCTAGCCGTAAGTATCCATACATTAACTTTTCTATGGAACGTGAAATTGGGAATGACGTACTTACTGTAGATGGTTTGAGCAAAACGATTGAAGACGAAGTACAATTTAAAGATATGCGCTTCATCATGAATAAAGATGA
Organism: uncultured Caryophanaceae bacterium; assembly: GCA_963792445.1. Classification (GTDB taxonomy): domain Bacteria; phylum Bacillota; class Bacilli; order Bacillales_A; family Planococcaceae; genus Rummeliibacillus. The sequence goes on along the minus strand of CAWBWO010000006.1, from coordinate 46,433 downwards.
TAAAATTATCTTAATTGGAGACGCTATTGCAAAAACAGCACTACTGAAGATTCTTGCTGGTGAAGATGAAAATTATGAAGGCTCATTTAAATGGGGTATTACAACTTCTCAAAGTTACTTCCCTCTTGATAACGAAGAGTTCTTTAATGGTGGCGAAAAAACACTCGTTGACTGGTTAAGACAATTCTCTCCAGAGGACGAAACAGAGACATTCCTTCGCGGTTTCTTAGGCCGTATGCTATTTAGTGGTGAAGAAGTAAAGAAATCCCCTTCAGTTCTTTCAGGTGGCGAAAAAGTACGTTGTATGCTTTCTCGCATGATGCTTTCTCACTCTAATGTATTATTATTAGACGAACCAACAAACCATCTTGATCTTGAATCCATTCAAGCATTAAACGAAGGTCTCATTAATTTTAAAGGCGCTATGATCTTTACTTCTCATGACCATCAATTTATTCAAACAATCGCTAATCGCGTAATTGAAATTCGTGAAGATGGTTCTATTTTAGACAAACAATTATCATATGATGAATTTTTAGAATGGAAAGAATCAAATAACTTGGATTAATTGATTCACACTTCCCTATTAAAGTTTAGTACATTCTCATTAATCATAGAAGGCAAAGCTTATTTACTACCAGTTTTGCCTTCTTTTTTTATGTATCTGGTTAGTCTCGTCATGAGGAATACTATTAATAATATCAATGAATATTAGTATAAACTTAATTTTTAAAACTGATTAGAAAGAATCATTTTCGACATAAATCTTTTATTTCTGTCACGAAGTGTTCATATCTGAAAGAATTTTTCAAGAAGAATGTTGATTAATAGCATATAATTCATATATAATAATTTGTAGTTTAAGAGAAAACTAATTTGTATAAAATTTCTTTTCTAGGTCATACTAGGAATATTACTTTAATAATTGTTTAGATGTATTTTTGTATAAAAAAAAGCATCCACACGTTAAGTGTGAATGCTTCCTTAAGTTTTCTAAATTAGAATTTAGAAACGTTAGCTGCTTGTGGTCCACGGTTACCTTCAACCACTTCAAATTCTACTTTTTGACCTTCGTCAAGAGTTTTGAATCCGTCGCCTTGGATTGCTGAGAAGTGTACGAATACATCATCTTCACCTTCTACTTCGATAAAACCGAAACCTTTTTCTGCATTAAACCATTTTACTGTACCTTGTTTCATGTGAGAAAACCTCCATATAAATAAAAATTTTAAATCAATACGCAATTTTCAACCGAGATCAAAGATTTACATATTACAAAAAGCATCTAATATCAGGTACTCTTTGTAATACATAAATGTGAAGAGTTCAAAACTATGTATTTAAAAGTAAGGGGTAAACGAGTTACCCCTAATCAGCAAATTAAAGTTTTGTAACGTTTGCTGCTTGTGGTCCGCGGTTACCTTCAACTACTTCAAATTCTACTTTTTGACCTTCGTCAAGAGTTTTGAAGCCTTCGCCTTGGATTGCGCTGAAGTGTACGAATACATCGTTTTCGCCTTCTACTTCGATGAAGCCGAAGCCTTTTTCTGAGTTAAACCATTTTACTGTACCTTGTTTCATGTGAGAAAACCTCCAAAAAAATAAAAATTGAACAAATAAGAATTAATAACCCAAAACAAAAATTCACATATTACATAAAGTACCGATGACAAGCCGATCACTTTTTGTAATATGTGAATGGAAGTTTGCGGTAAATCAATTTCATTTGTTAAACATAGTATAACATGTTAAAAATTAATGTCAACAAAATTGAAGATTTTTCAAAAAGTTTATTACTTTCAACTTGGGTTTATTTGGTTTCTTCCCAAATGATGCCGTGAAATGTTTGGATATCTTCATCACATGCCTCACAAAATTGAACCTCTTCGTCTGACCAGAATGCCCAAAAACGTCCCTTCTTATGCTCATGATGCATAAATTTTTGGTTAAACTCTCTTAACGTATCATTTAGAAATCGTGTTGCCTCTTCCTTATGATCAAAAACATTTTCTTTTACGATGTTCTTTTCCCATCCTTCAAATTCCCACCATGGCTCATAATCTGCTTTCATATATATAATCTTATACATAAACGTCAATCCTTCTAATTAATTTTTAAACTATTGAAATAAAAATACAATCAATATCGTAAAAAAACAATTATATTGCTTGAACAATATCATTTACGGTCGTAACAAAAAATTATTCTGTCGATCCATTTATTTCTTTTCAAACATTTATCTTCTTTTAGTTTTCTAACCTTTTCCTTTAGCAAATTCTTTTAAAATATATTAAAATTAATTCAATTGATTATTGTATCAATTCAATTTCATTATTGGTTTTAAAATGAATTTTATCTTAAAAGTATATTGAATTTAGCGCAATCTGAATTTAATATCTCTTATTATTTATAAAGTGAAACTTTCTCTCACTTCATTCGTACTTATAAAGAAGAGTTAGAAGGAGGAAAATCCATGTTTAAATTTGGACAATTTATAATCAGAAATAGTTTCAATCTTATCGTAATTCTATCGACATGGATGATATGTACTTTTAATTTTGATGTTAATTTTTGGATAAGCTCTTTGATTGCAATCATTAGCTACCTACCATCAAATTATATTATTAAAAACATACAACTATCCAAATATTTAAAAAGAATAGGTCTTACTCGTTCAGAGTACAAGCATATCAAATCTCAATTAAATGAAGCATATAGCGAACTCCGAAACTTAAATCGTTTTTATACAAAGGTTCGTTCTATCTCTACATTTAAACAAATTTTTGAAATGAATCGTTTGGCTAAAAGAATCGTAAATATTGTAAATAAAAACCCTAAAAAGTTTTATAATGTAGAGCAATTTTTCTACGCACATCTTCACTCAGCTAGTGAATTAACAGAGAAGTATGCCCTACTCTCTACACAACCAATAAAAGATATGGATGTACATTTAGCTTTGCAAGAAACACGAGAAACATTAGAAGGCCTAAATAATATTATGCAAGAGGACTTACATGCAGTACTCGCAACAGATATCGAAGAACTGAAAATGGAGTTGGATTTTGCACAACTTTCAACTTCACAAAAACAACTATCAGCAACTTGAGAGGAGATTCAAAATGACCGACTCATCATCTAATTCTGCGAAATCAATGGATGATTTACTAAGTAATCCATTCGATTTCCAACCACAACCTGTTCAATCAAGCATTCCGCAAGAGTCTAAAACTCTTACAGTAATGGATCGTTTGCCTGATGAAGATAAGAAAAAAGCTGAGCAATTAGCAGCACAGATTCCTGTTGGAGATTATCAATCCATATTAACTTATGGTGCAAATGCCCAAACTGAACTCTCTCGTTTTTCACATCAAATGCTTGACCATGTTCAACGTAAAGACATCGGTCCAGTTGGCGATGTTTTAAAAAATCTGATGGATAAACTAAATGAACTCAATCCTGAAGAGCTTCAACAAAGTAAAAAAAGTGGCATTCGAAAATTTTTTGGTCGCGTATCTCGTTCTCTACAAGAAATGATGACAAAATACCAAAAACTAAGTACGCAAATAGATCGAATTGGCATTCAATTAGAACATTCTAAAGCCGGATTAGTTGAAGATGTTAAAATGTTAGATCAGCTTTACGAACAAAATAAAACCTATTTTCAAGCTTTAAATGTTTATATTGCAGCAGCTGAACTTAAAAAAGAAGAAATCGTTACTGAAATGTTACCAAAGCTCAAACAAAAGGCTGAACTCTCTCAAGATCAAATGGATGTGCAAGATTTCAATGACCTTGCACAATTTGTAGATCGCCTTGAAAAGCGGGTTTACGACCTGCAATTATCTCGCCAAATAACAATACAAACGGCACCACAAATTCGTATGATCCAACAAACAAACCAAACTTTAGCTGAAAAAATTCAAAGCTCTATTATGACTGCAATTCCTTTATGGAAAAACCAGATTGCGATTGCCCTAACATTAAACAATCAACGTAAAGCTGTAGAAGCGCAAAAACAAGTGACAAAAACAACAAATGATTTACTATTGAAAAACTCTGAAATGTTAAAGGTAAACACAATTGAAACAGCGAAAGAAAACGAACGAGGATTAGTCGAAATAGAAACTTTAAAGAAAACACAAGAAAACTTAATTTCAACGATTGAAGAAACGTTACAAATTCAAGCTGATGGACGCCAAAAACGAAAAGCAGCTGAAATCGAAATAGCCCGTATGGAAGAAGACTTAAAACAAAGACTTTTAGCTATTCATACTCAACATCAACAAAAATCACCTTATTAAAAAGGGGAAGACAAATTTTTGTCTCTCTCCTTTTCTTTTTTATTGACTTTGAATAACGAATGAAATCATCTTCCGTAAGAGTCTTAATGTAACATCTGTAAATTTTTCCACGCTATCAGCAGCAACTGTTTGGTTTCCATAAATCATTCTGAAAAGTTGTAACTGCTCCTCCCCTGGCATCTCCGTATTCAAAAACAAATGAATCACTTGAATATTTTGCTTTTTCGCATCTATTACTGCTTCTGCTGTATCTTTGATTCCATTTTGAGCATAATCAAAAGCGGATGGTTCTCCATCAGAAAACACTAAAAGAAATCGATGCTTTTCAACTCGATAATTTAATCGTTTTGTCATCCATCGAATGGCAAAACCATCACGATTATCTTCATGTGCCGTAAGTGACATTATTGCTGAACCATCATCTTTATTTCCATCCTCTAATTTATGCAACCATTCAAAAGTATTTGGCTGTATTTCAGGTGTTGCCTCATATGCATCTTCATAAAAAGACACCATTTCATGCGGAATATTCATTTGTCTTAACACATCATGAAATAATAATACAGCTTTTTTTGTTTCATCCATTTTGTCAATCATAGAAGCAGATCCATCGATTAGCAATCCAAAAACAGCGTCTAATGGTTTAGCTGGGGCATTATTTTTATAAAATGGTTTAGGTCTATCTTCTAATAGAAATTTGGTTAATTTTGAAGAATCTAATCTACCTTTTGTTAAATTCTCTCTCTTTGCCAATTCCTTTTGAGCCATCCGTTTTCGAAATTCTGTAGTAATTGCTTTTACGCTTGGGGCTTGGTTCAAACGCCAAAGTGCTAATGTAGTGAGGGCGTCCCAATCTTTTGTTCGAGTAATTCTTTTTTCTTCAAAAACGACATGTTTATTCTGTTCCCCAAAGTCTGCTCCTGCTTGCCGTTTTCCACGTGGAAGTTTTTTTGCTTCATTTAGCGAAGATTTTTGTAGAGTTGCATTTGTATTTGGTGCACCTCCAGTTCCTTCTTCAGAAATTTCGTTACCGCCTTGTCCTTCTTCCGCCTCTAAACTTAATGACTTTGAAGCATTTCCTCTCTCTAATTCATAACGTAAATGAACCCCAGACTCTTCCTTCGTTTCTCTGTGCCAAGTCCGAAATAGTTGCTCAATTGTTTCCTTGGCATTTTGTTGATCCCCACATTCTTGTCCTTTTACACCATTAGTTTCATGAAATTTCGCTGCTTTTGGAATTGAATCCATCAATGCATAATAATTGAGTGTGACATCTTTTTGAATATGATCTGCTACATAAGGGATTATTCGATAAATTAAATCAATACTATCTTTTGTCGATTTTACGTCATAAATTTGTTGAAATGGATAAAGAGCAGGCTCAAATTTTTCTGCTAGTTCAGTTTGAGGTAAAAGCATCATTCCCGCGTGTGCTGCCAAAAATAAATAATTAATGAAGGCGTCAGCAATAAACCCTTTTTGAGAATTTACTTCAAATCGGTGTTTATGTGAATCAATGTATGCTTTTCTTCGAATTTCTATAGCTTTACTTGTACCTGGTCTCTTTGTCACAACCAAATCCATTAATCGAAATTCTTCCACTAGAATTACTAATTGCTTATATAACTTTTTAAACGGGTGATCTTGTATCTCTTCTTCAAATAACAGCCATTTTGCAACTGAAAATTCTTGCCAAAATCCACATGTTAATAGATAAATATCCGAAAGTCGGCCTAAATGTGTAGTTTCCAGATCTCTATGACGCCAGAATACACTGATGGCTAGTTGCTTCTCTTGTGGTTTCATTTCGATTAATTGCCGTTCTGTAATCGTTAAGAATGGTGCATTTGCAAGAGCTTTTGCTAATTGCTCATAATGTAACATCAATCTTGGATCGATTTGTTCATTATTAAATTGTATAAAACGGTTTAGTTCGGCCATTTTAAAAACCTCACTTTATCCAAGTTTTTGCTAATTCCATTACTAATTCTTTTTCACTTAGATCATCTAACTTTTCAGCTACGGTATATCGGATTGCTCTCAGTGGATCCATATATTGTGCCAATTCTGTTGCGTCAAGTAAACTACGAACTGATGCTGCTTCTTCACTTAGTAATCCATTCACTACTTGTTGTTTTAAATCTTCAGCTAAATGTAGCATGAATGATTGCAATTTGTTTGGTATGCTAGGAAATGCCTTTTGCCATAATTCTTTTAATTGATCACCATTTAAATACGGAATACCAAATGATACAAAACGGTTTTTTAACGCTTCGTTCATCGGCGCTGTCCCAATATATCCTTCATTGATGGCTGCAATCACACAAAAATCAGGATGCGCTTGAATAACTTCCCCTGTAAAAGGATTGGTCAACATACGTCTGTAATCAAGTACACTATGTAGAATCGGTAGGGTTTCTGCTTTTGCCATATTAATTTCGTCAATATATAGTAAATGACCTTGTTTCATCGCTTTCACAACAGGTCCTTCTACAAATTCAATCATTGTTTGTCCATCTTTTTGAACCATTGTTTTAAATCCAAGTAGACTTTCCGCATCAAGATCAACAGAACAGTTAATGCTATGCATCGGTTGATTAAAAAAGTTCGATAATGATTCTGCCATTTTAGTTTTCCCTGAACCAGAGGGACCTTTCAATAATACAGGCTTTTTTAAAGTAACACTTAATAATACATCTTCCCATAAATAATCATTTGGAGAAATGTAGCCACTATCTCCAATTAAAAGTGAATCTTCTTCCGAATGTTTACGAGTTTTTCTTAAACCTTGTTCTTGTTGGATAATTTGTTGCATTATTAGATCTCCTTCCATAACGTATGATTACTAAAGCCTAAATAAAAAAGCTTTTCGCTATTATAAGTCAGCGAAAAGCTTAAAGTTCAAAAACATTATTCGAAGTATTCTTTATAATAACCACCAATATTGCCAGTATTATCAATAACAAATAAGAATTCTTCTGTTTCGTTTTTCACTTCATATTCTTTTCCAACTGTTAGAACATTCGAAACTAGGTATTTTTTTGCATTTGTATTTTTGCAAGTAACGGTTTTAATTGTTGGTGCATCTTTCCATTGTAAATGAATCATTCTTTAAAACAACCTCTCTTAACTAAAGTCAAACTTTAACTTACACTACTTTTTTGATAAGTTTAAGAATTCCAAGTAAATTTAAATAGATAACAACAACTATTTTATACGATTTTGCTACATTTGTCCTAAAATACGGCGAATTTTTTAGAAAATCTTTTGTAAGTGGTAAACTTATATGTTCTTTTATTAAAATACACTTCATTTAGTATGCTACTATTACAATATGAATTGACCGGGGGTGTCTTTGTTGTCTTTTGGTGAAGTACCAATATGGTTTTTTGTTATAGCATTTGCCTTTTTTATCCTATTTTTCATCATTGCGGAATGGCTTACACGAAAATAAAAATTTTTAAATTTCTCGTAATACTTCTTGTTTAAATCGATGTAGCGCGTGGAATACTCTCAACATATTAACGATTTCTGATCTTGCGTAAAGGATGATTTCACTATGAGACTAACCATTCAGGGGAAGAAATTTATCAATAACTTAACAGCTGATAATAAATATCATCTGCTCCGCTTTTATGCAGTGGCAGATCGAAATGGGATGCAATTTGCTGCAGATATCGATACCCCTATTCACACGGATATTATAATGGATATTGAGGGTATCCACGTCGCACTTTCCCCAAAATTGCTTCCTGTTTTGAAGGACAAAATTATCCATTCTGAAACAGTCAACGGAGTCACAGGAATTGTGTTGTTAGATGAAAAACACGCACAACTAAGTATTTTGAAAGAACTAACATCCTTTTGATGTTGGTTCTTTTGTTTTTATTCGCTTTTTAAGTATTGAACGATTATTACCATACGTTACTAATTCCTGAAATAGCAATTTCAAAACTCCCTTTGATTAAGTTGTTTGAAATTTCGCAATGGTGTTCAAGAAAATATCTCCGTATTTTTCTAATTTGTTTTGACCAACACCATTTACTTCTAAAAATTCAAAATGAGTTGATGGTTTTTTTGCACACATATCTCTTAAAGTTTTATCAGAGAAAATAACAAATGGCGGTACGTTTGCTTCATCAGCTAATTTTTTTCTTATAACACGAAGTTCTTCGAAAAGTGGGTCTTCGTTTACAATTTGTTTTGTTTCGACAATACCCCTTCTATATACTTTTTTACTTGATAATAGAACTTCTTTTCCTTTTGGTGTTACAAAGACTGTTGGCATTGAACCTTGGTTTACTGCTAATATCTCTTCAGCAATCATAAATTCAATAAAATTCGTTACATCTTTGATCGTCATTTCTTTCAATAATCCATAAGTTGAAAGAGTTTCAAATCCAAAGTTACGTATTTTTTGATTTTTAGAACCTACTAATACTTGTGCGACCATGGTTTTGCCGAATTTTTGCCCCATACGAATGACACATGATAATACTTTTTGGCACTCAACTGTTACATCGAATATTTCACGTTGATCCGTGCAATTGCCACATTTACCGCACTTCTCTTCCCCAGCTTCTCCAAAGTAATTCACAATATATTGTTGTAAACAGTGTTCTGTATGACAATAGTCAACCATACTTTGTAGCTTTTTTAGTTCTTGAGGGATTCGCTCTCGATCATCCGTTTGATCGATTAAAAAACGTTGTGTTTGAACATCTTGTGGAGCGTATAAAAGAACACATTCACTTGGTAATCCATCTCGACCAGCTCTTCCTGCTTCTTGATAATAACTTTCCATGTTCTTTGGCAATTGATAGTGGATTACAAATCTTACGTTGGACTTATCAATTCCCATCCCAAAGGCATTTGTTGCGACCATCACAGAGGCTTCGTCATGTAAAAATCGATTTTGCTCTGAAGAACGGACTGTTTCTGACAATCCGGCATGATATTTTGCAACACGTAATCCCGCTTTTTTTAGCACTTCATAAAGATGATCTACTGTTTTTCTTGTTGCTGCATAAATAATGCCAACTTCCTGCGCATTTTTCTTTACAAAATCTTTCATGTAGCGTTCTTTATTTTGTCCAATTATCACTGAGAAACTTAAATTATCTCTTGCAAATCCTGTAATAACCGTATTTTCTTCTTCAATATTTAGTTGTTGACAGATATCTTCCCGAACGGTTGGTGTTGCAGTCGCAGTAAGCGCAACTACAGTTGGTCTTTTGTCAAATAGCTTAGTTAATCGACCGATTGCTCGATAGCTTGGTCTAAAGTCATGTCCCCATTGAGAAATACAATGTGCTTCATCTATTGCAATTAAAGGTACTGATAATTTTGCGAGTAAATTTCTAAAAGATTCGGATTCTAAACGTTCAGGAGCTATATATAGTAATTTATAATGTCCATTTTGCGCATTTAAGATTGTGTCCTGAATTTCTTTTTGACTTAATGATGAGTTGATATAAGCAGCTTCTATCCCCATTTCTAACAATGTATCCACTTGATCTTGCATTAGAGAAATTAAAGGAGAAATAACAATCGTTGTTCCCTCAAGCATTAATGCTGGTATTTGGTAACAAACAGATTTACCCCCACCAGTTGGCATCACACAAAGACAAGACTTCCCAGATAATATATGTTCAATAATTTTGACTTGTCCCAAACGAAATTGTTTGTAACCAAAAAATTGTTGCAAATAGTGCTGTGCTTTTTCGATCATAGACTTTTCACCTTTCGTTTGATTTATTGCTTCTATTGTACCATCAATTGATATTGCTTTCGCATGTTTTTAACCCTTATTAATCCAATTCTGTGAAACGATATTTTAATTTTCATAAAAACAATGTAGTTAATTTTACTAAGCTATTTTCTTTTCAATAGTCATAAATATCCGTATAATAGTTAAGTTGCAAAATTTAATAAAGGAGCTATTATCATTCATGTGGTTTATGTTTTCAATCCTGACTGCTCTTGCATGGGGTGGTGCTGATTTATTTTATAAGCGGGGATCTGATCGTAATGACAAATTCAGTCATTTAAAGATTGTTGTCATGGTTGGACTTGTTATGGGGATTCATGCAACTGGCTATATGCTATATAAAGGTATTGATTTTCACCCTTTTGATATGATTAAGTATTTACCAGTATCGTTCTTCTATATCGCTTCCATGACAATTGGTTATGTAGGGCTTCGTTACTTAGAACTTTCTATTTCTTCACCAGTACAAAACTCATCCGGTGCCATTACAGCGATTTTACTATTCATCTTCTTCCATCAAGATATTGATTGGATACATATATTTGGTGTAATTATTGTGACAATCGGTGTTATTGGAATCGCTGTTGTTGAAAAACAACAGGAAAACCAAATGTTACGGTTAAATAATGTACAAGTTGATAAAAAATATCAACTCGGATTTATGGCTATCATGTTCCCTATTATTTATGCATTATTAGATGGTGCTGGAACTTTCGCAGATGGAATCTATCTTGATGAATTGAAATTAATGAGCGAAGATGCTGCTCTTTTGGCTTATGAATATACATTTTTCATCTGTGCTTTCATAGCATTTATCTATTTAAAAGGTATAAAGAAAGTCCAATTTAATATTTTCAAAGAGCGTGATAAAGCATGTGCAGCAATTCTTGAAACAACTGGTCAATTCTTCTATGTATACGCAATGAGTGCATATGCCATTATTGCTGCTCCCCTTATTGCATCTTATAGTATTTTCTCAGTAATTCTTTCACGAATATTCTTAAAAGAAAAACTAACACCAAAACACTATTTCGTCATCGCTATTGTCATGATTGGGATCATCATTTTAGGAATTGCTGACGAATTATAAAGAAGAGGCTAATTGCATTTGATTGCAATTAGCCTTTTTAATAAAGTTACTTTGCTTTCCGCTTAAAGTAAAGATGGACTAAAATAACTGCAAGCGGTGGAAAAACAAATAAAATGACATGAGTTATTTTATAGATGAGAAATGTTGCAACTAAACTAATAAGAAAGCTTACTAAATACCAAAACCACATGTTTTGTTACACGCTCCAACTGTTTTTACTTTAGTATACAACGCATCATTTACTTCCTTCATCCTTAAACATTAAATTTTTTATAAAATCCGCATCATTATCCTCAATTTGATAGAAAGAATACTCTTTAGTCGAATCTGTAAAGATAATACGCTTTTTATTTGAATCAAGCCAAACATTATAATTATCAATCACTATATTTTGGTTATTATCTCTGAATTGAATATAATGTGTTTTTAAGTTTTCAATTTCTTCAGGCGTGACTTTTATATTTCGGCCATTATTAAATGTTTGAATCCCCTTTTGGTAAGTTTTTTCATTTCTGAGTGTATTAGATATTTGAATTGTACCCTTTTGATCTACTGTACCTGTTTGGACTGAATGATTTGGCTCCATACAACCAGTTAAGAGCAAAAGGAGTAGACAAAAGCTAATACATTTAATTCTGCTTCTTGCTTTCATCATTTCTCCTCCTCTTTTATCTCAAGTAGTACATTAATTCCCAATTTTCCATGCTTTTTAGTCCAAAATATTTTGTGATTATTAGAAATATTTTAAATCTACTCTTTACTTTTTCGCTTTAAAGCAATAAACTACATTTACTATAAAGTTAAACCTTGAGTTGAGAGGAGTATTTTCATGAAAGAGTTTTTCAATAAATTATTAACAGGAATGAGTATAGGGATTGTAGTATCGTTAATTCCTAATGCTTTAGTTGGAGAAATCTTCAAACTATTAATTCCGCACGCACCTTTTTTACAACATGTCTTAAATTTAACCGTGATTGCAATGAGTATGTTGCCAGCACTGATTGGTGTTATGGTTGGTATGAGTTTTAAGTTAACTCCAATCCAAACAGCAAGTATTGGCCTAGCAGCTGTTGTAGGTAGTGGTGTTGTTACGATGAAAGATGGCGTTATGACACTTGCCGGTATTGGAATTGTATTGAATACAGGGATTACTGCAGCATTAGCTGTATTATTTGTGCGATTCATTGGAACAAAATTAAAAGACTATACCATCCTTTTAATGCCAACATTATGTATTTTCATACCTGGTTTGATCGGATATTCTATCTTACCTTTTGTTAAAACTGGAACTGGACTAATTGGTATCGGAATCCAGCATGTAACAGATTTACAACCTGTTTTAATGGGCGCTATTATAGCTGTTATTTTCTGTATATTAATCTTATCCCCTATTTCAACGGTCGGTGTTGCAACTGTAATCATGCTTTCAGGAATTGGATCCGGTGCTGCGAATCTTGGTATTGTTTCTGCCGGATTTGGACTTTGTATTGCAAGTTATAAATCCAATTCACTTGGAACTGCTCTTGCACATGTTCTAGGTTCACCTAAAATTCAAATGCGTAATTTCTTTATGAAGCCTCAAATGGCATTTCCAATGCTCATTACAGCAGCAATTTTAGGTGCTTTAGCAGGCGTATTAAATATTCAAGGTACGCCTATGAGTGCAGGATTTGGGATTTCAGGTTTAATAGGACCATTAAATTACATTAATCTAACTGCAGATGGTTGGACAACTACCAATATTATCATTATGATCGGCATGTTCGTAGTTCTTCCAGTAATATTAAATGTTGTATTACTTCGATTGTTTGCTTATAAGTTTAAAATGATTAATGCCAATGATTATAAAATATCTATAGAATAATGAATGAATCAAAGTAAGGCTGTATCATAAGATTTTACTCTTATGATACAGCCTTTTTATATTATCAATCGGTTTATTACTACCATGTCAATGCAAAGTCAATATTCTACCTAAGATATCACATTAATGATATTATGTAATAATTACCCATGAATAGGAGGATTTTTTCCATATGAAACCAAGTGAACTACGAAAGCAGATGCTTCGAAATGAAGACAAAATTAAATACTTCAATTCGGAATTAAATGTAATCCAATCAAAATTTAACATTGAATATACACGCTTTGTTAAAAAAATCGGACTCATCGACTATGATGATCTTTTCGAGAAACAAGCCACAATCGGTAAACTTTTTCAAGATTTACCCGAAAGCAGTCCCATCAAAAAAGCTTATTACAAACATTTCAAACACTTTTTAGCAGAATTGTTCTTTCATCTTTCGATTGAAAAGGAACACTTTAAAATAGAAGTGTTTATTAATAATGATGAATACATCGTTCTTGATGAAGAAAAAACGAAGATTAAACCTTTAATATTGGATATTCATAAGGCAATTGAAGAAATACAAAGCGAATATTTAGCTCTTCAACAAAAATTCGTCGATATGCGTTATGAAACGATGGAAGCAGCTGAACATTTAATGGAAGAAAAGAATAAATTGCAAAGTGAACTGCTAAAAAGTTAAATCCAACTAGATTGCCATTTATAGCTGATACTCTCTTTTGAAAGGTAGTTCAACTATTATTTTTGAGCAAAAATTAGTTTTTTGCTCTTTTTATTTAATTAGTAAAACAAACATTTGTTCTCATTCATCTCTTATGATAAGATACATAAGGGAGGTATTATGTATGAAAAATAGATTAACTATACTGTTCTTAACTCTTTTTAGTATATTGTTGCTTACTGGATGTACACAGGCTATAGAACCTGGAGATTCAACATCTGGTTCTAATGTAAAACCTGTAACATCAGTAAATGATGAAGTAAGTGTACATATAATTGACGTGGGTCAAGGGGATTCAATTTTCATCCAAACGCCAAAAGAAAACATTATTATTGATGGTGGTAACAAAGGTAAAGGTCAAACAGTAATCGAATATTTAAAACAACAAGGTGTAACGCAATTAGATGCAGTTGTTTCAACTCACCCAGATGCCGATCACATTGGTGGATTACCAGATATTATAGATGCATTCCCTGTAAAATCTGTATATGCACCACGAGTCACACACACAACAATTGCGTATCGAAACTTTTTGCAATCTGTGAAAGCGCAAGGTCTCAAGATTAAAGTAGCAAAAAAAGATGTCCAAATTCCGCTTAAAGAGTCATCATTAGACTTGCATTTCATTAGTCCAGTAAAGGATTATTCCAAAAGTGATTTAAATGACTGGAGCGGTGTTTTATTCATGCAACATGGAGATAAGAAATTTTTATTTACAGGTGATGCAGAAACACCTGCCGAAGAGGATATGTTAAATGCAGGCGTAGTTCAAAAAGTCGATGTCTTAAAAGTAAGTCACCATGGAGCAAAAGAAGCTTCAAATTCAAACTTTTTGGCGGTATTAAAACCTACCTATGCAGCTATAAGTGTTGGCGAGGGAAATCGATATCATCACCCCACTTTTGATGCTTTAAATAGACTAAAAGCAGTGCATGCTAAAATATATCGTACAGATCAACATGGTAATATTGTCTTTACATCAAATGGAAAATCAATATCTGTAAAGGTGGAGAAATAATTGCAAAAGGGAATTATTGATCGTTTTGAAGGTGATTTAGCTATTATCGAAATTGAAGATCATACAATTGAAATTCCAAAAGAAAAAATGCCGAAGAATGCCCAAGTAGGTGACTTAGTACTGTTAGATGGTGATTCTATAGCAGTTGATCCTATTGGAACGAAAAAACTTAAAAAAGAAATTGAAGCATTAGCAGAAGATTTGTTTGAAGAATAATTCAGTTGATCAAATAAAAGTTATAAAATAATTGATTTTGGTAGTGAAAATCTGTTATGATTAGCCCACATAGTTTAACTTAAGTAATTTTGTTTGTATATCATAATTCAAAAAAGAGTGAGGAATCCTTATGGATTTATCACTCTTTTCTTTTATTTGGATATATCCATTCAATATATATTGAACTGCTAACATACCAAGAAAACTGTACAAAAGTAAGTTTGCAACATCATGCTTATTTTTCCAAATTGACCAAATCCGCTCTTTTTCTTTTGAATAATTGAATAGGAGCAATAATAGACCTGCTGATAATAGTCGTAAAACAACTAGCCATTCAATATTAAAACTTTTTACTTGAAACAAATATTGAGCAAGTGTACCAGCAACACCCCAAAAAATTGCTGATAACAAAACTAGTATAATACCTTTCTTTCTTTGGTTAATTGTAATTCCAGACATTACAAATCCTAAACTCCATTCCTTTTCAGTAAATATTTAACACAATATTGTATCATTCTAGCCCTTTTCACTTTTAATTTGTACTGTCTGCCCTACTCCAACATGACTGAAAAATAAAAAAAGGACATCCAAATTTATATTTGGACATCCTTTAATATGGGTCGGGACAGAATCGAACTGCCGACACTTAGAGCTTCAATCTAATGCTCTACCAACTGAGCTACCGACCCAATCGAGAGGAGGAAGAGGGATTCGAACCCCCGCGCGGTTTGACCCGCCTGTCGGTTTTCAAGACCGATCCCTTCAGCCAGACTTGGGTATTCCTCCATTTCATGGAGCGGAAGACGGGGATCGAACCCGCGACCCTCACCTTGGGAAGGTGATGTTCTACCACTAAACTACTTCCGCATGAAAGCGATTATATTTTTTCGACATGTTTAATAATATCACTCTATTTATATTCATGCAATATTTTTTTGATTTAAAAACATGATCTTACCCCGAAAGCCTGATCTTAATTTTAGAAATGAGGAATTCGAACAATAAAAAAAGAGGTCCCCTTTTCAGAGGATTCCTCTAGTTTTTTGATACTTGTAAAACGAACAATTAAAAATTAAAGTTTTACGATGTTTGTAGCTTGTGGTCCACGTTGACCTTCTTCAATTTCGAATTCAACTTTTTGACCTTCGTCTAAAGATTTGAATCCATCGCCTTGGATTGCTGAGAAGTGAGCGAATACGTCTGCTCCGCCTTCAACTTCGATGAAACCGAAACCTTTTTCTGAGTTAAACCATTTTACTGTACCTTGTGTCATTTAAATGACCTCCATTAATTAAAATTATTAATACATAAGCTTTTTGAAAGAAAAAAATTCACATATTACAAAATAAATCGAACAAACACGATTACTTTTGTAATATGTGAATTCAACTTTTTCTATATAAGAACCTTATGAAGATTATTATATACTAGACATACACAATTGTCTAGTTATTTACTGTAGATAAAAATTTATTAATCGGATTTCTTTCATACTTATAATGAAATCAAAAAATTAGCAGTAGTATGACATGAATGTAAATCTATACTTATGCTTTGAATGCAAAATAAGTAAGACCACACTTTTCACGTTTAGCATATAAAAGGCACTCCGCTGGGACGTGGAAAGCGTAGCCCATTTCAAGTAATAATCTTGTAATTGTTCAAAAAGTTATTTTAATACATAATCGGCAAGTACGCTTTGAACTTTAAAGATATTCATTGATTTATTGAATTTCTTTTCAATTGGTTCTGCACTATTAGATAGCCAAATTTTCATTTCTGCTTCTATATCAAATGTACCAGCTGTTTCAATTGAGAAGTGAACAACGCTTTTGTAAGGGATGGAGTGGTATTCTGTTTTCTTGCCGGTTACACCTTGTTTGTCAATCAAGAGTAAGCGTCTGTTTGTAAACACAAACAGATCACGTAATAGTTTGTAGGCTTGTTCGACTCTTTCATTCTTTGCCAGTAAATCTTTTACCTCATGTTCAACTAAATCTAATTTCACTTCCGTGGCATTTCCCATTATGCCATCGAATAATCCCATTACATCCCTCCATCTCGATATTCATCAAGATTCATTATTACTTTTTATAAATTATGATTAAAGAAATCTTTTCATTACTAATTGAATGTATTAACTGATATCAATGTCTTTTTCTTTAATCTTGCCATTTGAATAAACATATTTAATAAGTGCCTCTAATAACTTTGGCATTTCCTCAAATCCACTTTTCATTTGAAGTCGTTCAGAAATTTGATGTGCATCTTTTCCATAAGGTCCCACGTTCATTACTGGAGCATTAAACTGAGAAATTTCTTCGAATGGAATATTATATGTTTCTCCCCAAACTGGTGTGTTCTTCTCATAAGTTCGCCAATCTTCATCAGCTTGAAATTGGCAATAGCTTAAGTCACATATGCCATTGAAATAATGGATCTGTGTTAGTGGTATATTCAACTTCTCTCCTTCTGCTAATAAAAGAGACATCGCACCTTGAATTAGCACATTATCTGATGAGTTTACAGGTGGATAATATGGTGGGGCAAATAAGAGCACGACTGCAGGAGTTAGTTCTTTACAATGAATCAAAAGTTGATCAGCAATTCGTAGTGACTTTTCACGATCGTCTAACAATTCATTGGCAACAACTTCCGCTATTATTTCGGAAATCTTTTCAAATCCTAATTTTTCTTCAGCATATTCTCTTAATGCTTCGAATCGAATTACTCGAATCTTCCCTAACCCTTCAATGTTTTGATTTTTGCAAATTACATCATAACGACCTTGGCATTTTTCCATTGCTGTATTTGCCACTTCTTCGAAAATTAACATAATCTCTTTTGGACTACGATTCATCAAGAATACATTGTACAAAGCTACAGCTTTATATGGTGTTTGTGTTGAATATTGTTCTTTTAAATCTTTCAACTGCAGAGAAACAGGTAATGGAGTGAATTCACCAAATTCACTTTCTAAAAATTTGTCATTCCACTCCATTTCAGCTGTAAGAAACGCACTCATATATGTTGCAGTTATACCTTTAAGTGGCTCCCCTACATGTGTTTCCTTTCCATAAAATAATGCAGCAGGCATGATTTTCCCTATTGATCCAGAATAGATGTATGCCTTCGTGTCCTTAGGATCTTGCGAAAATGAAGGTTCACTGTTCAAAAATAAAACAATTTCTAGATCATGTTCCACTTGTAGTTCTGTTAGATGAATTACGGCTTTTCGCATACCTGCTGAATTTACTTCCTCATCAGGAACTGTTAAGAGTAAGAGATTAATTGGCCATTGTTCTTCAATTGCACGTTCGATTAATTGCATGTGGAGAGCAAGACCCATTTTCATATCCATTACACCTCGGCCAAACAAATAGTCGCCTGATTCTAAATCCTTTCTTGCAGAATCGTTTAATAGGTGCGGATTCGCAAAAAATGCTTTCGTTAATTCTTCTGGCATAGTTGCTAATGGCTTTAATGCTCCATACTCCTCAATTTGAACAGTATCAAAATGACTAATTAGAACAACAGTTTCTTTTACATCGGGGTTTTTGTATAATGCGGATAAGACTTGCCTCCCGTGATCAACTTCATACTGTTTTAAATTGTTTGGATTTTCTTGGAAATACTGTAATTGTTGTAATTTTGCCTCTAATTTCTTTGAAAATTGCTTTTCGCCATGTGTTAATGTTTGACTTTCCCAACCAACAATTTCAAAAAGTAGTGCTCGTAATTTTTCTAGTGTATCCCACATCATATCCCAACACCATCCCTTTTCTTAAATTTCGTATATTCATAGAAATCTAAAATTCAAAACGAATCTTTTTCTGCTTTTCAATTGATCAAATCAAACATGGAAGAAATGCCAATTCCTACTACAAGCCTATTCCATGTGCTCAAATACATGCAGGAAATGAAAAGTAAACAAGCTTTATTTTAAAAATTTTTTAGTAATATTCTTGAAGTTGCTTTTACAATCACTTTATTAATTTTTTTATATGAACTATTCATTTTATAATTTCCTCCTAATTTTTCCGTTATTAGGAAATAGTATATTCAAAATATAAGTAATTTTATGTGTCAAGTCAAATATTTTGAATAATATGGAATTATTACATTTAAATACAGTATATAGATAACAACAAAAAGTAGAAATTTACATTTTTTAAAGATATAAATTTCTACTTTTGTAATTTTTATTTTTAGTTTTTTAAATGATTCTATTAGACAAACAATGAAATTTTACTATAAATTGAGCGATCTACTTTAAATTTTATATTTCATTATTTATCTGAGGATAATTCACTTTCAATTAACCATTTATGATTTTTTACTTCTTTTCCACCATTTGTCGGCTTGTAGTTAACCATATATACTGTTGCTTTTCTTCCTGTATCGATCATAGCAATGGCGCCTTTCATTCCTGGCATATGATCTGCTTCTAATGTCACTTTTACACCAGGCGCTAAAATTTTATCATCTGACTTTTTTATTTCTTCTTGAATTACCCATTTGTGATTTTTCACTTCAGCTCCACCTTTTGTCGGTGTATAACTAACTGTATAGGCTATGGTGTCATAGGCACCGATAACCGTCCCTTTTGCGCCTTGCATTCCTTCCATATGATTGGCATTGATAATGATTCGACTACCCACTGGATAAGTCGGATTCTCTGCTTTTTTTACGTTACTCGGTACTATTCCTGTATCTGAATGATCAAAATGATTTTGTTCTGAAACAGACTGTTGCTTATCTATATTCAAATTATCATCAGGTGCTAAATTTACATTATTATTTATATCAAATTTGTTTTCATGATTACTCCCACAAGCAGACAAAGTGAACAGTGCGATCAAGGTGAACAGTGTTATAATTATTCTCTTTCTCATGGCTAATCTCCTCCAAGTAATACAGATATGCATTTAGTGATTATTGACAGTATTCCCACATTGTCTTTATTTATTAAGGATGTTAGTTAAATATTTTTTACTTGTACAATGGAATGAAAAAAGTTGGATTAAAAAAATCTTCTCCGAATTAATTGGAGAAGATTTTTTTGAATAGATTAATCATTTTCAAGCACAAGTTCAATTTGGGCAATGATCTCGATCCCATGTATAGCTTGCGTTGCCAATCGGTCTGCTTCTGTGTTCATTTTTCTCGAAACATGTTCGTATTCTGGCTGAATGCCTAAAGTTTTTAACTTTTCATCTATTCTGTCTGCAAAGCTTAATAATTCGGGTTCCATTACTGCCCATTCACCATTCATTTGATTGACTACAACTTGAGAATCTCCAACAAATCGGACATTCATATTTTTAACATTTAATAATTCTAGTTCTACTATACTTAAACTTAGTGCTGCATATTCAGCTTCGTTATTTGAATTTAATCCAACTGTTTGAGCATTTTTTCTTAGACGGTAAGGTTTACTATTTTGTTCGAAGTAGATTGCACAGCCAAGTCCAGCTACTTTCGTTTCTCGATCATAACCTCCATCAAAATAGACTGTAATGTTATGTGGCTCACCCTCTACTTCTGTTAAATATCGCTTCATTTCCTTTAATGTCCAAGTACTATCGTGTCGGTCTATGAATGAAATACTTTTCGTACGCCCTGTTTTCTCCAAATCTTGAGCTAATTTCAGCCCTTTTTCTGCAGGCATTTCTTCTGAACGAAAAATTGTTTCTATTCCTTTTGGTGTACTATAAACCCATTCGATTATTATGTTCATCATAGGTCCTCCAACTTCAATAAATTAATATTCTGCAACATATAACTATTATGTTTTCCAACTTAATCAATAAATATGAACAAAATTAAAGACTGAAGATTAACTTAAGATTCTAAGTTTCAACAGTCTTTTAGAAAAAATTTCAACTATTAAAGTTCCACTGGGTTTTCTTCTAAAATATGATTAATTCTTTTTCTACTAGAATTAGCAGTTTCAATCATCGTATCAAATAATTCCTGAACAGTAGGAACATCATGAATAAGCCCCATCACTTGGCCAGCCCAGCCAAAACCTGCATTTATATTACCATCATAAATGAAATTACAATTAGCTTTTCCATTAATCAAATCTTTTAACTCTTCATAAGTAGCGTTCTTTTGTTCCAGATGAACAATTTCTTCGGTAAATTCAGTTTTAATCGTTCGACCTGGAGCACCTAATGATCGCATAATCACAGCTGTATCTGTCTCTTTCCCACTCAAAATGGCTTGTTTGTATGCTTTGTTTGCATGAACACATTCTTTTGTGGCTATAAAGCGTGTGCCCATTTCAATCCCTTCAGCCCCTAGAGCAAAAGCAGCAAGCAATCCTCTACCATCTCCAATACCTCCACTAGCAATGACTGGAATGGTAACCGATTCTGCTATTCTTGGAACAAGAACCATCGTCCCAATATCTTCACGACCTAAGTGGCCACCCCCCTCTTGTCCAACTGCCATGACAAGATCCGCTCCTAATTCTTCAGCCTTTTGTGCTTGTCTTACGCCTGATACTAGTACAAGTTTGCGAATATCTTCGTCTTTTAACCGTTCTAATACGGGTTGTGGATTTCCTCCAGTAATCGAGATTGCTGGTACTTTTTCAGCAATGGCTACTTCCAATAAATGTTCATATTTACCATCATGTCTTGAAATAGCAAAGTTCACACCAAATGGTTGGTCAGTTAATGTACGAATTTTACGGATTTCTTCTCGTAGTTTTTCCGGTGTTCCAAGAGTTGCTGCCGTGATTTGTCCTAGCCCTCCAGCATTCGATACAGCTGCGGCTAATTCCGAATATGCTAAATAAGCTAGTCCACCTTGAATAATTGGATATTTAATACCTAAAACTTCAGTTACACGTGTTTTCATATGTTTGCACCCCCGAAAAATTTTAAAAATCCTTATTCTTCCTAATTAATAGTATACAAAATTTTCTACAAACTTAATATCGAATTATACTTATCCATCTTCATACTATGATTAATTCTTCAGGTTATGCATGTGATAAAATTAGGGGAGTTATTATAAGAAGTTACAGACAACAGGAGGCAAACTTTTGGATTTTATCGCAATAAATATAGAAACAGCAAATCAGTGGAGGGATAGCATTTGTTCCATTGGCCTTGTAAAAGTTGTTCAGAACAAAATGACAGATTCTCTTTTTACATATATTAACCCTATGCAATCATTTGATGAATATCACACATCACAGCACGGAATAGCAGAAGATATGGTGCAACAATCCCCTACTTTCAAGGAATTTTATCCTATACTAAATGATTGGCTAACAAACCAGTTGGTGATTTCATATTATCGAGCATTTGATCAAGCAGTATTAGAGGAATCCTGTATGTCAATTGATCGACTTGTACCGTACTGTGATTTTGGTTGTACCCTTTCATTCGCCAAAAGTAAAATGACAAATCAGCAGTTTTTCACATTACCAACTTTAGCATTTTCATATGGTATACCCCTTGAGCTTCCGAAAGCTGAAATAATTGCACAACTTGTATTACATTTTGAAAAGCGCATGGATGAATTTAATGTATATGACTTAACCAAATCTACAACGATGGCTCAATTAACTTCCACATCAATCACCACTCCATCTTACTTTAAAGGAAAAAATATCGTTATTACTGGCGGACTAGAAGGATTAACCCGATCAATGGCAGCCAAGAAGGTACAATCTCTTGGTGGAATATTTAGCAATTCAGTGAATACACACACTGATATATTAATTGTAAGTAATAGTAGCTGGAATAAAGTTTCGTATGGTCAGAAAAGTTCGAAACTAATAAAAGCCGAGCAATTATTAAAAAGTGGACATTCTATTGAAATTATTCAAGAAGAAAGAATTAGAAGTTACTTAAAATAACTTCTAATGTATTCAAATGAAAGAAACCACAAGTAATAGTTGTGGTTTCTAGTTTTAAATTCCTATCATTGGATAAATCCTGATTCGAATTTCTTTCATCCATTCATCTGGATGCTTTGAAATCACGCCATCCACTATTTTTCGAATATATAGAGGACCTTCCGTTTGGTAGTTATGGATTTTAGCATAACGGATTAATTTATCTATGTATTTCTGATCATTATTTGTATTTGAGTTCTCTTTAAAACGAATGACTGCAAATTTTCCTTCATCAATTATTTTAATTTTATCTAGTTTATGATGCTTTTTAGGATCGACTAACAAGAAAATTCCATCATATAATGAATGCTTATTTTCTAAAATTTTCAGATAACCTATATTTCCAATGACAAATGGAAAGTTTGAATCGTTATGTTTCTTTAGTTGTCTTAGTTCTGATTCCATATTTTTAATAGAATCAAATTTTTTATTGACCTCAATGATGTTATGAGAGTTAATTTGCTCAATATAGGGTTTCCCAATATTTTCGTTATCTTTGTAATTTTTTAGCTCTGTAACGCTTGAAATCAAACCTTTCTCAATTTGCTTTAATACTTCAATCTTTTCTCGTGTGATTTTCCGAACATTTTCTAACATCGAAATAAAATCATCTAGGGTACGATTCTCAAGTTGCTTTTTTATATCATTTAACGGTATGCCCATTTTTTTTAAATACAAAATAAGATCTAACTCTTTCAATTGTTCAACACTATAGTAGCGATAACCAGAACAGCTATCTACAAAGTGCGGCTTAAATAAACCAATATCATCATAATAACGAAGTGTTTTGATTGAAACATCATTTAATCGAGCCATTTGGCCAATAGAAAATTTGTGATTCATGAAATTTCCTCTTTCTCATTCACTGTACGTTTATTATAAATTATTTCCATCATAAATTGACAATATTTTCTGTATTTAAATCAAATTTCTTATTTTTTCGATATAACTATATGAATTTAGAAGGAGGCATTTTTAATAAAATATAAAAAGCAAGGAGAAATTTCATCCTTCTCCTTGCTTATATTTATTCGTACCTATTCAAAAGGGATGTCTTCACCATTTAAAATAAGTGAATGTGTTATGTCTGCTTTTAATGATGCAGATACTGCACAGTATTTTTCTTCTCCGAGTTTAATCGCTCTCCAAACTTTATGTGCATCAATCTCACCATCGATTTTAAATGTAAGATGTGCTTTTGTAAAAGCTGTTGGCATTTCTTCACGACGAGTTCCATCTACAATGATATCTATATTTGTGATTTTATCTAAGTGTGGTTTTAATATCATCGTAACATCAATGCCAATACAACCTGCCAATGAACTTAAAAGCATTTCTGTAGGTGTTGGCGCTTGTCCTTCTCCGCCATAATTAGCAGTAGCATCCATCGACATTTTATAACCTGAAGCACCAACTGCTTCAAATGCACGACCACCTTGCCATTTTGCTGTAATTTGCATTTGTATAGTCCTCCTTAAAATTCGTTAACTTGTTTTAAAAACTGCTGCGCTCTAGCTGTTTGTGGATGTTCAAAAAAGGATTTAGGTTCAGCATCTTCCACAATCACTCCGTCAGCCATAAACAATATACGATTTGCTACATTTTTTGCAAAGTTCATCTCATGCGTAACAATGATCATGGTCATACCTTCTTCAGCTAAGCTTTTCATTACTTTTAAGACTTCTCCCACTAATTCTGGATCGAGTGCTGAAGTGGGTTCGTCGAATAGCATTAATTGAGGTTCCATTGCTAATGCTCTAGCGATGGCTACACGTTGTTGTTGTCCCCCAGAAAGCTGAGAGGGATAACTATCTTCCTTATCAGCTAACCCCACTCTTTTCAGTAAAGTTGATGCAATTTCTTGTGCTTTTCCTTTTTCCATTTTCTTTACAACTAATAGTGCTTCCATAACGTTTTCTACAACGGTTTTATGTGGGTATAGGTTAAATTGTTGAAATACCATTCCCGTTTCTTGGCGAATCGCATAAATTGCTTTTTGTGCTATTTTTTTCGGTGCTTGTGCATCTATTTCATGACCATTTACACTAATCTTACCCTTAGTGATTTCTTCTAATCCGTTAATACATCTTAAGAACGTACTTTTACCAGAACCACTCGGTCCAATAACAGCTACTACTTGATGTGCAGGGATGGTTAGGTTGAGATTCTTTAAGACCTCATTACTTCCATAGTTTTTGTAAAGTTGCTTGATTTCTATCATGTCACACACCTCCTAGTAAACAGATAATCGTTTTTCTACTTTATTTAAGATCAATGTAAAGAACGTACTCATAATCCAATACATAAACCCAATTGATAGATAGAAAGGCATGTATACATAATATTGAGCAACTAACAATTGAGCTGAACGCATTAATTCCGTTACCGCAATGACCGAAACAAGAGATGTTTCTTTTAACATGCCGACAAAAGTATTCCCTAGTGGCGGGATGGCATATCGAATGGCTTGCGGAATAATAATGCGTCTCATCGCTTGTCTTTCTGTCATTCCTGTTGCAAGTGCTGCTTCCGTTTGACCTTTTGGCACAGATTGTATAGCACCTCGAAAGGCTTCTGAAACATATGCGCCAATATTAATACTTAAGCGAGATGTATGCTGCTGTTAATGGTCCAAGTTCAATTCCATAATCAACTAATCCATAATAGACGATCACAATTTGAACTAATGGTGGTGTTCCTCGAATAATAGAAACATAGACTCTTGCAATATTACGCAGAAAGCGATTGCCCTTAATTCGAGCAATCGCAGCAAGTAAGCCTATTATTAAACCAAAGAACATGGATACCACTGTTATAAGTAATGTGTAATATGCCCCTTTTAAAAGAAAGGGTATATTTTCAATGATTAAATCCATGTGTATTTCCTACTTTCCTTATTCTGCTGGTGGTTCCTCATTAAACCATTTAACGTAGATTTTCTTGTAAGTACCATCGTTTTTCATATCTTGTAATGCTTTGTTAATCGCATCTACTAGTTGAGGATTTCCCTTTTTTACAGCAACTGCAGCTTTGTCAGATTTAATGGGGTCTCCCACAGCTTTGATTTTATAACCATTTTGTTCAACAATTGGTTTTAATGCAAAAACATTATTAATGGTTGCATCGATACGACCAGCATCTAAGTCTTTTAAAGTTGTGATGACATCATCATACGTATTAATTTTAAAATCGCCCACTTTTGGCATTAGATCATTTCGTAGGTAAGTTTCATCATTTGTTCCTAGACCAACACCAATCGTTTTTCCTTTAAAATCTGCTGTTGATTTGATATCGGTGTTATCTGCTTTAACAATTGCTTTTACTTCATTTGTGATGTAGGGGTCTGAAAAGTCGATTGCTTTTTTACGTTCTTCTGTAATCGTTACTTGACTGACAAGTACATCAAATTTTCCTTTTTGTAAACCTGGGATTAAGCCAGAGAATTCTTGGGCCACAAATTTTGGTTTCACATTCATACGTTTTGCAATTTCAGTCGCAATATCAACGTCAAATCCTGTATATTGTTTATCTTTTCCCATAAAGTTGTATGGAGCATATGTGCCCATAATCCCGATTGTCATGGAGCCATTTCCTTGAATTTGTTGAAGTTTGTTACCACTTGCATTTTGACTGGCACCTTTATTTGAGCTTGTACCTCCACACGCACTAAGCACAAGTACGGATGCGGCTACGATAAATAACAGCCATTTTATTTTTTTCATGTAATGTTCCTCCTATTTTCATACACCGAAAATACCAAAAAATTCAAAGTGTACGGTCTCCTTAATTATTTGTTGCAAAGATTTGTCAGCAAAAGGATGATCTTCGCTTCGTTTGGAAAACAACCATCTAGAGAGCACACCCTCAAGTAAGCTCATGATAAACACTGCCTGCATTTTTGGTTCAATTAACTGACTAACCATTCCTAACTCTTTTGCTCTTTCAATATTTTTGGCAAAGGCTGCTTCCATATCTGCTTTAATTTCATCAACCTTTTGTTGCAAAATGGGTTGAGAATGGAATCCTTTTAATAGTATGTACATTAAATAGGGATTTTCCTCGGCAAATTTAAAAATATGTTTAAATAAATGACTCGTTGATTGAACAGATTCTTCTATTGAAGCTTTTGATTTTCTATACCCAATCGCAATAGACTTCAACACATTTTCTCTACCTTTTTCTAGCATTTTGATTGCAATTGTTTCTTTACTATCAAAATACCAGTAAAATGTTCCTTGGGATACATTCGCACGGGCTACAATATCTGAAATTTTCGTATGCTCATAACCAACTGTTGCGAATAATTCAAGGGCTATGCTGATCAATTGTTCTTCTCTTTCTTGTCTACGAATATCTGCTTGTACCATTACTTCACCTCAACTGACTCATTAGTCAATTAAATCCTATAAGATTACTAATAATTAGTCAATATTTTTGTCTTGAAATTTTATAAAAAAGTTAAATGTTATTTTTATATTTGTAAAAAGAACTTGTTCATTTATTCATAAACACAATTCCACGTCCTGTGAAGCTAGCAAGAAATCGTTTTTCTGGAACGATACTGTGGAGTTTTCCCCATCTTGATGGGTCTCGGAATGTAATCATCATTTCCCCATTCTCTATGTATCTTCCACATATGACGATCAGATGACCGCCTTTTCTACCGTCTTCTGGAAGTTGTCCAGTGACGGATGCAATAACTGGGCCATAATTTGTTACCAACACTTCTAGTTCCTCTCCATCTTTTATTGGAACTGGTTTTGCCTGTAATTTATATTTTGCAACAATGTTTGCTAATCCTTGGTGTATCCAACCTTTTTCACAATAAGCATGTATTCGGATTCCTTCTACGAGAAGATCATAAGCTGATGGAACTGGGTACTGATAGTGACCCATGATCATTCTTATACATGCTAGTCCGCAAACACTTTCGCCCCAGTAGTCTGCACCTTTACCTTCTACTACCGCATTTTCTGGCCATTCTCCTAATTCAAAGTGTTGGCCAAAACGCGGCATGTTAAGACAATAGTTCAAAATGAATTCTCCTTTTTATGTAATCGATTCGTATTCTTATGCTTCAACTTTAAAAAGAGAAGCACAGTATTTCATGTGCTTCTCTTTTTATCCTTGTTCAAGTGGACAATAGCCACAAGCACCAAGGCCAGGAATTTCTTTTGACAAACAGCATGATTTTCGAATAGGTTGATTCACAAGAGAAGTGGGTGCTTTTCCTTTAGTATAATCATAAAATAATGATTTATCGCTAAAACGGGTCCAAACTTCTTTTGATTCCAGTATTTCTAAATCTTCCACCGCTTTGTCAGCAAGCTTTGGATCATCAAGTATTTTCGCATACACATTCACGATATGGACAAAGAAATTATCCCAAATGACACGTGGTGAAATGGACGTTGTATTTCGTAAGTCTTTCACGATTTGAAAACACTGTTTATATAAAATAGTTGAAATCACCGTTTCACGCTCTGAGTCATCTACATAACGCCAGTCATTCGGATTGGCAAACATACAAATTGTATACAGGCCATTTTCCTGCGTTGCATCAAATTGCAAATCACGTTCATTACCGTCCCAAATTTCATCGTAAGCAGTTAACATATAAAATTGCATTGCGATAAATTGACCATAACGTTTCGAAAAATGGGATATGGCGGCGGTTTTTGAAGATGCATTCGTAATGCCAAGCATCAAGTCCGCAAACTCAGTTTCTTGGAAAAATTCTTTATGCACACGTTCTAATGTAAATAGAGCGCGTTTTGGTTCTGTTGTATAAACATTGTACGAATCAAGCATCAACACTTGATCCATAGTAAGTGCTGGCATAGTATCACCTGATTATTTCATAATATTTCTTCTCTATCATATTACATTTTAAAAATTTCCGCTTACAATTTTATTATGCTTGATCCAATTAAGAAAAAGCTTACTCACATTAACTTGTCAGCAAACTTTTCCTATCAATCCTATTATTCTTAGCGATTATCCACTTTTTCAGGATATAAATCATGATTTAGTAAGCGATGTTCTGCCATTTTTTCATATTTTGTACCTGGACGACCATAATTACACCATGGATCAATTGATAATCCACCTCGTGGCGTAAATTTACCCCATACTTCAATATAACGAGGGTCAAGCAATTTGATTAAGTCATTCATGATGATATTGACACAGTCCTCATGAAAATCTCCATGATTTCGGAAACTGAATAGATATAATTTCAACGATTTACTTTCCACTAATTTTTTATCTGGAATAAATGAAATATACATCGTTGCGAAATCAGGTTGACCAGTCATTGGACATAGGCTTGTAAATTCCGGACAATTGAATTTAACAAAGAAGTCGTTCTTAGTATGTAAATTATCTACTGCTTCAAGTACATCTGGTGTATATTCAAATAAATAGTTTGTATTTTGATTTCCTAAAAGAGTTAAATCCTTTAGCCCTTGCTCTTGCGTTCTTCCTGACATATAAAGTCCTCCTTCAAATGAAAGAAACTCATAACACAAAATCCCTAAAAAAAGCCATGTCCGCAAGAAGTGGACATGGCAATATATGCATGTTCCATAGTTTTTTAAAGAGGGTTTGCGCTATGAACCTCTAAATTTTACGTTCTTTAAAATGATAGTGGAATAGACTGAGTGTGTCAAGTTACACAAAGTTTTGACAATTGGGATGTAAATTAATCGCTCTCAATACATCAAAAACTTAAAGTAGAAAAATTTATTTATTCTTGGCTTTAAATATCAATATGGCCAATATGCAAAAAAGTACACTCGCTCCTATGATAATCAACAAGTGTGTATTCAGTGTCATGATCTGTTGATTCCATTCATAGGTAACGCCATAGATGGACATGTATTCTTCTTTGGCATTTGGTGCACCTGCAAATACTTTGTTTAGTGAATCGTTCATAAATAATTCTCTTAATAGTACAGTTGGATGGCTTAGTGGAAAGAATGTCATGAATTTTTGTACATAGTTAGGGAGTGCACCCATTGGAACGTAAACCCCGCATAAAAAACCGATTACCGTACCAATTATTGTGCTTAATGTTGAAAAAGCTGTTTGCGATTGTACAACAAGAATGCAAAGTAGGTTAAAACTGCTTGCTAAAGTGACTGACAATAAAAGTACCCCAATAATTTTGATTAGAGTTGCAAAGTCTACTAATTCTCCACCTGTTGAAACGAGAAAGATTTCGCAGCTAATAAATGCAATGATTGACAATACGCTTCCTATAATAAATGCATTGATCACATAGCTTACTAATAATGATCCTCTTGAAATGGGCATCGTCAAAAAATCTGCTGCACGTTTTGTTTCTAAATCTCTTACATAAATTCCAAAAGCACCAAGCGTTGTAGTAATCGTTAAAATGGAAAGGAGACCAGCAACCATCCATTCATTAACCATAGTTTTCAAATCTTGCGTTACTTTCACCATTTGTGAAATAGAATCCAATTGTACTTTTTGCAAGAACAATGCATATAGCAAAATCACAATAAAAACGGATAATAACGAAAAAAATACAGTGGTACTTTCTCTTCTAAATACTTTCGAATGTCTGCTGACTAAGCTCATCACTGTTGACATGTGCAATCTCCCCTCCCTCATTGATTCTGATAAATACATCATCCATCGTGCCTTTCATTACTTCGAAAGATTGTAGATATGGTTCTAAGTTATTCAAAATAATTAATGCATCCATCGTTTTTTTGAGAGGAACCGTAAATGTATCAAGGCTTTTGGTGTACTTATATGAAGATAAACGCTTTGCTCCGTCTACTCCTATTTTGAAAACAAGATGCAATTGATCAAATGAAAATCTTTCTTTTAGTTTATTCGGTGTTCCTTGCGCTAAGATTTCACCTTTCTTAATAACGACCACTTCATCCGCAACAGCTGCTTCTTCCATATAATGAGTCGTTAAAAACACCGTCATATTGGTTTCTTTTTGAAGTTGTTTAATTGTTTGCCAAACAAATTGACGAGTCTTTGGATCAAGTCCAGTTGTTGGTTCATCCAAAAATAATATGGAGGGTTTGTGAATAAGCGCACGTGCAATATCTGCTCGACGTCTTTGGCCCCCTGAAAGTTTGCCGTACTTTTTCTTAGCAATATCTGCTAATTGCAAATGATTTGAGACAAATTGAAAGTTTTCCTTTAATTCTTGTTTCTTCAAACCATAGGCCACGCCTCTATGCCAAATGTTTTCGATAACGGTTAATCGTTCATCAAGAATACTATCTTGAAAAACAACACCAATTTTCTTACGAATCTGATTATTTTCGCTAATTGAACCAATTGTATGACCAGCAACTTTCACTGTACCTGATGTTTTTTCAGCTAATGTGCACAGGATATCAATTGTAGTGGATTTTCCTGCACCATTCGTACCTAAAAAAGCAAATAAGTCCCCTTGCTTTCACATCAAATGAAATACCTTTTACCGCTTCATTTTTTTGATAACTTTTCCTCAGATTTTGTACTTCTATTGCATTCGCCATACTATATCTCCTGTCATCATAAAATAAACGCTATAAACCATTATTCTTAAACTAATTTTCATATTACTTTGTCATGCAATTCCAATTTTATAATCTAATATACCATAAATACATTAACGGCTATTTAAATTATCTGAAAAGAATATGTAAAAAATTGTTTCGTTTATCTTCACAAAGGATATATAAAGAAAAAGAGAAAGGATGATTATATGAGTTATAAACACGAAGGGCAATTAGAGCAAAAGCGTCTTTTAGACAACCCAGATTTGGTGGATACAGATAAAGAAAGCATCTTTGATCGAGATGAATCTATGCAAAACGTTGATCCAATTCCTGTTGAAGAATTAAATGAAAAAGTGAAGGATGAGAAAAATAAGGAAAAAACAAAATCAACATCTGCGACTGATAAACGGTTTCCTGGCTAAACTCTTATCTTATTATGCTATGATTCCGATGTTATATTATCCAATTACAACTCAAGCAAGAAAAGGAGGCTTCCATTATTAATAATGGAAGTCTTTTTAGTTAATTTTTATTTATGTCTGTCCAAAGAAAAATGAATAATTTTTCTATCATATTTTAGTGATTCTTTCCTAACGAATACTTTAATTTCTTTAATAAAATCACAGGAATTCACAAACAAATCTTGAATAAGTATAAGACGGCATTAAGACTAAGCAAAAGGATGAAAAAAATGACACAGACAAATCTACATTCATTGGATCATTGGAAGAGGAACATTATTCTTTTTCTAAGCAGTCAAATCATTTCACTATTTGGCTCCTCTCTCGTTCAATATGCTATTACTTGGTATATTACGCTGAACACTCAATCGGGTATGATGATGACTATATCGATTATTTGTGGATTTGTTCCTGCCTTCTTCCTTTCACCCTTTGCAGGTGTTTGGGCGGATCGCTATAATCGAAAATTACTAATCATTTTGTCAGATGCCACGATTGCTATCTCAACTTTACTATTAGCTATCTTGTTTTTAATTGGATACGATGAAATTTGGTTACTCTTTGTTATCTCTGCTATTCGTGCACTTGGAACTGGCATTCAGACACCAGCAGTTGGGGCCACTCTACCACAATTGGTTCCTGCAGCTCAATTAACGAAGGTCAACGGATTCAATGGAAGTATCCAATCTCTCATTATGTTAATATCCCCAATGATTAGCGGTGCAATATTTGCAACGGTTTCGATTGAATCTATCTTCTTTATCGATGTCATTACAGCTGCTATCGGAATTTCTTTTCTTTTAATCTTTGTACCCATTCCTTCTCATGCAAAAGCAGCTCAAAAACAACAAACTTCCTACTTTACGGATTTAAAAGAAGGATATTTGTATATCAAACATCACGATTTTATAAAAAAATTCTTCTCTTTTTTTGCTATTTTCTTCGTCTTAGCTGCACCTGTTGCCTTTTTAACGCCGCTTCAGGTTACAAGAAGCTTTGGCAATCATGTTTGGCGTTTAACTGCAATCGAAGTCTCTTTTGCACTTGGGATGTTGATTGGTGGAATTATCGTTGCTATATGGGGCGGATTTAAAAATAAAATTCATACCATGATGATGGCAACTATATTGGCGGGTTTATGTACGTTCTTACTGGGGATTATACCTAATTTCTGGATTTACCTGTTGATCACGGGCATTTGTGGTGTGGCCATGCCATTTTTTAATACCCCATCAACTGTTCTCTTACAGGAAAAAGTAGAAGAAGACTATCTTGGACGTGTTTTTGGTGTATTAACAATGATTTCTACATCCATGATGCCACTTGGTATGCTGGTATTTGGTCCTTTGGCTGACTATATTGCAATAGAATGGATGCTTATTGGTACAGGGCTCATGATGATGATTCTTGGATTTTTCTTAGTTGGAAGTAAAGTTTTAGTAGAAGCTGGAAAGCCTACAGCAGAAGTAACACAAGATTAGTAGATCTTCTCTTTTGAAAATCAAAACCAAAGAAAACTAAAAAGGCTGAATGGGTTAAAAACCACTCAACTTTTTAGTTTATTCTTTTATTATCTTTGCCTTCTATAATAATTTCATAAGGTATTTCTTCGACAGAAAGTTCTTTTTGTTTGATGTTAATTACTTCTTCGATGTGATCCTCTATTTTTTTTACTTTATTATGTAGATTCCAAGACCACATTGATTTTTTTATATCCGTTTTGATGATGATTTGCAAAGGAGATGGGTTGAATGAGTAGGAAAACCCTCGGTATTCTTTAAATTTTTTGTTTGCTTCTTCATTCATTGCACTGAAAATTGGCTGCCATGCTTGGTCTTGTAAATCGATTTTACTTTGTTTCAATTTAACTTCAAATTTCGTATTGGTCTCTTTATAAACTGCATTCGAAATTTGTTTTTTGATTAACCTTTGCTTACTACTGTCTAATTTATTTTTAACATCTAACTCCACAAGTAATTGGTTAGAAGCAATATTTGGCTCAAAAGAAATAGTGCTTGATTTTAATCCATTTGAATCAAGAATTTCATTGGCACTTTCAATTGCGTGATTAACTTTTTCTGTAAACTTTCGATTTTTCTCTACTATTTTAGGGGTTACCTCTAACTGAATTTTAAATTTCTCCATTTTTAGTTCATTTGCTATTTCGTTTAGTTGTTTTTTAATGTTCTTTTCGTTTTTTTCTATAAACTTTTCATCTTTAACTTTTACTGTAAGGACTTGTTTATCTGGTGAAAAGCTTAGACCTATCTCTCCATAATGATTGATTAGTTTGTGGTGTGCTATCGTTAAAAGTTGTTCTATTTTATCGTATTCTACTTTCGATTGTTCCAAACTTTGAGCTACTGTAGGTTCCGTTTTTTGTTTCATGTTAATATTTAGCAAGGCAATCGTTATTCCTATAATAAATAATAATCCCAAAATGATGAGGGATTTCCTTCGCATTGTTTGACCTCCAATTTAGATACCTACTAAAATCCTATGCGACTATTTATTTTTACAGAACTTTTCATTCATCATAAGACGCAACAAAAAAGACTGCTTAAAAAGTATAAATCTACTTTTTTGCAGTCTGATTCATTATGCTTTTTTCAGTTACAATACGGATACCCAGTTAAAGTAGCAGCGAATCCTACAGTTTTTCAATATTGCCAATTTCCCTGGACAGATTTATATCCCCAAAATTTCTTTTATATCCGCTTCTGTTAATGTTGCTGAAATTCTTTCATCCGAATCGATTATATTTGAAACAAGATTTCTCTTTTTTTCTTGTAGTTCATTCATCTTTTCTTCAATTGTGCCAAGTGCCATAAGTTTAATCACTTGAACTTCATTTTTTTGCCCAATTCGATGTACTCGGTCAGCAGCTTGTTCCTCAACTGCAGGATTCCACCAATAATCATATAAGATAACGGTATCTGCACCTGTTAAATTCAACCCAGTACCCCCCGCTTTTAAAGAGATCAGGAATATATCTCGCTCATAATCATTAAATCGATTGCATAATTTTACCCTTTCATCTGATGGGGTTTGTCCATCTAGATAAAAGTACGTTTGCCCTCTCATTATGAGTTCTTTCCCTATAATCTTCAGCATTTTTGTAAATTGAGAAAATATCAAAATTCTTCTTCCTGAATGTTTCGATTCCTCTACTATTTTCAGCAGCTGTTCAAATTTTGCAGAGCTTCCCTTGTAACCTTCAATAAACAAGGCTGGATGACAACATATTTGTCTTAAACGTGTTAATCCTGCTAAAATTTTGATGCGATTTTTGTGAATGGTTTCCTGATCAAGATGTTTTAATGTCTTATGCCGAAGCTTTGCTAAATAGGCTGCATAAAGTTTCTTCTGTTCAGGTAATAACTCTGAAGATTCAACTGATTCAATTTTTGGGGGCAACTCTGCTAACACGTCTTGTTTTAATCTTCGTAATAAAAACGGACGTACCCTTCTCGCAACTGCCTTGCTGGAAAGATAGCTGAATTCTTGTAACCCTTGGAATAGTTGTGGAAAAACAACATGGTAAATTGACCATAATTCTTCAAGTGAGTTTTCAATTGGTGTACCTGTCAAACCAAAACGATGATCTGCATTAATTTTTTTAGCGGCTCTTGCGGTTTGCGTCATAGGATTTTTAAATGCCTGAGCTTCATCAAAGAATACAGTATGGAATGTTTGGTTCTCATACCACTTAATATCATGTCTTAGTAATGGATAGGAAGTGATCATGACATCTATATCATTTATATCCTTTTGTAGTTGTTCCCGATCCACTTTTTTGCCATCCACCACCACCGCTTGAGCTTCAGGAGCAAATGTTCATCAGTTCATGTAACCAATTGTAAGTAAGAGATGAGGGACAAACAATGAGAACAGGCAGTTTTTTGTCACGTATGCTTGAAAGTTCAGAAACAATGTATGTAATACTTTGAATGGTTTTTCCAAGTCCCATATCATCTGCTAAAATTCCACCAAATCCATAACTAGCAAGAGTTTTTAACCATTTATAACCGTCTTTTTGATAGTCCCTTAATATATTTTTTAAACTATGAGGAACTTCTATATCCAATGAATGTGGATGAACGAATTGATCAATAAACTTGCGGAAGGATTCTTCAACTATGAAGATATTTGAATCCAAATGATCAAGATATTTAAGTCCCTGAATCGTTTGTACATTAAGGCTATCTTCAAAACCATCATCCTGAATAGGAACTTCATTTAGAAAGCGATGAAGTTCTTCCATTTCCTTCGTTTCAAGGGAAAGAAGTGATCCATCACGAAGTCGATAATATTTCCGTTTTTCTTCAAGTGCTGCTAAAATGTCTCGAATCTGGTCATCAGCAATTCCATTCATTTCAAACTTAAATTCCAACCAATTCATTCGATCCTTTTTATGTTTCACCCTAATTTTAGGGAAAACATTTTTTGTAACGATACGATTTCGAATTGCTGTTGTCGCAAAAATTTGTACCAATTTTTGTAGTTGTGGTAGTACATGATATAAAAATTCATACTCCAGTTCCTCATTTTGCATGTAATAGCCACCCTCTGTTTTAGAAAATCCGCTATTATCCATGAGTTGAAGTATTTTCTCTTCACTATCTAAATCCCTAAAAATCATTGGTCCTATTGAAATATCTCTGTTTTCTAAAGGTTGAATAATCGCATTTTCATATTGAAACTCTAATCCTGCTAGAAGTCGATTGTTTACACGATCCAAGTACAGCTTAGCAATTAGTGGATCATTTAAGATTTTCTGAGTAACTGCTTTAGAAAAGTGAACTTCTCCAATTTTTTTTAAACCCGGAACCACATTATTTAAAAAATAATCAAATTGACTGTATGAAATTGAAATATGGTTTGATTCCATAGAAGGTAGCATTTTCTTAAGTTCTGATAATCGTTCAGAATCCTTTTCTTCCATACAAAATATGTTTTCTTTACTTATAACACATTTATAAGAATCTAGAATAACCAATTGTTCAAAACCATCTATCGTAAGTTGATACCCATTACTTTTCATTTCTTCTATTGTAAATTGAAGTGGTGGCGGACCATTCAGTACTCGTAAACTGCCAAATGATTGACCGTTATTTTCAAGTGTTACTGGGGCATTTTCAATTAACCTGATAAATTCTTCCCAAATAGATGGAGGGATTATTACTGCTTCATTATAAAATCCCCATTCAAAACTGCTTGAAAATGAGTTCAATAATGTATTTTCATCCTCTATAATACCGATAAGTTGTTGAATCACTTCATCTGATATGTTAGAAAAGCAATGAATAGTTGGATCATAACAGAAAGTAGAAGATACCCGACTAGGTTTCCCATGATTTACATCTTGCAGAAATTCTCGAATATTTTGTACCTTCAGATGTCCAATTTCTAGTTCTATTCCAAACAAGTTCTGATTATTAACAGTTGATATCGGTTTGAGTATGAACTGAATATCAAGAACTTCCCTGTTTTCAAAATGACGCTTTTGTCCACTATTTCTTTTTGTTTGATATTTAAATATTTTCATGAATTCATCTGTTATCACTTTATTTTTAGCTTGGTCATTTCCATCAAGTGGACTTATTCCAAGTCGATGATATTCGCTAATTGCTAACAAAACAGCCGCTACATGTTGACAACTTTTTTGATAGTTTTCTAACTTAGGACAGCTGCAAACTGCTTTTATACCTTTTGCATCTTTTTCAATTGTGACATGAAAATCTTCAGCTCCATTAACTATTGCATGACAATAATCGCTTCTATACTGATTAAACGTAACTTTTTTTGCTCGATAAAAAGAATCTCCTTTTTTAAAGGCAACGGTACCGCACATTTCTTTTATCATCTTGTGTGTTACTTTTATGTCCATGTACTCCCGCTCCTTTCTATTATCGATTTGATTTTAAATTTGGTTCATTATCTGAAGACTTTCCTATTTTATCATGTATTCATCATTCAAACTATTTCCTAAAACCCTCTAATATCGATTATTTTATTGGTGTAACAATTTGCTAAAGCTTGTAGATTCCTCTTGTTTGATTATGCAAAATTAGAATGCCTTATCAGATTCCCCGGTACTAATTTGGTACTAATAGAACAGTTCTAATCATATTCTTATAAAAGAAAACAAGTAAGAAGGAGTGTAAAGTTAGTTGATAAAAGTTAAGGTTAGTTTACGGCCCATTGTAAGTAAGATAAATTTACCCACTGTTTTGAAAACAACTATACTTCCGGGTGACTCAATTGAAAGATTATTTATTGCAACCCAGGTAGGAGAGATCTTTTACATAGGAAACGGAGTTATAAGGACTTTTTTAGATATTCGCCCGCAAATCATAAAACTAGGTACTTTGAACAGGTGTTTCTGGTGGTGGATATGATGAACGGGGATTGCTAGGGCTAGCGTTTCATCCCGAATTTTATTATAACGGTCTGTTTTATCTTCATTATTCAGTAGCTGGAACACAAGGTCCAGGTGCTCTTTCTGAACCTTTTAAGCCTAACCCGTGTGATCCCAGAACTTTAAACCTAAAGTGGATAAATAGAGAAACTCAATATGATCATATTGATACAGTTGAAGAATGGATTTTACAATCGAATGGTCAACCTCAAAAACGACGGACATTACTTAACTTAAGAAGACCATTTTTTAATCATAATGGTGTCAATAGCTTAAACTTTTCACCTGAAACAGGAAAACTTGTTTTAACAACCGGAGATGGTGGATCAGGCTATGATCCATTTAATTTAAGCCAGGATGATATGGAAATCGCCGGTAAAATAATTGAAATTGATGTAGATAAGAATACATTTATCTATAATCCACCCGTAGTCACACGTTTTAATGAACTTCCCGCACCTATTCAGGAAACGCTTACGGTAATTGCCAAAGGGGTTCGCAATATACCAGGCATTTCATTTCAAAGGTTTTATAATCAGTATATCAAATATGTGGGAAATGTCGGACAGGATTTGGTAGAGTCGATTTTTTCATTCGTTCATTATAAACCAATACCGGTTACTCAGCTTATTCAAGCTTCTTTAATGAAATCTGAACCTGACCAAGAAGGATTTATTAACTTTGGCTGGCGAGGGTGGGAAGGTGCTTTTCCTACTTCGATTATAAGGGGCTGCTCTGCAAATCCGACTTTGGATGAGAAAACAATTGCTTATTACAATGAAGCAGTAAAAACTTCAGTGAGGCGTCTTCAGCCTTTAACTAGTTATTTTCATAAAGATCCCCGACCCGATAAGTTTGGAGGAACTGCACTTACAGGAGTGCAAGCCTATATGGGGAATGGAATCCCCGATTTAACGGGAAGCGTTGTGTTTACCGATCTTGCCCGGAATGAAGAATCTCAACCTCCGGTTAGAGGGGTTTTAGCTTATACCAGGGTAAGAACAGATTGTAAACTAAATGATTTTAGTGTTATTGAAACCGATTATAATTTTGGGTCTCAATCAGCTTATTATGTTAGTTTGGGAACGAATCTGGATCAAACCAGACTATATTTAGGGGTTTATGGCTCTATGAAAGTGACTGATTTTAACCAAGGTACTGTTTTTGAAATTGTTCCATAAAAAAAGGCTGCCGCAGCAACCTCACTTTCTTGAATAAAAGCTACCCTTTAAGTGAAAAGGACAAAAATCATATAATCTGACAGATCTATTCACATAAAAAGTGGCAACATGAATATATTTTTACCCTCCTAAATATTCAATATTCGCATTATCCAATTGAATTACCGCTATTTTTCATCTTCTATCATCCTGTTAATTAAAGTTTTTGGTCAACGTAGCTAATAATCATTACCGATTTAGTCCACTACGATATAAGCTATCATTGGCCCATTATGCTCGATGTCATGATGGGTAGTACAAATAAGTCTATAGAGCCCTTCTTCCTTAATGCGTAAATTTAACACGGTTTCTTTACCTTTTTTGACTGTACCTTTAATGTTAGTACCTTCGATATAAAATGGATGTTCTTGGCCATTTACACCATATATGCTTAGTTCAACAGATTCATCTTTCGGTATATAAATCGTTCCGGGATCCAGCGATATGCTTCAATTTCTGTTCCATCGTCCCTTGTAGATTTAAATTCGCCGGTGACCATATTGATGGCGAATTTTTTTGTTGCAGTTGAAGATCCTGTTGTCTCGGTGGCTTCCGGCCTTGTCATAAACCAGCCTCCAAGCAGATAAGGCAGATGCCAATGGCTACAAATAAAAACCATTTCTTTTCAATAAATACAATCCTCATAAAACTCCCCTCCCATATTAGCTTGTCTTCTTTAATATGTATGTGAAAAGGAGGAAGGAATTGTCTATTAATTTATTTATATAACTCAAATAAATCGTTACCTTAGGCTAGTGTATTATGTACAGTATTCCTGACATTACATTTGGTTTTCCTTATCAAGAATTACAATTAAAATTTCAGCGGATTGACCTTTTTAGTGATTGATAATTTAATGGATTTAATTATTTTGTCATACGAAAAAAGAGGGATGCTGAGAATCCCTCTTTTGCATGATTTTATTTTTATATCAATTCTAAAAAAGAGCAAATCGTTAAGATGCCTTTATCAAAGTTTTCTAAATGAAAATGTTCATTCGGAGCATGAAGATTTTCACCTGGCAAACCGAATCCCATTAAGACAACGGGAGCATTTAGTGATTGGTTGAAATCCGATACAATCGGAATGGAGCCGCCTTCTCTTTTATAAACAGGTGATTTCCCGTATACGTTTTTATAAGCTTCGGCAGCTTTTTGAATCATCGGACTGTCGATCGGGGTTAAAAATGGATTGCCCGTATCTCCAAGTGACACTTTTACCGTGCATCCTTTTGGTGCATGTTCTTCTAGATGCTTTTTAACCAATTCCTGAATCTTTTCAGGATGTTGATTGTTGACTAGACGGCAAGTGATTTTGGCATGTGCCTCGTTCGGGATGACGGTTTTTGTACCTTCTCCCTGAAATCCGCCCCATAAGCCATTTATTTCTAATGTTGGTCGGGAACTGATTCTCTCACGGTAAGGATAATTTTTTTCTCCTCCGGTCAAATCCGTTAACCCTAACGATTGTTTTAGCTTTTCTTCATCAAAACCCAATGCTTCAATTTGTTCCTTTTCAAATTCTGTCAGTTCAATGACATCATCATAAAAATGGTCAACATTTACTTTCCCATTTGCATCATGAAGAGTAGAAAGAAACTGTACCAATAAATGGTTGGCATTCTGAACTCCCCCACCGAACATGCCCGAATGTAAATCAGAATTAGCCGTTTTAAGGGAAACTTCCAGTGCACATAGACCTCTTAAAGAACAAGTAATGGCTGGGACTCCTTTATCCCACATATCAGTATCGGAAATAAGGACCACATCACAGGATAATTTTTCTTTATTTTCGGATAAAAAGTGCGGAAGATTGGGACTTCCGATTTCTTCTTCCCCTTCGATGCAAAATTTTATGTTTACAGGTAATTTTCCACCTGATTCCAATAAGGTTTCCACGGCTTTTATATGTAGGAACATCTGTCCTTTGTCGTCTGTTGCCCCTCTAGCAAAAATCTTTTCATCACGGATGGTCGGTTCAAAAGGAGGGGTTTCCCATAAATCAACAGGGTCAACGGGCTGTACGTCATAATGACCGTATACTAAGACAGTGGGGGCATTTTCCTGATGAATCCAGTCGGCATAAATAATGGGATGACCTTTTGTCTGGATGATTTCAACATGTTCCATTCCGATGTTTTTTAATTTATTGGAAATCCATGAAGCTGCTTTTTGAATGTCCTCTTTATGTTCAGATAAGGAACTGATGCTTGGAATACGGAGCAATTCTTTTAATTCCTCGACATTTTTATTTTGATTCTTTGATAAAAACTCTGATAATTGACTCATTTTATCACCTTTTCTATTTATTTATTTTCTATTCTTATTTTATCCAAAAAAACGGATAAAACCTACTACCGGAGCTAATAGAAGTA
Source organism: uncultured Caryophanaceae bacterium (assembly GCA_963792445.1). Classification (GTDB taxonomy): domain Bacteria; phylum Bacillota; class Bacilli; order Bacillales_A; family Planococcaceae; genus Rummeliibacillus. Next base: position 4,522 of record CAWBWO010000006.1, on the reverse strand, counting down.
AAGAGCGAAATTCACACATACATAGCCTGAAATAAACACAAAAAAGACGAACCATCTTTTCGTGATATGCTCCCCCTAAAGAAACAGATTTTTGTTTTTTCATCTGTCTACTTTAAGGGGAGCATATCATCGGATGTTAAGTCGTCTTTTTTGCATATTTTAGAGAATGTATTAAATTTACACAACCCCAAAAAGATAATATACGCCAATAATGAAAAATACAGCAATTGTTTTAATAATTGTCACTGCAAAAATATCAAGATAAGCCTGTTTATGAGTTAGTCCAGTGACTAATAACAAAGTGATTATTCCACCATTATGTGGTAACGTGTCCATTCCGCCTGAAGCCATGGAGGCAACTCGATGAAGCACTTCAGGATCAATACCAAACTTTTGCGCTTGTTCGAGATACTTCTCACTCATTGCTGCAAGAGCAATACTCATACCCCCTGAGGCGGAACCAGTAATACCTGATAGCGTAGTTGTCGTTACCGCTTCATTTACAAGAGGATTTGTAAAAGTATTAGACATTGCTTGATTAATAGTCTTGAATCCAGGAAGCATAGAAATTATAGCCCCGTATCCATACTCTGAAGCGGTATTAATCGTTGCGAGCAACGCACCTCCAATCGATACATTAATATTCGCATTAAAATTCATTTTAATCTGTTTAAAAGAGAATACGATTACTGTTACTATCCCAAGTACAAGTGCACCTTCAATCGCCCAGATCGAAGCAACTTTTGTTATATCCACTGCAACCACATCTTTAATATTGATGTTTGTAAAATCAAACTGTGTTCCATAGAATTTCGGAATCAAATCAGTAAACACTCTATTGAATACCCCTACTATGATAAGAGGCAATATGGCAAGAAAGAAATTGGGAAGTTTAACGTCTGATATCGGCTGTGGCTCGTTTTTATGACCGATTCCATAGCCTTCTCCAGCTGCCTTTGCTTTTCTTCTTCGCCATTCTAAGTAAATCATCCCTACACTAAATACAAATACACTTCCAATAAATCCAAGCCAGGGAGCACCCATGTTGTTGTTTTAAAAAAGGAAGTTGGGATAATATTCTGAATTTGCGGTGATCCTGGTAAAGCATCCATCGTAAATGCGAATGCTCCAAGTGCAATTGTAGCAGGGATTAACCTTTTTGGTATGTCTGCTGCTTTAAACAATTCTGCCGCAAATGGATAGATAGCAAAAACGACAACGAATACTGAAACTCCACCATATGTTAATACTGCCCCAACAAGTACAATCGCAAGCATAGCTCGACTTGTACCTATTACTTTAATAACGGTATTCGTAATTGATTTTACAAAACCTGACATTTCCATTACTTTACCGAAAATGGCTCCTAATAAAAAAACAGGGAAATAACTTTTAATAAAAATAACCATCTTATCCATAAAAATGCCAGAATAAAATGGCATTACATAGCTTGGTTCAGTTAATAAAACCGCAAATAATGCACATATAGGTGCAAATAAAATAACACTGAATCCACGGAAAGCAATAAACATTAGAAAAAACAACGATAATAAAATAATAATAATCTCCATACATTATTCCCCCTTTATATCTTAGAGCTTCCTACAAGCTTATTCACCTATCATTGATGGACTTTTTTTGAATTCAATGTGTCTAAACGATTGGTATATTCCCACTTTAATAGGCTAAAAGATTCGATATACCATTGAAGCTTATAGATGCCTGTAAACGAATCTTCTCAATTGCATCAGGATTTTCCAATGATGACAAATCACCGCTGTCTATATTGAGATAAGTAGATTGAATGACCACGTATCAGGCCAGCGATTCCAATAATTTTGATCACATACCGCTCCGGCTCTTGCCAAAAGCCCTGAGTTATACCAACCCACGGTTTTATTACTGATAATTCTCCCAATGAATTTTTCGAACTGAATGCCCGGTTTCGGATAGTACATGTACGTCCATACCAGGTACTAGTGAATTAAATGTAATTGGCGAAACCGCTTTCAAAAGAACGTTTATGAGAATCCTCCCAGAAATTTCTGTTCCTCCTGCAAAAGAACCTAAGCTACATGTTACTAAAATTTTATTAATTTACTGAAAAAGTAGTATGAAAGAATATCTCTAGTAAAATGTCATAGGGATAAAGGGACAAAAATCCCATTATCCCTATGACACCTAGACATTATATTTCAATTTAACTTTAACAGTTCATCTTGTGTAGATTATTCTTATTTATTATCTTTCTAGTCATTCATCAGATTTAACATAAGGTTGAGAAGCTACTTTTATAGCTGGCCATATTGGACTTAGTATTTTAACAAATGGACTCTACTAAAAAATTTTTAATTAGGTACTTTTGCTGGTTGTACAAATTCCACAGTTACACCGTCAAACCCCTCCGGTTTAGCAAAGGCAACAGTGGAGTTATGGGCACCCGGTCGGGGGCTCCGACTTTCATGTCTATTGATAAGTCCTCCATATTTTGAGAGTTTTGTGAATGTCATCTACCTCCACAGCGATGTGATGTAATCCACCTCCTGTTTTTTGTAGAAATTCCAAAGGTCACCTTCATCTCCTAAAGGCTGTATCAACTCTATCTGAGTATCTCCGATAGGAAGGAAGACAAGACGTACATTGAAAGATTCAACAAATTCAACCTCAGTTTCTTTTAACCCTAGTCCTTCCCGATAAGGAATAAGGGCTGTTTCAAGATCCTTTACAATGATGGCAATATGATTGATCTTCTTGACCATAAATATTCAACTCCTACCTTTTGTATTATTCTAGCAATAGCAATAACCTAAATATATTCATACTTTAATAGAAAATAGGATTCCAGTGACAATAAGAGTCATGACATAATATCCCATAATATCCTTTACTTGAGACCAACAATAGCTACTTATTTATCCTACATTGGTAAATAAGCGACTCCTATAATCCAATAAATTCCAATAATAATTAATATCGGTAGGCAATATCCAAGAAAATCTTTTACCGTCAGTTTCAATCCAGCACCCATAATTGGCATAAATAATAGAGCCCAGAATGGTTGAATAAGAGTAGTCCATGTTTCACCGTAGTTAATAGCCATTATTGTACGTGGAATGTCCACTCCTAATGCCTGCGCTGCAGGTATAAATGCTGGTCCGGTTGCGACAAATAACGATCCTGCTGAAGGAATAAAAACGTGAATAAATCCTTCCATTAAAAATGTTAACATCGGAAAAGTAGCTGCTGTTGAAATAGCTAACACATTGTGGGAAAATACTTCTGCTAAACCTGTCCCTACTAAAATAGATGCAATCCCTCCATAAAGTGGAAATTGAATAGCAATTGAAGTACTAGCAGCCATATGTTTTGAAAAACTTTTTGTATAGTGATTTACATTCCTACATACCATAAAACCAATGAACATGATTAAAAATGCAATTGAATTTAAGTTTAAACCATTTAATCCATTTATAGCTAAATGGTAGAACATATACGCTACACCTAAAAGACCAATTACCCATAGGATTGGACGCCAGTTATTAACACGGTCGGCAAACGTTTGATTTACAAGATTCCCCTCTATTGCAACAGCTGTTTCTGCTCCTGCTCTTTCTTCTTCTATTAATAATGATTTATAAGAGACAATTTCCTTTTTGTTTTTCCCAATGAAATAGAAAATGATTGTAATAATAAATACAGTTGAAATCATTAAGATTATGTTCATTGGAGAGAAAATGGTTGCTTCAGAGGAATAACGCCTCCAGCATTTCTGTCATTGGTCCCTCCGTAGCCACAAACAGTGGGATTGTAGCTGAGATTCCTCCTGCCCATACAATCCAGGAAGAATAGGTAATCGCTGTTAACAGTCGATAATCTACCTTATCATTTGTTTTGCCGATTGCACGTGCAAAGGTCCCGGCAACAACAGGTCCGATGTACCAGCCTAACAAAGAGGAAAAACCACTAACTAAAGCTGTTGATACATACGCTGTAGTTGGTTTTTTACCATTTTAGCTACGTTTGTTATTTTCTTCCCTATCCATGGAGTTTCTACTATAACGAGAGCTGCTGCATAGGTAAGAATTAGCTGGAAGGCAAAAGTAAACATCATAGGAAATCCATCAAACCATAAATTCACTACCTCAATGGGTCTACTATCTGTTAATGTAGCTCCTAAGTCATAGGAATAACAGTAATAGCAAGAACAAAAATCATAGAATCAGGGAAATATTTACTATAAGCTTCTGCTACTTTTTCTGAAATACTAAGTTTTACTTCACTTTGTTTTTAATTACCTTTCTGTTGATTTTCTATTTCCGAATCGTGAATCCCGTTTCACGCCTCTATCATTAATTCGTGCAATACACTAATCCCTACACTGTCTATCACTTTAAGTATTTTTAATTATTAAGAACTGTGAGGTTACGAATTTGCTCTAGTGTATCCGGATTTCCCATAGAGGATAAGTCACCGCTTTCTAAATTTAGATAAGCAGCTCGAATAGCTCTGCGAAGAACTTTTC
>CAWBWO010000005.1:0-176766 GCA_963792445.1 uncultured Caryophanaceae bacterium | reverse complement strand
TTTTCTTTAATACGATTAACAAAATTCATAATGCGTTTGTCTAGGATGACTAAATACTTTTTTCCAATTGTTGCACTAAAAATGATTAATCCAATGATCGCCAAATCAAATAATAATCCACCGTTATATATCCACTCTTTGAAGTTATTTATGTAGAAGGCATCTATGATAGGTAAAACGATACTTGGTATATAATCCAGCATTGCAATCAATATTATGGATAACCATGATAATACTTTCGATTGAAAAAAGTAGCGTGCAAAAACAAATACTATTGTAAAGACCCACCCCATAATTTCTGAAAATAGTAGGATATACCACTTATAATTTAAAATCGTTTCAATCAAATTAAGGTCCTCTCCTGAGTAAAATTAATTTGCCTGGTGTGCAATAAATGGCATTCTCGCTTATAAGATTCTATCTCATATAACAAAAGTACCTTTTTAACTATTTTACCCATTTTTTCACCTTTTTTGCATATATGAATTTAAATCAAAAATCAGTATGGGCACGAAAAAATAGTATGTATGATTATTTAAATTTAAAGATACAAAGTTAAAAGTCCTTGCAATTTTCTGCAAGGACTTTTGGAAATTATAATTCGTCAAATTATAAAAGAAGTGAGTGTGTAAAAATCACACTCACTTCAAATTTGTAGGCATATATTAATAATATTTTGGTGGATTAGACACCACATTTGACAGTGAACTTTTTGATTAGAATGGATAATCCATAGGTTTTACTTGGACAGATACCCATTTTGCTTGAGTGAATTCATCGACAATCCATGGGTTACCGAAGCGACCGATACCGCTGCCTTTCATACCGCCGAATGGTGTATTAGATAGGCAGTTTACTGTTTGGTCATTGACATGTGTCATACCTGCTTCGATTTGTACGGCTGCTTTTTCGCCTTGTTCTAAATCACTTGTGAAGACAGCAGAGCTTAAGCCGTATTCTGTGTTATTTGCGATTTGAATTGCTTCTTCATCAGATGATGCTTTGATAAATGATACGACTGGTGAGAATAATTCAGTTTGTGCTAATTTGCTGTCTGCATCAACATTGCCGAAGATGTAAGGTGTTAGGACATTGCCTTCACGTTTACCTTCTAATAATAATTCATTACCAGCTTCTTTTGCTTCATTGATATAAGCGATTGCTTTATCCAATTGTACATGGTTGATTAGTGGTCCAATGACTGTTGATGGATCTTTTGGATCGCCGTATGGAAGTTGTTTTGCATGTTCTACAAATTTACTTACGAATTCATCGTATAAATCTTCATGCACAATGATACGGTTAATACTCATACAAATTTGACCTTGGTGTAAATATTTACCCATGATCGCTGATTTCACTGCTTGATCAACGTCTGCATCTTTTAACACTACGAATGGGTTATTACCGCCTAATTCTAGTGCAACTCGTTTTAATAATCCGCCAGCAACTTCGCCGATATGTAGGGGGGAGGGGAGAGTGGGATGAAGAGAAGAGAGAGGATGCAACCGGACGGAACTGATGTGTTTTATTATATAAAAGAAAACCGAAGCTACTATGATTTACTAGTAATAGAGGATACAGTTCCCGGAATGCATGCGGCATTATTGGATGAATTAAAAGAGATTTTCCTTCATCGCATGTATTTTCTAGGGGACAAAGCTTCTGAAATTAATGCTCCGTATTTTACACATTACCGGGCCTATGGAATTTATGGCTTTATTTTAGAATGGATCCGGCAAGACTATGATGCCTCACCATCAGAAATGGCAAGAAGAATTATTAATCTCCTACATTATCAATCTTCGTTTATGACTCAAATTGGGGAAGAAAATTAACGTGGGCAATCAAACGAATAAAAAATTAAGTACTTTATCTCTTTGGATGAACTGCGCCCTTAATTTTGGACAGTTTAATAAAAGCAACCTTCTACTTAAGCAGCTATAAGAGGACTTCGGTATTCTACGGAGTCCTCTTATTTAGTTTCCATTGTCTTCTCGGGCGCTTTTCTGAATAAGAAAAGCGTCTTTCTCCACGAAAAGGGCCAGATAATGGAACAACAGCTTTAAAGGAAACTGGGCAATATTAGAACGCAGTTCTAAATCTATATAATAAGATTACCTCATTCTAATTATGGAACCATAAGATTCGAGTCGTAGTGTCGAGCTGATGTCTTTATAATCGCCTTTACTACAAATATCTGGAGAAACTCTACATAATTTACTTCCTCTCTACTTTAGACATAAATTTCTTCTATGGAATTATATAAAATAATAGTATTTTAATAATACCTTGTTTTACCGTACTATTAATCTAAAGAAACACAATTATTTTAGAGGAGGAAAATATATATGGAAAATTATGATGTAGTTGTAGTAGGAGCAGGGAATGCAGCTTTGTGTGCAGCCATTGCTGCAAAGGAAAAAGGTGCTCAAGTTCTGGTTTTAGAACGTGGTCCAGTAGAAAAACGTGGAGGAAATTCATTTTTTACAGATGGCGCGATTCGTGTTGCCTACAATGATTTAGATAGCATTAGGAAGTTAATACCTGAGATAACAGATGAAGAAGCGGAAAAGATTGTAATGCCTGAATACAATTATTCTGACTTTTATGATGATTTAATGCGAGTAACAGAAGGAAAAAGTGATCCTATACTTGCAAATCAGCTTATTTCTAAATCTTATGAAACAATCTCATGGATGGCCGATTTAGGAATTAGATTTGAATTAAATGAAAATCAATCCTTCGAACAAGATGGTAAACTTCACTTTTGGGGCGGGCTTCCAATTAAAACGCAAAACAAGGGCGTTGGTTTAATACAAATGCTATTGGAGAGGGCAGAAAAAATAGGAATCGACATCTGGTATGATTCCCGTGCAATTGAGTTAATAGTGGACAATGACCAGATAACAGGGATTATTATTGATCAGAAGGAAAAAGTGATTACAGTCAATACATCTAGTGTAATTTTAGCATGTGGTAGTTTTGAGGCTAACAAAAAAATGAGAAGTGAACATCTTGGGGAAGAATGGAAAAAGCAATTGTAAGAGGGACAGAATTCAATACTGGTGACGGAATAACAATGGCATTAGCGGTTGGTGCACAAAAATATGGCGAGTGGTCTGGCTGTCACTCTATAGGAACAGATTATAATGCTCCTAAAGTTGGGGATTTTAACAAACCTGGCGATATTTATAAAAAATCTTCATTCCCTCTTGGTCTAATGATTAATGGTAATGGAAATAGATTTGTTGATGAGGGCGCAGATTTCGGAACTACACATATGCCAAATATGGTCGTGAAGTGTTAAAACAGCCTGGTCATACTGCTTTTCAAGTTTTTGACGCCCAAGTACGCCCTATGTTACGAAAAGAATACAATTTAGAGGAAGCTACTTATTATAAGGCAGATAGTCTTGAAGAGTTAGCAGAATTAATGTCAGTAGATAAAGATCAACTTTTAAAAACAATTACGGAATATAATTCAGCAGTTCAAGAGGGGAATTATAATCCGACAGTAAAGGATGGTAAAGGAACAGTTGGAATAACTCCACCAAAGACAAATTGGGCATTACGACTAGACCAAGCACCTTATTATGCATATCCTCTTACTTGTGGTATCACCTTTGCTTTTGGTGGGTTACATGTAAATCAAGAAGGCGAGGTTTTGAACCAAGAAGGGGAACCTATATCTGGGCTATTTGCCGCTGGTGAAATGATTGGTGGATTATTCTACCAAAATTACCCTGGGGGATCAGGATTAATGTCAGGGGCTGTTTTTGGAAAATTGGCTGGTACATCTGCTGCACATTTTTCTAAAGAAAAGATTGAAATTTCATAGATTATAATCAAAAGAGCATCTGCCATTACTTCAGGCAGATGCTTGTGTTTGATATAAAATGTTACACAAAAAGATTTTTTTACCCTACCATAATAATTAGTAATTACTATCCTTTAGATTTCCATTTTCAATAAATTCAACAAATGCCTTAACGATGTTTAATTTTAATGAATCCTCGTGATAGATCATCCATGTTTTACGAATGATAGGTTCTCCATCAATAGTTTTAATATCAGTTTTATAAACATCTTTAATATCATTTAAAATCATGCTTGGCAAAATAGCATAACCCAACCCATTGATAACCATTTTTTTGCAAGTATCAGCTTTATCTACTTCTATGCTAACAAGTGGTGGTTGGGCGAAATGTTCAGACCACCAATTATCTATGGAATTCTTCAACAGTGGGTCAGTATGATAATCGATTCTTGGTAAGTAAGGGAGGTTATGTATGTCTATTTTTTCTTTGGAAGCAATACAAATGGTCTCTTCAAATAATAAATGCTTTTGATCTTTCCAACTGTAATCTCCTCTAACAATACCAATATGGACATCTTGATTGTAAACTAAATGAGCTATGTGACCGCTAAAGTTTGTTGTTACCTTGAATTCAATATTAGGATACTGTTCTTTGAATAATTTTAATAGGTTTGGAAGCATGTAATCAGTAAAAAATGTAGAAACACCTAGTCTTAATGTTCCTTCTAGGTTATCCTCCATATTTAGGACATTCTCTTTGATTTTTTGTATCTTTAATAACATTTCATGTGCACTTTTTGCTAAATACTCTCCTTGTGGAGTAAATTGAACTCCACGCCTTCCTCTATTTACAATTTTCACGTTAAACTCATTTTCCAAATTTTGCAGGCGAGTTGTCAAACCTGGTTGAGAAATATGCAAATGCTGAGCGGCCTTTGTAATATTTTTTTCTTTATAGAGAGTTTGTAAAACCATCCAATCCCGTTCGTCCAAACTACCACCCTCATTTCTGCCATAAATATCATTTATGGATAATTATAACGAAACAGAATTTTAATTATTTAGGAAATTATACTATATTTGATTTAATAAACAAAGGTTACAAAATAATCTTCACATAAATAAATTATCGAAAGAAGGATGAGAATGGACAAATATGGGGGCTTTTTTCGATTTATTTGGTATATAACAGTAAGTGGATTAGGTGGATTTTTGCTTTCACTAACTGGTCTTCCTATTGGGTGGATGATTGGGACACTCCTTATAGCAACTTCACTTTCTATTCTGCGTCCAAAGTTTTTGCAATTAGCTCATCAACCAAATGGTCTTCCAAAATATTGGTTATATATTGGACAGTGTATTTTAGGAATTGAATTAGGGCAAAAAGTGAATAGTTCTGTCCTATATACTTTTCAAGAAAACTGGTTAGCCATTACCATCATGCTTCTTTTATCTATCTTTTTTTCCTTAATTTCAGGTATTATATTGTGGAAGTACAGTAATTTGGATATGTTAACAAGCTTTTTTGCTACTGCACCCGGAGGCCTTTCTGCTATACCGGGTATTGCAGAAGAAGTTGGCGCTAACACCGGAGTTGTCAGTATTATTCAGGCGATGCGTGTATTTTTAGTAATACTAACCATTCCCGTAGTCATATCATTCTTGGTTGCAGATTCTGAAGGGCATGTATATAACTCAATTCGTACAGAATTAACGAAATTTAACATTGAACAAGTTTATGTGACAATTTTGTTTGTATTGATCGCGTTGATTGGATATTATATAGGAAAGTTTTTGAAGTTTCCAGCTCCCTGGTTGATTGGTAGTATCGTTAGTATTGCTGCTGTAAAATCTTTTAGCATAGGAATAATTGGATACGAACTTGTAGCTTGGTGGCCTCATAGTTTAATCATCCTATCACAAGTTTTAATCGGTGCAAGTATCGGCTCGCGTTTTCATAAAAAGATGTTTATAGGGTTAAAGAGAACGTTGTTCGTTTCACTTTCGTGTACTATTGGTTTAATTGTATTTGTTTTTATATGTGGGTACGTTGTATCGGTTATAACGGATATAACCTTTCTCACTGCAGGTTTAGCATTTGCACCGGGCGGTATTGCTGAAATGACAACTACTGCCCTTGTTCTCCATGGTGACGCGACATTTGTGGTAGCCGTCCAAGTGCTTAGGGTCGTAACGGTCTGTATCACTCTCCCTCCGTTTTTTAGATTTTTAAAATACTTGGAGGGTAGAAAGAAATCGCATGCACACCTATCAGTATAGTTTTAGTTATTTGAATTATTGAAAATAAGTTTAAGGGTGATGAGTGAGTGTGTCCTTTTTATTATGAAAAAGAAAAAAAGAGTGAAGTAGGATTTTCATATTATTTGAATTCTGAAGAAGTAGATGAAAATGATATTGAATTATTAGGGCTTAAAATCAGTGAAATTATTCACCAATCATCACGGAAGTATAGAGATATTGTATTTTTATGTATCGGAACTGACCGATATGTCGGCGATTCATTGGGCCCTTTAGTAGGATCAATGCTTAAAGAAAGCGGAGTTCCTTTTCAGGTATATGGAACCTTAAAAGAACCCATACATGCTTTTAATTTAAAAAAAGTATTAAAGGACATTCGTAAACAAATTAAAAATCCTCTTGTTATTAGTATTGATGCCTCCATTGGTGATAAAAATGAGGTGGGTTATGTCTTGTTTAAAGAAGGTCCCTTAACACCAGGGACAGCACTTCAGAAGATACTCCCAAAAGTAGGGGATTACCACTTCATTGGGGTTATAAATTATATAGACCCTTTACCAACCTCTCAATTTTTAAATGATACCAGATTATATACTGTCATGAACCTTGCAAAAACGATTGTAAAAGTGATTACTGAAATTAAGGTGTGCGACAATATAATAATGGATAAAGAAAGTTAGGCAATTGTCTTACCATGAAAAGGAAAAGCCATCCAAATCAAGTTCAGACTTGAGTTTGGATGGCTAATTTTATTTATTTCCAGTAAGTTTCAAGGCATAGGGTTAGCTGATAGCACTTGTTATAAAAGCAATAATAATGATGAATAAAGAACAGAGAAGAGTCCATTTAAATGCAAAACGTTGAAATTCTCCAAGATCTTTTTTAATCATTCCTACCAATAAAAGAGTGGAAGCGACAAGTGGACTTAAAAAATGTACCGGTTGTCCTAATACAGACGCTCTTGCAACCTCTAAAGCGTCTACCCCGTAGGATGCTCCTGCATGAGCCAGGATTGGCAAAACGCCAAAGTAATAAGCATCGTTGGATAAAACAAAAGTAAATGGCATGCTCGTTAATGCGACGATTAGCGGGAAAAATCCTCCTACTGATTCTGGAATAATTGATATTAATGCATTCGAAATTGCGTCTACCATTTTCGTTCCGGAAAATATTCCAGAGAAGATACCAGCGCCAAACACTAATACAACAACAGTTATAGCATTTCCTGCATGCGATATAATACGTTCTTTTTGTACATCTAAATTCGGATAGTTAATCATGGCAGCGATTACAAATCCAATTAAAAATAATACCGAAGGTGAAATAACACCCATTATTAATACGCCTATAACAGCTATTGTTAAAATTAAGTTTGCCCATCTTAACTTAGGACGTTTCAACTCATTTTGTAGTGCACTAGTAGCTGAAGCTACTTCGATGAGTTCTAAAGAGTGTTGCGGAATTTCTTCCATATTGATGATGCCAATTCGCGCTCTTTCTTTTTTCCCAAGAATAAAGGCTATAAAAAGAATACTTATGATTCCTGCTAGCATTGTAGGGATAAGAGGTGGGAAAAACTCATTAGGATTGAGGCCAAGAGAAGCAATGGCTCTTGTAGCTGGTCCACCCCAAGGAGTCATCCCGCTCATTATACTAACAGATAGTAAAGAGATTGTTCCTAGAACAAGAGGATTCATACCAATCCTTAGATAAAGTGCCAACATAGCAGAAATAGTAATCATATGGGTTGTTGTTCCATCACCATCTAATGCGACAGTCATAGCGATTATTGCAGTTCCAATAGCTATTTTTACTGGATCCCCTTTAACAAATGCCATCATTTTATTGATGAGTGGATCAAATAAGCCTGCATCGATTAAAATTCCAAAAAATAAAATAGCAAACAGCAGTAATGCAGCTGAAGGAGCAACTTCTTTTAAACCATCTAACATCATCCCCCCGAGTTCTAAACGAAACCCAGCAATTACTGCAAATATAATTGGTACGATTACAAGAGCTGTAGACCGGCGATAATTTTTTTGCCATAATTAAATAAGTAAAGACTACAACCATTAAAATTCCTAATAATGTAAGCATAATAATTCCCCCTTTGTTGAAAACGCTTTTATTTTAAAAAACGAAGTCAATAATTTTTTTAAATATTCTTTCAGTTATTTCAGATTATTATAACGGCATTAATAAGTAAAATATAAATTTTTTAACTTGTTTCTAAAAAAAAACTAATAATCCACAAAAGGAGGATTGCGCATTGACCTAATAGAATGAAACAAATAAACGAAAGTCAGTACCTTGTTTAGAGAGTTTCTCACCTTCTAAATGATAAGCTTTTACTAAGCATTTACAATAAACAAATTAAGAAGTATAACAAAGCGCAAAGAATATTTTTTATATGAAGAAGCGCTTTGCAATAAGTTTGCAATACCAATTTTAATAAGGAAATTGTTGAACTGAAAATGTTTGATGCCTGAATAATTAGTTGAAAGAACACCCAGAGCACGATAGGGTTTTAGAAAGAGGAACCTCCTCCTTCTTAAAATAAAAATAATTACTCCGTACAATCCTTATTTTCGTTTAAAAAATTTATAAAATTTTTAACTGTAGAAAGCTGTAATGAATCTTGATTATACATTAACCATGTATATCTAAATACAGGTTCGCCATCGTTATAGAATAGTTCATAGGTTTGTAGATTGTCTGAAGGTTGTAAACAAATTTGAGGTACAATGGCAATACCTAAATCATTTTTGACCATTTCTTTACATGTTTCTAGTCGATCTGTTTCCATCATTATGAAGGGTGGTTCAGAATATCTGTCATGCCACCATGAAGTAATAAGAGTTTTTAGAGAATTATCCGTTTTATAATTGATAAATGGAAGTTCAGGTAAATTATCCATATCTATTCTTTTTTTTGAAATTACACAAAGTTTCTCTTTATGTAACAATGTCTTTTTTCCATACCATTCATATTTTCCACGCAATATTCCTAATTGAACAGTAGAGGAATTGAGAAGATCCATAATATCAACACTCCAACCTGTATTTATATTAAATTGTACATTTGGAAATTTAGATGAAAATTGTTTTAATAGCTTGGGTAACTTATATTGAGCAAAGTTACTTGAAACTCCTAATCTTAATGTTCCTCTTACCTCATTTTGCATATTCAACATATAGTCTTTCGTTTCTTGTAACTTGTTTACCATTTCCTCTGCATACGCTACCAAGTGCAAGCCTTCAGTAGTAAACTCAATGCCACCTTTTGTTTTAAAAAATATTTTAGTATCAAACTCATTTTCTAAATTTTTAAGTCTGTAAGTTAACGCTGGTTGTGAAATGTATAGACGTTCTGATGCACGGCTAATATGTTTCTCCTGATGTAAAATGCGAAGGGCATTCCAGTCTTTTTCATCCATAGTGTTCTCTCCAATCAAATGATTATAAGTTTTTTATTGCATTTATCTAATAAAATATCTATTTTACTTATGACATTGTATATCATACTATATTTTCATAAGCACCGGTACTTTGGAAAAAAAATGAAAAGAGGGAATATAGATGAGAGTGCCAGTAGTCGTTATGCGTGGAGGAACTAGCAAAGGTGTATTTCTTAATTTTGAAGATATGCCTACTAATAGATTACTATGGGATGAATTTTTACTGGATATAATGGGAAGTCCAGACCGTAGACAAATTGACGGGCTCGGCGGGGCAAATTCATTAACGAGTAAAGTAGCAATTATCAAAAAATCAGATTTAGATGGGATTGATGTAGAATACACATTTGCCCAGGTAAGCATTGCAAATAAATTAGTTGATTTTAAGGGGAATTGCGGTAATATTTCTTCTGCGGTTGGTCCTTTTGCAATTGAACAAGGTCTGGTACCAGTCATTGAACCTATTACAACTGTTAGGATATATAATACTAATACTAAAAAAGTCATAATTGCTGAAGTAGAGGTTGAAAATGGTCATGTAAAAACGGATGGTATGTGTTCGATTCCTGGAGTTCCTGGAACAGGTTCGCCTATCTATCTATCATTCACTAATGCTGAAGGAGCAGTAACTGGAAAGTTGTTTCCAACTGGAAATCCTATTGATTTAATTCAAACATCTAAAGGTCCTGTAAATGTATCTATTATCGATGTTGCCAATCCGTTAGTCTTTGTTAATGCTTCAGATGTTGATTTAACAGGATCTGAATTACCTCATGAGTTTACACAAGAAAAACTAATAGAATTAGAGGAAATCAGATCGATTGCAGCAGAAATGTGTCAATTAGCGTCCAGAGAGGATGCAACTATGACATCACCTGCTGTTCCTAAAATGACAATTATTGCTCCTCCTATGGATTACATTGATGTAACAGGCATGGAAAGAAAAGCTTCAGATATGGACTGTAGAATAAGAATGATGTCTATGCAAGAACCACATCAAGCTCTTGCAATATCAGGTGCCATTTGTACAACTGCCGGTGCATTTTTAGAAGATACAATCTTATCTGAAATTATAAAGGTGAATCAAGAGGTTATTCAATTTAGGACATACCAGCGAAATAATGGAAACAAAAGTCGATTTAATTGCTGGGCATCTTAGTGCAATTAAGGTAGTTCGTACAGCGCGTATTATTTTGGAAGGCCATGTATTTACAAAGAAAAATTACAAGATTGTCGAAGCTACCTATTTCAGGCATTGGCGTAAATTGTATACTTTCTTTGATAAAGAATTGAATAGATAATGATTGTAAAATCGGAAAATAAAAGCTAGTAGAACTTTGGAGGAAGTTGGAGGAACTGTTTATGTGGATAATTACTATATTTTTAAACGAAACCTTGAAAATGTACGAATTCAATACAAGAGAAGAGGCAAATGAAGCCTTAAAGAACATTAACGGTAATAAATTTCTTTCTGAAATTGCTTAATATAACGATTCTTTTTTAGTTTAAATATGTGTTTTTCTCTTATAACATGCTCTAATCTTTTTCTTATACATTTTCAATTGAATTGTTGCATATCTAAATTTTTCTCTATATTAATACGTGTATTTCCGATTACTCAATATTCATGTTTTTATATAAATCTTAATGTAGATTTGTAAATAGATAAATTACCGAGATAAGGGTGGTCGTATAATGAAATACATTATCGACCGCTTTGAAGGAAAAATTGTAGTTTGTGAACATAGCCTTCATGGCTAACATTTTTCCTTCTTAAAAGAGAAGTCCTTAACCTTCTAAGAGGTTGAGGACTTATTTTGTACTTTGTTTTTAGAATTGTTCCGGTGCCTGGCACCAACCTCTAGACTGCTTTGCTTTCTACTTTGCTATCCTGCTCGTAGATAATCTCCTTTTTTTCTCTCCAACGATAAAACATTTTCATCAAAGGCATAATGACAATAAAAATGAACAGTAGCCTGAATGTTTGGAACATCGAAACAAGAGAGACTTCCGCTTTCACTGAATGAGCTAATAATACCATTTGATCTAAGCCGCCCGGGGCTGTACTTAGAAAACTTGTAGCGAATGTTGTGTGTAATACAAACGACATCAGGAAACTTCAGCCAAACGTTAGGGCAATCAATGCTAATGCACTAAGAACGCCGCCAACAATGGATTCAAAGACTCTTATCTTCTTCGGAAGAGGGAGTTTTTTTGATTTTGTAGACTTTAGTCAGTTGAGCTCGCGATAGCGTGCGAAACAGAAAACCACCTGCTATGCGGGTGGGTGATAAAGTGTTATACACCAAAAAACTCACTTTCAGTTTTATAATAGAGATTGTTCAAGCCTCTACATAAGAAAGGAAAGTGAGTTCTTTGGCTAATAAAGCGAATAGCTTAGCACATACAAAATGGATGTGTAAATACCATATCGTCTTCACTCCAAAGTATAGACGAAAAATAATTTACTATCAATATAGAAAGAGCATTGGAGAAATATTACGAACACTATGTAAGTACAAGGGTGTAGAGTGATTATCGAAGGCTCGTGGAGCAGAACGCCCTTTTAAAGGGTGGTTATGATTATTTCATGGCAACTTTTTCGTACAGCTAATTTAAAACGGGAATAATCGTTCCTGTACTTGAACAGATACCCATTTTGTTTCGGTGAATTCATCAACAATCCAAGGGTTACCATAGCGACCAACACCACTTGCCTTAACGCCGCCAAATGGTACATTCGGTAAATCATTAACAGTTTGATCGTTCACATGTGTCATACCTGCTTCTACACGTATTGCAAGTTCCTCTCCATGCGTAAGGTCAGTTGTAAAGATGGCATACTTAATCCGTATTCTGTGTCATTTGCCAGTTCAATCGCATGATCATTAGAAGATGCTTTAATGAGTAAGGCAATAGGAGCAAATAATTCATTTTGTGCTACTTCGCTTGAATTGTCTACATTTCCAAATACATAGGGGGTTAACACGTTGCCAACTAGTTGACCATCTAATAATACATCCGCACCAGCTGCTTTTAGCTTTTCGATGTTATTAATGGCTTGATCCAATTGTACTTGATTGATAAGTGGCCCTACAATTGTCGTTGGATCTTGTGGGTCTCCATAAGGTAAATTACTTGCATGTTCAACAAATTTTTTGCGAATTCATCATAAACATCTTCGTGTACGATAAAACGGTTGACGGCCATACAAATTTGTCCAGCATGAAGGAATTTACCGAAAATCGCAGCTTTTACAGCTTGATCTATATCAGCTTCTTTCAAAACGATAATTCTATCATTGCCCCCGAGTTCAAGTGCCACACGTTTGAATAATCCGCCGGCTACTCGTCCGATATGACGACCAACTGCTGTAGACCCAGTAAAGCTAATTAATTTTACGTCAGGGTGATCCAACATTGTATCACCTATTTCTTGAATATCTGTTAATAAAGAGTTGAATACACCTGCTGGGATACCCGATACTTCAAGTGCTTTTGCAATTACTGAACCTGAAGAGAGACCTGCTTGGATATCAGGCTTGTGAACAACTGTATTTCCTAAAGCTAATGCAGGCGCAATCGAACGGATTGACAAATAGAGTGGGAAGTTGAATGGTGCGATTGTTGAGACAACACCCAATGGGAAACGATAGACATGGTTTACTTTATCAGGCATTGTTGGATCAACTGTTTTTACTTTTCCTAATGAATCCACAATCTTTAATGTTTCTTCTAATAATCCAATAGTTAACTGTAATTCTACTTGGCTTTTTAATATGGTACTGCCTGTTTCTAAAACTAATGTATGAATAATCGCTTCTTGATGATCTTGTAAGTATTGGATAAAGTTTTTTAGAACATCTTGACGTAATTGCGTATTTGCTGCCCATTCCTTTTGTGCAGATTTAGCTGCTTGGTAAGCATTTTCTAATTGTGATTTAGATGCGATAGTAATTGATGCAATCGGAGAGTGATCGTAAGGATTTAAGTCATGATATGTGCGGTCTGAAGCTCCTTCAACCCATTGCCCATTGATAAAACTTTTTGTGATTTTTAAAAAATCTATCCCCTTTGTTGAACCAGTCGTTTTAACCTGTGTCATCTTATTCTCCCCTTTGTTTTATTAATTTCTAGTCTAAATTTCATAAGTTTCAACATAACCAGCAATAGATTAATAAACTGAAAGTTATGAATTCAAACTTTACAAGTTATATATAATCATAATATTCAAAAAAAGGAAACTGTTTTTTTATTAAATTTCAAGATAAAAATTAGAATACTCATAATTATCCTAGTGAAAAAGTTTATATATCAAGCTTTTAAATTAGTTTAATAAAGTTAATAAAAAAAATTAATCACTTTAATAAATATTTTTTATAGACCTTTATACCCTTATACCTTGTTCCTTATACGTATTAACTAAGAACTCAATAAACGTGCTTATAGTATTGTCTAAGAATGCCTTTTTTTGATAGACAACACCTACAGTACGCCTTGGAATAGGACCAACAATTGGGATACAACGAATGGAAGGATCATTTATTCCCACTACATAGGATTTTGGCAAAATAGTTGCGAAATGATTTTTACTAACCATTTGGTGTAGGGCACTTAAATTTGTTAGTTCAATATTTGGATGTAGTTCAAAATCAAGATTTTTACAACTTTGATCAATTAATTGACGGATTAAATATTTTTAGGCAATAAAGTTAACGGAATTGTTTGAAGTGAAGCTAAATCAATAGATGATAATGTTGCTAATGGATCATCTACTGATACAACGAGAAGTAACTCTTCGATAAATAAAGGTGTACTGTCAAGCTGGTTATTCAAAGAGTCGATAAATATAATCCCCAGGTCCAAGCGGTGATGAAGTATTTCATCCATTGTCTCTTTAGTTGTTAACTCTTTAATGGATAAACCAATTTTAGGATACTTACGACTAAAAGAAATTACCGTAGAGTTAAGTAAGTGACTTCCTGAACATCCTATTGTAAGTTCACCCCGTTGCAGGCCCCGAATTTCGTTTATTTTAATTTGTGCTTGTTGTAATTCAAAGAAAGCCCTTTCTGCATGCTCCAATAAACACTCTCCTGCTTGCGTAATAAATACTTTTTTTCCAACCCTTTCAAAAAGTGCCGATCCAACTTGACTCTCTAATATTTTGATTTGGTGGCTTAGCGTTGGCTGACTAATTCTTAATTTTTCCGCTGCTTTTGTGAAATGTAATGTCTCACAAATTGTCATGAAATATTCTAATAGACGAAGCTCCATATGATCACCTCTTTTATCCATAGACCGTATCTATGGATACTATATCAATTAATATATTGATAGTAATTTTTGCTTTGAATATACTTACACTATAGTTTTCTTAATTATACAATTATTCAGGAAATTCTGTACATTAATATTGGGAGAAAAAACGAAAGAGGGGGTTTAATAAATGAGAATGAAAGAAAATGAAATCCTTTTAGATTCAGAAGAAAAGATTTTAAATAGGAAATATACAGGTGCTAGTGCACTAATGGATGCATTAGAAGAAGCAGGTGTTTCTTGTATTTTCGCAAATTTAGGAAGTGACCACCCAGCAATTATTGAAGAATGGGCCCAGTCCACTTTAGAGAATAAAACGATTCCGGATGTTATTATTTGTCCCCATGAATTCGTAGCAATCAGTGCTGCTCATGGTTATGCACAAGTGAGTGGAAAGCCACAAGCAGTATTTGTCCACGTTGAATGTGGTACGCAAAATTTAGGGGGTGGTGTTCACAACGCTGCTGTTGGTAAAGTGCCAGTATTGATTTTCGCAGGGGCATCACCATTTACGCAAGAAGGTGAACTAACTGGAAGTCGTAATGAATTTATTCACTGGCTTCAGGATGTTTCAGACCAACGCGGAATTGTAAGGGAATACATGAAATATGACAATGAATTAAGAACAGGGAAAAATATTAAACAAATCGTACACCGAGCTTTACAAATTTCTCAAAGTGAACCCAAAGGGCCGGTATACTTAATGGCTGCGCGAGAAGTGCTTGAAGAAGAAGTAGAACCAGTATCTATTAATGTAAAAGGATGGGGAGCGGTAACTCCAAGTGCAGTACATCCTAAAAAGATAGCTGAAATTGGTAGTGCATTACTAGAAGCAAAAAAACCGCTAATTATTACTTCTTATTTAGGTCGCAACAAAGAAGCAGTAAGTGAATTAGTAACTCTAGCTGATAAACTGGCAATTCCAGTGATTGAATCTGCTCCAAACTATTTGAACTTCCCAGCAGATCATCAATTACATGTTGGTTACCAGTGGAATACCTCATCTCAAAATAAGATTTTAGCAGAAGCTGATTTGATTTTAATTTTAGATAGTGACGTACCTTGGATTCCAATGATTAATAAGCCATCAGAAACGAGTAAAATTTATTATATCGATGAGGATCCTTTAAAAGAACGTATTCCTCTTTGGTATATTCCTTCAGAAAGTTTTATTAAAGCGGATTCATTAACGGCACTACAACAATTAAATGATTGGCTATTACAGGTCGAATATCGATAAGGATGTTGTGGAAAAACGTTATAAAGAAGTTTCTCAAGTACATTTTGACCAAAGAAGAAAATGGAAAACAGAAGAAGCGTTACTAGATGAAGATACAATCACTCCCGCATATTTACTTGCTAGCTTACGAGAATTAATTGATGACGATACGATTGTTTTAAACGAAGCTATCACAAATTATGAGAACGTTTGCAAACATTTAAGTCGTAATGAGCCAGGAACTTATTTAGGCAGTGGAGCTAGCTCATTAGGGTGGAGTGGAGGAGCAGCAATTGGTGCAAAATTAGCTGCACCTGACAAAACCATTGTTAGTCTTACAGGAGACGGAACCTATATGTTTAGTAATCCAACGCCAGTTCACTGGGTATCTAAAAAGTATAATGCACCGTTTTTAACGATTGTCTTTAACAATAAAGGATGGGGAGCTCCTCGATTATCTACACTGGGTGTTCATCCAAATGGAGTTGCAAATCAAACAGATCAATTCTGGGTGAACTTTGATCCAACGGTAGAATATGCAAAGGTAGCAGAGGCAGCTGGTGGTGCATTCGCACGAAGAGTAGAAAAACCATCTGAATTAAAAGCAGCTTTAAAACAGGGACTTGAAATTGTAAAAAGTGGTCAATCGGTTGTTTTAGATGTTTGTATACCGCAAATATCTGAGCAAGAGTTATAAGAGGAATAATAAAATCATCTTATATAATAGATAAAATAATTTTAAAATTCAGAATATTAATTAAATTATTTAAAAGATTAGTAGAAAAGTCAAAAATAAAAGATTAGAGGAGGAAATAGAATGGCAGAGATTCTTTCAGGACTAAAGGTTTTAGATTTAACTCAAAATATAGCTGGACCATTTTCTACACAATTATTAGGAGATTTAGGAGCTACAGTTATAAAAGTAGAAAAACCTAAAGATGGCGATGATACAAGATATTGGGGAAACGTTAATACGAAAGGTGAATCTGCAGCATTTATGGCAGTAAACCGTAATAAAAAAAGTATCAGTATCGATTTAAGTAAGCCTAAAGGAATTGAATTAGTATATGAGTTAGCTAGTAAAGTAGATATTTTTGTTCACAGTATGAAGCCGACAACTGCTGAAGCAAAAGGATTAAGCTATGAAAAAATATCAAAAATTAATCCTTCTATTATATATGGTTCAATCAGTGCGTTTGGTGAAATCGGACCAATGAAAACTCTACCGGGCTATGATCCTCTTATCCAAGCATACACAGGAATTATGAGTGTAACAGGGAACCCTGGAGAAGATCCAGTACGTGTTGGTGTATCTATCAATGATATGGGTTCAGGTATGTGGTTAACAATGGGCATTTTAGCAGCTCTATATAAGCGCAATATAACAGGTGAAGGCAGTAAAGTCACTAACAGCTTATTAGAGACAGGTGTAGCATGGGGAAGTCTACAATTATCTACTTATATGGAAACAGGAAAAGTACCTCAGAAGCTTGGAACAGCAATGCCATTAATTTCTCCTTATGAGGCATTTAAAACCAAAGATAGCTGGGTAATGATAGCAGCTGGTAATAATCGATTATTTGAAAAATTATGTAGTGTATTAAAAATTGAAAATATTCCTCAAGATGAGCGTTTTTCAACCAACGGAGAGCGATTAAACAACCGTTACGAATTACACGATCTTCTAGAACAAGAAACACAGAAGTTTTCTTCAGATGTTTTAGTTGAGTTATTACGTGGCGGTGGCGTACCGTGTAGTCCAATCAATACACTTGATAAATTATTAGATGACGAACAAGTAAATGTTCTAGGCTTAATTAAACAGGTTGAGCATAGTAGAGTGAAAGATTTTAGAATAGTTGATATGCCACTATCTATTAATGAAGAGAGAAGTACGCTTCAAGCTGTTCCACCATTATTAGGGGAACATAGTGAAGAAGTGTTAAAAGAAATAGCTGGTTATACAGATGAACAAATTGAAGCTTTGTTAGCTGATGAAGTGGTTGACTTATTAGATAAAGTTGGGAGGTAATTACATGACTTTACCGAAAAAAGTAGAAATTTACGAAGTTGGTCCACGTGAAGGTTTTCAAATTGAAGATCAATTGATTGCAACGGAAGACAAAGTGAATTTCGTAAATCGTATCAATCAAACAGGTATATCTAATATCGAAGTAACATCTTTTGTAAACCCAAAGTTAGTCCCAAATATGGCAGATGCAGAAGAATTTCTTGCAAAAATTGATCGGAAACCTAATGTAAACTACCGATCAGTCTATTTAAATGTCAAGGGCTTAAAAAGAGCTCTTGAACAAAATATTACGATTGATGGTGTAGTCTCGATATCAGCCAGTGATATTTTTGCTAAACGTAATACCAATAAAAGTGCAGAAGAATTGATCGGAACTATTCCTCAATGGGTAGCTTCCTATCAAGAAGTTGGTATTCCAGTAGATCAATTTGCTGTAATGGCAACGTTCGGTTGCAATTTCGAAGGAGTAATCTCATTAGATCGAGTTATGTCTACTCTTCGTAAAGCAAAGTCCATTTTAGAAGAAAATGGAGAAGCATTAAGAAAATTGAAGCTTTGCGATACGATGGGGTGGGCAAATCCCGAACAAATTAAACGAACTGTTCATGCTATAAAAAATGAATGGCCAGAGATCGACATTATGTTACATCTACACGATACACGTGGTTTAGGTTGTGCGAATGCTTACGCTGCTCTTCAAGAGGGGATAACAGAATTTGAATCAGCTATTGGTGGTTTAGGTGGTTGCCCATTTGCAGCTGTTAAAGGAGCAGCAGGAAATATCGCTACAGAGGATTTCGTCTTCCTATGTGAAAGTCTTGGGATTGAAACAGGTGTTGATCTTGGAAAGTTATTGGAATGTGTAGAAATAGCTGAAAAGATTGTAGGACGAGACTTACCGGGGCATTTAAGAAGTGGAGGATTGCCTCTAGCTAAAATTGTCTGATTTCATCTACAATCGGTTCGAAATAATAATATTTTTATATACTAATTATTCAATGAAAAGGAGGATCTTTGATGAGTATCGAATTAAAAAATTTAGAAATGATTAAGTCTGAGTTCATTGGAGAAAATGAAGAGATTTTAGTGGTTACATTTAATCGTCCAGAAGCCATGAATGCAATGAACACACAACTAATTAAAGAGACTTTAGAGCTTTTCCGCGAACAGGCCTATAATACAAATTTAAGATGTGTAGTCCTTACAGGTGCAGGAGAAAAAGCATTTTCAGCCGGTGGTGATTTAAAAGAACGAAACGGTATGAGTAATGAAGATTGGAAAAAACAGCATCATTTAATAGAAGATAAAGCATTAGCTATTAAGGATTTTCCAGTTCCTGTTATTGCGGCAGTGGAAGGCTTTGCGATTGGTGGCGGATGCGAGGTAGCATTAATGGCTGATTTCATTATCGCATCAGAAACAGCAAAATTTGGTTTAGCTGAAATTAAGCGAGGAATTTTACCAGGAGCAGGTGGATTGCAAAACCTTGCGCGAGCAGTTGGTGTTCGCCGAGCGAAGGAGTTAATTTATACAGGGCGCTTATTCGATGCAAATTTAGCGTACGAATGGGGCATGGTGAACCGAGTTACACAAAAGGGCCAGGCGTTAAACGTAGCACTAGAAATCGCAAAGGAAATTGTTGAAAGTGCGCCAATTCCAACAAAGCTTGCTAAAGTTTCTGTAAGCCGTGGTGTTGAAGTAGACTTCCATACGGCATATCAGTTGGATTTAGCAGCTTACAATGTACGGTTCCGACAGAGGATCGTTTAGAGGGTGTAGCTGCATCCAATGAAAAGCGAAAACCTATTTGGAAAAATCGCTAGTATTTATGTAAGTCGTTATTCCAATTGAGTACTAAAATCACCTAAAGCTTAATGCTGTTTCTGAAAACGATTGATGCACATGTATTTCTCTGGGGATATGTTACTTAGAAACAGTGGGCATCAATTATGTCGGGTAGAAAAAGTTTTTAAGACTAAAATTCTGGGAGGTTTTTTATGAATATTGAATTAATTTCGATAATATTTCTCGCTATTATGTTCTTAATTGGTACGTTATTCTCAATTAATATAGGGGTTTTAGGTTTCATTGCATCATTCTTAATTTTTCTATTAAGCGGTAACATGGAGTTAACGACTATTTATAGTAGTTTCCCTGCAGAACTATTTATTTTACTTACGGGTGTAACGTACTTTTTCGCGATTATTGAAAACAATGGTACAGTCGATTTAATCACAAGATGGGGGTTAAGCTTATTACGTGGTAAAATTGGGCTTATTCCTTGGGTACTATTCTTTATTGCACTTTTATTAACAAGTATCGGTACATCCGTAATTCCGGTCTGTGCAGTATTAGCACCAATTGGTTTACGATTAGCCTTCCAATATAAAATCAATCCAATTATGATGGTAGTCGTTATGCAGTCAGGGATTGTTGCCGGAAGCTTCTCGCCGTTAAACGTATTCGGTATTATCGTAAACGGATCATTAGCCACTGGTCACATTTCATCCTCTCCTATAGCGTTATATGTTGCGATTTTATTATTCAACCATGGTTTGCATTAGGTGTTTATGTGGCATTTGGTGGCATTAACTTATCCGTAACTCGGAAAATTTAGTTACCGTGTCTGGATTAGCTTTAAAGTATGATACAGCGGAAAATAACGGTTTAAACTGATACCGCGGTATGACGTTAGCTTGTTTAGTGTTATTAATAGTCTTAGTATTAGTCTTCCAATTAAACATGAGCTTGTTGCCTTAACGTTAGACGCGCTATTAGCATTTGGCAATCACAAAAATCAGCCAGAACCTACGAAAGAAAATGCCTTGGCCTACAATCTTATTAGTATAGGGGTTGTAACGTATATTGGTGTACTAAGTAAAATAGGAACAATCGAATACGTAACAGCAATCATTGACGAGTTGGTAATCCATACATTATTTCATTAGTTGCTTGTTATATGGTGGTATTGTTTCGGCGTTTGCTTCAACTACAGGTATTTTAGGTGTAATCTTCCCTATGGTAACACCGATTTGACCAGATCCAACAATTTCAACAATTGGTGTAGTTATTACGATTTCATTATCAGCAAGTTTAGTAGATATTTGCCTATTCACGACTGGTGGTTCCTTATACCTTGCAAATGTACAAGGCATGCCACAACGTACATTCTTCTTGCAGCTTTAAGCTGTTGGTGGAGTATTCGTTGTGTTAGCCCCGATCGTTTCTTGGTTCATTTTCGTAGTATCCAAAGTCGGACTTTTTAGCTAGTCATGCAAAAAAATTGACTGGCATGTAGAATCAATCTTTTTTATTGGAGATAATACGACTTTGCTGCCATTGTGTTCGTTGTAGTTATTGATATGTCCATTGTTTAAAATGAAGTGTAGTAAATCGTATTTATAGGGATGTCGGCTTTATCGTTTCGAGGGCAATTCTATTTGCCTGCTTTTAATGGGATTGGATTTATATGAAACTAGACTTTTTATATTCTTTTAGTGTTAAGCCTTCACTCGATTGGTACATATGCTTGAGCTCGTGCAAACAAAAACTCAACAAAGCATTCGGTTACATTCTTTAGAAGTGTAGTGTCCGTAATAATTTGCTTGGAGTTAATTTCCTTTTCGATATTTTGCACCAGAAAGCCAATGGATAGTTGCTGAACGCCTAAATGTGTAAAAGCCAAAGTTGTTGAAGCGCCAAATTCGATAGCTATTCATTTCGATATACCACTTGATGGGATAATGCTGCTCGATTTCAGCTAGTTGCCTTGCGTACTTTTCCTGTAAAAATGTCATAAAGTCTTGCAATTGTAAAACAAGTGTTTTAACGCGTTTGAATCTAAACATGGGCAATCCACCTTTCTCAGGAACCTTAGTTAAGAATTTCCCATCTTTAGTAACGATTTAATCGAACTAAAAAGACATAATAAATTCTTAAGACAAAAATGAACAGCTCTTCTTCATTATATGTTTGACTACGTCTAAAAATAATCGCCTCAAATTATGTCATTATGTACTTCCTGCTAAGTGACCAGAGGAAAGAAATCTATTTCTTTCAAAAATATAAAGTTGATTTTATTAACTCGGATAGAGTTGATGAAAAGTCTTTAACAGTGAAGGTAGATGGTGAAAAAGATGCTGAGTAAACAAGTTTCCTCTTGTTCGCTCAGCATCTTTATTTTTCCCCTTAGTACAATGAAATCTATAAGAGTTGAATTTTAAGTAATACGATCCAACTTGATTTTAACAAACTCAAAAAAGCTTTTACAACAGAAGCTTTTATGGCTTCATGTCGATAGATAATCGATGTTTTTCGTATAATTGGATTTTTATTTTCATCTAATAATTTTATTTTATAGATTTCTTCGTTTTCTATAATTGAAAGGCTTGGGAAGATGGCATAGCCGAGCCATGGCCTACCATTTTACGGCAAATTTCAATTTGATTAACGTCCATCGTAATCAATGGAGGGGTTGTGAAATGCTGATCCCACCAATTATCAATAATCTGTTTTAACCAATATTCGTTTGGTAGTTAATACGTGGGATATGTGGTAATTGATCAAGTGATAGTTTTTGTTTTGAAGCAATAATAGTGGTTCTTCACTGATGACCTATTTTGCTTCCGTCCATAGATGCTCCCGCGGAATAATGAGTATTTGGGCCTCTTCCTTATTTACTAGTTGAACGATTTCCGAACTCCACGCCGTTATTAAGTTCACTTCCACATCTGGATATAATGATAAAAAATCCTTTAAAATAGCAGGTAATGGGTCATAAGCAAAGCTTGAAGAAACGGCAATCGCAATTTTCCTTGAATCTTGTTATCCATATTTTTTAATGTTTCTTTTAGATTGCGAAACTCTACGATCATCTTTTCTGCATAGCGATAGATATACTCCCCTTCCATCGTAAATTCGACTCCTTTTTTTCCTCTGTTTACAATTTTAGCCCCGATTTCCTGTTCAATTGCCTGGAGTCGATAAGTAAGAGCAGGCTGGGTTATATCAACTTTTTCAGCCGTCTTTGTAATATTTTTTTCTTCGTAGAGTGTCTTTAAGATCAACCAGTCTTTTTCCTCCATAGTGAACCCCTTTTCATCTTTTTTGGATATGAATCATAAAAAATATTTATGGTAAACATTAAAAATTTTGGATTTTCTCTATTGATAGATATATTATACAATTTAATTAGATATTAAAACAATCAATTTTCTGAATTTTGTAAAAGGAGGCAAAACCTTGAATATTATTGTGATTATGAAGCAAACGTTTGATACAGAAGAAAAAATTTCAATAGATAATGGCAAATCATTGATGGTGGAGTGAAATTTATCATCAATCCTTATGATGAATATGCAGTTGAGGAAGCAGTTGAACTTAAAGAAAAAATGGGCGGAGAAGTTACAGTGATCTCGGTCGGACCGTGAAGGGTAAGAACTTCTTTACGTGTTGGCTAGCATGGGTGCGGATAAAGCGATCTTTGTCGATGATGAATCGCTTTTCGGTGATGAATATTCTTTCCAAAGTATTGGCAGCCTATTAAGGATCTTTTTATGACCTTATGGTGGAAATATGTCGATTGATAATGGATCCGGTCAAGTAGCTCAGCGTTTTGCTGAAAATTAAATATTAACATGTAGGAACTGTGACAAAACTGACAATTGATCAGGAAAAGCAATTGTGGAAAGAGATGCGGAAGGGAATATGGAAATTATTGAAGCATACCTTCCGTTTTTGACAGCCCAACAAGGTCTGAATGAGCCACGTTACCCATCTCTACCAGGAATTATGAAAGCCAAAAAGAAACCGATTGAACATGTAAGTGCATCAGATTTAACTTAAATGCGGAAGAAATTCAACCTCGAACGATCATTATGATTTGTTCTTACCGCCTGAGAAAGGAACCGGGAAAATTTTGAAAGGCGAAATACCTCAACAGGTCAAGAATTAGTTCAGCTACTTCGTACAGAGGCAAAAGTAATATAAGAGGAGGAAAAGTGGAATGAGTAATAAAGTATTAGTTTTGGCTGAAATAGAGATGGAAATATGCGAAATGTTTCCTTGGAAGCCTTATCCGCAGCAATACGGTTGCTCAAGATGGCGAAATAATTGCAGCAATATTTGGCAGTAATGCCCAAGTACAATCAGCGATATTGGACACCAAAGAGCAACTCAATTTATTTTGAGATCAACCGTTAGATCAATATACACCAAGTGCGTACATGCAAGCGTTTATGAATTAGTTCATCCAATAAATCCAGATTATCTTAATGGGCCATACAGCCATCGGAAAAGATTTAGCACCTAGAGTTGCAGCAAGATTTGCTATTGGCTTATTTCCGATGCTTCAGATTTGGCTGTTGAAGAATGAGAAATTATTTTTACTTGGCCCATTTATTCAGGAAAAGCGTTTCAAAAGAAAAAATCCATTAGCCCAAGAGTATTTGCGACCATTCGTCCTAATAACATTCCAATTTTGGAAGCAGATACAAACCGGAATACAGAAGTGATTTCCACCCAACCGTATTAAGGATATTCGAACGGTGATTAAAGAAATCGTGAAAAAAACCTCAAGTGGAGTCGATTTAACAGAGGCCAAGATTATTGTTTCCGGAGGAAGGGGTGTAAAAAGTGCAGATGGATTTAAGCCGCTGCAAGAACTTGCGGATGTATTAGGTGCTGCTGTTGGTGCTTCTCGTGGAGCTTGTGATGCATCGATTTAGTGATTATTCTATGCAAATTGGGCAAACGGGTAAAGTAGTTACGCCGGATTTATATATTGCATGTGGAATTTCTGGGGCTATTCAGCATTTGGCTGGGATGTCAAACTCAAAGATTATTGTTGCCATTAATAAAGATCAAGAAGCTCCAATTTTCAAAGTTGCAGATTATGGCATTGTCGGGATCTTTTGAAGTAGTCCCGTTATTGAAAGAAGAATTTAAAAAAATATTAGATGGTGTTGGTGTCTAAATAATAAAGGGGAACTAGATTCCTATAAATTATTTAATCTTTAGGAGGAAGTTATGCTTTCGCTTATTAATTTTCTCGTGTTTTTAACAATTGTAGGATATGCGATCTATTTATTTATCCCATGTTGTTTATTCTAGATATATATTTGTAAAACTCGGAAAGAAAGTAGATTTCGAGCCAAATCTTAAAGAACGAATAAATACAGTGTTGGTGAATGTTTTTGGTCAAAGAAATTGTTTAAAGATAAGAAAAGCGGCGTTATGCATTTTGTATTATTCTATAGTTTCTTTATTATTCAAATCGGACTGATCGAAATCGTTATAAAGGGTTTTTTTATCGGCTTTGAATTTCCTTTCGGGGAAGCCCATAAATATTTTAGCTTTATGCAGGATGGGCGCATTTTCTGATGTTGTGTGGTATTGTTGTCTTTTTATCGGCGATATATTGAAAAATTAAAGCGATTACAATTAAGAAAGACAAAAAAGCAGCGTTTGTAATTATTGCTTTAATCACATTAACATCTTCCATTTTATTGGCACTTGGATTTGAAAGACTTCGTGGAGCATGAACCAAACCTTTTCTATGCACCTTTTTCTGGAATTATTGCAATGCTCTTTACTGGTATTAATGTAACGGTTGCCAGTGTATTGTTCTATACTTTTTGGTGGGTTCACATGATTACGGTGCTAACTTTTATGGTATTTGTCCCACAATCAAAACAAGCACACGAGTTGTTCGCGATGTTCAATGTGTTCTTTAAAAAAGTAGGACCTGTTGGGAAACTTCGATCGATCAATTTTGAGGATGAAGAACTTGAAGAGTTTGGTGTAGGTAAAATTGAAGACTTTACACAACAGCAATTAATCGACTTATATGCATGTGCTGAATGTGGTCGTTGCACAAATATGTGCCCAGCTTCAGGTACAGGAAAAACGCTATCACCAATGAACTTAATTGTAAATCTCCGGAATCATTTAACTGAAAAAGGAGCAGCTCTTACATCTCGTTCCCCATGGGTGCCGGCGATGGCCTTTAGTGGGACCACGGCAAATCAAATCGCTTTAGGACATGCAGCACCAGCTGAAAACTTAATCGGAGATGTGGTTACACAAGAAGAAATATGGGCTTGTACAACTTGCCGTAACTGTGAAGACCAATGTCCTGTTATGAATGAGCATGTCGATAAGATTATTGATTTACGCCGTTATTTAGTTATGACACAGGGTGAAATGCCAGGAGAGATTTCTCGATACATGCAAAATATAGAGAGACAAAGCAATCCTTGGGGGCTTAACCGAAACGATCGTATGAAATGGCGTGAAGGTCTTGAAGATATCGTTAAGACGGTAGAAGAAAAAGAAGACTTTGATATTTTGTTATGGGTTGGTTCAATGGGATCTTATGACATGAGAAGCCAGAAGATTATGAAATCGTTCGCCAACATAATGCATGAGGCAGGAATGAATTTTGCCATTCTTGGAAATGAGGAACTGAATTCAGGAGATACTGCCCGTCGATTAGGTAATGAATACTTATTCCAGGAACTATGCGTGCAAAATATTGAAACCTTTAAAAGCTATAATGTAAAGAAAATAGTAACAATCGATCCGCATACCTATAATTGTTTCAAAAATGAATATCCGGAATTCGGACTGGAAGCAGAGATTTACCACCATACTGAAATTATCTGGAGTTTATTGGAAGAGAAGCGGATTATTCCAGTAAACGAAGTTCACGAAACGGTCGCTTATCACGATTCTTGTTATTTAGGAAGATACAATAATATCTTTGAAATCCCACGTGATATTCTCAAGTCAATACCTGGTGTCCAGGTTCTTGAGATGGAACGAAACCAGCAGAATTCAATGTGTTGCGGTGCAGGCGGAGGAATGATGTGGGTGGAAGAAAAACAGGGCAAACGAGTGAATGTAGAACGTACTGAACAAGCACTTCGATTAAACCCAACAACCATCGGCAGTAATTGTCCATATTGTTTAACGATGATGACGGACGGGATAAAAGTAGCTGAAAAAGAAGAAGAAGTTAACGCTTTGGATATAGCAGAAATCGTCGAGAAGTCCTTGATCCTAAAACAATATGAAAAAATGGATAGAGATATCATTCACTATGATGAAGAATCGAGTGAAATAAAGGAATTGGTAGGAAGAGTTTAGGAAGACAAACAAAATCAATGATGGGGTGAATAAATATGAATTTTGAATACAGCGAATTACAAGAAGATATTAGATACGGGGTTAGAGAAATTTGTTCAAAATATGATGTGGAATACTGGAAAAAATGTGATGAAAATAATGAGTATCCGGAAGAATTCGTAAATGCCATGATCGAAGCGGGATGGCTTTCGGCTCTGATTCCGGAAGAATACGGTGGTGCAGGTCTAGGATTATCTGAAGCCGCTATAATATTAGAGGAAGTAAATCGTTCTGGTGGTGCTGGTACAGCATGTCATGCACAAATGTATACGATGGGTGCTTTGTTAAGACACGGTAGTGAAGAACAAAAGAAAAAATATCTGCCACAAATTGCTGATGGAACATTAAGACTGCAATCCATGGGTGTTACAGAACCTGATGCTGGTTCGGATACAACAAAGATTAAAACATTTGCCGAGAAAAAGGGAGACCGTTATATCATTAATGGGCAAAAAATCTTTACTTCCCGCTACCAGCATTCAGATATGATTTTATTGCTTGCTAGAACGACACCACTTGACAAGGTTGACAAAAAAACAAAAGGGATTAGCTTATTTTTAATCGATACACGTGAAGTAGGTGATGCCATTATTGCAAATCCAATTGATACCATGGTACACCATGAAACGAATATGCTCTATATCAACGACCTTGAAGTGCCGGCGGATGCTTTAGTTGGAGAAGAAGGAAATGGATTATATTGTATTCTGGATGGCTTAAATGCAGAACGTATTCTAGCTTCTGCACAAGCTGTTGGGGATGGAAAATGGTTTGTTGAGCAAGCAGTTCGCTATTCAAATGAAAGAATTGTCTTTGACCGACCAATTGGTAAAAACCAAGGAGTTCAATTCCCAATTGCAAAAGCCTACACGAATCTAATGGCTGCTGAAACGATGATGCATAAAGCAGCAACGAAATTTGATCAAGGACTTCCTTGCGGGGCAGAAGCAAATATGGCTAAGTATCTTTGCACAGAAGCAGCATGGGAAGCTGGTGAAGCGGCAATGACGACATTTGGAGGATATGCTGTAGCAAAAGAATATCATATTGAAAGAAAGTGGAAAGAATCCCGATTAGCCCGTAATGCGCCAATTTCCAATAATTTAGTATTAAGTTATGTTGGTCAGCACGTATTAGAAATGCCACGATCATTCTAGTAATCTAAAAAAGTGTAGATAGAAACCGATAAAGGTGGAATTTTCAAATGTCGAATATACTAATGGATAAAATGACAAAGTTTATTAATGAAACTCAGTATAATGATTTACCCGAAGAATTGATAACTTTAGCAAAACTGGCCATTATTGATACTGTTGGAGTTAGTTTAGCCGGGTGGACAGAGCCCGCTGTTGAGATTGTCAAAAAAGTATATTCGTCAGATAGTGATCTCAAATGGCTCCTCCCTATGGGGGGAGCCTATTAAGACGAATATGGAGAATGCTGCCTTAATTAACGGCACAGCTTCCCACGTTCTGGATTTTGATGATGCTGCGCCAAGTGTGATCATCCATCCAAGTGCTCCGGTCCTTGCAGGAATAACTCCTCTTGCTGAAAAGTTAGGCAGTTCGGGGAAAGAGGTGATTACGGCTTATGCAATTGGAACAGAAGTGATGCTTCGATTGGGGCAATTAGTGGATTTAAAACACTATCAGCTTGGTTGGCACTCAACTGCTACGCTAGGAACGATTGCAGTAGCTGCGGCATGCAGCTATTTGTACAAATTAAATGAAGAAGAAAGTGCAAATGCAATTGCAATTGCTTCGTCAATGTCAGGTGGTTTACAGAAGAACTTTGGGACAATGACAAAATCCTTCCATGTAGGGGCTGCTGCTTCTCAAGGGTTACAGGCGGCTACTCTTGCGAAAAACGGATTTACCGGAAACAAAGAAATATTTGGACCAAAGGGTTTTTTATTTGCCTTTACTGGTGGAGAAAATGTAGAAAAGATAAATTCTCAAATAGATCGTATGGAATTTGGAAAGCCTTATGATTTGATAGAGACAGGTTTATCTGTGAAGAAGTTTCCATGTTGCTATGCAACTCATCGACTGATTCATGGCATTTTAACAATCCGGGAAGAAAATAAAATAGTCCTAGAAGATGTTGAAGAAATTTCAATTATAGTACCTCCTGGCCAGTTGATGCCGCTGGTTCATTCTCGACCATTGACGGGATTGCAAGGGAAATTTAGTGCAGAATATACAGCTTTGGCAGCACTCAAGGATGGTATTATCAAACTGAGTAGTTTTGAAGACGAACAAGTGATGCGGTCAGAAATTCAAAGAATGTTGCCAATTGTAAAAGTTTCTGAAATGGAAGGCACGACCCAGACAAGTCAAGAAATTGAAGAAATCCCGGTTCTCGTAATCATAAAAACAATAGATGGAAAAGTATTGGAAAAGCAAATCTCGCATGCTCCAGGTTCAAAAGCTATTCCATTAAGTGAACAAGAACATCGAGGAAAATGGATAGATTGTATCACCCATTATGCAAGACTCCTTAAGATTTCGGATGATCAAGTTCAAGAAAAAGCTAACATCTACTATGATAACGGAATAAAAATAGAGTCGTATTCTAATTTTAGTGATTGGATTTCACACATTCATCAGCTTGTGGGATTAGTTGAAAGTGTTTAAAAAAATGGATATCGCCCAAGAAGACTTCTTGGGCGATATCCATTTTAGTGGTGCTTGACAACTGGCACCAACACTTAGACTGCTTTGCTTTCTACTTTGCTTTCTTGCTCGTAGACAATCTCCTTTTTTTCTCTCCAACGATAAAACATTTTCATCAAAGGCATAATGATAATAAAAATGAACAGTAGCCTGAATGTTTGGAACATCGAGACAAGCGAGACTTCCGCTTTAACTGAATGAGCTAATAATACCATTTGATCTAAGCCACCTGGGGCTGTGCTTAGAAAACTTGTAGCGAATGTTGTGTCCAATACAAACGACATCAGGAAACTTGAGCCAAACGTTAGGGCAATCAGTGCTAATGCACTAAGAATGCCACCAACAAGTACGCGTACTGGAAGCTTAATCATATCTGGCTTGAGCATTAAGCCAATATGGGCGCCGATTAGTAGCTGTGCGATGACCATGACGATGCCAGGTACTTGTGGCATTGGGAGTGGTGTTGAGAGTTTCAACGTAATTAACAAAATAATTGGCGTGATGAAAAATGCGACAGGCAAGTGGATACGGCTCATTAAATAGGAGCATCCCCATGCAAGTGCAATGATTAATAGTAAACTAATCGTTAGCTTCGCGTCAGTCGGAGGCTTACTGATTGCATGCCCTGCAACGATAAACGGTACGAAAACAACGACTAGTAACAGCCGAATTACTTGAAAATAAGAAATAACACCGATTTCTTCCACTTTTTCTTCCTCAGCAAATACGACGATTTGGCCTAAACCACCTGGGATAGCGCCTAATATGGCAGCTTTCAATGGGATTTTTGTCCATTTACTCGTTAAGTAGGCGATGCCGATGGAGCCACCTATTAAAATAACGTTTAACAAGATCATGTAAAATAGAATGGAGCCCATCATGCCAAATAAATCGATGTTAAATTGTACACCTATTACGGTACCGACCATGACAACCCCTATATCACGCAATTTGCCAGACCATTTGAGCGGTCCTTTATAAACAAATTGGGTTAACATGACAACAACAATTGGGCCGAGCATCCATGGAATAGGGATGTGCAGCAGGTTAAAAATATAACCGCCAATTAAAGATAAGACCAACACTTTTAACATTGCCTTCAACCGTAACACTCCTTCCTATAAGGATTATCCCTATTCGTATTTATTACTCAAGAAACCACCAGCGTTCATCATCATGAATACTGGTGGTTTAGTTATTACGCTTTTGTTAATTCTTTTTCTTGCGCTTCACGATCTACATCATCGCGGCGACGGTCTCCCCAGTATGCAGAGCCGTTTTTCAAATATTCTTCATAAGTCCATTTCACTGGCTCCCAGTCTGGTTCGAAGATTAAGTATCCGTTTGTAAAGATTTCAAGACGTAAACCACTTCCTGGATCTTTTACGTAAATATACATTGCTTGAGAAATACCGTGTTTACCAGGACCTACGAATTGTATATCCGCTTCACATAAAATGTCAGCAGCACGTAGTAAGTCTTGTGAGTTGTCTAACCAGTAAGCAATATGGTGCATTTCGTTTGGCTCTTTTGAACGTGGTGTAGACATGATTGCTACGTCATGTACTAAGTTTGTTACTGATAACCAACTTGCTATCTGTACATCGTCTGGATTTACGAAATATTCGCGCAATTTAAAGCCTAGTGCTTCTTTTAAATATTGTACGATCTCAGCGTTGTCGTGAGAAGTTTGTAAGTTTACGTGGTCGATACGGCGTGGAGATACACCTTTCGCCCAAGATTTATACGTTTGATTTTTAAGCACTGATTTACGCGTTTCATCAGCAGGTGTTTTTTCCATATCATAGTAAAGCTCAAAACGATGACCACTTGGTAATTCGAATCGGATGGCTTCACCTTGTGCTACTTCTTCGCCAGCTTTTACGAAGCGTACTTCTGTGCCAGCATCCTCTAATAATTTTGCGAAAGTCGCTATATCCTCGCGACGTTTTGTACGCCAGCCGATGTGATCGATGTAAGATTTTTCACCAGCTGTAATGGATAATGTATGATGTTCGAAATCGCCCCAAGCTCGTAAGTAGTGTACGCCGTCGACAACTTCTGTTTCTTCTAAGCCAATTGTGTCGCGGAAGAACTTTAATGATTTTTCAAGGTCTGCTGACACTAAAGCTACGTGTCCTAATTTTGCAATTTCTGGTGCGTAAATAAATTTATCCATTTATATTCACCTCATAGATAGTTATTTTTTATAAATCACATTTTCAAATGAGTTTGTTACCCTTGAATGTTTGTATCAACACCGAATAAATGTCTACCGTAACCTAAAATGCCATCTTCATATAAAGAAGTAATGTGTGTTGCGATTGCCATTAAGTCACGAGTGAATAGCTCGACTGGGTGACCTTTTAATAATGCGTGCCCCCCTAAAGTAAGTAGTGCTTTTACGCCAATTTGTGTACACTTATCAATAATTTTTGCACGGATTGCTTTATATTCGGCTCCTTCGTATGGGCCACCTTTATCTGTTTCCATCATCCTGATATATTCATTTAATAAAGTTTTAGCAGAAAGCATTTCAAGCTTTAACTCCGAAAGTACGCGTTGGCTCGTAGGTGAGTCTTTTTCATTTACGCCAGAGAAGCGGACGCGACCTGCTGTATGCTTTTCAAATTCGTCAAGTACACGCTGTGCACCACCAACAGCCATCGCTGCGAACCCTACATAGAAGCCAGGGTAGAAAGGTGTGTTGTAGTATAAGTAGTCTTGATCGAAATCTTCATAAGGTGGTTGGCTCTTTTCGATAATTTTGTTAAAACGTAAAATTGCATCGGGCTTAATGAAAACATTATCGATGATTAATGTATTACTACCTGATCCACGAAGACCAAATGAATCCCACGTTTTCACAACTTCTAAGTCAGAAACTTTTAATAAGATCCCTACACGTTCAGGCCTGTCACTGTCTTCAAATTTCATCATTGCGCCAACGCCAACCCAATCGCAATAGTTGATACCGCTTACAAAATTGTACTTACCTGAAATGGTATAGCCACCTTCTACTGGTTCCACTTTACCGATTGGTGCAAATACGTCAGCCACGAAGCCACCTTGATTAATGACTTCATCGCGAATATGCTTTGGATAGTAGCATACCCAAGAGTTATGCGCTGAGAAGAAGTATGTTAACCATGCAGCAGATAGGTTGTAGTAACCAACCTTGCTTACCATATCAACAAAAGTGCGCCAATCAAGTTGTGGATAGCCAAACTCTTTCGGTAAAATTAAACGATGAATTTCCTCCTCACGAATTATTTCCGCAATGCGTGGAGAAATTGTTGAGTTACGATCTGCTTCGAGTGCTTCTAACTCTGCAGCTTCACCGATACGCTTTGCTTTTTGCATAATTTCTTCATAAAGCCCTTTATTTTCAACTACTGTAACCATTTAATCATCCCTTTCAAAATAGTCTATTGTGCTGGAACTGCTTGAACGTTTTCCACTGCTAAAAAATCGATGACAAGTTTGTTTACGATTTCTGGTTGGTCAGTTTGTGCTTGGTGACCGCAGTTTTCGATATATTCAAATTTAATGTTTGGCAATAATTTCTCAAGTTTATAAGCTGTCTCAACTGGTGCAACAGTATCTTGGTTCCCCCAAATGAATAGGCCAGGAATCTTCAATTTTGGTAATGCATCTTTAATGCAGTAACGATCCCAAAGCTTTGGTTCTTCATTCATTCTTGCTAAGTAAGCGTCGAATGCTTGATTGGATTCTTTTATGCCTGGGCGAGTTGCTGCCTGATGACGTAGTTGAATTAGTTCTTCAGGAATGACTGTGTCTTCACTTGAATTACGGTACATAAACTTGCGTAATGATTCTTCTGTATAGTCATAACCAATCACTTCTAAGAATGAACGTAGTTTTCTTTCAGGTACTTCTTGCATCGCCTGATAAATGGTATTACTGCCGATGTAAACAACTTTATTCACTTTTTCCGGATGGTCGATTGCATATTTAGCTGCAACGTAAGCACCTTGTGAGTTCCCGACAAGTGATACTTCATCTAGACATAATGCTTCAATGAAATCATGTACATGATCCACTAAGCTTTGATGACCATTTACTGGCCATGCGTGAGGGCGTGCATCTGTGAAGCCCATTGATAGTTGGTCTACTGCGTATGCTCGGAATCCAGCTTTTGCTAACGCAGGTAACATAAAGCGCCAACCTGCTGCGCCGCAAGCTCCAGGTCCTGCACCGTGTAGTAAAATGACAGCTGGTCCTTCTGTTCCAGCCCACGAATAATGTGTACGTACACCATTTGCTAATACGTAACTATTATGAAATCCTTCAAAAATCGTCATCGTTTTGCCCCCTTGTGCTGATTGGTTATTCTTTATGTTCTGAGTATAACGTGTATAGATTTTGAACATCATAGCGATTTTTATTGAAATAATGATTAGAATCTTTAAAATTTATTGAAAATTAAATTCTACTTATGTAACATAGGGAATTAGAAAATCAAAGGGGATGTGATTTTGATGAATCAAGTTGCATTTAATTCTGGCGAAGCCCAAAATATTTTAATGTCTGCAAATGCCTTCCAGACATTAAAAAGTAATTTATTTAACAACATTGGTTCTCATAAAACGAAAGGCTTTTTATTTCGATTTGGTAAAGAGTTTGGGATGGAATCAGCAGCAAAAAACAAGCTCCAAAATAAAACAGTAAATCCTGTTGGTAAAAGCCACTCGCGCTTAGGTCACGTAAAAGATGTCATTTTCATGGGGGAAATTGTGCGTCATCCGGATGGCACGATTGAATGCATCGATACGTGGGGACAATGGGTAGAGTCATTCGAAGCAGCAATGCATCTGAAAAATTACGGTTTATCAGATGAATGTGTTTGTCATATGTTATGTGGCTTTGCGAGTGGTGCATTGACATATGAGTTTGGCGAATCGATTATTGCCATTGAGCATAAGTGCGTCGCAAAAGGTGATCCTTGTTGCGAGTTTAAAGTGCGTTTGGAGCGCGATTGGCTTGAGGATAAGGAGGAGCTAATTTCTCTTTATCAAAACGACAATATTTTGTCTGAGCTTGAAATGACATATGATGCACTTTTGCATCATAAGCAAATGCTTGAAAAAATTTCAATATTTCAGGGTCAGCTAACACAAAAAGTAACAGACAAGCATTCATTAGACGAAATTGTGCAGACTGCTTATGAGCTGTTGAACATTCCTATTTTGATTGAGGATATTCACGAAAATCCATTAAGTCAAATCGGTTTAACGGAAGAGCAGCAGCTAGTAATCAAAAAAGATACTGAGAAACTATTACGTTTTGACAATAAGCACAACGTTTCGCATTACAAAGGTGATCGATATTGGAAGTTGACAGCTCCTGTTCTAATTAATAAAAAAAATTATGCCACTTGCTCTTTTTTTTACTTTGATGAAGAGCGTCTAGATGAAAACCACCACTTATTTTTAGAGAGTATTTCGACGGTCGTAGCGTTATGTATTTTATACGAGGAGGCGCATTTTGAAGAGCAACAACGTCTGCGTAGCTCGCTATTAGAACGCTTAATTCATAATCAGAATATTAAAGATATCGAATCTTACTATAAATTTTTACCGTTTAAGTTTCAGCCACCGTTTTCTACAGGGATTATTAGTGTGAAAAAGAAAAAGAAAAATAACGAAATTATTGATATTCATGACCAGCTAACACAGCTATCAAAATTAGCAAAAAAGTGGGATTTGCCTTGTATTTTTGCGGTACTCGGGGAGGAAATTGCGCTTCTTAATCCACAAAATAGCAATAAGGAGCAAAGCTGGAAAAATAAAATGATGAAAATTTTCCAAGGATTGGAGAAGCAAAACAGCAATTATGCCTATTCGGTTGGGATCAGCGGAACATTTAGCAACTTCAAAGATTTCGAACGTTCGCTAAATGAGGCACGTATCGCACAACGTTTTCCAAACCAAAAACTAATAACAGATTACGAGGATTTAGGACTGCTAGGCGATATCGTCAAGAATATGAGTATTGAACAGCTACATGAAATGGCAAAAAAGACGTTAAAAGACTTATATGATTTTGATGATCCACGTAAAAAGGAATTGTTGTACACACTTTACGTCTATTTACTAAATAGCCAACGCTTAAAAGAAACGACGGAGGAGATGATGTTATCCATCGGTGGTGTCCAATATCGTATAAAACAAGTTGAAGAGAAACTTCAAGTTTCACTAAAAAATGCATCAGCAGCAGCGTATATTTTATTAGTTATTCAGGCACTCATATTATCAAATAGCTTAAGCTTTGAAGAATTTGCTAATTAAAAAGAGTCTATTAACAATTTTCTAGAGATGAAATTCCTTAAATGATTAATTAATTGTTTAAAGCATAATTGAAAAGACATTGAGGGTTATCCTCTTATAGATAGAAACTATTAAAATCTAAACTTAGTCATGCTCCCGATGAATGAGGGAGCATTTTACTTGCACTTTTCTAGGGTTTACTTGCATTTTTTAGTAGTTTACTTGCGAAAAATGGATCAATACTTGCGTTTTTTCGAATTGTATTTGCGTTTTCAGACAATTTAGAGTCACAATGTACCATGATTTTCTTATATAAAGTAAGATTGAGTCAAACAAAAAAGACTATAAACAAACTCATTTTAGAGCTTGTCTATAGTCGATTAGCTTGTCTGATGGATCAATTGATTAATCTACTGCCACGTCTAAGTTCATTTCTTCTTCAGCAGTACGATTTGCCTCGTCTTTTTCAGTTGCAGCTATTTTAGATTTACGTGTAGCAAATAACACGATGGTAGTTATAACGTATAAGCTAACGATAATTAACACCCCTGAATTGAAGCCAGCTCGTACGTCATTACCTGCAAGTGTAATTAAATAACCAGTAATCCATGGACCGATTATGCCCGCCATACTTGCTACAGATAATGAAATCCCAGATATACTACCTACTAAGTTTTTCGGAATCATCAACGTTTGAATCGCAGCGTTTAGAGGTAATAGACTTGTGTTCATTACTAAACCTATCCCTAAGAAAATACATGCTAACACTGGTGAAGATACAATTGTTGTCATTGCATAAGAGACAGCACCAACAAGTAATACTGTAACTAATACACGATCGTAAGATTTGACAAGGCTTTTATTTTTCTTGAATAAGAAGTCTGTAAATTTACCTGCAAAAATTGCAAATACTGTACCTGTGATTCCCATTCCAGCGAATATTAAGCTCATACTTTTTGGCTCAAGACCAACGATTTTCGTTAAGTAAGTTGGTGCCCATGTAAGAACCCAAACGGTAATCCACATGGATACGAAACCTATCAACTAAAATTGACAATACATGAGGGGTAAATAATACTTTTAAAATATGCTTGAACGGTACTTCCTTGTTAGAAGCTAAAGTTTTTACGTCTTCAATCAGTGGTTGCTTTGGCTCGTCCCTCATAAAGAAGAATAAGAGTGCCCATACAAGACTTGCTACCCCTAACATGGCGAAAGTATGTTGCCAACCTAAATTGGTAATCCCCGCAACGATAAGTGGTGCCGCTAAATACGTACCAACTGTTGTACCAGAGGTCATAATCGCTGTAGCAAGACCACGTTGTGCACTAGTGAACCATCGTGCAAGATGGACTAGGCACAAACCAAGCGTACCACCCTCGAAGAAACCTAAAACAGCACGTAGTAAAATTAATTGTGGTAACGTATCTACAAAATAAGCACTTGCTAATGATAATGTCCATCCAGTAGCAATCATCATTAATAAATATTTTGAGTTGAAGCGATACGTTAATGTACCCAAAGCAATACTTCCGACAGCGTATGCAGCAAAGA
Organism: uncultured Caryophanaceae bacterium; assembly: GCA_963792445.1. GTDB lineage: Bacteria > Bacillota > Bacilli > Bacillales_A > Planococcaceae > Rummeliibacillus. Next base: position 138,957 of record CAWBWO010000005.1, on the reverse strand, counting down.
AGCTACTTCCTACTAAACCAAACTGATCGTAAGATAAATGTAGTTCCTTCATGATTGGCTCTGCGGCTAAACCTAAAACTGATTTATCCGTATAGTTTAAAACAGATATTAAAAATAGAAATCCTAATACAACCCAACGCATAAAAAACCCCCTTGTATACCGTAATTTTCCCATCCACTTTGTTTCTCAAAAAAAGATGATCACTTTCAATAGACTGTTAGGATAATGTCCACCTTCGCTTTTGTTAAATAGTTTGATTTTTCAGAAAACTATCGAGGCAATTGTACGACTCTTTTTTCTACAAGACATCTGTTAGCGTTTTCAAAAAATTACGTTGGATAACTTTACACCTCCATTCGTGTTGCAAGAAACAACGTTCATTTCAAGCATTATTGAAAAAACAGTAGTGTTTTGTAGAAAAATTCGATAATACGAATCTTCCATGAACAGAATTCTATTTGAAAAAAGAAGGATTGACAAGAAAAAATTAGGACGGAATAGTAGCCAGTGTTTGAAAGTGAAAAAAAATAAAATGAAATTCCTATCAAAAAAACAAGATTTTTCACAGTAGAAAATATTGATAAATCTATGTTTTCTTAAAAAGATTCACATAAAATTCAAATTTATCTTCAACATAAATTTTATTGTTTATATCTGAATTTTCAATAAAAAATGCCATGATAATTTTGAATAGACTCATTTATCATTAAATTATTCAGTAAACGAATGGAGGAATTGGGATGGATGATCGTTTATTTAGAGATGCAATGGGAAAATTTGCTACAGGTGTAACCGTTCTTTTAACAGAAAACGAGGGAGAAACACATGGAATGACAGCAAACGGTTTCATGTCCGTATCATTGGATCCAAAGCTTGTTGTCATTTCTATTGGACATAAAGCAAAATTTTTAGAGAAAGTTTCACAATCCAAAAAATATACAGTCAATATTTTAGCGGAAGATCAAGAGCATTATTCACGTCATTTCGCTGGGAAGCCTGGTGAATTAGTAGAATTTGAAACATTAGCTGAGCTACCAGTATTAAAAGGGGCGATTGCTCAAATTGCATGTGAAGTCGTATCCGAACATGTAGAAGGTGACCATACATTATTCATTGGTAAAGTAGTAGATTTACATCTTGAAGATAAAAATCCGTTATTGTTCTTCGGTGGTAAATATCATCAATTAGCTCAGTTAGAAAGCATTGAGTCATAAAGGGGAATTGTCTATGAGTATTCAAATAATGGCTGAAGCATTGCTTGAAGCAGAACAGTCGAAAAAGCCAATCGCACCATTAACTGAAACCAATAAAAGTATTACAGCTGCTGATGCATATGCCGTGCAATTAGCGCAAATTCGTCAAAAGATGGACGCAGGGGCGACCGTAAAAGGTCTAAAAATTGGTTTAACAAGTAAGGCAATGCAAGAGATGCTGAATGTCTATACACCAGACTACGGCTTTATTTTAGATACGATGGTATATGACGAGGTAGATGGTTTAGTAACTGAGTCGTTTATTCAACCAAAAGTAGAATTTGAAATTGCTTTTGTGTTCAATAAAGAGCTAAAGGGACCAAACGTGACAGTGCAAGATGTAATCGATGCTACTGACTATGTTGTACCGGCAGTAGAAATAATTGATAGTCGTATCGAGGATTGGAACATAAAATTCGAAGATACAGTGGCAGACAACGGTTCTTCAGCAGGTGCGATTTTAGGTGAAGAAACGTACACCACTTAAAGATATTGAAGACATTACAAATATTCCAATGATCGTGAAGAAAAATGGTGAATTTCTGGATGAAGCAACGAGCTCGGCCGTGTTAGGTAACCCACTTAATGCAGTGGTTTGGTTAGCAAATGAAGTGAGTGTGTATGACATTTCTATCAAGCCAGGCATGTTTGTTTTATCAGGAGCACTATCAAAAGCTGTACCTCTTCGAAGCTGGCGATGAATTCGAGGCTGACTTCGGTATACTCGGAAAAGTAAGCGTTAACATTTTGAAGGAAGTGGTGAAAAAATGACAAAGCTTAAAGTTGGCATTATTGGATCAGGAAATATCGGGACGGATTTAATGTATAAAATTGAACGCAGCCCAGTACTAGAAATGAGTGTTATGGTAGGCATTGACCCGAACTCTGATGGGTTAAAACGTGCAAAAAATCGCGGTTATGAAATTATTTCAAACGGAATTGACGGCTTAATGGAACGCCTTGATTTAGTTGATATCGTATTTGATGCAACAAGTGCATATGCACATAAGCGGAATAGCGATTTATTAACAGCAGCAGGTAAAAAAGTAATTGATTTAACCCCTGCGGCAATTGGACCATTTACTGTTCCACCAGTCAATTTAAAAGAGCATATCAAAAAATCAAATGTGAATATGGTTACATGCGGTGGTCAGGCAACGATTCCTATGATTCATGCAATCAATCGTATTGTGCCTGTAGATTATGCTGAAATTGTGGCAACAATTGCTAGTCTTTCTGCTGGTCCTGGTACACGTGCAAATATCGATGAATTCACAAGCACAACATCAAAAGCAATCGAAGTTGTAGGCGGTGCGAAAAAAGGGAAAGCCATCATTATTTTAAACCCTGCAGAGCCACCAATTATTATGCGTGATACAATCCATGCTTTAGTTGAAGAAGAAGGACATGAAGAAGCAATTTCAAAGTCACTTCAGGATATGTTAGCGGAAGTACAGGCTTACGTACCAGGTTATACATTTAAAGCAGAACCCATTTTTGAAGGCAAAAAAGTATCTGTATTTATCGAAGTAAATGGTGCAGCAGACTATTTACCGTCATACGCTGGTAACTTAGATATTATGACGGCAGCTGCCGTGCAAGTTGGCAATGAAATGGCGCGTCACTTACAGCGCGAGAAGGAGGTCATCTCATGACATTAAATATTCTAGATGTATCATTACGTGACGGAAGTCACTCATGTACGTCATATGTTTACAGAGGAACAAGTACGTGCAGCAGCAAAAGGTTTAAATGCTGCGGGTGTTCGCTATTTTGAAGTATCACACGGAGATGGCTTAGGTGGCTCTTCCTTACAATACGGTTTGTCAGGAACTGACGAATTAAAACTCATTGAAGCTGCTGTATCTGAATGTACAACTTCAGAAGTATCCGTGTTATTAATCCCTGGAATCGGAACAAAACAAGATTTAGAAAATGCAGCGAAATTAGGAGCAAAAATGGTTCGTGTCGCAACGCACGTAACAGAAGCTGATGTGGCTGCACAACATATTGAGTTAGCGCGTAATCTTGGCATGAAAACAGTTGGATTTTTAATGATGAGCCATATGGCACCCGTTGACAAAATTGTAGAACAAGCAAAATTATTTGAAAGTTACGGAGCTGAAATCGTTTATGTAACAGATTCTGCTGGTGCCATGATACCAAAAGATGTAACAGAGCGAATTACAGCACTGAAACAAACGATCCAATGCGATATCGGCTTCCATGCCCATAACAATTTATCATTGGCAATGGCAAATACAATTGCTGCAGTAGAAGCTGGAGCGACTTATATTGATGGCAGTATGCGTGCATTAGGTGCTGGCGCTGGGAATACACAAACAGAAGTCATGGTCGCTGTCTTAGAACGATTAGGTTATGAAACAGGGATCGATTTATATAAATTAATGGATACAGCAAATGATGTGATTGCACCACTCATGCAACAATCACAAGAAATAACTGGTGGCAGCTTAACTTTAGGTTATGCAGGCGTGTACTCAAGCTTCTTGTTACATGCACAAAAGGCTGCAAAACAATTCGGTGTCGACGAACGTGACCTTTTAGTAAAAATTGGGCAAATGAAGGCTGTTGGTGGACAAGAAGATTTAATTTATGAAGTAGCACAAACTTTAGCACGATAAAAGGAGAAGGAGAGGATCGCAAATGTTGGTAATCTATGTGAATGCTGATAACTTACAAGAGATTAAACAATCTTGTCCGAATGTAGCAATGGCACTTGGTTATTTTGATGGTGTGCATTTAGGACACCAAAAAGTAATTCAAACAGCTAAAGAAAAGGCAAAAGCACAAAATTTATCACTAGCGGTTCTCTCTTTTTTCCCGCATCCTAAAAGTGTGCTATTTCCTGACAGAGAAGTCTCCTATTTAGAGCCACTAGAACAAAAGATTGAAAAGCTAGAAAAGCTCGAGGTAGACATTTTTTATATCGTAGAGTTTACAAAGGAATTAGCAAAAGTAGAAGCAAACGATTTTTTGGATGAGTATATTATCGGTTTGAATGCAAAGGAAATTATTTGTGGCTTCGACTACACATATGGGGCAAAAGCAAGTGGTACTGTTAGAACACTAGCAGTTTATGCGGCCACACAGCAAGTAGGCCTAACTGTTGTCGAGGAGCTAAAGTGGAATAATCAAAAAATTAGTTCGACTTTGATTCGAGAACACTTAACAGAACGAAAGCTTAGTGAATTACCAAGTTTATTGGGAGGCTTTTATAAAACCAAGTATTGTCAAAAAAATGGTTTATTACCGAATTATTCGTTACCCAATGTAGGTAGTTATAAAGTATTGATTGAAGATCAACAATCTTTTATTGAATGTGTCGCGACTGTTACGTGTAAAAAACATATTCAGATTCATCATGAAATGTCCGCACTACCGGATTTATTAACGATACAATGGGTTGATGTGCCAGTCCCCGAACTATCGTGGGTAGATGGTGCCAGTCCCAAACAATCATGAATTTTCCAACATTCATGTTAGTTTGAACAATTGACACAATTTAAGCCCCAGTCTCTTCGGAGATTGGGGCTTTCTCTTTTTCTATTTTATTATTGAATTTCTACGCGACGTTCAGTAGTATATGGTGCCAGTCCCCCAAACAATCATGAATTTTCCAACATTCATGTTAGTTTGAACAATTGGCACATTTTAAGTCCCAGTCTCTTCGGAGGTTGGGGCTTTCTCTTTTTCTATTTTATTAAGCTTTTAGGATGATATTCAGAAACGAATTATACGAGAAACTTGCGCATATTTCTTTCGGAAAAACGTACTAGAAACAAGAAGACCACCCTACGCCGTCGAAAGCAAAAGGGTGGTTCTCTTGAAAAATAAACCTTTTTAGACAACCACCACTCTAACGGTAGAGGTTGCAAGGAGAAGTGCTAGTAGCTAAAGCAGGAACTATAATTGAGTTACTATTTTACAATCTATTAAGCGGGAAGAGAAGATGATAAAGTTAATTAATTTCTTCTTTAATTCTTCGACCTTCCCCCAAAAAACCCCCTAAGTTACTGATATATGTTACCACCAGTTTGTTTAAACTGTTCAGCTTTTTCTTTCATACCTATTTCAATAGCTTCCTTCGTATCAAGTTCTTTTTCTTTTGCAAAATTACGAATATCTTGAGAGATTCGCATACTGCAAAATTTAGGTCCACACATAGAACAGAAATGTGCTGTTTTTGCACCTTCAGCAGGTAAAGTTTCATCATGATATTCGATTGCACGTTCAGGATCTAAAGATAAATTAAACTGATCTCTCCAACGGAATTCAAAGCGAGCTTTTGATAAGGCATCATCTCTGTTGTGTGCTCCTGGATGTCCTTTTGCCAAATCAGCAGCATGTGCAGCAATTTTATAAGTGATAACCCCTACACGAACATCATCTCTATTTGGTAAACCTAAATGTTCTTTTGGCGTTACATAACAAAGCATCGCTGTCCCAAACCAACCAATCATTGCAGCTCCAATAGCAGATGTAATGTGATCATAACCAGGAGCAATATCAGTCGTAAGTGGGCCAAGTGTGTAGAATGGCGCTTCCTGACACACTTCCAGTTGTTTATCCATATTTTCTTTAATTAGGTGCATCGGTACGTGCCCTGGTCCTTCAATCATTACCTGTACATCATGCTCCCAAGCAATTTTTGTTAGCTCTCCAAGAGTCTCTAATTCTGCAAACTGTGCTTCATCATTCGCATCTGCAATAGACCCAGGACGTAAACCATCCCCTAAAGAGAATGCAACATCATAGGATTTCATGATTTCACAGATTTCTTCAAAATGAGTGTATAAAAAGCTTTCTTGGTGGTGAGATAGACACCATTGTGCCATGATCGACCCACCGCGAGAGACAATACCTGTTAAACGTTTAGCTGTTAACGGGACATATCGCAAAAGAACACCTGCATGAATGGTGAAGTAATCAACACCTTGCTCTGCTTGTTCAATTAAGGTATCACGGTAAACTTCCCAGGTTAGATCTTCAGCAATACCATTTACTTTTTCAAGTGCCTGATAAATTGGAACAGTGCCAACAGGAACCGATGAATTACGAATAATCCATTCCCGTGTTGTATGGATATTTTTACCTGTTGATAAATCCATAATATTATCAGCCCCCCAGCGTGTTGCCCATGTCATTTTTTCAACTTCTTCTTCGATCGAAGATGAAACAGCAGAATTGCCAATATTCGCATTAATTTTCACATGAAAATTTCGGCCTATTATCATTGGCTCAGATTCTGGATGATTGATATTAGAAGGAATAATTGCTCGACCTTTTGCAACTTCATCCCTTACAAATTCAGGTTTCATATTTTCTCTAATTGCGATAAATTCCATTTCAGGAGTGATGATTCCTTTTCTTGCATAATGAAGTTGTGTAACATTTTTCCCTTTTTTAGCCCGTAACGGTTTTCGCTTTAAACCTGGAAATACGTTACGATTCGCGCGAGGATCGTTTTCATCTTTAAAACCATTATCTTCAGGCTTGATTTCACGACCATCATATTCCTCAACATCTCCACGTTCTAGAATCCATGAACTACGAATTGCAGGAAGACCTTTTGTAATATCGACTGTATATTCAGGATCTGTATAAGGACCGCTTGTGTCATACACACGTACTGGAGGATTTTCCTCTTCTCCAAACGTACCGGTTGTTGGACTTAACTCAATTTCACGCATTGGAACTTTAATGTCAGGTCTTGAGCCTGTTACATATACTTTTTTGCTACCTGGAAAATTAGACATGATGGAAATATTTTGTTCGCTAAATGAAGATGTTGACATGGACATAATAAATCTCTCCTTTTTTTGAATAAAAGGACAAGATATAGAACACAACAAGTGGAGAGCTTATATAAGCTTACGAAGTATATAAAAAAGCCGGTGTCCAATAAATGGTTGGACCCGGCTAATATGTATACAGAAGTAGTATTACTATTAATGATGCTTCTAACTTCCCCACGCTGGTATGAACCAGATCAGGTCCCAAGAGTCAAGAAACTTCAACGTGTTTCCCCTCAGCCCAACTTATTGGACTCCCCTAGTTATCTATTCAATTTTGACTTTATTATACATGAGACTTTATTGAAATAAAAGGAAAATTTAAAATTGAGGCTAAGTTACCAATTTATTAAAAAATATTTGTGAGAAGGAGATTTTGATTTGATTGTTAAGAAGAGATGATTAATAGTTGAAGGATCATTCAACTATTAATCAAATGTGAAACCACCACGCAAAGGTGGAGGTTATTATTGGAAATTACTTTGATCAATTATTGCTCACTTAAGCTTGATACAGAAACACTGTGTTTATTATTTGGCGTATCAAGGTAATGGATTGTAGCTGTTCCATTTTGTTCATCCACATGCTCAATGTAAATGCCTTCTCCATTAAAGGTTACATTAGCCATAATTGGCGAAGAAGCAATTTCTTGTGCTCGTTGTGCCTTCATTGTCGCCACCTCCTTTTGATTTTAATAGTTATATTATTTGTTCTAAATAACTTAGATATACTTGTTTCTTGTTTTTTGGTGCCAGTTCCAAGAGTGGGTGTTTCGGTGCCAGTCCCCAAACAATCGTGAATTTTCCAACATTCATGTTAGTTTTACCAATTGATACATTTTAAGTCCCAGTCTCTTCGGAGGTTGGGGCTTTCTCTTTTCCGTTTTATTACTCTCACGAAAATCTCGAGTAAGTATTAGTAGGGAAGATGAAAATAACATAAAAAAAATTGAGTATATGGAAGAAACCATAGGAAATTCTATAGATAATAGATTTATCAATTTATTTTTATGGAAAATATATCATGTAAATACAAAATGATACTACTTTTCATAATATTTAATATTACTTAAACAAACTCTTAATAATCAAATGGTTTACTAATAATAGGAAAGTATGTAATGGGTAAAAGGCATTTTTTTAACAAATTCTAAATGAAGGAAGGGACTAGTTTAAATGAGTAAAATAAAATGGAAAAAACCTGTAAACGCATTTTTATCGACACTCTTAGCAGCAAGTATCGTAACGCCAACTATTCCAACTTATGCTGAAACAGGACATGCTGCAGAATTGCTGATCTCTGAGTACATTGAGGGGAGTAGCTACAATAAAGCAATTGAACTTTATAATGGGACTGGATCTGCCATTGATTTAAGTCAGTATAAATTAGAGCTATACGTAAATGGAGCTACTTCAGCAAGTCAAACATTAACGCTTTCAGGAACTCTAAAAGCTGGTAAAACCTATGTAATTTATAATAATAGCGCAAATAGCGAGATAAAGAGTAAAGGAAATCTGGCTAATTCTACTGTTATTAATTTTAACGGGGATGACCCTGTAGTATTGAAAAAAGGAAATACTGTCATTGATTCCATTGGACAAGTTGGTCAAACAGCAAAAAACATGGCGGATGTAACATTAGTAAGAAAAGCTAATATTACAACAGGCGATACAATTATTAATGATGCGTTTAATCCATCTACTGAGTGGAATCAATTTCCGATAGATGATGCAACTGACCTCGGTAAACATACAATGGATGGTTCTACAGTAGAGGAACCAGGAAACCCAGATGATCCAGGTCCAGCACAAGGAATTCAAATTCACGATATTCAAGGAGCGTCGCATCAATCACCTAAACTAGGTGAGACTGTTTCAAGGATTGAAGGAATTGTCACATATGTATATAAAATAGGAAGCAGCAACTACTTCCATATGCAAACACCTGATGATCAAAAAGGACAACAATCCAAACACTTCAGAAGGAATTGTTGTTTATACCGGAAACATTGCAGCAAACGTTAAAATTGGTGATCTTGTAAGTGTTGATGGAAAAGTAGATGAATACCAAATTGATGGGTATACTGACACAAAAAAAGACACAGATTTATCTGTCACAGAAATTAATGCTCGTAACGACCAAGGTGGTAAAGTGGCCGTTGTAAAGAGCAATGTCACACTTCCAGCACCAGTAGTAATTGATAGCAATAATTTGCCATCTGAAGTAATTGATAACGATGGATTTAGAAAATTTGATCCAGAGGAAGATGCAATCGATTTCTGGGAATCTCTTGAAGGTATGAGAGTTGAAGTAGGAAATGTGAAAGCTGTAGCACCACAAGAACATGGCGATCTCATTACCGTTCTAGAAAACAGAAAAACAGATACCATTCATGGTGGGGTCTTACTTACAGAAAATAATGCAAATCGCTGATAGAATTCAATTTAAACTTTATGATAATACGCTAGCTCGAGATTTTAAGGTAGCAACTGGCGATAAATTTATGGGTCCAATTACTGGGGTAGTCAATTATGGCTTCCAAAATTATAAAATCTATGCTGATTACGATGAGATGAAAGCAAAACATGTTGTAGGAAATACAGTACCAGAAACAACAACAATTGTAAAAGAAGATGACAAATTAACCGTTGCTTCTTATAATCTTGAAAACTTCTCCAATAATACGAAAGAAACAACAGATGATAAAGCGCGTAAATTAGCTCGAGCATTTGCTTCTGATATGCAAAATCCAGATATTATTGGTGTTACAGAAGTTCAAGATAATAATGGTTCTACTGCAGGAGACACCGCGGCAGATCAAAGCTATCAACGCTTAATTACTGAAATTGAAAAAGCTGGTGGCGTTAAATATAATTACGTCAATATTGACCCTGTGAACAATGCAGACGGTGGTGCACCGAATGCGAATATCCGTGTAGGATTCTTATATAATCCAGAACGCGTACAATTAACACAAGGCATTCCAAGTGGTGATGCAACAACGGCTGTAGGTTATGAAAATGGAAAACTAACACTTAACCCAGGTCGAATCGATCCAACAAATAGTGCATTCAACAGTAGTCGTAAACCATTAGCTGCACAATTTGATTTTAATGGTAAAAGTGTTGTTGTCATTGCGAATCACTGGAACTCTAAATCAGGTGATACACCATTATTCGGCTCAACTCAACCACCTCAATTGGAAAGTGAAGTACAACGTCATCAAATTGCAAATGTAGTGAATGACTTTGTAGAAAAAATTAAAGCAGATAACCCAGATGCAAATATTGTCTCTGTCGGTGACTATAACGATTTCCAATTCACGGATTCGTTAAAAATCCTTGAAGGCAAACATATGACAAACATGATTAATAAAGTACCTGAAGCGGATCGCTATACGTACCTTTTCCAAGGAAATTCACAAGTGTTGGATCATATTTTAGTATCGAACAATCTAGCGAATTCAACCAAAATTGATATTCTTCATATCAATGCAGATTTCACTGACATGGCTGGCCGTGCAAGTGACCATGATCCAGTAATGGTACAACTTGATTTATCTGGTAAATCAGATGAAAGCATGCTGACCGATTGTTGCTGAAAAAACGTACAACTTAACAAACGTAAAAGAGAAAGAACTAACATTTTCTGAGCCAAGCATTTCCGTGAACTTTGAAAGTGGCAAGATTACAAAAGGAATCACTATTACAAGTTCCAAATACGCTGAGCTAAAAGGAGCAGGATTCACAAGTAAAGGCTTTAATGGTTCAACCGTGACGATTAAACCGGAAGAAGCTGGTGCAATTATCGACTTCACAGGGCTTCCACTGGAAAAAGTCGTTATTGATGGACCGAATGTGAAAGAAATTAGAGGCGCTGAAAATATTAAAAAAATTCAAATATAAAAATGGCGCAAATCCTGAAAGCATTCAGTTTATAGATTCAGAAGGCGAAGTTGCACCTTCAACACCAGCAGAAAACAATGCTCCAGTAGCAGTAAAAGATTTGAGAATAAAACTGTGGCAGTAGGTGAAAATGTAAATTTTTCTTTGACAGATTATTTTCATGATCCTGATAACGATGAACTAACATTTAGTTCTACATTAGGAACAATCAATGGATCAGCACTGAATTTGAGCAATTTACCAATTGGCACACATATTGTGGGAGTTACAGCTACAGATGGAAAGAAATCTGTCACCTCTAGTTTTACTGTAACCGTTACTGCTAAAGATACTACGGATGAATATTATAGCGATGCAATTGGAAAAAAGGGTCAAATGTTAAAAGCTGCATTACACGATATCATCGATAATAATCGTGTTCTTTCGTACAGTGAAGTGTGGAATGCTTTGAAAATAACAGATGAAGATCCAAATAATCCGAACAATGTCATCCTGCTTTATACTGGAGAATCTCGTGCAAAGAATAAAGCTGGTGGCAATGTTGGAGACTGGAATAGAGAGCATACTTGGGCAAAGTCACATGGCGATTTTGGTACAAGTAATGGACCTGGTACAGATATTCACAACTTGCGACCAACTGACGTACAAGTAAATAGTTCAAGAGGAAACTTAGATTTTGATAATGGTGGAAGTGCAGTAATCAATTGTTCATGATGTAAAAGAGATTCTGATTCATGGGAGCCACCAAATGATGTAAAAGGCGATGTCGCTAGAATTCTATTTTACATGGCAACACGTTATGAAAAAGGTGACAGAGTTGACTTAGAATTGAATGATAAAGTTAACAATGGAACAAATCCTTTCCACGGGAAGCTTTCCGTTTTACTAAAATGGAATGAACAAGACCCAGTAAGCGAGTGGGAAAAACAACGAAACGAAAAAATATTCAATATTCAAGGAAACCGCAATCCATTTATTGACCATCCTGAATGGGTAGAAGAAATTTGGTGAGGCATTAATATTCTTAGATATTCTGAGAAATGGACGAAATAAAAATCCAATCCTTATTATTACCATTAATTGATAAAAGATTTTAAATAGATTACACAATAAGAGGATAATATGTTCAATATAAGAGCATATATCCTCTTATTTTTTTCCATATTCTAAAAGGTTACTTGAATAAAGGCCACTTTTAACGATTTTTTTGCTATTTTGTAATCTTTCTGCAACCTCTCTAACTGTCAGTAAATCTCTTCTCATATTTCTCAAATAGAAGAATAGTTTCCTTATACATATTTTACAATTAAATTCATGAGTGAGCTGCCACAATTAATTGAACGAAAGAATCAATCATCTTAATTCAGAAAGAAAAAGACCTAATGCTAAATAAGCTTAAATTGTAAACAACAAAAGGTAATAGTCGTTAGGAAAATAACTTTTCCGTATTGGGCATACAAGAGTGAACTTTTATTACAGGTTTGACTCTTTTTTATTTCTCGATAGAATTTCTTTTACTATCGTAGTAAAAATAAATGAAATGATCGTATATTGGATTAAAAAAATCATATATGCAGCTATTTTTGATGCGTACCGGAAAAGTGCGCTATTTTTTAAAATTCGCGTTTACTAGAAAACTATTGTAAATAACTACTTTTTCTATTCTTTTTCTATTGTTTGTACAATCACCCATATTATTTTTTTTATAACCAATAATATGGTACAGTGAAAAGGAGATGAAAAAATGTCAAAAAAACCCAAACCTAATAAACATGATAATGAACATCATCATCACCACCATCATAATCATATAGGAGTTACCGGAGCAACTGGGGCAACTGGACCTACCGGACCAACAGGAACATTTAATCCAGATCAAACATTATTTTTTGTTCAAGGTACGACTGGCGATATAGCATCGATGCAATTAGGTGACACCTTGTCCTTTACTTCTTCAACATTGGATATTCAAGTAACACAAGGATCTGCAATTGTAGATATTGAATTATCTGACATTCCGTCAGGACCTACCGGCGCAACAGGAGACACTGGAGCTACTGGAGCAACTGGAGACACTGGAGCAACTGGAGCAACGGGAGCAACGGGAGACACTGGAGCAACTAGGCGCGACCAGGAGCAACAGGAGATACTGGTGCGACTGGAGCAACAGGAGCAACAGGAGCGACTGGAGCAACAGGAGCAACCGGAGCATACGGGAGCAACTGGAGCAACTGGAGCAACTGGAGCAACAGGAGACACTGGAGCAACAGGAGCGACTGGAGCAACGGGAGACACTGGAGCAACGGGAGACACTGGAGCAACAGGAGCAACTGGAGCAACAGGAGCCACAGGAGCGACGGGAGACACGGAGCAACAGGAGCTACTGGAGCAACAGGAGCAAGCTGGAGCAACAGGAGACACTGGAGCAACTGGAGCAACTGGAGCAACAGGAGCAACAGGGGCAACGGGAGCAACAGGAGCTACAGGAGCAACGGGAGCAACAGGAGCAACTGGAGCAACGGGAGCAACAGGAGCATACAGGAGCAACGGGAGCAACAGGAGCAACAGGAGCAACTGGAGCAACAGGAGCAACGGGAGCAACAGGAGCAACAGGAGCAACAGGAGCAACGGGAGCAACGGGAGCAACAGGAGCGACGGGAGCAACAGGAGCACACAGGAGCAACAGGAGCAACAGGAGCGACAGGAGCAACTGGAGCATACAGGAGCAACAGGAGCAACAGGAGCAACAGGAGCAACAGGAGCAACAGGAGCAACAGGAGCAACAGGAGCAACGGGAGCAACAGGAGCAACAGGAGCAACAGGAGCAACTGGAGCAACAGGAGCAACAGGAGCAACAGGAGCAACAGGAGCAACGGGAGCAACAGGAGCAACGGGAGCAACAGGAGCAACAGGAGCAACAGGAGCAACGGGAGCAACAGGAGCAACAGGAGCAACGGGAGCAACAGGAGCAACTGGAGCAACAGGAGCAACAGGAGCATACAGGAGCAACAGGAGCAACAGGAGCAACAGGAGCAACTGGAGCAACAGGAGCAACAGGAGCAACAGGAGCATACAGGAGCAACAGGAGCGACTGGAGCAACAGGAGCAACAGGAGCAACTGGAGCAACAGGAGCAACAGGAGCAACAGGAGCAACTGGTAGCAACAGGAGCAACAGGAGCAACAGGAGCAACAGGAGCTACAGGAGCAACAGGAGCAACAGGAGCAACAGGAGCAACAGGAGCAACTGGAGCCACTGGAGCAACAGGAGCAACAGGAGCAACGGGAGCAACAGGAGCAACAGGAGCAACAGGAGCAACAGGAGCAACAGGAGCTACAGGAGCAACGGGAGCAACTGGAGCAACAGGAGCAACAGGAGCAACAGGAGCAACTGGAGCAACAGGAGCAACAGGAGCTACAGGAGCAACAGGAGCAACAGGAGCAACTGGAGCAACAGGAGCAACAGGAGCAACAGGAGCAACAGGAGCAACAGGAGCAACAGGAGCAACAGGAGCAACTGGAGCAACAGGAGCAACAGGAGCAACAGGAGCAACAGGAGCAACAGGAGCAACAGGAGCAACTGGAGCAACAGGAGCAACAGGAGCAACAGGAGCAACAGGAGCAACAGGAGCAACAGGAGCAACAGGAGCAACAGGAGCAACAGGAGCAACAGGAGCAACAGGAGCAACAGGAGACACTGGAGCAACAGGAGCAACAGGAGAAACTGGAGCAACAGGACAACTGGAGCAACAGGAGACACAGGAGCAACGGGAGCAACAGGAGCACAGGAGCAACTGGAGCAACTGGAGCAACAGGAGCAACAGGTGACACCATACCTCTTTCTGTTAACCGAATTTATGTAGCAAACCAAAACAGCAACAACGTCTCCGTTATAGACGGATTTACAAGTACAGTCTTAACAACTATTCCAGTAGGGGTGAATCCATCTAGAGTCGCTGTGAATCCAATTACGAATCGAATTTACACGGCAAACAGTGGTAGTGATGATGTCTCGGTTATAGACGGAACTTCAAATACAGTTGTAAGCACCATTCCAGTAGGCACAGGTCCATTTGGTGTCGCTGTGAATCTTTTAACCAACAAAATTTACGTAACAAACGGTGATAGCGATAATGTCTCTGTTATTGACGGGACTTCAAATACAGTCATAGCTACTGTTCCGGTAAACACAAATCCAAATGGAGTCGCTGTAAATCCTATCACGAACCGAATTTACGTGGCAAACAATGGTAGTAACGATGTCTCCGTTATAGATGGGAGCTCAAATACGGTCGTAAGTACTATTACAGTAGTGATACGGGTCCACTTGGTGTTGCAGTGAACCTTTCAACCAACGCAATTTACGTGGCAAACAATGGTAGTAACGATGTCTCCGTTATAGACGGGACTTCAAATACAATCGTAACCAGCGTTTCAGTAGGCACAGGTCCAATTAATATTAGTGTAAATTCTACTACAAATAGAATTTATGTTACAAACATACTAACTAACAATGTCTCCGTTATAGACGGGACTTCAAATACAGTAATATCTACTGTACCAGTTGGTAATCTTCCAGTTGGCGTTGCTGCAAATCCTTTAACCAACGCAATTTATGTAGCTAATGCGGGAGATAATAACGTCTCCGTAATCAACGGAATTACATTTTCGGTCGTAACTACAATTCCAGTGGGCACAAGTCCGAGTGGTATAGGAATTAATCCTTAATTTCAAAATTGAAGGCCAAAAACTGAGCAAACGAGGGATATAGAAAAGCTTTAATAACGCCAGTCAACGGTATCGCACTGACATAAGAAAATGAGAGATAAAACACCTTCATTGAATTAATGGTATTATAACCTTAATCTCAACGTGGAGGTGTTTTTCTTATCTCTGTTAAGAGTTTTTATGAAATTTTATTCGAAGAAATGATTTTAATATTGGGCGGAGGGGGATTACGGAATAGCAAAGGAAACGCAAAAGGGGAAAACTGTTATTGAGTTAGAAAACATAAGATAAGGAATTTACATTAAATAATTCTGACAATAAGATATAAATTAAGTCCTTAATCTTTTTGGAGAGTAAGGGCTTTTTTATTGAAATAGAATAGGAACAAATCCTATGGGATGTTCTATCTTGGGGCTAATCTAGTACAAAAATAACAAATCTACTAGTCATAGATCAAAAATCATATTAAAATAGAGTGAAAATAATATAAACAGGGTAAAAGGTGGTTCTACCATGAGTAAATTGTCATACATAATTCTAATCGGAGCATTATTAGCAGGTTGCGGAAATAGTGATGCTCCAAAGAAGAATGCAGAAAGTAATAATGCCACATATACAAAGGCAGTAGAGCAGGGGAAACTTGCTTTAACAAATGGGGACATTGATAAAGCGTTAGCCTCTTTTGGATTAGCGTTAGATGAAAAACCAGAAGATTCTCAAGCTCAGAAATATGTGACACAATTAAAGAAAACGAAAGAAATTGAGCATTTAATTGATGATAAGGACTATAAAAAAGCGATCAATGAAGCAAATGTAATGCTTGATGATACAGATATACTCAATAGTGTAAGTGGTCAAATAGAAGATCTACGTGCTGAAGCAAAAAGTAAACAAGACAAAGCACAGTCTACTAAAGCGAAAAAAGAAGAAACTGTTCAAACTTCAACAACTTCTCAATCCCAAACTCAAGCACCAAAAGTGAATATGTATCAAGTGTATTCAAACAAGGCAACTTCCATCGTTATGAATTATGATAACTTTGCTGCAAGTATTGACGGTACAACGCAAGGATCAGAAGATAAAATGATCAACGCAGAAAACGCCCGTTATGCACAATGGGATGCATTACTCAATAATATCTATGGCACATTAAAGACAAAACTGTCAGCAGTTGAGTTTAATAATCTAAAGACTTATCAACGTCAATGGATACAAAATCGCGATGCATCTGCAGAACAAGCTAGCATAGATGCGGAAAGCATGGATTCCTATACACCAAAAGTAACGCATGCGATGACTTTAGCTGATGTTACAAAAGAGCGTTGTTATGAATTGCTGAATGATTATGCAACTCAGTTACAACGATAAGGAGTTCATCGAGGTAAGTTTTAATCAAATCAACTAAGAGATTCAAGCAAAAATGTAGGATTGAATTCTGTATATAACAGGACTCAATCCTTTTTTTAATCAACTATATTTTCTATATTGTCTTATAATCTGTAAAAATTCGGAGAGTGCCAGGCACCTAAACTAAGTTTATTAATCACATCTATACTTGAACGTAGGCTCTGTCTGAATATAAAAAGCATTTCTTACTTGTGCACACCAATTTGCAAAGGCTGATCTCCATTCAGGCGTTTTAAAGAATTGATCTACAGTTTGAGTTTCAGAATGCCAAACGATAAATAAATTAAGCGGAGCAATTCCACCTGCCCAAATGCCATTATTTGCATCCGTATCTTCTTCCCTTACTAATAATAAGGGGAGGCCAAATTGAAAAGCCATTGAAGGTTCCACTTGTGAATAAACGGATCCTTCCCAGATTGGATTGGTTGGTAGAGTAGTTGGTGGGGTGGTTTGTTCATTAAGCTCAACTGTTTCAATTTTAAAACGGCGAAGGTTTACTGCCAACATTCCAAAGCTTGATGAAACTAAGCGGCGAATATCAGTTAAAATGGATTCGGGATAACTTTCACTTAAAGGCAATGTACGCGGAAAAAGCAAAGCATTCTCAATCTCAAAAATTAGACGGTTTAGAAACTGTTGTTGTTTGTCATTTAAATGAGTTGTTGTACTTAAAAATATGGGAATACGATAGGCACGGTCAATACACTCTCGGTGTGCCGATCCTATTCTTGCTTCATCCTTGCGTGAAGAGCTATACTTATCATTTCTCACTTTCTCACCTCCTTTTTTTAGTATATGGAGAAGGAATAAGGGAGATTGGACATAACAGTTAGGTCTAGCTTTATAATTGCATTGCCAACTAGGCAAAAGTAGACTCGAGTAAGATAAGCACTGTCCTCGCAACGAATCACTCCAATCACTATATAAAAGAAACATCTTTACATGAAGCAAAATCGCCAGGTGCAATGGATTATTATGCGATTGCGATGGCTACGACGATTGCACCTCTGAAACAAAAAAGAGAAATGAACATCTTATTTAATCCAAGGAGAAATGGGCAAAATTAATCTACGCCCTGAGTAATAAAATTCACTTCGGTAAAATTTTAAGTCCTAAAAAGAAAAAATTAAAAAGACCACCCAAAGTAAAAGGGCCTTAAAAAGAAGATGAATGCAATTAAAATCAACATCTATTGTTTCTGGACCCATTAGTGCTCCAACTGTGTTGCAAATGCCACTAATAACCAGGATAACGATTGATGTATAAACGGATGGCATAAATGATTTTCATCCCAACATAATTTACGATGTTAATGATTGGTAGTGATAGCATCCAAAATACTTACTTGACGTAACTAGATTCTGATTATATACTTAGTTACGAAAAGTAAGCTTATAAATTTTATTTTTGGAGGAAAAGTTAGTGAAGAATTACGAATTAGGTTCATTTATTTTACGTGTGGTATTAGGTATTACCTTTTTAACTCACGGAATTTTAAAATTTAGTGCAGGTATCGGAGGCACAGCAGGTTGGTTTAGCAGCATTGGATTACCTGGATTTTTAGCATATATTGTTGCTGTTATTGAACTAGTTGGTGGCTTAGCAATGATTCTTGGAATTGGTACTCGTATCGTGGCAGTATTATTTGCTATTGTAATGGTAGGCGCTATCTTTACTGTGAAACTTTCTATTGGGTTTGTAGGTAATGGTCCAATGGCAGGATGGGAATTAGATTTAGCATTTTTAGCTATGTCTGTATATTTAATTCTTAATGGCAGTGAAAAATTTGCATTGCTTACTAAAAAGAACGATTAATAAATGAATTAATCGTTAAGCTGATTAGCGTTGTTGCTAATCAGCTTTTTTTTCGAATATTTGATGCCAGTCACTAAAACAAGATATTAAGAAAAACACCTAAATGATATTAGATGTTTTTTCTTTGGGCAAATTTGTTTAAACAATGGAGAGCAAGGAAAAATCCACGCCCAGCAAAGACTTATCCACGAAAAACCAAGCAGAATCCACGTCGATAATGAGTAAATCCACGACATACAGTTCTTTATCCACGCTGATGAAAATTTAAGTACCTAAAATAAAAAGTACTCTCATCATCCGCGGCAGTAAATAGAGTAAATCCACAAATCTTCCCGCGAACAATAAGAGTAATTGATTTTGGTTTAATTCCCGTAGACAAGGGTAGAAAAATAAGGTGTCAGGAACTAAATTTATTCCCATAAAAATCAGAAATATAATCCAAAAGTCTTATAAATATATAGTACTATATATTTATAAATAAAATGGAGGGAATAAAATGAAGACTGTGCAAAAAGCGATTTATGGGCTTTTGTTTATGTTGATCCTACTAATCGGGATTGCAACGCCAAAAGCCGAAGCAGCAGAGGGGGTTGTTCTTCCGTCTGTCAATGAAAATCTATCTTATTAATCAATTTCAAGGAATCTTAGGGGATACACCTAATCGTACAAATGCACTAGTAGAGAACAGTAAGATTATTGACTTAATAACAGGAACTACTTTAAAAGAATTTGATGGTTATTATTACACATCAACAGTAAATCAGGATGGCTCTATTTTTGCTTTTGGCAATGGTAGCGATTTGACTATTTTTGATGGATTTGATGCTAGACAGTATAACTTAAGAGAATTAATGGATGACACTGTATACTTAGATTACTATAAATTACCAGATGAATATTATTCACTTGATACATTTATTCCAAATGAAGATATTGTGTTGTTTTCTTCTAAAACAAAATTAATCGCATTCAATGTGAAAACAGGTCGAGTTGAGTATTCAGTTGGTTTATCGAATTCCAACCATATTATCGCAACATCTTCTAATATTTTCTCAATATCAGACAACCAAATTAATGTCTATGATACAAAAGGAAATTATTTAGATGTCATTGTACCAGAAGGAACAATTGAAACGGCCATAGTTTCGCCCGATTATAGCAAATTATATGTATCCACGACTGATAAACAAATTAAGGTATATAACTTAACTTCTAATTTTGAAGAAGTTTCCTATAAATCCGATGCATTTTATGTAGGGGAGAACCCAGTCAGTCAAATGCATATCGATTCAACAGGAAAATATTTAGCGACATCTTCAGAATATGCAGGGTTCCGATTATATGAAGCAAATACGGGTTCCCGTATTTACACGCAACAAGATGGAGACAGTGGTTCTGCTTATGTCATGCCCAATGGTAAGTTCTTGCTTATTGGTAATGAGTTATATAATGGAAAGAATTTAAATAAATATGTGAAGGCGATTAAACTATCTCCAAAGCTAGAAACATTAGAAGTTGGGACAAGCTATACACCTGCAATTGTAGCCACTTTAGCAGATGGTACAACTCAAACCATTACAACTGGCGTAAAACTACAATCAAGTAGTTTACAGATTGCTTACTTTGACCAATACAAAAACAAACTAATTGCAACTAAAAAAGGAACAACTACAATCCGTGCAAGTTACTTAGGATTTAAAGTAGACAAGAAGATCAAGGTAGTCGATACTAAAAAACCTATCATCAAAGGAGCAAAAAACAGAACTATTTCTCAATGGAGCTACTTTAACACTAGAAGTGGAATTACAGCTTACGATGGAACCATTAATCTAACAAACAAAATCAAAGTAACAGGTAAAGTAAATACTTCAAAACCTGGAACATATAAAATCACCTACACTGTTTATGATGCAGCAGGGCATAAAACAGTAAAAGCAATTAAAGTATACGTAAAAAAATGGTAAAATCCTTTACTTGTTGTATAAACGTTCATTCACTCCATATAAATAAACTAAAGACGATAGAGGAGGCAATTAATTGAAAAAGTACTTAGTGTTTATCGTTAGTGTAGTATCCATGTGTTTATTTCTTTCCATCGCATTACCAGAAGTGAAAGCACATGCAGCTGAATCGAAAGTGACCATAAAGAAATACAAGAACGACAAGCATTATCAATATGCTGTCATTAGTGGATCAAAATATAAAAACGCAAACGCAATGATGCTTGCTTATACGAAACAAGTTTATAAAGAAAATGAGAAACTTCAACAACAATTAAAAAGTGATATGAAAAAAGGCTATGCACCAAAGGGTATGACATATTGGGCAGACGTCACTTGTAAACAAAAATATAACAAGAACTCAAAAATAAGTATCTTCTGCATGAAGTATACGTATAGCGGTGGAGCCCATGGATTGGAATCATCCAAGACGTTTAACTTTTTAAACGGCAAAAGCACAAGCCTAAAATCAGCTTTTAAATCTGAAAAAAGCTATATTGAAGGAAAAGCTTATGCCAAAAACTATATCTTAAATCATAAAGACAAATACCCTTTTGCAGATCAAACAACAACCATTGCAGGCCATTCCTTCTATTGGACACCAACTGGACTTAAAGTCATCTTTGAACCATATGAAGTAAATGCCTATGCATACAGCTTCCAATATGTAAATGTGCCAAGTAAGTATTTGAAATAATTCTATCAAAGGAGTGTATACATGAAAAACGTAGTAAAATTTCTAACAATACTGATCTTCTTCATCAGCATTATTTTCCCTATAGGAAATGAATCAAATGCCCAAGCAGCAACGAGCCTATCCTATAATCAGGTAAAAAATTATCAACCTAAGTAGCAAAAAATTAACCTTTGTTTATCAACAATCTGAAAAGGGAAAAACGAAAAAAGCAACTCTTAAATACAATAAGGCAGTAGATGGATGGATTTCGAACAATAACGATGTCATGCCTAATTTAGGATACAACGTAAATAAAAACGGATATCTAGTTGGAGCACCAAGCTCTGACTTTATCTACACGATGTTCAAAGTACCAACCAAAAAAGGAAACGTATATAAATCAAAAGATTACGATGGAAGAGTTAATTACTATACCAAAGTATTAAGTACTCAACAAACTGTAAAAGTAAAAGCGGGTACATACAAAAACTGTATTGCCATCAAAGACCAACTAAGTGGGAATACCTATTATTATTTTGCTAAGAATGTTGGATTGATTTTGGTAAATCAGGTAGTTCACGATTTGAGCTTGCGAAAGTGATTAAATAGACTAATGAGTGAGTCGGTGCCAGTCCCCAAAACAATTCTGACAATAGACCACAATTTAGACATTAAAAAACACCTCAATGAAATTAGGTGTTTTTTCTTTGGCCAAATTTCTTTCAGCTATGGAGAATAGGGAAGAATCCACACCGAGCAACGACTTATCCAAGCGAAACCGTGCACAATCCATGTCAAGAAAGAGTAAATCCACGACAAGCAGCCCTATATCCACGCCCAGAAAAAATTAATCCAACTGGTGAAAATTTAAGTCCTAAAAGAAAAATACTCTTATCATCCGCGGCAGCAAAAAGTGCAATTCCCACAAATCTTACCGCGAACAATAAGAGTAATTAAATAAGGTGGCACATGGTTATATCTGGTTATAGACACTCATATCAATGAATGGGAGGTCTGTAATGAGAAAACAAAGAAAAATGTTTATTGTTGGACTGCTCATGATGGTTGCTGTTTTGCTTTTCCAACCCTTTGGACAGGTTTCAGCAGTTGCAAAACTATCATTTAACGAAAGTCTTTCAAAAGAATT
This sequence comes from uncultured Caryophanaceae bacterium, assembly GCA_963792445.1. Lineage (GTDB taxonomy): Bacteria > Bacillota > Bacilli > Bacillales_A > Planococcaceae > Rummeliibacillus. The sequence goes on along the minus strand of CAWBWO010000005.1, from coordinate 116,211 downwards.
AAATAATTATATAAAAAAGACGGGAGGTGATATTGCAATTGAGTACCGCGATTTAGCAACAAATGAAACATACAAAATGAAAAGTACAAGAGGATATATGGCGGCAAGCACGATTAAACTGCCTCTTGCCTTGTATGTAATCGAACTAGCAGACAAGAAAAAACTGGATCTCAACCAAAAATTAACGTATAAAAGTTACCATTATGTAGGTGGAAGTGGTGTCATTCAATATCAAAAAGTAGGCACCAAATATACCATTAAAGATCTAGTCCATAAAGCAATGAAGTATAGTGATAATATTGCCTTTAATATGTTAAAAGAAAGAGTAGGAGAAAAGAATTTTGTCGACTATATGCGTAAGTTAGGGGCAAGCAATAGTACACCAAATGCTCTTAGATATACATCTACCCATGATTTGGTGATTTACGCTAATCGCTTATATCAATATAGTAAAACAAGCAAAAATGGAAAAATGATAGTAGATTATTTGCAACATACTGTATATAACAGTGCATTACCAGCTGGAATCAAAGGGGAAAAGATATCACATAAAGTCGGTATGATGCCTATATATAAAGTATCGCACGACTATGGAATTGTGTATGGAGACGATCCCTATATTTTAGCGGTTATGACAAAAGGATTTACCTATGAAAGATCTAACCATGTAATTGCAGGCATTGCATCAATTGTCCATAAACATCATCAAAAGAAGCTGAAATACATTCAAACCTCAAAAAATCTCGTGATTTATAAAAATCAAGATACAAAAACAGTCATCGGTTCTCTAAAAAAGGGAGAGATATTCCGCTTCAAAACCATGACAAACAGTAATTGGCTAGGCATTCAAATAGGGAACACAACAGGCTACATAAAGAATGATAATGTCACAAGATATGCCAAATCGCCAAAAGAATTAACACATACCAATAGAGAGATGAATCGCGCTGTCATGACAATTACTGAAGCAAATGTGCTGAATAATTCCTCTTCAAAAGCAACTACTTTTGCTACAATTAGCAAGGGTACGCGTATTCAAGTAGCAAAAGTGAATGAACACTACTATGTAACTAGTTTTGGTAGCCGTATAGGGTATATCAAAGCTTCAAATCTCAAACTTGTAAAGTAATTTGATAAGGTGTCAGGTACTAAATCAAAAACAAATAGCCTGTATTAATCTACTTAGGTTAATACAGACTATTTTTGTTTTGTATCAATTTGTATAATCTTAGATGTAAAAGACAAACCGGTGATTCAAATTTCTATTATAAACACAATTGTACTGAATCATTAAATAATTCAAATGAATTTTTGCCATTATTTTTTGCTTCGTATAGAGCGATATCGGCCTTTTTCATTAATGAATGTTTCGTGAACTCTCCGAAATGGCCCATTGCAATACCCATACTTGTTGTTATAGTTAAGACCTTTTCTTCTATTTTCCATGGCTTTTGCAGTACTTTTAAAATTTTTTCTGCCATAGCAATTGCATCGTTAACTGTTTGAATGCAAGGCATTAGGATGAATGAATTCATCGCCACCTAATCGAGCAACCATATCGGTATCTCGAATCGTTTTACTTATTCGAAGCCCCAATTCTTTTATCACACAATCACCAATATCATGACCCATCTGATCATTGATCGATTTAAAATTGTCAATATCCACCATGATCACAGCTAATCCATCTTTTTTATTTGAAAAATTATTCATTTCTTTCTCAAAACGTTTAGTAAATAAAAAGCGATTTGGCAGGCCTGTAAGGGAGTCATGATACGCAAAATACTCAAGTTCCGCTTCATACTCTTTTTTTAAATGGATGTCTCTAGTGATAATTACCATCTGTTGGAAATGATGATCATCATCATATATAGGAGTTCCATTCGTTTCATACCATCTTAAATCTCCGTTTTTATTATATTGTCTAAATTCAGCTTTAAAAGGTAAACCATTTTGAATAGAATAGGATAGTTTTTTATTTATCATTTTTCTATCATCTGTATATACATTATGAAGAAATTGTTTGCCAATAAACTCGTTCTTATCATAACCTAATGCTTTTTCGTAAGATGGTGAAACATACTGGATGTATCCGTTATGGTCAATAACGGTTATTAAATCATTTACATTCTCTGCAATAATCCGTAAGCGTTTTTCGCTCTTTTTTAATTTCTTGGTTGATTCTACCACTTCTGTTATATCCCTTATAATTCCGTAAATACCTCTTACTTCATCATTTAATATGAAGGGAACAACTTTTATAGAAATATCAACCTGTTTTTTTGTTTTATGTTGGATCACCAATTGATAGCTTTCTGTTACACCAGCGATTGCTTTCGTCAAAAGACTATTTACTTTATAATGAAATTTTTCTAATACTAATAAATTAAATGCTTTTCCTATAAGTTCCATTGGTGGGTATCCAGTAATATTCTCAATAGCTATATTGCCATTTACAATCGTACCATTTAAGTTAAACAATAGAATTCCATCTGTATTATGGGAAAACAATGAATGATAGCGTTCATTACTTTCAAATAGCTTAGATAAAGTTTCTTGTACATCTAGTAGTGCATTTTTTTCATTTGTAATATCTTTTACCACTGCTACTATATATTCACATTCATTCAAGTTATTAAAAATAGGTGTTAATGTTGTTTCTGAGAAAAAGTTGTTACCTAAAATCCCTACATAAGAATCTTCATAAATTATATTTTCCCGACTAGTGACTACTTTTTTGTATTGCTTGTAAAAAAAATCAGCGGTTTCTCGAGAATAGACATCATAAAAAGAATTATTTAGTACATGCTCAGTTAAGCCTGTCTTTTCCATCGCTGAACGATTTAAAAATTCATATAAAAATTCAGAGTTATTCACTACTTTCACCACAAAAACCATGTCGCTAATTCCATCCATTAAGAACTTATAATAAGCTTTTTCCATTAATCTATTAATCCCTTTTCTTTCTGTAAATTAAGTTTTATTTAAATAGCTCGCTGCACTTTCGGTTATAAAGTTTGTATCAGCTATTCTTTTATTATTTTTTTGTAACGCACTCATTCGATTAATAATTGGTGCTAAAGAATCTTCGATGGAATGATTCTGATCGAATGCTACGCCATAATTAAATAGATTCATGATCTTCCTCCATCCATCTTAAATGACCTTCTATTTCAAAAGCTTCGTTCATAAGTGAAAATTTAAATTGAAATTTCATATTCGAATTAATCGGTAACTTTAAGGAAGACATGACTTTTCATGCCCCTAAACTAATATTCTCCTAATAATATTTCAGTAGAACCGACATTTACTTTTCGATTATTTACTTCTATAATCGTCATTGTAGCCACTAACTGGATATGGAAATTCAAAACGGTAAAAGTTTCTTCTCTCCATTGTTATTTGCTTTTTTTACCATTTTCTTTTCAGGTTTAATATATCCAAGCTTTAAAATACTGTTCAAACTTATGCTTTGGGATAGGGGGCGAGAAGAGATATCCTTGAATCGTTTGGCATCCATGTTGTTTTAAAAATTCAAGTTGATCATATTCTTCTACGCCTTCCGCGACTACTTCCATATTTAAGCTTTTACCAAAATGTAAAGTGGAAGAGATGATTGCTTTTTCAACTTCACTATTGTGATGGAATATTTTGGATGAAAACTTGATCAATTTTAATCGTATCAGGTTTGAAATTTCGTATAGCGTCCAACGAAGAATAACCAACTCCGAAATCATCAACGGCGATCGTAACACCAAGTGATTTTAATTCTTCTAATGTTGAAAGAACGTGTTTCTCATTTCTAAGTAGGGAAGACTCCGTGATTTCAAATTCTAAATAACTTCCCGGAATTTGGTAAAGTTCTAACTGTTCCTTTACTAGATCTACTAATCCCTTTTTCATAAAACGAATGGGAGAAACATTGATTGCAATCGGTTGAATAGTATATCCACTATCTTTCCATTCTTTCAGTTGGAGCAAACTTGTCTGGATCACCCAATCCGTAATTGAATTGATCAAATGGTTTTCTTCCGCTAAGGGTATAAATTCTCCAGGCGATATTAATCCCCATTCATTATGCTTCCATCGGATTAATGCTTCAGCGCCGCGAAGGTGTCCTTTATATGGTTCTACTTTCGGTTGGAAATATAATTCAAACTCATTTTTTTCAATTGCATGATACATATCTTTATCGAGCATATATTTCTTTAAAGAAGGGATGTCCTTTGAATAAGAGTATATTTGATAATTCTTTTTCCCTTGTTGTTTTGCATGATAAAGAGCTGAATGGGCATTTTCTAGTAATGTCAATTTATTGTCTCCATCTTCAGGGAAGAAGCTAATGCCGATACTAGTAGATATATGTATTCTATATTCTTCTACTATAAAAGGCTCTTGAATCTTTTGGATTAACTGTTCTGCAAATGTATAAATCTCGTTTTTACATGTATAATTTTTAACAAGAATGATAAATTCATTGCTACTTAAGCGGGCGATAAATCCGTTTTTGGGAATCATCGCTGCAAAAGTATCTGCAATCCTTTTTAAGGCTGCATTACCAATTTGATAGCCTAGGGAATCATTGATGACACTAAAACGATCTATATCTAAATAAAATACGGCAAAATGTTCGTTTTGTTTGCAATATGTATCAAGCGTTTCATAGAGTTTTTGTTGATTAGGGAGTCCTGTAAGATAATCATAATTCGCTAGGTTATGAAATTGTTCTTTCATCTTCATGCTATCTGTTATATCTGTTACGATCCCAAATATATTTGTGATTTCTCCCTGGTCATTTAAAGTAGGTACGTTTTGCTCGAAAATCCACTTTTCACCATTAATACTATTCAAACAGTAAAAAAACTGTACACTTTCTCCATTTTTTAGTCGCCTAATGTTTTCACATAGTTCTTGCTGATAGGCGGGTTGAATTCTCTCTTTCCAAATATCTGAATTCTCGTATAACTGCGTTAAAGGAATGCCAATAATATCTTCCAATCCTTTAGAGGCATAAATAATATTTTCATCAATATTTTCTCGCATCCAAACACCGGCCGATAAATTATCGAAAATATATTCGTAACTTTCATTCTTTTCTTTCAATGCCTTTTCTAGCATTCTTTGATCCGTACAGTCTTTAATCACGCCGATTACTTTATATGGATGATTATCTTTCCATAAAACGTCTGCCTGCACTTTTATAAATCGTAACTCTTTTGTTTTACCGTGATAAATACGAAATTCATTTGTAAAGCTTTTACCGTTACTAGCTTCCAGCATTTTTTTGTAGGCACTTTCATAGTCATCTGGGTGAACAAATTGAAAAGGCTTTTCATTCTACCAATTTCAGACTTTTCGAAACCGAAAATATCATAAAAATAATCTGAACAGTACAAACGTCTTCTCGTCAATCGAATATTCCCAACTAGCAATTTCAGCAATTTGCTGGGCATGATTTAAGTGCTTTTGATTTAATGCTAACGACTGCTTTAAGCGCATTTTTTCTGTGGTATCTTGAATAATTAAGTAAATACCTTCTACATCTTTTTCCTCACCTAAAATAGGTATGAATGTAAGTATAAGATATTTTATCTCGTTTTCTTTCGTTACAAATTCTATTTCTCTTCTATCTAGATTTTCCTTTTAATGTAAGTTTAAAAGCTAGATTTAATTCGTTAAATGTTTGATTAGAAAAAAGAACCTTAAAATCTTGTATATTTTGGGGCGTGAAACCAAAAAGTGATGAAATATTACTCTTATTTTGAGTGATAATCTCACCAGATGGTAAAAAGACTATAATAGTATCTGGATGATTGGCTACTAAGGATGCATAGTAATTTAATAATGCTACATTATCTTCTTTTGAAATTTGTTGTTGATTTTCTAATGTATCTTCTAAGTTGCTATTTTTTCCAAATCTTTGTCTCAAAATGTTCATTTTTGTTAGTTTTACCATATACTATATACCCCTTTTAAAAATTAACTTAAAATTATAATAAATAAAAAGTAACAAAAAATAAATAGTTATATAATAATTTATTGATATATTTTGAATATTTAACGACTAATTTCTTGAAAATCGCTACAAAATTACAGCTAACTTACTGATACATCCCATAATTTATTTACTATTAAATCCAATTGGTTGAAATAGGGTTTAACGATAATATCTTTTGCTCCATTTTTTAAGTCCTTCTATAATAATATCTTTCTGTCCTCCTATTGCTGTACATAAAATGACTTTCGCTTTTGGATTTATTTTCATTATTTTCTTTAATGCATCAATTCCGCTCATTCCGGGCATTGTAATATCCATGATGACAAGGTCAGATAGAATATTGCAGGTACATCTTAATTGCTTGAGCACCATTTTTAGCTTCTACTATATGATAGGAGTTCGCCTCATTTAAAATATTTTTTATATAGTTCCTCATAAAACGAGAATCATCTACAAGTAAAATACTTTTCACTTAAAAGCAACCTTTCTGTAAAATAGTGTTATTTTAATTAATTTCATAAATTGTTTGTGTGTTTACCAGAATTTTGATTTATGAAATTGACTTATTTATATAACAATTCTAATTAAGAATACCTTTTTATTAAGCGCGGGGATTTTGATGGGTGACTTTTGCCTCATTCTAAGAAAATTCTACCAGAAATATATTAACACACTTGTGACAAAAGTTATAAATAAAGATAATTCTCAAATAATAGGTCATAAAGTATTAAGAATTGTAAAAAAATACAGTTTATTATAGTTCATATTTATCTGTTTAATATAATTAAATAGGTACTAAAAACTATCGAGAAAGTGTAGACGGTGAATCAAATTATTTTAAATAGAGTAGCGGAGTAGCGACCATTGAAAGATAATCAAATGGATTAGAGAGGTGAGTGACTAGAACCCTGATATTTTTAGCCGATATAACAAAGTGGGTGGGAGTATTGGACTAAATACCGAGTAGGAATGTGAAGTTAGAATTGATCTTGCAATGCACTTGGTAACGGGGAAACCAAGCACAATCCCCGTAAAGAATGATTGAATCCATGCCATTGATTTCTTTATCCACGCGAGGAAAATTAAAAAGAAAATACTCTCATCATTCGCGACAGCAAATAGCGCAAAGCTACAAGTCCGCGAACAATAAGAGTAATCTAAAACAAGATTACAATTATTGTAAAAACGGATTCCTCAACTAAGAAGAATCCGTTTTTAAAAATATTTACCTTAACTTACTGAGTACCCTCAGGCTCATTTTTCAATGATTCTTATCTTCTTTCGCTTCAATTGTTTCGTCCAGCCACCATAAGGCCTCTTCCGGGTCTTGTTTCAGCACTTCCTTAAAGTCCTTTTTATTTTCAACAGCAGGGTAGGAGCCTTTAAGGGCAAGGCCTGATGTACTGGTGTGTAACCACGTAAAGACGATGAAACCAATAACACTAACGACTACAAGATAAATAGCAGGTGCAAGTGAATTGCCTGATGCATGGACGAGATAAGCGGCTACGAGTGGGGTAGTACCTCCAAAGATTGATACGGAGATGTTAAAGGATACTGCTAATGCGCGGTAACGGACATCTGAGAAGAATAATGTAGGAAGTAGAGATGGCACTGTCCCTTCGTAACAACTTAAAAAGAATCCAAGTAGTAAAATCCCTATAAAGACGAAACTAAGATTTCCAGTTCTCATTATCATAAATGCTGGTATGGCAAGGACCAGTAAACCAATAAGTCCTATTTGAACAACACGTTTGTTGCCGATTCGATCACTAAGTCGACCGAAGTATAGGGCAAGAGGAATCATGAAGAACATGACAATTAGTAAAATAATCAGACTTGCCGTTTGATTAATATGCAAGATCTCTGTTAAGTAGGATGGAATATAAGAAAGGACCATATAGTTCGTAATATTATAAAAAGCGACAATCACGATACTTAAAAGTAAATCTTTTTTGTAATACTTCAATATATCTTTAAATGAGGGTTGATCGGCTTCTTCTTGGGCTTGTTCCATCTCTTCAAAGACAGGCGATTCATCTAAATTTTTGCGCAAATATAAACCTACTAAGCCAAGAGGTGCAGCAATGAAAAATGGTAAACGCCAACCCCAAGTGAGCATTTGGTCGTTTGACAGAAATACGGTTAACAATGTCACAATACCAGAAGCAGCGATATAGCCAACCAATGTACCAATTTCAAGACCGCTGCCAAGTCTTCCTCGCTTCTTATCCGGAGAGGATTCAGCAATATAGACCATAGCGCCTGAATATTCTCCACCTGTAGAAAATCCTTGAATCATGCGCGCTATTAATAAGAGGATGGGTGCCCAAACGCCAATTCTTTCATAGGTAGGAAGTAAACCAATGAGTAAAGTTGAAAAGGCCATCATGACAATCGTGACACTTAATACGATTTTACGACCATGACGATCGCCTATTCGGCCAAATATAGCGCCTCCGATTGGTCTAACGAGGAAGGCGACAGCAAATGTAGCAAATGTAAAGACTAACTGTAATCCGCTATTGCCTACACCTGAAAAGAATAGTTCACTAATAATCACCGCAAGATAAGCGTAAAGACCGAAGTCAAACCACTCCATTGCATTCCCAATACCTGTAGCAACAACCGCTTTCCTTGCTTTTTTCGAGCTAACGATACTAATGTCGCTGGGCTCTATTGTTACATCATCTTGATTCACGTAAAACAGCTCCTTATTGGTGAATAAAATTTGTATAAAAAGAAATTGCGAGAACAAAATAGGCGAAGAACCAATAAGCAAATGCGCTATTTTAAGATGCCCTGTTTTTAAAAAGGTAAACGCAAAAAATAAATTGTTTAGGGTGCCAGTCCCGGTTTTTTTGGGGTGCCAGTCCCCAAAACAATTCAGAAAATAGGCTACAATTTAAGTCAAGTCTCTACGGAGATTGGGTTTTGAGTTTTAGGTGTCAATCCTCCAAATAATTCAGAAAATAGATTACAATTCAAATCCCATTTTCTCTGGATGTTGGGGTTTTATTTTTTAATTGATTAATAGATTTGTACTACAATAAGTTGACGGTAGAACCAAGTATTGCGCGGAGATTCTACTTGCCACCAACCATGGAAATCAGAATATGCAGAATTTTATATATATTAATAGAAATTATCCAATACAATGATTTATAATAGAATGGAAAGGAGGTTAATATGCCTAGGAAAAGAAGGACTTGGAATCCTAAGCTATTCTATCATGTTGTCATGCGTGGCAATAATCGACAGGTGATTTTTCAAAGTGCAGATGATTATGCGGAGTTTTTTCGAGCTTTGTATAACGCTTATGATTTGTACACATTTGAGCTTGTGGCGTACTGTATAATGAATAATCATTACCATTTACTTGTCCGTTCCCCAAACGTACCGCTTTCAAAGGTGATGGCTGCTATTAATCTACGTTATAGTAACTATTTCAAACGAAAGTATAATTATCGTGGTCATTTATATGAAAGTCGATATTTTGCCAAAGCTGCAGAAGGTGCAAAAGGTATGCTTGAAGTAAGTCGGTATATTCATCGAAATCCTATCGCAACAAGAAAGCCGATTGTGCAGTTTATGGAACATTATCCATATAGCAGTTTCCACCTTTATAAAAACAACCTAACCCCAAATTCCCCATATATGACAATTTCTATTTTACCAACCTTAATGCCCTTATCATCCCAGCAAACATGTGAAGATTATTGCTCTTTTTGCGAAAGAGAAGATGACAATTGAGCGAATTTAACCAAAGACTCTCTTATTTCCAAAAGATCTGTGCTATTTATATGTTAAAGATTAAGTCCCAACCTCGGAAGAGATTGGGACTTAATTTGTATCAATTGTTCAAAAAAACGTGAAAGTTGAAAAATTCGTGATTGTTTGGGGGACTGGCACCTCCAAGTCCCAGTGTCCCAGTTTTAATATTTAAACTTAGAAATCAACAACCGCAATTCCTCAGCCATTTCCGTTAGTGTCTGTGCGGAAGAAGAGATTTCTTGCATTGCAGCAAGTTGTTGTTCTGCAGATGCAGCTACTTCTTCGGATGCAGCGGCATTGCTTTCTGCTAATAAAGCATTTTCATTAGCACGAGCTGTTGTTTCTTGAATGGAAGCAGATACTTGTTGGACTGTTGCTGATACTTCTTCCATTTGAGGGGCTACTTTATTCATACTTTCGATAATTTGATAGAATTTCGTAACGGCCTCGTTTGAAACGTCAACACCATTTTCTACTTTTTCTTTCACTTTTGACATGATCTCTACTGTATTTGCTGTGTCATTTTGTATCGCAGAAATAATGTCTTGTATATCTTTGGCCGATTCACGGGATTGTTCAGCTAATATTTTCACTTCGTTTGCCACGACTGCAAATCCTTTTCCTTGCTCTCCGGCTCTTGCAGCTTCAATGGATGCGTTTAAGGAAAGTAAATTTGTTTGCTCCGCAATACCTGTGATGACTTTTGAAATCGAATCAATTTGTTTTGAGCGATCATATAAGGATTGGATCATTTTATTTGATTCTAATACTGAGTCTTGAATTAATTGCATTTGGTTAACGATTTTCCCAACGGATTCGCCACCTTCAACAGCTTCTTTTGATGCTTTGATAGTGAGATCTGAAACTTTTGAAGAGAAGTCTGCGATGTGAACAGCTCCATCTGATATTTCCGATAAAGCACGTACACTTGTATCTACACTTTCTTTTTGTTTTTCAGCAGATTCTGCTACATTCTGGATAGAAGTAGAAACCTGTTCGGTAGCTGCACTTGTTTCTTCTGAACTTGCTGACAATTCTTCAGCAGATGCCGCAACTTGTTCGGCATTTTGTTCAACGTTTCGTAAAAGTAATTTCAAATTCTCTTTCATCTCGATGAAGGCATTTCCTAATTGACCAATTTCATCTGTTGATTTGACGGTAATCATCTCAGTCAAGTCGCCTTTACTGATCGTGATTGCTTTTTCTTTCAAGTCTTTAATTGGTGCTACAATCGAACGAATAATGAAGAAAATCAGAATAGCGCCCACGATTAACGCAATGACGATTACCCATAATGTTGAATTTAAAATAGGGGCAGCAGCTTCGTTAATTTCGGAAGTGTACATATTTCCGCCAATCTTCCATCCTGTTAAACCGTTCGTCGTATATTCCATGACCTTTGTTTGACCATTTAAAGTGTATTCAAAACTACCATTTTGACCTTTGTACATATTGTCATAGAATGATTCTTTTGCATCTGTACCAGCCTTATTTACAGGATGGACGATGTAGTTTCCTTTTTTATCTAAAATGAGGGCGTATCCTTTTTTCCCGATATGGATGCGATCTGTTAATTGTTTTAGATCGCTAAGTTTTAAATCAATTCCGACGACAGAAGAACCGTCACTCGTACTTTGAGAAATAGTCACAACCACATTATTGTTATTTGCAGAAACATAAGGGTCTGATATAACCGCTTTCCCTTTTTGAGCCATTGCTTCTTTATACCAAGAGCGTTGTGTTGCATCAAAATTCGCACCTAAATTGGCATCTGGTTTGATAACGAGTGAACCATCATTAGAGCCAGCATAGATGGCTTCTACTTCTGGGTGAAGTTCAATATAATCACTAAAAAATTTCTCAATGTCACTTTTATTTTTCTTATTGAGAGTCTTTGTATTGAACTTTCCTGCAATTTTCCCAACATCATTCATTTTCGGTTGAATGGTATTGTCAATTGAAAAGTTTAACGTTTTTAAGTTCGCATTGATTGAGGATAGTTAGCTCATCATTCACTGCAGCCTTTGCAGCAAGAAATGAGCGCGTACCAATCACAATTGAAGGTACAATCAAAATAAGCGCAAATGCAAGGATTAGTTTAGGCTTAAGATTTCTTAGCCTAGGAAATTTTGTTTTTTTCATGATGCATTTCCTTTCTGGATAAAACTATTCTATTTTATACTAATTACCATTTTTTCTTGGTAATGACATCATAATGATGTTTCACTATATGTATCGACAAATTATTACTAATATTAAAGTGCTAATTTTCTAAAAAAGTAGATAAAATTGCTTTAATTATTTGCAACAATAAAAGTGTTAAAATCTTAAATTCTGTCTTGAAAGAAACAGAGCAATTGCACTTGGTTTAATCCATGTGGAACTTAGCAAAATCCACGCTCAGCAGGAGTGAATCCACGGGAGGAAACTCATTATCCACGCTGATGAGAATTTAATTCCTAAAAAAATTACTTTATTTATTCGCGTTAGGGGTCAAACTCCTAAATCTTGCCGATAATAAGTTCATCAGAGAAATGATAAAAAATCTTTACAATTTTCTAATATAGTAATTCAATTAATATGATAAAATTAGTAAGTTTTCTGATTATACATTTTGGAGGATTATTATGCAGAGTGATGGAAAAATGAAAATTCGTGATTCTAATTTTGAATTGTTAAGAATCATTTCCATGTTTATGATTGTTGTTTTGCATATTGGTACGCATGGACTTTCGAAGTATGTAGATATCTCGAATTTTTTAGAAGGAAAGAATCAGTTTCTTTATTACTTTATTCGTTCAATGGCCATCATTGCAGTGAGTTTATATGTGTTGGTAAGTGGATATTTTCTTTCGAAATCGACATTTAAGTTAAAGAAATTAGTGAGTCTTTTTTTAGAAGTAAGTTTCTTTTCAACCGTTATTTATGTAGCCAGCGTTTTGGTTGGAAATGTAGATTTTAATATAGGGACGTTCATCAAAGCTGTACTGTCCGTATTTACTGGAGAATATTGGTTTGTAACAGTTTATTTTGCCTTGTATGCACTCTCTCCATTCTTGAATAAATTACTCTCAAATTTAAATAAAAAAGAGCATTCGTATTTACTCCTTACCTTGTTCCTTATTAGTTGCGTTTGGCAATTTATCTATAAAAATCAGCTAGTTGGCGTATCAAATGGATATGGTCTCATCTACTTTATTTTTCTATATTTTCTAGCAGCCTATATTCAAAAATATGAATTTCTACTGTCTGATTTAAAGAGAAATATCTATTTATCCATTTATATCATTGTTGCGCTACTGAATGGTTATCTGGTTTATCAATTCGGATGGGACGATCAATTGTTTTCTTATAATTCTCCATTCGTGCTGATTATGTCGTATAGTCTATTTCAATTCTTTAAAAAAATTAAAATACAATCTCCTCAAATCAATTTTGCTTCGAAATATGTTTTTGGTATCTACTTAATCCATGAACATTTTACGATTAGACCTGTCATATGGGGGAAACTTGGAATAATAGAAGACATTATTTCATCAAACGGTATCGTGGTAATCGTCAAAATCATCGGCTATTGTGTCATTGTATTTATAAGTTGCTGGGCATTGTCATTGGTCATCAGTACCATTTACAAGGGACTATCTCGCAAAATCATTAGATAAAACGAAAAAGCACAAATCACGTTTATGATTTGTGCTTTTTTTCCTACTAAATAACCTCAATTTCTTCCGAACGAACAGAAACTTTATGTTTGAAATTGTTCACCGCAAATGCTTTTACATAATAGTTGCCTACTTGATCGAAAGTTACGGACAGGATAGGGTCAGTCGAATAGTTTGTTGCATCAATGCGTTCATTATCACGATAAACATACCATGCGATTTTACACTTTTCCGAGTCCGTATTTGCTACAAATGTACAAGTTGAACCGATGGCCTGTTTGCCATGAGCTGATTGGCTAATTTCAACTAAAGGGAAGTGCAATAACTTTCGGATTTTGTCCTTAAAAATAGAAGGGAAGAATTTGCCGACATCACTGTGTTTGCTATAGTTGCCTAAATCAAGATCGAACGGAATTTGCATTTCTTCTAATTTGGCAATTAACGGCTTGACGTGATTTTCATAATGAGGTTCATCTTTCCCTAGATGAATGAAAATCTCTGGTTTGTTTTCAGTTTGCTCAATCATGTTCGGCATAATTTCATTCAGAAATTGGTGATCATCTGCACCCGAAGAACCGGACATAAAGTTCGTAACATCCTGTGAATTTGTCTGATCGAGTAAATAATCTCCTAAATAATATTGAGGAGAAGCAGCTAAGATATGGTCAAAACCATATTTGATGCCATAATACAAAGCAGCATATCCGCCCTTGCTAGAACCTGCAGAAATAACCGTATCAATTTGATTTTCTTCTATAATAGAACGAATCAAAGAAATCACCGACCGCTCAATAGCAAAGTCCTTCTTCTCACAAAGGTAATAGCTCGCTCTGCAACCGAAATCATCTAAGATAAAAAGCTTATTGCAATCAAACTCTGATAAAGTACGAACAAAATTATACCTTGGTTGACTTCCTTTTGTAGGGAATGCCGAAAAGATTATAACTAGATTTGTTGTTGTGGTATAGGATTTTTGAAACAAATATTTAATCGGTCTTTCGCTTTCAAATACTTTTTCACCTTTATACATTGGGTATCTCCTTCAGAGGAATAAATTTCTAAGTCTATTTTACTTTAGATGAAACTGATAGAATTCGATTGTTAATACTTTTTACGATAACTTAACAATTTGCTCGCGGGAAAGTGCCAGTCCCACGCGGGGAGTGCGGGAAGGTGCCAGTCCCCAAAACAATTCTGACAATAGGCTACAATTTAGTTCATGGTGCCAGTCCCAAAAACAAAGAAAAGATCTGTTCTAGTTAAATATTAAAGATTAAGTCCCAACCTCGGAAGAGATGGGGACTTAACTTGTATCAATTGTTCAAAAAAACGTGAAAGTTGAAAAATTCGTGATTGTTTGGGGGACTGGCACCAAAGCACGAAGAAAAAATCCCAACACCACAATCAGGTGTTGGGATTTACAAATTTCACTTCTAACATTATTTACTTACTTTAACAGTACGAGCAGAGCTTTTGTTACCTGCTTGATCTTTTGCATAGATTTTTAGGCTAGCACCTTTCTTTTGTGCTTTGATTTTCACTTTGAAATCGCCTTTTGAATTAGCTACTGCTTTACCTAGTAATTTGCTGCCGTTGTAGATTAGTACAGTTGCGTTTGCTTCTGTTTTACCAGATACAGTTGTTGTTTTTTGAGTTACTTTTTTAACTTTTGGTGCTTTAGGAGCAGTGAAGTCTGGCATATTTGTGAATGATGGTAGACCAGTGATGTAGCCGATACCACCTGTTTTGTTGATACCGATTTGAGTATCAATTGCTTTTGACAATTCGTCTCTATTTACTGCTGTAATTGCTTTTGTATCAAGTTCGTCACCAGGGTGTTGGAAGTTACTGAAGATGTAAGAGAATCCGTTACGGTTGTCCGCAGCGAATAATCCTGTAGACTCAGCTCCTGCTGGTACAGATAGAACACGGTCAAGTTTTTTAGTGTCTACGTTATAAGCCCATACAAAGTTATTTGTATGTTTACTGCTATCTTCTCCGATAAACAATG
Source organism: uncultured Caryophanaceae bacterium (assembly GCA_963792445.1). GTDB lineage: Bacteria > Bacillota > Bacilli > Bacillales_A > Planococcaceae > Rummeliibacillus. Next base: position 100,766 of record CAWBWO010000005.1, on the reverse strand, counting down.
TGTGCATTTCTTCAGAATAGCTCAAGTTGTCAGGGTTCGCGACTTTGTTTACATTTGCTGTATTGCCGTATGCATCCGCTTCTTTTAAGTCTTCACCTACAAGTAATCCATTCATTGAAGAAGCAACATATTTACTAAGAATTGTTTTACCTTCGTTATCTTTTTGACCACCAGTTAGATTCAATTCATACGTTACACCAGATTTGATTTTGTTTAAGTGAATATCGTCAGCTGGATCTGTTGGATTTGCTTCCATACCACCACTTTGGTCTGAAATCGCTACATATACTTTTTTGTCTTTCGCGTTTAGTGTAACACCTTCCATTTTGTTGAACTCAGAAGTTGCGCCAAGGTATGCTGCATAACGACGAGATTCAAGGAAAGCAGCTGCTTTTTCCATACCTGGTTTTAATTTTAAGAATTCTGTTTTACCATATTGTTTAATTTGTTTGAAGCCTTCTTTTGCAGTATCAGATGTTTCGAAAATATCGCTGAATTTAATGTCACTGTCAATCATTGCTTTTACTTCTTTGTCAGTTGAGTGGCCAAGTTTAATCCATTGTAAGTTACCTGAACCCCCGTTATCTGTCCCAGTTTGGTTAAATTTAGCTGCATATAATGTACCTGAAGACAAATCTTTTTTCTTATCAGCTACGTACATGAACATTGTTGTATATCCACCATCGTCACCAAAGAATGCTGTACGTTCATCAGGCATTACTTTTACTAATTCATGAGAGAAGCGACCTGTGCTATAGTGTTTTTCAACTTTTGCATCGCCATCTTTTGTTACTGTAATTTCAGGAATGAAGCCGTAGTAATAAGGATTTGCCTTAGCTACATCGCCAAAATAGAATTTAGCGAAGCTTTCAGTTTGAATTCTATCTTTTGATTTTGGATCGTTTTCGAATGCACGAGCATCTGGTTCATATTCTTCTGAACCTAGGTGTGTGTTCCAAGGTGAAAGAGAACCATTACATGGGATCCAAAGTCCATTAACATCAGAGAAATCGATTTTCTTAACTGATTTTGCTTTTAACGCACCTGTATTTTTGTCTTGATCCAATTGTGTTAAAGACATAGAAGCAGGTACTAAACCGTAAGCAGATTGACCAGCAGCATCAACTGTTTGGTATTCGTAGTGAGTAACCATGTACAGTTTACCGTCAATTGGATTCAAGATACTGTTAGAGTCAGGTGCATCTGATACGAAATATTTGTTTGCAGAAGAACTTGGGTCAACGATTGGATCGCCGTAATAGTCAATTGGTGTACCAGCTGGAACCATTGTGCCGTTCACATTTGCTACTGGGTCTTCTGATTTAAATAATGTTTTATAAGAAAGAGGGAACGTTTTTACTTTGCCGTTACTATATTTCACACTAACTGAAGCGTTTGTGTAAGTGTTCACCATTTGTTGAATAGTAGTTGGAGCGTTCATACCGTTAAATTGAACAGATTCAATTTTGATATTTTCCTTAGCAGCAGCTTGAGTAGGTGCGATTGCTGGAATTGCAATAGATAATGCTAATGCAGCAGCAATACCTTTTTTCACAAGTTTTTGATTCATCATTCTTATAAAGCCTCCTAGTAAGTTAATAGCATTCTATACTCTATTAGATAAAAAAACTATTAACAGGATATTAATTGATTGTTAAGGTTGTGTTAGGATATGGTAAATTGAGTTAATAGTGGGGGATTTTGAATTATTATAGTTATTAATAGGATATGAAGATAGATTATGTCGAAAAAAATTACATACGAATATTTTTAAAAAATAGTTTTATAGAAGAGTGCAGGTGGTAGTAGGTTATTGGTAAATCAATTATTTACTAGAACTTGAATGAGGTGAAAAACAATTGGAAAGTAAAGATATGCAAGAACAATTTAAAGAAATTTTATTATATGGATACAAAAGAGGAAACGAAGAACGGTCACTTTCTGCACAAGATTTGGTCCAAGAGTTGACTGAGAAAATGAGAGAGTTATTGTGGAGGGAAGAATATCAGGATTAAAATAGCGCCTAGCACATACAATTCACTGCCTATTATATATAAGAAAAATTGCTCCCCTTAATTGCGGCGGGATTGGATTAAACCAATGACTGTAGCCGAGGTTAAGTGGAGCATTTTTTGTGTGTTTTGAAGATGTAAATTTTTAAAAATGCAAATACAATTTGCAAAAACGCAAGTAAACTACTTTAAATTGCAAGTAATATTCCAAAAATCGCTTGTAATAAAGCACACGAAAGTAACCATTTTATTATAATTTGTATTAATATTGTAAATATTCTAATAATTATTTAATTTACTGGTTCTACTTCTATATAATGGTAATGAGAAACTATTAAAACAAAGATATAGTAGGAGGATCATGGAGTGAGCAAGTATAATTTGAAATTTGTTAAACCGGTCGCATCACTAATTTTGGGAGCTACAGTAGTATTCGGAGCAGTAACTACAACTCAGTTTGAAGCAGATGCAGCGCAAAGTTATAAAATTTCACATGGTAAACTTGTTAACGTGTCAAATGGTAAAGTAGTGAAGGGTTTTAAAACGTTTAAAGGAAAGCTTTACAAGAATGGCAAGTTGTATGCAGGTGTCAAAGGCAATGTTTACTATAAAAATGGCAAAAAAGCTACGGGCAACTATAAAGGAATTTACTATGTAAATGGAAAAGTATTTACAGGTGTTGATTCAAAGTCAGGAAAGTATTATATCAAAGGAAAAGTCGCTAAAGGCCTGATTATTTATAAAGACAAATTATACTAATAAAGGATCTTTGAATAAGGGCACTGTTGTATATAAAGGGAAACTATATAATGGAAGTAAGTTGAATAAGGGACTTCTACATTGTACAACGGTAAGTTATACAACGGTACATCTTTGAACAAAGGAATTGTATTATATAAAGGAAATCTATATAACGGTTCGTCTTTGAACAAGGACCTAATACTATATAAAGGAAATCTTTATAATGGTTCCAAATTAAATAAGGGTGCTATTCAATTCGATGGTCTTTGGTATTGGAATTCAAAAGTTGCGAATGGGCACATCAAAACACCTGATGGTAATGAAATTCGTGTGGTGAATGGTAAGGAAGAAAACTTCACATTATCCGTTATGCATACAAATGACACACATGCTCATTTAGACAATGTGGCAAAACGTGCGACAGCAATCAAAACTTTCAGAACAGAAAATCCAGATTCTTTGTTACTAGATGCAGGGGATGTATTTAGCGGTACGCTTTATTTCAATACATTCAAAGGACAAGCAGATCTTGAATTTATGAACTATCTAGGATATGACGCGATGACTTTTGGTAACCACGAGTTCGACCTTGGCGCAAGTCCTGAGGGGCACCAAGCACTTGCTGATTTCATCAAAGGTGCGAAATTCCCATTTGTTAGTGCAAATGTTGATTTTTCAAAAGATGCTCGTTTTACAGGCTTATTCTCAGATTTGGTTTCTAGTGACCCGAAAAACGGTAAAATCTACAACGGTATTATCAAAGAAATCAATGGAGAAAAAGTGGGGATCTTTGGTTTAACTACAGCTGAAACAAAAAATATTTCAAGCCCTGGAAGCATTGCGTTTGAAAATTATATTGATGAAGCTAAAAAAGCGGTTAAGGCATTTGAAGGCAAAGGTGTTGACAAGATTATTGCCTTAACACATATCGGATATGATGACAATGCGGCAATTGACAATGACTTAACTTTAGCTTCATCCGTTGAAGGCATCGATTTAATCGTCGGCGGTCACAGCCATACAAAACTTTCAGCACCAGTTGTTGTTGATAAAGACAATGAAAACAAAGCAAAAGACCCAACAGTGATTGTACAAGCATATCAATACAGTGATTTCTTAGGTACTGTAAATGTTGAGTTTGATGTTGATGGGAAAGTATTGAAATCTGATGGCAAATTAGTCGAAGTAGCACCTTTAGAAGAAGATCCAAAAGTTGCTTCAATGTTGAAAAAATACTCTGATCAACTAAAAGAAGTTTCAGATGAAAAAATCGGCGTTAGCTTAGATAGTGATCTTGTGAATCCAAGAACATCTGATACAGGAAACAATGGAGTAAGTGTTCGAAACAGTGAAACAGCACTAGGTGACATTATCACAGATGGTATGTTAGCTAAAGCAAAACAATATGATAATAAAGTAATAATGGCACTTCAAAACGGTGGTGGCATACGATCAACTATTCCAAAAGGTGATATCACAGTAGGTCAAGTCATCACAGTTCTACCATTTGGTAACACACTAGCAACTATGCAATTAACAGGCGCTGAACTAAAAGCTGCATTTGAAATCAGTGTTGGAGCTGACCTTCAAGATAATGGTTACTTGAAAGAAAATGGTGGCTTCCTTCATGTAGCTGGAGGAAAAGTGGAATATGACTCATCTAAACCAGCAGGCAGTCGTGTTGTTTCCATTTCATACAAAGATGTAGATGGTAACTTCAAACCAATCCAAGATAACGAAACATACACAATCGCTACAAATGCCTTTACAGCAAAAGGTGGAGATAATTATACAGTCTTCGCAAAAGCCTACGAAGAAGGCCGCGTAACTGACCTTGGTTTATCAGACTGGGAAAACCTAGCAGAACACTTGAAAAACCTAGGAACAATTACGCCTAAAACGGAAGGTAGAATTGTGGACGTTCATAAGAAATAAGGAAAGAATCTTTATGAACATCAATTAAGTTTAAAAACACCATCTGGTCTTGGTTACCAGGTGGTGTTTTTTGCTGAAAAAATGCTCTTATTATTCGCGGCATGATTGGTAGTCGTACGATTTTCCTTTGCCGCGAACAATGGGAGCATTTTTATTGTTTTGTTTGGGGATCTAAATAGTCAAAAATGCAAATACAATTCGAAAAAACGCAAGTAAAGATTGAAAATTCGCAAGTAAACCACTTCAAAATGCAAGTATTCCACTCAAATTCGCAAGTAAAAAAATTTTCTGCACAAACTCATTACGGCAAGCAAAGCAATTTCCAATCCACATCAAATAATCCCTGACTAGAAATTGAAATTTAGTACATATTAAATCTAATAAATCGTCAAAAACTTAACAATAATTTACTGTAGCATTTACAAAACTATCAAATCAATACCAATCATTTACATTAAATTAATCCCTACTTTAAATACTATTTTTATAATGGAATTGAAGAGTTGTAAAATCAAGGGAGGAATCACGAAAATATGGCTAAGAAAATCGTTACATCCGCATTAGCAGCAGGAGTTATTTTTTCGTCACTAGGGCTTCAAGATATTGGAGTAAAACATACATATGCAGCGGGCACGGCTCCGTCTATTTTAATCACGGAATTAAATCCAAATACAACGAATGTTGGTAGTGCGGATGGCTATGAATTTATCGAGCTTTATAATAACTCAAACAAAGAAATCTCCTTGAAGGATTATAAGCTATTCTATCGCTATCCAAGTTCTAGTACCCCAGATGCAGAATGGGGATTCAATGAGGACAAGAAGATACCAGCTCACGGCACAGTTGTCGTTTGGATCAAGAATAGTGATAATAAAGACTTAAAAGTATCTGATTTCAATGCATTTTACAAAACAAATTTAACTTCAGACCAAGTCGTAGAAATCGAAACGGCGGGTATGAGTAATTCGACTGAGCGTACGCTAGTTGTGACGGATGCATTTAAAAACGAAATTGTGAGCGCTAAATATCTAGGTACAGATGTCAAAAATGATGTAGGTATTCAATATAAATGGTCAGGCGAAGGTCAAGCCATGTCCATTCTCAAAAATGACACAGGAGCAACACCTGGACAAATGATTGAAGGTCAAATTCCTGAACAACAAGGGGAAGTAATCGCAGATGTCAATCTACCTGTCATCGATCATACGCCAGTAACTAAAGTGAATTCCGAAAATGGTCTCAACATAAAAGCCAATGTGACAGATGATATCCAAGTGAAAAATGTTCGACTGTCTTACCGTTCTGATAACCAAGCAACTTGGACAGATATCCCGATGACCATCACTTCTGACAACAATTATGAAGTGAACTTAACACCTGCACAGTTAACTGGGGACAACTTAACTTATAAGATCACCGCTTATGATGGAACGAACCTTGCGGAAACAGCGGAATATAAAACAGAAATCACGCACCCAAAATATAACCCGCAAGATGTCCCATACCTATTGGTAACTGAGGTCGTACCTGATTCAACAAATGTTGGAACTGCAGATGGTTATGAGTATATTGAAGTCTACAATAACTCTGACAAAACCTTGAACATGAAAGACTATAAGCTGCATTATCGTTATCCAGATGAGGGTCCTGCAGGGGATTTAATTTGGGGTCCAGAAAAGGATGATATTGAATTAGCACCTGGTGAAACACTTGTATATTGGGTGATCAATGGAAGCAATAAGGACAAGACGGTAGCTGATTTTAATAACAACTATGGCACCAACTTAATTGAAAACAAAAATATCGTCAAAATCTACAATAGCGGCATGTCAAACTCAGGTAAACGTGCACTTACGATTTCTACAAATACAAGTGAAGATATCTCCATTGCTTATTACAATGATAATGGCGCAACATTAGACACTGCAAAAGATAAAGGGATTTTCTATACATTCTCTAAAACACCTGGCGACAAAGTTATGCAAAAATATAGTACCAAAACAGACCTAGGAACACCGGGATCAGTGTCCCCATTTCAAGTTCCGAGTGAAAAAGTAAAACTTGCCGATGACTATAATGCACCGGATATTACCGACTTATCCAGTAATCTAGAAGTAACAGACCAAACGGATGTGCAATTGAATTTTGATATTAAAGACGATCAAAGTGTAAAAACAGCTCGCCTTTATTATAAAAACGATCAAGAATCTACCTATCACTCTGTAGACTTGAAAAAGGATAGTGCTGACGGTTTTTACAAATATAAAGTATATGCAGCCAATTTAATTGGCAAAAAATCACTTGAATATTATTTAGTAGCTTCTGATGGTACCAATGATGTAAAAACGGTTACAAAGAAAATTAGTGTTCATCAAGAACAACGTCCAGAAGGTCTTTCCTTAAACGTTCAAGATAATTCACTGCTAACTCAAAATGTTTTATTGAAAGCATTTCATTCAAAAGATAACAGCGTGACAAAACTTGCACTCGATGGCAAAGATATCACAAATGACATCACGTACACGTTGCCAGATAAAGCATATTTCGCAGTTGATGTGAAGAAAGTGAATCTCTATTTCAAAAACGGTATCACAATTGGTGACGATGTGTTGAGAATATTCGATGATACGATCAACGAATATACAACATTAACCGTTCCAGTTGATCCGAAGTATTTTGAAAAAGGAAAGGATACCATGATTTCGATCCGTTCTGGAAACAAGGTATCACCACTCGATATGACTTCTACAGAAAATCGTGATGACTTTTATGTCAAAAATATTCGCCTCATTTTAACTGATGGTACCGTCATTTACGATCCAAAATACAATGATCCGACAAAGGAAATATCAATTGGCGATAGTAGTAATATGTCTCCTATTATTAGTGGAAACTTCACGATTCCAGATGAAAAATTCACGGCTAAATCTTATGCGTGGGATACGAAAACGGCAACTGACGGTGTACACACATTCAAGGCAGACAATGGCAACGATTCTGTAGAAGCAAAAGTATTAGTTGATAATACAGCTCCTGTCATCACACCATCTGTTGAAGAAGGTAAAGAGTACAAGGGAGATTTCACGCTACAAGCAGAAGCAGAAGATAAATTTTCAGGTGTTCATGAAGTAAAAGCAACATTAGATGGTAAAGAAATTACATTACCAATGAATACATCATCTGCAGAATTATCACCTGGTGCGCACACATTCGAAGTAACATCAAAAGACTTAGTCGGAAATACCGCAACAAAAACCGTACACTTTAAAGTAGTGGAAGAGCAACCATATCAACCTGAATTGATTTCACCAAAAGATCAGGCAAAAGATGTTTCTTTATCTCCTGACCTAAAAGTAAAAGTTTCAGACCCAACAAATGACCGACTAGATGTTACGTTCAATCGTGGGTATCAATACACTGCGGACCAAAAAGAAAATATGACCGTTTATGAAAATAATGTAGACCGTGAACCGCCAAAAACTGTCACTTCTGAAGGTGAAAAAGTTGTGACAGATGTAGATAAGTTAACAAAAGCAGATGGAAAATATATCACGACAAAAGATAAAACAAAATATCCTTACCATCGATTTGAAATCAACCTAGATAAAAAAGTTGATGCAAATGATGAAATTGAAGTGAATTGGGAAGGAAAATCAATTATTGGCCGAAAAGTTTCCATGTATGTGTGGAATTATGACACGAATAAATGGGAAGTGAAGGAATGGAAAATCGCTGAAAATAGCGATAATTTCAAACTTCATGCATCATTTAAAGGCCAAGAATATATCAAAGACCACAAAGTCCAAGTGATGGTTCAAGATGAAATCGCATCAACGAACCAGTTTGATTATTCATTAGTCTGGATGTCAGATACACAATACTATTCTGAAAGCTATCCACATATTTACGACAAAATGACGAACTGGATTGCAAAAGAAAAAGAAGCGATGAATATCAAATATGTATTCCATACGGGGGATTTGGTCGATAAATCTTATCGAGAATACGAATGGCAAAATGCAGATAAATCAATGAAAGTTCTCGATCAAGCAGATGTCCCATATGGCGTACTAGCAGGGAACCATGATGTCAATCATAAAGACGAAGACTATACAAAATTCGGTGAATATTTCGGTGAAAATCGCTTTAAAGGGAAAGACTATTACGGTGCTTCTTACAAAAACAACCGTGGTCACTATGACTTAATTAGTGAAAAAGGCAATGACTTCATCATGCTTTATATGGGTTGGGGCGTAAACGAGGAAGATATGAAATGGATGAATGAAGTCCTTGCACAATATCCAGAACGTAAAGCGATTCTGAACTTCCATGAATACTTACTTGTATCCGGCACTCGTAGTCCGATTGGCGATGAAATTTTCAAAAATGTCGTTATGCCAAATAAAAACGTCATCGCAGTATTATCCGGTCACTATCACGATGCCGAAACATTAGTCGATACGATTGATGACAACCAAGATGGTAAACCAGATCGTAAAGTTTACCAAATGCTTGCAGACTACCAAGGTGGTCCAGAGGGTGGACAAGGCTTCATGCGTCTCCTTCAAGTCAACCCAGTTGAAAACAAAATCTATATGAAAACTTACTCACCATATCTAGACAAATTCAACTTCTATGACCCAACAGAGTACCCAAGTAAAGACGAATTTGTCATCGATACAGATCTAACACCAAAAGAAAAAGAAGTATCAACAGACGCAATCAATGTTAATGTCTTCACAGATGACGAAATCGGTAAAGTGACAAACATCAAAGATGGCAAATCAGCATCTATTAAATGGAAAAAACTAGAGGGTAATAAAGCTTACCAATGGTTCGTTAACGTCACAGACCGATTCAAAGGAAAAACACGTTCACCAATCTGGTCATTCACAACAACGAACGATGAAAAATCACATGACCAAAACGACAACGGAGAAAATAACGACAATAACGGAAACAATGGAAATAGCAAAGAATAACGGAAATAATGGGAATAACGGAAATAACGGAAATAGTAAAGGTAAGGAAGTAAACAAATCAGAAAAAGTAGAAACTGAAAAGGGCACTAGCAATCAAGATAGCCAAAAGACATACGCTATTACGATCAAAGATAACACCGGGAAAGTCATAGCTACACAAACTATCCATGATGGCGAATCCTTAAAAGAACCTAAAAAAGCGGGGTATACATTCAAAGGCTTCTACACAGATGCTGAATTTAAAACTCCATTTGATGTAGAAACCATGCAAGATGGTGAAGACACAACCATTTTCGCTAAATTTGAAAAAAACAAGTAAAAATCGTGATGACTATCAATGGAAACACCACCTGATTCTAGAATTGTAGTGCACCCCAAAAGTTAGAGTGAAATCTGACTTTTGGGGTGTTTATTTATGACTAAATATAGTGAAAAGCTTAAGTTGATGGTAGTAAGAGAATATCAGTAAAAAAGTTGCGAGTATAGATTCTGTTCGTTCGTTGAAAAAAGTGCTTTTTTATTTGCCCTTATTTCAATAATGAAAGGAAGAGAAAGAATGGATTTATTAAATTCACTAGTAAACAATTTTAGTTGGCTTTCATGGCTTATTGGCATCTTAAAAAGGGTAGTAACTATTATGACATTTGTATTTACTCTAATGGTTTTTTACGATTATGGGTTATGCTGCATTGATCAAAAAACTTTTTAAGGAGGCTTTTAAATGACCCGTGAAGAGGCTTTTTTTGCCATGATAAGTAAAGGTTTCTTTCCCCAGGATTCAAACTTTTGGGCCGACTTTGCTACAGAATTTAAAGAATGTAAAATCTGTAATCATTTTTTTGAGCGTGATAAATTTGGAGATATTCCAGTATGTAAGGAGTGCTATTTGGACAAAGCTTTTCCGTTTCAAATAACTCTTAAAAATCACAAAAGGAATTTAAATCTATTATATTTCTTTGAAAAAGGGATACTCCTCAGTGATGAAGATGCTAAATTCATTAATCAATTGCCACGATTCGAAGCAGTAAAAGCGGTAATTTTAATGAAAACCACCATTCATCAAATTTTTAGAACAAACTTAACTAATAAGATGGTTTGTCCGGTGTGCCTAGATGAACATGAAATCCATAATGGAATTTTATTCTCTTATGAAGGTGAAATGATTTCATTATGTAGTGAAGAGTGTAAAACAATTTGGGAGGAAAAAATTCGATGAACAATATTTATTTGCTTTATGGAATTGAGAACTTTTTAATTCAGTAGAAAAAAAGAAAACTTACAAAAGAGTAAAATACAGCCTTACAAAATAATTGAGCCGATGATTCCTTAAACATAGAAGTCATTGGCTATTTTCATTGGAATTTAACTTAATGGTATCGTGTTTTGTTGGCAGGATTCCAAAGAAGAAAATTGTTGTTCTATTCTTGTTTTTTTATTAGGGTAGCTAGGTATAAAAATTTTGATTGTGTTGTTAATATGTAGTGTTATAAAAAACGCAAGTATTGGTCCAATTTTCGCAAATAGACTACCAAAAAGTGCTAGTAAACTATCCAAAAGTACAATTGAAATTTCTCCCTACAAAATGAACTTGTATAAAATCAACCTACTGAAGACTTTAATAGTTTTCGCCTTAAAATAAGTTGTCTAATAAGTTAAAATGATATAATAACTATACTAGTTAAGAAAGGAAACGACTAATGACGGAAGTATTAGATGAAGAGCATCCAAATCAACAAATGAAATGGATTTTGCTCGTGAAGTATCGGACCAAGTCATATTTATGGCGGATGGTCATATTATCGAACAAGGTGCATCGAAGGATAGATTTTCAGTAATCCGCAACATGATCGTACAAAATCCTTCATCGGACAGTTTAAAAAATAAGCGAAAAGAAGGCGACTTTTCATGAGCGAAAATTTACAAGACAAGCTGGTAGCATATCGACGTGAACTTCATGAAAATCCAGAGTTATCTTTTAAAGAAATAGAAACAACAAAACGTATTCGTACATGGTTGACAGAAGCTGGCATTGAAATTAAAGAATACCCATTAGAAGTAGGCGTAGTAGCTGAAATTAAAGGTGAACTTCCTGGTCCAACCATTGCGCTTAAGATCTGATATTGATGCATTACCAATTGTTGAACAATCAGGCGTACCTTTCGCATCTAAAAACGAAGGTGTCATGCATGCATGTGGTCATGATTTCCATGCAGCTTCTATCCTTGGTGCGGCAATTCTTTTAAAAGAAAGAGTGGCAGAGTTAAAAGGGACTGTTCGCATCATCTTCCAACCTGCTGAAGAAGTTTCGCAAGGTGCTGAATATGTAGTGAAACAAGGTGTACTTGAGGGGGTTGAAGCAATTTTTGGTATGCACAACAAGCCAGATCTTCCTGTTGGCACAATCGGTGTAAAAGCAGGTGCATTAATGGCAAGTGTTGACCGATTTGAGCTAGATATCATTGGTGTCGGTGGTCATGCAGGCATTCCAAATGATGTCATCGATCCAATCATCATTGCAAGTCAAATTGTGACGAACTGGCAATCCATTGTTAGTCGTAATTTAAGTCCATTTAGTAACACAGTTGTCTCTGTGACGAAATTGCAATCCGGTAACACATGGAATGTCATCCCTGAAAAAGCAGAGTTGGAGGGAACCGTTCGTACATTCCAAGAAGAAGATCGAGCACAAACTCGTGAACGCATGCAAAAGCTTGCGGAAGGAATCGCAGAAAGTTACGGTGCTCGCGCTGAATTTAGATGGTTCCCTTATATGGGCGTTGTGGATAATGATGAACGTTATGTGGAGGTTACAACAGAAGCAGCCATTGATGCAGGCTTCGAAGTGGTAGAGGCTATGCCTGCTCCAGCAGGGGAAGACTTCGCATTTTATCAACAAAAAATTCCAGGATTCTTTGTATGGATGGGCGTAGACGGACCTTATGGCTGGCACCACCCATCATATAAGCTCAATGAAGATGCACTAATCGTAGCAGCCACCTATTTTGCAAACTTAGCAGTGAAGGTATTGGAAAAATGGTAGATGGCTTAACGGTACCTAGAAATCGGGATAATGCTCTTATTGCTCGCGACGAGTCTAGAAGTTTCACAACTTCACTTGTCCGCGGACAATAGGAGCATTTTTCTTTTCTCTCAAAGACGTAAATTATCAAGAATGCAAGTAAAGTATGCAAAACTGCAAGTAAACCACCAAATTTTGCAAGTAAATCCCATCAAACTGCAAGTAACAAATCAAAAATCGCAAGTAAGAAAAATACTCATCTAGTACTCGGGATAAAAAATGTCCCACCTTAATATTGAGCCGCGTGAAATAAAATTAATAATGTGATGTACTAATAATTGAATAGTATAGCATAATTGAAAAATATTTCATAAATATAATTTTATTGTGAAATTATTTTTCATAAATAAACCCTAATCCTACGCGGTTTCTCACTCAATTCTCACACTATTTAACTCGAATAATCAATTAGTATGTCATAATTGAATAATTGTGTTGACATATAAAATATTTCTCTGTATATTATGTGTAATCGGTTACATATGTAATCGGTTACACATATGAAACAATGTAAATATTTTTTCCTTACTACACTAAAATAGCTCAGGGAGAGGAGGGAAAGCATGGTAACGATTAAGGATGTTGGGAAGCATGCAGGGGTATCTGTTGCTACGGTTTCCAGATATTTAAATGGGAAAGGGTACGTAAGCGGTGAGGCAAAGCAAGTGATTGAGAAGGCAATAAAAGAGTTAGACTATAAGCCAAATCAACTTGCGAGATCACTTAGCACGAAGAAAACAGATATCATCGGTTTGCTTGTCCCAGACATTACCAATCCATTCTTTCCTGAATTAGCGCGAGCTGTGGAGGACACAGCTTTTGCGAACGGCTATACCGTTGTGCTATGTAATTCTGGTGAACAGAAGGAAAAAGAAATTCATTATATAGAATCGCTTCAGCAAAAGTATGCTGCGGGATTTATCGTGACAACCAATCAACTTGAAGCCAATTATTATCGCAATATCGATTTGCCAATTGTAGCGCTTGATCGGCGGTTGGATCCGTCCATTCCGACTGTGACGACGAACAATGTGGACGGTGCGAAAACGGCAACCGAGTATTTAATTGCTCGTGGGTGTAAGCACATCTTATGTATGCGAGGTCCTGTAGGATTGGATGTAGCGGAAGATCGCATGATTGGTTTTACGGAAACGTTAAAACATTATCCAAACATTCAATCGGATGTCATCATCAGTCAATTCGAGTTTGAAGAGGCGGAGCAAAAAGCTTTTGAATTTTTGCAAACACACTGGTCAGTTGATGGCATATTTGCTGCAAGTGATGCATCCGCAATCGGCGCGATGAAAGCGGCACAATCACTTGGTATTCACATTCCTGGTGATCTTCAACTAATAGGTTTTGACGGAATCAGCATTGGAAAATTGCTGACGCCAGAACTTACGACGGTAGCTCAAGACATCTACAATTTGGGCACTGTGGCAACTAAATTGCTGATTCAAAAAATTGAAAATCAGCCAATCGAAAACAATTTAATTGAACTACCCACAACACTCGTTGTGAGAAGCTCAACAAAATAATTAAAAAAGGAGGGATTTCAGTGATCACTGTAATCGGCAGCATTAATATGGACCTAGTCGTAGATACTACGCTTTTCCCGAAACAAGGTGAGACCGTTTTAGGAAATCGTTTTGAAACGGTGCCTGGTGGGAAAGGTGCGAACCAAGCGGTAGCAGCAGCAAGACTGGGTGGAGATATTCATATGGTAGGAGCTGTTGGTGAGGATGGCTTTGGTCGTGAGTTAACGACGAATTTGAAAAACGAAGGCATCAACATTCAAGAAATCTCTACTACAACAAAAGCGGCTACTGGGATTGCGAACATTCTTCTTTTTGAAAAGGACAATCGAATTATCGTGGTACCTGGGGCAAACAATGAAGTAACTGAAGCAGAAGTTGATGCGGCAAAGGATATCATTTCTCAAAGTGACATGGTCATCATGCAACTCGAAATTCCTGCAACAACTGTTCAATATACATTGAATCTTTGCAAAGAATTAGGCGTGCCTGTTCTACTAAACCCAGCACCAGCAGAAAACTTTGATGAATCATGGATGGATTTAATCACCTATGTGACACCAAATGAAACAGAATGTGCGGATATCTTCTCAGGAGATTTGGTTAGTGCATTGGAAAAATACCCAAATAAATTGATCGTCACTTTAGGTCATGAAGGTGCTCGCTACTTTGATGGAAATGAACATATTTTTGTCAAAGGCTACCAAACACAAGCTGTTGATACAACGGGTGCGGGGGATACGTTCAACGGTGCGTTAGCTTATGCACTAACGACTGGACAATCTCTAAAAGAAGCAGTGCGTTTTGCGAATAGTGCTGCGTCTTTATCCGTTGAAAAATTTGGCGCACAAGGTGGCATGCCAACACTTCAAATGGTAGAAAATCGTTTGGGAGGACATTGATTTTGAAAAAACAAGGCATTTTAAATCGCGAACTAGCTGGGATTTTCGCCAAAATGGGTCACACTGATACGATCATGATTGCCGATTGTGGATTACCTATCCCAGATGGCGTTCCATGCGTAGATCTTTCTTATACACTAGGAAAACCTAGTTTCGCAGATATTTTAGATACAGTTTTAGAAGATTTCCAAGCTGAAAAAGCGTGGATTGCAACTGAAATGAAAGCTCAAAACGAAGTGCTACACACACGTGTTCATGAAGTACTTAATCTTCCAATTGAAACAGTGAGTCATGAGGAATTAAAGCAACTTTCAGCAAAGGCTAAAGTAATTATTCGTACTGGAGAAGCAACACCGTTTGCAAATATTATCTTGCAATCAGGCGTTATTTTTTAAACAAGGTGGTGACATCGAATGATTGAAATGACAGGCATTGATAAAGCTTTTAGTGGCAATGTCGTGTTGAAGGATGTACAATTTTCGCTTTCAGATGGTGAAATTCATGCACTAATGGGCGAAAACGGTGCTGGTAAATCAACACTTATGAAGATTTTAACTGGGATTTACGGACGTGATGCAGGTGTCATTAAAGTAGATGGACAAGCGGTTGATTTTAAATCTCCGAAAGAAGCAGAAGCGATGGGGATTGCCGTCATTCATCAAGAACTCAATATTTTACCTGACTTAACAGTTGCCGAAAACTTATTCTTAGGGAATGAACAAACTTTTGGTAAATCAGGCATTTTAAAAACGAAAGAAATGAATAAAGAAGCAAGCCGCATTTTAAGCCAACTTGGTTTAGATATAGATGTAAGAACACCTGCTGGCAACTTATCTGTAGGGAAGCAACAAATTATTGAAATCGCAAAAGCCATTGAAACGCATGCAAAAGTGATTATCATGGACGAACCAACGGCTGCCTTAACAGATCGCGAAATCGAAACATTATTCAAAACCATTCGCAAATTACAATCACAAGGTGTATCTTTCGTCTATATCTCACACAGAATGGAAGAAATTTTTGCCATTTGTGATCGCATTACGATTTTACGTGATGGCCAATATGTTGGTGTTCGTACAATCAAAGAAACAAACTTTGATGAAATCGTCAAAATGATGGTAGGACGTGAACTTGGTGACCGATTCCCAGAACGTAATGCTGTGATCGGAGATGTTAAGCTTGAAGTAAAAGGGCTTACAAGAACTGGATATTGTGAAGATATTAACTTCCAGCTTCGAAAAGGGGAAGTCCTTGCAATCGCTGGTTTAATGGGCGCAGGTCGTACAGAAGTAGCCCAAGCACTGTTCGGTTATCGCAAAATGAACAAAGGTGAACTATTCATCGATGGTCAAAAAGGTGAAAATTTCAAATCCACTTCAAGCGAAAAAACTTGGAATTGGTTATGTCACAGAAGACCGCAAATCAGAAGGTTTAGTTGTTGATTTTTCGATCAAAGATAATATTATGCTCACAAACTTGGACAAAGCTTCAAATATGGGCATGATCAATCGTGCGAAAGAAACTACTTTTGTAGAGAATTTAATGAAAAAATTAGGCGTTCGTGCATCAGGTGCTCACCAAAGAGCAAAATCATTAAGTGGTGGGAATCAACAAAAAGTGGTCATCGCAAAATGGTTAGGCAATGAGCCGAAAATTTTAATATTAGATGAACCAACTCGTGGTGTCGATATCGGTGCCAAAAAAGAAATCTATCAAATTATCAATGACCTTGCAGAACAAGGCGTTGCCATCTTAATGATTTCATCTGAATTGCCAGAAGTCATCGGCATGGCAGACAGAGTGCTTGTTATGCATGAAGGCAAGATCACAGGTGAAGTAAAAAAAGAAGATATGACACAAGAAAAAATTATGTATTATGCAACTGGAGGCGACAAAGTTGTCCAAATCTAAAGGTTTAGTCCAAAAACTTGGTCCATTACTTGGGCTCCTTTTAATCATCATCATTATTTCGATTATGAGCCCGAACTTTTTAACGGCTACCAATATATTCAACGTTTTACGTCAAGTTTCAATTAGTGCGTTAATCGCATTTGGGATGACTTTTGTTATCTTAACAGGCGGAATCGATTTATCCGTCGGTTCCACATTAGCTCTAACTGGTGCAATCAGTGCAGGCTTTCTTGCTAGCGGCATGAATCCATTGTTGGCTATGTTTATCGGCTTAGCACTTGGGGCAATACTTGGTGCAGTCAATGGTTTCATCATTGCAAAAGGAAAAGTTGCTCCATTCATCGCAACTCTAGCAACTATGACAATCTATCGTGGTTTAACACTAGTTTATACAGATGGTAAACCCGTTTCAGGTCTTGGCGATTCACTTGTATTTCAAATGTTCGGTAAAGGGTACTTTTTAGGTATTCCAGTACCGGTTATCACAATGGTCATCGCATTCTTTGTTTTATTCTTTATTTTAAAGAAAACAACATTCGGCCGCCGCGTCTATGCAATCGGTGGGAACGAAGAAGCGTCTCGACTTTCTGGGATTAATGTAGATCGCATTACGATCGCAGTTTATTCATTAACAGGTATTCTTGCTGCACTATCTGCTTTAATCTTAACTTCTCGATTGAATTCAGCTCAACCAACAGCTGGGGTATCCTATGAACTTGATGCCATTGCTGCCGTCGTTCTTGGTGGTACTTCATTGACAGGTGGTCGTGGTTGGATCTTCGGTACAATCGTTGGTGCTTTAATCATCGGTGTTTTAAATAATGGTTTAAATCTTATCGGTGTGTCTTCATTCTTCCAACAAGTTGTGAAGGGTGTCGTAATATTAATCGCGGTTCTTATTGACCGTAAAAAAACAGCATAGGAGAGAAATTAAAATGAAAAAACTATCATGGACTCTAGCTTTATCAGCTTCTTTACTACTAGGTGCATGTTCAATGTCACCAAATGGCGGTACTGGTTCATCTGACAAAGCAGCAAAAACAGCAACAGATCACGTGAAAATCGGTATGTCCGTTTCAACATTAAATAACCCATTCTTCGTCACATTATCTGATGGTGCAAAAGATGAAGCGAAAAAAGAAAACGTGGATCTAACAGTTGTAGATGCGCAAGATAACGCATCAAAACAAGCTTCTGACGTAGAAGACTTAATCCAACAAAATGTAGACTTAATCATCATCAACCCAACAGATTCAGAAGCAGTTGCTTCAGCAGTAGAATCTGCAAACTCTGCTAACATCCCAGTTATCACAGTTGACCGTTCTTCAGACGGTGGTAAAGTTGTATCACACATCGCATCTGATAACGTAAAAGGTGGCGAAATGGCTGGCGAATACCTAAAACAATTAGTTGGCGACGGTGCTAAAGTTGCTGAACTTGAAGGTGTAGCAGGCTCATCAGCAGCACGTGACCGCGGTCAAGGCTTCCACAAAGTAGCTGACAAAGGCCTAAACGTAGTCAAATCACAAACTGCCAACTTCAACCGTTCTGAAGGTTTAACAGTAATGGAAAACATCCTTCAATCAAACCCAGACATCAAAGGTGTATTCGCACACAATGACGAAATGGCTCTAGGCGCTCTAGAAGCAATCGAAGCATCAGGCAAAGACATCAAAGTAGTAGGCTTCGACGCAACAGACGACGCACAAAAAGCAGTCAAAGAAGGAAAACTAGCTGCAACCATCGCTCAAAAACCAACAGAAATCGGTGAAAAAGCTATCGAAACAGCTGTCAAATCACTTAAAGGTGAAAAAGTAGAGAAGAGTATTCCTGTTGATCTTGAATTGATTAAGAAATAGGAAGATTGAGTGACAATGAAGTTCCATTCTCTAAGGAGAATGGAACTTTTTTTTTAGAGTGGTGGTGATGAAGTCGCAAGTGCTTGAAATGAAGAGCTGAATGGAGGTAAACAAGTCACGACCAATATATGATGAGAAGGTGAGCTAACAGAATTGAAAATGCGGAAATCTTCCTATTCAATTCATAAGGTATTAAATAAAATTTATTATTTAATTTTCTTTTAATAATTATAAAATTGCTAAAATTAAACATTTTTTATTAATTTTTTATATATTTTTATAAAAAATATAGATTTTATTTAACAAAGACGGTACAATATACTAAATTCTTTATATGAAATTAGGATTATCCTCATAATAAAATGGTAATGATTTATCACTTTCACATTAGGGCTAAATTGTCACGTAAAGGTTTTAAGTAAGAAAATTGAATAATTTGATGGTTCTACAGAATATTACGATAAATCTTTAAGATAAAGATTTTATACGAGTACTCGAAAGACACCTCTTATTTCTGCTTTTAGAAGATGTGAATCGATTTTTAGAAAATTTTCTTTTACCTCATCTTTAAAGAATAATTCCTAAGAACGGAAAGAACCTTGTAAGTTAACTAAGAAGAAAGGGTGAACATGATAAAGAATTTTCTAAATGAAGTAAATAGTGAATACCAACCTCTTATTTATTCACATTATCAATCTACTTTTTTGCTAACAAAGCTTTAATGGGAACTTCAATAAGATTATTCAATTGAAAATATTGCTAGGGAAAATTTTTGACTTATAAGTTTGAAAATTCATAAAAGAAATGTTTTCTAGCAAAAACAGTATACGGTATATTTTTCTCTAGAGTTCCAAATATTAACTTATTTATTATTGTAAATACATTTTAATGATTAAATATGTATATTTTCAGAAAAACATTCAACTAAAATGTTATTTTACAACTTTAATACTTTAGACACTTATCCATTGTTAGAGGAAAAGGTGATAAGTATTAAGAGAAATACAACGAACACAATCTAACTATATGGACAGGAGATTTGCAAGTTATGAATAACACAATGATAAAGGATAGGGAAGGAATCATTCAGCTAGAAAACCATATTATTGAGGATGCAATGCGAGCTATCTTATCTGAATTAGGAGAAGATATAACTCGTGAAGGTCTTCTAGAAACACCCAAACGTGTAGCGAAAATGTACCGCGAAGTGTTTCAAGGAATAGGGATTAATCCAGAAACAGCTCTAACTACAACTTTTGCTGAGGACTATGATGGAATTGTAACTGTAAAAGATATTCCATATTACACATTCTGTGAACATCATATTATTCCGTTTTTCGGAAAAGCTCATATTGGTTACATTCCAAACGGGCGTGTAGTCGGGTTATCAAAGTTTGCCAGATTGGTCGAATTAGCTTCTCAACGCCCACAAGTTCAAGAACGTATGACTACACAAATTGCGAATGCAATCGTAAATGTACTTCAACCAAAAGGAGTTATTGTCACTTTAGAAGGCCAACATTTATGTATGTGTGCAAGAGGAGTCAAAAAACCAGGTACATCAACTGTTACAACAGTTAAAAAGGGAGTATTTGCTGAAGATGTGTCCCTTTGTGAAGAGTTTGAAAGGTCAATTGCTAGAGGCTAAGAATTGGAGGATATTGAATGCTATATTTGTCGAGAAGAGTAGATTTCTCAGCTACTCATACATATAACAATCCCAACTGGAGTAAAGAACATAACAAAAAAGTATTTGGTAAATGTAATAATCCTAACGGCCATGGTCACGATTACAAATTAGAAGTTATGGTAAGAGGAAAACTTAACATGATTTCTGGAATTGTAGTTAACACAACTGACATAAAGCGTATCGTAAATCAATTTTTAACAGAAGAATTAGATGGGAAATTCCTAGATAGAGAACATGATTATTTCAAACAAAACATACCGACTACAGAAAATCTAATTAACTATATTTGGGATTCTCTCAGAGATAAATTCGAAGGTTGTGAACTTTATAGATTAAGACTTTACGAAAATCATTATTTATATGCTGAAAGGACGTTTAATCAAATGACATACTTAACAAGAAAATACCACTTTTCTGCTGCTCACAGGCTTCATAGCATCCATTTAACCGATGAGGAAAATAAAAAACTGTTTGGAAAGTGCAACAATCCTAATGGTCATGGTCATAATTACTTCGTAGATGTTCAAGTTAAGGGAGAACCTGATCCGCAGACAGGTATGATTATTAATCTAGGAGATTTAGACGCAATTGTTGAACGTGAAATTATGGATAAATTTGACCACATGAATTTAAATTTAGACACCGAAGAATTTAAAGGATTAAATCCTACTTCAGAGGTCGTGGCATTGGTATTTTACAACTTGCTCAAACCCTACATTCCTAATCTCTACAAAGTTGGAATATGGGAGACGGAAAAAAACTACTTTGAATATTTAGGTGAAGATAATTATGATGTTTAATACAAATAATTTAAAAGATAAAAATATTGCTATAACAGGGGCATCGAGTGGGATTGGTAGGGCAACTGCTACCCTT
Organism: uncultured Caryophanaceae bacterium; assembly: GCA_963792445.1. Classification (GTDB taxonomy): domain Bacteria; phylum Bacillota; class Bacilli; order Bacillales_A; family Planococcaceae; genus Rummeliibacillus. The sequence continues at coordinate 79,244 of CAWBWO010000005.1, read as the reverse complement.
CTTTCCTCAATGGGTGCAAATTTATTGATTGGATCAAGAAATATAGATGACTTAGATCATCTATCTCATTCCCTAATGCCAGGTAGAGTAGTCTCTAAACAGTTAGATGTTGAAGATGAGAATTCTATAGTAGCGTTTCTTTCTGAAGGGATAGTAAAACTTGGAAAAATAGATGCTCTAATCAATTGTGCAGGATATGGTTCCTTCAGTTCATTCTTAGAATTATCAACAGAGGAATTTGACCGTATGATTTCTGTTAATTTAAGAGGTTCCTTTTTAACTTCAAAACATTTTGCCAATCATATGGTAAAGAACAAACATGGTCAAATTATCAATATAAATTCGATTGCAGGGAACACGGCACTAGAAGGAGGAGCAGGTTATTCCGCGTCAAAATTTGGATTATTAGGATTATCGAAGGTAATGCAATTAGAATTGAGAAAGCATGGTGTATATGTCACATCTGTACTTCCAGGATCAATCAATACGCCATTTTGGGATACTATCGATAACCATCCTGATAAGTCCAAAATGATTCCTCAGGATACAATTGCAAAACATATTGTTTCAATTCTATGCCAACCGGATGGAGCAGTGGTTGATGAAGTAACTATAACGCCTCCTTTAGGAATTCTTTGATTAAGGAGTGAATATAAGAATGAATCCACTATTAAGCAAACTACTCGGAGGTAAAGAAACACAAGAAATTCAAGCAATTTCCACTATTGACTCTGTACAAAAGCATCAAAGAGTTTCGATAATTGGATGGATTGCAAATAAGTTAGGGCAGCTTGCCAAGGTAGAATGTTGTAATAGTGGTAGATTAATCATTAATGCTTTAAACAAAGACCTAAATAATCTTAATCTAGATAATCAAGAAGACTATCTATTGTATCTTGCAGATTGCCTTGTTACTTGGGTTGAAAACAATGAAGATGTTTATTTTAATATTAAAATGATGCGGCTAGAAGCAAACTACCACAAATATCTACTAGAAATATATGAGTTAATTAAATCAGATGACAACATTTATTTTAACAAAAAAGCCCCTAACGCTAAGGAACTTAGCATGGAGGATCGAGTTTGGGAAGTCTATCGGGATGTTCTCCATGCAACAAGTCAACGTAAGTTTCTTTTGATAAAAGAAAATGAACTAGAAATGTACAAAATTGGCCGAACGCTTTGTAATGAGCCTGTAATAGAAAAGAACGATATACCAAAAGTCAGAAATAAAGCAAAAGAATGTTTAGAAAATATTGGAATACAAAGAAGTGAAGTCTCAAGTTATATATTAATCATTTCTGAGGCCATTACGAATATATTGAAACATGCTAAAGACGGTAGACTTGTCATAATTCAAGCTGAGAAATCATTAAATGTCATCATTGAGGATAAGGGAAATGGGTTTCCTTTGGAAATTTTGCCATACACTATTTTAACGGAAGGTTATTCTACTAAAAAGTCTTTAGGACAAGGATTTACATTAATGTTGAAACTAGCAAAACGAGTATTGTTAAAAACATCTTCGACAGGCTCTAGTATTGTATTAGTTTTAAAAAGTGAAGAAGGTGAAAAAGATGGTACTAAATAATCAAAAGGAAAAAAACGATACAGCTAAAACTATTCAACAAACAATAATATCAAGCATATTACAAGACGGCTTTTGGGATAGATGGATTGCTCATGGAATAGAAAAAGAGTTAATACAAGAGAATCGTACAAAACTATCTAATTTAGACGGATGGATAGAAGTATTTGAGAACAGGGCAAAATATCATTCAGATACTGCAGAAACATATTGCCTTAAACATGACTTTACAGAGGCGGAGCAGCATTATCGTCTTTCAGGATTATATTACAACATAATCCAATGGGTATTTCCAAAACCTATGATTTCTAAATTATCATGGTACAATCAATGTTTACTTATGTTTGAAGATGCAGATAAAATATCAACTGACAGCATAATGAAGTATACTTTGCAAATAAATAAAGAGGAATATTTTGGAAGGGTTCGAAAACCAAAAAGTACGATATTAGGCATCATTATAATTGTTAATCCAATTGATTCAACAAAAGAAGAATTATTTACATATGAAGATGATTTTGCAAAAGCAGGTTTTGTCGTAATTAGTTTTGATGGACCCGGACAAGGCGAAACACTCTTATTCAATATGCATAAAGCAGACCAATCGAGTTGGGCTTCTTTCTTAGATGGGGTTATTGAGTTTGCATCAGATGAATTTTCAGGATTACCAATTCATTTATTTGGAACCAGTTCTGGTGGTACATGGGCAATAGAAGGGGGAAAACATCCTCTAGTTGCAAAAATAATATCTGTTAGCCCTGCACCAAAGCCCGATATCAAAATGCCTGATTACTTTAAAACACGATTGTCTAATATGTTAGAGGATTTTAATAAAGGCTTTTTGCCAAATCTTAAGGATTTGCAAAAAGTAAATAATATTTTAGTATTTCATGGTAAACAAGATGTAATGGTGGATGAAAAAGACTTATTAGATTTATTTTTTCAGCTTTCCTCAGAAAAAAGGTTTATCACATATGAAAATGAAGGACATTGCTGTAATTTCAAGTTGCCAGAATTAAGACAAAGAACTATTAGATGGCTTAAAGGAGAAAATATTAATGCTATTTAGTGAATTTACGCAAAACAATATTCGAAATAATGGAGATAGAATCTGTACCTGTATTAAAAACTACAATCTTTAAAGAAGAATTAGAGATTGATTCGCTTCAGATGGTGAATTTTGTAATCCGCGTGGCAGAGTACTACGGAATTCCTTTCGAGGCATTTATACAGAACACAGAAAAAATACAAACTGTTGGTGGTCTTTTTGAAGTAGTAGAAAGTAGGGTAAAGAATGAAACTAATTGATAGAGTATTTCCAAACTTAGATTTAGAGACATTATCTATTAACTACCTTAACAGATAGCTATACAGCAGGAGATTTATTAATAATTGAAAAAAAATATGAAGAAATGCTAACGCCCCATAAAATAGAAGGTAAGCGTGTAGCCCTACTAGTACCTGCTATTCAAGAATTTATCCCACTAGTAATAACCATCAATAAATTAGGTGGTACTGTTGTTCCTTTAAATTGGCAATTTAGACAAGATGATTTATTTAAAATTTTAAATTTTCTTGATCCACATATTATTTTTTCTGTTAATCAACATAATGGGTTTAATTTTGCTGACTTATTTAAAGAATGGGCAAAAGAAAAAGAAACACAAACTTTACTATACACATCTGATAGTTGTGCGGTTTGGAATCCTACGCTTTATAATGGCTTAGAAAAATTTTTAGAACCTGCGAGATCCAATTATATTTGTTGTACATCAGGTAGTACAGGAACACCGAAGGGTTTAGTCTTTAGTGACAATTCATTTGATTATGCATTTAAGCATATTACAGATTTCTTTGAGTTAAAAAGTTCAGATAATTTTTTGGTCTATACCTCCACAAGTACAATATTTGGTTTACAATCCATGAATATCGTTATAAAAGGTGGGGCTAACGCAATAATTCCAAATGAATTTAATTTACCAACAATCATTAAATTAATGGAAAAAACAAACTGCAATAAAATTGTAACTACTCCGTCGATATTTAAAGCAATCTATTCATTTGCAAAACACTTAAACCCAGCAATACTTAAAAATATAGAGTTAGTTTGCTTAATAGGTGAAAGAATTCCGGAGAACTTTAAAAACTCATTTCCCTTGATGGAATCTTGCAGATTTATTTCACAGTATGGTAGTTCAGAAACAGGTGCAATCGCTAATGCAAATCTTAATGAGGGCGAGGAACATACATTAGTAGAAGGTGCAGAAGGTAAAGTAGTTGACGGTGAGCTATACGTTAAAACGGGTGCCCTTTTCACTGAGTACTATAATAACTCGAACCTAACAGATGAAGTGTTTGCCAAAGGATGGTACAAAACAGGTGATTTAGTTGAGTTTCTTGATGAAACGACATTTAATATCGTAGGTAGAAAAAAGGACTTAATTAAAAAAGGGGGCCAGCAAGTTATTCCAAGTGAGGTAGAGTTAACAATTTCAACGTTAAAAGGGGTGGAAAATGTAGCTGTATTAGGTGCTCCGCATGATATTTATGGTGAAGAAGTAATCGCTTTTATAGTAGCCAAAGAATTGACATCTGCTGATATCCGTTCGCACTGTAAGGGGAAAATCTCAGCATATAAAATCCCAGATAAGGTTATTTTCTTAAATGAGTTACCTATAAGGCAAAGTAAAATTGATAAATTAAAATTAAAATCTATGTTGGATTAAGTTGGGTGAAGAAGATATTATGACAAAAATAAAATACAAAAAGAACACTTTAAAGCGGCAGTTTGTTCAAAGAATGCTCATAGTTCTCATTATTATATCAGGATTATCTGGTGCATTTCAGTACTACTATCTTAGCATGCAGATTAAATCTAATGTAAATGAAGAAGCGACAAAAATTGCTCATAGTATAGAGCAAGGAATCAAAGAAACAGATACCGCGTCAGGAGCTATCGAAAATCAATTAGACCTAAAATTAAAAGTAATTGCAGAACGTATAAGTGACCGTTTAGGTTCAAAAACAGTTGATGAAATTAGTAACGAAGAATTGCTAAAAATAAGCAAGGAGTTTGGTATTTCAGGAATAACCTTATTTGTTGGAAAAGACAATGATTTAGTTGGAGCAAAATCAACTTCTCCTAGTGATATTGGATTCGGTTTCAAGAAAATATTAGGGCCTGATAATCCAGGGTTCATTAATTTAATCAATTTATTAAATAGGGAGAAAATTGTTAAGAAAACAGAAAGTTATACAGACCAAAATACAATCGTTTTATACAGTTCCCAATCTGGTTCAAATGAAAAACCAACATTTTATAAATATGCATATTATCATGGGAAAGGTCAAAATTATGTGATTAATCCATACATACAGGCAAACGAGGTATACCATTTTACAGAAAAAGTTGGACCTAATTCATGGATTGAAAATGTACTTAATACAAATGCATACGCTAAAGAAGTAGCTGTGTTAGATCCACGTGTATATGCAAACCCTAAGTTAGCTCAAAACTTATACCCACCATTGAAAAAGGTTGTGTATGGAGAATTTAATCTATTTGATAAAAAAGACGAAAAAACATTAATTTCTTTAGCAAAAAAACCTAAAAGCGTAGCTTATATTATAGAAAAAGATTCAACAAAAATTAATAAGGTATTCATCCCGATGAAAAATGGCCAGGTTACATATATTGCCTTAGACTATACGTTAATGAGTGAGCCATTTTTAAATATTGCAAAATTACTGCTCTTAACAAGTTTCATTTCCTTATTAGCATTGTTTATTTTGTCGACTCGATTCTTTAGCTCTATCTATAGAAACATTCAAGCAATTATTACTCAAATCAAACGGTTAGAGCATGGTGATTTTACTGCTCAAAGTGAAGTCATTGAAAAAGGAGAATTAGCAGATTTATCAGCAAGCACGAATCATATGACTAATTCATTAAATAATGTTTTAAAAGAAACAACGAAGGAAGCAGAGAAAGTACAAAACCTGTCATTAGTACTAAAAGCTGAAGCTGATGAATCAGTAGAAAAAATGTACGCTTTATCCATCGATATTACATCGAATTCCCGTCATGATGCTTTTGAAATATCAGACTTTTTAGACATGTTAGAAGAGAAAATGCACACTTTACCAGAGATGAAGACTGGAGATATGGAAACCATTCTCTCTAGAATTGAACATGTACGAAACATATCGAATAATCATTCAGAATCAACAACAGATATTACGATTACGTTATCTGATTTGTTGAAATCTCTACAAACTCAATCTGCTGAGCTTTCCGAAATATCAGGTAAACTATTTGAAAATATGTATAAGTTTAAATTGAAATAGGAGTGTATGTAATGGAATTAACCGTTGATAGTAGTGTAGAGGGTACAAAGCAAGTTTACAAATTGAAAGGAATTCTCGATTTTTCAACAGTTGATTCTTTTAATTTTGTAAACGACATAAATGAGTTTATAAAGGAGATAGATATAGACTTTTCTGAATTGGAATTTATAGATTCGACAGGAATTGGTGCGATCTTGTCGATTTTGCATGCTGCAAGTAACCTTAATTTAAAAGTTAACTTTTGTGGAATGTCTGACGAAACTAAGGACTTACTTGAAACAATAGGTGTCTTTAAAATTAAACAATCCTTATTAGGCGAGGTGTGATGATCATGTATAAACGTGAAATGATTCAGTCACATAACAATGCATTCGAAACACAAAATTTAACACTGGAACGTGAAATTAATTTAGCGAAGAATATTCAAACAAAGTTGTTAAATGGTGAAAAACCCACTTTAGAAAAAGGTGAAGTATCCGGAATATCTATCCCTGCAAGGTTAATAGGAGGAGATTATTTTGATTTTTATCCTCTACCAAACGGAAAACTTCGAATTGTTATAGGGGATGTTATGGGGAAAGGCATTCCTGCAGCTATGTTGATGATTTTGACTAGGGGCGCTTTTCGTTCAGCAGCTGAATCTACTAAGGGACCCGGTGAAACATTAACTGCAATGAATAATGCTATTTATTCCGATTTAAGAAGTCTAAACTCATTTGTAACTGTGTTCTGCGCCGATTGGGATCCTATTACAAGTACATTTTCTTATGCCAATGCAGGACATTTATTACCAGAAGTCATTAACGAAAGAAAAGAAAAGGTAGAGTTACCAACTGTAAAAGGGATAATGCTTGGAGGGCTACCGAACCAAGTATATAAAGAAGAAAGTATTACATTATTTGAGGGCGATTTAATTTTCTTATACACGGATGGAATAGTAGAAGCTATAAATGCAGATGGTGAGATGTATAAAAAAGATCGATTAGAAAAACTATTAAAATCTGTCGTATTAAAAGAAGTAAAAGAAATTGAAACTTCCGTATTAAACAATATCAATAATTTTACTCAAGGAATGCCCCAAAAAGATGACATTACCATGGTTATTTTAAAAGTAGGAAAAGAAAGCACAGATATTTCTAGTTTTAATGCTCCATTATTGTAGGTAGAAACTTCTAGAAAGGAGGAAAAATTTCTATGGGGGAAACTATTACTTCCAAAGGTAAAACAGTAAAAGAAGCCTTGAATTTGGCTTTAAATCTATTAGATAAAAAGCAGTCCGAAGTTGATATCGAGATATTAAGTCAAGGAGAGAAAGGATTTCTAGGTTTAATATCAAAACAGGCAGTGGTGAGGGTCACAGTAAAAGAAAATACTGAAGAGCTTTTTTCAAAAGAAATCAGCGAACAAAAGAATGGTATTGTGCCCTAGTACCAACGATTTATCTATACAGGACGACTTAGAGGGGAAAGCTTGGATATTAAATGGGAAAGTATTTTGTAAAGATGCGTTAAATAAATATCCATTAATCGAGCCGACGAAAGGGTTACATGTATACAAGAATGGTAAAATATTAAATTCAACCGATGTTATATGTGAAACAGATGTAATTAAAATTGAAATTTTAAACGAAGAAATAGCTCCCTCCTGGGAAATTAGGATAAGTGATGACCGATTAGAGGCGTATTTAACAGTTAAAGCGGGTGTTAAAATAAGTCGTATTCTAAAAGATAAAAAACCTAGCAGTTTTATTCGCTTAGAAGTAGAAGAATTTCGCACCCCAATTTCTATTGATGCAGCTGCAGTTTTAAAAAAGCTTACTGATTTAAGTATTGTACATGGGATAGACTATTCGGCTATTAGCAAAGCATGTGCTTCAGGAACGGACGGAACCTTCCTTATTGCTAACGGAACACCACCAACAAAAGGGAAAAATGGTTCTTTTAAACCTACGAATGATCTAGATATAAAGAGTTATGTGAAAGAACGTTATGATGGTTCTGTAGATTTTAGAGAAACAAAAGAATTCCCATCTGTTAATCATGGTCAAATAATTGGAGAAGTAATTCCACCGATTAAAGGAAAAGCAGGTATTACTGTAACAGGTAGTACAATCCATCCAGAAACAGTAGACCCTCTGCATGTAAGAGCAGGAACAGGGGTACTTATAGTAAATGATTCAAAAGTAGTCGCCACTGAAACAGGGCATCCCGATGTTAAAATTAACGGTAAATCTGCTATTGTTTCTGTTGTTCCTAAATTAACCTTTAAGGAAGTTACTCTTGAAACTGGGAACGTCCATTACTTAGGTGCAGTTGAAATAAAAGGATCTATTGAGGATAGCATGATCGTAGAAGCAAGAGGAAACATCTTAGTGCAGAACAATACATACAGAGCTAAGGTTTTGTCCGGAAGATCAATTATCGTTCAAAAGAATGTCGTTGGAAGCAGCTTAACAGCTGGAGATAATAGTCTTGTTAAAATTAAACTCTCAAAATCACTCATGCATCTATCTATTGAATTAAAAAAAATGTCTACAGCTTTAAGGCAATTATCTCAAGTATCGGCATTTAAAGTAAACTCATTACATATCACAGGTTTGGGGCCATTAATAAAGATTCTTTGTAATAGTAAATTTAAAAACTTTCTGCCTTTAGTTTCAGAAATAGTGGAAAAGATTAGAGAACACTCTACATTACTTGAAGCAGAATGGCTAGAATTTGCAAATATATTGTATAAAGACTTTATTACTTTACAGGTATCTACCTTAAAATCCGAAGAAGATATTACAAAAATTGCAAAACAAGCAGAAACACTATATCTATCAATGAAAAGTGGAAATGATGATGAAACTCCTACTTTTATAAAAGCAGGCTTTGTTCAAAATAGTAAACTATATTCTAGTGGTGATATTATAATATTTGGTCACGGTGCATATAATTCTAAATTATTTGCTGAAAAAAATATAATTATAAATGGTTATGTTCGTGGCGGAGAAATTCATGCTGAAGATAGTGTAAGTATTAATGAAGTTGGAAATCAAGCGGGTATTAATGTGAAAATTTCGGTATCTGAAAAAGGTAAAATTAAATTAAATAACGTTTCAGAGAATACCACTATACAGGTTGGTAGACAATCTCACACATTATATACTAAAGAAACTAATATTTTTGCAAAATTAGACAATTTAGGCCAATTGCAAATAACCAAGGGGGAAAAAGATGTTCAACTTTAAAATTAAAAATGAAGATTCAAAAATAGTAGTCAAATTTGAGGGCGATCTAGATATCGAGGCTACAGAAATTATTGAAGATAATTTAACGAAAGCACTACAGGAAACCTCAGATAATGTTGAAATTGATTTTCAAGATATTTACTTTGTTGATTCTTCAGGTATCGGATTACTTATAACGTTGATCTCTGATTTAAAAGATAAATCTATAAAACCGACAATAATAAATCTACAAGAAGATGTGAAAACAGTATTTGATTTACTTCAACTAGATGAAATTCTAGGGAAAGATGTTGTTGTCTTATAGTAATTTAGTTTTGTATAGCTCTTCATTTTTTTAAATAGAATTTCAAATTGAGGGCACGCGAGAAAAGTTTGCTATGCGCGAGAATAATGGCAAGATACTGTTATTATGAATAGAAGGAGTAAATTAATTTAAAAGGAAATAAACATAGTAAACTAAATCCTTCTCACCTGAATTTGGCAAAATGATGATTGAATTTGGATTTGGCGATGTATATGGCAGATCACACTTTAGCCTAAAAGAACAAGAAATCATTACATTGACTTCACTCATTTCACAAGGAGCAGGCGAACGTTAGCTTATGTTCCATTTCAAGGCTGCTATGCATATAGGTTTAACGAAAGAGGATATTGTTGAGATCATTATGCACTGTGCTGCATATGTTGGATTCCCAAAAGCTGCAGTTGCAATGGAAGTACTACAACTTGTGATGGAAGGATAGGGTTTAACACACTTATTGTCCAAAATCTTTTAGAAAAACTATCGATTTCTTGTATTGAGAAATCGATAGTTTTTTTATGAAAGTAATTATGAATTTTTTTAAGTAGTTGACAAAAGGAAGCAATAAATTATACAATTATCTCGAATTCGAGATAATTATTGATTGGAAAATAGAAAACCATGCAACGGGTTTAAATTTTTTTTAGTAATTATCTTGAATTCAAAATATATGATTTCGAAATAAAATTAACAGAAAATAAAACATTGAAATGACTTTCGATCAATAAGGAGGCATGGGATTTGTTTAAGAAAAATATCTATCATGATTTCAATCAATTAACGAATGAAATAGAGCGGCTCATCCAAGAAACACAACAAGATGAACCTTCTTTCAATCAAATATCATTTCAAATTTGAAAATACTGGATTACAACAACTAGTAGAATCCATGAATAAATTAATAGAAATTATGCAAATAAAATATGAAAATCTCTATGTCAAACATCAAATCATTACAGAACTTAATTGAATTGGAACGTGGGATTTGAAATTGGAAAATGGAGTCCCAGCAGAAAATAATGACTACAATCAAATATTTAGAGAGTTGTTAGGATATCAGGATGAAAAAGATTTTCCAAATGTTTTTGAAAGTTGGTATAACTCCTGCTGTTACCGAAGAAATTAATCATACAACGGAGAATATCCATGACATGTCGGGAAGATTATTATTTTTGATAAAAGAATTAAATTAACAAGAGATCAATCATACTCAAACAAAGCTTTGCAGTAAAACAGATTAAACTTGAACCAAATTGTTCATATTCAATATGTTCAAATTGGTTTTAAAAAGCAAATATATCTTTAGTTTGAGATATTTGAATTCGTGGTAATGTACGTGAAAATCATATTTAGAATTTAAAATGCAAATCTTAAACAAATAGTAACAGATAAAAGGAGAGATTTTTTATGAAAAAGACAGAGGGAATACACCATATTACAGCAATCGTTGGGCATCCACAAGAAACTGTCGATTTTTATGCAGGCATTCTGGGATTACGATTAGTAAAGAAAACAATTAACTTTGATGATCCAGGTACGTATCATCTTTATTTTGGGAATGATGGCGGTAAGCCTGGAACAATTATTACATTTTTCCCTTGGGCAACCGGCTATGAAGGGAAAATTGGCGGTGGGCAAGTAGGGGTAACGACTTATGCTATTCCATCTGGTAAAATGTCTTATTGGGAAGAAAGATTAAGAAAATTCAATATTAACTTTAAAAAGTCAGAACGATTTGGAGAAAAGTATTTACAATTTGAAGATTTCCATGGACTACATCTAGAGCTTGTCGAACGAGCAGAAGGGGAACCAAACAACTGGACATTTGGAGATGTTACACCAGATGTAGCGATTAAAGGATTTGGCGGAGCCATCCTATACTCAGTCCATCCAGAACAGACAATCCAAACACTTCAAGATGTATTAGGTTTAGAAAAGGTTGGAGAAGAAGGCGATTTAATACGTTTTAAATCCTATGGTGACATTGGAAATATGATTGATATTAAGCAAACTCCTTTAGTACGTGGACAAATGGGTGTCGGAACTGTTCATCATATTGCTTGGCGTGCGAAGGATGACCAAGACCAACTAGAATGGCAAAAATTCGTAGCGGACAACGGCTATCATGTAACAGATGTAAAAGATCGAAATTATTTTAACGCCATTTATTTCCGTGAACATGGCGACATTCTGTTTGAAATTGCGACAAACCCTCCAGGATTCGCTCATGATGAATCTTACGATTCGATGGGGCAAGATTTAAAACTACCCGCTCAATATGAAAAGTATCGTGAAAAACTGAATGACACGTTAATTCCGATTAAAATTAGACAATTAGATTAGGAGGAACTTCATTTGTTATCCATTGATCCGAATGAGAATACAGAACGAGAAAATTACAAATTATTAATTGGCAGTATTATTCCAAGACCTATTGCATTTGTGACGAGTGTTGCAGAAGATGGGACGGTAAATGGTGCACCATTTAGCTATTTTAACATCGTATCATCGAATCCACCTATGATTTCTGTCTCCGTGCAAAGAAAAAACGGTATCCCAAAAGACACAGCAAGAAATATCAAGAGCAAGAAAGAATTTGTTGTTCATCTTGTTGATGAAGAAAATGTAGAAAAAGTAAATGTGACAGCAGCATCCTTACCATCAAATGAAAGTGAAATCGAAAAGGCAAGCTTAAGACTTGTTGCGAGTGAAAAAGTTTCCGTGCCTGGTATTCAAGAATCAAAAGTTCGTTTTGAGTGTGTGTTGGAACACGTAGTCGAACTTGGGGAAAATGGTGCAATCGGAGTGGATTTAATCATTGGCAAGATTGTCAAGTTTCATATAGATGAAAGTATTTATGAATCAGGCAGGATCAACCATGAAAAGCTTGCTGCAATAAGCCGATTAGCAGGTTCAAATTATGCAAAAATTGGGGAGACATTCTCCCTAGAGAGACCAAAATAATGGAGGGAAAAAACATGAACAATATAAAAGGCGTGCACCATGTAACAGCAATTACAAGTAGTGCGGAAAAGATATATGAATTTTTTACCTATGTATTAGGATTACGTTTAGTGAAGAAAACGGTGAACCAAGATGATATACAAACGTACCATTTATACTTTACAGATGATGTTGGTAGCCCCGGAACAGATATGACGTTTTTTGATTTTCCAGGTGTCCCAAAAGGGGTCCATGGTACAGATGAAATTTCTAAAACATCTTTTCGTGTACCAGATGATGAAGCATTAAATTATTGGGTAAAACGTTTTAATCGATTAAATATAAAACACACAGATATAAAAGAACAATTTGGTAAAAAGACTCTTTCTTTTGTTGATTTTGATGATCAGCAATATCAATTAATATCTGATGAAAATAATCAAGGTGTAGTATCTGGCACACCATGGCAAAAGGGGCCAATTCCTTTAGAATATGCAATTACGGGGCTCGGTCCAGTCTTTGTTCAAGTTTCTAATTTTGATTATTTTAAAGCGATATTAGAAGAAGTTTACTTATTTAAAGAAGTAGCAAAAGAAGATTCATCTCATTTATTTGAAATGGGCGAAGGCGGAAATGGCGCTCAAGTAATTGTGGAATATAATTCTGTTTTTCCTCGCGCTCGCCAAGGATACGGAACCATCCACCATGCGGCATTCCGTGTAGAAAATCGCGCTGAACTAGATGAGTGGTTGGAAAGATATAAATCCTATCGTGTACCAAATTCAGGCTATGTAGAGCGATATTATTTTGGTTCATTATACGCGAATATTGCCCCAGGCGTTTTATTTGAATTAGCAACAGACGGCCCTGGATTTATGGGTGATGAACCTTATGAAACACTAGGCGAAAAATTATCATTACCTCCATTCTTTGAAGAAAAACGGGAAAAAATCGAAAAATTAGTACGCCCAATAGACACGGTAAGAAGTACAAAAGAATTTGTTAAGGAATATGAAGATTAGATTGAAACATTACCTAAAAAGATGAGGTGTAAAATAATGAAACATATATTTCAAAAAGGAAATAATCAAGCCTTACCGACGTTGTTATTATTACATGGAACCGGCGGAACAGAACACGACCTGCTACCTCTAGCAGACAAAATTGACCCAGATGCAAATGTTCTAAGTGTTAGAGGAAACGTATTAGAGAACGGCATGCCACGCTTTTTTAGAAGATTAGCAGAAGGCGTATTTGATGAAGAAGATTTGATTTTCCGCACAAAAGAATTACATGCATTCCTTGATGAAGCAGCTGAAAAATATGAATTTGACCGTGACAATATCTTAGCTATAGGCTATTCAAATGGCGCTAATATTGCAGCAAGTTTATTATTCCATTACCAAAATTCATTAAAGGGTGCTATTTTACATCATCCGATGGTGCCAAGACGTGGAATCGAGCTACCTGATTTATCTGGGAAATCTATCTTTATTGGAGCTGGAACAAACGACCCGATTTGTTCGCCATACGAATCAAAAGAACTCGTCTCTTTGCTAAGAGGAGCAGGAGCAAATGTACAACTTCATTGGGAAAATAGAGGTCACCAATTAACCATTAGCGAAGTAGAAGCTGCTAAAGAATGGTATTTATTTTGATAACAGTTCTATAGCACATTTTGACATTTTAAAAAACTACCGATTTCTTGATTGAATGAGAAATCGGTAGTTTTTTACGTATTGTAAGAACCGTCCATCGAGCATAAAAGTGATCATAAGTTCATCAAAAACTCGCCAAATTTCAATCAGCAAAACACCTAAATTTTCTTTAGGAAACATTTACAATTCCTCCATAAATATTAACAAAAAGTTAACCTTGAAGGTTGTTGACAATCCTCTTGATAAGTTTCAAAATAAGAAGGAATTAAGAGAAGAATAGCACGAAAATACATAAAGTATTGGTTTGGCTCTGTTATGAGAGATCCTTCTCTGCAGAGCTTTCTATATTTCTATAGTATGGAACATTATTTTTTCGAATAACCTATACAATTGAGGTTATTTGGATGTAGAATCGCATAGTAAATAGGTATTTATTTTAGATGGGATAGAGGTGGATGGTTGCATAGGCTAGTATTCTCGTAAAAAGCACCATCAAGATTAAAAGGAGAAGAAACATGACACTGAACGTACAGCCGTTGGTAGGTATTTTTAAACCAGAGAAATATAGAACGAATTTACAAGAAGCTGAAGATTATTCACATTTCAAATTAAGTATTTTTATACTTTTTATAGTAAGTATTTGTGTAAGTGTAATAGGTGGTGTTTTCGGTTTAGGTACTGAGTCACTTTCCACCGAATTGACAAGCCTAAATGGAGATGCATTTGAGGCGAGGAAACAGTTATTTCTAGTTGGTAGAGTGTTGCAAGGGATTTTGATTCCATGTGTATTTTTGTTTGCAAGTGCATTGTATTATTTTGCCTTTCTAAATGGTAGTTTTCGTAAGTTAACGATTGTTCAAATGAATATTTTGGGCATTTTCTTAATTGAAAGGATCATCCAAATTCCTTTGTTTTTATTGCTAAATATTGATATCACTTCTAATATCTTTTCATTTGGCATTTTTGCACAATACTTTACGGACAATGAAGTGGTAATTCACTTCCTAAGTGAAATTACCTTATTCCGCATCGCAATGATCTTCTATTCCTACTATTATATTTCAAGAATAGTAGAAGTAAGCAAACAATCGCTTTCTTTTGCGATTGGCATTTTGTTTTTACTGTTTTTGATTATTGCAAGTTTATTATCTTATATTAAAATAGGATTCTTTTTCTAAAGGAGGATGAGAAACTTGAAAAAATGGGGCAAATCTAAATCAATACTCGCTGCAGTCTCCGCTGTTTTTATCGGAAGTAATCTCTTCCTCTTATTAAAGGATGATAGTAAAGCGGCAAGAACGGTCAATATCAGTGAATGGACAAAGATTGAGCAAGGTCATGTGAAGAAACTCTTTACTACAACTGGTGTGACGGAGCCAGAAACTGTAACGCATGTGTACTTTGATAATCAAAAAGGCTCGCTCGGCTCAATCTTAGTGAAAGAGGGAGATAGGGTAACGACCGGGGATCCTTTATTTTCATACGATTCAAATAAGCTAGACCAACAAAAAGCAGATTTAGAAGATGAAGCAAATCGTTTGCAGGGTGAAATTGATAGTGTTGACCAAGAAATTTCTCAATTACAAGAAATCACACCTGACACATCAGAGGATTCAACTAGTTCAGAATCCGATGATCAAAATTTGAAAGTCGATGTGAATATGAATGTTTCTTCTATAGTAGATGGCAATGTTCAAGAAAGAATAGCAGAGGTTGAGGGTGAAAAAGGGAAATTGGAAGCTGCCTTAGCTGCAAATGAATCCAAAATTTCCAGAGTGGAAGAACAGTTGGCTGATTTAAGCGTATCAAGTACGGCGGATGGCCAAATTGTAAAAATCAATGCAGATTTAAAAGATCCAATGATGACCATTGCGTCAACAACTTCAGTTGTAAAGGCAGTAGCCTCTGCTAAACAAATTGGAGAAATCGCTCAAGGGCAAAAAGTGAAACTGTACTCAGCTTTAACGGATAAATACTACAACGGAATCGTTTCGCAAGTGATCACTTATCCGAACGAAGTGATAAAAGACAGTATTAAAGAAAAACGAAGTGAAGAAAGTTCCTACTTATTCATTTTTAGTTAAGCTACAGGGAGAAGTTAAACCTAAAGAAACAACTACTGCGAAATCGACTAATGGACAAGCAAAACAATCTTCTGCTGATCAAACAACCGATGGAGCTAATGGACGAAAATCAACAACCTGATCAAGTGGAAAATGCCCAAACTACCAAGGCAAACGTAGAAAAACCATTATTGGTAGGAACAGATATGAAATTGCAAGTAACAGTAGCGGAAGCAGCTGGAACACCGATGATCACATCAAAATCAATGTGGAACGACAACAATAAACATTATGTATATCAACTTAACAATAAAGGGATCGTACAAAAACAACCAATTGGCTTAGGTGTAACATACAAAGGTGAAAATCAAATCGTGAATGGACTGCAAATCAATGATGTCATTGTCACTGACAAAGATGCCATCACACTAGCAGCACCAGCAAACTTCATCACACCGCTGAAAACAAGCACGATTCAAAATAAAGAATTAAAAGCCATGCCCCAAAAACAACATGCAAAATATATTTTGATGGGGTTGTTTGAATAGAGGCCTTCAGAAAATAGTGCCTAGCAAAGCTATACTTTTTGTCTATATGACAGGAGGTATAGCTTTTTTATTTGATTTGATAAAATGGAGTATTGAATTATTTTTCGCGGCTACTTTCTTCGTTCTACGCTATACCTGTCCGCGAACAATAAGACCATTTAATAAAAGATTCAGGTAGTGGGAAAATGGTGACTGGCTCTCACAAAATTAAATAAAATTTATGTCTTAATGCTACACTTTTTATCTTAGGATGGGAGGTGTAGCTTTTTTTGATTTGATCAAGGAATGTGGAGAACATATTAATTTACTTGCAAACGCTGATAAAATATTATTTGCAAATTTAGTAGATTTACTTGCGTTTTCAGATAATCTACTTGCGAATTTATTAATTGTATTTGCGTTTTTAACATTTTAAGTTCACGACTTTCATCTCACGCGGCTGCATTATGTGTATGTACATTTCTTTGGTCGCGGCTAATAAGAGCATTTTTCTTTTACTTGAGATTTTAACTAATCTTTTTAGGAAGGAGGATTGTTGCCATTTCAAGCCATGTTGTTGCTCAAATTTAGGAGATTGTTACTTTTTCAGCAGAGGTTGTTACCTTTTTTGAGTAGATTGTTATCAACCCAATTAAATTTGCTGAATGATTTTTATAATGAATTTTCCTTAACCAATCATCCACAAAATCCTCCATAATTTAAGTCCCACCCTCATCTGGAAATAACTTTACAAAACTTAATTTGCCCTTAATGAAGGGTTCACCTTTTGTTAATATTCACTATCTATATTAATAATTATAAAAGTCTTTTTTATATCAGCGTTAGAAGATAAGCGGGTAAAAGTTTATACAGAAACGATGTGATGACAACAATGAGCAAGTTAAAAGAGGTTAGGTATCAGTATATTTTGGATTTGATGAAAGTGAACAAAAGAGTGTATGTTACGGAAATCGCTAATTATTTTCGTGTTTCACCTGAGACGGTTAGACGAGATTTGCATGAGTTGGAGAAGATGAAGCTTGTGTCTAGATTTCATGGTGGCGCGGTTGCGTATAAAAAGGTTGAGAAAGAGCCTGTTTTTACTCAAAAGTTAAATACGAATATTGAAGCGAAAAAGCAGATTGCAAAGGAAGCGGCGACTCGTGTGCAAGATGGGGATATTATTGCTGTTGATGTGGGGACAACCACGATTCATCTAGCCAAATATATTAAAGGAGAAGATTTAACGATTATCACAAACTCTATTGTTGCAGCAGATGCTTTTAATACCGCTCTTGAAGAAAAACGGTTTACTGGAAAAGTCATTTTGTTAGGGGGCAATACAAATCCTGCTCAACGCTCCGTAAATGGGGCCTTAACATTACATTTAATCGAGCTATTTCAATTCAATAAGGCGTTTATTTCCTGCGGCGGACTGCTTGAGAATGGTATTTATGATTTCGATTTAGATGAAACACTGATTTCCTCTAAGATGATTGAAAATAGTCAAGAATCTATACTGCTTGTGGATTCTTCTAAAGTAAATGTATCTTCCCTCGTGAAATTTGGCGATGTCACACAAGTTCATGAAATTATCAGTGATATAAATTGCCCGACCGTTTTAAAAAAGTTTAAATATATGTGGACAAATGTAGGTTAGTCTCTATTCAATCATTCGATTCTGTTTATTGCACGACTCATTAATTATATTCATATAATCCAAGCATTACGAAGAACATTCTCTAATCTCTTCGTAATGCTTTTATTTATGCTAAGATTTCAACTTTTTCCTTTCATCCACCACTTTAAACCAATCACTTACAAATTTCTTTGTGGCATTCATATCAAAACAAACAATATTTAGTGTTTGTTTAACAAATTCAAACATTAATCCAAATTTTAATAACATTTATTTGATTAATTTAATAAAAAAATATCATTATTTTTATCTATCATTGATATTTTGTAAATATATTAAGAGTTTTGTAAAAAAATCAGAAAAATTCTACATAATTAATAACTTTCTGTTCATATTGCATCAAAATAAGGGGTTTATGCTAAACATGACTCAAATAGAGGAGATGACGAATTGGCAAAAATCGAATTGAAGCATTTATTTAAAGATTATGAAGATGGTAAACATGCAGTTACCGATTTTGATTTAACGATTGATGATGAAGAATTTATCGTCTTAGTTGGTCCTTCAGGTTGTGGGAAATCTACTACGCTTCGAATGATTGCTGGATTAGAAGATATAACATCAGGTGAAATCGTCATTGATGGACGAGTTGAAAATAACCTACATCCAAAAGATCGTAACATCGCCATGGTATTCCAAAACTATGCATTATATCCTCATATGAGTGTGTACGACAACCTTGCATTTGGGCTAAAAATGAAAAAAGTATCCAAACAACAAATTGACGTAAAAGTTAAAGAGGCAGCTAAGATTCTCGATATAGAAGAGTTATTAGAAAGAAAACCGAAAGAACTTTCAGGTGGACAAAGACAGCGAGTTGCATTAGGAAGATCCATTGTACGTGATGCAAAAGTATTCCTAATGGATGAGCCGTTATCCAATTTGGATGCCAAATTGAGATTCCAAACACGTGCTGAAATTTCTAAACTTCATCGCAAACTAAAAACAACAACGATTTATGTGACACATGACCAAACAGAAGCAATGACAATGGCTACTAGAATTGTCGTTATGAAAAATGGATTGATTCAACAAGTGGGAACGCCAAGAGAAATCTATTTAATGCCTGCCAATGTGTTTGTTGGTAAGTTTATCGGATCTCCTGCTATGAATTTTATCGGTGCAGCATACGATGGCGAACAGTTGAATATCGGTTTGCTAGGTATGAATTTACCAAAAGAAACGAACAAACAACTAAATACGAAAGGTTATCAAAATAAAAAAATGATTCTAGGCATCCGCCCAGAAAACTTTACGATTGTCGACTCAGTAGTAGAAGATCCAGGTACTTTCTCCTTTATTGTTGAAGTAGAAATGGCTGAATTAATGGGTGCTGAAACATTGGTTTACTTCACACTAAATGGACAACAAGTCATTCTAAAAGTGAATGATATGGGTCACTATCCACCGGGTAAGAAGTTGGCAATCCGTGTTGATCTCAATGACTTACATTTCTTTGATGCTGGTACAGAAATGCGCATTCCACTTGAACTGGATAAAGCAAAAGAAGAAGTAATAAGAGAAGTTGAACAGGATTACGTTACTCTATGATGGATTTATTTAATATCTCATTTGACATATCTGCGTCAGCACATCAATCAAATCTTGAATTTCAAGTAAATGTGCCAGAGCAGATGGAGTCTCTATCAATCAATTTTACGTATAGTCCAATAGAAGAAACAGACCAACATGCCAATCTATTAGCTGTTTTACGAGAAGGATATGAAGAAAGCTTAGTAGATGAGGAAACTATTTTAAGAAATCTATTAACGCTGTCGATTAGCGACCCGGAGCAGTATAGAGGAAGTCATCACTACTTTTCTTCCAATCAGCAAATCGAACTTTCAGAAGACAAGGCAACGCTTGGTTTTGTAAAAGGAGCTATACGTAAAGGAAGATGGAAGTTTACAGTCAGTTGTCATGCTTGCATATCATCTGAAATTCACTGTTCTTTACACATACAAGGGATACCAAAACTTGATCCGATTGTAGAACGTAGACAAGTGTTGTCCACATTGAAAAAAGAAAGAATGTTAATAGAAAGAAGTCCTATCAAGTCAACCCAGAAAATATTAGCAAAAGCAGAACTTCATACCCATACCGTGCATAGTGATGCTATTCAAACTTTAAAGGAATTGCTCACGCAGGCTGTTGATGAAGGGATTGATTATTTAGGCATCACGGATCATAACACTATTTCTGCACTGCAAGAAAGAAATGACAAGCAATGGCTAAAGAATATGCCACTTAACATCTTACCAGGAATTGAGTATACGACTTATTTTGGTCATTTCTTAGTTCATGGGCATATCCCTGATATTGTGAAAAATTGGACAGATATTACAAGGGAAAATATTCAACCGTTTTTAGGTGAATTAAATGCATCTGGTGCTTATATAACCATTGCGCATCCCTTTGATATGGGTAATCCATTTTGCACAGGATGTCAGTGGGAATACACATTAGAGAATTTAGATCATGTACATTCCATTGAGGTTTGGAATGGCACGAATCCGCAAAGTTCATTATCGAATGTGGATGCTTATGCCAAGTGGGTTCAATTGCTACAAGATGGCTATGAGGTTAATGCAAGCTGTGGTCGGGATTGGCATCGACCTACAAATTCTGATGAAACAAAGGCTTATATGTATATTGTTGCAGAAAGTACGGATCAAGATGCCATCTTACAAAGCCTGAAACAGGGCAGAACCTTTATTTCTACTCAGCCGATATTGGATATGTGGGTTTACCGCCATTTTACCTTCGGAGATCGAGTGTTGCTTACAGACCATTCCATCACTCTTTCATTGAATGCTAAAGAACTTTCAAATGGCGACCAAATAGATATTTACGCAGGAAAGGAAATTGTCTATTCAACTATAGCAAAAGACAAAGAGTTTCAAGTTGAATTAAATTTACAAAATTTTCAATCTAAATTTATAAGAGTAGAAGTCAAAAATAATGAAGATGATGTGATCGCATTTTCTAATCCCATCTATTTTCGTATTGCGTAATTGATTGGAGGTAAAGTTTTGACATCATTTCTTGTTCATAACGGCCAGCTTAAGTCAGCAGAAGAACTAGAGCAACATTATAACCCAGTAAAGGATTCCGTTTTTGTAAGGGTCAAGAAACATAAAGTTTTTTATGGGATGCTATTTCCTTGTATTCTATTCTTTTTACTATTCTCCTATTGGCCAATGGCTGGATTAGTATTAGCATTCCGAGAATATGGCTTTAATACTGGAATGTTCGGGGGGGAATTTGTCGGATTAAAATATTTCAAAGAGTTCTTCGCGGATCCAAGAAGCGAGATCTATTTAAAAAATACATTAATTATTAGCTTCTTAAAATTATTCATCGCATTACCGTTTCCTATACTCTTAGCGATTATGTTCAGTGAAATTAAGAGCAATAAGCTAAGAAGTACATTACAAAGTATTACCTATTTACCATACTTTATCTCATGGGTAGTTGTGATTGGGATTATGAGTCGCCTTTTAGCTCCTGATACAGGACTTGTAAACCAAGTGATTAAACACTTCGGTGGCGATGGCTCCAAATTCTTTATGATGGATCAAGGTTCGTTCTTCCCATTAGTATTTATCAGTTATATCTGGAAGGGAATTGGTTGGGATTCGATTATTTACTACGCTGCTATTGTAGCAATCGTGCCAACTTTATATGAAGCAGCTTCTATTGATGGGGCATCACGTCTACGTCAAATTTGGCATGTAACGTTACCAGGTATCACTTCTACAATTATCATTTTATTTATCTTATCTTTAGGGGCTATTCTTTCTTCAGGTTTTGACCAAATCTATTTAATGCAAAACCCTGGAAATGCTGATGTCTCAGAAACAATTGATACGTATATCGTCAGAACAGGTTTACAGGGTGGTCAATTTGGTTATGCCACTGCAATTGGATTAATGCAAGGCGTTGTAGGCTTAATCTTCACCATCGTTGTCAATAAAATAACAAGTAAAAAATTCGATAGCTCACTTTGGTAGGAGGAGTATTTAATGCAGAAATTTTCGAAGTATATGTTGGGTTTACTTTTAATTGTTTTGGCAGTAGCATTAGCAGCTTGTGGCAGTGGAGACAAACAAGAAGCCACTAAGAAAGAAAAACCAGCTGATGCCCCTGATACATGGATTGCAGATCGTACAATTAAAGGCTTAGTATTTGAATCTGCTAACGATGCATCTGTAGAGATGAACCCAGAAATTCAAGCTTATATTAAAAAACGCACAGGGATTACATTAGAACTTCAAGGGATTACAACGGAAGATTCTACAAGTGCTCTAGCAGCTGGTTTAGCAGCAGGAGATTTACCTGACTTTGTTGCTTTCTATTTGAATAACAGTGGTCGTCCAGAAATGTCACTATTACTAAAAGCTGCAAATGAAGGTATGTTTACAAACTTAACACCATTGATCAAAGATACAAAAGTTTACTCTAAATATTTGCAACCAGATTATCTTCCAGAAGATACTCGAAACAATATCATGTTCCGTAAAGAATGGAAGGGTAATTCTTATTTAATGCATATGTCAATCAACCGTAAGCCTGGTGATGCTGGGAAAGCAACAGTTGGTGGACCATATATCCGCAAAGATATCGTCGACAAATTAGGAATCAATCCTTTAGAAATTGATTCAACTCAAAAATTATATGATTTAGCAGTGAAAATCAAAAATGGTCATTTCAAAGATCATAATGGCAAAGATATTTCTGTAATGGGTCCTACAATTTGGGGTGGTTCTGATTCAGACTTCCTATTCAATGATCTAGTATGGACAGGCACTACTGGAGAAAAATTCATGAAAAATGCTGACGGCAAAATCGTTCATGAATCTCAAACAGATTATGGTATGAAACGTGTAGAGTTTGTTCAAAAACTTCTAAAAGAAGGCTTAATGAATCCTGAATACTATACTATGGAAGAAACTCGTGCAAGAGAAGGTATTGTGAACGAATCATTCGCGATTGTAGCAGATATGCACAACTATGTAACAGAAAATAACAATATGACATATGTTCCACTTGGACCTATCAAACGTGCGGATGGCACAAATGACATGGTGATTAACTACAAATCAGGTTATGCTGGCTGGGCAATTCCAAGCACAACAGCAAATCCAGAAGAAGTTGTGAAGTTCGCTGATTGGTTAGCAAGTGATGAAGGAAAAAGACTATACTTCTATGGTCTTGAAGGCAGAGATTATACTTTAGATAAAAACGGCAAACCAGTCGTGAAAAAAGAAGTACTTGATCTATTAGAAAAAGATCCTGAAAAAGCGAAAAAATTAGGCTTCCGTGGCGTTAAATCATACTGGGGCGAACATTTAGCCTATACAGATATGGACAATCAAGCTGATTTTGGTGAACAAGAATATGGCGAAAAATTACAAATAATTCTTCAAAAGCACCTCAAAAAATCTTAGATTTCTATCATTATAATGATCGTTTGAAAAAAGCTAGAGTAATTGATGGTTTATCTGTTCAATCCTTCTTATATGAATTTGAAGGAGAAAGTGGTTCTTTAACAAAAGCACTTGAACGTTACAACGAAGATTTAAAGCGTGCATATTATGCAAAATCTCCAGAACAAGCAAAACAAATCCTAGATCAATCACGTCAAAACCTAGAAGCGAACGGTCTAAATAAATTCTTAGACTTTGTACAAAAGAAAGTAGATAGCGGTGTGAAAGTTAAGTTTTAATCAAAACTTAAATCCTCTTCCAAACAGTAATCGTTTGGAAGAGGCATCTATAAGGAGAGTACAGAATGAGCAAAAGTATGGATACACCAAGAATCCTAAAAGTGATCAATATAATATTCATAAGTCTATTATGCTTATCGATTATATTACCTTTTATGCATATCTTAGCTTTATCGTTTAATAGTGGTACAGATGCGCAACGTGGTGGCATTCTATTTTGGCCGAGAGAATGGTCAATAGATAACTATACTGAAGTTGTTAAACAAAAGAACTTAATGAATGGCTTACTCATCTCTGTTTTTAGAACAGTTATTGGTACGCTAGTTGGGGTAGGGTTAATGTCGATGGCAGCCTATGCACTAACGATTAAAACATTACCAGGTCGAAAATTTATTACCTTCTTTATCTTCTTTACCATGCTATTTAGTGGTGGGACAGTCCCATATTACTTAGTGTTAACGAAACTACATTTAACAAACACAATTTGGGTTTATATTGTTCCAAGTTTATACAGTGTCGCAAATATTCTTCTACTCAGAACTTTCTTCAGTCAGCTACCATTAAGCGTCATTGAAGCAGCAAGAATAGATGGTAGTAGTGAATTTAAAATTTTCAGAAGTATCGTACTCCCTATGAGTAAACCAGTACTTGCAACAATCAGCTTATTTACAGCTGTTGGTCATTGGAATGATTGGTATGCAGGTACCTTCTTTGTAAGAGATGAAGCACTAAAACCATTAGCTACATTACTGCAAGAAATGCTGACACGCCAAAATGCATTATCAGATATTTTACTGCGTTCATCTGGTGCACGAGCTTATGAAATGTTAGACCGTGTGACAATCACAGGCGAATCCTTGCAAATGGCAACCATTATTATCGTGATGCTACCGATTGTTTGTGTGTATCCTTTCATTCAAAAGTATTTTGTAAAAGGTATTACAGTCGGATCGATTAAAGAGTAGGAGAGAGAGTATGAAACTAAAATATAATGATAGAAATGAATTTCGAATTGTACAACTAACCGATTTACACATTGGTTCACAACCATATCATGAAGATGACTTTAAAACATTTGCTTTAATTGATAAAGCATTTCGCGAACTTGAACCGGATTTAGTCATTTTCACTGGCGATTTGATTTGGAGTGATGGCGTCCCACATGCCGACAAAGTATTTAGTGATCTGCTACAAAGATTCAATCAACATGATGTACCAATTGCCATTACTTATGGAAACCATGATTCAGAAGATGAGTTTGATCGCGAAACGATGAGAACTTTAGAAGGTCAATTGCTTCATCATGTGGAGAAAAAGAATAGCTTTATCGTGGATAATCGTGAATGCTATACGATTGAAATCTTTGATCAAGCAGGGGAAAAAATTCAACACGTTCTCTATGTGATGGACTCTGGCGCAGATGCTCCACTTCCTGTAGGAACTTATGATTGGGTGCATCCTGAACAAGTCGCATGGTATCGAAACACCGCCAAACACTATATCAATTCTTGTGATCAAAATTTAAATCAAAACTGCATTTTCACACATATTCCAATTCCAGAATACTGGGAAGCCACTAAAAACATCTTAAGTGGCGAATGTAACGAAACGAATGACACGATTTCTGCTCCTTATATTAATACCGGATTATTTGCAAATGCTTATATTAACGGAGATGTAAAAGCATTCTTTGCAGGGCATGACCATGATAATAATTTCTGCGGTGAACACTTTGGCATTAAGCTAGTTTATGGACAAGTGAGTGGTTACCAATGTTATGGAGATTTCGAACGTGGTGCACGAATCATCACGACTAAATCGCGAAGGTATTCAAACATACACATTAACTGAAAGTCAGTTCTCACATGACACTAGCAAGCAATCTTAATAAAACAAAGCAATCACAATTCAGAGTATTATTCATCCCAATTATGATTGAACAATTCTTTGGATTGTTATTAAGTAACATCGATGTACTGATGCTTAGTCAATATAGTGATGAAGCCGTTGCTGCTGTTGGTATTTCCAATCAACTTGTGAATATCGCATTTATGTTATCAGGCATCATCACAATTGGCGCTAGTATCCTGCTGTATCAAATGAATGAAGACAAGCATGCGTCTCAAATATATGCAGTGATTCATCATGTTTTCTATTTGACACTTTGGTTATCAGCCATTGTGGCAGTGGTATTTCTTTTCTTTGGCAAGTCCTTACTTGGATTGATGCAAACGCCACAGGAACTGATCGAGTGGTGCTTATCAGTTTCTGACCATTATCGGAATTAGTCTCATTTTCCAATCAATGGTAACGAGTTTAAGTACAGTACTTCGAAGCTTTGCCTATACGAAACTCGTCATGTATGTTTCTGTATTGATGAATATATTAAATGTTGTAGGAAACTACTTCGTATTAAATACTTCCTTCCATCTGTTGGGGGAAGGCATCGTTGGTGTGGCAAACTCCACTTTAATTGCACGCATCATCGGAAGTTTGATTATATTAGTCTTTTTCATCCGTTATTTAACACCTTATCGGACAGCTTTAACCAAGATTAAATCTACGTCTTCCACTACCTTTTCTATATTAAAACTAGGCTTTCCGTCTGCTATGGAGAACATTTCGTATAATATTTCTCAAACGATTATTACAGCAGTTATTGCGACATTTGGAGCTGTTATGGTGACGACGAAGGTCTATGTTTCAACCATTTCATTGATCATCTTTGCGGTAGCAGCATCCGTTTCGACCGTTAATCAAATTATCATTGGTAAAATGATCGGAAGAAATGAAAAAGATGATGCCTCATCACTATACAATAAGGGTTCTCATCAGTTCATTTCTAGTCTCCATTAGTATGGCGCTCGTTATTGCAAGTTGTTCAGATTGGATTATTCGTCTCTTTACAGATAATAGAGAGATTATCCATATGGTTAAAACGCTACTATGGATGAGTTGTTTGTTAGAACCTGCTCGCTCATTAAATGAAGTTCTAGTCGGAGCAATCAACGTAGCTGGATCCGTAAAATATCCTACTTATCTAAACATTATCGTTACTTATAGTTTTGTTGTACCGGTTTGTCTAGTGGTAGGAAAATATTTAAATCTAGGATTAGTTGGGATTTGGATGATCTTCATAATAGATGAAGCAATACGCGCAATAATTTTACTAATGTATTGGAAACGTGGAAAGTGGAAGAAAATTAAAGTCATACAAAATTAATAGTTTAGGAGATTAGCGTTTTGAAAAAAGAAGGTCATTCCCATACTGAATTCTGTCCGCATGGAAGTTGCGAGGATACAGAACTTTTTATACTAGAAGCCATCAAACAAAACTTTGATGAATATAGCATCACAGAACACGCCCCATTACCAAAGGAGTTTTTGCAGTGTGCTTCGGGTGCGCAATATGCAATTGATACGGCTGGTATCAAGCTAAGCGAAATAGAACCTTACCTAAAAAAGATGAATGATTTAAAGAAAAAATACGCTGATCAAATCCGTATTAATGTAGGGTTTGAAGTGGATTTTTTACCAGAATATCAACAATGGACGTCCGACTTTTTGAATGAATACGGAAAATATATGGATGATAGCATTCTGTCTGTTCACTTTTTAAAAGGTAATGGTGGGGACCGAGCAATCGATTATAGTGGACAAGATTATGATGAAGGCATTGTGAGCTACTATGGTAGTTTCCAATATGCACAAGAAATCTATTTGCAAACAGTTATTGATTCAGTTGAAGCAAATTTAGGAAAATATAAACCAAAGCGGATTGGTCACATTACGCTATGTCAGAAATTCCAGAAATACTTCGATACAGACACGGGCCTTAGCCAGAACTCATCCGTGTTAATTGATTTTCTTTTGAAAAAGATGAGTGAAAAACAATATGAACTCGATTGTAATATGGCTGGATTATATAAGGAACTTTGTGGTGTCAGCTACCCGCCAATAAATATTGTAGCGAAAGCACAGCAATTAGGAATTCCGATTGTGTATGGATCCGATTCACATAAAAGTAATGAAGTCGGAAGAGGTTACGAACAATATACCAAGTTCCTACTACCGGTTAATGCGAGATAAAGTGAAACTTCAATCAGTGGGGGTTTTTTCCCCACTGAAAATATAGGAACTCAGGTTAAAAACGCCACGTCCTGTGGCAACACCTGAGTGACCAACTATCCTGTTGCGCCCGAACCAATCGGGCGTTTACGGGCAGTTATCTCAACTGTTGCTTCTTCGAATTTTCTAAAGCCTTACAGTTGAGTCAAAAGCCAGTTAATGCGGGATAAATGAATGCAAAGGATGGATCAAGTTGGAAAACTTTTATAGTAAATTTAATACCTTTGGCGAATGGATTTATCGATTAGTGTTACTCAACTTTATATGGATGGGCTTTGCACTTGTTGGATTAGGCGTATTCGGGATTTTTCCTGCAACAGCAGCGATGTTTGCATTATTGAGAAAGTGGATGGTCAAAAAACAGGATTGTAAACTAATAAAGGATTTTGCACATTATTATAAAGCTAGTTTTATTAAAAGCAATGTAATCGGCTATTCGATCTTTGCGATTTGGGCAATTGTTTGGGCGGATGTACAGTATTTCTTAGACTCTCCCAATGCTGTACTCGTAATTCTTGCTTATCTATTATTCTTGCTGTTGATTGGTATTAGTATGTCGATGCTTATGGTTTTCCCAATCTTCGTGCATTATGAACTATCATTTTCTCAATATATGAAAGAGGCACTGAAGTATCCGATTACCCATGTTGCACAAAGTATGTTAGTAATGCTTGTCATAGGAGTTTACATGATTGCGCTATTTAAGATATCTGGGTTTTTCGTATTCCTAGGAATCAGTTTTCCATGCTTTTATATTGCAAAAGTTATTTTCCCAACATTTGATCCGAAATTTTATGAGAAGAAGGGGATGTATAGAAAGAAAAAGGAAGAGAGTATTTATTATTAAAAACCATCAAAACCTGGTCCATCATGGTAACCATCATATCTCTAGTTGGACTAGCAGGGGTACTGATTCTCAACGCAATTATCTAAAAGACTTTAAGATAAGAAGAGCCCACAGTTTGAAAACTGTGGGTTTTTTAGTGTCTTAAAAGACTTAAAAAGTTAAATTTGCAAATACAATTTTTAAATTCGCAAGTAGATGATCAGAAAATGCAAGTAAATAATCAGAAAGCGCAAGTAAACATGAAAGGTTGCAAGAAAAGTACTAATCGTTTTCTGAATTCTAGAAATAAAAAAACCCCATTCAATAAATTGAATGGAGACAAAATATTAGTCGGATGGTTTTTAGATGAGCCGACTATTTTTGTATATTTTATTTTCATAAATTTTGTTAAACGATTATATGGAAAAATAAATCATCTCAAATTCCAATCCCACCACTTGCAGGCATTTGCTCTTTATCTTCATGGTCGACGTCAATTTGTTGCAAATCATCTACTGGGTTGTTTATATGATTTTTTGGACTGGACGGACGTTCTTTAACAGTATTCGAACCATCGTTTTCCGGAATTAGTAAATTGTCGATCTTACTATTTACGAAATCCAATGAGGTCGTGATCACAATCTTCAAATCATCAATTGCGGTGTTAATGTTTTCAGGTGTAACAAATAGACTCACGCTATTTTTCTTCAAATCAAAGAGGTCAGTGGAAGGATTATTCTTAGTATAATACGATCCTGCTACGAAAGATATTGAGCCTATTAATACAACACTGATTAACTTCTTAAACATACATTCCACCTCCTTCTTTTTTAATAGATAAAACCATCCTTTCCATAAAAGTGAAAAAATATACAGTGCCTGGCAATTATGATTTTTTTGTCACATTAGTGAAGCTTGTATGTATGAAAGCAGCATTCAATAAAAAACTTATAATTTGTGGTTTTTGTGGAAGGATAAAAGTAGTTATTGGAGGTGATTTAATGAGTAAAGGAAAGGACTCAAAGAAAGATATTGATTTTAAAAAAGTGATGGCGGAAAACGCTCAACCACATGCAACGAACAATGCGATTAAATCCATCGTCGGCGATTTTGGAGGAACCGCAACTTCAGCATACAGCCATCCTGTGGATTATAATAAAACGCCGCTATTCTCTTCAGGAGGACTAAGTATCCATGAAGCAGAAGGGCAACCAGTTGTACCTCTATCAACTGAAAATGGTAACGTTGATCACCATATTGGTGCAGAATAAAATGTTTACTAAATTAGTATTGACAAAAATCAATTTTTTCAATTCATAATATTTATCCCAAATGGAAAAACTAACATATATAAGTGATGGAGGTGAAAAAATGGCAAGCAAAAAATTTACATCTGTAGGGACGGACATTGACGAAGTAAAAAGACAAAATGCGGAATCAGGTCCTTCCTATAACGAAATCAGAGATATTATCGCTGAGCATGATATTGGAACAACCCCCTCAAATCAAATTATCGACCATGATGAGCCAAAAAAGTATACATGGACTGGAACGGATATTAATGAAGTCAAGCGACTAAACGCCGAATCCGGTCCGAGCTACAACGAAATATTTGAAATGCTAAATCAAGAATTAGATGCGGAAAATAGGTACTAGGTTTTAAAAGTAAATACTAATGCCGCACATATATTCTTCGTTAAAGAGAGGACTCTGTCTAACAAATTAGGCTGGGTTCTCTTTTTGGTTATTTTAAATAAACATATCCACGCTTATCCGATTTTATCGAATGAAAACGAGGTACTTATCCACGCGCGACGAATGTCTTTATCCACGGGAGAGAAATATTTATCCACGCGATGACAATTTAAGTCTTCGCTGTAAAACTCGCCAGTCACTTACTCTCCGATTCATGATTGACATTAGTCACCATTCAATATACCTTTTCATAAAATAATTTTAGGCGAATATCTGAT
Organism: uncultured Caryophanaceae bacterium; assembly: GCA_963792445.1. GTDB lineage: Bacteria > Bacillota > Bacilli > Bacillales_A > Planococcaceae > Rummeliibacillus. The sequence goes on along the minus strand of CAWBWO010000005.1, from coordinate 48,231 downwards.
TTTGATTAAATGAATGTTAATACTACTTAGGGGGGACGTTATGCCTGCAATTACGGGGAGCCAATATATTGATCGAATCAATAAGATGAAGTCGAATGTTTGGATTGATGGCAAGCGGGTGACGGGGAATATTTCTGAGCATCCAGCGTTTAAGGGGGTTATGAAGAGTCAGGCTAGGCTGTATGATTTGCAAAATGATGCCAATTTAAAAGAGAAGATGACGTATATTTCTCCTACTACAGGTGAAGCAGTGGGGCTTTCTTTTTTAATGCCGAAGACGAAAGAAGATTTGGTTAGGAAAAGAGAGATGGTGCAACTATGGGCTAGAGAGAGTAATGGGATGATGGGTAGGAGCCCTGACTATATGAATACAACATTAATGACATTTGCATCTGCTGCTTTTAAGTTAGAAGGCGAGGAGAATTGTTTTCCAGAGAATATTAGAAAATTCTATGAATATGTTCGTGAAAATGATTTATCCATGACCCATACTTTTATTGAACCACAAGTCGATCGAAGTCATCTTTATTGGGAAAAATCAAAAGTAGCCAATTGCGGCGCAAATCGTTGATAAAACGAGCGAGGGTTTAGTTATAAAAGGAGCTCGACTACTAGCAACGCAGGGCGGTATTACAGATGAAATGTTGTTTGTGTCACCGGGTAGACCATATGATGATGAGAGTGGTTTTGCATTTTCCATCCCAAGTAATACGAAAGGGACTTAAGTTTATCTGTAGAGAATCCTTCGTTGATGGAGATTCCAAATTTAACTACCCATTAAGCTCTCGATTTGAAGAAATGGATACAATCGTTAGCGTTTGATAATGTACTGGTACCGTGGGATCGTGTCTTTTTCTATGACAATATTGATATGGCACAAAGTTTCATGAACCAAAGTTCGTTTCAACCGTTTATATTGCATCAAGTGCTTTCAAGACAAATTGTCAAAACTGAATTTATGTTGGGTATCGTTCAATCCATTATTGAATCCATCAATATTTCCTTATACCAACATGTGCAAGAAAAGGCAACTGAAGTTATTATTGCGCTTGAAACATTGAAGGCGCTGATCGTTAAATCTGAAGTTGAGGCAAAAGTAAATGATGTCGGCTTAATGCAACCTGAATATACTAGTTTAAGAATTGCAATTAATATTTTTCCAAAAGTATATCCAAGATTCACTGAAATTGTTCAACTGCTTGGTGCTAGTGGTCTCATGTCCATTCCAACAGAAAACGCGTTTAAATCTCCTATTAAAAAGGACTTAGATTTGTATTTACAATCTGCTGGCAATCAAGCGGAAGAGCGAGTTAAACTTTTCCGCTTAGCATGGGATGCGACCATGAGCTCATTCGGAACACGTCAAACACTATATGAACGATTCTTCTTCGGAGATCCAATAAAAGTCGGGATGGCTCTTTATAACGATTATGATAAAAAACCTTATGTACAGAATGTGAAAAGATATTTGGAATTAGAATAGTGATTTCGCTGTTGAATATTTGAGCAGCGTAAAAAGGAAAATACTACGAGAGTGGAAGAAGATATCCATGCACAGCCGGGAGGACCAATCCACGCTGATGAAAATTTAAGTCCTCACACCACCTACAGGAGCGGCTCCAAACTAAACTAATCCACAAATCCACCATCTGATGACTACTCCCAATCAGGTGGTTTTTTTGTTTAAATAAACAACCCACCTCATACATATAGTGAAGTAGACGAGCACTTACCTGGAAACAGTAAATTTAATAAGATTGGATGATGGGAGATATGGATAAGTCACTTCTGATGATGGTTATTTTGCGTATCATGTCCGGAAGCATTGAAGTTACGGCCGCTTTGTTCATGCTGAAATTAAATAGTTTAGAAAAAGCCTTTTATATTAATTCGATGCTGGCTCTTGTGGGGCCAACTGTTTTAATTGTCACGACGGCAATCGCATTATTTGGACTAGCAGATAAAATTTCAATACCGCGAATGGTTTGCCTTTTTGCTGGAATCACGCTTATTCTTATTAGCGTCAATGCGAAATAAAAGTCACCAATACTTAAAATGACTGATTCTATATACGAATCAGTCATTTTTTTACCCCGCATTAACTGGCTTTTGACTCCCACCTCAAGGCTTTAGAAAATTCGAAGAAGCATAGGTGGGAGAATCAACTGCCTGTCGTAGAATGCCCGATTGGTGAATACATAACTTACCATCGAGTTTTTAATAAGGGATAAATCAGGGGGGATGGGCCATAAACTAAAAACGCCACGTCCTGTGCATTGGCACTAGTACGTCCTGTACGTCGGAAAACCCCCACTGATTGAAGTTTCCACTTTGCAGTTTTGGAAACGTCATTTGTTTGCTTATTAATTGCATCAATATCAATAAATTTCATAACTAAAAATAATAAAATGATTCCTAAAACACCGGCAATAATATAACTTGTGTTTAAATAGTTGTCCATTACAAGTGACATGATGGGGGGACCTGCAGCTACGCCAATATATCGTGCAGAGCTGTAGAAAGAGGTAACTGTACCGCGTTCTTCTTTTTTTATATTTTCTGTAATGATCGCATCAAGTACAGGGAGTAGGGCACCTAAAGCAATACCTGCAATGCTTGTAATGACTAATAATAAAACTAAATTTTCCTTTAGAAAACCGACAAATACAATACTAACTGAAACGATTATTAAACAAATTAAAATCATTCTCTTAATGATTTTCACTTCACCATTGATTTTTCGTCCGGTTATAAAAGAGGCAATACATAGCATTAGTAGTGGAATCGCCAAGATAAAGCCCTTTTTAATGCCTTTTATATTGTGGGTGCTTTCGAGCATTTCAGAGAGAAAAAATAGCATTCCGAATAACACGAGCATGACATAAATTCCATTCAAAAATACTGTCAACAACCATTTTCCATCACGTTTAAATGTATTTTTGACACTTTGAACGAATTCCTTGAATGCAATTGGTTCATCTTTTTCCTTTGGCGCTTTCACAAAAAAGAGGACGAGAAGTATGGAAATTAGACTAAAAATGGAAATAGAGAAAAAGGGTAAAAACCACAAAAAGGCCGCAAAAAGTGAACCAAGAATAGGGCTTAGTACTTTACCAAATGTATTCGAAGTTTCGATCATGCCTAAGCTAGCACTCGTTTTTTCATCATCACCATTATAGAGGTCGCCTACTAATGGAATAACAATTGGCATGGCACCTGCAGCACCAACACCTTGTAGAATACGTCCAATTATTATGATAAAATAAGGATTTTGTAGTTTCCAAGATGCAAATGCAGAAATAAGTCCACCAATTAATGCTAAAACTAAGCTTGGTAAAATAACGATTTTTCGACCAAATCGATCTGATAAATAACCAGCTACAGGAATAAGTAAAATGGCAGCAATTGAGTAACTGGTAATAATCATACTCGATTGAAACGAAGAAATGCCCACCTTATTTTCTAATATAGGGAGAACAGGGATTAGCATTGAATTGCCAAGCGTCATGACAAGAGGAATAGACGCTAAGCTGATGATACATAATATGCTAACTTTTTCCTCATTTCTCGCGCTTTTTTTCATAATAAACACCTCTAGTTGAAAGTAGTATCAATATGGTTTCCAAAAGCGTCTTAAATATGAGGCTAACGCGCGATTTAAAGGGAAATATTTTTGATAATATATTAAAATAATGATTTGTAAGCAAGGATACCAAAATGAATTCCAAAACCAATCATAGAAATAGAGGAAATGGCAGATACTACATTTAGAAACTTAGTTGATAAAACTTTCCGCGAACCGCTTGAGACAGACGCCATGATGAAATCTACTAATATAATTCCTAATAAAATACAAATACTATAAAGACCAATTTGAATATGATTTAGTTTGTGCGATCCGCCTACTAGAACAGAGCCATAAATTCCTAACCAGAAAAGAATAGTTAAAGGATTTAAAAGGGCAATCAGGAAACCAGATAGAAATGAATGTCGCAAACGTAACATTCTTTTGAAATTTGAATCGATTTTCACTTTATGCAGAGTAAGTAAATTTTCAATCCCCGTATACATTAGAACGAAGCAGCCAAAACACCATAATATTGATTTGATAAATGGATATTCAATAAATCGTCCAATCCCAAGATACACTAAAACCATATAGGTCAAATCAGTTGCAATTGCCCCAAGGCTAAAGAACCATGCATGGAAAAAGCCGTTTTTAATTCCTAGATTTAGTAATGTTGCTTTTACAGGACCAATCGGAGCAGCCAAAGATATTCCTAGAAAAAAATAAGGTAATATGGAATGCATAACATTTTCCTCCATCTTGTCATTTACAATAATTGTCTTATTATCATATTCTGATGAGATAAACACTATTCGGTACCTGGACACAAACAATTTACTTCAATTTAATTATTTTTCATTTCTTATAAATTCGTTTGCAATGATGTTATATCTGTTGTTTGTTGGATAACCTATAGGAGTATTGTCTATAAATGTTAAAAGCATAAATGTAAAAAATAATGAGGTGTAGATGAGATATGAAGGAATTTAAAGTGACGTACTTTTTTGATCAAGAGCATTATGTCAGAAGGTTTATCTTTGTAGAGTCCCAAGAAGAGGCTGAAAACCTGATCCAGAGTGAGAGAGATCAGTATATTTCATTTACAGACTCGAGAGGGATTTATCACGAATTGAATTCAGGAAAAGCTCGGGTTATTCAGATTTCCGAATACCATAGAATCGACAAAAGTAAAAAGTTAAAAGAAGATACTCTTGATCACAATAACTTTTTCTCATAATTGATGAAACGAGGGAGATAGTAAGAAGGTAGAGATGGAGGTGTTAATTTGACAAATTATAAACGGGATGGCAAAACAACAGTTGGAACAGATATCAATGAAGTGAAGCGCAAAAACGCTGAGTCCGGTTTGAGCTACAATGAAGTCAAAGCAATGCTTGCCAAAACAAATGGACAAGGAACTGCGATGTACAGCGATACAGACTCAGAAGAGGTAAAGATGAAAAATAAGATGAATATGTAAAACTTTTTTCTACAAAAAGAGGATTCACTAAAATAAATTAGTGGTCCTTTTTTAATAGAAATTATCGTTTAGTCTTCATAATCGAGGTTGATAGAATAAAAAATATATGTATTTTTTAGCATATTTCCAACTTTTATCGATAAATTTGTAATATAATTTTGATACTCCTATTACATTCTTGTTATATTAGCCCTTTATAATAGAGTTTGTAAATAGAATATTAAGGGAGTTAAGATAATTGAAGAAAACGATTATATCAGCGGTAGCACTAAGTTCAATCATGCTATTCACTAGCATAGGTGAACAATCAACAGCATCAGCAGCAACTAGTACATATACAGTAAAATCAGGTGACACCTTATCAAAAATTGGTGCCAAATATCATACATCATACAAAACTATTATGAGCTGGAACAACTTAAAATCTACTAAAATTAAAGTTGGGCAAAAGTTGAAAATCAAATCTGGCACTTCTGCTAGCAAATCAACAACAAAGAAAAGTACAGCTACTTCCACTTATACAGTAAAACGTGGTGATACACTTTCAGGAATCGGTAAGAAATATGGTGTGTCATACAAAACGTTGATGAGTTGGAATAACTTAAAATCAACAAGTATTAGAGTTGGCCAAAAACTAAAAGTTAAAGGTTCAACTTATACTAGTAAATCAACATCAAAGAAAAGTACAACTACTTCAACTTATACAGTAAAACGTGGTGATACACTTTCAGGAATCGGTAAGAAATATGGAGTATCATACAAAACGTTGATGAGTTGGAATCACCTAAAATCAACAAATATCCGAGTTGGTCAAAAGCTTAAAGTTAAAGGATCAACTAAAAAGGTAAGCAATAGTGTTTCAACATCATCTTCTAATTCAAATCTATCAAAGGTAGTATCAATTGCATTGTCTCAACAAGGTGTACCATATGTATTCGGTGGTTCTACTCCAAGTGGCTTCGATTGTAGTGGATTAATCTACTATGCATATAGAAATGCAGGAATTTCTGTTCCACGTACAAATGCTGCAGGTTTTTACTCTATGTCAAGTGCTACAAGTTCACCTAAAGTAGGAGATTTAGTATTTTTCAAAAATACATATAAATCAGGTATCTCACATATTGGACTATACATGGGGAACGGGAAATTTGTAAGTGCAAGTGGAACAAAAGTACAAGTAAGTTCAGTTAACGAATCATACTGGAAAAGCCACTTCGCTGGATACAGACATTTATAATCGGTGCCTGGCACAGAAAATAAGATGAATATGTTGAATTTTATTCTGGTAAAAGGGGATTCACTAAACTAGTTTAGTGGTCCTTTTTTTAATATTCTTCAAAATTGTGGTTAATAGATAGAAAAATATGTATTTTTCAGCAGTTTTTCAGCTTCTGTCGACAAATTTGTAACATAATTTTGATACTCCTATTACATTCTTGTTACATTAGTTCTTTATAATAGAGTTTAGAGTTTGTAAATAGAATATTAAGGGAGTTAAGATAATTGAAGAAAACGATCATATCAGCGGTAGCATTAAGTTCAATCATGCTATTCTCGAGCATAGGCGAACAATCAACTGCATCAGCTGCAACTAATACATATACAGTAAAATCAGGTGACACTTTATCAAAAATTGGTGCCAAATATCATACATCATACAAAAATATTATGAGCTGGAACAATTTAAAATCTACTAAAATTAAAGTTGGACAAAAGTTGAAAATCAAATCTAGCACAACAGCTAGTAAAACAACATCAACTAAAAGTACAGCTACTTCCACTTATACAGTAAAACGTGGTGATACACTTTCAGGAATTGCTAGAAAATACGGTGTATCTTACAAAACACTTATGAGTTGGAATAACCTTAAATCAACAAATATCCGAGCTGGCCAAAAGTTAAAAGTTAAAGGTTCAACTAAAAAAGTAAGTAATAGTGTTTCTACACCATCTTCAAATTCAAATCTATCAAAGGCAGTATCAATCGCATTGTCTCAACAAGGTGTACCATATGTATTCGGTGGTTCTACTCCAAGTGGCTTCGATTGTAGTGGATTAATCTATTATGCATATAGAAATGCAGGAATTTCTGTTCCACGTACAAATGCTGCAGGTTTTTACTCTATGTCAAGTCCTACAAGTTCACCTCAAGTAGGAGATTTAGTATTTTTCAAAAATACATATAAATCAGGTATCTCCCATATTGGATTTTATATGGGTAACGGAAAATTTGTGAGTGCAAGTGGAACAAAAGTACAAGTAAGCTCAATTTATGAGTCATATTGGAATAACCACTTCGCTGGATATAGACATTTATAATAGGTGCCTAGCACAAAGAGGAAAAGAGAACTCGGTTTAATAAACGAGTTCTCTTTTTTGTGAATGTGGTTTGTAAATAGATCAACTATCTATATGGGGATGAATTCGCATCTAGCGGATTTGGACTTATCCACGAGAAAAGGTCGTTTATCCACGCTGATGATAATTTAAGTCATCATTACTACTAGGCATAGACACAACTAGACATACAATTCACATAAATAATGCCAAGACTTCAATATAAGTCTTGGCATTATTTTTATCAAATCAGTAACTTAGCTAATTAACAATTATTAAACTTTGAATTTTGCAATGGTAGTTCGAAGTTCTTCAGCCATTGTTGCTAGGTTATTGGAGGAAGCAGTGATTTCTTCCATGCTGGCAGTTTGTTCTTCTGAGGCAGCAGCTACATTTTGGATGCTACTTGCATTTTGCTCAACAATTACGCTTACTTCTTCCATTGAATCAGCGATATTGCTAACACCTGAATTCATGGATTCAATACTTTTATTTACTTGTCCCATTTGAGTTGTCAAATCGGAAACAGCTGTGTAGATTGTTTTGAACGCTTCGCCTGCTTGATCGAAAGCTTCCACACTTTCTTGAAGATTTTCATAACTTGTTGACATGGATTCTACCGCATTTGATGATTCCACTTTGATGGAATTAATTCGATTACTTATATCGTTTGCGGCATCTCTTGATTGATCAGCGAGTTTTCTGACTTCTTCAGCTACAACAGCAAATCCTTTACCATGTTCACCTGCACGGGCTGCTTCGATTGAGGCATTCAGTGCAAGTAAGTTCGTTTGATCGGCAATTTCAGTAATCAGTGAAACAATCTGGCCAATTTCTTTTGAGTAAACATTTAAACGGTTAACCACTTCAGAAGTTGCATGAATCTTTTCATTTGTACTATTCATTTTATCAACAGCATTTTGAATAATTGACATTACCATTCTCAGCAGTTGTTGTCGTATCGGTTGCTTTTATGCTAACTTGTTGTGCATATGATGTAACATGGTCCATTTTAGTGGAAATATCATGGACATTAGCTCCGATTTCTTCGACTGAATCGGTTTGCTGATCAGAACCTGCAGCTACTTCTTGCATCGATGCGGTAACTTGTTCGATAGAAGCACTTGTTTGTTCTGATGCTGCGGATAACTCCTCTGAAGTTGCAGCTACTTGTTCAGCATTCACACTAATTTGAGAAATAAGATGTCTTAAATCATCCACCATCCGATAAACACCGTGAGATAGTTGTGCAATCTCATCTTTGCCTTTTATCTTAAATTGTTTTGTTGCTAAATTTCCTTTTGCGACTTCCTCTACGTAACTTTTGATTGCTTCCATTGGCTTAATAATTTTTTTACTAATAATAAACGCAATGACAGCACCAATTATTACAAACAATACTGTTAAGCCGATTGCAGTCCATAAAGTATCTGTTTGAACTTTATTAATAAACGATGCATCCATATCTAAACCAAATATAATATCTGTTCCATTAAATGGTACGAAAATAGATTTATGAATACCATATTGATCTTTGTATATATCACTAAATGTAATGGTTTGTTGATCAATTGCATCATTCATCTTTGGGTCAAATTTATAGGATGCATTATGATTGTCCGTATCACTTAAAGCAACAATATGCTCCTTACCATTTGAACGTGAAAGAACATAAGCATTCTCAATACCATGGTCTTTTTTTGCTGTATTTAATGCTGTTAATAATTTATCGTATGCAACCTTATCGTTGTTATCTGCATTTGTTACAAGGTCTGAATCTAGATGTGTCATAACTTCATCAGAAACAAGTTGTAATTTATCATCAAATAGACTCATAACACGTTCTTTAATAATTTTGTTTGATGAATAGTACAGAATCATATCCGAATATTAAAGAAAAAATAGCAATCGGAATCGTTAAGGATAAAACAAACTTTAGTAAAAGTGAATGTTTATTTTTCTTAAATAACTTCAAGATTTTCTTCCTCCTGCTCATGATATTGAGTGTTTAAGTGACTCAATAATTGCTGGAATATGCTCTACATTTGTATATGGAGAAATTGAGAAGAATTTAGCCACCCCAACAGGTATACGATTTTTACTGTCAGATGCTTCCACTGTACATACGCGTGTTGTATCACCAAAGAATACTTCATCACGGTGCTTTCCTAATATTTCGAATAGGTCTGAATTTAATTTATTAATAGTTTCAATTTCAGATTCTGTATATTTTCCAGCTTGTTCAGTTTTCCAGTTGAATCCATCAGGATACAAACGGAATGCAGTGATTGGTCCGATATTCGTTACATTAACAACTTGTAATGATGGGATTTCCATTGCCAATTGTTTACGGAATGCTAGGTTAACACGAACATAATTTGCTAGTATTTTTTGATAACCTGTTTTTCCAAACGCCATAAGAGCTGCATAGATTGCGATGGAACTACCCATTCGTGAACATTCAAGTGTATAACCTGTATGATAAGAGCCGTATCCACGATTTCCTACATAAGGTGTATCGAAATCTTCTAAATCAAGTAAACCTAATGCACTGCCATCTTTTACTAAGAATAGACTCGTTAGATAAGGTGTTTGACCAAGTTTTTGGAAGTCAAAACACAAAGAATCAGCAATGTGTAAGTGCTGCATGCGTGAACGAATGACGTTTAAGCTTTCAAGCACTTCATCTTCTAAATGTAGGGGGTTTTGTTCAAAATCATAATCATTGAAAAATGCGTAGAAACCACCTAAAGCTGAGTCTGCATGTATATGTACCTGCTTTAAGTTGTAGCGATTTTCAAAAGTAGTTGTAATTTCTTTTATTTCCTTAATGTCGTCGATTGCGAAACTATCAGTAGCACCAGTTGTTGCAACGATGTAAACTGGAATTCCTCCATTTTCAATAACTTTTGTTAATTGTTCTTGTAAATCATCCATATCCATTGAATGGTCTTTTCCTGCTCTGACACGGATTAGATGATTGCTTCCAATACCTACTGCTTCTATTGATTTGAGTAAACTGTAGTGTGCATTTTCAGATGCAAAGCAATATAAATTATTTGGAATACCTTCTTCTTTGGCATGAGGGAATTGTTTTGCGATTGCTACTCGTAAGCCACTAAAGACAGCTCCTTGTCCACCCCAAGTTGTATAACCAAAGCTTTTTGTATAATCATAGCCTACCAATTTAGACATCATCGAAATGACTTTTACTTCAGATTCTGTCGCTGCAGGTCCATAAACATCCCACAAATTATTCCCATTTAATAACGAATTCACAAATAATCCTAATACCCCTGGAATACTCGCCATTGGTAAAACATTCGTGACAAAATTATGTGTATGGAAGGGATGACCTTTCATTAAATTCGTCAATTCATTTACAACAGTATCTAAATCCAAACCATCCATTGGAACTGCATGATTTTCCATTAATTCTCTATAGAAATTTGAAGAGCGTTCTTGCATTGGACCAAGGGTTGTTTTCGATGGATCTTTTATTGTATCCATGGAAGTTAAAATTTTGTCCAAATACTTTTTTAACTGTTCTCTTTGTTGCTCATTACCGTCTTCACTTTGAAAAAGTTTTTGTATCTCGTTCACTATAAAAAACACCTCGTCTAGTTCATATATCATGAATTTAAACTATCGATTAATAGTTCATAATACTTAACATTATATATAATATGTATAAATAAATCTATTAATTAACTAAAATAGGGAAAATTCTAATAATTTAGAAATAGGTCAAATGCCCAGATGTCTGTAAAATCCTCTCATATGCTATGGGGAATAGCGAAAAGAAGGAGTGAAAAAAGAATGAACCAACCTTATGGCGGACACGGACAGCACCACGATGAGCATTACCACCATCATTACCCATATCATCACTATTACCCGCATCATCACTATTATCCAATGCATCACTACTACCCACATCATCACTATTATCCAACTCATCAATGGAATCCAGGTCATCAATATCATCAAGGAACATGGAATCCTGGCCATCCATGGATGTAAGTATTTAACCGTGCAAGGAATGACATAATGATCAGCTTAAGTCACAAAAATTAAATCCATATTCAGCAAAAAAATGGTATCCAGAAATGGATACCATTTTTCTTTACATTAAATAGCAGAACGTGTGGGTATATATTTCATGATCATGTGTAAGACTTGAGATAATGTACCGAAATTGAAGGGGATGTTTACGCTGAAAGATAAAATTTCATCCAATTTACATTTCAAAATGCCAATAGGGGGGACAGTTCTTCTATTATTATGTACTTTAGATGCACTTTTTACGGACTTTGGCATTCGAAATCATCATATTTCAGAAGCAAACCCTATGATGAATTGGATTTATTCAAATAGTATCTTAGGATTTTATGGGATGAAAATCTTGTTGCCTTTATTATTGGTGTGGATTTTGAGGAAAATTCAACCAACAATGTTATCAAGTTATTGATGAACACCGCAGTATATCTATATTGTGTGATCGTAATTCTGCATTTCACCTGGCTTGGAATGGTTGTGACGAGTATTCTTTAGAACTGTCCGTGTATTAAATCATTGTTAATTTAAAAATTATATAGCTTTGGTGGAATTTAATAGATAATATGACTTTTTTACTACTAATACAATAGAGAAGTGAAATATTGTAAATCCGCTGTAAATATATAGTAAATGCTTGTGGATAGACATTTCACGAATGTTTTACAAAGCAATTTTTATTAATAATTGAAAAACAAGCATAATTTGACAGCTAAATTACCCAATAATACAATGAGGTAAATGGATTATTTATGTGATAAATTTACTACTCATTTTAAATAATTCGTTTATGAATAAGGAAAGGGTGATTAATTTGTACTGTTAAATGAAGTTCATGATGTCACATGGAGCATACACATCTAGAGGAATCTACTTAAATATGCATTAAATATCTTAGGAAATATAGTATCCTAACCGTTTATGTAAATAGGATTCGTTATAGGAGGCTTTAATAACAGAATGGAAGAAATTTATACAGTGAATGAAAATACAGTAGCATTTATACCGAAAATTGATAGTTTTGGAAATGTTCATACCGATATTCTTGAAGTGGATCATCTGATCGAATCACATCTAAATCCGATTGAGCTTGTAGATATGAATTTGCGTTATTATGGCTCCAGCTTGAAAGGTGCACATGAAGGAGCGCGTTATATTCTAGGAAGGGTTAACATGTGTCCTGTTATTATGAATCTCAAACATCATCTTGTTTGGTTTCCAACCGATTCGCCGAAGAAGAACGACTGTGTCTGGTTATCACTTAATCATATTAAATACTATCAAAAAAATCCTAACAAAAGTACACAAATTATCTTTACGAACAATTCAACATTCATGTTAGGGGTGAATTTTAACAAGTTCAAAACACGCATCAGTAATGCATATGAATTAAAATGTCGACTTGAATATAGTACAACTCAAATGTTCACCCTTCCAAAAAGGAAAAATGATTTTATACAATTTGAAATTGTGAAAGAAAGTAAGGATATGAATTATCAGATACATATTAAAGAAGAGGAGAAAGGTGATAATCCTAATATCAATTAGTCAAAGTGAAATTTAGATTATGAATCAATTGTAATTCAACTTTCATTCATGAATCAAAGAAGGCGAACAAAAAAGCGACCCGAAAAGAAGAATCGGGACGCTTTTTTGAGCTTATACGTTTCATTAATTTGTAGTCAAAGTATGAATTTTTTATTGTAATCATTATCATACTATGAGTGATAGGCTTACATTATTCCTTTAAAAGTAGATGTTGCAAGGCCAACAAGTTCGTGATCCTCGTCATATAGACGGCCTTCGACAATTACTGTTGAACGAGTTCGGGTTATCACTCGAGCTATTGCTTGTACACGTCCATGCGTAATGGGTTTCAAAAATCTAGTCTCCAATTGTATTGTAACAACATTTTCAAAACCAAGTGTATGTGTTGCAATGCCCATCACGGTATCAAGCGCTGCCATAAATACGCCACCATGTAACGTTCCAACAACATTTGTAAGATCTTCTCTATAAGTAAAGGCAATTTCAGCCATGCCATCTTCAGCTTGAACGTATTCAAATCCAAGTGTTTGCCAGAAAGTACTATCCTCAAAGCGCTGTTGTACTGTTTTCATCGTTGTCAATAATATCTCCCCCTGTATAATAACTATAACTTTTTAAGTCATTTTAGAAAAGAGTTTCAGCCTAAGTTCTATTATTGTGCTCAAAAAGTAAATCACTATGACTAAAATTAAACTCCTCCTTAAAAATGGGAAAAAGTTACTCGCCTAGCGTTTTATTTTATAAAAAATGAAGGAGGTGATAGAATAGTAGTATGATACATCACAAACCATTATGGAGGGAATATTAATTGAAATTTAAAAAACTTGCGGCAGCTTTATTTGCAGCAACACTTGCTTTCTCAACAGTTGGTACGATTGTAATGGAAAGTCATACGATCACTGCTGAAGCGAAATCTTACAAATCAGGAAAACGTGGATTCAATTCAAATGGAAACACTAATTCTTTCAATACAAATCGAAATACACAAGACAATAAAAGCTCAATCTTTAACAAAAATAAAACAAACAATACCAAAACAACAACAGCAAATCCTACTACTAAAAAAGGCGGATTCCTTAAAGGGATGATGTTAGGTGGATTAGCAGGTATGCTATTTGGCGGTATGTTAGGTCATATGGGCGCTATGGGTAATCTATTTGGATTGCTGATCAATGTGATTGCCATCTTAGTGTTGATCATGATTATCGGGAAAATCTTCCAGATGTTTAAACGCAACAAGCGTAGAGATGAGGATCGAAACTCATGGAAACAATAACCTTATCTGAAGACCAATTGATCAATGCTTTATGCGTTTATCATGCAAGACAGATCAATGTTATGCCAGAAAACGTGGACATCGAACTTTGTTTCGATGACAACGAAGGATACTATGCAGAAGCTTACTACAACAATCGTATGGACACATACAGAGTAGCTAATATGCTATCTGCTATTCGCACATTCCTTCAAGAAGAAATGAACATCGATTCCTACGCAGCAAGTGTTCGTCTAGAAATCGATGACGAACAAGGCATGATTGCTATCGTTGAATAAAAGCCATCCTTGATTAGAAAATGAAACACATTAGAATTCCGTTCTGGATTCTAGTGTGTTTTTTTCTTTATGCAATTTCCTGATTTTTTGCTATACAGTTATCCATTATTTAATGCTCATGGTTTATATCAAAAAAAGCAATCCTATTCATTTAAAAAAATAGGACTGCTTTATTTATGTGCATATATTTAAATAGAAGAAACTCAATTGTGATACATGCTTTTCTATTTCTTCAAAGTAGCCAGTTTATCTTTAATCTTCGCCGACTTAATTGTTTTCTTAGCTTGTGTTAAAACTTCAATCGCTTTTTCCTTGTCACCTTTACCTACATAGGCATCAGCCAATAGTAAATGAAATCTTGCTAATTTCGGATGGATTTCTAAGGCTTCGTTTGCATATTGGATACTTTCATCATATCTTTTCAGTTTTAGTAATAGCTCAATACGAAATGCTAACGAACGATCGTATTTGGGTGCTAACTCGACGGATCTATTGGCAAGATCGAGCGCCCAGCTTAATTTGTTATGTCTTCTACAATGAATTCCCAGCACTCGATGATATTCAGCACGACTTTCTGTGTAATTTACGATCATAATCAGGGATTGGTTGTTCTGCTAAAAATAATTTAACAATTTCCTTTAAAGCGCCAATCTCTCTTAAATACGTTGGAACCCGATGACCTGCAAAATCGTAATGTTTATAAATCCCATTCGGATACGACTTTTGAATTTCTTTCGTGATATAAGGGTTATCCACTCTTTCTTTCGGATCGTACACAACAATTGGCTGTACTTCTGTATTAATTGGGTGAGATAGTGGATGCGTAAATTTATTATATTTTCTTTCCTTCGTTCCATAAATTGGATGTACTGGGTTTCTAGGGGCAAAGGCTAGAATATGGATATCTGGAATCATGGAACCCATGAACAAAGCATTGTATCCACCTAAGCTTGTGCCATACGCAAATCGCTTATCATAATAAAGTACCAACTTCTCAACTGCATGATAATAGTCTTCTCTCGTCATATCTTGATGATAATTGTTCAGCGTTCTACGACGAAGAGATATCAAATCGACAGACATTTTCTTCAACAGATTATAAGCAAATGGTTCTCCTTTATCCGTTTTGTCAATTGCATCAAATGTTGCAACGACACGTTTTGTAGGATTAATAGATTTATAGAATTCGATTGAGCTTTCGCCATTATTGAAAATCACTAGTTTTACGTAGTGATCAACAGAAATTTCAGGAAGAATATCGGCATATTCCTCTCTGCAATAGGTAAATTGCTTGTCAGCTTCGTCAAAATGACCACAAAGCATATGAACCATACCTATTTTCATATTGATTTCTGCAAGATCCTTGGGTTCCTTCTTTAAGTTTTTAAGCTTATCAAAATAAGGAATTGCTTCTTCAAAATGCCCCAAATTTAATAATTGTTGAATTGTTTGGGTTAATAACTCGATATCCTGTGGATTTCTTTGTAACTGCATTTTACTAATCGTAAGTGATGTTTTAAATTGATTTTTTTTGGGCAGAACATTTTGTAGCTGTTCAAAATATTGAAGCGGTCTTTTTTTAAAGTACCTTTTAACCGTTCTAGGTAAATGCTTAATTTTCTCATTTCTAGCATGGTGCTTCGTATAATAATTCCACAAAGCGCGATGAAGTTGAATATTTGTAGGATATAATTGAAGTCCTTCTTGTAAAACGTACTTAGCATTTTTCGGTTGTTTCAACTCTTCGAAAAGTTTGGCTAGTAGGATATAGCTTCTCGCACTAGGTGTTGTTTCTTTATGAATAATAACTTCCTTTGCAATTTGTTCTGCCAAATTATCTGTTCTAGACAAAATGATGTGACTCCTTTAACTGCTTTACGTATTGAAAATAGTTTAGAATATACCTAACTTGCTACTCTTATTATTTTATTAAAACATAAAATTACTATACAAAATCAAATAGATCGAATATGTAAATAAATTTTTACGGTGATGTAATGTTATCGAAATATAATGTGGTGAAAATTCACATTTGTTGCAGAATAGAAACGAAATCGAGTTTTTATCATGCAAATTTTACAAATTTAATTATAATAAAATAATGTATACATATATTTAATAATAATACACGATTTGTAACGAAGAATAGTAAATTTTTGTGCTACGATATTCTCAAGGATTGCCAAGAGGAGAGAAATATGGAATGGAATCCATACATATGAGCTTGACAGCAGGGGAATCCAATTTTGAAAATAGAGGAGTTTTGAAAATGAAAACGTTCGCACAAAAATTTACAAAATCTGCAGCTGCATTAGCTTTAGGTGCTTCAGTACTAACTACTGCTGTAGTGGCAACAGATTCAACAGCATCTGCAAAAGATTCACACAAAATTTCACATGGTAAACTAATCAATTCAAAAAGTCATAAGACAGTAAAAGGGTACAAAGTTTTCAAATCAAGCCTTTATAAAAATGGCGTGAAATTTTCTGGGAACCACAAAGGTAAATACTATAAAGTAGGTAAACTATATTCAGGTGTTAAAAACAAAACACTTTATAAAAAAGGGGAAGCATTCACAGGTGAAGTTGGCCACTGCTACTACAAACATGGTAAAAAATTCACCGGCAAAACTAAAGCAAATCGTTATTACTTCAATGGGGTTCTAGCAAACGGCATCTTTGAACTTAACGGTAAAAACGTTCAATTCAAAAACGGTAAAATTGTAGCTGATCGAATCGCTCCAATCATTACACTTGAAGATGGCGCAAAACCTGTATACTTTGTCAAAAACGGTGAAGAATTCAAAGCACCAATCGCAACTGCAAAAGACAATTTAGACAAAACAATCGATGTGACAACAACTATTTTCGATTCACATTACAACAAATTAGACAAAATCGATACAACAAAAGCAGGTACTTATTTTATTAAATACACTGCCAAAGACGCTAACTCTAACACATCAAATGTAAAAGTGAAAGTAATCGTTGAGTTGAAAGCAGTTGCTCCTGCAACTGATGATCAAAACGCTCAAGGCGAACAAGATGAAAAAGACGATCAAAATGCTCAAGGCGAACAAACTGAAAAAGAAGATCAAAACACTCAAGGTGAACAATCAGAAACAGTTGAAAAATAATAACATATTATAATAGAAGAAACTAAAGATTTATAAACGAAGGGCTATATTAAAAGTGCTTGCATCACGCTTTTAATATAGCCTTTTTTATTTTCTATCAATAAGGTTGTAGCTTGTTATTTTTCAACTATCCAAGAGAGTGAGCCCGAAATCCACGAGAGTCAAATCAGTGAAATCCACGAGTTAGCGAATGGCAGAGAAATCACACGGAAAACAGAATAAGAAATCCACGCTTGTAGAGAATAAGTCTTGTGAAATTTAAGTTCTAAGAGTGTTCTAAAAGAATAGCTAGCTCGAGAACAAGAAGGTCATGAAGCAATATAGAGGCACAACAATAAAAGAATCTAGATGACCCGAATAAGAATCCACGAGTAGCAGGAGGAAATCCAATGAAATAGAGTTGGAATCCATCGCTGGTGAAAATTAAAGTTCTAAGAATGCTCTTAATGAGTAGAGGTTCGAGAATAAAAAGATTTGTAAACAATACAAAACGTGAAATAGAAAAATTCGAGGAAACACCCTGGATACAGTGGGTCAAAAAGGGAATCCACGAAAAGAGTAATCTTATCAAAGTAAGTATAAATAAAATCATAAGTACATCCTCAAAAAGCTTCTCCACCGAACGCATTTCTATATCCTCTAGGCAAAAAGTTGAAATTCATATAGTACATAGTTCTCTAAAAGACCTTTTCAATAGCAATTCAATTGCAAAATTATAGTGGAAAATTATTTTCAACAAAATAAAATGATTTGGTAATCAAAATGAAAAGATTAAATGTGTAAAACATCTTTGTAACAACTTTGCAAAATTTGTCGAATGAAAAATTCCAAAATGACATGATCAAAAGATAAATAATAAATTATTTAATAAATATTCCTAGAAATGTTTGTAATAAAGGTAATATGGATGGGACTTCATTTAAAAGAAGTATATGAAATGTCAAATATGACTTATTGCATAAATTGTTTGACAAGGAATGTTCACAATATACTAGTGAATATATCCGGAGGTTTTTATGCTAAATTAGGTCAATATATTTATACATAACTATGCAAAAAGGAATATAAAAAGTAAAATATTTGAAATATATTAAGTAAATAATAGAAAATTATTATTTAATTTATATCGTAACTAGTGTTTGAAAGTAGTAAGTAAGAAAATGAAACTAGGAAATATATAGGTTTACCTTTTTTAGGTAAAATGAATAGCAGATTACGAACGAATGTCGAAAAATGTCGAAAAAAGTCGTGTTTATTAAGGGAAAATCCGAACAATTAGGTAAGATGAAATAGAATTTTAGCTTGATGGACTATACAAATACCAATTGGGAAAACGCCGGGAATAGTAAGTTTACACATACAAATGGCCTTAAAAATTAGTAGATATTTTTAAATAAGGGTCTTCTCAGAGGTTCTAGAACTTATATTAGAAAACCTTTTTCATATAGGAATGGAATATTTGTCTAACGCTACCCTATATTACTTTTGCAGTTATATATTTTAGTAGATTTATCGTAACAAAAATAGGTAATTAATATAAAATTAATAGGAATAATTAATTATTATTCGTATTTTTAATAAAAAAATGTAAAAATCTATTAAAACCATTAACTTTTTGTGCTAGTATAGTCATTAAGGATTACGGAGTCGAGATATGGTGAATATCATCGAGTATGAAATGCAATTCAATGTGATCCAAAAAGTTCATCTATAAGGAGAATGGAAAATGTCAAATTACAAATTAAAATTTGTTAAATCTGCAGCTGCATTAGCTCTAGGTGCTTCTGTTATTACTTCTGCAGTCGTAGTTGCTGATACTTCAGCTTCAGCAAAAACTACTTACAAAGTATCAAAAGGTAAACTAGTTAACGCAAAAACTAATAAAGCAGTAAAAGGTTACAAAGCTTACAAATCAGTACTTTATAAAGATGGTAAAGCTTATACAGGTACTTACAAATCTAAATACTACAAATCAGGTAAACTATTCACTGGCGTAGTTAGCAAAACATATTACAAGAATGGTGTAAAAGCTACTGGTACATACAAAGGCATTTACTACAAATCTGGTAAAGCATTCTCTGGTTACGTAGGTCAAGTGTATTACTATCAAGGTAAAAAATTCACTGGTGTTGCTAAATCAGGTATCTACTATAGTAAACGGAATAAAATATACTGGTTTCAAAGGTCAAGTGTATTACTACAAAGGTAAGCCATTCACTGGTGTTGCTAAATCAGGTAACTACTTAGTAAACGGTTTATACGCAAACGGTATCTACTCTATTAACGGCGTAAACGTTGAATACAAAAATGGTAAAGTCGTTGCAGATAAAACTGCTCCAGTCATCACTTTAGAAAAAGGTTCAGAAAAATCATATAAAGTACAATATGGTGAAGAATTCACAGCACCAAAAGCAACTGCAAAAGACAACTTAGATAAAACTGTAAATGTTGTAACTTCTATCACTGATGCAGAAGGAAACAAAATCGATAAAATCGATACAAATGTAGCTGGTCTTTACACAATTACTTACACAGCTCAAGACAGAGCTAAAAACGCATCTGCTGTTCAAGTATCTGTTGAAGTTGAAGGCATTCCTTTTAAATCTGTAACTGCACTTAACGAAAACACAGTTGTTGTTCCATTATCAAGCGATTTCAAAGTAGATCTTAAAGATAAAAAAATCACTTTGACTACTGACAAAACTTCAGTAACTGCAACTTATGTAAGCACTGATAAAGATGTAGCATCATTTAAACTTGATGGCGACGCTAAATTAGTAGATGCAAAAGAATACACTGTAACTTCTAATTGGGCTAAATTTGAAACTGGTTTTGTAGCTAAAATTGCAACACCACACGTTGCTTCATTTGAAAAAGTAACAACTGGTATCGCAGCAAAATCAACTGATTCAGCACTTACTTTTGAAGCATTAGACCAATACGGTGAAAAAATTGCTCTACCAGCAGCAAATACTTCTGCAAAAGTAACAGTTAACGGTTTATCAACATCTTCTACTTACAATAACGGTATTGTAACAATTCAATCTGCATTACATGAAGGCGACACTGTAAACGTTACATTAACTTACACTGATGGTGCAGCAACACCTAAAACATTAGCTGAAGATACATTTGACTACACTGTAGGGGCTACAGAAGCTGTAAAAGTTTCTAAACTTACAGTAAATCCAACAAAAGTTTCTTTACCAGCTAAAGAATCAACACCACTAAATGTTGCAGTTATGATCAATTTAACTCTACAAATTGCTAACGCAGCAGTAACTTACCAAGTAAATGGTAAAGTTGTAACAGTTGATGGAACTGATTCACCAATTTAAAACAGTTGATGGAAAAGTTTCATTCCAAACTTCAACTCCAGGTGAATACAAAATTGAAGTATTCTCTGCAGCTGATTCAAAAATTCAAGATTCTGCAACTATTACAGTAGGATGCTGCAACTCTAACAGGCTTAACATGTAACTCCTGTTGCTAATGCAGCTGCTAATAACTTCGAATCTGCTGACCTAGGTACAGTAAAACCAAATGAAGGTGCAGCATTAGTAGCTTCAAACGTTAAATTTAGCGTAACTTCAGCAACTCCAGGATTCAAAGCTGAAGATGTAACAGTGACAACTGGAACAGATAAAGATGGTAATATTACAGTTTCTGCAACAGCATCTAAAGCAGGGCAATATACTGTAACACCTTATGTTGGCGAATCATTCACTGCTGAAACAGCAATTAAAGGTTCATCATTCACATTTACATCATCAAAATTAGCAACTGTTGCTTCAATCAGCCCACTGTCATTTACAGCTAAAGAATTAAAAACTGGTAATGCAGTGAAAAAAGAAATCGTATTTAAAAACAAACATGATGAAGTATTAACAGCTGCTGAAGCAAATGCATCAGTTACTTCTTCAAATACATCAATAATTAGCAATGCTGACATTACTTCTGATGAAGCTGGTAAAACTTATGTTGAATTCACTCCATCAAAAGCTGGTCAAACTCGTCTAAGCGTAGAAGCAGATAACCAATTATCAACTGCTTTATTAAATGTAGTGGACTCAGTAGTAACTACTATTGATGCTGGTTCTGACGTAACTGGTGTTGTTGCAGGTGATGATTCTACTTTTGCAAAATACAATACTATTAAATTCTTCGACCAAGATGGTACTGAAATGGCTGGTCAAGCTGCAACTGTAACTGTTGCTGGATTACCAAAGGAGTAACAGCTAGCGAATTAGTAACTTCTAGGCACAGCAACTAAAGACCAAAATGGTAATATTACAGACTTTGATTCAACATGGATTCAAATTAAATGCTGTTAAAGTTAATCCATCAGCTAAAGTTCCAGCAGGTACTTATACTGTTACAGTAAAAAATAATAATGTTTCTAAATCATTTAAAGTAACTGTAGGTGCAGCTCGTGCATTAACTGCTACAACTGTAGAAACAGATTCTTCTAAACTAGTATTAAATGGTACTACTGAAGTTCTTGTAAAACCAGTTGATCAATATGGAAATATTGTTGCTGAAGACAAAGTAAATGGTATTACTTTAAGTGAAAATGCTAATGTTTCTCTAGTTAAACAAACAGTTGACGAGTAAACAAGACTTCACTCCTGTATTAGATAGAACGACAAATTACTTGGCTATAAAGTAATTGTAAAAGGTGACGCAAAAGGTTCAACTACTGCAACATTTAATGTAGTTCAAGGTCGCCAACTGCTGTTACTAAATCAGCAACTCAAAACTTCACTGTAGCATCTGCTGATGAAGCAATTAGCTCAATTAGCATTGCTGATACTGCATTAACTTCAGCTGAAACAGCAAAAACTGGTGTTAATTTAGCAGCTAAAACAACTGTTAAAGATACTGAAGGTAACAAAGTATCTGTTGCTAATACAGATTTAACATGGTCTGTAAAATCTGTAAAAGACGTTAATGGTAATGTATACTCTAAATCTGCTAACAATACATTCACTTCAACTGTAAATGGTGTAACAAATACAGTTAAAGTAACTGTTGATAATGGAGTATTAAAAGTAACTGGTGCTGACGATCAAGCTATTGTTAATTTGAAAATCGCTGTAGAAGCACAAGTTGAATCTGCAAACTTAAAAGCAGCAACTACAACTGTAACAGTTGATGGCTTTACTCCTGTATATGTATCTGGATTAAAACTAACAACTGCTCAAGATGCTCCAGCTAATGCTGTTTCTATCACAGTAAACGATCAAACTAAAGACTTAGCATTTGAAGGTGTCAATCAATTTGGCGAAGCAATTGATGTTACTCCTACATTATCATCTGGTGATAAATCAGTAGTAACTGTAAGTGGTTCAACAATCACTCCAGTTAATAACGGTACTGCTACAGTTTATGCTAAATATGGCAACGATACTGTAAAAGTAACTGTTACTGTAACTAACCAAGAAGTAACTCCAGTTCAATAATAATTCTAATAACTAAATTAGAAGAGGTTGCCCTAAAGTCAATAGACTATGGGCAACCTCTTTTTAATTTGAAATCTAAAATGAAATTCAATTATTTGCACCACAATCCAAAATCTAGTAAATTAAAACTAATCAAATAGAAAGAGGTGGAGCCAAATCATCATTGAAAGAAAGAAGCCTCCGAAGCTGGCGGCGATTGAGAGGCTATTACTTAGAATTCCGGATCAGGATTCTGAACTTGCTTTGCGACTGCAACAACAGCATAAGGCGATACAAGCTGGTCTACATGGAGAAATGATTGTTGATCAATTTGTTCGTGAGTCCTATTTAGAAGAGCCATTTATCTATTGGCCCAATGCGGAGTTGCAAATTTCGCCAAATCGGCATATTCAACTGGATGCCTTTCTTCTTACCCAAAACTTTTCTTGTATATTTGAAGTAAAGAATATGCGAGGTACCATCAAATTCCTTGAGAACCCCTTCCAACTATCCCAAAGCGTAGAAGGCAATGAGAAAATTTATGAGTGTCCCCAAAGCCAGGTTATACGCGCGTCAAATAGTGTTCAGTATTTATTTGACAAACAAAACATTCAACTACCCTTATACTCTAAAATTATTTTTGCTAATAGTAATACGAAAATTGAACAACGACCAAAAAAAGTTGAAGTACTATTTCCAAAACAAATTTCTAGCTATCTTGAACAGCTGGATAAGAATCCATTGGTCCTTACAAAGCAAGAACTTGAAAATGTTGCAAAACAACTCCAAACATTGAATAAACCATATAACCCTTTCCCTTTATTAAAGAAAGTTAATTCCAATACTGAAATTATCGAAGGAATTATCTGTCGATGCGGTAATATCATTGACCTTAAGGTAAATCCTATTAGGCACTGTCCTGCCTGCGGTTGTTCCAAGAAAAAGTTTATTGAACAAGCGATGCATGATTGGTTTATCATTTTCAATTCAACTATAACGAATAAAGAGTGCAGAGAATTCTTAGGGATTGAGAATAAATACTATATTTCAAAACTATTTAGTCATATGAATTTAACAACAGAGGGAAATACATGGAATAGAGTGTATCATTATGACTATCAAAAACCCCTTTTTAAAAATTAAATTTTTCATTAAAAAAAGCCAGCTTAAAGGCTGGCTTTCAATCATTATTTTGATTTCTTTACTTCTAATAGAAATTCCGGGATTTTCAACATACGTTTGAAGCGTGTTGGTTGTGTGATTAATCGGTAGAACCATTCAAGATTTAGTTTGATAAAAAATTCAGGAGCTCGCTCCACAGTACCAGATAAAACATCAAGACTACCGCCAATTCCCATCATGATAGCGTTTGCAAACTTGTCACGATGTTTTGCAATCCATTCCTCTTGTGATGGGGCACCAGTAGCTACAAAAATAAAATTAGGTTGAAGTGCTTCAATCTTCTCAGCAACTTCATCACCATCTCCATCGCCACCATATCCATCCGCAACACCAACAATGTTAATATGCGGATACAAAGCCTTCGCATTTTCTGCAGCTCGCTCAGCAATCCCAGGTTTGCCACCATAAAAGAAGAAGCGGTTATAATTTTTGTTTGCCGTTCTCAAAAAATCATGGACCAACTCATATCCAGGAATACGTTCCTTCAATGGCGTACCAAGAATTTTAGATCCGATGACAACACCGATTCCATCCGCAACGACATAATTAGAGTTCAACAAACACTCTTCATACACCTTATTTTCCTTTGCTAACATAATAATTTCAGGATTGGCCGTCACAATACAAATCGGCTTTGTGCAATTTTGCATCTCATCAATCACATGCTCCACAAACTCAGCCTTCGTCGTATCAACCACCGGAATCCCAAGTATATCTATCTTCTTCATAATCGTACCTTTCCACATACTCAGAAATAATATCTTCTATTATATACTACATAATCATAACTTCAAATGAGGATTCAAAACGGAAAACACTAAACCAATAAAAATGAACACTAATATGACGAAAAAGACATGCAAAATGATTCCTAAAAATCCTATGATTTGTAAATTAAATTTGTGAAGCAACAAATACGACTATAAAAGCAACAATCTCCCAAAAAGAGCAACAACATAGCTCGAAAAGGCAACAAAAATTCGAAAAGGCAACAACCTCGACTAAAAAAGCAACAATCTCCTCAAAAAGAGCAACAACATAGCTCGAAAAGGCAACAAAAACTTGAGCGGCAACAATCAACCAAAAAAGGCAACAACCTCGACTAAAAAAGCAACAATCTCCTCAAAAAGAGCAACAACATGAGCTACAAAATAGGAAATTAACAAAAAAATTGAGCAGCAACAATCTACCGAAAAAGGCAACAACCCCAACTAAAAAAGCAACAATCTCCCCAAAAACAGCAACAACCTAGCTCAAAATGGTAACAAAAAATCCAAACTGCAACAATATACCTAAAGAGGAAAAAACCCCCTAAATGACAGTAACCCCCAGTCCAAATTTTCTTAACTTTTTCTAAATTTCCATGCATATTATCTATAAAATAGGGTAGAACATAATAGGAGAATTTTTCTAAATAATAATCAAAATTTCTCACTCTATTTTAATGAAATTGTGCTATGATAGTCTTTGTTAAAATTGAATAGAACGATGATTCTTATAGTCATTTTGAAACTTTAGGTATTATTCATCCGTCTATATATTATAAAGAATTTGAGAATAGGAAGTGGATGTGAAGTGACGAATAATCGCCGATATCAACCAAAGAAAGCATCCATAAAAAGAATTGCTGTTTCCATCATTTTGGTATTAGCAGTGATTACGGGTGCATATTTGCTCCTAACAAAAAATGATACAGCAGCAAATGATAATGACAACATAAAAGTACAAACGATTCATAAGGCGACGAAAGAAGAGCCTATTGATAAAAAGCAGGATACAGAGGAACCTAAAAAGGAAACCGTAGCGGTCACGCATAAAGAGGGGACCGTCACCAAGAGTATTCAACCAACTACTAGTGATACAACGACAAAGGATAAGACAGATGTCATTATGCCGAAAAATGATACATCTGCCATCATTGCCAATGCGAAAACGCAAGTATATACCGTTTATACGGATCTTCAACAAGGCTCAGGATTTTTGTTCAATAAAAAAGGGGATATCATTACAAATGCGCACGTTGCCAAAGATGCCTCTTATGTATTTGTGACAAATGAACATGGTCAAGAGTTTGAAGGACAAGTCATTGGAATTTCTAAAAAGACCGACGTTGCATTAATCCGAGTTCCTGATTTAGCAGGGAAAGACCCACTTGTATTGGATACAGCTCCTGCAAAAGTAGAAACACCAGTTATCGCTATTGGTAGTCCGAATAATAAGGGCGGTACTGCAACAGAAGGTAAAATCACAAGTATCGGTGCTGATTTTACGGATGAATATGACTATAGTGGTTTGTATGAGATGACAGCTCGCCTACACTCAGGCTCAAGTGGCGGCCCATTGATTAATGCTCAAACTGGTAACGTCATCGGGATTAACTCAATTATACTTACTGACCAACCTGAAATTGGTTATGCAATACCAATAAGCAAGATTATGTCGCTTATTACAAATTGGTCAAACAAAGATGTTAAAATTGACCTAAATAATGAACAAGACTTTTCTGATAACCATAAAGACCAAGCTTATTTGGGTAAAAACCTAATTAAAGATTACGTGGATGGCTTTTACGAATTATTCCCATACGCGATTAAAAACAAAGCGCAAAACTACTATGAAACATATATTTTACCAGGTAGCGATGCCATCAATACAGCTAAAAAGATGGTTGATGGTTATTCAACAGAAGAAAAGAAGTACAAAAGCTTACAACATAAAATTGGTAAAATAAACATATACGATGAATATGCAACAGCAGAAGTTAATTCAACTTTTGTTTACAACGATAAAACAACGCAGGAAGAACATAAACTAAAAGAAACCATTATCTATACAATCGTGATTGATGATTATGGTGATTATCAATTTAAAAACATTGAAATCACAAGCTCATCTGACGATAATCAACCAGCAATTATAGATACTCAATCAACAAAAGATGATCCTGCCAAAACAACGGAAGATCAAAATACTACAACGAATGAAGATACAAAATTAAATAAACGTAGCGTTAATAATAATAATGATGCTCAAAATGGTCAAGATACTACGAATAGTGATACAACCTCAACAAATCCATAATAATTAGAGCAACCCCAGGTCCAGTGGCCTGGGGTTGTTGTTTTTAGAAAACTAATATTCATTGTTATTCAGTGGCTTATATGAAAGTGTTTTGTAGTGATGCTAGAATAGTCTAAATTAATGAGTTGATTGTAGTGATTCGCAAATCTACTAAGACTGTATTGTAAGGATTTAAGGTTCTTTCAATAGTTAGGTGATGCGAGAAAAATCACTCTTATACTTCTTCAGAGTGACGATTATTATGAAAGAATGTGGACTGATAGGGGAATACAGCAAATCTCTCTTGAAACTAAAAAACTGTATTATGAAATAAAAGCAATAAAAAACCCTAAGCAATTTTTTTGCTTAGGGTTAGATTGTTGAATGAATAGTTGAGGTTATACAATTTAATTATCTAACTGTGCCGTAGCTGTGTACGTAATATTTCCAGTAAGTGCTCATTGTTTGGAATTGAACACGATTGCCTGCTGCGTGTACTAACATGCCGTTACCAGCATAGATTGCAACGTGAGTGATAGCACCGCCACCAACGTTGAAGAATACTAAATCTCCTGGTTGTGGGTTGCTTGTATATTTAACAGCAGCGCGTTGTGCACGGCTTGTACGTGGTAAAGAGATACCGTGTTTAGCGTAAACATAGCGAGTAAAACCGCTGCAGTCAAAACCAGCAGGAGTAGTACCACCATATACGTAAGGAACTCCAAGATATTGTTTACCAGTGTTTACGATGTCGCTTAATGCATTGCTTTCAGATGTTTTCTTAACGCCTGATCCTTTTTTTAGGTAAGCAGCTGACATCCAGCCTGTTTTACCTTTGACAGTAACTTTAAACCAAGTTTTGCTACCAACGACTTTTTTGTATTTTGCACTTACTGTTGTATTTTTACTGATATAAGCTAATGCTTTAGAGTTTGTAGTAGCATTTGCACGTAAAGTTAGTGAACTAGCAGTAACGTGATATTTTCCGCTAATGGCAGTTGCTTGAGAAGAAGATACCATAGTGATTTCGTTATTATTTGATCCATTTGCTGTTGTTTCAACATTTTCTGCGGCTTTTGCCTGTCCAAAACCAATTGTTAATGCTAATGCACCTGAAGCGATTGCTGTAAATATTGCTTTCGTATTCATCGTATTCCTCCAACTATTCTAGTGAATGTTTAATATGTATTGTTTTTTCGATAATATTCTTGTTTCTTGTTTACGTTGTTCTTACATTTATAACTTTATAAAAAATCTGATAATGGAACAACCGTATTTCGTTTACAGTTGTATTACAGTTTTGTAACAACAGGTAGAGATTAGGGGTTTCATAGGGGAAAATGGCGGATTTTGTAGATTTTTATACTAATTTATCGGTAGATTTGGATATTGACTTTGGAAAAAGGGAATACTATGTAACAAAAAAGAGACCGCATCAGCTGTTATCTGATACGATCTCTTAAAATATATCAATATTAGTAGTCTAAATCATAGAATCGTTTGTAGCTATCGAAGTGGCTTTTCCAATAGGCGTCGTTGACTGATGAGACTTGGACATAGTCTCCACCGGCGTGGACGAATTGGCCGTTTCCGATATAGATTCCTAAATGAGATATGCCTTGTTTGTAAGTGTTTTTAAAGAATACTAGATCTCCTACTTTTGGTGTCGATACGTAGTAGGATCGTGCTTCATAATCAGCAGCAGTTGTGCGCGATATGTTATTGTATCCAGCTTGTTTGTAAACATAATAGATAAAGCCGCTGCAATCAAAGCCGCTTGTTGATGAACCACCCCAAACGTAGGGAATACCTTTTAGAGAAAGAGCTACTGTCACAGCGTTTTTCACAGCATTAGAAGATGGCTGTGTATTTATAGTTGGATTTGAAACAGATGTTGTGTTTTCTAATTGTTGTTGACTCGTGCTAGCAGAGTTTTTGACTGATAAAACTTGTCCAACACGAATGATATCAGAAGTTAATCCGTTCCAAGATTTTAACTGTGTAATCGTAATGCCGTAGTGATAGGCAATGATTGATAGTGTTTCACCAGCGATGACTGTATGATTTGTCTCATTAGTCGAAGGTGTTTTAGTTGGTGCTTTGGTAGTTGAGCTAGGTTTTTGCGTAGTACTAGAAGTAGTACTTGAACTAACTCCAGGAATCTTCAACGTTTGTCCAACATAGATTGTATTGTTTTTTAGGTTATTGCTTTTTTGAATAGCCGAAATCGTTACATGAAATGTTGAGGCAATCTTCGCTAAATAGTCACCTGATTTCACTTTGTAGGAAACTGTTTTAGTAGATGTTTTACTAGTTGTACTTTTTTTATTAGTAGATGCTTTATTGCTATTTGATATACTCGCAACTTCTACAATCGAAGAACCAGGTATTTTCAATGTTTGACCGACGTAGATCCTATCATTCTTGAGATTATTTGCTTGCATAAGAGCTGATAGAGAAATATGATGTTCTGCGGCAATCTTCGCTACATAATCACCTGATTTTACTTTATAAGTTGTTGACTGTTTTGGCGTAGTAGTTTTTTTGACAGCTGTGGTCTTACTTACTTTTGTAATTGCTTGACCCTTTGTATTTAAAGATTGTCCTACATAAATCATATCTCCGTTCAGATTATTTAGCTTTTTGAGTTGGGTAACGGTTGTATGATATTTTTGTGCAATCACATATAAAGAATCGCCACTTTTAACCTTATATGTATTGGAGCTCGCTTCGGCATCATGTGCATTTACGACAAGCGCTGCAGTCCCTACGGCTAAAAAAGAATATACAGCTTTCTTCACAAAAATCACTCCTTTTTTGTTGGATAAAATCGTACAGATGTCGTTATATTCATTTTAGATAAAAATAGGACTTAAAACAATGTACTTATAAAAAAGGGTAAAATTGATAGATTAGTAATCGAATAATTCCGCGTAAAAAATCGAAAATGTATGTATAAAGAACTAATGTAAGAGAAGAGAGATTAAGATCTTGCTTGTTTTTTAAAAAAACAGCAAGCTTGAAGATAAAAAAAGAGCACAGTTTCTATTAAAAATTGTGCTCTTTTAGTAAGAATTTATAGTTTGAATGCTCGAATTGAATGATTAAGGGATTCTGCCATTTGACTTAATTCCTCAGTAGATGCAGTAATTTCTTCTATTATTGCATATTGTTCTTCAGAAAGACTAGCAATATGTTGTGTTTTGTCTGTGGTTTCTTGTGAAATCATGTTAATGTGCTCAAGTGAGGCAGCTGTTTCCTGAGAGGCTGCAGCCATTTCTTCAGTCACATTTGAAACTGCTTGAATTTCAGATGAAAGAGATAAAGACGTTTCATAGATTTCTTTGAATGCTTGATCTGTAATTTGAATACTATCATATCCAAGTTGTGCTTTATCATGGACAATTTCCATTTGTTCAACCGTTTGCTTCATACTATTTTGGATGGTTTTAGTAGTTTGGCGTATTTCATTTGCAGATTGTGCGGATTCTTCAGCAAGTTTGCGTACTTCATCTGCAACGACAGCGAAGCCTTTTCCATGTTCACCAGCTCTTGCAGCTTCGATGGCCGCATTTAATGCAAGTAGATTGGTTTGATTCGAAATATCCGTAATGGTACTTACCATGACATTAATTTGATCTGTACTACTAGCTAAATATAATAGAGATTTTTGAGTTTCTTCTATAGAATATTGAATATCTTTTAAATGATCCACGGAAGTTTGTAAATTGTTGCCGCCAGAAACAGTCTTTTCAGTTGCGATGGCTGCAGATTGTGCTACTGAAACAGCAGATGCTGCGACTGTTTGAATTTCACTCGCAACAAGATTCATAGAATTTGAACCATTTGATACATATTGCAATTGTGTATTCGCATCAAGTGCAAGTTGGTCAATTGCTTCACTCACTTGCTTAGTGGCTTCATTTGTTTGATCTGTACTTGCAAGTAGCTCTTCTGAAGAAGCAGCTAAATGCTCACTTGTTTGTGAAACAGTTGTAATCATTTGTTTTAAATTGCTATACATTTGATTAAACGCAATAGCTAGTTGACCTATTTCGTCTTTAGAGCGATTTTGCAATAAATCTAATGTCAGATTTCCATTCGCAATTTCAGAGGCAAAATTCGTCATAGTATATAATGGTCGTATTTTACGATTTAATAGAATAAGAATGAAAATAAAATAAACAAGGACAAGGGCAGATGTAATGGCAGTCACGATTACGCTCAATTTTACTTGTGAATTAGCGTACTGAACTTGTTCTTCTGTCCATTTTGAAAGCTTATTATTAAATGAGCTTATGGTATTACTTACATTATCTTTTAGTAAACTATATTGTGATCCATAAAGTAACTCTTTTGCTGTTGCAAATTCTGCCGTTTTGATATGGCCAATTGCCTGTTCTTCAATCGGTTTTAAATGAGTGGATTGTTGAAGTGCATACTCAGCAAGTGCCAGTGTATCGTCAGGTAAGTGGTCACTTTTCAATTGCTTTAAGGTTTGATCGACATCAATCGATTCTTTATCTTCTCGCTCGTAAGCTAATAAAAATCGATCAGAACCAGATTCTGCATATGTACGGATGTTCGAAGACTTTGTTTCGACATTTTTCAGCAAATTCACCGCAATTTGCCCGTCGCGTTGATTAATTTTTAAGGCTCTTGATTGATCGCCTAGGCTTTTTACTAAATAACCAATACTCAAGCCATTCAATAGTAGTAACACAATCGCTACTAAACTTGCGTATTTTAACATACTACTTATTTTCAAATTCTCACTCCTCACTAAATTATTCGCTTATTTTGTGGTAAGTAGTACTTAATCCTTATATAATTATCGTCCTAATTATCGTGACTTTCAATAGGGAAAGAAACTATTTTACCGGGTTTAAAGTCATAGATAAATTTGAAATTGTGAGTAATTTAACAAACAGAGCAAAGAACCGCTAACTAGGGGGATTAGCGGTTCTTTACAGAGCTGAGGAGGTTAATTGTGCCAATTTACAAAGAGATTTTATTTCAATTTTAGAAATAAGCGATTTTATTAAAAATAATGATTCAATGGTAAATAAATGTTTCGTTCAGAAGTTCTAAAATCGAACCGCTGTATTTAAAGCATAACCAAAAATGGCAATTTTAAATCAACTTACTTTAATGATAATACTGATAATTTTGATTTTTCTGTATTAGATTTGTATACATATTTACGTTTACGATAAATAATAGTAAAATGGACTACTGAAAGCCACACAATAGTCACAAGAAGAGATTGATGGGATGGAGGAATTGTTGTGTCAGGTCAAAATATTATTCGTAATTTAATAGTAGAAACACCATCAAAGCCTGGTAATTTTGCAAAAGTTGCAAAAGCAATAGGTGACCAAGGTGGAGATATTGGAGATATTCAAACGATAAAAGTTGGGACATTGACAACAATACGTGATGTGACATGTACCTGTGAAAACTTAGCTCAATTAGATGAAATTGTGAATGCAATTAATGCACTTGATTATATTTCTGTTCATGCTGTTTCTGATGATGTGATGAAAGCACATGAAGGTGGGAAAATACATATGAGCAGAAGAGTGGATGTACGTTCCTTAAGTGATCTACGTCGTATTTATACACCTGGGGTAGCAAGTGTTTGCCAAGAAATTCAACGGTCTCCTGAGAAGGCTCATTATTTTACTAGCATTGGAAATACAGTTGCAATTGTGACAGATGGTACAGCAATCCTGGGGTTAGGGAATATTGGCCCAGTCGCTGGCATGCCTGTAATGGAAGGAAAATCCGTGTTATTTGATCAATTTGCGGATATTAGCGGTATTCCTATATTGTTAGATACAAGTAATCCTGATGAAGTAGTCGAAACAGTGAAACATATTGCACAAGGTTTCGGCGGAATTTTATTAGAAGACATCGGTTCACCACATTGTTTTGAAATCGAAGAACGGTTGAAAAATGAATTGCAAATACCAGTCATGCACGACGATCAACATGGTACAGCAGTCGTAACATTAGCTGCAGTGCTATCCGCAAGCCACTATGCGAATGTAGACTTAAAACAAGCTGTTGTCGGCCAAATTGGACTTGGCGCAGCTGGACTTGCGATAAGTCGAATGTTATTAGAATACGGTGTGAAAGAAGTATGCGGTACAGATTTACAAGAAAGTTCTCTAACAAGATTACGCAATTTTGGTGGAGTTGTATTGAACTCTGTCGAAGAAATCATGGAACACTGTGATATTGTCATCGCTACTACAGGTGTAAAAGATTTGATTAAACCGGAAATGGTAAGAGAAGGCCAAATCATTTTGGCATTATCCAATCCATATCCAGAAATCACACCTGAAGATGCACTGAAAGCTGGAGCAGCCTACGCAGCAGATGGCCGCCTCGTAAACAATGTTCTCGGTTTCCCAGGCATTTTCCGAGGCGCACTAAACGCAAATGCCAAAGCCATCACATACTCAATGCTCCTAGCAGCAGCTAATGCAATCGTAGAAGCAACCCACAACGGTGACCTAGTACCACACCCGCTCGATCCAAACGTACACAAATCAGTAGCAAAAGCAGTAGAACGCATTGCACTAAAAGAAATGAGCTAGCAGATACATTATAATAGTAGAAACTCATGAAAGAAGACTGCCTGGGCGGTCTTCTTTTTTTTTCTTAAATGTGATGGAATTGGGGATGGGGTGGGGTGAGTGGGACTTAAAATAACGAAAACGCAAATACAATTCAAAAATACGCAAGTAAAGTATCCAAATTCACAAGTAAAACCCATAAAAATGCAAGTAACCAGTCAGAAACAGCAAGTAAACTATTCAAATAGCAAACAATATAAAAATCCCCTTGCTACCACTCTGCAAGGGGATTTATTTATGAGAATCTATTTGATATTTTCAGCTCGATTAACCAACTCTTTTAAATGGATTGTTATCCGGTGTTGTCTTTTGAGTTAAGTTTTCAACTGAGAAAACGCGGCCGTAATCATCTTTATAAACGATGTGTTGGCTGTTGAATTTTGTTGGTGAGTCTAGGCCAGCAGCAGCAGCTACTCGGAAAAGTCCTTCACGCATTGTTAGAATATAGTTTGTTACACGGTATTTCTTTTCATCTACGATTAAACCGTTTTGTAATTTTGGATCTGTTGTTGCTACACCGACAGGGCATTCGTTTGTATGACAACGTTGTGCCATGATACAACCAACTGAGATCATGAATCCACGTGCAACATTGATTAAGTCAGCACCTAAGCCAAGGATAACAGCAGCACGGTCTGATGTAATAATTTTACCTGATGCAATGATTTTAACACGATCGCGAACGCCATGTTTTACAAGAGCATCGTGTAAAAGAACAAGTCCTGAGTGAAGTGGAAGACCTACGCTATCTGCTAAGTCTTGGAATGTTGCACCTGTACCACCTTCAGCACCATCAATTGTGATGAAGTCTGGACCTTTTCCAGATTGTTTCATATATGCAGCAAGGTCATCAGCATCTTGAGGGCTACCAATAACGATTTTAATCCCAACTGGAAGTCCACCAGCTTCACGGATCGTGTCGATAAATTTAAATAATGATGGGAAATCATCAAATTCGTGGAATCGGTTTGGACTGTTAATAGTCGTATGTGGTTCTACATTACGAATTTTTGCGATTTCTTCTGTTACTTTATCAGCTTCAACATGACCACCACGAGTTTTAGCACCTTGAGCAAGTTTTAGTTCAAATGCTTTGACTTGTGGAATTGCAGCTTTTTCTTTCAACAATTCAATGTCAAACTCGCCATCTTTTGTACGGAATCCAAATAAACCGGAACCAATTTGAGCAATTAAGTCAGCACCACCATCTAAATGATGTTGAGATATGCCACCTTCACCAGTGTTCATCCAAGAACCTTTTGCCAATCTAATACCTTTTGATAATGCAGAAATTGCATTTTTACCAAGAGCACCGTAACTCATTGCAGATTGTCCAACTAAGCTACGAACTCTAAATGGTTCACGGCAATTAGCTCCAATTACAACTGCATCTTCTTTTGGAAGTAACCAAGGTTTTACCGTTACTTTTTCTGTATGTTCTTTACGATTGAATAATCCATCTTCATCAATTACATATTTTTGTGTTTCAACAGTTTCGCTTTGGTCTACATGCATTTCTTCTACTTGTTTTGTAAACATAGCATTGCGTATGTAGAATCCTGCTTCTTCAAAATTCCGTTTAGAACCAAACCCTATGACATTACCCAAGTATTTCCCAGGTAATACGACATGTAAATAATCTTCTCGACTAAATGGTTTAGCTTTATTGTCGTCATCAAACAAATATTGTCGAAGTTCAGGGCCAATTTTTTCTGTTATATAGCGCATTCTACCGAGTATAGGGAAATTTCTTAAAATCGCATGTTGTTTTTGATTTCGATCCTTTGTATAAAAAACTAAAATTGTGATAACAGCTATTACTGCAAGAACAGCAATTATTGTCAATACTACTTCCATTATTGTCACACCCCGTATTTCCTTTTGTGTCTAATCTGTGAATCTATCTAATTTGCGTATTAAATATATCACAATTTGAGATAGATTCAAGAGGTTAAATAAAAAAAATTAGTTATTTCGAGAAAAAAGTTGGAAGCGTTTACTATATGTAAAAATATGGGTTGCTAAGAAGTGGCTGAGTGGTGATAAAGAAAGACTGAGTAGTGCCAAAAAAAGAGGTAAGTAGTGATAATCAAATTGCATAAAAAAAACGATCAAAGTTTTTTCACTCTGATCGTTTTAGGTGTTTATTAAATAGAAGTTATTTTTTAGTAACTAATGAAATGATATAACCAACAATTGCACCAACGATTGCTGGAATTAGCCAACCAATACCTGTTGCGTATAGTGGGATTTGGTTTAGGAAGTTTTCATAACCAGCAATAGTGATGCCAGCGCCCTTAATACCATCATAAATACTTACGAAGGCTGTGAAGATTAAAGCTACGATGTAAACAGCACGTGAATCATTAAACCATTTTGCAGCAAGTGTTAACACCATAAGTACGATTGCAAGTGGATAAATTGCAAGAAGTACAGGTAACGAAACTGCGATTAATTGTGTTAATCCAATGTTTGCAACAAAAGTAGAGAAGATCGCGAAAATCCAAACCCATCCTTTATAAGAAATAGAAGGGAAGATTTTGTGGAAGAACTCAGATGATGCAGTTGCTAGACCGATTGATGTTGTTAAACATGCAAGTAAAATAACAGCAGTTAATAAGATGTTACCGAATTGTCCATATAATACATTTGCAGATTTCGTAATAATATCTGCACCATTATCAAAAGCGCCAATTGTTTGGAAACTTGAAGAACCGATGTAACCAAGTGATAGGTAAACAAGGGCAAGTCCAGCTGCTGCGATAAATGCGGCAAAGATTGTTGTTTTGACAACAGTTGGTTTATGCGTGATATTTTTTCCTTTTAAAGCTTCGACGATTACGATACCGAAAATTAGGGCTGCTAGGAAGTCCATTGTTAAGTAACCTTGAACGAAACCTTCGCCAAATGGGTTTGAAACATATTTGCCGACAGCAATGCCAGCGCCATCCATCGGTGTAACAATTGCTTTGATAGCAAGAGCTGCGATTACAACTAATAATGCTGGGGTTAATATTTTACCAACGCGGTCAATTAATTTACTTGGGTTCAATGCGAAGAACAATGTAACCGCAAAGAAAACAATAGAGAAAATTAATAGTGGCCAGAAAGATGAAGCATTTGCTTCTGATAAAAAAGGTTTTACACCTAACTCGTAAGAAACTGTACCAGTACGAGGGAGTGCGAAGAATGGCCCGATTGCTAAGTAAACGATAGCAGTGAAGATAATTCCGAACATTGGGCTGATTCGACCAGCCATGTCTTGCAATTCACCGCCTGATTTTGCAACTGTGATAACCCCTAATAATGGAAGGCCAACACCTGTAATCAAGAAACCGATAATGGCTAATCCAAAATGATCGCCTGATTGTTGTCCAAGTAGAGGTGGGAAAATGATATTACCGGCACCTAGGAACAATGCGAAAAGCATGAACCCTACCGAAATTTTTTCCCAAAGAGAAAGTTGTTGATTCTGCATAAAAAAAACTCCTTATATTAAATACTTGCGTATAATCTCTGGAAAAGTTATGAAATTAGAACGCTTTTTGGAAAATAATTAAATATTCGTTG
The DNA here is from genome assembly GCA_963792445.1 of uncultured Caryophanaceae bacterium. Lineage (GTDB taxonomy): Bacteria > Bacillota > Bacilli > Bacillales_A > Planococcaceae > Rummeliibacillus. Next base: position 10,655 of record CAWBWO010000005.1, on the reverse strand, counting down.
TTATCTGAAAATTCGAATTACAACGGTTATAAAAGTTACTTGATTAGATTATCACGAATTCGACAATAATGGAATATTAAATTTTGATAAAATAGTGAAAAATTATAAGAATGCGCATAATTTTTTTAAAAATGCGTGAAAAATATAAAAACTAAAATGTTAAGTTAATAGAAGAGGCTATTTTGGTGGTAGTTTTAGTTACAAAGTTATAATCCTATATGTGGTAAATTTGGATTAGTTAGGGGTTGATAGACGTTTTATCAATGAAAAATTTCATAGAGATAGAGATATACGCTTTCTAATAAAAAATGGTTTGAGGTACAAAATAGACTAATTAAAATTTATTAATAATGATTAATCAGGAGCTTGCTTATAACCACATAAGAATAAGAACGATATTTTTTACATGCTAAGTGTTACATATTATTGCTCAGAACGATTCGGCAAATACATGATTGCTTTGAACATGTTGAGAATATTAATGAAAGTGAAAGATCTCAGCAAAATAGATATAATTTGATAGAAGAATTCTTTCTATATAATAAAACAAATTTATGCCCATGTTTAAATGCCATTGCTAGATTTCGAAAAGTAGGAAGTTGCAGAAGAGTTAGCATAATAACGTACATCAGCAAACATAAGGCATGTATTCATCTACTAGAAGTTCAAACTTAGGATTGCCATACAAGTGAATAAATAATTCAAATAAAACTCCTAGCAATTTCGCCAGGAGTTTTTTAAAGTTTGTCTAAGCTATGCAAAATGAGCAATTAAAAATTTTGAACAGGAATGATTGCAATCATGTGTGGAATTGCCAACTAAATTTAATGAAACAAAAACTGGAACAATTCACGTATTAATTGCGTCATAATGACAGATTAAATACAAAAGTATGAAAATAGTAATGTACTAAAGAATTAATTGAAACAGAGTGTTATTTTCCTGAAATCGTGCTATAATACTTCTTGTATTTGATGATAAACATTTGAATGCGTTTTTTATTGCGCATTATTAATATATGTAGAGTTTCTAAGGAGGATGGGTAAATGATTTACCTAGCATTAGTTGTAGCCTTTGTTGCTTCAATTCTTTTGACTCCGCTTGTTAAACGACTCGCATACCGTTTAGGTGCCGTCGATAAACCAAATTATCGTAAAGTGCACGACCATGTCATGCCACGACTTGGCGGATTAGCCATTTTCGTAGCATTCCTAATAGGCGTAGTTATTTTACGACCAATGGATGAATCAATGATTGCAATCTTAATCGGAAGCTTTGTTATTATTGTGACAGGCGTCCTTGATGATATGTATGAAATTTCACCAAAAGCTAAATTGTTAGGGCAAACACTTGCTGCTGCAATCGTTATTTTCTTCGGTGACATTCAAATCGAATTTATCAACCTACCATTTGGTGGGGAATTAAATTTTGGTTATTTAAGCATTCCATTAACATTAATTTGGATTATCGGTATTACAAATGCGATCAACTTAATAGATGGATTAGATGGCCTAGCAGCCGGCGTTTCTACAATTGCTTTACTAACACTTGCCGCAATGGCATTTATAATGGGTAACGTGTTCGTACTTGCTATTGCATTATTACTTGCAGCAAGTTCTAGCGGATTTTTATTCTATAATTTCCACCCAGCAAAAATTTTCATGGGTGACACAGGGTCATTATTCCTTGGATTTATGATTTCTGTACTTGCTTTACTTGGTTTTAAAAACGTAGCATTTGTTTCTCTAGTTATTCCAATTATTATGTTAGGTGTTCCAATTTCAGATACTTTCTTTGCGATTGTGCGTCGTTTGTTAAACAAACAACCACCATTTAGCCCAGATAAATCTCACTTGCACCACCGTTTAATGAGTATTGGCTTCACACATCGCCAAACTGTTTTAATCATTTACGGTATTGCTGCAATGTTCGGTTTAGCAGCTATCATCTTCTCAATGGCAAAACTTTGGGGAGCAATCCTTTTAATCGCAGTATTGCTAATCGCAATCGAGTTATTTGTAGAAGTTATTGGACTAGCTGGACAAAACTACCGTCCATTATTAAATCTAGTACGAAAAAAATAACTTATAAGATAAAAAGAGTGACTTAAAAGATCCTTGGTTTTCAACGATCTTTTGGAGTTGCTCTTTTTTTATTTTGTTTGATGTTTAAAGTATTTGCGATGGTGGAATTATTAATTAGTAATGGATGTCTTAAAGAAAGAAGAGCAAAAAATGCTCATCTTATCCGCGAAGCTAAAAGGAGATAAAAGTAATATTCTTGCCGCGAACAATTAGAGTAATTATAGGACTTGATTTGTTTGGGATAGCAATGGAACTTAGTTAATAGCGAATAGAATGGTAGAAAGAGCGAATTGGATGGGCGAATGAGCGAATAGAACGATCAAATCAGCGAATAGAACCTGGAAAAGAGCGAATAGAACATCCAAGAGTGAGTGGAATGGTAGAAAGAGCGATTTTGATAGGCGAGTGAGTGAATGAATAGAGGTCTTGAGGATATAATTTGTATGGAACGAAAATAGAATTTAGTTAATAGCGAATAGAATGGTAAAAAGAGCGAATTGGACTAAAATAGAATTTAGTTAATAGCGAATAGAATGGTAAAAAGAGCGAATTGGACTAGCGAATGAGCGAATAGAACGACCAGATCAGCGAGTAGAATCTGAAAATGAGCGAATAGACCACTCAAGAGCAAATCAGATTCAACAATCAAAACTCCAAAATGATGAACTCAACACAAAAAAGGCATCTAACATCATTCTTTCTGCTGTTAGATGCCTTATTATTATTGGCCATTATTCGAATTGTAGTTCGAGTTGTAGTCTGAGCTAAAGTTACTGCCGTTACCATTTTCACTATTGTTCGTGTTTGTGTTGTTTGTTGTGCCTGTTTGCGAGTTGTTGGAATTGTTGTCGTTTATTCCTAGTTGATTTTGGAGCGTTTGTTGAATTTCTGCAAGATTATTATTATCTAATTTGTAATAATAGACTCCTGTTGACATGTCATCATAACCTTTTAGTGAAAGGGAATCAACTTTTGGCATGCCACCCTTTAGGTAAACAGCAAGTGATTTCATTTCGCCGAATGTCATGTTAGTTTTCATGTTTTTGCCTACTGCAGCTAGGATGTCATCGTATTTTGTTAATGATTGAACGGATGAAGCTTTTTTGATGATCGCTTCTAGAATCATTTGTTGGCGTTCGCCACGTTGGATATCGCTATCTTGTTTACGTGTACGAGCAAGTGATAAAGCTTCGCGGCCATTTAATAATTGTTTACCCGGTTTTAAGTTCACTGTACGTTTATCGTTTTCATCAAGTTCGTGAAGTTCATATGGTACGGTCGCTTCAACTCCACCGAGTGCATCTACGATATCAATGAAGGCATCAAAGTTTAATCGATAGTAATAATCCACTGGAACATTTAATAGATGTTCGACTGTATCAATAGTTGCTTGAGTACCACCATAAGCATGTGCATGCGTGATTTTATCTTCATAACCTACATATGGAATATAAACATATGAATCACGTGGAATGCTTAATAGTTTAACAGTTTTATCTTTGTTATTTAATGTTGCGAGCATTAAAGCATCAGAACGTGAGTGATCTGAACCTTGTTCTCGTGCTTTACTATCATCGATTCCAACAAAAAGAATCGAAATATTGTCTTTCATTGGTTCTACTTTTGAATCCCTCAATGCGGATTTAACACGGGTATTTGATTTATCGAAAGCTTCATTTGCAGCTTTTTCGCCTTGTTTATAAAGATGGTAAGCATAACTACCGCCAGAAATAAGGATTAAAGCAATTAAAATAAAGAAGGTTTTTAGAATCGGATGTTTTTTCTTTTTCTTAGGGGCCTTCCTTGCTCGCATCTCCTTTTTGGCCTGTACTCTTGAATTTGTCATATATAATCTCCTCTAAATTAGGAATACTAACCTTTGTAATTGACGTCGGCACAAAAATAAAGTTGCTACATTTTTAGTGTAACGAATTTAATTATACTATGAGGAGATAAATCAGTAAATTTAATTCTGATGTTCTACGTTAGTTTTTGTCAAATTCTAAAAATAATTTGTCATCACAGGTAATAATTGCTTGCCCATTTGTCAATTCAGTTAACCATTCTGTAAAAGCTGATTCTTCCTCTTTTTCCACAAAAACTAAAAATTCAACATGATCCGCATAATTTATTTCTTTTAATATATAGGAAGAGTTTCGAATTACGTTTTCAAGTTTTCCTAACCAACCATAGTCTACGACAACTTTCATGAGATGATGCAGACGACGTTCTACAACACCAGATGCATCTATTCCAGCAGTAGTGGCTTTCCCATATGCACGGACTAATCCTCCTGCTCCTAATTTAATGCCTCCAAAGTACCGCGTGATTACAACTACTGTATCTTGTAAGTGCTGTTTCTTTAGTACTTCTAATATTGGTACTCCGGCTGTGCCACTTGGCTCACCATCATCATTTGCTTTTTGAATTTGGTCATGCTCACCGATTAAATAAGCAGAGCAATTATGAGTTGCTGTATGATGTTCTTTCTTTATGGATAGTATAAAATCTATAGCCTCTTCTTCAGTTTCCACCCTTTTGCAATTCGCGATAAAGCGAGATTTAGAGATAACAATTTCACTTGTACCAATAGCTTTTAGTGTTAAATAATTTTTTCGCATGTTACACTCCTCGATATATAGGTAATAAATAATGAAACCTTTGACATCTGTCTGTCATCATAATTTAATAGTCTTAGGACTGATAAATGATATAATAATTCTTGGGATGCAGTAAGAAAGATATATTTTTTATGAATCTTTTCTGTGTATTATTTCTTTCTAATGTAGCACAAAATGTAAGGGTGATGTAAATGGCAAATGATAAAATTGATTTGAAATCATTAGACGAGATTTTCAATCGAATGGTTAAAACGATTGACGAGTCGAAAACTGACATCTTTACGATTAGTGAACAAAGTAGACAAACTTTTGACGAAATGAAACTTGAACTTGAAGAAGTTCGTTCTAATATAGAGCATGTGATTGCTGAAAACGATGTTCTCGAAGTTAAATCAAGGCTTTCAAGACGTCGCTTAGCTGAAGTATCCAAGAATTTTAAAATCTTTTCTGAAGAAGAAATTCACAAAGCTTATGATCAAGCCAATGAAGTACAAATTCGCTATTCCGTTCTCCAACAAGAAGAAAAGAGACTTCGGGAGAAAAGAGACGATTTAGAGCGAAGGATGCGAAGTTTACTCGACACGATTGAAAGAGCTGATCATTTAGTGAATCAGGTAAATGTCGTGCTCAATTATTTAACATTCGACTTGAAGCATATTGGCCCTGCACTTGAGAATGCCAAGATGAAAGAAGATTATACAATTAAAATCATTGAAGCAACAGAAGAAGAAAGAAAACGAATCTCAAGAGAAATCCATGATGGACCAGCCCAAATGCTCGCAAATGTGTTATTACGCACAGATTTAGTTAATCGAACTTATCAAGAAAGAGGTATTGAAAAAGCACTACAGGAAATATTAGAATTAAAGGACATGGTACGAGACGCGTTACATGAAGTAAGACGTATTATCTATGATTTGCGGCCTATGGCATTAGATGACTTAGGTATTGTACCAACTTTGAATAAGTATTTGAAATCTGTAGAAGAGTACAACGAAGGGACTACTGTTCACTTTAATTCGAGAGGCGAACAAGTCCGTTTAGGTACAAATTATGAGGTAGCTGTTTTTAGATTAGTTCAAGAATGCGTAAACAACGCGACTAAGCACGGTCACGCGCAAGATGTATGGGTAAATTTTGAGTGGTGTAAAGAATATGTAAATATTACTATTAAGGACAATGGTACAGGATTCGATACAAATATTGTAAAAAAGAATTCATTTGGCCTAATAGGTATGCGTGAAAGAGTCGAATTATTAAATGGTGAAATGGATATTACATCGATAGAAAAAAAAGGAACACGCCTTTCATTTAAAATTCCAACCCACCAAGAATAGAAAAATAAAGGTATTCATTAGGAGGAAATACTCATGACAAAAATTATTATTGTAGATGATCATCAATTATTCCGCGAGGGCGTAAAACGAATCTTAGATTTTGAAGACTCGTTTAGTGTAGTAGCAGAAGGTGACGATGGTATAGATGTTCTAAATTTATACGAAGTCTACCAACCAGATGTCGTGTTAATGGATATCAATATGCCACAAAAAAATGGTGTAGAAGCAACAACTGAACTTTTGGAAAAACATCCAGAAGCAAAAGTAATCATCCTATCAATCCATGATGATGAATCATATGTTTCACATGCGCTTAAATCAGGTGCACTTGGCTACATGTTAAAAGAAATGGATGCCAATGAAATCGTTGATGCAATTAAAATCGTAGCAACTGGTGGCTCATACTTACATCCAAAAGTAACAAAAAACTTAGTAGCTGAATATCGTCGTTTAAGCGAACGCGAAAACAAAGGATCATTCCACCAAACAGAAATTCGCCGTCCTTTCCACTTACTTACAAAACGTGAATGTGAAGTACTTCAACTGTTAACAGATGGACAAAGTAACAGAGCAATCGGTGAAACATTATTCATCTCTGAAAAAACAGTTAAAAACCATGTATCCAGCATTCTTCAAAAAATGAACGTAAACGACCGTACACAAGCCGTTGTCACTGCAATCAAAAACGGTTGGGTAGAAGTTCGATAATATAAAGCAAAATAGCTTTTATAAGGGCTAGAGAGACTAGAGAAAAGTCACTCTGGTCCTTTTTTGCACTATTGGGATGATGGAAAACTACTAAACTTCTATTCCCCTGGAAAAATCCTCCTAAACTAGATTTCAAAAATATGTAATACAACAAAAATGACAGATAAATAGATTCTAGGTATACTAACTTAAGTATGTCGAAACATATTTTTATTTTCCACGTCTTATTTATTATGAAGATTACAGAAATTATGAATTATAAAATTTTTGGGTATTCTATGCTTAAGGAGAATGTAGGAGGGTTTAAAAATGATTTTTAGAAAACTAGCACTTGTCTCAATTTGTGCTCTTATGCTAGCAGCTTGTGGCAATAATAATAGTGCTAAAGAAACGAATGCTCAATCTGGCTCTACAAGTGATACTGATTATACTTCACAAAATAACTCAATCAATCATGGAATTACAGATACAAAACAAACTGAAACAGATGCTGGAACGGCTACACAAGATTCGAAAGTTAATTCGAATTCGACCAAAGAGGATGCAACAACTGAATCAACTAGTTCACAAGCAGATGAACAAATTGGTTTTGAGTTAAATTCAGATGGAAAAGTAGACGAAGCAAAATCCATTCCAGCAGATGAGAAAAAAGCGATTATCGGCGTATTTAACGAATATATCGATTCTTTTAACGACCAAGATATCAACCGATACGCAAAAACAATCTCCAAAACACCAAAAGGCTTCAATTACGATGAAGAAATCGATTATACCAAACAAGCCTTTAAAGAATATAATGTAAAACGTACAGCAAAAAATGTAACGATTAAAAAATATAAAAAAGATTATGCAGAAGTCTTTGCAAATATCAAAACAGTCGTAAAACAAGATAACAACTCATTTACCCAACCACTAAACCAAGTCACAGTGATGACGAAAGAAAACGGAAAGTGGGGTATTTCAGCCGTATATGTAATGGGGACAAAAGAATAAGTTTGTTTATAGAAGAATGCAGGGAGTGTGCCTTGCGTTCTTTTTTTATGTACTGCAGTGAAAATTTAGTTTTAAGTAGAATAAAATGAAATCTAGTAAGATTTGCAATACTGATAGTTCATTTAACATTCAAAGTAAGTTACTATAGAATTAAGTTTAAGCTAGGAGAGTGAATATTTTTTATGGCGACAGCAATTGTAACAGATAGTACAGCCTATTTGTCAGAAGCTGAAAAACAACAATATAACATTCACGTAGTACCGCTTAGTGTCACATTTGATCAAGAAACTTATGCAGAAGGCACGATTGACGTAACTACTTTTTATAATAAAGTTCGCGAAGCAAAGGAGCTTCCTAAAACTTCTCAGCCACCCGTCGGTTCATTTGTTACTTTATTTGAAAAGCTTGCAAAGGATTATGATGAAATTGTCACGATTCACTTATCAAGCGGTATAAGTGGTACATATCAAGGCGCTGTCCAAGCAGGGGAAATGGTCGAAGGTGTCAAAGTCTTTGGCTACGATAGCGAAATCGCATGCGCTGCCCAAGGTTTCTATGTGATCGAAGCAGGCAAAATGGCTCAAAAAGGTGCATCGGCAAAAGAAATCATCGCAAAGCTCGATGAAATGAAAAAATCGTTGCGTGCTTATTTCATGGTAGATGATTTATCTCATCTACAACGCGGTGGACGACTTTCAGCAGCATCTGCATTAATCGGTGGCTTATTACAGATAAAACCAATCCTGCATTTCCAAGACAAAGTAATCGTCCCATTCGAAAAAATCCGCACACGCAAAAAAGCGCTAAAACGAGTGGAAGAATTACTTGGCGAAGACGTGGCTACCCATCCGAATATCGAAGCAGTGGTGATTCATGGAAACTGTGAAGAAGATGGGAAAGAGTGGATTGCTACCCTTCAAGAAAAATACCCATCTGTTGACTTTAAACTAAGTTATTTTGGGCCAGTTATTGGTACACATTTAGGTGAAGGTGTCTTTGGGGATGGCTTGGTATAAAAAATAGAATAGTTTAGGAATCCACCAAGCTTGGTGGGTTTTTTATGGTCATTTGTTTACTGGCGAGTAAATATACTCTTAACTTTCCGCAGCAAAAAATAGAGTTGTAACATTGATTCCCAGCCGTGAACAATCAGAGCATTCGAGGACTTAAAATGGCGAATATGCAAATACAATTTGAAAAGACGCAAGTAAAGTATCTGAAATTGCAAGTAAGTCATTCAAAAATGCAAGAAACAGACGGAAAGTGCAAGAAATTAAAATTTCATCAGCAAATAAGATCAAACGGCAAAGCCTTAAATGCTCTTAATCATCCGCGTCAAAAAATAGATTCATAACTCCATTCTCAGTCCGCTAACAATCCTATTGCAATCTACCACCAAATTTTGTAAACTAAATCCAATCCAACCCCAGAATTGGAGGAAACTATTGCACTACAAACTCAACAAATCACAACCAGTAAAAAAACTTTCTTCCCCATACAATCTATTTAACTATCAACTTCGAGATTTCTTAACTGGTCGCTTGTGGCTTCGTGATTATTCCCCATTCAAAGCCGAAACAATCGAACAACCATATTCAAATGGGACTATATCCAAATGTTACCAGGAATTCAATTAATCCAATCCAACCATAAACTATTCTCAAATACCAAATATATTTGCAATCGATGTCGAAATCAGAATCAAGGATTTTTCGCAACTTTCCATTGTGTAAAATGCGAGCAAGTCTGTGTTTATTGTAGGCATTGTATCAACATGGGCACGGTAAGTAGCTGTTCGAATTTGTTGAAATGGGTGGGACCTCAACGCACGATACATCAGCCAAAGAAAAATCTTTTCCAATGGAATGGCATTTTTACCCCTCAACAAAAGAGAGCATCAGAAGAATTAATTGAGAGTATCGAAATGAATCAATCTCATCTTACCCATGCAGTTTGTGGAGCAGGGAAGACAGAGATTTTATTCCCAGCCATTGCAGAATGTCTCAAGCAAAATAAGCGAGTTTGTGTGCTACACCAAGAACGGATGTTGTTCTTGAACTGGCACCACGTATACAAAAGGTATTTCCGAACACTTTTGTACAAGCATTATACGGTGGGGGAACTGTTGAAAATCGTTATTCGCCACTAATAGTTGCCACAACGCATCAGCTGTATCGATTTGAAGACGCTTTTGATGTTGCTATTGTCGATGAAGCGGATGCATTTCCGTATACATTTGATGAAACGCTGCAAAAAGCAGTTCAGAAAGCAAAGAAACCAAATGCGCCGATTCTATTTGTTACGGCAATGCCTTCAGATGAATTAATCGATAAAGTGAAGAAATTAAATGGAGGGTATCCTTGATTCCGAGGCGATATCATGGTCATCCACTCCCGGTGCCACGATATGATTCACTTTTTAACGATAAGAGGCAATTGACGAAAGGGAGGATCCAGAAAAGTTGAAAGAATGGACAAACATGTGCCTTTCGAATAACGAGCCTTTTTTAATCTTCTTTCCCACCATCGAATTAATGGAGAAAGCAATCAAACTTTTTCAAAAGCTGCATCCTAAAATTGAAGCTGTTCATGCGGAAGACCCTGATCGCAAGGAGAAAGTATTGGCACTAAGAGAGAATAGGTTCCTGGGCTACTAACGACAACAATTCTAGAACGCGGTATTACGATTCCAAAAGTTCAAGTGGCAGTCGTTGGTGCAGAAAGCGGCATCTTCACTTCAAGTGCGCTCATCCAAATTGGAGGGCGTGTTGGGCGAGCGGTGGATTGTCCTACAGGAGATTTAGTTTCATCATGGAATATCCCTTGAAATGGATGTGGCACGTAAGGAAATCTTAAAGCTCAACAAGATGGAGGTGCTGACATAGTGCATTGCTATCTATGCAGCACACCCTT
>CAWBWO010000004.1:0-32244 GCA_963792445.1 uncultured Caryophanaceae bacterium | reverse complement strand
TTTATGATCAAACTTTATTCTAAATCCACAAAAGTTTAATTCTCTGATAATCAGAAGTGTAGTACAAGAGTGTCTAGACTTTGGTGTCATTTTTCGAGAGCGTCTAGATTTTTGTGTCAAATTACAATAAAGTCTAAAGTTTTGTGTCACTATTTTATGACACGAAACTTTAGACAATTAAAAGATAAACCTTGTTATAATCATGTTTTTATAGTCTGAACTTTTGTGTCACTCGTCATCAAATGACGGTTGACACAAAAGTCCGTACTAATTTTCCGTTCTGATTAAATCATTGTAAATAAAAAGTAAACCTCAAGTAGCCTCCAAATAGCAGGTGGTTTTCTGTTTCGCACGATATCGCGAGCTCAACGGACTAAAGTCATAAAAAAAAAATACTCTGGAGACTATCTCATCCCCAGAATACTTTTACATTCTTATAGATATATATTTTTTATTTAACTGCTTCTTTTAATTCCTTACCTGGTTTAAAAGCTGGAACTTTAGAAGCAGCAATATCTATTTCTTCACCTGTTTGCGGATTACGACCTTTTCGCGCTGAACGTTGACGAACCTCAAACGTAACAAATCCATTTTTCTCTTCTTTAGCAAGTGAGTTAAAAATCGTTTTAAATAACGCACCAACTGCTTTTGCAGCATCTTTCTGTGTCAGTTCAGCTTGTGTTGCTACTACTTTCACTAATTCTGTTTTATTCATTTGGATACACCTCAAATTTAAATTTACTATGTAGAAACCAAATCATAACATACGTTCCCCTCGTATTCTACTTTAATTTAGGAAAGCAACTAGATTTTTTTTTGCTTTTATAAACGGCAACACGATGGTAGGTGTGGTTGAAATAGCCACTATTGAGTATTTGTATCGAGAAGAAAAGTAGAATTTTAACAAAACCTGTATAAATGTATTTACATAAATACATTTATACAGGTTGATAAGTGAAGATTTTATCGTGTTTCAATATAGGGCATGTGTTCAAAACACTCGTTATCATCCGTAACGATTGGCTGTTAAACCACCGTCAATAACAAATTCTGATCCAGTTGAATAGCTTGAGTCATCGCTTGCTAAAAATAACACGAGTTTCGTTACTTCATCTGGTGTTGCGCCACGTTGCATAGGAACGTGAGTTAATAGCTTACCTATGGATTCGACAACATGGGGTTTTTCATCGTTTGTCAAGGTCATAGGTGTAAAAATAATACCTGGATGAACAGAGTTAACCCGAATGCCTGTATGTGCCAGTTCAAGTGCAATTGATTTTGTCATGCCACGCACAGCGAATTTTGATGCATCATATGCGACAGAACCATCCTTGCTACCTAAAAGACCAGCTATGGAGGAGATGTTAACGATGGAACCATTTTTTGTTTTTAGCATGGATGGTAACACGGTCTTCATGCCTAAAAAAACGCTCACTTGATTAACATCAATTACTTTACGATACTCTTGTTCTGTCATATCTAAAATCGACTTTTTAAAACCAATTCCAGCATTATTCACTAATATATTTACAGGACCGAACGTTTTTTCTACATCAGCAACAATGCCTTCCCATTGTACTAATTTTGTTACATCATGTGGATAAAATGTTGCATATGGTCCAAGTTCTTCGGCAAGTTTATTTCCTTCTTCTATTAATATATCTGTGATGGCTACCTTTGCCCCTTCATTGATAAATACTCGAGCGTGTGTGGCACCTAGTCCACGTGCACCACCTGTAATAATGGCAACTTTTCCATCTAATCTACCCACTTTGCTTCACTCCTCTATGAATCATTTCTCCCTAAAGAAGGACATTTTCCCTCTAGACGTCCTTCTAAAGGAGCTTCTCTATTTAAAGGGCAATTGGTTAAGTTCCACTAATTAAATGACTTCTTGTTTTCTTAAATTTTTTATCATTTCATCAGTGTAACCTAGCTCTGTTAATACTTCATTTGTATGTTGTCCTAAAAAAGGGGGAGGAGACTTAACAACAATGGGTGTTCCTGAGAACTTCACAGGAAAAGTTGGTACTTTTAAATTTGGTATATTCGGGTGTTTAATGTCGACCATCATATTACGAGCCCTCACTTGGGGACTTGTCATGACCTGCTCGATATTTTGAATTGTTCCACATGGCACGCCATATACGTCTAACTTACTAATGATTTCAGTCGTTTCCATTTCAAGGAGACGCTCACTTAGCATTTTTTCTAGAACCTCACGATTGGCAACTGGATCTTTATTATTTGTAAAACGTTTGTCTGCAAGTAAATCAAACCATTGTAAAGCTTCACAGAACTTGTTCCATAAACCATCGTTTCCGACTGCAACAACAACATCGGAATCTTTCGTTTTAAATCCACCATAAGGTACGAGTGTTTCATGAGCTGTACCCATTCTTTTCGGATAAAGGCCATTCGCCATATAGCCTGTCGCCATATGGTTCAATAACGCTACTTGGCAATCAAGTAAACTTACATCTAAATATTGACCTACACCATTTTTTTGTACGCCCATTAAAGCGCTCACAATTGAAAATGCGGCAAACATACCTGCTGACAAGTCTGCAATCGACATGCCAGCTTTCACAGGAATATCTTCTGTACCTGTAATGCTCATTAATCCACCATATGCTTGCAGCAATACATCATAACCTGCTTTATCTTTTTCTGGTCCTGTACGGCCGAATCCGGAAATGGAGCAAAAAACAATTTTAGGGTTGATTTCTTTAAGGACATCATAGCCGATTCCTAGCTTCTCCATCGTGCCAGTGCGGAAATTTTCTACTACCACATCGGCTTTTTGTGCTAGTTGTTTAATGAATTCAATACCCTCAGGGGATTTTAGGTTGACCGTGATTCCTTTTTTATTACGGTTAGCTGAAAGGAAATAACAGCTTTCCCCATTCCAGTGAGGCGGCACAAATCGCCTAGATTCATCGCCGGATTTTGGTTCCTCTACTTTAATTACTTCTGCTCCCATATCAGAAAGCATCATCGTAGCATAAGGTCCCGCTAAAGTACGAGATAAATCTAATACTTTATAACCTTCTAAAGGTAATGCCATCCTATCACTCCTTATAAAATCTATGAGTTGGAACTTATTTGATATATTCCTTGATTAATTGTGCAGCAATAATATTTTTTTGGATTTCCGACGTACCTTCATAAATTTTTGTAATGCGAGCATCACGATAGTAGCGCTCAATTGGATATTCACGAATATAGCCAATCCCACCATGAATTTGAACAGCTTTATCAGCTATTCTACTGTAAACTTCAGATCCGTATAATTTTACCATCGCAGCTTCTTTAATAACCTTTTGATCTGTATCAACAAGACCTGCCACATGGTAAGTAAGAGCACGTAATGATTCGATATCAAGTGCCATTTCAGCTAAATAATGTTGAATAATTTGCTGCTGGATAATCGGCTTACCGAATTGAACACGTTCGCTTGCATATTTTACGGACATTTCAAGTAGCTTTTGACTAGAACCAAGGTTCGAGCAGCAAGTCCAGCTCGACCATTTGCTAAAATTTTTAGTGCATTCACATAACCAAAACCTTCTTCACCAAGCACGTTTTCTACTGGGACTTCGCAATCCTCGAAGAATACTTCTGCAGAATGTGAGCCATGTAAGCCCATTTTCTCCTCATGTTTTCCAATTACTAAACCAGGAGAATCTTTCTCTACTATAAATGAAGTAATTCCTTTTGCGCCTTTTTATTTATCTGTTACAGCCATCACTGTAAATACAGATGCTTCAGGTGCATTCGTAATGTAATGCTTCGAGCCGTTAATAATATATTTATCACCTTTTCGAACAGCTGTCGTTTGAGGGCTGTTGCATCAGAACCTGCACTTGGTTCTGTTAAAGCGAAAGCACCAATATATTCACCACTTGCCATTTTCGGTAAATATTTTTTCTTTTGTTGTTCGTTTCCGAGGTCAACAATCCCAACACTACCAATCCCGGTATGTGCCCCGATGAATGTCGTATAGCCATTAATTGTACGGCCTAATTCCTCGTAAATCCCGCATTTGCCGACCATATTTAGTCCTAATCCACCGTATTTTTCTGGAATACTAAGACCGAATAATCCCATTTCTTGGCTCATTTTAATAATTCTCTCTGGAATTTCATCTTCTCGCTCGATTTGATCGCAAATACTTCCACTTCATTATCAATGAAGTCTCGGATGTTACTCTTCATGTCTAATAACTCTTCATGGAAAATAGTTGTCATAATTTTCATCCTTTAAGATTTTTTTGTTTTGCTACTTCGTTCTCAAGAATCGGTAACGTCTCAAATAAGGTATGGAAACCGATAGCTGATGTTAATTGAAATACTTCTAACAACTCAGTTTGTGTCGCACCATATTTAATCGCATTTTTTAAATGGACTTCAATGCCTTTTTCAAACAAGTGCGTTGTCGAGGAATCAATTGCGATATAAATAAACTCAATTACTTTCGGTTCCAATATTTTTCTTCTCGTTGGAATGGTTAAAAATTCATAGTAGGAATCAAAATACTTTGTATCCATTCGGATAAGATCATCTTGGAATTGATTCCAATACCCCATAGTATCGATGAATTTTTGCTTTAATGCGCGTTGCTCCTCCGTATAATCTGAGTCATCTAACGCCTCATCGCTCCGGTAATGCTCCATCATAAGTGGAATTCCTACTGCGCATGTATGAACACCTAAAATACTGACAATCTTTAATACTTCTGCAATTTCTTTTTTTGTTGCCCCAAGATTTAACGCTTTCCGAATATGGGCTTGCGTCGTTGCCATATTTAAATGAGTGGGTGAAGCACTTAACGCAATATTCAAAAGCTCTTTTGTTTTAGCATCTAAATGTCCACTTCTCCAAGGAGCTTCTGTAAAGCTCTTATAGATTTCTAAAAAGTCTGGGTCATCTTTCAAATAATGTTCAATTTTTCCGTACCAATATTGATGATTATCAGCAGTTTGTTGATTCATTTTTAGCCTCCCCCTTAGCAGCCAAAAGTGGCAGGAACTGGACCAACATTGCGTCTGAAGTATAGCATTGGCTCTTGATTATTCTTCTGAATGTTCACAACCTGACCAATAAAAATATAGTGGTCGCCTGCATCTACAACTTGATGCTTTTTACACTCTAAGTTTGCGAATGCTGACTTGATGACTGGTACGTTATTTTCAGACATTTGCCATTCGCATTTGCTGAAACGGTCTAGCTCAGTTTTACTTGCAAACGCCCAACAAATATCCTGTTGGTCTGCCGATAAAATGTTTACAACAAAATGATCTGATTGATCAAACGCCGTATAGCTTCCAGCCTTTTTATCAATACTCCATAAAATGAGTAACGGGTCAATCGATACGGATACAAAGGAGTTTGCTGTTAGCCCAACTGGTTGATTGTTTGCATCTACCGTTGTGATAACGGTTACACCAGAAGGATAGCTCCCCATTACCTCCTTAAATAATTGTTCAGACGTAGCTTGCACATTCGTCATTTTGTTCCTCCTTTTATCTATTGCGCTAGCTTTTTCAAATAGCTAGCATAGCTTTCGATAATTTGATTTATTTCATATGCCTTTTCTTCCTTTAGCTCATTTAGCTCATTGAAATCTGAAGATAGAGCAAAAGCATATTCTGGTAACACAAACATTTTTAAATAGTTTGCAACGGGCTTTACATAGTTTTCAATCGCTAAATAATGTAGGTGATTGCCGCCGTTTGCCGCAAAAGCAACGCATTTATTGGTGAAGGCTGGGATGGGTACAAGTTCGAATAAATTTTTTAATGCGCCTGGCATAGAGCCATGTAAAATCGTTGTACCGATAATGAAAGCATCTGCCTGTGTGATTTTTTCAATCACGGCTTGCGTTTCATTACTGTATTTCATTGTTGGTCTGCCATCGCAAAAATCTAATTGATAGTTTTTCAAATCAAGCAGTTCCACTTCTACATCTGGTAGCGTTTGTTGCAATTGCTTTAGCAAACTATCAACTAAAATGCTCGTTTTAGACCCTACTAATGTGCCGCTAATACCTAAAACTTTCATGACGTTTCCCTCCTCTTTAAGGAGCTCCGGTTACATAAATCGTTTGCCCCGTAATATAGCTCGCCTGCTCTGAGGCTAAGAATAAAATTGTGTAAGCAATATCTTCTGGCTTCCCTGTTCTACGAATCGGATTGCTATTAATCATCTCTTGTTTCACTTTTTGGAAGTTTTCGATGCCTCGTTTGTTCGCAGACTGTTCAGACACAGCACTCATCTCCGTATCAATAAAACCAGGGGCTACTGAATTGACGTTAATCCCACTTGGTCCTAGTTCAATAGCAAGTGTACGCGTAATGCCTTGTACGCCAGCCTTTGAAGCAGCATAATTGACTCTCCCTTTTGCCCCTAAAGCAGCCTGTGAAGAGATTAAGACAATCTTCCCACTACCTTGTTGCACCATATAAGGTTCAACTGCTTGTGCTAGTAAATAAGAGCCTTTTAAATTGATATCGATAACGAAGTCCCATTCCTCTTCCGTCATATTCGTAAGCAAATTATCTTGTAAAACACCCGCACAGTTGATTATAATATCTACCTTTTTAAAATGAGCAACTACTTGTTCGACAGCTTGTTGCACTTGCGCTCGATCCTTAATATTAACGGTAAACGTTAACACTTCATTTCCGTAGCTACGCAAGTGCTCTGCTGTTTTGTTCAATTGCGACTCATTTAAATCAAATAGCGCAACGCGTGCCCCCTCTTCAGCTAGTAACCGAGCCGTTTCTGCTCCGATACCTCGGGCGCCACCTGTTACAATCGCTACTTTTTGCTTAAAACGCATGTGAGTCACCTTCTTTTGATATTTTTGAACCTCATTATACGTCTTGCTCGTTAAACCATTGAATTGCCCCTTTTAAGCCTTTCTCTGCAATTTTTTGTTGAACAAGCTTAATACCATCCGCTGTATGAATGATTGCATCTTGATCTGGACCGAACATAATCCCTGTGCGGAAACCTTGCAAATCCATAATGCGATTATGTGCTTGCTTTTTCAGCTTTAAAATATCTAAAGGTGTCTTCGCAATACCACGCGCAATTTTTAACGTTTCTTCCTCTAATTCATCTGCTTTTACACATTTAGCTGCAATGCCGTATTGTTCAGCTTCGCGACCTGTAATGCGGCTTCCAGCTGTTAAATCTAACATTTTTGCGCGTTGATGACCGACATGCCAACCCCAGTAAATACCGACGAAACCGCCGCCTAACGGTAAAGATGGGAATCCGAATTTTGTATCCTCATCTGTTATAACAATGTCACAGCAAGCCACTAATTGCGTACCGCCAGCTAAAGCATAGCCGTGCACTTGTGCAATAATTGGCTTAGGATATTCCCAAACGCGAAGCCAACGACGTGTATAGCCTTCCAGATTATTTTTATCTTCAATTACTGAAGGTGACTTATATTTTTCTACGTCATATCCTACACAAAATGCTCGACCATTTCCTTTGATAATTACCACGCTCACGCTATCGTCATGCTCTAGTTCATCTAGCGCCCCATCTAAATCGCGGAATAGAGCCGCATTTAACGCATTTAATTTTTCTGGTCGGTTTAAAATGATATAAGCAATTTTGCCTTTTCGTTCAATCAATACTGCTTTTTCAGATGCTACATTGTTTGACATGTACTTACCTCCCGTTTTTGAATTAGTTAAAGTTTAAATCCCCTTTTAATAGTCTACGAGCAACTGTACGACGGTGAATTTCAGATGTACCATCTGGAATACGAAGCGTTCTTGCTAGGCGGAATCCTTCTTCAAGCTCTAATTCGTTTGATACACCCATACCGCCGTGGATTTGGATCGCTTTGTCATATACGCGACCCATCATTTCTGTACAATAAGCTTTAACCATTGAAATTTCTTTCGCTGGTGTCTTTTCGGAATTTTCAATCTTCCATGCGCAGTGTAAAGCCATGTTACGAGCTGCATAAATGTCCATTGCACATTCCGCAAGCATATGTTGAATCATCTGGTGTTCACTAATCTTCTTGCCGAATGTTTCACGGATGTTTGCATATTCAACTGCTTTCTTTAAAGCCCATTGTGCAGAACCGATACATTTACCACTCATGCCAAGACGCCCATTGTTAATACCGTGAATCGCTTTTGTAAAACCATCATCTACTTTACCGATAACATGCTCATGTGGAACTCGTAAGTTTTCAATGCTGATGATTGCTGCATCGCCACCTAATGAACCCATGGTTGGAATAATGGAATCTACGTTGAAGCCTTCCCATGACGTATCAACGAAGAAGCATGAAATACCACCTTTACGTTGTGCAAAGAGCTCTGGATTTGTCACCGCAAATAACATACAGTAGCTTGCATAAGCTGCGTTTGAAATCCACTGTTTGGTACCGTTGATTACCCACTCATCTCCATCACGTACCGCGCGGGTTTTGATCCCCCATACATCAGAACCTGCATCGGGTTCTGTTAAACCGAAGCAAAGTGTTTCTTCAGCGCTTGAAATTTTCGGCAAGTATTTTTCTTTTAAAGAAGGTTGTAAGCCTTTTAATACAGGTGTTAAACCGTTTGTAAATGGAGACGGAATAATAACCTGATCGATTAATTTACGGTTTGGATAATGTTTGTTTAAGGCTTCTGCTACTAAGAGCGAGGTAACAGGACCTAGCTGCTCACCGCCAAGTTCCTCATCACCAAACATTGTGTAGAAGCCTCCTTTTGCCGATTCCATGCGAACAATTTTGCGAAGTTCTTCTACTTTCGGATGGCGACGACCGTCTTCTAAATAGTAGTTGCGCTCATTATATAAAAGGCTGCGGTTTTCTTCTTCTAAAGGAATAACTACTTTTTCTACAAACTGTTTTAAGGCGTTAATAATCTCTTGTGTTTCTTCTGCTATACGGAAATCCATTCTCATTCTCTCCTTTTTTATTAAATCTTTGTGAGTTGCTTATTAAATGTAATTAAGCCGTCAGCAATTTTTACACCTTGGCCTTCACTAAATACCATGATTGGGTTTAAGTCTGCTTCTGATAGGTCCTCATCTAGGCTTGCGATAACTTCACTAAATTTTGAAATAACTTGGCTAAGTGCTGCTATATCACTCGCTTCTTTACCTCGATAAGCTTGTAAAATTTTGCTCGCTTTTAACTCTAAAATCATCTCTGCGGCTTCTTGCACGGATACTGGTGCTTTGCGCATCGAAATATCTTTCAATACTTCGATATAAATACCACCAAAACCAACGATGATCATTTGCCCGAAGATTGGATCGTATTTAGAGCCAACAAACATTTCAGTAAAGTCGCCTTTTAGCATTTCTTGAATGAGTACACCCTCGAACTCAGCACCAGGCGTGTTGTCAATAATTCCTTTTAATCTTCTGAATTCTGTAATAACCTGTTCTTCCGCTTGAATGTTCAAACTTACAAGACCTTTATCTGTCTTATGTAAAATTTGAGGTGACATCCCCTTCAGAACAAGTGGGTAAGTTAATTCTTTCGCAAATTGAACTGCCTCTGCTTCTATCACAGCAAGCTTTTCATTCGTAATTGGAAGATAAAATTGTTGCAAGAATTTTTTGCTTCCATACTCTGTTAAACAGCCATCTACACCAGATAAATCTACTTGGAAACGTTTGAAATCCTGTGGAACACTTCGATTTCTAAATTGTTCAAAGTCTTTCAGTGTTTTTAATGCGATGACTGCACGAGTAGGATCTTGCAAGACTGGTACTCCCGCCTCTCTAAATGCTAAGCTTGATTCAGGACTGTTGATTGTCACTGTAATTTGTGGAATGTGCGGGAATTTATCTTTCATTTTGCGCAACACTTCAATACGTTCTTTAATCGAATCATGCTTTAAGCCAGCAAATCCTAAGAAAATGACGGACGCATCATAAGCTCCACTCGATAACACAGCATCCATGAAATCTTCTAAAAGCGAAGGAATATATGAAATTTGTGCTGTAGTGTCAATTGGGTTATGCGTTCCGGCAATCGGTAAAATTTCCTTTAATTTCGCTTGTACATCGGCCGGTGTCTCTGGTAAAGTAAAGCTGTTCTCTGCTAATTGATCCGCTAGTAAAATACCGACACCACCAGAGATTGTAAATACAGCAACACGGTCGCCCTTTAATGGAGGAAGCTGAGAAGCTGCATATGTAACATCTAAAAATTCATCAATTGTTTTTGCACGATATACACCGCTTTGTTTAAATACAGTATCGAATACTTTATCTGACCCAACGATGGACCCTGTATGTGACATTGCTGCCTTCATACCTACATCTGAGCATCCTACTTTTATAGCGATAACGGGCTTATTATTATCTCGAGCAAGTTTAAAGGCGTTGAGTAATTTCTCTCCATCCTTAACCCCTTCTATATAGCAAGCAATAACATTTGTGTTCGGATCTGTAGCAAAATATTCAACACAATCTGCTACATCGATATCTGCTTCATTACCTGTTGCAACAAAATAACTGAAACCAATGTTTTGCTGTCTTGCTAACGTAAATACATGTGAACCAAATGCACCGCTTTGACTCACAAAACCAATTTTGCTTTTAAGTGGTTTTTCATCTTCGATAATAGTCGAGAACGTACCGTAATATCCTGTTCTTACATTAAATAATCCTAAACAGTTAGGTCCTAATACACGGATACCATGTTGTTTTGCAATTTGGACCATTTCATCTTGGATCTGCTTTCCTTCTTCACCAATCTCACCGAATCCTGCACTGAAAATAACAACCGATTTAATGCCTTTTTGTGCACATTTTTTAAAGTTTTCGATAACAGCTGAACTAGGTAGAGCGATAATGGCTACATCTACATCTTTTTCAACTTGTAGGATATCGCCATAGCATTTTAAATTGCTAATTTCCTCATATTTTGGATTGATCGGATAGATTTCTCCTTCAAAGCCATAACGTTGAATATAACTTAAAGGACGACCACCAATTTTTTTTTCATCAGGTGATGCCCCGATAATAGCAACACTGGAAGGATTAAATAATGTATCAAGATTACTCATAAACTACACCCCTTTCTTTCTATTAAATTGACTCAACTTCATCATAAAAACATAAAAAGTATAAGTTACATATAATAAAAGCAAATTGCGTGCCAAAGTTTCATTTTCCAAATGAAAATCTTTGATTATTCAGTTGTTCACGTTTTTCTTTCCTTTTTTGTTCAAATTTAAAAGAATATTAGCTATTCTTTGTCCACGTCTTTTTTCTATGTTTTAAATTTGAAACATGAACGTTTCATAAAAAAAACTCCCATCAGGCCAAATAACAACCTGCGAGGAGTTTAGTATATTTTTGATTATTTTGAGTTAATTTCATTAAATTTTCTCCAAAGCGTACTTCTACTAATTCCTAAAATTTTTGCTGCTTCTTGTTTATTTCCATTCGTTCTTGCCAACGCTTCTTGAATCTTTGAAAGTTCAACTTCTTTAATCATTTCCTGGAATGTTTCATTAATCGGGTCAGCTTTATTCAATAAATAATAATTTTCACTTATCGATTCCTCTAAATATTCTACAATTAACTCTTTTTCAATGTCGGAATCCGTTCCTATATAAGCAAATAGTCTTTCAATCGTATTTTCAAATTCTCGGACGTTTCCCTCCCATTTATGATTTTCTAACAACTCCAACAATGAATTGAAATGTTCTTCAATAACAGGATAAAGATTCGGATAATTATTCACTGTAAATTTCTTTAACAGCAGGCCGATATCATTTCTTCTCTGATTTAAATTTGGTAAAAATAAGTTTAATACAGCGATTCGATAGTACAAATCCATTCGAAATTCGCCAGATTTAACACCTTCCATTAAATTTACATTCGTCGCTGAAGTAACACGAACATCAATCGGAATCGAAGTTGCACTTCCTACTCTTCTTATACTTTTTTCTTGTAACACTCGTAGCAGCTTCGCCTGCATACTTAAGGGCAATTCTCCAATTTCATCTAAAAAAATCGTCCCATTATGCGCTATCTCAAACAATCCTGGCTTCCCACCCTTTAATGCACCAGTAAATGCTCCGTCACTATAACCAAAGAACTCACTTTCTAACAAGTTCTCTGGAATGGCTGCACAGTTTACCGCAACAAACTGATGATTAGATCGCCTGCTTGCATTATGAATACTTTGAGCAAATAATTCTTTACCCGTTCCTGATTCACCTAAAATAAGGACGTTTGCATCAGCCATGGCAAATTTTTGTGCCTTCAATTTTACTTTAATCATTTGCTCGCTTTGTCCTATAATGTCATTGAACGTATATTCCGCGCCTTCGTAATTTTTATTTAACTTTCTTCTTACTTTGTTTTCCTTCTGCTGTAAGGCTTCAACATCGGACAATAAAATGACATTACCATCAAGCAGGTTATCTACATAAATTAAATGCTTATCAACAATAAGCGTCTTATTTTTATATTTTAAAATGCTATCGGTTAACTCTTTTTGGGACAAAGTTTCATTTAACAACTCACTTTTGTCTAAAATATCTGAAATAAAAAGCGATTCGTAGTTCTTGTTTTTGTCCAATCCTAATATATTGATAGCAGCTTGATTAATATTTATTATACGATTCATACGATTTAAACTTATAACACCGTCGGGGAAATTTTCCATAACGATGCTTTGACGTTTTTGATTGCTTCGCTCTAGCACCTTTGCTTTTAAAATATCAAACGCAATATTTACTGAAAGCTGAATGGTCTCTTGTCCATACCATAGAACACTATGTAAGCCATACTTCTTAGCTAAATTCACAATTAAGCCTGAACCAATAATAACATTCTTGGTATCCTTACTTAATATTTTAATAACTTCTTCTGCATGTTCCGTAGAATTGTATACATATTGTTGAATATTTAACCCTAATAGCCCTTTCAAGCCTTCTTCACTAAAATATGTATCCTCGGTTATAAATTCCTTATAGTAGTTTATAATACATATTTGTCCGGAATATTTCGATGCTTTCACTAATGCTTTAATAAAATCTTGCGTTTGAACTCTTAACGGAACTAACTGTCCCCTTACATTTAATTTTCTTAATCTTTCGGCTAAAATGACACCACAAATTAAAATATCCTCATTATTAATATAATTAGGATGATTCAATATATGCTTTGAGTCGACTTCTTGAACGGTTAAATTTTGTATACTTCCTCTCCGCTTCTCTATCTCTGTTTTCACATAATCAACTAAAGGAGATGAACCGGAAACTAACAGCTTTAGCATTGAATACACCACCTTCCATACAATATATTATATATAAAAATTTTATATTTTTGTTATATTTATCCACAAAATTGCACGATCTTATATTTGGGATTTTTTTATAACGATTATTTAATCACTAGTAGGGGTAGCGTCAGGAAATCGATTTCCAGATACTACCCCTTGGTAAGCTATTTTCTATTCGGCTAATTCTTTGCGAAAATCATTACAAGTAGGGACTTCCTATTACTTCACATAATCGTCAACTTATCCAAACCGCGGTGCTTCAAATTTATTGCATTTAGGTCTACTTACTCGATTACAGAGCTCTCGATTATTCTCATCACCATCAACTGCCCGTCGCACAAAATAAGAGGAAACATTTCTGTTCCCTCTTTAGTCTCTTGTTATTTAATAGCTCCAAACCATCTTTTTACATTATTAATCATCATCGTATTTAGTTGATCTTCCGTTACTCCATATTGTTTTAAGAGAGGAATAACCGTTTCTAATAAATATGTCATCGACCAATCAGGATGAACATTTTTCTTCAAATGATTGGGCTTGTACATATCGGTTGTGCAGCAATAATCTTGTGATAAAAACATTCGGTTCACGTAACCTTTGTTAAGCAATTTAAGAACTGTTTCATTTCGTTTCTCCGTAGATAGTACTTTCGAGATTCCGTATCGATCCATCCCGATAAATACACCATAATTTAGTACTCTTTCGATATAGTTCACATTGTCTGTATCTCCACAATGTCCGATTAACACCTTCGTTAAGTCGACACCCTCCTGCTCAAAAATTTCAATTTGTCTTAATCCCGTTTCTGTTGCAGGATGAGAGTGTGTCATAATTGGCAACCCTGTTTGTAAATGTGCTCGTGAAACGCCTCTTAACACTTTCTCAACATCTGGCGTCACTCCTTGTGCATCCGTTGCACATTTTAAAAAACCAGCTTTAATCGACGTGTTTTGGATTCCAACTTTAATATCTCGAACAAATTGTGCTGCTAAAAAATCTATATCATTAACAGCAAATCGAGTAGGCAAAACATTAAATGTGTAAACACCCGTTGCAGCGATTATTTGAACTCCCGTTTCTTTTGAAATTCTTTCCATTAACTTTACATCTCGGTCAAGCCCCATTACGGTCGGGTCAAAAATTGTTTTTACACCGTATTTTTTCGTTCCAAGAACTTGAGCTTTCGCTAATTCGAACTCTTCTTGTTCATCATATAAATGCGGGAACTGAACAGCAACAGCTTCAGATCTCGTTCTCATATGCTCGTGTATTAACGTGCAGCCTAAATCATCAATATGTAAAGCTCCTGTCACCGAATTGACTTTCAAACAAACGACCTCCTTCGCTACTTAATCAAATTTGGCAGGAATGTCACAACATCTGGGAACGCATATAATAAGAAAATAAGCGAAATAATCGGAATAGCGAAAATCGCTGCCCCTCTGAAGATGCTTCCTAGATCTAGCTCTTTAACGACACCGCGCAATACAAAACAGTTCATTCCAACAGGTGGTGTAATTAACGCACACTCAACAAGTAATACGATAATAACCCCAAACCAAATTAAGTTGAAATCATAAGAGATTAAAGTTGGTAATAAAATTGGAATTGTTACTACTACCATCGCTAATGTATCCATGATGGCACCTAGAATTAAGTACATAATAACCATTAAAATGAAAAATACAGATGGTGATAAATTTGCTTCGAGGAATGAATCTGCTAATAAGTTGGGAACACGCGTAATCGTTAGCACGTAGTTTAGTAAGAACGCTCCCATTACAATAGCAAAGATGAAACCCGTTGTTTTAATCGTTCCAAATATAGCCTCTGAGAATACGTTCCATGTTAACTTACGACGTAAAAGAGCAATAATTAATGCTCCTAACGCACCAACACCGGCCGCTTCTGTTGCAGTGAAGAAGCCTAAATAAATACCACCCATTACAACTACAAATAAACAAAGAATCCAAATATTCACTTTCAGAGATGCTAACTTCTCTTTCCAGCTAACAGAATCATCTACTTGATCTCCACCCATGCTCGGTTTAATTTTAATACAAATATAAATTGTTAACATGAATAATAAGGTTAACAAAATACCAGGTAAGATACCAGCAATTAATAATTTACCGATAGATTGCTCTGTAATCATCCCATAAATAATGAACATCGTACTTGGTGGAATTAAAATCCCCAGCGTACCGCCTGCTACAATCGAACCACCAGTTAATACTTTTGAGTAATTCAATTTCAACATTTCCTTCGAAGCAGCTAAGCCCATTGTACTTGTCGTTGCTAAGCTAGAACCGGATGAAGAAGCGAATACCGCTGATGCAGCAATTGTTGCAATCCCTAAACCACCACGAATGCGCCCGAAAAATTTTCTGAACGTATCAAATAAATCATCTGTAAACCCTGCAGCAAAAAGTAGTTGCCCCATCAATACGAAAAGAGGAATTGTGCTTAACGTATAGTTGGAGCTTCTATCCCAAATAATACTATCAATTGCTGTAAAAAGTACATTTTCGTTTTTCAAATACAGAATCGCCACAAAGGCTGGAATCGCCATGGAAAGTAAGATAGGCACCCGTAAAAACATCAAAATAAATACAGCTATAATAACTAAAATACCAACTATTTCTGTGCTCATACATTCATCCCCCTATTCTTCAAATTTTTCATAACCCTTCATTCTTAATAAAACAATAATCTTTTGAATGGCCATTAAAGCCCATGCAATGAAGCCTACGATTAACAAAGCTTTTAATGGATAATATTTATATCCTAGTAGAATAGAGGAATGCTCCATGTCGAATTTAGTATAGAATGCGTACGTAACGACAACGCAAAAGACTACTGTTAAACATAGCGAAAAGATATCTAGAATTTTCTGAAGTTTACTAGGGAAATGATCTACTAAAATACCAACTTCTACATGTCCATTTCGATATTCCGTATAAGCCATCGAACCGGCTACTAAAATAGCCATACCAAGCTGTACAATTTCTACATCCCCAATAATCGGGTGATGAAATGCGCGTGCAACTGCAGCTATCCCAACGAAAATCGTCATCAGCACGAGTGCTGCATAGGCTATATAGGCAATTACTAACGCAAAGCCTTTTGCAATTCTATCAAATAAAGCCATTTTTATTCCCCCTCATAAAAAGTCATGGCAAAAGTATAAGAAATCATACTATTGCCATTTTGAATGTTATTGAGGAACTGTTACTCCCTCGGCTTTTAGTAATTCCACATAATAATCCATCATCGCTTGACCGTCATAGCCGCGTTTATTTGCTTCAGCTACCCAATCTTCCATTTGCTTTTTAATTGGAGCTTTCCATTCAGCAAATTCTTCTTCTGTTGGCACATATACGCCGCCACCTTTTGCAGAAGCAAGCTCTTCATATTTTCCAATATTTACTTTAGACATTTCTGAATACATATCTGTACATAATTCATTAAATTTAGGACCAAGATCGTTAAGCATTAATTCTTGTAAATCTTTAGGAAGTGAATTTACAAAATCTGAATTAATATAGAAAGGCATTACACTAACAGCCATATCTACTTCTGTCATCCATTTTGTCACTTCATCAAATTTATAACCAAGCGCACCTACACCTGTATAAACTGCATAGTCTGTAATTCCGCGTTCTAAAGACTCATAAAGATCAGCGTTTGACATCGTTACTGGTGTACCATGTAATGATTTAAGCAATGCGATACGACCAGCTACACTATCTGAAATCTTTTTATTTTTTAAATCTGATACTGACTTAATTGGATTTTGACCAAAAATTTGATAAGCATCCGTAGAAGTTACACCTAAGAACGTCACTTCATCAGAAATTCCTGTTCCAAATTTCTCTATATATGGTTTTAATACTTTGGATGCAATATCAGGAGACCGTAATAAGAAAGGAATGTCACCGATTGTTAATGGGAACATATCTGTATCTGCATGTAAACCTGGAATGATGAAACCAGCCTCGTATACACCACCTTTAATATCTGCATAACCTGAGTTTAAAGTACCTAAAGCTGCGCCAGAATATGCGTTAACTTTTAAGCGACCTTCTGATTTTTCTTCAACATATTGTACCCAAGGCTCTACTACTTTTTTTGAAAAGTCACTAGATGCAGAAGCTGAGTAGTTTAAGTTAAATTCATAAGTTTTGCCATCATCTTTTGCACCTTCAGAAGAATTGGCTGTGCTTGTATCTTCACAAGCAACTAACACTACGCTAAATATACCCAATAATAATAACAACCAAAATTTATGCTTTTTCATTTCTTTCATCCCCTTTTCCCAAAAAATATTGCTTCCTCGCTATTTAGTATTTAGTCTAATATCCTGTATGCTATTAATAAAACACCGCATCCATTATGTTACAGGTGGTGAATATGGAGCGAACAACTGAACACATTCCCTTGTCCGTATTGGGTTTTGACCTTTGGAAGCAGGTATTGTAATGATGGAAATTGACAAGAATGAACAACCTCTAGAACGTTGTTTTCCTAACACTAAATAGCGAAGAGCCAAATATTATATTCTTTTCACCTATTGAACTTTTACACTTTCAAAATATGTCATTACTTTTTCAGCAAACAAACTCATAGATTTCTGTACTTTATCTTGAGGTTGACCACCGATGTTCATCCATAAAAGGATGTTATTTAGACCTGTTTCTTCTCTATAACGTTTAATATCTTCAATGACTTTTTCAGGTGAACCTACTAAAGTATTTTCTGACTGTAAGAAACGCTCATAATCTACATTACGCTCACGATCGATAACGCCGAATGTTGGACGATTGTCGCGTTCACTCATGTACCACTCAAGGCCTTCTCGATATTCTGCCTGTGCTTGTTCCGTTGTTTCTGCCACGTAGCAGAATAGAAGTTTACCAGACCGTTTGATAACGTTTTCAACATATTCGTCAGATAAGCCTGAAGCAAGCGCTTCCTCACGATATAACTTAATTTTATGTTTCGTATCTTCGTTGCTAATGCCACCAAGCATGAATGAGTGTCCTTGTTTCGCAGCATTAATCATTGATGCATCGTTTCCTGATACCATAACAAAAATTGGTGGACCATCTTGTTGTACTGGACGTGGATATACCGGGACATTCTCAATATTGTAGAATTGACCAGAATATGTAACACGTTCAGACTGTAAAGCTGCTTTTAAAATATCTAATGATTCAAGGTAACGATCATGACGTTCATCGAAATCGATATTATATGCTTCAAATTCTAATTTGTCGTAACCTTTACCAACACCTAAATATAGGCGACCATCACTAATAACATCTACAAGGTTCATTTCCTCCGCTACTTTTAGTGGATGATGTATAGGTAGTCGCGATACACCTGAAGCTAGTTTAATATTTTTTGTAATAGCTGCCGCCGCTGCCAAATATACAGATGTATTACTTACAACACCATAAGCACGTGCATTGTGCTCCGCAATCCAAACAGAATGATAACCCAATTCATCTGCATACCTTATTTGTTCTAAACCATCTTTTAATTCTTGAGCACCCGTCTTTGTTGGAGGGACAGAGTTCAAGAAAAATAAACCAAAAGTCATATCTTTACCTAATTCAGCCATATCAATTCAACTCCTAATATTATAATTGTTCGTCGTAATGTAACAGCATTTACATTAAAAGCGAACTCAATCATATATAAAGCAATTCGCATACCAAATAAGGCAAAAAAAGTATATTTTTTAGAAATTTTTACAAAAAATATACATATCAATGGCTTTAACGCCATTGAAAATCAAAGTTTTCTAAAAAATTGTTCAGATGCTAAACCACGGTGTTTTGGCTTCATAAATATTTTGAAGTATATTGTTGTATAAATGAAACGCTCCATCTCTTTTTTGAAACGTTTTAATGTTATGGAATTCATAATAATAGCCATTAATTACTCCGCAACAGTACTTTCTAAATAAAAAACGGATATGTTATGCATGTCACAACATATCCGCCTTTACCATTAATTCATTTTCAGTAAAAATGAGCCAAGTTTGACTTCTAAATATTCATCAATACCGTGCCCACCTTCTACACCAAGACCACTAGTTTTCCATCCACCAAATGGGGCTTGTACAGCAAATGGTGCTACATCATTAATCCCTACAATTCCGTACTCTAAGCTTTCAAATACACGATAGGCTCTCGATAAATCGTTTGTAAAGAAATAAGAAGCTAATCCAAAATCCGTATCGTTCGCTCGCTTCAACACTTCCTCTTCGGTTGCAAATTTAATAATTGGTGCAACAGGGCCAAAAGTTTCTTCTGATGTAATGAGCATTGAATCATTTACATCTCCAAGTACTGTCGGTTCGTAAAAATAACCATTTTTTAATGGCTCTGCATCTGCTCTTTTACCACCGCATAACACGACAGCACCTTTCGATACCGCATCCTGCACTTGCACATTCGCCTTATCAATAGCACTTTGGTTAATTAATGGACCCACACGGCAGTTCACATCACGACCATCGCCAACAGGCAGCTCTTTTACTTTCGCCACGTATTTCTGTACAAACTCATCGTAAATACTTTCTTGAACATAAATTCGATTTGCGCATACGCATTGCTGACCTGAGGCATTAAATTTAATATTAATAGCCCCCTCAACCACTAAATCTAATTCGGCATCTTCAAATACGATAAACGGTGCATGTCCACCTAGTTCCATCGACACTTTTTTCACCGTATTTGCTGCTTTTTTCATTAGCTCAATACCGACCTCTGTTGAACCTGTAAATGAAATTTTCCTTACATCTGAGCTTTCCAACCAAACATCTGTAATTTCTTCAGCAGAACCAACTACTAAATTTATAACGCCTTTAGGCACTCCACATTCTTCAAAAATTTTAACTAATTCAATCGCACTAATCGGTGATTGGTTAGACGGTCTAATTAAGCATGTACATCCTGCAGCAAGTGCTGGTGCAAGCTTTCGACTTAACATTTGCAACGGGAAATTCCATGGCGTAATCGCAGCTATTACACCAATGGGTTGCTTAATTTTAATCAGCCTTTTATTTGACGCGTTGCTTGGAATTTGTTCCCCGTAGATTCTGCGAGCTTCTTCCGCAAACCATTTAAAATAGGCGGATGCGCTTTCTACTTCATAAATGGCATTGACTAACGGCTTCCCCATTTCTGTTGTAATGATATTCGCCAGTTCATCTTTTCGTTCTAAAATGCGATGCGCAATCTTTTCTAAAATTTGCGATCTTTCTAAAGCTGTTGTACTAGACCATGAAGAAAACGCTACTTTTGCACTTTCAATTGCCGCAATCGCATCTTCTTTCGTGCCTTTATTAACCTCTTGAACTAGCTCTCCATTCGCTGGATTCACTACTCGAATTTTTTCTTGCTTTTCAATCCATTCCCCATTGATATACATGCTTGCTCATCTCCTTTTCACTCAATCTTTCCATTTAAAAAAATGTATCCATTTCCTTTTCACCATTTAATTGTTTGGTTACAGAAATGGATACAAACGTGTTTTAAATATCTCTAATGAATTAAGCTGTTACTATACTTGTAAGTTTTCTATAATTGTCGTAATACCTAAACCTCCTGCGATACAAAGTGTTACAAGACCGTACTTCTCGCCGCGACGCTCCATCTCATGAAGCAGTTTCGTCATTAAAATCGCACCTGTCGCGCCGATTGGGTGACCAAGCGCAATCGCACCACCATTGACGTTAATGCGATCGAGTGAAATGCCCCATTCCTTAATAACAGCTAAACACTGTGCAGCAAATGCTTCGTTTAGCTCAATTAAGCCGATATCTTGCATCGTAAGCCCTGCTTGTTTTAGCGCTCTCACCGTTGCAGGAACAGGACCAATGCCCATAAATTCAGGCGATACACCCGCAGCTGCTTGTGCAATGATGCGAGCTTTTGGCTTGAAGCCGTGCTTTAAGGCTGCTTCTTCTGATGCAATGAGCAATGCGGATGCACCGTCATTTCGACCACTACTACTACCAGCTGTAACCGTTCCACCTTTTTTGAATACAGGCTTTAATTTTGCTAAGTCTTCCACAGGAGATAGGCGCGGATGCTCGTCTGTATCGAAAATACGCATCGATTTTCTTTCTTTTACTTCAATCGGTACAATTTCCGATTTGAAACGCCCGCTCGTAATTGCCTCATGTGTTAGTTGCTGACTGCGGTATGCAAATTCATCTTGCTCTTCGCGAGAAATGTTGTATTTTTCCGCTAAATTTTCCGCCGTTTCACCCATCGTAAAGGAACCGTATTGGTCAATCGGTTGTGAACGCGGCTGACTTTCTGTGTTCGGATCTAAAATTAATCCATTACCAGCACCGTAGCCATAACGTGCATTGCGAATATAGTATGGTGCTGTACTCATGCTTTCCACACCACCCGCAATGATGAAATCAGATAAGTCACCTTCAATCTGCAAAGCTGCATTGTTCACAGCTTGTAATCCTGAGCCACATTGACGATGAACCGTATAGCCTGGAATATATATTGGCAATTTTGCACGCAATGAGGCAATACGGGCTAAGTTTGGCGTATCAGTACTTTGCTTTCCTTGCCCTAAAATCACTTCATCTACTAAACTGACATCGATGCTTGTACGACGAATAATTTCGTTTAGCACGTCAGCCCCTAGATAATCTGCTTCCATATTTTTTAAGCTACCGCCTAATTTCCCAATTGCCGTACGTACGGAATCAATAATGACTGCCTTTGACATACTCATTCCTCCTTAATCGTATTTATAAAAACCTTGCCCAGATTTGCGACCAAGTCTTCCTGCCTTCACGTATTTAATAAGCAGTGGGCAAGGACGATATTTTTCGCCAAGTGTTTCGTATAAATATTGCATGTTGCGAAGTCTTGAATCTAATCCAACAAGGTCAGCTAATTCAAGTGGACCCATGGGATGGTTTAGACCGAGCTTCAACGCTTTATCAATATCTTCTGCGGAAGCCACACCTTCCATGAGCATGTTCATTGCCTCGTTTCCGATCAAGCAGTTCATGCGACTTGTTACGAAACCTGGGAATTCATTTACTTCCACCACTTCTTTATTCATTTGAAGTGCAACTTGTTTTACTTTTTCATAAGTTTCATCTGATGTATCTAAACCGCGTACAATTTCGACTAACTTCATGCGAGGAACCGGGTTAAAGAAGTGCATCGCAATCGTTTGAGATGCTCGGTTTGTTTGCGCACCAATTTCAGTTGGGCTCATCGTTGATGTGTTTGTAGCTAAAATTACATGTGGTGGACAAATTGCATCCAGCTTTTTAAACACGTCGATTTTTAGTGACATGTCCTCAAGCACTGCTTCAATCACCAAGTCGGCATCGCGACCTGCTTCTTCTAAATCTTTTGTATACACAATTTTTGCAATAGCTTCCCTGTCCTCTTCTTTTGCGTAACCTCTGCTAATCGATTTTTCTAAGTCTTTTTCAATTTGCTCTTTAGCATTTTGAAGTGCTTGTTCAGAAATATCTTGTATGACAACATCAAAATCAGAGATAGCAACAGTGTAAGCGATACCTCTTCCCATTACACCTGCCCCAATAACTGTAATTTTTTTCATTTTTTAGCCCCATCTCTGTCATTACTTTTATTTGTGTTTCAAATCATCCCAATTCTGAGATTTCATGTTTCCTTTTTGAAACATTTTATTCCCCTTTAAAGTTAGCAGGTCTTTTTTCAAGAAATGCAGTTGTCCCTTCTAACTTGTCTTTGCTTTCAAACACAATGGCTTGTGTAAGTTTTTCAAGCATTAAGGCCGCATCTAAATTCATGTCAAAACCTTGATGTACAACTTGTTTCGCAAGCTTTAAGGCAAGTGGCCCTTTCGAAACAATCGCTTTCGTATATTCCTTCGCCTCTTCAAGGAGCGATTCCGGTGCCACAACCTTTGACACTAAACCGATTTGCTCTGCACGTTCAGCAGAAATAATTGATCCTGTTAAAATCATGTCTAAGGCACGACCTTTTCCTACAATTCTTGCTAAACGCTGTGTACCACCACCACCAGGAATAATCGCTAGGTTTAATTCTGGAAGACCAAACTTTGCTTTTTCAGAAGCGATGCGGATGTCACAGGCTAATGCAAGCTCACATCCTCCGCCAAGCGCAAAGCCATTTACAGCTGCGATAATGACTTTACTGCTTTGTTCAAAGCGCTTACAAACACCTTGTAATCCTGGCTCTAATGCATCTAAAAATCTTCTTTGCTGTAATTGTTTAATATCTGCTCCCGAAGCAAAGCTCTTCTCACCTTCGCCTGTTAGAATGACAACTGACACTTCGTCATTTTTTTCAAAGGCAGTTAAAGCCCATTCCATTTCTTCATAAGTTGTTGAATCTAACGCATTTCTTACTTCAGGACGATTTATTTTGATTAAACCAATGTTTCTATCTTTTTCAGCTAGTATATGTTGGAATTCCATAACTCCCCTCCTTTTTGCACTCATTAAATCTACAAGCAATTCCTATGCCAAATAGACGGTTATTGGTTCACAACATGGTTTGAATGATAGAAACTTAACTGCTCTGACAATCCTTTTGCTCCAAACTCCAACTTTTCTTCTCTCGGAACATAAACCGTCACCCAATATAAAAAGCGCAGAATGGTCGTTCTTCTCCAAAGAATATTTACGGTGTGATTTTTCGCAAACCATTTATCAATCGTGTTATATACCCCTCGGTTTATCCCAAATTTTCCTTCACAAAATTTAACAAACTCTAAATCTGGTAAATGAATAACGTTTAAATCAATATCTTGATGGAATTTCGGAACATAATTATCCCGAAAACCTTGTTGCGTTTCTTCTTGCATAAGCTGATTTTTCGCAATTTTACAATCTTGATGCATTTGTTTTTTTAGCGCTTCTATTGACTTGAATTTTCTTTCACTTCTAATGAAACTACATATTTCAACCTTCAATATTTCTCCATAAATATCTTGATTGAAATTTAAAATATAAACTTCAAATGTTTTTACTCTTGAAATATCTTCAAATGTCGGCTTTATCCCTATGTTCATCACACCATAAAATTCCTGGCCATTGTAGTGAACAATTACACTGTAAACACCGTTGAGCATTGGAAAATTCACGTCCGACTGCAAATCTAAATTCGCGGTTGGAAACCCTAATTTTCTACCAATCTGATTTCCCTTTACGACCTCGCCTTGGAAAAAAGAATTTACATTTTTTAAAACTTTTTGAACCATGATCGCTCCCCCAAATCCACTTATTCCGTTCAACTTTTTACAAGCAATTTCCATACCAAAACGGTTTTTTCATAAAAAATATGGATTTTTTATGAAAAAATGTAATAATAAGTATACTAATAACAAGACAGCTAACTAGCATACAAAAGGGGGAATGAGAATGAACTTTGGGATGCATCTTTCTCAAAAGCTTACACAAAAGTTAACGACAGAACAGCTACAACACTTAGAAATTCTCCAATTTTCAAATATGGAACTAGAAGATTATATTTATAATAAGGCAAATGAAAACCCTTTACTGACAGTAGTCGAACCTGAAATAAAGCATGTTCACTACCTATTAGATTTGTCCATTACCCATTCAAAAAGTATGTCTTACATTTCTAATAATCAAAAAACAGATTTAGTTCAAAATTTACTTGTAGAAAAAGAATCGACGTTCAAGTTTTTATTTGAACAGATCCCTCTACATCAGAATCTTTCAGAAAAAGATATAAAAATCTTGAAATATTTAATTTACAATTTAAATGAAAGTTATTTTTTAGATATTGAACTGAATGAGGTAGCTAACGTTTTTAATATAGATGTGGCATATGTGGAGGATTTAGTAAATTTATTGCAAATGTTTGAACCTATAGGAATTGGTTCTAGAAATTTAAAAGAATACTTATTAATTCAAATTGATAACGATTTACTTGCACCTCCTTTAGCTAGTGAATTTGTGAAAAATCATTTAGAAGAGGTGGCCAATTTATCAATAAAATTTTTGAGTAAACATTATAAAATTTCTACAAAGGAAACTAAAAATATTTTTAATTTTATCCAAAACTTAAACTCTATCCCCTACGTTCAGCAATCGCCAACATACGAGGGATATATCATTCCTGACGTAACGGTTGAAAAAATAAATAACGAATGGATTATTAATATGAATCACCAATTACGACCTTCCATTGAGATTAATCAACAATATATAGACATGTTAAAGTCGAATGAAGAGGATGAGGCTTACTCTCAAGATTGCTTAAAAGATATTATGCTACTCATGCAAGGGATTGAACAAAGGGATCGTACGTTGTATATCCTGACAAGATTGTTGTTAGTTATGCAAGACGTATTTTTTGATTATGGAATCGAGGCATTAAAACCAGTTAGATTAAAAGACGTGGCACTTGCACTAGATCTACATGAATCTACTATAAGCCGCACCCTACAAAATAAATATATAAAAACACCTCATGGTATTTACTCATTTCGTTCACTTTTTGTAAAAGGAATTAAAAATCAATTTGGAAAAATAGATTCCGTTATGGATGTAAAACGCAGAATTAATGAGCTCATCGCAAAAGAAGATAAAAAATCACCACTTACCGATCAACATCTAACAACCGAACTTCAAAGGGAAGGTATTCAAATTTCGAGAAGAACTATCGCTAAATACCGTGAAGAGTTGAATATCCCTAATTCTGCTAAACGCGTTTATTTATATCAATAATCATTCGTTACTTTTTGACAAGTAGTGCATAGGAAAATTCTCTTGTTATTGAATAGTTTGGATTGTAATTTTGCTCTCATTGTTTATGATCTGTAAGCTTCCTTCCTCTAAAAGATAATTTAAGTAGCCTAATGTTTGCATAATTTGTGGAGAAGGTTTCGTAGCATCTTTTTTATAAAGGAGCTGAATTATTTGTTCAAATAAACAGGGCTGCTGTTTGAGCGCATCTTTTAGTTGCTGAAGCTTCTTAAAATGTCTCATTTCTAGGCTTTCGATTAAATCTGCAGGGTTGGCGATGATATCACCATGACCAGATACAGTTAATTGGCATGAAAAATGTTTAATTTTTTCGAGCGAATGTAAATAATTTTTAAGTGGATTGAATTGATTGTTTTCAACTATAAGAACGGGACTGAAATTTTGAATGAGATGGTCACCTGCAAATAGCACTTTCCTATTTTGTTCGTAGAAGCAAAAATGATCGACTGAGTGACCGGGTGTTGCAATTGCTTGAAATGTAGAAGAACCGATACGGATTATGTCGCCATCATCAAACGTCTCATCGATTTCAAAATTATAAGATTCTTGTTCATCGAAAAGCTGTTTAGGGGAATAAGGATAGGTATAGCCGTATTGTTTTGCGGTTTCAATTAAACCAACATTTTTAGGGCTGGTTTTCATCGTTGCGAGTTTTTCTTTGCTCTTCGTGGAAGCGATAATCTTCTTAACAGCATGTTGCTGTAAGAAGTGACAACAGCCCCCATGGTCTGTATGAATGTGCGTTAATAAAATATGAGAAATAGGCTTCTGTAGTGTTGGGATTAAATTTCCCCAAAAAGCTTTTGTTTCGTCGTTATTTTCACCCGTATCAATAAGCATATAGGAATTTTCATGTTCAATTAAATAGCAGTTGACATCTGCATTATAAACAGAAGGCAATTTTATTTCATAAATATGGCCCATTAGTTTACGCATTACAATTATACACCCCATTAAAATTATTTATATATACTTGAATTATTCATACATTCTCTAATATCCTGCCTTAAATAAAGAATTCATTACATTTCTAATCTTATAATCTCCCAGAAAAATTCCTAATAGGAGTACCGTCACATACCCATCAAGCTAAAAAAATGAATTTCCCTCAAAATGGAAAAAACGTTATTCTTTCTGTAAAATACTCGAAAAGGATGACGTTTTTTTATGAACCTCTCGCTTTCTGAAGAACTATATCTATTCTCACAAGAATTACAATGCTTTCTATCTCCAATCATCCTACAAGAAATCGCCAAACAAGTTGGTTTTGTGCAGAGATCTAGTAAGTATCAAGCAGACGAACTCATCGCCCCTTTGCGTTTGGCTCAGCCAAGAAGTCGCTAGTACATCGCTTACGCAACTATGTAGTCGGTTAGAGGCTTCGACGGGCGTACTAATGAGCCAAGAAGGACTCAATCAACGCTTTAATCCAGCAGCTGTCACATTCCTCCGAGAAGTCTTTACTTCGCTCCTAACACAGAAACTCTGTGCGTCACAATCGCTGTCTTCACACATGATTTCTGCTTTCGAACGTATTCGGATTTTAGATGCGACTGTGTTTCAGCTACCTGATTCCTTCGCCACTGATTATCAAGGTTCTGGAGGGAGCAGTAATACTGCGGGGGTGAAGATTCAACTTGAATACGATTTACTCAGTGGTCAATTTCTTAATGTTCAGCTTGGACCAGGAAAGAATAATGATAAAACATACGGTACCATCTGCCTTGAAACCGTAGAGGCGGGCGATTTATGTTTGCGTGATCTTGGTTACTTCGATTTAGGAGACTTACAAGCCATTCATGATAAAGAGGCTTACTATATCTCTCGGTTAAAGCTGAATACACGCATTTATATCAAGAACCCTAAGCCAGAATACTTCAACAACGGCACGTTAAAAAAGCAAACAGAATACATCCAGCTTGATATGGCACAAATGATGTCTGATCCAACCCCTGGTGAAACGAGGGAAATCCCCGAGGCATACATTGGACAAAATCAGAAGCTTCCAGCAGGTGTCATGATCCATCGTTTAACCGATGATCAAACGAAAACACGCCTAAAAAACCAAGCGATACGTGAAAAGAAAAAAGGCATTGTCATGAAGGATAAAAGTAAGCGTTTGATGGGTATGAATGTATATATCACGAACACATCTCCAGAAGAAGTGCCGACTAACTACGTGCATTCCTTGTATTCACTGCGTTGGCAAATAGAGATTTTGTTTAAAACATGGAAGTCGTTCTTTGAAATCGATGAGTGTAAAAACATCAAAAAAGAACGCCTAGAATGTCATTTATATGGACAACTCATCGGTATTCTCCTCTGTTCTTCTACGATGTTTCAAATGCGACAGCTCCTGTTGGAAAAGAAAAAGCAGGAGCTGAGCGAATACAAAGCAATTTATATGATTAAAGATTACTTCCCATTATTGTTTCAGGCGATAGCTAGTGGCACAGATGAGCTCGTCACTCTAATTCATCGCCTCTATCAACTGCTTAAAAAGAACGGACGAAAATGTCACCGTTACAAAAAGATGACGGTCTTTGATATTCTTGGTGTGGTGTATGAAAAGACGATGAATCAGGGGCAAGTTGCATAGTAAAAAAAAGCGCCTTTTTCTGAGGGTTATTTGGCATACTTTTTTTTCCAATACTACTTGGCAACTAACCGAAATAGGTAACGTATTCATGACAAAACACTGTTAGCTTGATGGATATGTGACGGTACCCCTATTAATCAATGTTTCACTAATTATTTCAAATTACCCCTAATTTTTCAATAAGTTACTCGATTAAATGGCCCAAAAATGAAAAATGAGCGCTTATCCTTAGTGAAGTGACCCCAAAAAGTTAGACACTATATTAAGTTAAGCAGCTATGGAGGATTGAATTCGGTATTGTACCGGACTCAATCCTTTTAATTATGACTTTAGTCAGTTGAGCTCGCGATAGCGTGCGAAACAGAAAACCACCTGCTATGCGGGTGGGTGATAAGTGGTTATACCAAACAAAAAACTCACATTCTTCTATAATAGAGATTGTTCAAGCCTCTATAACAGAAAGGAAAGTGAGTTAAATGGCCAATAAAGCCAATAGTTTGGCACACACAAAGTGGCTATGTAAATACCATATTGTGTTCACTCCAAAGTATAGACGAAAAATAATATACAATCAATACAGAAGGAGTATAGGTGAGATACTACGAACACTTTGTGGGTATAAGGGAGTAAAGATAATAGAAGGACATCTTATGCCTAATCATGTTCACATGTTAGTGAGTATCCCGCCAAAGATATCTGTCTCAAGTTTTATGGGATATTTAAAAGGAAAAAGTGCTCTTATGATATTTGATAAGCATGCAAACTTAAAATATAAGTTTGGGAATAGACATTTTTGGGCTGAAGGATATTATGTGAGTACGGTTGGTCTCAACGAAGCAACTATAAGAAAATATATACAAGAACAAGAAAAACATGATATAGCACTTGATAAATTAAGTGTAAGAGAATATGAAGACCCTTTTAAGGGTGGCAAGAAATACTAACATCCCTTCAGGGGTGGGCAAAAGAGGCAAAGGCAATGAGGCTTGAATGCTATATGAAAGCCAGCGCCTTTAGACGCTGGCCGGTAGTATAGGCTTATAGCCGTTGTTCAAACCACCCGTTGGACGGGTGGTCATTATTTTCCCTTTAATACGTTTGTTATTGTAGTATTCGATATACATTTCAAGCTCACGCTTGAAATGAACCATACTCTCAAATTCTTGTATATATAATAGCTCAGATTTTAATAGACCAAAAAAGTTCTCAATTACTGCATTATCTAAACAGTTACCTTTACGAGACATACTTTGGGTAATACCATGTTGTTTTAAGGCATAAGAGTATTGTTTCATTTGATAATGCCAACCTTGATCTGAATGTAATACTGGGGCATCTCCTTCGGATAAACAGGTGACAGCTTTGTCTAACATTTTTGATACAAGTTCATACGTAGGACGACTTTGAATATTATAGGCGATAATCTCACTATTATATAAATCTAGCACAGGGGAAAGATATAACTTCTCACCAAATAAATGAAATTCTGTTACGTCCGTTACCCACTTTTCATTTGGTTTTGTCGCAACGAAATCACGCTTAAGAATGTTTGGTGCAATTTTGCCTACATTTCCTTTATAAGAACGATATTTTTTCATGCGAACAAGAGATTTTAAACCCAATTCCTTCATAAGTCGTTGAACGGTTTTATGATTGATCAGGAAGCCTTGATTAAGTAATTCTAATGTTATTCGACGATAACCATATCTTCCTTTATGGTCGTGATATATAGTAGAAATCATCGATTTCATTTCGGTATATTTATCAGGTCGGTCAAAGCGACTTGTCCAGTAATAATAAGTGCTACGCTTGATTCCGGCTAGCTTTATTAACTCTTTTACGCTAAATTGATCCCTTAGTTCATAGACTACTTGCGCCTTGTCTTTCGTTTTAATGTTTCCTTTTTCTTGAACTAAGGCATTCAACTTTTTTAGATACGCATTCTCCATACGTAAACGTTCATTCTCTGCTTGTAATGCCTCTAAAGAGCCTTCTTCAAAGATCTGATTCTTAGTTTCTTTTTGGTTGTCTTTCTTCAACTTTGAACGCCCCTTTTTCTTATGAATTAGGGAGTCTACACTATCGTTTTTAAGACTAATTCGCCATTTTCTAATTGTACCGGGAGAAGGTAAATTAAACTGC
The DNA here is from genome assembly GCA_963792445.1 of uncultured Caryophanaceae bacterium. Taxonomy (GTDB): domain Bacteria; phylum Bacillota; class Bacilli; order Bacillales_A; family Planococcaceae; genus Rummeliibacillus. The sequence goes on along the minus strand of CAWBWO010000004.1, from coordinate 1,396 downwards.
ACAGCAGTCCCTAGAGAAGACAACCCGTTCTCGTTCATATAATTGAGTATGTTTAGTTTATCTTCAAAAGTGTAACGTGTATAGCTCTTTTTAAAACCTTCTAGTCCATGAAATTGATATTTTTTTATCCAAAAATTAAGGGTTTCATTATTAGTTAAATTGAGTGATTTAGCAATTGAATTAAGGCTTTCTCCACCATTTTCATAACGAAAAATAGCATCTAATTTTTGTTCAAGAGTAACTCTTGCCATAAAAAAGGCACCTCCAAATGTTAGATTCGTGTCTAACATTTGGGGTGCAGTTCATTCTCGAAATGCGCCCTATAATGGAATAGCCTTATTTCTGAAAAAATGCCCATTAACTCGTTCAGTGATTCTCTGGCTTGTTGTTATAAAAACTAATTACCGGGCAGTTGGATGCCACGCCAGCCGCTTACATCGCATTGGCCATATTCATTATCACCCACAGCAACCACCGTGCCGTCCGATTTAAGACCGACGGTATGAAGGTAACCCGCCGCTACCGCCACTATGTCGTGCCAGTCGTTTACATTGCATTGGCGATACCGATTATTACCCACAGCCGTCACTCGGCCGTCAAATTTAAGACCAATGGTATGCCAGTCGCCCGCCGCTACCGCCACAATATCATGCCAGCCGCTTACATTGCATTCACCTTCATTATTTCGGCCCACAGCAACCACCGTGCCATCTGATTTAAGCCCAATGGTACGACGCCAACCCGCCGCTACCGCTACAATATCGCGCCAGTCGTTTACATCGCATTGGTCATAATTATTCCAACCCACAGCCGCCATAGTACCGGCAGATTTAAGACCGATTGTATGAGCATTACCCGTGTTCTTCGCCATATGAACATTACCCGCCGCTACCGCCACAATATCGCGCCAGCCGCTTACATCACATTGGCCATATTTATTATCACCCACAGCCGTCACCGTTCCGTCAGGTTTAAGACCAACGGTATGACGACGACCCGCAGCTATGGTATCTTTAGGCCACCGTTTCACCTTTAACACTGCTTCTTTCGGTGAAATGTAATCCATGTTTTACCTCCTTGAATATAAGTAACCCTGCAGTTACCTGTCAATATAAATAACTCTACGGTTGCTCTTCAAATGTAAGCAACTGTACGGTTGTGTGATAAAGGAACCATATCTAACTGTCCTTTTAACTTATTCCATTATCTGGCCCGATTGTGGAATAAGAAAAAATCCTGTATATCAACACAGGATTTTTAATCAAACTTTATTATAAATTATCAATCTTTATTTTAAATAATCGAATTTTGTTTCAAATGATCAATCTTTTTTATAAAACTACACTATCAGATTTTTTTGTTAGTCATCCTCTTATCATAATTTAGTTAGACCATG
>CAWBWO010000003.1:0-43245 GCA_963792445.1 uncultured Caryophanaceae bacterium | reverse complement strand
CTATGCACCAGGACCAACGGACCTTTATGAGTATGTACGCTTGGCGTTAGCTAAACTGACGAAATAACACTGATACTAATAAAAGAAACATCTGTTTTTGGCATGAGGTATGCCAAAAGATGGGCCGGGTCATCGGGATTAGAGATGAAGTACTGCTGCTTGCCGAAAAAGGTATGAGAGCTTTTGAAGCTGCCTGTGCGAGTTTGACTAAAGCGTCCTTGGCGACCGAGTCCTTATACTAGATAACGGTATATTAGGAGACCATCTCAAGATGTTTGTCAGCCTGTATCGAGCAGAACCTGTCGTCTTAGTTTCGACTGACGTAAAGCGCAGGTGCCTTTTGAAGAAGTACGCGACTATTTAGAAAAAGATCATGATTTCAAATATGCAACATTTGTGCATTGTGATACACCAACGTCCATGTTAAATGATGTTAGCCAACTCTCTCCCTTACTAAAAGAATATGGCTTACTCACAGTGGTTGATTCAGTAGCTGGTATGGTTGGTGAACCAATCGATGTCGACCAAAATCAAATCGATATTTGCTGTGGAGGTACTCAAAAGGCTATCTCAGCACCTGTTGGCTTAGCGATTGTTTCCATTAGTGAGGACGCTAAAAAAGCGATGAATGACCGCAAGATACCAATTGCTTCCTATTATGCAAACCTACAAATTTTTAAGGGGTATATTGGAAAAGGAACCTTACCTTATACGATGCCCGCTGGCAATATTGAAGCATTAGATGTTGCCTTAGACAATATTTTAGAAGAAGGTCAATTGGCGGTTTATGAGCGACATGCGAAAATTGCGAACGCCGTGCGAAAATCTATACAAGAATATGGACTAACATTATTCTTAGAATCAGGATGCTCCAATACAGTAACTGCCATCATCATTCCAGCAGAAATAGGCGCATTACGATTACAACAACACATCCAAGAAACATACAATCTATACATCGCTACTTCTTTGGCACAATATGAAGATGTCATCTTGCGTATTGGTCATATGGGTGAAAATGCCTTCATTGAAAAAGTTCTATCTGTATTAACAGTGATCGATAATGGCCTACGTGATTTAGGTTTTAAAGGAAAGGGTAATCTTGGACAACTATTCCTAGATGCCTATAGAGCAGAAAATTAAGGGCAATTTATATTCAACAAGTTATTCAAAGACAAAACCCACTCTTTTTTAAGGAGTGGGTTTTGTTAATAATTAGGGATTTTAAAAATTCTTGCAATCAGTACCTCTATTTTTTGACCAATTAGTACGGTTGTTTACTTGAAACTACCGAACCTCATTTACTTATGATACGGTTCACCCTTCATAATTCGAAAACTACGATAAATTTGCTCCACCAACACAAGCTTCATCAGTTGATGTGGTAGGGTCATTTTGCCAAATGATAATTGATCATCCGCACGACTTATTACATCATCATGTAAGCCTAAGGAACCGCCAATAACGAAGGTAATTTTACTGTGGCCGTATGTTTGGAGATTCTCGATGTCTTTCGAGAGTTCTTCGGAGCTTCGCATTTTGCCGTTAATAGCTAATGCAATGACATATTGATCAGATGAGATTTTAGCAAGGATTCTTTCTCCTTCTTTTTTCTTGACGATTTCCATCTCTGCTTCACTCAGTTGCTCTGGTGCTTTTTCGTCAGGAACTTCAATGAGGTCAATTTTTGTGTAACCACTAAGTCGTTTGACATATTCTTCGATCCCCATCTTTAAGTACTTTTCTTTTAATTTCCCAACACTTATAATCGTAATACTCACAGGTTATCCACCTTTACATTCAGTTTACAAACATCTTATCCACAGAAGTTATACACATATCCACAGGCTATTTCAATATCTTGTATGCGCTCATTCGTTCGCCACAATATATGTCGCTTGCTCTTCACAGTAGCTACACTTTGTGGATAACTTTTTTTCTTCCTTTACTTTTTCCATGATTGGCACCTTTTTTTCCGTTGCAACGAACATATCTAAAGCGTGTCCTATATGGGTTTCACAGCTATATACTTTCAAATTTTTTCATCCTTTCGAACTTTCAGATTTAAACAGAGTTATACACAATTCATCGATTGTTATCCACAACCCATTGTAACAAAATAAAAGCGAGTAGGAAAGGTAATGATTTCTCTTCCACACTCGCTTTTTTACTTTTTAATGTTTTTTAGTTATCCACATCATTTATTTTTTGAACTATCTGCCAATGTTAATGTTTTTTCGATTATTTCCCCGCCGCGATACGCTTTTATCTTCACTTGATCACCCACATGCTTTTTGTTGTAAAGGATTTTACGTAGGTCAATTGAGCTATCAATTTTTTCACCGTCCATTTCGACGATTACGTCATATTTCTTTAATCCTGTTTTTGATGCTGGTGAGTTTCCAACGACTTCACTAATCACAACGCCTGATGTTACTTCTGCAGGTAATTTTAGAGTTTCTCTTTGGTGATATGCTGGAACATCTGTTAAATCAATTAGTGCCACTCCCATTGAAGGTCTTTCCACCTTACCAGTAGATTGTAATTCATCGATAACAGGTATTGCTGTGTTGATTGGGATAGAGAATCCTAAACCTTCAACAGTGGATTCAGAAATCTTCATAGAGTTGATACCAATTACTTGTCCTGCAAGGTTTACTAGAGCACCACCACTGTTACCAGGGTTAATGGCTGCATCTGTTTGTAAAACTTCCGCTTGCCAGTCTTCAACACCATCTCCGTTTAAATCAACAGGAACTGTGCGGTCTTTCCCAGAGATTACACCTGTTGTAACAGATCCATAGAAGTCCATTCCTAATGGATTACCGATAGCAATGACTGATTCACCTTGCTTTAATTTATCTGAGTCACCGAAAGTAGCAACTGTTTTTACATGCTTATTTGAAATTGCAATGACAGCTAAATCTGTCCATATATCTGTACCGACTAATTTTGCAGCTTCTTTAGAGCCGTCTGAGAAGGTCACTTCAAGTGATTTTGCCCCTTCAACTACGTGGTTGTTTGTCACAATATACGCTTTATTGCCTACTTCTTTATAAATGACGCCAGAACCACTTCCAGCTTCTTGATTAGGATTACTTCCGCTTTTATTACTCCCATCTCTAAAAGGGATATTCCCCCATAAATCTACTGATGATTCTTGAATATTCGTAATCCCCACAACCGCATCCTTTGTCTTATCTACTGCATCTGTTACATTTGTAGAAATTTCAGTTGAGAGTTGCGGTGTGACTGTTTTATTTACAGTGGTTGTCACTCCTGCTGTACTAGTACTACCAGGTAAATAACCAACCATAGATGGTAGTAAGAGCCAAACAAGTAATGCACCCACAATCACACCCACAATCCCGCTAAAGAAGTACCCGGCTTTACTGCCACTTTTTCTGCCACTTCTTGTTTCGTCATTATCGTAATAGCCCATCAAATTCATCCTTCCTACCGTTTGTCCTTTTTGTTTTGATACTTTTACTTTAAACTGCGAAGATTAAAATCAGATGAAAATAAATTTAAAATCAGTTCAAAATTATAAAAGCGTTCGATAAACATATCTTAACTTCCCCATTTTGGGCATAAAAAAACCCCCAAATTTGGGGGTGAAATAAAATATACTGTCACTTTTATACTGTTACTAGCTCTGTTGGTTCATTTGCATCCGTATCATACAAATTTACAAATTCACCCGGCATAATACCACATGATTGTAAGGTTTGTGAAACGCTCATTCTTGCTAAATCCTTCATGTTATTATCTTTACTCAAATGGGCAAGATAAATACGTGTTTGTTTTTGTTCAACTACTTCACTCATCGCAACAGCAGCGTCTTCATTACTAACATGTCCAAGGTCACTTAAAATGCGACGTTTGACTGACCACGGATAGCGACCCATTTGTAGCATGCCAACATCATGATTACTTTCAAAAACAAATGAGTCAGCACCTTTAATAATTCCTTTCATACGATCACTTACATAGCCTGTATCTGTGATTACGACAAGCTTTCGATTATTTTCATGAAAGCTGTAAAACATCGGATCAGCTGCATCGTGTGAAACGGCGAATGATTCAATATCTAAAGAGCCAAACGTTTTGACTGTCTCCATATCGAATTGAAATCTTAGTTCTGTAGGGATATTCCCAACTAGTCCATCCATTGCTTGCCATGTTTTTTCATTTGCAAAAACAGGGATGTTATATTTTCTTGCAAGCACACCCACACCTTTAATATGGTCGGAATGCTCGTGTGTTACTAATATACCACTTAATTTTTTTATATCACGGCCAACTTCTTCAAAAAGCTGTTCCATCTTTTTACCAGTCAATCCTGCATCAACGATAAAAGAATGCTCTCCGCTACTTACATATATGGAGTTGCCCGTACTACCACTGGCTAATACACTGAACTGCACTGTAAAGACTCCTTACTGTTTTTGTAATTCCTTTTCTTTTGCATTTTGTTCGATTTCCACAATTGTACCATCCACAGCATTCACAAAGTAATCCGTTTCTTTCTGTTCGCCATTTTGCTCTTTAGGAAGGACAACATGGATATACCATGTAGGCGATAACACTTGGGTCTCAGTTAATGGGACAAGTGTTGAATAGCCAAGTTGTATTTTTGTAATGGTCGAATTCGGCAATAAATAGCCTTTATCAAAGACTGACTTGATTGCTTGTTGTGTTGGAATTAGTGGGCTCTTCTCTCCAAAGCTTTTTAGTGAATCAAACATTTTTTGTTCATAACGTGTAATTTCTAAGTTATCATTCCAATGAATTTTAATTTCAGCATTTTGATTATAGTAAATCATACTATTTTCTGTACTTTGGAAGAAAGTTGCCTCTTTGTTTTCTCTATCAATCTTCCACAATTTATAGGAACTGCCTTTATATATATTCTTCTCCACAAAGTCTGCCAAACTCTGATCTGTAATTTCCGTCAATGGAGTGGGATGAAGAATCTTCGCTTCAAGTTTTGTATTATCTTCATTTATTTGAATTCGCTGATTTTCTTGACCTGATAATTCATCTTGTGTAAACTGTTTAATCTTTCCTGAAATATAGGATACATTTTCGCCTTCTATTGGTTCACTTTTAACAGTTATATTTTCATCCTTTAAACGAGTAGGGATGTCTGTTTCGCCGATAATTTCGACATTCTTACCTTCATTGTACTTGTTAACATACATCCAATATAAGAAAATATTTAAAATCGAGAAAACAATAATGAATATCGTTTTTGTTTTATTCCAATCCAACTTGGGCACCTCCTACATTAGCAGGCGATAGTACTGTCCATTTGCCATTAATCAAATAGAACCAAGCAGGTTTTAGTACAAACACATTTGGACGATTACTTTCTGTTAAATAATATCCAGGGCGAACCTCTTTAACTGTATTGAAATTTACCTTTTTAGATTCCATCAACTTGTTTACTACATTTTGGCCATTCATAATTGTTACAGCACTATTTTCAGGTACTGATACTAATTTGTAGTATGGTCTTGTATAACGTGCAATACGATTGTCTCCCCATACTGTTACAATCTTTGTAGAAGTGACATGGGAGTCCGTAAATACAGGATAGTCTTGCATATATAGTTGATACAACACCTTATTATAATTGTAATCGAGAGCATCAAAGCGAAAATCGCCAGTCCAACCACCGTGTTCATTGATAAATTCAAAAGTATTTAATACTAACTTGGACTCTTCCAATGTCTCTAGATTATCTGAAGCTGTAGTATTAACAAAATCCAATACTCTTTCATTATTATTCACAGTCAACATGGATACACCATCTGTATAAACTTCTTTCATACTTGCATTGTCTACACTACTTTTGACAATCTTCGGATTAGCGAATAGGGCATTCTTAAAGCGATCAATTGATGATGTAGAAATGAGATAAGTATACTGCATCATTTTCGATTGTTCTGCAGGTAAATATAGGGTACTTTCCTTATCACGTACGAACGCCAAGTATCTCTCTAATTTATAAGATTGATTGACAACTTGTTTATTAAAAATATCTTCACTTTTCACATGTATTTTTGCTTTATATAGTTGTCTTTTAGTTGTATTCGCAAAGAATACAGTTAGCTCTTCATTCGTTGATAATTGAGACCAGTCTACTATCATTTGGTTAAAAGATATATTAGATGGTTTTTTTTCAATTGATGGTAATAGGCTCTGGAAGATAGGATATGGAACCTCACCAGGGAAGAAGAGTGTAAAGCGATTATCTTCTTCTAACAATTGGTTCATTTTTGAATCATTTGCATTATTACTTACATGTACAAGATTGGTTACTTGCCAATTCTTCATTTGACTCATGATTGGTTTCATATCCTCAGAACGGTCTGTTCCACGCCATATACCATTTTCATGAAATACCATTCTATATGGGACTAAAACATCCGTAAGCTGAAGCTTTTTTTCTATTGAAATATTAACATTTGTCTTTTCAATGGTGTCATAATTTGGTTTATAGGTCCAAATGGAAAACGTCAAACTAATACTAAGTAAAACTAAGACAAAGAGGACAAATGATTTAATCTGTTCAAGATATTTCAATCCCACTCACCTGCCTCATCATCTTCATAAGGTAATGTAAAGAAGATGGTTGTACCTACTCCCTCTTCACTTTCAGCCCAAATCTTACCGCTATGCGCTAATATCATTTCCCGAGAAATAGCTAGACCTAAGCCTGTGCCACCCATTGAACGAGCTCTTGCTCGGTCGACACGATAGAAGCGATCAAATATCCGTTCTACATTTTCCTTCGGTATACCCATACCATCATCTGAAATCATAACAGTCAGTACACCATCATTTGCAGTCATACCAAAGCGTATATTCCCGCCATCTGGTGAATATTTTAAAGCATTAGAGATAATGTTATCAATAACTTGTGTAATTTTATCTGTATCAATTTCAACATAGCATGGTGCTGAAGGCAGTAGTCGTTTAAACTCAACCTTTTTGGACTTCGACATTTCAAATCGATCAATAATTCGATTAAAGAATTTATTGAAATCCACAAAGTCAGCATTAATCTCATATTCTCTGCTATCCATGCGTGAAAGTTGTAGTAAATCATTAACTAGACGAATCATGCGCTCTGTTTCAGTCTGCGTAACATTTAAAAATTGAGGAGCAATATCTTTGTTTTGCCACGCGCCATCAGCTAATGCCTCTAAATAACTACGCATAGTTGTTAGAGGAGTTCTTAATTCATGTGAAACATTTGATACGAATTCGCGACGTTCCATCTCAATTTTCTCTTGTTCCGTTATATCATGTAAAACAGTAATTACCCCATTTACAAAGCCCGTTTCCTTCTGAATAACAGAAAAGTTAGCACGCCAAATATAAGGGCGGTCCGGTGAACTGAAGTCTAAATTAATGGAATCCTTCATATGAATTAAATCTTCAAATGTATACTCTTCTTCTAATCCTAGAACAGAAACTAATGGTCTCCCCATTAACTCATCCTGTTCGCCATTTAATAGCTTCTGGGCTGGCGTATTAATTAAGATAATTTTCCCTTTACGGTCTGTCGCAATGACGCCATCTGTCATATTCGTTAAGACAGAAGCTAACTTTCTTCTTTCACCTTCTGTAGTAGACGTTGCTTCTTGGAGCCTATTCGTAAGATGATTGAAGGAAATAGCCAATTGTCCAATTTCATCATTACCGTATACTTTAACCTTCCGAGAGAAATTTCCTTTCGCCATCGCTTGCGCTTGTCTACGCATATCTGAAATTGGCTTCGTAATTGTACGTGCGATGAAAATCCCTAAGATAATTGTAATTGCTAAAGCTAGTGCTGTACCGCCGGCTAGGATTTGATTAATCTCATTCATTTGTTCAAAGATACGTTCGATATTCGACTTTACATAGACAGTTCCTATGACTTTACCATTGGACATAATTGGCGTAGCTACTATCCAAATACGCTTTCTTGTCTTGTCATCAAGTGCAATTTTTTCGTACCTTGTCTGTGCACTAATCGATTGTCTTACAAGTTGATCCATTGAACGTTGACCAATAATCGATTGATTACTTATATCTGAAGTCGCTAGAATACGATAGCGAGGGTCTATTACTCTAATTTCTTTAATATCTTCTGAAGACAATCCATTTAACACACTTTTCAAACTCTGCTCTATTGTTAAATCATTATCAGTTCTCTCTTTTAGCAGCTCTTCTTTAACACTAAAATTTACAAGCTTTAAACGGTCTGTAATAGATGTCTCGAAGTTTTGTTTTAATGTTTGTTCTAATTCTTTTGCAAAGTATAACCCTATGATTTGCATTGCAATTATTATGAGTAACACATAAATCAGTACAATTTTAACTTGTACTGATTTTAAAAAACGAACCCTTAGCATGACACTTTACTCCTGTTCAGGATTTCTTAAATAGTATCCAACACCGCGACGAGTGACAATCCAGGTTGGGTGACTTGGGTTATCTTCTATTTTCTCTCTTAATCGACGAATTGTTACATCGACTGTTCGTACATCCCCAAAGTAATCATAACCCCAGACTGTTTGAAGTAAATGTTCACGTGTCATCACTTGTCCAATATGTTTTGCTAAATAGTGAAGCAATTCAAATTCGCGATGTGTTAATTCAATTGATTCATCACGTTTTAATACGAGATATGCATCCGGCTGAATTATTAAAGTGCCGATCACAATATCATTGTTTTCTTCGACAACTTCCTCAGGAGAAGCAACAGTTTGATGTCTGCGCATATTTGCTTTTACACGTGCAATTAATTCCCTTGTACTAAATGGTTTTGTCACATAATCATCTGCACCAAGCTCTAGTCCTAGTACTTTATCAATTTCCGAATCCTTAGCTGTTAACATAATGATTGGTAAGTCATACTTTTTACGTACTTCACGGCAAACTTCAATTCCATCACGTTTTGGTAACATAATATCTAACAGCATTAAATCAGGCTTAATTTCTTCTACCTTTTCTAATGCTTCATCACCATCATAAGCACAAACTACTTTATATCCTTCTTTAATTAAATTAAATTGCAATATATCTGCAATTGGTTTTTCGTCATCTACTACTAATATTGTTTTATCCACAGTTTTATTTCCCCCTTCAATCTGTTTAGGTTTTTCATTACTGTTAGACTATATTTCTCTATTATAACTCTACCATGCTTTAATACTACACGTATCTTTCGGTATTTCAATGTTTAGCATTTCCTGGGCAATAATTCGCTAATAATCGACATAAAAAATTAGTATGAATCTATATAAGTTTAACATAAAGTAAATCATCAGGAATTCCTATTAGTATGATAAAAAGGACTCATATTTTATGGCGTTCTGCATTTTCCATCCAATTTAGCTTAGTCTTTTTTAACTTTTTAATTCGAATCAATTAAATCTTTGAATTATGAAATTAACTCAATCTATTTTACTTTTACAAATCGACTGTTATCCATTTTTTGTACTTTTGATTTTTGAATGTAACATGATTATTATTAACTTTTTGATGATTGGGGAGATTATATGAGTGATTCGAACAGGGTAACCATGGAAGCAATGATTAAAAAGGTAACAGACATCAATAAGACAAATAAAAAGATGTCCAAAAATAAGTTATTTCAGAGAATTGTTATGGTTATGCTTGGCGCTTGTGTTATGGCATTTGGACTTGAGCTATTTTTAGTTCCAAACAGAATTTTAGATGGTGGAATTGTAGGTATTTCCATTATTATTTCTCATCTAACAGAATTACCCCTTGGGATATTTATTTTCCTCTTAAACATTCCATTTATTTTCCTCGGTTATAAGCAAATCGGTAAAACCTTTGCATTATCAACAGCTCTTGGAATTACAACTTTATCAGTTACTACTCTCATGCTACGCCATATAGAACCCGTTACGAAGGATTTACTGCTTTCTACGGTATTCGGCGGAATTGTATTAGGTATAGGTGTAGGACTTGTTATTCGTTATGGTGGTTCACTTGATGGTACAGAAATATTAGCCATTCTTTTCAATAAGAAGTTACCTTTTTCAGTTGGTGAAATTATTATGTTTTTTAATCTTATTATTTTTGCTGTTGCAGGCTTTGTTTTTACATGGGAACAAGCAATGTACTCAGGTTTGGCATATTTTATCGCTTATAAAATGATAGATATCGTTATTCAAGGACTTGATGAATCAAAGGCGGTATACATCATTAGCGATGAATACGATGAAATTGGAAGGGCAATTATTAATCGCTTAGGGCGTGGCGTTACTTATCTAATGGGTGAAGGTGCCTATACTGGAGATCAAAAGAAAGTAATTTTTACGGTAATTACACGTTTAGAGGAATCAAAGCTTACTTCAATCGTTGGTGAGTTAGATGCCAATGCTTTCTTAGCAATTGGTAATATTGCTGAGGTAAGAGGTGGTCGATTTAAAAAGAAAGATATCCACTAAAAAAATACGATTCCATTTAAAAGGAATCGTATTTTACATTCTAATTATAACGGGGTAATCCCCTTAAAAATTAAGCTTCTTCCCAAACGTCAATTAATACATTTGTTTGTTCACGGTCTGGACCAACTGAGAATGTAGCGATGCGGATCCCTGTTAATTCACTTACGCGTTTTACATAATTACGTGCGTTTTCAGGCAACTCTTCTAAAGTTTTGCATCCTGTAATATCTTCAGTCCATCCTGGAAGTTCTTCATAAATTGGTTTGCAACCTTCAATAATATGGAGATTTGCGGGATATTCAGTAATCGTTTCACCATTGTAATCATATGCAGTACAGATTTTAACTGTTTCAAGACCTGTTAAAACGTCAATTGAGTTAAGAGCTAAATCTGTAATACCTGATACACGACGAGAATGGCGCACTACTACTGAGTCAAACCAACCCACACGACGAGGGCGGCCCGTAGTTGTACCATATTCACGGCCAACTTCACGAATTTGGTGGCCTACTTCATCAAATAATTCAGTTGGGAATGGACCATCTCCTACGCGTGAAGTATAAGCTTTACTTACACCAATTACGCGCGAAACTTGAGAAGGGCCTACACCAGCGCCAGTTGCTACACCACCAGCAACTGGGTTAGATGAAGTTACATATGGGTAAGTACCGTGGTCTACATCAAGTAAAATACCTTGTGCGCCTTCAAACAATACTTTTCCACCTTGATCTAAAACATCATTCAATGCTTTAGAAGTATCTGTTACATATTGAGCAATTTCTTGTCCATATGCGTAGAATGGTTCGAAGATATCTTCGAATTTTAATGGTTCTACTTCATAAAATTTGGTAAATAGGCGGTTTTTGATTTCCAAGTTATTACGAAGTTTTTCTTCAAATACATCTTTGTCTAAAAGATCTGCGATACGGATACCAATACGTTGAACTTTATCTGTATAGCAAGGTCCAATACCTTTACATGTAGTTCCAATTTTTGCGTCTCCACGAGATTCTTCGTCTACCTTATCTTGATAGATGTGGTAAGGAAGAATAACATGTGCACGATTTGAGATACGTAAGTTAGAAGTATCAATACCTCGTTCTTGTAAACCTTTAAGTTCTTTTACCAAAGATTCTGGGTTAACAACCATACCATTACCCATTACTGAAGTTTTATCTTTATAGAAAATACCTGAAGGAATCAAGTGTAATTTATATGTTTCGCCTTCAAATTGAATTGTATGTCCTGCATTATCGCCACCAGAATAACGTGCGATCGCATCTGCTTTTTTAGAAAGGAAGTCTGTAATTTTACCTTTACCTTCGTCTCCCCATTGTGTACCTACTACTACAACTGATGTCATGGTCAGCACCTCCGTCAGACACTTTCATGTGTCCTGATTCAAACAGAATTATTGTATCAACGATATTAGGTATAGTCAAGAAAAAATAACAAAAAACACGAACATACGATAAAAGTCAGACATCATTGTTCGTGTTTTTCCCATGTTAACTGCCAGTATAGCTCCAACTTAGTCTGTTAGTTCACTTATTGTTTAGTAGCCACCAGGTGGTGCTTCCGCTGTCCAGTCAACGCTAACAAATTTATTGAATTCCTTTTTAAATGCTAATTTTACTGTATCTGTTGGACCGTTACGTTGCTTCGCAATAATAATTTCAATCGTATTGGCATCTTCTGTTTGCTTATCGTAATAATCTTCACGATATAAGAAGGCTACGATGTCGGCATCTTGCTCGATACTCCCTGATTCACGAAGGTCACTCATCATTGGGTGTTTATCTTGTCGTTGTTCAACGCCACGCGATAATTGGGATAATGCAATGACAGGAACTTCTAACTCACGGGCTATTGCTTTTAGTGAACGTGAAATTTCGGATACCTCTTGTTGTCTATTTTGACCTGCAACACCACTACCTTGTATTAGTTGAAGATAGTCGATTATGATCATGCCAAGACCGCGTTCTTGCTTTAAACGGCGACATTTTGCGCGAATCTCATTTACTCGAACACCAGCGGAATCATCAATATATATTCCTGCACGAGAAAGGGTTCCTGTCGCCATTGTTAGTTTACGCCAATCTTCCGAATTTAAAGCTCCTGTACGCAAAACTTGTGCATCAATATTTCCTTCCGCACAGAGCATACGCATAACTAGTTGTCCTGCGCCCATTTCAAGTGAGAAGATTACCACATTTTCGTCTGTTTGTGTACCAACAGCTTGTGCTATATTCAGTGCAAAAGCTGTTTTCCCAACGGATGGCCTAGCCGCAACAATGATTAAGTCACCACGTTGAAAGCCTGCCGTTAATCGGTCCAGATCTCGGAAACCTGTTGGAATACCAGTAATATCCCCCTTACGATTTTGGAGGGATTCAACATTCTCATATGTTTCAACAAGAACATCCTTAATATGTTTAAAATCACCGGTATTTTTGCGATTGGCCACTTCCATCATTTTGCTCTCTGCTTCAGAAAGCAGTGCATCTACTTCATCTTCACGCGTATAACCATCTTCTACTATTTTCGTAGCTACTCTGATTAAACGGCGAAGTACAGCTTTTTCAGATACAATTTGAGCATAGTAGGCGACATTTGCTGCTGTTGGTACAGCACTTGCAATTTCAGTAATGTAGGAAATACCTCCAACATCCTCTAATTCATTATGAGATGATAGCTCCTCTGTTACTGTAACGATATCAATTGCTTTCCCTTGGTCGCTTAAGCGCAACATCGTCTGGAAAATCTTCTGATGTGCCGAACGGTAGAAATCGTCTGGAAGTAAGATTTCTGAAGCCGTAATCAATGCTTGTGGTTCAAGAAAGATGGCCCCAATGACTGATTGTTCAGCTTCCTGGTTGTGAGGCGGGACGCGGTCCAATTGTGGATCGTTCATAAACGTCTCTCCCTACTCTTGCTCTGCAACATGTACTTTCAATGTAGCAGTTACTTCATGGTGAAGTTTTACAGGTACTTTCGTAACGCCTAATGTACGAATAGCATCTTTTAATTCCATTTTGCGTTTATCAATTTTAATACCGTGGTCTTTTTGTAATTGTTCCACGATTTGTTTAGATGTAATCGAACCGAATAGTCTACCGTCTTTACCAGGCTTTGCAGAAAGTTCCACAGTTAAACCTTCCAATGTTTCTTTTAATGCTTTTGCATCTTCTAATTCTTGTTGCGCATCTGCAGCAGCACGTTTGTTTTGTGCCTTTAACTTTGCTAGTTGTGCAGCTGTTGCTTCTACTGCACTATTTTGTTTGAATAATACGTTACGTGCGTAGCCGTCAGAAACCTCTTTTGTTTCACCTTGTTTACCTTGACCTTTAACATCTTTTAAAAATATTACTTTCATGAATCTGTACTCCCTTCTAATACATCATCTATCGCTACTTTTAATTTTTCAATTGCTTCATCAATTGTTTGGACTTCTAATTGGCAAGCGGCATTTGTTAAATGGCCCCCTCCACCTAATTCCTCCATTACAAGCTGTACATTGATCTCACCTAATGATCTTGCACTAATACCTACTGTTCCATCATTTCGATGAGCGACAACGAAGGATGCAGAAATATCCTTCATCGTTAACAAAATATCTGCAGTTTGAGCAATTAATACCGAATTATATATTTTATCACTATCTCCACGTGCAATTGTAATTCCTTTATGGACAAACTCTGCTGTTTGCACAATTTTTGAACGTTCTATATATGTGCTAATATCCTCTTTTAATAAGCGTTGAACAAGTACAGTATCTGCACCATTTGTACGTAAATAAGATGCAGCTTCAAACGTCCTAGCACCTGTACGTAAGGTGAAGCTCTTCGTATCAACAATGATACCAGCGAGTAAGGCCGTTGCTTCTAACATAGTTATCTTATCATTTTTAGGTTGGTACTCTAACAATTCAGTTACTAATTCAGCAGTTGAAGAAGCATAAGGCTCCATATAGACAAGCATTGGCTTTTGGACAAATTCTTCGCCACGTCGATGGTGGTCAATAACAACAACTTTATCTGACTTATTTAATAGCTTTTCTTCAATTGTCATACTTGGTTTATGTGTATCCACTATAACAAGTAAGGATTTATCTGTAATTTTATCTAACGCTGCCTCTGGCGTGATAAAGCGATTATATAAATCAGATTTTTCTTTCACTACTTGCATGAGACGACTAATACTATTATCGATGTTGTCAAAGTCCATTACGACATAACCATCAATGCCATTCATATCTGCCATTTTGCGAACACCTATAGCAGCACCTATAGCATCCATATCAGGCATTTTATGGCCCATAACAAAGATTTGGTCGCTATCCTGTATTAAATCACGTAATGCATGCGAAATAACACGTGCACGTACTCTTGTCCGTTTCTCAACAGGGTTCGTTTTACCACCGTAGAATTTAACCTTTCCACTCGGCTCCTTAATTGCCACTTGGTCACCGCCACGGCCAAGGACAAGATCTAAACTAGATTGAGCAAGTTCCCCTAATTCTAGTAAAGATTGAGACCCAGCACCAACCCCAATACTTAATGTTAAAGATAGGTTTTGTTGTGCTGTGATTTCTCGAATGTCATCTAAAATCGAAAATCGTTTCTTTTCTAATTCCTGTAAAATAGACTCATTCAAAACAGCAATAAAGCGGTCTGAGTTAATGCGTTTTAAATAAATTCCATTTGTTGTACTCCAATTATTAACTAATGAAGTAACAAGTGAATTGGTTTGACTACGTAATTGATCATCCATACCTTGCGTAATTTCATCGTAGTTATCTACAAATAGGATTGCAATGACTGTACGATCTTCATAGTAAAGTTCTTCAATTTCTACTTGTTCAGTGATATCAAAGAAGTAAAGCAGTTTTTCCTCTGGTTTATAAAATGCGCGATACTTTCGATCTTTTAACGTAATATTTAGCTCATTGGATTCTTCATGTTTAATAAGATTATATAGATCTTCTGATAGAGAGAAAATTTCTTCGCCAATCAATGAACCAGTCCCTAAAATACGGTGCATATACGGGTTCGTCCATTCAATCAAAAACTGTTCATCTATTAAAACAATACCAATTGGCATTTCTAACAATGCCTCTTCTCCAACCTTCTTTAATCGGTAGGATAGCATCTCAATATGCTTTTCAGTCTCTATATACGTGTCTGATTCAGCTTTCCAAGCAAGAATCAACACCAGTACGAGAACAATACCATACACAATTCCTGTCACTAAATTCCACATCACGCATATAACAATCCCTGCTATTCCGAGCAATGACAGGATTAAAAGAGGATAACGTATTGGTCGTTTTCTAAAAAGAGTACCCATAATTCTCAACTCCCTATTTTCTTGTCATGCCACTAAAAAACGCACGGATATTAAATCCTAAATCAATAATGCCAAGCAAAGTGGCAAAAGAATTTAGTGGAATAGCTAAGATAGTACCAACAACAGCAGTCCACTTAGGCCAGCCTTGCTGATACATGAAAAAGTGAATAAACGATATACCCTGTAACATTAATAATACGGTTAAAATTGTCGATAAATTTAATACAATCATATAAATAAATGTCCCTACATCAGGTTTTATAAATAAGGTAATGATTAAAACGGCTAGATAATACCATAAAATGGCACGTGGTAATTTAAAGTCTTTGAATGGTGCAAATTTTGGAACCTCTAAACCCAAACGACGAAGTAACGGCAAGTTCACCGAAATAATAATAAATGTCATAACAAAAACAGATATAGTCACGATTGTTGGTAGGACTATCTGCATCGTATCAAACAATGTATTTAACTGATCAGTTGGAATTGGTGTCTGACCTGTAATATGTCTTTGCCAATTCATTTGACTTTTCGTAACTTTCTCGAATACTTTTTATTGTCTCCTTCAAAACATCCATATTGAAAAATTTAACTGAAACAATGTACTCCAAAGTAAAAGAGATTAAGACCGTAAATGCTGTTGATAAAAATAAAAAGATTTTACTTTTCTTTGTGCGAATTACATCTCCAATAACAAATCCAATCGCTGCAAATACAATTGCTACTGGTAATACCAGAAGTCCACCGATCAAAAGTGAGATGGCAGTACTGACAATTGCAACTAATAACGACGAACTACGATTATACGTTGCGCTATACCAAGCAATTGGTAGTGGATTAAACCAAATTGCTACAATACTTAGAAAGGGTATATATGTAGAGATGGCTAATAATATCGTAAACAAAGCAACCATCATTGCGCCATGCGTAATTCTCCGTGTCTCATTTCCCGGCATTCAAAACCTTCCTTTTCATAAAGAAAATCTATTATTCATCTTATTATTGTACCATGTTTCATGTTATCGAACAAAAAGCATACTGCCTGCAAATATCCGTAATTGTGCCATGAAGATTTGCCTTTATTCAAATCCCAATATTACAATGTAAGTTACATATTTATTAAGTCACTAAAAAAGGATTCAATTTAGTATACACAAAACATAGACCTAAATAAGTCAATATAAAATCATTTGCCTATAAAAAAAGGACCGGCACAAAGCCGGTCCTTTTAATAAATACTATTTATCTTCTGCAGTGAATGGTAGTAAAGCCATTACACGAGCAACTTTGATAGCTGATGTAAGTTTACGTTGGTATTTTGCGCTTGTACCAGTCACACGACGTGGAAGAATTTTTCCGCGTTCAGAGATGAATTTTTTTAATAAATCAACATCTTTGTAATCGATGTGTTTGATGTTATTAGAAGTAAAATAGCAAACTTTACGGCGTTTGCGGCCTCCTTTACGTGGTGCCATTGTATATTTCCCCTCCTTGTATAATAAATATATATATCGTGCAATAAGTCATTTGCTTAGAATGGTAAATCGTCTTCTGTTACGTCGACTTTTCCTCCACCATTACTAACCGGTGCAAATGGGTCTTCATCTACACGTGTATAATTCTGCTGATTAGGTGATTGATTCTGTTGATAAGATGGTTGTTGATAGTTACCTTGCTGTGGAGCTCCAAATGATTGACTGCCACCAAATGATGACTGTCCACCAAATTGTTGTCCTTGTTGAGAACGATCTCCTGTAGCACTGCGAGGTTCTAAAAACTGAACGCTATCTGCGACAACTTCTGTTGTGTAAACACGTTTACCATCTTGCCCTTCATAACTACCTGTTTGGATTCGACCTTCAATACCTGCTAGACTTCCTTTTCGCAAGAAGTTCGCAGTATTTTCAGCTTGTTTACGCCAAACTACGCAATTAATAAAGTCCGCTTGTTTCTCACCTTGTTGGTTAGAAAATGTTCTATTTACAGCTACTGTAAAATGAGCCACAGCTACGCCACTTGGAGTGTAACGAAGTTCTGGATCTTTTGTTAGTCTTCCAACTAGTACGACACGGTTAATCATCAGAATGCAACCTCCTTTTCTGCGTTTAAGTTAAAATTCAAATCTTAATTATTTTTCATCTTCGCGAACTGCAATATGACGAATGATATCTTCGTTGATATTTGCAAGACGAGTATATTCATCGATTGCTTTTGCATCAGCGTTAACTTTCATGATTTCATAATAACCTTCGCGGAAGTCTTCGATTTCATAAGCTAGGCGGCGTTTGCCCCATTCTTTTGATTCGACAACTTCAGCACCGTTAGAAGTTAAGATGTCATTGAAACGTTCAACTAAAGCCTTTTTAGCTTCATCTTCGATGTTTGGACGAATAATATACATTAATTCGTATGCTCTCATTTTAAGCACCTCCTTATGGACTTTGGCCAAAAGCTTTGCAATTGGCAAGGAGATAGTAATAGTTACTACTCACATCTTTGAATTATATCATAAGGATATTTATTAAGCAATTAAATTGCTAGGTTTCTCGAATGATATCCTCTATAATTTAATAAGGGGTGTTCAATTGGAAAATGATTTTGAACCATTTGATATTATTGAATTAGATATTAAAAAGATGGCTCGGTATAATCTATTTTGGACTTTCTTTTTAATGATTGCCTTCTTTTTTATAAATGCACTTATTTATCAAAGCATTGCTATTCATATAACTTTGTGGGACTTTCTTTTATTTGCAGTTCTTTACATAAGTTTAATTATATTACATGAGGCCTGCCATTTAATTGGTTTCATGCTTTTTGGAAAGGTACCATTTAATAGATTAGAATATGGCGTCAATCTGAAAATGGGTGTTGCTTATGCAACTACTAAAGAATTATTGTCAAATAGTGCCATGAAAAAAGCACTACTTCTTCCATTTTGGATAACTGGTGTAATTCCTACAGTAATAGGATTTATAATAGATAGCAATCTATGGCTCTTTTTAGGTGCATGGCTAATAGCTGGTGCTATCGGTGATTTTATGATGTATGCAAAGCTTCGAAAATATCCGCAGCAGTATTTGGTAAAAGACGATCCGAATCTTCCTAGGTTGTATATCTATAAAGTATAAGGAATTTTAAACAACAAAACAGACATGATTTACTTAAAATAAAAAGGTGCCACAATAGTGTAGTTAAAACACATTTGTGGCACCTTTTTTCTATCGATATTATAAATTATACGTTAAAACGGAACAACATAACATCGCCATCTTGAACAACATAGTCTTTTCCTTCAAGACGTACTCGGCCTGCCTCTTTAGCAGCATGCATAGAACCATGTTGCATTAAGTCATCGTAAGAAACAGTTTCAGCGCGAATAAATCCACGTTCAAAGTCAGAGTGAATGACACCTGCACATTGTGGTGCCTTCATCCCTTTTCGGAATGTCCAAGCTCTAACTTCTTGTACTCCAGCTGTGAAGTATGTAGCTAGTCCTAGTAGGCTATATGATGCACGAATTAATTGGTCAAGGCCAGATTCTTCAATCCCTAACTCTTCTAAGAACATTGCTTTTTCTTCGTCATCAAGTTGAGCAATTTCCTCTTCTATTTTAGCACAGATAACAATTACTTCTGCACCTTCTTTAGCTGCATATTCACGTACAGCTTGTACATATTCGTTGTGATCTGCATCTGCTACTTCATCTTCAGAAACATTTGCAACATAAAGCATTGGTTTAATGGTTAATAAGTTTAAACCTTTGATTACTTTCTTCTCATCATCTGTCAATTCAACGGAACGAGCTGGTAATTCATTTGCAAATGCTTCTTTTATCTTTTCAAGGATTGGTGCTTCAATCATTGCTTCTTTATCTTTTTGACGAGCAAGTTTTTCAACTTTTGAGTAGCGTTTATCAACTGATTCCAAATCAGCAAGAATTAATTCTAGGTTAATCACTTCAATATCACTGATTGGGTCTACTTTCCCCTCAACATGCGTAATATTTTCATCCACAAAACAACGTACTACTTGAGTAATAGCATCAACCTCACGGATATGAGCTAAAAACTTGTTTCCAAGGCCTTCACCTTTACTAGCACCTTTTACAATACCTGCGATATCTGTGAATTCAAATGCAGTTGGAACGGTTTTCTTTGGTTGTACTAATTCAGTTAATTTATCTAAACGGGCATCTGGGACTTCTACGATACCTACGTTAGGATCAATTGTTGCGAATGGATAGTTTGCAGCAAGCGCACCTGCTTTTGTAATTGCATTGAACAATGTAGATTTACCAACGTTTGGTAGGCCTACGATTCCGGCTGTTAAAGCCATTCTTTCCACAACCTTTCGAAATAAAAATGCTATTAGCGTATTTACTATTCAACTTGTTAATTATAGAGATTTGCTAGGCAAAAGTCTAATTTTGCTATTCTTCTGTTGGATTAGCAAAAACCAATACTTTTTTCATCTTCTTTTCAAATTCTCTTCTTGGAATCATCACACTATGTTGACAACCCTCACATTTAATACGAATATCCGCTCCCATACGGATAATCTTCCACTCGTTTGTACCGCATGGATGTTGCTTTTTCATCTCAACAATATCAAAAAGTCCATATTTTTTTGCTTCCATTTACCTCTACTCCTCTTCTTCAAATGCTTTATTATTATCACGCTCATAAACCATCATTTTCGGATAAGGAATCTCAATACCATTGCGATCGAAAATATCCTTAACATCGCGGCGAATCATTCTGGAAATAGGGAAATGTTTCATTGGTAATGTTTCGACTGAAATACGTAAAGTAACTTCTGCTCCAACAACGTTTTGGACACCTAGTAATGTTGGTTCTGTAACAATTTCCTCATGTGCAGCGGGTAACGCCTTTAAATAGCTCTCTATTAGCTTTTCAGCTTTTGCTATATCTGAACTATACGCTATACTGACATCAATAATTGCTATTGAGTTATTAATTGAATAGTTGACTACCTCTGTGATAGAGCCATTAGGGATAATGTTAATTTCTCCTGAAGCTCCTTTAATTTTGGTAGTACGTAAACCAATTTCTAGAACTGTACCTTCCGTTGAAGTAATTTTAATATAGTCACCAACACCAAATTGGTCTTCAAAAATGATAAAGAAACCAGTGATAACGTCTTTTACTAAACTTTGTGCACCAAACCCAACAGCTAAACCGACAATTCCAGCACCTGCTAATAAACCAGCAACTCTAATATTCATGACAGACAAAACAGCAACGATTGCTGAAAAGTAGACGACGTATGAAATGACACTTTGCAATAATCGAAGAATTGTTCGATAGCGTCGTTCTGAAGAAGGTTGCAGAGCAATTGGACCATTCGTACGAATATGGAAAAATTTCTTGATGGCTAACTTTGCCACACGGACAATGATCATTGATAATAGAATTATTGTAATTATTTTAATCGTTGCAATTCCTAAGTCATTCCATAACTTTTCATCCGTTAATACATTCATATAGTGATTATACATTCTCTCAAATTTCACTTTTATTGCTCCTCTTGCATAAAAATTTTCTATCATACGTATACTGCTGAAAAAGAAGAAAGTGAGACTTCCTATGACACTTCCTATTTCTAACTCGGCATTCTCATATTCATTGCATTACCAAGAATCAGGTACCGTCTGGCGATTAAGCTCTTTCTTATTAGAGCATATACCATTTCACCATGAAAATCTTGTGTTTTGTTGCATTGGCTCTGATCGATCTACCGGCGATGCATTAGGACCTTTAACGGGTAGCTTACTATCAAACTATATTTCATTTCCATATAAGATTATTGGATCCTTGGACCAACCGTTACATGCTTTAAATTTACGGGAAACGGTTGAATCCTTGCAATCACAATCTACTACTCCTTTTGTTGTAGCTATTGATGCTTGTTTAGGTGAACAACGACGGATTGGCGAAATTCTATTCCAGACAGGCCCCCTTTTACCAGGAAAGGCTGTAAAAAAAGAATTGCCACCAATAGGGGACGTATCCATTAAGGGGATTGTCAACTTTGGTGGCTTTATGGAACATACTATATTACAAACAACTAGATTAAATGTAACGTATGAAATGAGCAATCGTATTGCTCGAAGTCTTTATTTAGCTTGGCATCGTCATTCACTAAAAAATATGCAAACAAGTAACCACGACAGCCACTACTAAAATAGCTGGGAGCATATTAGCGACACGAATTTTCGTAAGCCCCATCATATTTAAACCTATGGCTATTATCATGGCACCACCCGTTGCAGTCATTTGTTGGACAAATGTATCAAGTAAGACATCTGGAACAACGTTACTAATTTGCCCTGCAAAAAGGGCAATTATTCCTTGGTATAAAAACACTGAAACTGCTCCAAATACTACGCCAATGCCTAAAGTAGATGCCAAAAATATTGCAGTGAACCCATCAATAATTCCTTTAGTAATTAATACTGAGTGGTCATTTCGTAAACCACTATCAAGCGCACCAATTATAGCCATTGAACCAATAACGAAAATTAATGTGCTTGTAATAAAACCTTGGGCGATATCGCTATTGTCGCCCTTCTTACCAATTTTATGTTCCAGCCATTTTCCGAACCGGTTTAATTGTAAATCTAAATCAACCCATTCCCCAATAATGGCACCGATTACTAAACTAATAATTACGATGATAAAATTATCACTAGTAATACCCATTTGGATTCCAAGTACAGTTACTGCAAGCCCAATAACTTGCATTACAGTTTCTTTCATCCTATCTGGAATACCTTGCAAAAATCTTCCAATTACTGTACCAATTACAATAAGCGCTGTATTAATAATAGTCCCTAATAGTACCAATAAAATCCTCTCAATCCTCTAATAATTCTAATATACGTTCTAAATCATCTTCAGAGAAAAATTCAATTTCAATTTTACCTTTATTCTTTGTCTTTTTAATTAAAACGTTCGTTCCAAAATAATCTCTCAATTGCGATTCCTTTTCTTCAATGAAAATATCCTTTTTCACTTTTTTGTCTGTTTCACGTGAAACATTCTCATTCATTGAATGTACTAATTCTTCCAATTGGCGAACATTAAGTTGTTGTTTCATCACTTTTTCGGCAACTAATGGGATTTGCTTCTTGTTTTTCAAGCCTAATAATGTTCTACCATGCCCCATCGATAATTTGCCCTCATTGACAAACTTTTGGATTTCCTTTGGTAAAGTTAGAAGGCGAATATGGTTTGCAATATGTGGTCGACTTTTTCCTAAACGTTTTGATAGTTCTTCTTGAGTTAAATTGAGATGCTCCATCAAGCTATGATAAGCTTCAGCTTCTTCAATTGGAGTTAGATCTTCACGTTGAAGGTTTTCTAAAATGGCCAATTCCATCATTTGCGTATCGTTTAAATCTCGAACTACTGTTGGTACTTCTGTTAGATTGGCTAATTTAGCTGCACGGAAGCGTCGCTCACCAACGACAATTTCATATTTAGAGTCTTTTCTACGTAAAATAATGGGCTGTAAAATCCCATGCTCTTTTATGGATTGTGCGAGTTCTTGCAAAGCTTCTTCATCGAACATTTTACGTGGCTGAAATGGATTCACACAGATGTCTTTCACAGCAGTCTGTGTTACTTTATCTGAATCCAAAAGAGCTTGATCTTGGAATAGGGCTCCAAGTCCTTTACCTAAACCTTTAGCCATTTTTAATCACCTCTCTAGCCAATTCTAAATAAACTTCAGCACCACGCGATTTTCGATCATATATAATAATTGGTTCACCATGACTAGGTGCTTCACTTAAACGTACATTTCGTGGAATAATCGTTTTATAAACTTTGTCTTGGAAATACTTTTTAACCTCATCAATTACTTGCAATCCTAAATTTGTCCGAGCATCTAACATTGTAAGCAACACACCATCAATGGTCAGCTGATTATTTAAATGTTTTTGTACAAGGCGGATTGTTGATAGCAATTGACTTAATCCTTCTAAAGCATAGTATTCACATTGCACAGGAATTAAAATTGCATCGGCAGCCGTTAATGAATTAATCGTTAGTAATCCTAAAGATGGCGGGCAATCGATAATAATATACTCATAATCATTTTTTATTTCTTCAAGTGCATGTTTTAAACGGACTTCTCTAGAAATTGTTGATACTAGCTCAATTTCCGCTCCTGCAAGTGCAATTGTCGCTGGAACAGTATATAAGTTATCAATTTCAGTTTTACGTATGGCATTTTGTATGGGTTCATCATCAATCAGGACATCATAAATACATTTATCTACTTCACCCTTGTTGATGCCAACTCCACTTGTTGAGTTTCCTTGTGGATCCGTATCAATCAATAATACCTTTTTTCCTAATGTAGCAAGGCAGGCACTTAAATTTACAGATGTTGTCGTCTTACCAACGCCGCCTTTTTGGTTTGCAATTGCTATCGTTCTTCCCATGGTCATGGTGCACCTGCTTTCAGAAAACATTTTGATTAAAACATATAACATTCCTTTTTATACATTCTAACAAAAAAATGTTTTTTCGGCTTCATTTACTAGTTGAATATTAATAAAAAACTCTTAATCTAGATTTCTAGAGTAAGAGTTTTAAAAAAGTTATGCTTTCTTTTTGGGGATTTTCACTGTAATTTGGTAGAACTCATCATGTTCTTCCTCTTCAGTTTCTAAGTGGATTCCGGATTGGTTTACCATTGTTAAAGATTGGCGAATCGTATTGAGCGCAATTCGAATATCCTTGCTAACGGCTTTGCGTCGAGGTTTTGCCTTTTTAGGTTTTTCCTCAGGATTTAATATTTCATTGATTCTTTGTTCTAATTGTCTAACGTTATAATCTTGTTCGATCGTCTCTTGAAGCAATTGCAATTGCAATACTTCATCTTTGATTGGTACTAATGCCCGAGCATGTCGTTCAGAAATTTCCCTTTTTAAAATAGCCTGTTGGATTATTTCAGGCAATTTTAATAGACGCAATTTGTTGGCAATAGTCGACTGACCTTTTCCAAGACGTTGCGCAAGAGCCTCTTGTGTTAGTTCATGTAACTCTAAAAGTCTTTGATAAGCTTGAGCTTCCTCGATTGAGGTAAGTTCTTCACGTTGCAAGTTTTCAATTAAAGCTACAGAAGCTGTTTCCTTATCATTCATCTCACGAATAATAGCGGGTACCTCAGTCCAATTCAATGATTTCATTGCACGGTATCGACGTTCACCTGCAATAATTTCATAACGATCATTGTTTAACTTACGTACGACAATCGGTTGTATTACGCCGTGCGTATGTATAGTACGCGCTAACTCTTCAATTTTTGAATCGTCAAAAATTGTACGTGGTTGGTAGCGGTTCGGGCTAATTTTGTCTATTGCAATTTTCATAACCGATTCCGAATTTTCCACTTCATTTTTTGAGGTGTTTGCTACTTTCTCACCACTTCCAAAAAAACGTGAAAAAGTACTTTTCATCCTTGGCACCACCTTTAAAGATATTTCTGTCCACTCTCCGTCTTGAATAAACAGTTGTTGGAGATGACTTTTTATCTATATATATATTTACTAACATTATACAAAAAGTAAGTATGTCCATTTATTATTATAGTTTCTTTCTATAAAAAACGGTAGATTCCTTTTTCTGTTTCATGTGAAACATATATTAGTGAATCGGTGATTTGTTTGGTACACCTGGTTTACGAGGATATTTCTTGGGTGTATTTTTTATTTTGTCAAAGACATAGATTGTACGTTCACTGTTTTCTATTGGTAGTAAGAATTCATATTTTTCAACAAGTTTTGTTCCAAGAGTTGCGATTGCCTTTTTCGCATCTTGTAATTCTTCTTCTCCACTTGCTGCTTTCATCGCCACAAATTGTCCGCCAGTTTTTATAAGAGGAATACATAGCTCAGATAATACTGATAATCTTGCAACTGCACGTGCAGTTACTATATCAAATTGTTCGCGATAGGCTACTTGTTGTCCAAAATCTTCTGCTCGAGAATGGACAAAGTTTACATGCTCTAGTTGTAACATATTACTTAAGTGATTCAAAAATTGAATTCGTTTATTTAGTGAGTCTACGATTGTAATGTGCAAATGCGGGAAGCAGATTTTAATCGGGATACTTGGGAACCCTGCACCTGCTCCAACATCACACAGAGTTTGAACCTTGTTAAAATCAATATAAAAAGCAGCACTAATAGAATCATAGAAATGCTTTAAGTAAACAGACGGCTGATCAGTAATGGCTGTTAAATTCATTTTTTCATTCCATTCTACTAGTGTTTCAAAATAAGTATGGAATTGTTGAATTTGTTTCTCTGATAACTCAATTCCTTGTTCTTTTAAAGCTTGCACAAACTGTTCTTCGTTCATGATATTCCCCTTCCATTTAGTGCTACTAATGAATTTTGATTTGTTTTTTGATTTATATTCACGCGCCAGCCTATCGAGGGTACACAGGATGTGTACCCGATAGCCGTTGCCACACGACGTGGCGCTCTTAGGCTTCTTTCTCAAATCGAGCGCTTCCGCTTTTAATTAACTTTCGCTATTCTACCATGTTCAATATACACTAGTAGAATGGATATGTCAGCAGGGTTTACACCTGATATACGTGATGCTTGGGCTACTGATAGTGGGCGTACTTCTTTTAGTTTTTCTTTTGCTTCTGTTGCAATTCCAGAGATTGCATCATAGTCAATGTCTTCTGGTATTTTCTTGTCTTCCATTTTCTTAAGTTTTTCAACTTGTTGAAGGGCCTTTTCAATATAACCTTCATATTTTACTTGAATTTCAACTTGTTCTTTCACTTCTTCACTTAACTCTACAGTTGATGGTGTTAAAGAAGCGACAAGATCATAGTTTATTTCGGGACGTTTTAATAAGTCTGTTCCACGAATACCATCTTTTAATGGGCTACTGCCAACTGCTTGAATAGTAGTTTGTGTTTCCTCATTTGGTTTTATGATGATATCGTGTAATCGAGTAATTTCTTCTTCTACTTGGGCTTTTTTAACTAGGAATTTTTCATAACGTTCTTTTGAAATTAATCCAACTTCGTAAGCACGTTCAGTTAATCGTAGATCTGCATTATCATGACGTAATAATAAACGATATTCAGCGCGAGATGTTAATAAACGATAAGGTTCATTTGTACCTTTTGTCACTAAATCATCGATTAATACACCAATATAAGCATCGGATCGTCCTAGAATCATTTCTTCTTTTCCTATAGCTTTTGCAGCAGCATTAATACCTGCCATTAAACCTTGGCCAGCTGCTTCTTCATAACCTGATGTACCGTTAATTTGACCAGCAGTATATAGGTTTTCAATTTTCTTTGTTTCAAGTGTTGGCCATAATTGCGTAGGAACAATTGCATCATATTCAATTGCATAGCCTGCACGCATCATTTCAGCTTTTTCGAGTCCTGGAATTGTTTCAAGCATTTTACGTTGAATATGTTCTGGAAGGCTGGTTGATAAACCTTGAACATATACTTCTTGCGTATTTCGTCCTTCTGGTTCTAAGAATAATTGATGACGTGGTTTATCGTTAAAACGTACAATTTTAGTCTTCAATAGATGGACAATAACGTGGACCAGTACCTTTAATAATACCCGTAAACATTGGAGATTGATGTAAATTATCATTAATAATTTGATGTGTTTCTGGACTTGTATATGTTAACCAGCATGGAATTTGATCCGTAATAAATTCAGTTGTTTCATAGCTGAATGCTCGTGGTTCTGCATCTCCTGGTTGAATTTCAGTTTTACTGTAATCAATTGTTTTACTATTTACACGAGGTGGTGTACCTGTTTTAAAACGAACCATTTCAAATCCTAACTCACGTAAGTTATCCGCAAGTTTAATGGAAGGTTGTTGGTTATTTGGACCACTTGAATATTTTAAGTCCCCAATAATAATTTCACCACGTAGGAATGTACCGGTTGTAATAATAACTGTTTTTGCACGATAAATTGCACCAACTTGTGTAATAACACCTTTTACCTGACCATCTTCTACAATTAGTTCCTCTACCATTGCTTGATGAATTGTTAGATTATCTTGTTCTTCTAATAATTTTTTCATTTCACTTTGATACATGACTTTATCTGCTTGTGCACGTAATGCACGTACAGCTGGACCTTTACCTGTGTTTAGCATTCGCATTTGGATATGTGTTTTATCGATTACTTTCCCCATTGCACCGCCCATTGCATCAATTTCACGTACTACAATCCCTTTTGCAGGACCTCCAATTGATGGATTACATGGCATAAAGGCAATCATATCTAAGTTCATTGTTAATACTAATGTTTTTGCACCCATTCGAGCTGATGCATAAGCAGCTTCTACACCTGCATGGCCTGCTCCAATGACTACAACATCGAACGTGCCTGCTTCAAATTTTGTTGGCATGCTCGTTACTTCCTTTCTTTAATTAGAATTTAATATATATTATTTCCCTAAGCAGAATTGTGAGAATAATTGGTTAAGCAAACTATCTTGTACTGTATCACCGACGATTTCACCTAGGATCTCCCATGTGCGCGTGACATCAATTTGAATCATATCAACAGGAACTCCTGCATGTGCTGCTTCAATTGCATCATTAATACGATCCAATGCTTGATGCAATAATGCAATATGACGCGCATTTGATACATATGTTAAATCGCCAGCTTCCACAGATCCTTCAAAGAATAATGTTGCAATTGCTTCTTCAAGTTCAGTAACACCTTCCTCTTGTAATAAAGAGGTTGTTACTAATTTGCGATTTCCTGCAAGTTTCTTTACAAGGTTTAAGTCGATTTTTTGCGGTAAATCTGTTTTATTGACAACGACTATATAATCCATGTTTTGAATCGTTTCAAATAATCGTTCATCTTCTTCCGTTAGTTCCTCGTTATAGTTTACAACAAGTAAGATTAAATCTGCCTCTTTTAACACTTGGCGAGATCGCTCTACTCCAATTCGTTCAACTATATCTTCTGTTTCACGAATCCCTGCTGTATCAACTAAACGAAGTGGTACGCCACGTACATTGACGTATTCCTCTATAATATCACGGGTTGTGCCTGCTATATCAGTGACAATTGCTTTATTTTCTTGGACTATGCTATTAAGTAATGAAGATTTCCCCACATTTGGTCGACCTAAAATAACGGTAGATAGTCCTTCTCGTAAAATCTTCCCTTGAGAAGATGTTTGCAAAAGTTTTTCAATCTCTTGTTTTACCCATGTTGACTTTTCTAACATCAATGGTATGGTCATTTCTTCTACATCATCATATTCTGGATAATCAATATTCACTTCAACTTGTGCTAATACTTCAATTAATGCTTGACGCAATTTATTGATTAATCGTGATAATTTTCCATCCATTTGTCCAAGTGCAACATTCATTGCCTTGTCTGTTTTCGCCCGAATTAAATCCATAACTGCTTCAGCTTGTGATAAATCAATACGTCCATTTAAAAATGCACGTTTTGTAAATTCTCCCGGTTCAGCCATTCGAGCACCATTTCGAAGTACCAACTTCAGTACACGATTCACTGAAGTCAACCCACCGTGACAGTTTATTTCTACTACATCTTCACGAGTAAAAGTTTTTGGCCCTTTCATAATTGATAACATTACTTCCTCTACCACTTCGCCTGAATCAACTTCTTTTAAATGACCATAGTGAATGGTATGAGATGGTTGTGTGGATAACTTTTTTCCACTTGGCGAATGGAAAATTCGATCTGCAATTTCAATTGCTTGATCACCACTTAATCGTACAATAGCAATTGCTCCTTCACCCATTGGTGTGGATATTGCTGCGATTGTATCGAACTCCATAAAATTACCTCCTATATTAAAAATTATCCACATGTGGATAATTCAAAAAACGTCTATCTCTCTAGCTTACAATAATAGCACAAAACAAAAAAATGAGCCCTTCTCAACTTTTGAGAAGGACTCTTTCACAATCCTTTTGCTGACTATCTAATTGGTTCAATAACTAAGTGACGCTTTAAGTCTTCACCTTCAGAATAAGTTTCAACATCCAATCGATCTGCTAGTACATGATGGATAATTTTACGTTCACTTGCTGGCATTGGTTCAAGTGCAACTTTTCTACCTGTCTGAATAGCTCGATCTGCCATACGATTCGCTAATATTTCCAATGACTGCTGACGTCTTTCACGATAATTTTCAACGTCAAGTTTCACTAAGATAAAACGTTTCACATGCTGATGTGCAACTAATTGAGTGAGTTGTTGAAGTGCATTTAATGTTTGACCTCGTTTTCCAATGAGAAGTGCCGCTTTTTCACTTGATAATAGGAAATTCACGGTTTTTCCCCTTTGTTCGACATTTATTTTAAGGTCATTAATACCAAGATGCATTGCGATATTTTCCAAATATTGTTTAGACTGTTCAATCGCCATAGTAAAATCTGCTGCATCTTTTTCTTCTACTTTTTCTACTGCATTTAGTTTTTTATCGTCAGTACTTATGTGTGATGCTTCAGTAGTAGAGATAGCACTTATTTTCGTTTCAGCCTCATTTGGCTCTTGTTCTTGCCTTGTATTTTTGTCTTCTATTTCTTCTCTTGAATTTTCAAGAACCTCTTGTTCAAAGTCTGGCTTTTCTATTTGTTTTTCGCTCACACGAACTTGTGCTTTACGTGATCCAAAGCCTAAAAAACCTCTTTTTGCTTCTTGAATAATTTCAACATCTACTTGTTTACGAGTAAGGTTAAGCTCATGCAAGGCTAGCAATATTGCATCCTCTACAGTTGCGCCTGTTTGCGTAATCTGTTTCATTTTGGGCCCTCCTGTCTTCGCAGGTCTTTTGTTGTTTTGTTCAAAGCTTACATAACAAGATTTGAAAGTTTTAGATCAAAGACTAAACCCTGCAAAATTTTTCATTTTTTCACTATTCTATCATGGGGTTTCTTATTGTCTCTACTATTACTTCTTAATACTTTGGCAATTTTTAAAACATGTTCTAGGCTTTTTTTTATTTCATGAAAATCCATCGTGGCCGCCGGGTTTCTGGCGATAATGACGTAGTCCATATTTTGTAGAAGTTCACTGTTCAATTCAAGGAAACTTTGACGGACATAACGTTTAATTTGATTTCTAGTGACTGCCTTTGCAATTTTTTTGTTTACTGATAATCCAATTCGGAATTCCTCTTGTCCCTCTTTTTCAAGACAATAAACAACAAATTGACGATTTGCAAATGATTTCCCTTTTTTAAATACTTTTTGGAAATCTTCATTTTTCTTAATTCTGCGGCGCTTTTTCATGTTTCACCTGCTTATTCTTTTTCCACTTTCCTAATATATAAGAAAAAAAAGACCACTGAGGAAATTCAGTGGACTTATGCTGATAATACTTTTCTTCCTTTACGACGGCGAGCTGCGATCACTTTGCGACCGTTTTTAGTAGCCATACGTGCACGGAAGCCATGTACTTTACTATGCTTACGTTTTTTTGGTTGATATGTGCGTTTCATTTATATGACACCTCCTGATGAAAGTCTATTATCTAAATACTACAGACAGTCTTGCATATTATATCTATTAACAGTCCATTTTGTCAACTATCTGCGAATAAATCCTTTTTATAATTATAATACTGCTTTTCACTTTTTAATATGATAAGGTTATCCACAGTTCTATTTTCACTTCCTAAATTTCAGTGTGAACATTTTTCCTCCGACAAAAAAATATCCACAACACTTACTGACAACTTTTACACAAGTTCATCCATTGTGGATAACTTCTGTTATGTATAATTATGCATTTTGTGGATAACCTCTTAAAACTCTTGTCATGCATTATTTTTCCTGATACAATTATTGTGTTTTCCTTTGTAAATAAATCTTCTTATACAAAATCTTATCCACAGTTGTTAATAACTTGTGGATAAGATTATCCACTATGGTGGAATAAGATTTATCCACAGGATGTGTTTACTGTGATTAGCAGTTAATGCACTATCTAATTTTTGTTATGATTTTTCAATCAACCACAATTACTTGAAAAATTTTATAAATAGTTTTTTTAGAAAAGGAGAAAGAGCTTGGAACATATTGATGAGTTATGGGATAAAGTACTCTCAGAAGCGAAGCAGAAGATCTCCAAACCTAGCTTTGAAACTTGGCTTAAGTCAACGAAACTTTTAGCCTATAAAGGTGATACTGTCACAATTGCTGCGCCCAATTCCTTTGGTCGTGAATGGCTTGAAAATCATTATGTACATTTAATAGCAGCTATTTTAGCTGAAATTACAGGTAATGATTTGCATATTCGTTTCGTTGTTCAGCAGGATCCGAACTTAGAGGATTTTGATATCCCATCACCTAACATTCCAGAGAAACATGGAGAACAACCTGAAACTTCTTCAGGTATGTTGAACACAAAAAATACATTCGATACATTCGTCATCGGATCTGGTAACCGCTTTGCTCATGCAGCTTCATTAGCAGTGGCAGAAGCACCAGCAAAAGCCTATAATCCGCTATTTATCTATGGTGGAGTTGGACTTGGAAAAACACACTTAATGCATGCAATTGGCCATTATGTATTGGAGCATAATCCACATGCAAAAGTAGTTTATTTATCATCAGAAAAATTCACAAATGAATTCATTAATTCAATCCGAGATAATAAAGCAGAACAATTCCGCAATAAATATCGTAGTGTGGATGTGCTACTTATAGATGATATTCAATTCTTGGCTGGAAAAGAATCAACTCAAGAAGAATTTTTCCATACATTTAATACTTTACATGAGGAATCGAAACAAATTGTCATCTCAAGTGACCGTCCTCCAAAAGAAATCCCTACCTTAGAAGATCGCTTACGTTCTCGCTTTGAATGGGGACTTATTACAGATATTGCACCACCAGATTTGGAAACACGTATTGCTATTTTGCGTAAAAAGGCTAAAGCAGATAACTTAGATATTCCAAATGAAGTAATGCTCTATATTGCAAACCAAATTGATTCTAATATTCGTGAATTAGAAGGGGCCCTTATTCGTGTAGTTGCGTATTCTTCTCTTGTAAATGAAGATATCACAGCAGAATTAGCTGCTCAAGCATTAAAGAATATTATTCCTAATGCAACACCACGAACTCTAACAATTTTAGATATTCAAAAGGCTGTTGGAGAGCATTTTCATATTAAGCTTGAAGATTTTACGGCTAAAAAACGAACAAAATCAATCGCATTTCCACGGCAAGTGGCTATGTATTTATCTCGCGAAATGACGGATTCTTCCCTACCTAAAATTGGGGATGAATTTGGTGGTCGAGATCATACAACCGTTATCCATGCGCATGAAAAAATAGCCACTTTACTAAAAGATGATCAAGGTCTTCAACAAGATGTTAAGCAGATTAAAAGTATGCTAGGTAAATAATTTTGCTGTGGATAACTAAAAAGTTAGTAACAAACTTATACACAGTCTATCTACATGTGGATAGACTGATTTTATTTGCTTCAAGGGACTTATCCACAAATCCACAGCCCCTATTACTATATCTATTATTCTTTTAAATAATAAATAAATAATAAATAATATATAAGTGAGGTCGTAAAAATGAAATTTGATATCATGAGAGATCGTTTACTTGATGGACTAAATGATGTCATGAAAGCAGTAAGTTCAAAAACAACAATTCCAATTTTGACTGGTATTAAAATTGATGTATCAACAGAAGCCATGACTTTAACAGGTAGTGATGCAGATATTACAATCCAAACATCTATTCCTGTAGAGGAAGATGGAAAGCAACTAATTCATGTAACAGAACCTGGTTCAATCGTGTTACAAGCAAAAATGTTCAATGAAATCGTACGTAAATTGCCAACAAATGATGTTGAAATTGAAGTTACAGAGCAATTCCAAACAAGAATTCGTTCTGGTAAATCAGATTTCCATTTGATTGGTCTTGATGCAGCTGAATATCCTATGCTGCCCGAAATTTCTCCAGAACGCCAAATTACATTACCTGCAGATTTGTTGAAATCTATTATTAGAGAAACTGTTTTTGCTGTTTCTACAAGTGAAAGTCGTCCCGTGTTGACAGGTGTAAAGTGGGAAATCAAAGAGGATGGATTAGTTTGTGTAGCAACAGATAGTCATCGTTTAGCACGTCGTAAAGTTACGTTGGATCAATTACCAACTGAAGAAGCAAATGTTGTGATCCCGGGTAAAAGCTTAACTGAGTTAAGCAAAATTTTAAGTGATTCAACAACACCTGTTGATATATTTATGACGAACCAACAAGTATTATTCAAAACTTCTGACGTAATATTTTTCTCTCGTCTATTAGAAGGCAATTATCCTGAGACTTCTCGCTTAATTCCCGAAGAATACAACACAACTGTGACCATAAATGGAAAATCACTATTACAAGCAATAGATCGTGCGTCATTACTTGCCCGCGAAGATCGCAACAATGTCGTTCGCTTTTCAACTATATCCGACAACAGTGTTGAAATTTCTTCTAACTCCCCTGAAATTGGTAAGGTTGAAGAAGAAATTCAAGTTGAATCCCTTGAAGGTGAAGAATTGAGAATTTCTTTCAGTGCAAAATATATGATGGATGCTTTAAAGGCAATTGACGGACAAGAAGTTGTCATTCAATTTACTGGTGCAATGCGCCCATTTACTATTCGTTCAGTTCATGATGATGCAATCCTACAACTGATATTACCTGTGCGTACGTACTAAAAGTTTTATTAATATAATTACTGTGAAATTATTTCCCAAGTTGAATTAGTACCAGGTCTAATTAGACGCAATTAGACACAATTAGACAAATTATTCTAAGAAGGATAGTCATTTTGGTGACTATCCTTTTTACTTATTGGCAAAAGTTCGGTAAAATAGAAATAGACATGATATAGAAGTAGAGGATGAAAAAAGTGAATGATATTGTATTAGAAAGTGAATTTGTAACACTGGGACAGTTTCTAAAAATGGCGGATGCAATTAGCTCAGGTGGAATGGCTAAATGGTTTTTACAAGAAAACGATGTCTATGTAAATGGTGAGGTTGATCGAAGAAGAGGACGTAAGCTACATGTAGGAGATTTAGTGAATATTCCGGGATGTGGTAGATTCCGCTTGGTAGAATCGCAAAGCGAGGAATAGAATGTATATTGAACAACTAAAGCTGACTAATTATCGAAATTACAAATCTCTAGATTTATCCTTTTCGAATAAGATTAATGTTTTCATTGGCGAAAATGCACAAGGTAAAACAAACGTTATGGAATCGATTTATGTTTTAGCTATGGCAAAATCCCATCGCACATCGAATGAAAAAGAATTGATACAGTGGGAGCAAGACTATGGTAAAATAGAAGGTGACGTTCAAAAAAAGTATGGTCACCTGCCGTTAGAGCTGACAATATCCAAAAAAGGAAAAAAGGCAAAAGTAAATCACTTAGAACAAAGTCGATTAAGTGATTATATTGGACAGATGAATGTAGTAATGTTTGCCCCAGAAGATTTAACTGTAGTTAAAGGCAGTCCTCAAATTAGAAGGCGTTTTCTCGATATGGAAATCGGACAAATTTCTCCAGTATATTTACATGATTTATTGACTTTTCAAAAGTTGCTAAAGCAACGCAATCATTTACTTAAACAAAATCAAGGAAAACAAACATTACATGATGTGATGTTTGATGTTTATACAGAGCAGTATATTGAAGCGGCTGTTAAAGTTATTCATAAAAGATTTCATTTTATGGAGTTGCTCCAAGAATGGGCAGGGCCAATTCATTATGGGATTTCGAGAAACCTCGAAGAAATGAAAATTCGCTATCGTCCGGTTAGTGGTATGGAAGCTGAATGGTCACAAGAACAAATGGCTGCTCATTTAGAAATAAAATTAAAAGAAGCCCTTCCTAGAGAATTAGAAAGGGGCGTTACAATAATTGGTCCGCATCGTGACGATTTGCAGTTCATTGTAAATGGTTATGATGTTCAAACATATGGTTCACAAGGGCAACAAAGGACTACGGCCTTATCACTTAAATTAGCTGAAATAGAACTTATTAAGCAAGAGATTGGGGAAGCGCCTATCTTGTTGTTGGATGATGTTCTTTCAGAATTGGATGATTACCGTCAGTCACATTTACTTAATACAATTAAAGGTGAAGTACAAACCTTTGTGACAACTACTAGTGTAGAAGGTATAGATCATGAAACACTCCGCGAAGCAAAGATGTTTCATGTGAAA
Source organism: uncultured Caryophanaceae bacterium (assembly GCA_963792445.1). Lineage (GTDB taxonomy): Bacteria > Bacillota > Bacilli > Bacillales_A > Planococcaceae > Rummeliibacillus. The sequence continues at coordinate 7,128 of CAWBWO010000003.1, read as the reverse complement.
CAAGGTTCCGTGGATGCTATGAAAGACTAGCATTCCGCGGATTTTGTAGGTTTAAGAGAATAATAAATAAAGCATACTAATGCCATGAAAGAGTAGGTGGAACAATAATGGCAATCGAAAATAATCAAAATCCTGTTGCTTATGATGCAGAGCAGATTCAAGTATTAGAAGGTTTAGAGGCCGTTCGTAAACGTCCCGGCATGTATATTGGTACAACTAGTTCCAAAGGGTTACACCATCTTGTTTGGGAAATTGTTGACAATAGTATTGATGAAGCATTAGCAGGCTTTTGTACAGAAATCACAGTAGCAATAGAAAAAGATAACTGGATTCGAGTAGAAGATAATGGCCGTGGTATTCCAGTCGATACTCAAGAGAAAGTCGGTAAACCAGCAGTTGAAGTCATTATGACAGTACTTCACGCCGGTGGTAAATTTGGCGGTGGCGGATATAAAGTATCAGGCGGTCTACATGGCGTTGGTGCATCCGTAGTTAATGCACTTTCTGTAGAAACGATTGTACAAGTACACAGAGACGGTCATATCCATGAAATTAAATTTTCACGTGGTAAAACCATCCAACCTTTAACTATCGTTGGTGATACAGACCATAATGGTACAACAACAAGATTTAAGGCAGATAGTGAAATTTTCAAAGAAACCACTATTTATGAATTTGATATACTAGCACATCGAATTCGTGAGCTTGCTTATTTAAATCGCGGACTAAGTATTTCCATTGTCGATGAACGTGAAGATAAAATCCACAAAAATACCTATCATTACGAAGGCGGTATTAAATCATATGTTGAACATATGAACGAAAAGAAAGAGCCACTTCATGAGGCAATTGATCTGAAAGGGGAAAAAGACGGGATATCTGTTGAAATTGCCATGCAATATAATTCCGGCTTTTCATCTAATATTTTCTCTTTCGCAAATAATATCAATACTTATGAAGGTGGCACACATGAGTCAGGTTTCAAAACGGCACTTACGCGTGTAATCAATGATTATGCTCGTAAAAACCATTTGCTAAAAGATTCTGATGCCAATTTATCAGGTGAAGATGTTCGTGAGGGTCTAGTTGCTATTGTTTCGATTAAACATCCAGATCCTCAATTTGAAGGTCAAACCAAAACAAAGTTAGGAAATTCAGAAGTAAGTGCTATTACAAATTCATTGTTCTCTGAACGATTCGAAAGATTTTTATTAGAAAATCCGACCGTTGCAAGAACAATTATTGATAAAGGCCTAGTTGCATCACGTGCTCGTGTCGCAGCGAAAAAAGCACGTGAAATGACACGCCGTAAGTCGGCATTAGAAGTGTCAAGTTTACCTGGTAAACTAGCGGACTGTTCATCACGTCATCCAGAAGAATGTGAAGTTTACATTGTAGAAGGTGACTCTGCGGGTGGTTCAGCAAAATCTGGACGTGATCGCCACTTCCAAGCAATTTTGCCACTACGCGGTAAAATCTTAAATGTTGAAAAAGCACGATTAGACCGAATTTTATCAAATGCTGAAATACGAGCAATGATTACTGCTATTGGCACAGGAATTGGTGAAGAATTCAATTTAGAAAAAGCACGTTACCATAAAATTGTTATTATGACAGATGCCGATGTCGATGGTGCCCATATTAGGACTCTATTATTAACATTCTTCTTCCGCTTTATGCGTCCACTTATTGAAGCTGGTTATATCTATATCGCACAACCACCGCTATTTAAAGTGGCTCAAGGTAAACATGTAGAATATTGTTATAATGATAAAGAACTACAAGAAATACTTGGAACGTTTGCCAAAACAACCTAAGCCAGGCATTCAACGCTATAAAGGTCTTGGCGAAATGGATGCAGAACAATTATGGGATACAACAATGGATCCAGAACACCGCGTATTATTACAGGTTGAGTTAGATGATGCGATTGAAGCAGATCAAACATTTGACCAATTAATGGGTGATAATGTAGAACCAAGACGCCAATTTATTCACGAAAATGCTGTTTTTGTAGAAAACTTAGATATCTAGTAATTTTCGAAGGGAGGTCAGCACTTTGTCTGAAACAAACAACTCCGGTGTAAAAGGAGTTAATATTACTAAAACAATTAAAACTTCATTTTTAGATTATGCAATGAGTGTTATCGTCTCTCGTGCATTACCAGATGTCCGTGATGGCCTAAAACCAGTACAACGACGTATTTTATACGGCATGCAAGAATTAGGTAGTACTTCAGATAAACCATATAAAAAATCTGCTCGTATCGTTGGGGATGTAATGGGTAAATACCATCCTCACGGCGACTCTTCAATTTATGAAGCAATGGTGCGTATGGCACAAGATTTCAGTTATCGTTATATGTTAGTAGATGGTCATGGTAACTTTGGTTCTGTCGATGGTGATGGTGCCGCAGCAATGCGTTACACTGAATCTCGTATGTCTAAAATTGCGATGGAAATGCTACGAGATATCAACAAAGATACAATCGATTATCAAGACAACTACGATGGCAATGAAAAGGAACCAGTAGTGCTGCCAGCACGCTATCCTAATTTGCTTGTTAATGGTGCTTCAGGGATTGCTGTAGGGATGGCAACCAATATTCCACCTCATCAATTAGGAGAAGTAATTGATGGCGTTTTAGCTATCTCAAATAACCCAGCAATAACAACAGAAGAATTAATGGAAATTGTACCTGGACCTGATTTCCCTACTGGCGGTATTATCTTAGGTAGAAGTGGCATCCGCCGTGCTTATGAAACTGGTCGTGGATCCATTGTAATTCGTGCACGAGTAGAAATAGAGCAAAAATCAAGTGGTAAAGAAGTAATTGTTATACATGAGCTTCCTTATCAAGTAAACAAAGCACGACTAATCGAAAAAATTGCAGAACTAGTACGAGATAAGAAAATTGATGGCATTACAAATTTACGCGACGAGTCAGATCGTACGGGAATGCGAGTAACGATTGATGTACGTAAAGATGCGAATGCAAATGTCGTATTAAATAACTTATACAAACAAACTGCTATGCAATCAAGCTTTGGTATTAATATGCTAGCTCTTGTTGATGGGCAACCAAAAGTATTGAGCTTAAAAGAAGCGCTTTACCATTACTTAGAACATCAAAAAGTTGTAATTCGTAGACGTACAGAATTCGAATTACGTAAAGCTGAAAGCCGGGCTCATATCTTAGAAGGTTTACGTATTGCACTAGATCATATTGATGAAATTATTAGCCTAATACGTGCATCGCAAACAACAGAAGAAGCAAAAAATGGCTTAATGGAAACATTTAATTTAAGTGAACGCCAAGCTCAAGCCATTCTAGATATGCGTCTACAACGTTTGACTGGTTTAGAGCGTGATAAAATTGAAGCAGAATATCAAGAATTATTGGCATTAATTAAAGAATTAAAAGAAATACTTGCAGACGAATCTAGAATTCTTCAAATTATTCATGATGAATTAATTGAAATAAAAGAACGATTTAATGATGCAAGACGAACTGAAATTACTTCTGGTGGTCTGGAAATGATTGAGGATGAAGATTTAATTCCTCGTGAAAATTCAGTGATCACAATAACTCATCATGGCTATATGAAACGCCTTCCAGCTAATACGTATCGTAGCCAACGTCGTGGTGGACGTGGGGTCCAAGGTATGGGGACACATGAAGATGACTTTGTAGAACATTTACTATATACATCTACCCATGATACAATTCTATACTTTACTTCTAAGGGTAAAGTGTTTAAGACAAGGGGTTATGAAATTCCAGAGTTTGGACGTACAGCTAAAGGTTTGCCATTAGTAAATTTATTGAATGTTGATAAAGGTGAAAAAGTAACAGCTGTTATTCGTGTACCTTCTTACGATGAGGACGCATACTTTGTCTTTACTACACGTACAGGCGTTACAAAACGCACACCATTATCAAACTTTGCCAATATACGTACGAATGGGTTAATTGCGATTTCATTACGTGAAGATGATGAATTAATATCAGTACGCTTAACAGATGGCAAAAAAGAAATTATCATTGGTACTCATGATGGTATGTTAGTCCGATTTAAAGAAGAGGACATCCGATCAATGGGACGTACTGCAGCAGGTGTCCGAGGAATTCGATTAAGGGAAGAAGATTATGTTGTTGGAATGGAAATCATCGAACCAAATCAAGAAATCCTTGTGGTTACTGAAAAAGGTTACGGTAAACGAACTCCAGAATCAGAGTATCGATTACAAAATCGTGGTGGCGTAGGGATTAAAACCTGCCACATTACAGATAAAAACGGACCATTAGTAGCTGTTAAAACGGTTGACGGTCAAGAAGATATTATGCTTATGACAATTAACGGAATGCTTATTCGCATGGATATTGATGATATATCTATTACAGGACGAAGCACTCAAGGTGTTCGCTTAATTCGCTTAGCTGATGATGAACTTGTTGCAAGTGTAGCAAAAGTAAAAAAAGAATCAGATGAAGAAGAGTTTGAAGAAATTGATAGCGAAATAGATGAATCAGAAGCAGCAGAAGACCAAGTAGGAAATGACTCTGATGAACAAGCTGAAAATCAAACAGAAGATCAAACTGATGATATTTCCAATGATGACGAAGCTACAGAAGAATAATTAACAAGAATAAAATTCTTTAACAAGAAAAAGGAACGCAATTTTGCGTTCCTTTTACTATTCATTAATTTGAGAAGGTTGACGTATATGGAGCATTGGCTTGAATCGATATTGTTTAGCATCAACTTGATTAAACTCCTCAGAGAAGTAAAAGTGAGGCTGTCTTTATCGCCATTTCCTGAGTTGGCTGAGAAATGGTTGTTAAAGTTGGTGTAAAGAATTCAGCATAAGGTATATCATCTATACATACAACGGCTACATCATGTGGTATTGATTGTTGTTATTTTTTCGAAAATTTTAACAATTCAGTAGATACACGGTCATTTGCCGCAATTATGGCATTTGGTGGATGAACAGATCCTAGTAATTTTTTTAATGCTTGTTCTAATTGTTCGGGTGCTTCCCCAATAATAAAGTCATCAAATATTGGCGTTTGATGATTCTCCATAATTTTTTTTATACCCTTTGATTCTTTCAATGCACGGCGTAATTCGCTGCTCTATGGATGTTGTCACAATAGCTATAGAAGTAAAGTTTTCTTCAAGTAAGTGCTCTACTGCCAGTTTAGCAGCTAGCTCATTATCAAGAAGTGCAGCTGGAATTTAACCGTTAGGTATGTATCAATCGATACATACGATAGGTACTTTTTGATCAATTAAATCATTATACAATTCGATGTTACTACCGGTTGGAAAAATAATTAACCCATCTACTCGCTTTTGCTAATAATGTTTGAATTTGTTCTTTTTCTTTAGCAGGATTATCATTCGCGTTACATACAATCATATGAAAACCCTTGGGTTCTAAAGAGGCATCCTTGTAGGCTTGCCCCTTTTTAAATAAATAGACGATTTTAATCGAATACAATTTGTACTTTGTTTGTTTTATAGTTACCTTCTTCAAAGTAACTCGGTGAATGCAAAATAGTTCCTTCTTTGATATTAAAGTAAAACGGTTTGGTAAACCGTTTTACATATAATAATTGAAAAATTTAATAATTCGAATAACTCACTTTGAAAAAGATATTAAATTCTTTTTGTAGAATATTTGAATAGCTAACCAGTAGAATTGATTTAAGTGCAATTATAGATACCAAAATAAAAATATACTTGCTATTACATTTGCGGAATAATTTAGTTACAATAAATCCAATAGAAATTTAAAGGAGGTATTTGTTTGGGTACTAAAATAGTAAAAGTTTCCGATTTAAGTTTAGGCAGTGTTATTGCAAAGGATATTATAGCTAACACACAATATCCTATTATTAATAAGAATACTAAGGTTACTCGTGAACATTTACCAGTATTGAAAGCTTTCCAAATTCAACAAGTGCCAGTATTCACTACTATAGGATCGATTAAAGAAAAACAACAAGAAAATAGCACAATTACAACAGATACAGAAAATATAATTGAAGAAGTTTATACACATCCATTTCAAAGAAAGTATCACAATGTTGTAGAAAAATTTAAATTAGAATTTTTAAATTGGGAATCTGGTAGCAAAGTAGATATCACGAAAGTAAGAGCAAATATTTTGCCGTTAATTGATGATGTATTAAAAAATCGTGAAATAATATTTACTCTAAATGAGCTTTCCAATAGCAAAGATTACATATACCATCACTCTGTAGCTTTAAGTTTAATATGCGCAGTTATAGCTCAAAAGATGGGATATAGCAAGGGAGACGTTTTGCAGATTGCTATAGCAGGTGCAGTTGCTGACTGTGGTATGGCGAAAGTTAGAAAAAAAGTAAGAGACAAAAGTGGTCCATTAACAGAATTTGAATTTAAGGAAATCCAGGAACACCCTTTTTACAGTCTTCAGATGATCAATGGCATTTCAATTTTAAAGACAGATATGAAAATAGCAGTATACCAACATCATGAAAGACTAGATGGTAGTGGCTATCCACGAGGGGATAAAGGGAATACTATTTCAATATATTCTCATATTATTGCTGTAGCAGATGTATTCCATGCGATGACATGTGAAAGAGTGTATCGCGCAAAAGAATCACCGTTTAAGGTCTTAGAAATGATACGGGAATCCGAATTTGGTAAATTTAATATCAAAGTTGTACAAGCACTATTTACTTGTGTAGCCGATTTACCACTTGGGACAAAAGTGGAGCTATCAAATGGTGAAGCGGCATCCATTGTATTTACTAACAAAACTTCTTTAACAAGACCTGTTATCAAATTAGAAGAATCGAATAATATTATTGATCTTGCAAAAAATAGAAGTATTTATATAGAACGGTTAGTTCTGCAATAAAAGATGCATTTCTGTTTTTTATTAAAAGTCTTTTAATATCTTCTAATTTATTATTGACATAATAGTTTTAAGTAGATATAATATAGAAGTCGCTAATGAGTGACAAATATTTTTTATATCAACTCTTTCAAAACACTCTATAAAAAAGGTGTTGACGTTGAAAGATTATAATGATATAATAATTAAGTCGTTAAGTTAACGACATGACA
>CAWBWO010000002.1:0-599643 GCA_963792445.1 uncultured Caryophanaceae bacterium | reverse complement strand
ACTAATGGTGTGGTTTCTGTTGCTCCATAGGCATGAATAATTTCTGCTCCTGTTAGTTCTTTAAACCCTTTGATCAAGGAAATCGGTGGTTCCGTTGCACCTGATAAAAATCTTGCTTTACTCAAATCCGGTTTTTGTTCAAGTGTTCGGATATAATGAAGCATCGGTAAGAAGATGGCAGGTGAGCCCCCAGATAACGTCACTTCTTCTTCGATCATCAAATCTACTAAAGGTGCTGTATCCTCTGCCACATAACGTCCAGGGAAAATCATCTTCGCGCCCATCATCGTAGCAGCTTGAACAAGTCCCCAAGATTGACCATGGAACATTGGAACAATCACCAATAAACAATCATGACTATTAATACTAGACATTGCTGAGAGGGCTAATGTGTGTAGATAAATATTTCGGTGTGAAAAATAGACCCCTTTAGGTTTTCCTGTCGTTCCTGAGGTATAGGCTGCACTATAGGCAGTGGTTTCATCAATTTCTGGCCAATCGTAGTTCGCCTTCTCTTTTGCTAGTACATCTTCATAATGATATACAGGAGACAAAGATGTTTCGATTTCATCAAGTGGTTTGTCACTCATTATGATAAAACCTTTTACTGTATTTAAACTTGGTAAGATTGCTTCAGCAACTGATATTAAAGATTCATCAACAAAGATATAACTTGCTTCACTATGATTTGTAACGTATGCGAGGTCTTCTGGTGAAATACGTAAATTCATTTGGAGGAGAGTTGCCCCAATTCCTGGAATGGCAAAATATAATTCAAAATGACGGTGGGTATTCCAATCAAGTACCCCTATTTTCTCCCCTGGTTTAACACCTAATTCGTTTTCAAGGAAATTGGCGATTTTAGACATTCTTGTGAATGCGTCTTTGTAAGTGTAACGAATGATTTGATCATTTTTCTTGAATAATATTTCTTGGTTAGGATAGTTTCGAACTGCGTGCTTGATCATTGTTGTTGTGTTTAATTGATAGTCATTCATAGAAGTCGATGGGCATCCTTTTACAAATCTCATAGATTTTCCTCCTCGGCTTATCCTAATTTAATGATGCACGGTTAGCGCAGCGTCTTTACTTCTTTATTGATTTTCAAATCATCATCCCAATGCTAAATTTCTCAAATCACTTTTTCATATAACGTCACAACACACGCACCACCAAGCCCCAAGTTATGTTGTAATGCGATTCTTGCTCCTTCTACTTGGCGGTTTCCTGCATCTCCTCTTAAGTGCCAGACTAATTCTGTACATTGGGCTAAGCCTGTTGCGCCAAGTGGATGGCCTTTTGACATGAGGCCGCCTGAAGGGTTCACCACGAATTTGCCACCATACGTATTGTCTCCATCGTTGATTAATTTGCTTGCTTCACCTTCAGCAGCAAGTCCTAATGCTTCATACGTAATGACTTCGTTTGGTGTAAAACAATCGTGAAGTTCGATGACATCAACATCTTCAGGTCCAATACCGGATTTTTCATATACTTCAGATGCTGCACGTGCTGACATGCCTGCACCCACTAGATGGATATTATCATTAATACTATCCTGAGTGTCTGTTGTCATGGATTGAGCGACAATTTTGACTGCATGATTGATATTATGTTTTTTGGCAAATTCATCACTACATACAACGACTGCTGCAGCTCCACAAGTTGGAGGGCAAGCCATAAACCTTGTCAATCCTGGATATACAACGGGTGCATTCATGACTTCATCTAGCGTTAATTCTTGTGTAAATAAAGAATACGGATTGTTAACCGCATGTTTTCTTGATTTTAAAGCGACTTTACCGAAGATATCAGCATTCGCATCATATTTTTTTAGATACTCTAAACCTGCAGCGCCAAACACTTTAAGTGCAACTGGACCATCTGGCAATGCAGGGTTTAATGTTCCAAATCTGTCGTAAATCCATTGGAATGGTGATGTTCGATCTGTCCAGTTATCACCAAGTGCTCCTGGTTTCATTTCTTCAAAACCAAAAGCTAACACACAGTCACAAGCACCTGATTCTACTGCTTGGCGGGCCATATAAAGTGCAGTTGATCCAGATGAACAATTATTATTAACATTGATAATCGGAATCCCTGTCATCCCAACTTTGTAAAGTGCTAATTGTCCACTCGTGCTATCACCATATACATAACTTGCATATGCCTGATTTACTTCCGTTAGATCAATACCTGCATCTGCAAGTGCACCTCGAATTGCTTTTGATGCCATGATTTCATACGGTTCATTTTTTCCCGGCTTTTCAAATTTCACCATGCTAACACCTATTACATTTGCTTGGTTTGCCAAATTAACCCCTCCTTAATAGATTAATAGATTCTAAAAAGACTTATCTTGGTGATAAACGAACACCGCCATCTAATCGAATGACTTCACCATTTACATACTCGTGTTCCATGATGAATGTTGCGAGATCCGCATATTCATACGGGCGTCCTAGTCGTTTCGGGAATTCTACGCTCTCACCTATTTTTTGAAGCACTTTTTCAGATAATTGACCTGCCATTGGGGTTAAGAACATGCCTGGTGCGATAGCCGCTACTCGAATACCAAACTCTGCTAAATCTCGAGTAAGTGGCAGTGTCATACCAACAATTCCGCCTTTACTTGCACTATAAGCTGCTTGCCCCATTTGCCCATCAAATGCAGCTGCTGAAGCGGTATTAATAATGACCCCTCTTTCGCCAGATTCTGTTACGGGTTCGTTGTTTTTCATTTCGTTCGCTGCAAGTCTTAAGACATTAAACGAACCAATTAAATTGACGTTAATGATTTTCGTGAAATTTTCTAGTGCCATGACACCTTTTCTACCAATTGTTTTTGCCGGTGTCCCGATACCTGCACAGTTCACACATACATGAATGGCGCCGAAAGCATCGATTGCTTGTTGAATACCTTTTTGAACCGATTCCTCATCCGCTACATTGACGAGTGCAAACTGAACATTTCCTCCATAATTTGCTACAGCTTCTTTTCCTCTTTCTTCATTGAGGTCAAAAATAACAACTTTTGCCCCTTTTTCCACTAACTTTGCTACAGTCGCTTCTCCTAAACCAGATGCTCCACCTGTCACAATCGCCACTTTATCTTGTAGATTCATTTTGCAACAACTCCCCTATGTTAAATTGATTTCCAAAAGCCCCAAGACTTGCTAACCTTTTAATGATTTCTCTGATCAATCCCTGATTCCTTCAATATTTCTACGGAATGCGTTCCAGTTTGAACACCTGCAAATTTGTATTCTGCAGGTTGTGTAGAGAATTTGATTGGTAAGGCAATTTGACGTTGATTGCCACCATCTTGTTTTGGCACTTCTACAACCAACTCTCTTGCTCTTACTTGCGGATGTTGAACCGACTCGGAAAATTTCAATACAGGCTCTACACACCCATCAAAGTCATCCCCTAACGCTTCTAGCCACTCATCAAACGTTTTTTGTTTGAAAGATTCAGTTGAGAATTTGTTTAAATTTCTGCTGTTCTTCATGATTTTCACTACTACTCAATTGAATCAAGCTAGGATCCCCTATAACTGCACATAGCCTTTTTTGAAATGGTAGTTCCAAACTTCCAACTGAAAAATAGCGATGATCCTTTGTTTCATAGTAGTCATAAAATTGACCACCATTTAATAGTAAAGACTCGGCTTCCGGTTCGATGTCACCTACTAGATAACCGGAGCCGTACATCGCATTCATCGCAAAAACAACATCCGTAATACTTAAGTCAATATATTGTCCTTCACCTGTTTTCTCTCGATGGTAAACTGCAGCTAATATCCCGATTATGCTTGGGAATGAACCCCCTGCAATATCCGCTACTTGTATACCTGCAGGCACTGGTGGTTGATTTTTTCTAGAAGAGTACGAGCTCGCACCTGCAAGTGAAAGATAATTGATATCATGACCTGCCCGTTCTTTAAGTGGACCCGTTTGCCCATAACCTGTAATGGAGCAATAAATGAGCTTCTGGATTTATTTCCTTTAATTTTTCGTACCCAATCCCTAATCGATCCATGACGCCAGGACGGAATTGCTCCACCACAATGTCATACTCTTTTACTAATTGAAAAATGATTTCCTTAGCTATCATTATTTTTCAAATCCAATGCAAGTGAACGTTTTGAACGATTAATATGCGAGAAAGCTGCAGAAAGCTCACCATCCATTGGTGGCAGATATTTTGTTAAATCTTCCCGATTAGGTGCTTCGATTTTCAGTACATCTGCCCCCATATCAGCTAACATCATGGTGGCAAATGGACCTGGCAAAAGCGTTGTGAAGTCTAAAATCTTCAGTCCCGATAAGATGCCCACACTATCCTCCTCCTACGCTTTAAAATTCTATTTTCCTAGCACATCTTTACTAATAATCTCTTTCATAATTTCAGATGTTCCTCCATAAATCCGCTGCACTCTAGCATCTGTGATACGCTCTTGAAATTGGATATTCTTCCATGTATCCATAGCCTCCAAATAGTTGTAAACAGCCATCCGCAACTCGACCTTGTGCTTCAGTGGACATTAGTTTTGCAATACTTGCATCAGCAGTTGATAACTCATTGTTTTCCAATTGTTCTAGACACTGATTGACATATGCTCGATTGATTTTTGCTTCTGCAGTCATTTCTGCAATTTTATGGCGAATGACTTGCAATTTACTAAGTGGTGCACCAAATGCTTCCCTTTCATGGAGGTATTTCACCGTTAATTCAAGCGCCCCTTCCATTGCACCGCATGCGCCAACTGCAAGAATCGTTCTTTCCCTTGGTAACTCATTCATCAATGTGATAAACCCTCGATCTAATTCTCCTAACACTTGGGTTTTAGACACGACAACATCCTCAAAAAACAACTCAGAAGTATCAGCTGAATGAAGCCCAATCTTCTTTAGATTTTTGCCTTTTGTTAGTCCTTTACTGTTTGCATCGACGATAAAAAGTGTGATTCCTTTTGATGCTGGGACATTTTGATTGGTTCTAGCTACAACGACAACGAAGTCAAAATGTTGACCATTTGAGATAAATGTTTTCGATCCGTTAATTACATAGTCTCCGTCTTTATTTACAATAGCCGTTGTTTTTACACCTTGTAAGTCACTTCCTGCACCTGGTTCTGTCATCGCAATCGCACTTACTAATTCACCAGTCGCCATTTTAGGTAAATAAGATTGCTTTTGTTCTTCACGTGCCTGAATTTAAAATATAATGTGCACAAATATTAGAATGAACCGCGAGATTTCCCGAAATAGAATTGTATCCAAGTCGGCTAAATTCATCGATAATACTTGCTGAAAAAGGTAGGGGTGCACCTAAACCACCATATTGTTCAGGAATATCTACGCAAAGAAGCCCAGCTGACCCAAGTTTTCTCCACAACTCTTTTGGCAAAATGCCTTCTTCTTCCCATTTACTGTAATTCTCTTCAATTTCCTTTTTGGCAAATGCTTCAATCGATTTTTTAAACAATGTAATTTCCTCTGCAATTGCAACTGATTTCATCAAAACTCCTCCTCACCTATCATTCTCACCATACTACTTATTACTATTGCAAAATTCATGCCAACATTTATTTTTTGAATTTTAGAGGGTTTCAACAATGAAATGTGTAAATAATAGATAACAGAAGTATGTAAATTGTAAACAATGAACTGTTAACGCTTACATTTTTACATCACGTTAACGAATAAAAGAGGTGGATGAATTTGTTAGTTTCCGATTTAATGACAACCGATTTTCTTTGTTGCACGCAAAATCAGACTGTAAGAGAAGTTCTTCCAATGTTTACACAAACGCACTCTAATATGCTTCCAGTAGTAGATGAATTCCAAAAATTGATTGGCATCATTACGAAAAATAAAATTTTCCAATTATTAATTACTAGTCCTTCAATGGATCTAACAATTAATGAAATTTATCAAAAGTCTCCAATCTATCTTTACCCGACGGATGATCTTGAAGATACAAGAACATTGCTTCTCAAACATAATGTAGGCCATGCACCAATCGTGGATCACAATATGGTTCCTGTAGGTGTGATTTCTACCAAACAATTACTATGGTCATATAATGTTGTATATAGTCAATTGACTTCTATGCTTGAGGTTGCGTATGATGCGATTATTCTGATTGATCATAAAGCAGAAATCTCGATGGTCAATAAAGGCTTTACAGATTTGTTTGGACTCACAAATAAGGATGTGCTGAACAAATCAACAAAAGATATATTTCCCGAATTTGCAATTGAAAATGTGATTAAAAGTGGACTTAGCGTTCACAATTCACCACAATTAATCAATGGCCAAGCAAACCCTTATTACCATTTTGCCGATTAAAGAAAATGGCCAAACCATTAGTGCTATTTGTAAAATTACGTATCGTGGATTACCCCATTTACACGAAGCTTTATCAAAAGTGAAAAGACTCGAAAAGCAGCTTTCGGATTATCAAAATGAAATTCAATGAAATGAAAGGAACCAAATATACCTTTGTCGATATTGCAGGCGATTCAGACGCCATGAATAAAGTAAAACACGAAGCCATTTTAGCCTCCAAAAGCATGTCAACTGTATTAATCATCGGGGAAAGTGGTACAGGAAAAGAGTTATTTGCACAAGGAATCCATGCAGCTTCGAAACAAAGAGGAACCTTTGTTGAGGTGAACTGTGCTGCGATTCCAGCTGAATTACTGGAATCTGAATTCTTCGGCTATGCGGATGGTGCATTTACAGGTGCAAAAAAAGGGGGAAAGAAAGGGAAATTTGAATTAGCCCAAAACGGCACGATTTTCTTAGACGAAATCGCTGAAATGTCACTTCCTCTCCAAACTAAGATATTACGTGTGCTACAAGAAAAAGAGTTTCAACCAATTGGAAGCTCAAAAACAATCCACCTCAATACGAAAATCATTGCTGCCACCAATCAAAATATCGAAAAATTAGTAGCTGAAGGTAAATTTAGAGAGGATCTCTATTATCGTTTGAACATCATGCGTTTGAATATTCCCCCACTCCGAGAAAGAATGGAAGATCTACCTGTCATTATTCAAACGATTGTCAATCGCCTCAACCAAAGCGGATTTTATATTCGAGGGGTTACGCACTCTGCCATCACGAAGCTCATGAAACATACTTGGCCTGGCAATGTACGGGAATTGCAAAATGTATTAGAAAGAGCTGCTAATATTAAGTCTGGGGATTATATTGATGAAGAGCATATTTTGGATTTTAGCCCGATTATTAAGGCTGAAGAAGATTCAACCAAATATAGCGACGAACTACAAGGATATGCTTGATTCTACGGAAAAAGATCTTATCTTGTTAGCTTTAAAAGAAGCAAACGGGAATAAGACGAAGGCTAGTAAGATTTTAGGCATTAGTAGACCTTGGCTTTATTCGAAAATGAGGAAATATCAAATTGAATGAAAAAGCTGTGCCAGTACACCTTGCATAAAGCATAAGTGGCTTCCCCTTACTTGCAAAGGAGTCGCCACTTACACTTAATTATTTGGTATATCACAATGCCCGTTTATTTTAACTCTTACAATGATGAAATTGATTCGTTTTAATACCCCTTAAACTTCGGTGTTCTTTTTTCTGAAAAGGCTGCTAATCCTTCTTGGCAATCATAGGAACGTAGATGATTTTTTAAGGCTAATATGCTCTTGTTTCAATGCGATGTCTAAAGGTTGTTCTTGTCCATCATTTGCCAGTTTCTTCATTTCTTTTAATACGAGCGGGCTCTTCGTGGAAATTTTATCTGCTATTTCTTGAACAGTTGATTCTAAGTTCTTCAGGTGATACGACTTTTTGTACTAATCCATATTCTTTCATTTCTTGTGCAGTGATAAATTCGCCTGTAAATAACAAATATTTTGCTCGATTCATACCGATTTTTCGCGGTAATCGAACGGCTCCTCCACCACCAGGAATCACACCAAAATTCGCATGAGCATCCGCCATCTTTGCTTTTTCTGAAGCAATAACAATATCAGCCGTCATGACAATTTCTAATCCCCCTGCAGCAGTAATTCCGTTTACTGCTGCAATTACGGGTTTTTGCAAATGATTCAGTTTTGAAAATCCATCATCGATTGAATCTAACATCCCTTTTTCCCCATCCGGCTTCTTCTCAATATCCGCTAAAATTTCTTTTAAATCAGCACCTGCACAAAAAGCTCTACCTTTACCTGAAATCACGATGACTCTGACCGATTCATCATGCTCTGCATCTTGTACTGCTGCAAATAGTTCCATCATGAGCGTTTTCGATAATAGCATTCAATTGATCTGGTCTGTTTAGATAAATCCAACGCGTTTGATTTTTTTGCTCCACTAAAATTGTTTCAAAAGCCATGTACAAAACTCCCCTCACTTCATTTTTTTTACTAACGCTGAAATATCCGCTTTTAACACTAACTCTCCGTCATTCTTAAAGGATAATAATAAAAGCGTAACTTCCCCATTTTCTTTTCTTACTTTCTTTTTAATCACTTCTGTCGTGACATAGAGAACATCATCAGGAAATACTGGCTGTACAAATTTCAAATTATCAATCCCTGTTCCAGCAATCACATCGTCACCCAATACATTTAGATCCGTCCATAATTTAAAGGAAACGCTAATTGTATGTAGCCCTGAAGCAATTAATCCTTTAAATCGACTTTGCATTGCCTTTACCTCATCAATATGCATATATTGCGGATCAAATTGTAAGGCAAATTGAATGATTTCATCCTTATTCATCTTATAAGATGTTGTTTCATACTTTTGCCCAATCTCAATCTCATCAAATTTCATCTTTATCACCTCTCCATTCTAATATTGCAAAATTCATGCCAACGGAAATCTCCTATAGCTTTTGAATTTCACAAAAAAATCTGTAAAGCATCCCTAACAAAATTGTTTAGGATGCTTTACAGATTGTATACATTTAGGTTTGAATGGTTTCTGGAGCAATAAAAAAATCCCTAATCCCATTTGAGATTAGGAACCTTAATTGTATTCTAAGATCAAAGTTGTGCTTGTGTCATAGTTACCAAACAAATAACCCAACAAGCATAGCGCTTAATAATGAAACAGCAATACCACCTACTAGCAGTTTCCAAACGTTCTTACCGATAATCGCTGATCTCTTTTCATCTAAA
Organism: uncultured Caryophanaceae bacterium; assembly: GCA_963792445.1. Lineage (GTDB taxonomy): Bacteria > Bacillota > Bacilli > Bacillales_A > Planococcaceae > Rummeliibacillus. The sequence continues at coordinate 590,477 of CAWBWO010000002.1, read as the reverse complement.
AGTGAGCTAAATGCGCCGTAAATCATACCAATTGTACTGAAGTTTGCGAATGATGTTAAGAATGTTGATGCTACCGCTACAGTATGTGGAGCTAGTGTAGGGATTTTTTTCGTTAAATCGAGCATGGCAACGAATTCGTTTGTTGCTAATTTCATACCCATTAGTTCTGCAACATACAAAGCATCTTTTGTAGGTAAACCTAACAAATAGGCTAATGGGCTAAAGATATAAGAAAAGATTTTTTGAATCGTTAATCCATGGACAATTAATCCAAGAATTCCATTGACTGCAGCAGTTAATGCTACGTAACCTAAAAGCATTGCCGTAATAACGATGACCATTTTCATGCCGACAAGCATACTGTTAGAAATTGTTGAGAAGAAGTCCTTTTTCTCTTCTTTTGTTGGTTTGTAAACGATATCCTCTTCATCTGGAACATCAACTGGATGAAGCATATTTACAATAAGTAATGCATTTAAACAGTTTAACGGAATTGCGCAGAAAACATATGCTGGTGGAATCATTGAAAGATAGGCTCCAACAATTGAGCCACTAATACAACTCATACTCATAATCCCAAAAGTAAGTAAGCGATGTTCTCTTAGCTTATCCAATTGGTTTCTGATAACAGCCAATGCTTCTGTGTTTCCTAAAAACATCATTTGAATTGAATAGAAACTTTCCAATTTTGGCAAACCTGATAGTTTAGAGATTAACCAACCTACTTTATCAATAATCCAAGTTAAAATACCGAAGTAAGATAAAATATCAAAGAAAGTAACGATGAAGATAATTGGGACTAAAGCATTGAAGAAAAAGTCCACATTTTCATTTGCAAGTGCACTTGGAAAAACAAATGCTATCCCCTCATTTGCACACTTGATTAACCAAGTAAAGAAAGCGGCAATCTTATTGATAATCCAACCACCGATTGTCGTTTTTAACATAAACCATGTGATTAACACTTCAGCTATAAGAAGAGAAACAATAGCACGCCATTTTATTTCTTTCTTACGGGGTGAGCAAAGGAATACAATTCCCATGACAATGAAAATACCCAAAATATTCATTAAAAAATACATTTCAGCAACTCCTGGCTTTAAAAATGAGCAACAAAAAAGCCCTTACATTTTTAACAATTGAAAGAATGAATCATACGCGAGTCAAACTATTAGCATAATTGTATACAAGGAATAATTTTTGTTTATTGTTAAAAATATTACATGTAACTTAAGAAATAATCAATATCCTATCATTTATTCGGAATAGTAAATGTAACTTGAATATTTGCAAAGGTCAGACGACTAACGTTATTCATGACTAAATTATTAATCGTTCATATCTATTAGTACCCATTTAAACAATTTCTAATCACACCTCATTTTAGTTTTGTATCATTATTTGCTATGATTAGGAAATACTATATTATCTACTATAAAAAATATTCACAATAATATTTGGATGTAATTTATAGAGAGTAGATTATGTAATACTTAAATCGTAGGGAGAATAAATATGCGGATAAGAGATATACGTAATATTATTACAATGGTGATTGGTTCTGTTGTTAATTGCTTTTGCTTATAATTTTTTTCTAATACCACATAAAATCCTAAGCGGTGGATTAAGCGGGATTGCCATGATGCTTGGTATTGTCACGCCTTTAAATACAGGATTATTAAATTTCTTATTAAATTTACCTTTACTAATCATCGGTTATTTAAAATTGGGAAAACGTTTTATTAGTTACACCATTTTGTCAGTTGTTGTAGTTTCAGTTAGTTTATTGGTGATACCGATTCACGACATAACAAATGAACCGATTTTAGCATCTCTTTTTGGAGGGGTTATTGTTGGGGTTGGAGCTGGCATAATCTTCCGTGCTTCAGGATCTTCAGGAGGATTTGATATTGTTGCGATGTTATTAACGAAAAAACGAGATGTTCCACTTGGTTCTATTATTTCTTTGATGAATGGAATCGTTGTCTTGATTTCCGGTTTTATCTTTAGCTGGGATGCTGCATTACTTACGCTTGTATCCATTTTCGCTACAGGCAAGACAATCGATATGATTCATACAAATAACATCAAACTAACATTGATGATTATTACGGCACAAGGAGACGAGATGAAGAGGTATTTGCTTAAAAATCTTCATCGCGGAATTACGATAATGGACGCGGAAGGTGCCTATACTGGCGAACCGAGAAAAATTCTCTATACCGTCATTACTCGCTATCAATTATTAGAAGTTAAGAAGATCGTTCGTCAAATAGATCCTCATGCGTTTGTGAATGTAACGGAAACAATCGAAGTGATTGGGATTTTTGACCGAGGAAAATAGCGATGCCATCTTTCCAAAAGATAGTTGAACAAACCATTCCAAATTAACAAAAGAGTTATTTTGAAGGATTGTTTTCAAAATAGCTCTCTCCTCATTAATTAACGTCTTTAACTAGCAAGATTCATTAATCGCATTTAATTTAATCCTCCAATAAAAAATGCATCCATAATTAAATACTTATTCGGTTCATCGTTGGAATCGAAAGGCAAGGTTTATTCAGTTTTTCTGATAAGAGTACTCAAACTCTCTGTCAATTTATCTGCCATGGATATATCTCATTATAACAATCGGTTTGGATAATCAAGTGAACCATAACTTGATAGCTTAAGTCTCTAAATTTGTAAAGATTGATTCTAAAAATTCCAATTAGAGTTTACAAAACAACAGAAAAACCAACGCTAAAACGTTGAGCAATATAAGTCATTGTTTTGTATGTTCCAATTGTGGATTTATTGAGTTTTATGCTGAAGAACCTGAGAAGTTAAAATAGAAAAAAGGCATTTTTCGCCCTACTTATTATTAGTAAAAGTATATCTTAAATCATGTAACATTTGGCACAGGAAACCAAAAATTTTGAACATGCAAAAAAGAGTTAACGAAATAATTTCCGTTAACTCTTTTCCATTATGACTATGAAAGTCGTTCCTTAAAATCTTGATAATTAAATTGATGAAGAATACGACAATCCCCATCTTTGTCTTTTACTACAAGGTTTGGTAGCGCCATACCGTTAAATGTATTGGTTTTCACCATCGTATAAATGGCCATATCACCGAAAACAAGTCTGTCCCCTATTTTCAAAGGTTCATCAAAAGAATAATCACCAATTATATCGCCAGTCAAGCAAGTTGGCCCTCCAAGGCGATACGTATGTGGTTTTTCACCCTTTTCGCCAGAACCAAATAGTGGCGGGCGGTATGGCATTTCAAGTACGTCTGGCATATGGCAGCATGCAGAAGTATCTACGATAGCAAGATTGATTCCATTTTGAAGTGTATCAAGAACGGATGTCACAAGGACTCCCGCATTCAATGCAATCGCTTCGCCTGGTTCAAGATAAACTTGTACATCATATTTCTTTTGGATTCGTGTAATACACTCTTCCAATAAGGTAAGATCATAATCTTCTCTTGTAATATGATGGCCACCACCGAAGTTAATCCATTCCATTTGAGAGATCCATGGACCAAATTTTTCCTCAATTGCATCAAGTGTTGTGGCTAAATCGTCCGAATTTTGTTCACAAAGTGTATGGAAATGTAGACCAGAAACACCTTCCAGTAAGTCAGGACGGAACTGACTGATGGTTACGCCGAAACGAGAACCAACTGCACATGGATCATAAATTTCATGTCCCACTTGTGTTGAGCATTCTGGATTGATGCGTAGACCAATACTTTTCCCAGCACTTAAAACTTTATCTCGATATTTCTCTACTTGTGAGAAAGAGTTGAAAACGATATGATCACATAATTCGATGATTTCATCGATTTCATCTTCGCGGTAAGCTGGGGAAAAGACATGATTTTCTTTCCCCATCTCTTCAAACCCAAGTTTTGCTTCGTATAAGCCACTTCCTGCAGTCCCGCTCAAATACTTACCAATCATTGGGTACATTTCATACATAGAAAATGCTTTTTGGGCAAGTAAGATTTTACAACCTGTACGGTCCATGACACCTTTTAAAATTTGAAGATTCTTTTCAAGTAGACTTTCATCTACTACAAAACTAGGTGTTGGTAGTTCTTCAAACTTCATATTAGTCCACTAACTCCGGATCAAAGCTTTCTTTCCATGGAAGTCCCCATTTGTTTAGTGCATCCATGAATGGATCTGGATCGAATTCTTCAATATTGTGCACGCCTGCTTTGTTCCATTTACCTGTTAAAATCATCATGGCACCAATCATTGCTGGTACACCAGTAGTGTATGAAACGGCTTGTGAGCCAACTTCACGGTAACATTCTTCATGGTCACAAACATTGTAAACATAATATGTTTTATCTTTTCCATCTTTTTTACCACGGAAAATACAGCCGATATTTGTTTTCCCTTTTGTACGTGGACCAAGTGAAGAAGGGTCTGGTAATACAGCTTTTAAGAATTGAAGTGGAATGATTTGTTTTCCTTCAAATTCAATTGGTTCGATTGAAGTCATGCCAACATTTTCAAGACATTTTAAGTGTGTTAAATAACTTTCACCAAATGTCATAAAGAAACGGATCCGTTTGATACCAGGAATATTTAATGCAAGAGATTCGATTTCTTCATGGTGTAATAAGTACATATCTTTGTCGCCAATTTCAGGGAAGTTGTAGACACGTTTGATTTCCATTGGTTCAGTTTCTATCCAATCACCATTTTCCCAGTAGCTACCTTTTGCAGATACTTCACGAATGTTGATTTCAGGGTTGAAGTTTGTAGCAAATGGATAGCCATGGTCACCAGCATTACAGTCAAGAATATCGATATATTCGATTTCATCAAATTCATGTTTTAAAGCATAAGCTGAGAATACACTTGTTACACCTGGGTCAAAGCCGCTACCTAGAAGTGCAGTGATTCCTGCTTCTTCAAAGCGTTCGCGGTATGCCCATTGCCAGCTATATTCAAATTTTGCTGTATCTTCTGGTTCGTAGTTTGCAGTATCTAAGTAATGTGTTTTTGTTGCAAGACATGCATCCATAATTGTTAAATCTTGATATGGTAATGCAAGATTCATCACGATATCTGGTTTCACTTCTTCGATTAAAGCAATTAGTTCATCAACATTGTCTGCATCCACTTTTGCAGTAGTAATTTTCGTTTTTGTTTGGCCTTCTAATTTTGCTTTTAAATCATCACATTTTGATTTTGTACGACTTGCAATGCAAATCTCTTCAAATACTTCACTATTTTGACAACATTTTTGGATGGCAACAGAAGCTACTCCTCCGGCACCAATTACAAGAGCTTTACCCATAATTAATCTCTCCCAACTATTTTTTTCTCAAAAAAAAGCAAGTGTAAACGCATAATACGCGCATCACTTGCTTTTGTTATATGAAACGTCAAAAGAAAAGCAATCGTCCACAAAAGCCATCATTATTTATACATGGGCAGTTTTATAGATGGTACGCTTTTCATTACAATCATTATAGGATCAGAGTCTATATAGCAAATAATTACTTTTACTACTCTTATTGACCGTTTCACAAGTTGTGCAGCATTGCACTTGGTTGTAAAGTAACCAACTTATAAAATTTGAGCTTCTAACTCAATCAATAAGGCAACGAAAAAGTTGCCAATCGGCATTTGACCCGGCACACCGTTGCCTTAACTTTCCTGATGGAAATGGTCAAAATTATCTGCTTGGAAAGTCATTGTAAGCATTAAGTTTGCTTTCCAAAACTCATAACTTCCTCATAATATCAACTAATAGTGAAAATAGCAAGAGTCGACATTTGAAAAATTCCATAAAAATATTAATATCCATTATTTTGCAAGGAAATTAAGGCCATTATTAAAGACTTTGTAAATCATTCGTTAATATTCTTTTAATCGCTTCCATATTCATATACGATACAAGTAATAAAATGGATCATACTAAATGAAAAGGATGTGATTTTTTTGATTGATTTTTTAGTGCTAGATTTATTGCAGGAACTTAAAAAGTCTCCCGTGTTTGGAGCACTTTCTTCTGTAGATAAAAAACGATTAGATGAAATTATGGAATTTGTTTGCCAAGGGAAGGATGAAAAGAAATTACTGAAAGAAATAAAATATGATCCTTCCATGCTTAATCTAATATCCTTAGAACTTAAGGATGAGGACGATGATTTATTTGACCATTTAGAAGAAGAATTCTCATTAGCAAAGGGTATATTCCAATTAAAAGTTACATTAAAAGGTTCTAAGCCACCAATTTGGAGAAGAATTCAGGTGGATTCTTATATGTCTTTCCATGATTTACATCTGATTATTCAAGCTACAATGGGTTGGACAAACACACATCTATACAATTTTGTTTATAAAGATTTAAGCATTGAACTAGAAGATGAAGGGGATATGGATTTCGAGGCTTTGGTGATGTCAATAAACTAGATTCTGATATTGTCGCATTAGGAGAATTCTTATCAAAAGAAGGAGATCAATTGGTCTATACATATGATTTTGGGGATAATTGGGAGCATACCGTAGTAGTAGAGAAAATCCTGCCACACCCAAATCTTGATTCAAATGAAATCTTCGAACCTCGTTGTATTACAGCGAAACGTGCATGCCCCCCTGAGGATTGCGGTGGCATGTACGGCTATGATCATCTCTTAGAAGTCTTAAATGGCCCGGATAGTGATGAAAAACAAGAACTTATAGAATGGATTGGCGATGATTACGATTCTGAAAAAGTTGATTTAGAGGAGATTAATATAGTTTTATCAAATATTTTTGAAGATGAAGATTATTAACTTTCTTTGATGATGATTATTAAAAATGAAACCTACCTTTTGTAACATTAGGTAGGTTTCATTTTTTTATGCAACCATCTATATTTCTTTCAAATAGTCAATCTACTATATACTTTTCCTGCTCTTCTTTCGGCACCATATTTCCACCAGTTGCCCAGACAATATGTGTTGCTTTTTCATTTTGCGCAGCATTACGTAATTGGTTAAGCCCTATAAATCCTGCTGCAGCAGAAGGTTCCACAATAATTTGTTCAGCTTTGTATAGTTCACGTACATAATTTGATAATTGCTCATCTGAAATGGTCATAATTCCATCTAAGATTGGCTCCATCCGTTTCCCTACAAACGAGGAAGGTCGCCCAACTGCAAGGCCATCTGCAATCGTTCGGTTTGTTAGTCCAATATCCGTCACAGCAATTCGATCATGTAAATTCGTAGCCATCCCTAAAAGCATACATGCTGACTCAGTCGGTTCTACAAAATAACAATGCACAAAGTCACCAAAGCTTTCTTTCAAACCATAGCTCACCCCACCAGGTCCTCCACCAACACCGCAAGGAAGATAGACATAAAGTGGATGGTCCGCATCGATGGCAACCCCAAGTCTTTCCAGTTGTTGCTTTAATCTTCTTCCTGCAACCGCATACCCTGCAAAGAGTTGTGTGGAATTCTCATCATCTACAAAATAGCTATTCGGATCACATTGTGCTTCTTCTCGCCCAATGTCTACAGCTAAGCTAAAGTCACCCTTATGTTCAATGACATTTACGCCCAACTCTCTCAAAAGCTGTTTCTTCCATTCTTTTGCATCATGTGACATATGAACACTTACTTTAAAACCAAGAGTCGCGCTCATAATCCCAATACTCAAGCCTAAGTTTCCAGTAGAACCTACAACAATTGTATATTGGCTCAAAACTTGTTGAAGTGCCTCTGTTACAAAGATGGAATAGTCATCATCCTCGCCTATAAGTTGGTGTTCCATCGCAATCTTCTCAGCAGCATACAAAACCTCATGAATGCCTCCTCGTGCCTTAATCGAGCCACTAATAGGCAATGCATCATCTCTTTTTAAAAAAAGATTTCCTGCAACACATAGCTTTTCCTGCATTTGCGGAATCGGTTGTAATTCGGACTCGATTTTGCCATGATGAATCGCCGTTTCCGGAAAAACCTTTTCAAAATATGGAGCAAACCGTTCAAGTCTTGCTTCCGCATCGTCAATTAGTTGTGAATCAATTTCAGGGTTATTTGATTTCTTCGGATTCTCCCAAACTACATTTTCTCTACTTTGCAAGCGATCGATTAATTCTTTATAAGGTGATAAGTCCATTGTCTTCCCTTCTTTCTATTTGAATTGAATAGTTTTAGATACATTTCTATAGTAATAAATTTTCAAAATAATATCTCTTTATTTTCCTAATATTTTGCAATAACTTAAAAGCCATAGATAAATCTGCATGATTTAGTATCAATACAGTGATTTATCTATGACTAATCTCTAGCTCTATGGAACTTATTCTACTCAATCGATTCTCCTTCACGAGACAATCGAAAAATCTCCAATACAAGTATATTCAAACTTAACCAAACGCCACCAAAAGCGAAGCCCGCTACTACATCACTTGGATGTTGCTGCATAAAGTATATTCGACTTAATCCTATAAGAATGACCAGCATGAAAATAACGAATGTAACTACTGCATCCATAATGCGATGTTTTGTGTATCGAACGAAAAGATAGCCTATATATCCATATAAAATAAAAGCTGTCATGGTTTGTTCACTAGGAAAGAGGTACATGATTTGATTTGGTAAATTTTCAGCAACAGGGTGCAAATGATGAAAAACACGCCTGATTCCTTCCTCAAAAAATTCCCCACCAATAACAACAATGATTAAAAATAGAATATCTAGCATTCGTTCTTTACTTTTAACCAAAATCCAGATCAAGCTGAATATTACTAAAGGAATTGTTATTTTAACCGATGCAAAGTATCCAAAAAAGTTCATCCATTGCGTGAAGCGTTCATCAAATATCTTTGTGATTAACGTAATGCCGATTGTATCAAATCGATTGAATTCATTATTCAAGTAATTTTCGCTTACACTACTTATAAATAAAACGAAAACTAGCAAAAAGAAAGCCATTGTGACAATAAAAAACTTGGTTCTTCTAATAGAATGCGTTCGTTGTACTCCTTTACCTAATACATCCAACATCCATTCTTTGATTTTATTTCTATACTTCTTTAAAACATAAATCATTGCAAGAAGAAGAATGACAATTATACTTCCAACAAAAAGGTATTTCTTTAGCGAAGTATGGAACTGCTCCCACTGTGGGCCTAATAATTTCCCTAGTGTGATAAATGTACCTGTCCAAATAAATGCGCCAATATAGGCATAAACAGCGTAAGCACGAAAAGAAATACGCGTAATCCCCGAAAAATAACCTGTAAAATGTCTAACACCCGGTATGTAAAAGGCAATCAAAATCAGTTTGTTTCCATACTTTCCAAACCAGGTAGATAGTTTTTCTATTCGATCAGGACCCATATGAATTCGATGACCATATTTATGAAAAAAGGGTGCTCCCAATTTATACCCAATCCAATAAGATAAAGTCATACCAGCACTACTTCCTAAGCCAGCAATGATCATACAAATTATCCAATTAAGCTTGCCCTGAAAAACAAGTACCCCCGCATATCCCATCAGGAATTCTCCCGGAATTGGAAGAGCAATCAGTTCTAACATAAGCGATAAAAATAAAATAATATATCCATAATGCTCAATCAAGCCTGTTAGAAATTGCATAATGCATCCTCCAATAATAATCAGAATTCTAAATTGAAGCACTATTATTTCCTTTTATAGATTAATGTATGCAGGAAGTTCACCTTATTTTTCTACTACTAATTTCTTCGATTCATTTTTAAGCTGATACTTGTTTAATTTAATGCCTGTTGTTATTGAACTAAGCCCACCACATATCAACTGCACAAAAACAAATTGAATAGGCTACTAACATAATAGATGAAGCCATTACAATAATTGAAGAAAATCATTTTGATTATTCTAAAATTGCACAATACCAAGGCTAGGGGTAAATAAAACATAAAACTCAATGTAAAACAGCTACCTTGTTGACTAAAAGGGTAGCTGTTTCATTTAACAAAAGTAAAGAATATTCTGTTATTTATCACTACTTTTTCACCCTTAAATTCATAATCCTTTCTTCAAGTTTTTCAAATTTTTTTTCAAAGCGGAGCAATAGGTAAACAGTAATCGCAATCGGGAAGCCGAAATTACCAAGTATACTTGTCCATAGAGGAAATTCTGTAGGCGTCATGATTTCACCTCTTTTCTAAGAAATGAATGCTAAGATTTTAGCCTTTATAACCCCTTATAAATTAAACTTATATAATATAAAGTACAAGCAGGTGCATTATTTACAACTTTTTTTTGAATTATTTACTTTATTGTAAAACTCCCAGAACCCATCTAAATCATCTAATTCACACATTTTAATTAAGTTCACTAGTTTAAGTTGCAGTTCTTGCTCTAAGTCTTCTCTATTTTGAAAGTTTGTTTGTTGTAGGGATTTTTTTATTTTAGGATTGAAAGCTTTTAATATCTGATTTATAGCATCTTGGTCATTCTTTGATTCAATTGCTAACTGATATAAAGTTTCAACCATCATCTTTCTCCTCCCTTTTCGTCTGTTTAAAGAATACAATTTTCTAAGCTTAAATTTAACTGCTTTCTAATCTGCTTAATGGCTTTGTTACGAGACTTCGAAACGGCTTGTTGAGATTTTTGTAAATATTGACTTACTTCTATGTCTGTCCAACCATTGATATACACAAGATAAAGGATATTCCTTTGATTTGACGATAGACTCTTTATAGCCTGATAAATCATTGGATCCGATATATAATCTAGAATATTGTCCGATTGTATTTCAAAATCTTCATGATAAACAGCAAAGTCTTTTAGATAGCGTCTCTGAATCTTCTCTTACAGGTTGATCCAATATCAATGGAAAATGATGATCTAGTTGACGGATTTTCTTATCTAAATTAATCGCATGAAAGTATAGGGTTGAAGAAATATAAGAAGTAAATCGAATAGTAAAATAAAACCCACGAAACGCCTGGTCTAACAATTCTTTATTTTGAAAGGTTGGGTGACAAATAGAGTTTTTTAGCAATTGATAATTTACTTTTTGGGATAAAAAATCTTGAATAAGTGGATTATTTAAAAAATCCCCATTTTCTCGAATGAATTCACGAAATGCTTGACAATCCGTTTTCATTTCACTCCAATCCCCCTCTTTTCATAACATAAAGTAGCTGCTTATTTGAATAAGTAGTTACAACTATATAGAGTTTGATTTTGTTTTAAACTTTCTAGGTGACTACATGTTTTATATTTTCTTGATATGGTGAATAACATTCCTCATCCAATTTTCAATAACTTACAATCATTTTAATTACTTTTACCTATTCAGCTCTGAACGAAATTCCATTTACATATAATCTGTTAGACTTATTTTGTTAATATTTTATGAATTATTAATAAATAAAAGAACGTTATGGAACATAAATAACAACCTACTAACGAAAATTTATTACTTCTTTTAATAATATTTTAGTATCCCTTTCCAAAAACATGCAAAATTATGAAAGTTTTTTGTATTTATTCTTTTATTGTCTTTAATATTCCTACTATATGGAAATTTTTTAACAAATAAAAAACACAGTTATAATAAGAAGTTGTCCATAAAAATTTATATTAGCAAACACCTTCTTAAATCTCTATGGACAAACACTTATAGTAAATGGTAAAAAAGCAAAAGCCTCAATTGCTAATTCAATTGCAACAGAGGCTTATTTCACTCTAATGATTCGAACTTTTGGTCTTGCTTTAAACCGGAATCACAATATTAAATGTAGTTCCTCTTCCCTTCTTACTTTCTACATTAATCGTACCACCGACTTTATGTATGGCATTGTACACCATAACCATTCCAAGGCCTGTTCCTTGCTTTTTGGTTGAGTAATATGGTTTTCCTAGAGATTCTATTTCCTCTTCTGTCATACCAATACCTGTGTCAGTTATTTTCAGGACGATATTGTTTTTATAATTGGTTGCTTCGATTGTTAATGTTCCACCTTTGTCTTGCATTGCTTCGATTCCGTTTTTGATTAAGTTGATCAAACATTGTTGCATTTGACTTTTATCGAACTCTTTATGTAGTGTGTTCTGATAGCTGAGTTGTATATTTACCTGATGCATATTAGCGTATGGCATGAGTATATTCATAGAATATTCTATTTCGTTTCGCAAATCAGTGTCTATTATATTTTCACATTGTGGCTTTGAGAAACTAAGAAAATCGCTCACGATGTTTTCTGCACGATTTAATTCTTTTAAAGAAAAGTCAATATAAGTCTTTTCTTTCGAAGGAATCGAATCTGAAGTGCTTAATAATTGCAAAAAACCATGTGTTGTTGTTAGTGGATTACGTATTTCATGTGCAACACTTGCCGATAATTCACTGATGACTTGGAAACGTTCAGATTGGATAAATAATTCACGCTCTTTTAAATTCATCAAAACACGTTCAATTAGACTGACCATAACCGCCGTAATGATTAGATGTGTGCCAATAGCATTAATCGATAAAATAAAGAATTCTCGATTCAATGGTGTTTGAAAACTTAACGTAAATAAGTAAAAAAACATTGTAAATGAGGCAACCATTGAAGCAAAAAATACACGATTATTCGCCTTTAACTGTTTATACTTAACACTTAACAATGCCACAACTGTGTATATGATCGTTGAAAAGAGAAAAGATTGAATAATTCCATCTCCACCAATAAGAAAACGATAAAGATTCAAGATTATATATAAGATCAGTACGTTTTGGTATCCAAAATAGAGGGTGATGATGACAAAAGGGATATACCGCAAATCAAAAATAAATCCACTCTCTAAATGAATTGGATAAGACATACATAATACCATTGTAATCGTGGAAAATAGTGTAAGAATCAGTTTAAAGTTCTTCAAATTTTTTGTTTCAAAAAAGACAAAGTAGACCAAAAATGGAATAAGTAAAAACAAAAAATTAATTAATAGTGTTTCAAACAAAGTTTGTACTTCCTTCCAAAATAGTATGACTCCTACTTTATTTTTACCATAGCTTTCAATAGAATGATAGGTTGACTTGAAATTTTATTTTATTTTGAATTATTTATCTTGCAATTTTTTTTTGTAATTTCACTATCTGATGTATCGGCTGATAGCTTTAGTTGCACCTTTTTATTTTGTTTTCTATTTATCATCCATTTTTTAAATTTATCGATATCTATTCCACTCGTGCCTATAATTACACCTAAAATAATGAGGCTGCATCCAAGGATTTGAAGCGGCATAATCGTCTCACCTATAAATATAGCCGCTCCTATCAGTGCGAAAATCGTATTCACATTAATGAAAATCGCCGTTTCTGCAGGACCTACCTTGTTGATTGCCATATTATAAATCGATTGACCGATGGCAGTTGGAATGAGACAGGAATAGATGAGAATCCAAATAAAATGCATATTGATATCATAAAGCTGCACAATCGCTCCTTTTTCAACGATCAAGCTAATGCCAAATAATACAATGGAACCGAAGAACATCATAATTCCCGTTAATTGTAGAGGATCAATTAAAGTTGAAATCTTATTAATGATAAATATGCCAATAATTTGAGCTAAAATTGCGGCGAAAATCCATAAATCACCTACTTGAAAAGCTGTGAGTGAACCACCATTATTTAACACTGCCATCACGACTCCAATTGTCCCTAACAGAAATCCACATAATTTCAATGGAGTAATCGGAGAAATTTGGAAAAGTATACTAAATAGTGCAGCAATAAGTGGTCCGAGCCCTAAAATAATACCTGCTTTTACCGCTGTCGTTTGATGAAGTCCTATAGATAATGATAAATGATGGAGCACAACTGCAAAGAAACATGCGATGGAGACACTTTTCCAAGGAATTTTGTTTTCGTTACTTTTTCGTTTCATCAATTTGAGAATCAGTAAAATCACTAAACTTGCGATAAATATTCGGATGGATGTAATCAAAATTGGACTAACTTGTGATACTAAAAATTTAATCGCAATAACATTAAATCCCCATGTCATCATGACAAAAAATAAGATGTAATACGTTCTGACCATTATGTATTCCCCCTACTCGCTTGAAATCACAGAAAAAAGCAGAAACCAATTATTGTATTGGTTCTGCCTTTTCATTCATAACAATCATCAATCGTTGTTGGTTGTTATTATTCTATGTTAACTTCTCTTCTGTTATGGCTTTTTTCTTTGATTGCGATAATGTAAATAAAGTAACCAGTCCAGCTACTAATAATGCGGCAATTAGTAACATTCCGGATGTTAAAGTTAGCGACCCTAAAATTGTCGGACCCACGAAACCACCTAATGCGGCAAATGAATTAACAAGCGCAATCCCAACAGGTGCAGTTGATTCTGTGAAGAAAAACGTTAAATAGGCAAAGAAGCAACCCGCAAAGCCATAGAGTCCAATCGAACAAATGGCTAAGCTCATGACCATTGGCCCCGTTTGCGTAACATAGCTACAACCGATAAAGCCAACAATCGCGATGATTAAGCAATAAATTAGATGCTTTTTATATGAATTTGTACGATCAGAATTCCAGCCGGTAAAGAGACTTGCTGGGATTGCCAAAATGTATGGAATCATTGCAAGCCACCCCACTTGCAAATTGGTCGTACCTACAGCTGATAAATTCTTGATGATTGTAGGAATCCAGAATGACAGCCCATAGATTCCCGTGTAGCCTGCAAAGTAGAAGAATGCAAGTTTCCAGACTTTTGAATCCTTTAGCATCTCTTTTTTGGAAACTTTGTTGATTTTTTCACTTTCACGGCGTTCATTTTCCAATGCATTTTCAAGCCATTCTTTCTCTTCATCCGTCAGCCATTTTGCATCCTTTGGTCGATTTAATAAGAAGAAAATCACGACAATGCCTAAAATGATTGCAGGAATGCCTTCCAATATGAACATCCAACGCCATCCATCAAGATTGAACCATGCGATGTTGTCAATAATCCCTGTAGATACTGGTGCACCGATTAATCCACCAATTGGCAGAGCAAGTAACAAAATCGATGTCGCTTTTCCTCTTTCACTCGCTCTAAACCAATAGGTCAAATAGAGTATAATGCCAGGGAAGAATCCTGCTTCTGCAACGCCTAATAAAAACCGCAAAATATAGAGATGCGTAGCATTTTGCACAAAGCCTGTTAAAATGACCACAATACCCCACGTTAACATGATTCTCGCAATCCAAATCCTTGCCCCAACTTTATGCATAATCATATTACTTGGCACTTCAAAGAAGAAATAGCCGATGAAGAAAATGCCAGATAGTAATCCAAAGACTTCGGCAGTTAATGCCAAATCTGCATTCATTTCCAAAGCGGCAAAACCTAGATTCACACGGTCTAAATAGGCTACCGTATAGAGTAACAATATAAACGGTGTGATGCGGATCATGGTTTTATGAATGACAGATTTTTCAATTTGGTTTACTTCTTTCATTCACTTTCCCCCAATTAATTTGTATTTTCTAAAACAATGGCAATCCCTTGTCCTCCACCAATACATAGACTAGCTACACCGTACCGTACATTTCTTTTTTGCATTTCAAGCGCAAGGGAATATGTTATACGTGCACCGCTTGCACCAACAGGATGACCTAAAGCAACGGCTCCACCGTTGACATTGACTTTTTCTCTGTCCAGATTTAACTCTTTCACTACGGCAATCGATTGTGCAGCAAATGCCTCATTTAATTCAAAAAGATCAATATCGCTAATTGCTAAGTTTGCTTTTTTTAATGCTTTTCGAATAGCTGGTGCTGGACCAATGCCCATTATTTTAGGATCAACCCCTGCAATTCCCCATGACACAATTTTCGCTAACGGTTGTAAGTCGTGTTGTTTTACATACTCATTTGATGCAACTAAAACGGATGCTGCTCCATCATTAATACCACTAGCATTGCCCGCTGTTACTGATCCATTTTCTTTAAATGCTGGTGTTAAGTTACGTAATTTATCAAAGGCAATGTCTTTTCTTACATGCTCATCTTGATCGACAATGATTTCCTTATTCTTTTTCCCCTTTACAATTATAGGAACAATTTCTTCAGCAAAACGGCCACTTTCAATTGCCTTTGTTGCTTTTTGATGAGAATTTAACGCGAAAATATCTTGTTCTTCTCTAGAAATTTCATATCTTACAGCAAGGTTTTCTGCCGTAACACCCATTCCACATTCTGCATATTCATCGTATAGCGTTTCAAAAAGCATATCGTCTACTTTTGGTGCTTTATTTGGTGAGCCAAATCGAGTTCCTCTTAAGACATGAGGTGCTGAGCTCATATTTTCAGTACCACCTGCAATCGCTACATTTGTTTCACCTAATGCGATGTTTTGAGCTGCGTTAACAATTGCTTGAAGCCCAGATCCACATAAGCGATTTACTGTCAATGCTGTTGACTCTTCAGGTAATCCACTTTTCAGGCCAATATGTCTAGCAAGATAAGCAGAGTTTTTCGATGTGTGAATAATATTACCAAAGATAATTTCGTCGATCGTAGATGCTTCAACACCACTTCGCTCGATTGTTTCTTTTACAGTTGTCACTGCTAAATCAATTTCACTAATGTCCTTTAGCGCTCCACCAAATGATCCAAATGCCGTTCTTGATCCATTTACGATATATGCTTCCATTAAATTCGCTCCTTTAGTTTTGAAATATAATGTTTAAACTCCACCAGAAACACTTAAATTTTCGCCTGTAATACCTGTTGCTGCAGCCGATGTTAAGAAGTAAACGCCATCTGCAATTTCTTCTGGTGAGATAAATCGCTTCATCGCTTGTTTTGGATACATAATTTCTTCTAGTGCTTGCGCTTCATTCATCCCTTTTGCTTCTAAATCATTTAACTGTCTGACAAGAAGAGGTGTTTTTACAGGTCCTGGTAATACAGCATTTGCCGTAATATTGAATTCTGCACCTTCTAAAGCCGTAACTTTTGTAATCCCTATGACACCGTGTTTCGCTGCAACATAGGCCACTTTTTCTGGTGTTGCTTTTGTTCCATGTACAGAGGAAATATTTACAATACGTCCATATCGTTGTTCTTTCATGAAAGGTAGTGCATGTTTGGTTAGAAGAAATGTCCCTTTTAACATGACATCGACAAGCAAATTCCATTTTTCTGTTGGAAAGTTTTCTATTTTATCTCGATGTTGGAGCCCCGCATTATTCACTACGACATCTACTTGTCCTTTTCTTGCAACTTCATTTATGGCAGCTTTCACTGAGTTTTCATCTGTGACATCGAGTTCGATTGCTTGCACTTGCCCAGGATACTTTGCTTCAAGCTTCTTCACTTGTTCTAGATCTAAATCTGCTGCAAATACAAAATCTTCTTGTTTCACAAATTTCTCTACCATTGCTTGACCTAGTCCACCTGCAGCACCTGTAATAATGACATTTCGCATCAACAGTCCTCCCTATTGTTTTGCTTTTAGTTGTGGGTTTGTATTTAATAAATGATTTAATAATGATTCATCGCGTGAAATGACGTATTCATCCAATCCTCTTCCAGGATAGTCGAAAAAGCCTTTACCTGTTTTGACGCCAAATTCTCCCGCTTCTACACGTGTATTGACACAATCAAATTCACGAATAGTCGATTCAATTTCAGGTTGCAATTGATGTAATACAATATTCCATACATCTAATCCGCCAAAATCGATAATTTTCAGTAAACCACTAGAAGCAAATCGGAAGCCTGGTCCAGCATGTAGAGCTGCCTCTAAATCTTCCTTACTTACTACATCTTCTTCTAGCAATGTTAACGCTTCTCTTGCTAATGCTACTTGTATTCGGTTTGCGACTAATCCTGGTACTTCACGTTTGACATGAATCGTAACTTTGTTTTGGCTTTCTAAAAATTGCTTTACTTCTGCGTAAACTGAATCCTTTGTGTAATCATTTTTTAATAGTTCTACGAGTGGCACAATATGTGCTGGATTAAAGAAATGTGTTAACATTACTCGATCTTTATGCTTTTCAACATGTAATGTAATATCAGAGAGTCGTAAACTTGAAGTATTGGAGGTTAAAATGGTTTCGGCTGAACAAATATCATCCAATTGTTTGAAAATCTTCTGTTTAATTGCTAGATTCTCACTAGCTGTTTCAATGACTAAATCACAGTTTTGTAAATCTTCTAGTCTCGTTGTAAATTGAATGTTTTGGTGTACTTCTTCATCGGATAAAGCAAGATCGAAGCCTTGATTTCTAAAGATGGTTAGATAGGTATTTACTTTGGCATGTGCTGTTTCTAAAATTTTGTCTTGTAAATCATTGACGATTACTTTTGTGCCATTGATGGCAAATTGAAATGCAATGCCAAAGCCCATTGTACCTGCGCCAACGATTCCAACTGTTTGAATCATTTACATTTCTCCTTTTTAATTAAAAATTCTATGATAGGTTATATTTATTTTTTCTTAGTTCATTTAAAAGGTGTGGAAAAATAGTTTAATACTAATTTTTTTAACTTGAAGTGGAATCGGCTACGCTTTCCTACGGGCGAGCGGTGAGTCTCCTCGCTACGCTGCGGGGTCTCACTTATCTCGCTTTTCCCGTGGGAGTCTTCGCCGATTCCACTTCAATAATTTTTGAAATACTAATCTCCACTATAATTTGTAAGCTAGAAATTTTATAAAAATTTTCTATTTTTACATTGTCAGTAATTCATTTTCACTTATGATTGGGAGATTATCTCTGCTTTATATACCATGTGTTATTGATACAAAAGCATAACAATTTATGCTTCTAGTTTATTAAAACATTTAATGATAAGAATCAAATTCAATAGAGTAAGATTGCCGCAATTAATGCTGGGATACTTGCTAATAGTGGTGCGATTACGGATGTTGCAAATACGTGTTTGTAAGCGTCTTTATGCGTTAATTTGGATGCTACTAGGAATGTAATAACTGCGCCGTTATGTGGTAAGGAGTCTAATCCGCCTGATGCGATTGCTGCTACACGGTGGATTGCTTCTGGATTTAGTCCCATATCTAAGTAGGTCTTTGATAACGCTTCCATTGCAATTCCCAATCCTCCAGAAGATGAACCTGTAATCCCTGCTAGTAATGTTGTAGAGATGAACAATGAGATCAATGGGCTACCAGGAAGATTTGTCATCATATCATTGAAGAATGCAAATCCTGCCGTTGCCGCAACAACAGCACCATACCCTACATCAGCACTCGTATTAATAATTGGAATGACAGCTGAAGTCGCACCAGCATTGAGGGTTACGCGTTTGATATCGATATACTTCCAAAAAACAATAACAGAAAAAGCAACCGTAATCATTAATGTATAGACAATATCAACCTTGATGATATTTAACAAAACTAATAGGACAATTGGAGGCAGTAAGCTTAATACAATATGTGGCAATTTCTTATCTGCATATTTGTCCACGATTTGTTCTTCACTCTTGTCCGGATTCGTCATATTATCATACGTTTCATTACGTTGTTCCGACTTCTTCAGAGCATATTTCATATACCATAGGTTAATCGCGATAACACAAATCGCTGCAATAATCCCAACTAGCGGAGCGGCAGTTACCGTTGTACCTAAATATTTTGTTGGAATAATATTTTGAACAGATGGTGTTCCAGGAACCATCGTCATCGTAAATGTTCCGACACCCGTGAAAAACGCCGCCATAAAGAGATGCCAAGGAATTTGAAGTTCTTTGAATAATGGTTTCGCAATTGGTAAAATCGCGAAAATCACTACAAATAAACTAATACCGCCATATGTTAAAAACGCACAAATCACCATAACGGAAACGAGAACTTTAAATTTACTGTCTTTTCCTAGAATTTTAAGCATGGCTTCTGCAATTTTACGAGCTGCTCCACTATCATCCATTAATTTTCCGAACATGGCTGCAAATAAGAAGATGAGATAGTAGTTTTTCACATAGTTAATAAAACCGCCCATATAGGCATTTTGGAACGTGTCCAAAATTGGCATATGGTTTAGAACCATGACAAATAAACTCACGACTGGCGCAATTACGATGATGCTATAACCCCGTAACGCTAAAACAATCAAAAGAGCCAGAGAAATAACTATGGTAATTAAACTAAGCAAATGGTCACTCCTTATCGAATAGAATGAATATCAGAAACCAATGACAGCCCTACCTTTTCTGAAAGTTCATCAATTGTAAAGTCGCCATATAAATCTACAACCTTAATTCCCTCTTGAGAGAATGTGAATGCCGCATGTTCGGTCACAAAGAGATCCACTTTTCTCTCACCAGTGGATTCATATGACAGCTTATCCACTAATTTTGGCGAACCATCTTTTGCAAAAAGGCTAGCAGCAGCAATTAGTTTCTTGGCACCTGCAACTAAATCCATTGCACCCCCAACCCCTAAAATTGGTTGATTTGGCACAGACCAGTTCGCGATTTCTCCGTATTGGTCAATTTGTAAAATTCCTAATACGGCGACATCAATATGTCCGCCTCGAATCATCCCGAAGGAATCCGCGCTATTAAATAGGGCAGCACTTTTAGTTAACGTTGTTGGATTCTTTCCTGCATCGATTAATTCAATATCTAATTCTTCAGGCGTTGGTGGTGGCCCCATCCCGATTAAGCCATTCTCAGATTGTAAAAACACGGTTTTATCACCTAAAAAAGAAGCGACCAAAGTTGGAATCCCTATTCCGAGATTTACTGCGTCCCCTTCTTGTAGTTCTTGCGCAATTCGTTTTGCAATGATTTCACGATTACTTAATTTCAACGAATTCACTTCCTTCCTTTTTGTAGGAAGATTGAACAATGTAGTCAATATAGACATGTGGTGTCACGATATGCTCTGGGTTCAATTCTCCCACCTCAACAATTTCATCCACTTCAGCGATGACAAGATCTGCTGCAGTTGCCATCATCGGATTAAAATTGCGTGCAGTTGTGTGATACACTAGATTACCAAGCTTATCTGCTTTTGCAGCTTTAATAAGTGCTACATTTCCGCGAATACTTTTCTCAAATACATAGCGTGTCCCATCAATTTCACGGATTTCTTTGTTTTTACTTAAGGAAGTACCTACAGCTGTTTTGGTATAAAATCCGCCAATACCAGCCCCCCCGCAGCGAATTGCTTCTGCTAAAGTTCCTTGAGGTAATAATTCAATATCCAATTCCCCTTTTGACCAGGCCTCAACAGCTTCTTTATTCATAGTAAAAAAGGAACCAATCGCCTTTTTGATTTTGCCAGCTATAAACACTTTATGGAGCCCCATCCCTAGATCTCCAAGATTATTACTAACAATCTCCAAATTTTTTGCATCGGTTTCTAAAATTTGATCTATTGCGCTTAAAGGTGTACCAGAAATTCCAAATCCCCCAACGAGAATTCTTTGATCATTTTTGAAATGCTTGCGGATTTCCTCTAATGTGACGACTTTATCCAAATCTTCTTTCCCCTCCTTGTTTTGCAAAATAACTATTTCGAATATTATTGGACAACATTAAATTAAATGATTTTAGACTCCGTTTTAGAACATTTCATGAACTTTAAGTTAATAATTTTAAAACAAAAATAATAGGATAAGGAAAAAGTGCTTTGCATTACCTATTCAGTTATTTATCAGGTCAATTAAATTAGTAAATTATGGTATTATTAAATAGTGTTGTTAAATCCAGTTTGAAAGGAGATGGACGCTTGTTGAAAAGCCCTAAATCAAGACTCGTCTTTTATTTTTCTACCGTTTTGGTCGCCGTGCTAGTATTTCTTTGGTTAAGTGGGAGACTTCTTTTTTGGACCAAAGGCATAGAGTATGTAGCGGATGTACCAGGTGGTTTTATCAATCATAAAGGACATATAATTAGTGGTGAATCTAGTGTTTCTATTAATCTTTCAAATTTGGAAAGTAATATTGGAAAAGAAGTATACAATGATGGCGAACATAAAATATATGTTTCATGGATTCGAAATACAGGTGATATTAATAAGGGTGGCTACGAGATTTTCTTTCGTTCTAGCGGAAAATATTCGTTTTCAAAAGCTACTTTAATCTCAGGGATACAACATACGATTCAAAATGAAACATCGATGACAGATTTAATGTCCGCCAAGATGAAAGCAACGTATAAAGGAAAAACGTATCATTGCGAAGATGCTGTTTTTGGTTCTTTAAGTTTTCGAGATGGTGATGAGTTTTCATTTTACATATTTCCGATTGAATCGTATGAGTCGAATGAGGTTTCTTTAAATGAAAAAGGGATTGTTTATTTGACGATGACGAATCTTTATAAAAATAGTTGGAGTAAGAAGTAGAGCTGATTCTGAAGGATTTGGAATCAGCTTTCATTATTTGTATTTGTGGCTATTTGGATATAAATAACCGGTTCAGCAATTAAAAGAAACGAGAAACGATGCCTCTCTTATTTGCTGAACAGTAGTAAAAATCATTTTTATTCGCTATGGTGGGCGTATTGCTTGAAAACTTTTTACCTTTTCAAATCATTTATTATCCCCATTGAAGGTTATCCAAGATTGCAACAATCTTATAGTTGGCGATCACCCTTTGCATAAAACAGCAATTATCTATATTTATATCTCCATCAATTCTTCTAATCTACTCTTTACCTCAGGCCATTCTTCATGCGTCACGCTATACATAACCGTATGTCGAATTGTTCCATCTTTTCGAACCATATGATTGCGAAGAACGCCTTCTTTTTGAGCACCGATTCTTTCGATTGCTTTTTGAGAACGAAGATTTTCATGGTCGGTTTTGATTTGAACTCGATTTAGTTGTAGAACTTCAAAACAGTATTGTAGCAATAAGTATTTACAATTTGTATTGATGGCTGTACGCCAATAGGTTGGTGTTAGCCAAGTAAAGCCAATTTCTAATCGCTTATGTTTTAAATCTATGTCCATAAATTTGGTCGATCCGATAATGCCATTTGTATATGGATCAATGATTACAAAAGGAAATTCTACCCCTCTTTCTTTTTTAGAGAGTGCATCCGCTACATATTTTTTTGCATCTTCTAACGTTTCAATAGTGATGGACATATATGACCAAATTTCAGGATTTGTTGCCACTTGGAATATTCCATCAACATCCGCTTCTTCCATCGGTCTTAAAATGACGTACTTATTATGTAATGTAGTAAATTCCATTCTTTCACACCTCTCTTTATGAATAAATTAACCATATCCAATTTAAGGAGGTTAGTCCATACTTCGTTCAGAATTTTATCAATTTTCACTTTTAATCGATATACTTTTGATAGAAAAAGCATATCCGAGAACTCTCGAGATATGCATTTACTTTACAGTGTTTAGTTTTGGCTCTTATTTTGCATCGCTTTTTTGGGCATAAAACATGCAAGAATTAATCCTACAATAGATAAGATGAGCATCAATACATAAGCATCACCTGAAGCAAGAATAGAAGACGTTTTCGCTACTTGCATTGCAGAGTTGTTTTCTTCTTCAAGCAATACAATGGAGGCATGTGAAGTTGCTTGAATTGTATACACAGTAATCACTACTGCTGTACCAATAGCACCCGCTAATTGGCGAATGGTGTTATTTACTGCAGAACCATGTGAACCCAATTCTCTTGGCAAAGCATTTAATCCAGCCGTATTTAAAGGCATAGAAATAAAGCTTAAGCCAATTCTTAAAATACACGTTCGAATCAATAAATACATATACGTTGTGGATTCGGTTAAATCGATTACTCCCCACATAGAAATGATGATAAATAGTAGACCTGTTATAAAGAGAGGTTTCGCACCGTATTGGTCATACATTTTACCAGTAATAGGTGATAACAATGCATTAATAACAGCCCCTGGCAATAAAAGTAACCCTGCTTCAAAAGCTGTAAAGCCGCGACCATTTTGTAAATAAATCGGTAAAAGGATTAAATCCGCATACATGATCATCGTGATTAGTATATTGATGAACGTTGTTAGTGTGAAAATTTTGTACTGAAATACAGTTAAATTTAATAATGGCTCATTAGATTTCAATTGACGTAAACAGAATATAATAGTCACGATTATTCCCATCATCATCGTTGATAAGACAACAGGATGACTCCATCCCTTACTTCCTGCACTACTAAATGAATATAAAATACAGCCAAAACCTACTGTTGATAAAATAACACTTGCTAAATCCACTTTTGCCTTTACAGTTTCTGTAACATTCATTAAATATTTAAACGCAAGAACAATAACAATTAGTACTAGTGGAACTAAACCAATAAATAGCCATCTCCAAGATACATATTCAATGATCAAACCAGATAATGTAGGCGCAATAGCTGGCGCAAAAATGACCGCAAAGCCAATTTTCCCCATAACACTTCCACGTTCTTCGCTAGGATATAAATATAAGATGACGGTCATCATAAGTGGCATAATAATTCCTGCACCAATCGCTTGAATCATTCTTCCTGTTAACAGAAAACCAAAGTTCATTGCGCACGCACATACCACGGACCCAATGAGTAAAAAGATAATCGAGGTAATAAACAGTTGCCTTGTTGTAAATCGTTTCATTAAATAGGCAGTAATCGGCACTAATACACCATTGACAAGCATAAACCCTGTTGAAAGCCATTGTATCGTTGCTGGTTTCACATGAAATGCATCCATTAAACTACTCAATGCAACATTTAATAATGTTTGGTTTAATGTCGATAAAAAACAGCCAGTAATTAGTACAACTAATAGGAGTTTTTTATCTCTATCCGATATTTCGCTCTTCATTCATTAACCCCTTTTTTCTTAGACTTGTATTATCTACACTGTGTCGATAAAATAATCGTAGCAAAAGTATTTGCTCCTGACCATGGACAGTTTTTTTAAAAACGTTCACTACTCGACACAGGTTATAAGTGGTGTTGAAAAAGGCAAAGAAAATCGATAAAGGAGTTTAAAATGTCACACAAAAAAGAAGACCCTCGAACGATTCGTTCCAGGGAAATGTTCAAAAATGCAGTCTTTTCTCTCTTATGTAAGAATCCTTCTCTTTCGAATTTGACCGTTCAGAAGGTTGCATCAGAAGCGGGTTTAAATCGGACAACATTTTATTTACATTTCGAGAGTATTCAAGATTTGCTAGCCCAAATTATGGATGAAATTTTAAATGAATTGTCTGACCAAATAACTGCACTCATCGATGTGAAGGAACTATCAGAAAAACAACAATTAACACAATTACTAGATCATTTATATATCCATCGAAATTATTTACTGATATTATTTAATGTCAATCAGTTTGAAGAGCAATTATTTTTATTAGTAAAACATTTAATCGAAACAAGAAGGAACAATACCAAGGAAGAGCTGCCTGAAGATTATGTTGCAATTGATATTAAAACAGCATCAATCGTGGGGATCATCGTGTGGTGGATAAAGAGGGGGCTTCATTTTAGTTCAGATTATATGGCAAATCAAATTTATTTAATGTACAGAGGTCAATAATTCTATAGAGAAATTTCTATAGAAAAACAAATACCCACCTATTGAAAGGTGGGCATTCGCTATATTTAAGTATATATTATCGAATTGTTTTTAATGCAGTAGACCATGCGATTACTTGATCTAACATTTGGTTTACTGAATCAGCTTGAACGTCTTTTGGTTTGAAAACTGAACCGTTTTCGAAGTCAGTGAATAGTGATAATGCTGGATGTACGCGTACATCTGCTACTAATAATTCACCAAGAATGCCACGTAAGTGTTCTGCTGCACGTGCGCCACCAACTGAACCGTAAGATACGATACCAGCAGCTTTGTTATTCCATTCTTCACGTAAGTAATCTAAAGCGTTTTTCAAAGCACCTGTAATTGAGTGGTTGTATTCTTGTGCAACAAATACGAAACCATCACAAGCAGCAACTTTTTGAGACCATGCAGCTGCACCTGAAGCATCTACTCCTGGTTCACCTAATAATGGTAATTTGAATTCAGCGATATCGATAATTTCATATTCTGCATCGCCGCGTTTGTCTGCTAATTCTTTTACCCATTCGCCTACTTGTGGACTTACTCTACCTTCACGTGTTGAACCTAAAATGATACCAATTTTAACCATGCTATCTCCTCCAATTTGTTTATCATCATTATTATTACCAAATAAACTTTTAAAGAAACCCATTTTTTTATTCACCTCCTTAAAAGTGCTATTAACTTAGTATACTAATAAAGTTTTAATCCAACCTTCTCGAATTCAAGATATAATCGTTAAAAAATATTACATTTTCTCTGCTTGATAACCGATTTGTTTCATCAAGTCAATGAGTTGATCTAACTCCTGTTCATCAAAACAATCAAATAAATCAGTAATTCTATCATGATAGTTTGGAAAAGCTTGATCCATTAATTCCTTACCTTTTGTTGTCAAACTTGCATAAATTACACGACGGTCACTAGGACAATCTCTACGAGAGACAAGCTGTTTTTTCTCTAACTTATCAATCACATACGTAATGCTACTACTTGCAATCAGAATTTCTTTACCTACTGTTTGAATCGGTTGATCGCCTTTTTGGTATAACAACTCGAGTACAGCAAATTCAGATGCATTCAGTTTATAGGAAGCGACCCCTTTTCGAATTACTTCTTGAATTGCTTGGGATGCACGAAGAATAACGGTTAAAGCTTTTAGTTCTTTAGATGCTAATTCCATTCGTATCACCACTTTTATTATCTTAAATTACAATATCTTTAATTTCATTATCCTTAATTCGAGATAATAATAACACATACAGAAAATAAAGGTCAATACATTTTATCTGAAAATCAGTGTGATTTTTTCAAAAATAAAATGTATGCCCTTTATAAGAAAAGAAATTGTGTTTTTTTGCACTTAATCTATTCAGATCGATTCAACTGAAAACAATCGTTTATTTTTCATCTAGAAACTTCACCTTAGCGTCAACTTCTCCTAATTGATTCTCCTTTGCAACATCCATAATTGTTTGAGTTATTTTTTGTTTAGCCTGATCTTTTTCTTTTATTTCCGTTTTTACAATCGCTTCTATTTCCTTTAAATCATCTGAATGAAAATATAAAATAAATCCCACTGGATAGCCACTTTTCTCCAATCGTTCTGTAGCCTTTTGTATAAAACGAGCTTGAGCTTCTTTCCACTGTTCATGATCTTCTACTGAAATAGTGTCTGATTGTTTTTTCACGAGTTGTGTTGATGATTCATTATTGTAAAAAACATAAACAAAAATACTGCAAATGATTAGTCCCATTAATAAAAAGCCGTTAAATAAAATCTTTCCATCACTCTGCACCAACAAGCACCCTCCCCAAGCATTACTACTAAACTCTATGTAGAATCTTTTGAAGATATTTGTGTTTTGGTAGGGAGATAGAAATGAAAGTATATGTATTAAAATATTGTAAATAATTGACCATTACAAGTGATATTGCAAAAGTTGATAACCGGACTTTCATATCCTTCCTATGTATAGTAAAGCTCCGTCTTTTCCAAACGATAATAGTATAAAAGGCCTAAAATAATGCGTCATTTTACATAAAAGTCACCATTCCAACTAATGAAAACTAGTCTATTTACATTAAAAAGACACAAAATATATTATATTTCGATAAATTCACTATTTCTATAATGGAACTTTCAAAGTATAATAGAGGCATAATTAATACATCTTTATTTAAAAACAACTTTTTTGTAAATTGTTATCAATGGTATCAAAAATATACCAGTAGATCTAAATGCGAGGTAGATATTACATGAAAAAGCTATTTAATAAGTCAAAGGAAAGTTCTCTCAATTCTATAGAAAAGGGTGATTTTTATCCTAAAGTTTATGAACACTTAAATTCAGTTATAAAACTGGATTTGTACGGAAAACTCCTCACATTTAATTATGTGTTTACTGAAAAGTACGGATATGAAGAAAAAGATTTCAAAAAGCCCTTTTTAGATGTTTTTTTACAGTCTAAATCGTCGAAACACGCTTCCTATTTTAAGAAGGCTACTTTAGGCATTACACAAAAATTTGATACAGTAGGTGTTTGTAAAAACGGCCAAATAAAGGATCTATCTATTACACTCATTCCTATTAACGATCGAAATGAAACGTATATTTATGTGATTATCACAAACATCTCTAAAAATAAAATAATTGATAATGAACATCTTTTACCACGAACATGGCAAAATACCTTTAACGGGCTTGAAGATATTTGCAATTTCTACTACGATGCCATCAATGATTATCATTACTACTCCGAACAATTCCCAAATATTTTTGGAATCAATGTAAATCAAACATTCAGACCTTCACTGAAACTACTTTTACAATACGTACATGAAGAGGACCGTGGTCGAGTTAATGATACAATCCAAAATGCACTAAAAGATCGGACTAGCTATCAAATGGAATATCGAATCATGAAAAATAATCAGGTTCATTATTTATTTGAACAGGGAGAGATTTTCCTTGATCAAAATGGAAATCTCGATGGTATTGTTGGATTTATCCAAGATATTACAAACAGTAAAAGCTCAGAAGAAGGAATAGATAAAGAAAAACAGCTGCCTCAAATTTACAATAATCCAGATGTAGGAATTTGGTCGTTCAATGCAATAACAGGTGAATGTTTAGATTGTTCAAAAGGAATTGAACAAATTTGTGGATATACAAAAGAAGATTTTAACAATGGAATGCAGTGGTCTGATTTAGTATACCCGGAAGATTCATTACAATATGTAGAAAATCAGATTAAGTTAAGTTCAGGCTATACATTACAACATCAATATCGAATTATCCATAAGAATGGGCAGATTAAATGGATCCAAGATTATACCATTCCAACTTTAGATGAAAACGTCGAGGTCATTCAACTGAATGGCTTGACTTCCGATATTACTGAGCAAAAATTGTTAGAAGAAAAACTCAAATTTTTATCTGAATATGATACCGTAACGAACTTACCGAATAACCAAAAGTTTATAAATGAGATTCAATCACTGACTGAGAAGTATGCCAACCAAAATCGAACGTTTGCCGTCATGATATTGGACATGGATCGGCTAAAATTCATCATGGGAACCCTTGGACACCAAGTTGGGGAAGAATTGATTAACCAAGCAGCAAACCGCATCAAAAAAGCGGTTTCAGAAAATGATTTTATTGCTAGATATAGGGAGGATCGGTTTGGCATAATCGTCGATCATTTAAATACAACGGATGATGTAAAATATCTTGCCCGCCAACTCATTGATTCTTTTAATGAACCGTTTTTTATAGAAGATTATCAATTATTTATCCCAATTAATATCGGAATTAGTACTTTCCCTGAAACCGGTGTTACAAGTATTGACTTATTTAGAAATGCTAAACTTGCATTGTATAAATCTCAAAAAAATGGTAAGAATAATTACCATATTATTTCAAAATCTAGTAGTATTCAGTCCTATAAATCGTTTATCATTGGCCGAGATTTAAAAAAAGCAATTGAAAATCATGAAATGGAATTGTACTTCCAACCAAGAGTAGATGCCAATACCAATGATATTATCAGTGCTGAAGCGCTTATTCGTTGGAAACATCCAGAATGGGGAATGATTGCTCCGCATGAATTTCTTACGATTGCTGAAGATAGTGGTTTAATCAAAGAGGTCGATGATTGGGTTTTAAAAGAAGCATGTAAACAATTAAAGAATTGGAAAGAAAAATATATTCAAATTGTCCCAATTGCAATAAATATATCTGCCATTCATTTTTCTATTTATAATTGGCATCATACTGTTGAAGAAATGATTGCAGGATATGGAATTGATCCTCGAAATCTAGAATTTGAAATAACGGAAAGTTTGCTATTAAACAATAATGAAACAGTACAAAACACCATTACTCATTTAAGAAACATGGGGATTAAGATTGCACTAGATGATTTTGGTACAGGCTATTCATCACTAGCCTATCTAACTCAATTTTCATTTGATATTATTAAAATTGATAAATCATTTATACGAAACATGCTACAAAATGATAAAGTCTTGTTTATTGTAAAGTCCATATTCTTCATGGCAAAAGAACTAAACATCAAAGTTGTCGCGGAAGGTGTGGAAACGATGCAACAATTAAAAGTTCTTCGGAAAGAACAATGCCATGAAATTCAAGGCTATTTATTCAGTCATCCTGTACCACATGATGAATTTGAAGCACTATTAAAAAAGAAAATTCTCACCCCTATGGATCCAAAATTAAAAGCAAAACAGAGTAAACGAAAATATTATCGTATTCAGTTTCCAACACCACTAGAAGCGGATATGGAAATCGTCTCAATTGGTGGAAATAACGTTCAACTTGGAAAATCAATTGTATTAATAGAAGATAT
The DNA here is from genome assembly GCA_963792445.1 of uncultured Caryophanaceae bacterium. Lineage (GTDB taxonomy): Bacteria > Bacillota > Bacilli > Bacillales_A > Planococcaceae > Rummeliibacillus. The sequence goes on along the minus strand of CAWBWO010000002.1, from coordinate 560,096 downwards.
GAGTATTGGTGGTTTACGTTATGTTTCAAAATTAAATTTACCAGTAAGAGAAGATATGATTTTCCAATTTAAAACAGAGATACTTGGTAAAACAATTACCGTATTGGGAACAATAGTTTGGAAAGAAGAAATAAATGAAGAATTACTAGAATATGGTATCAAATTAATCGTTGGTCAAAATGAAAAAATGAAACTTGACACTTTGCTCTCCTCTTTTTCGATATTGCTTAAAAATGGACATACACATCAATCTTACAGAACAACAAGTGATGATATAAATTATTATTTTAAAAAATTAAAATAAAAGTAAATACCTCGACAGCAGATTATACAAAGCTTTTGAAAAGCGAGAAGAAAAGAATCCGTTTCATCTTTTCTTCTCGCTGTTTTTGATACTGTTATAATTAAAGTCTTAACTTTCTTCGTTTCGATCAAGTAAATTCCCTTTTTGAAGTGCTAACACCGCTTCATTAACCAAATTAGCTGCAAGTCTTACCGTTCGATTGCTTTCATCTACAGCTGGATTCACTTCACAAATATTAAAACTTGAAACTTTAGGATTTTTACATACAGTGTGAATGATATCCCTAACTATTCTTGGTTCTAATCCAAATGGTGACGGAGCACTTACCCCAGGTGCATGAGCTGCACTAATTACATCTGTACATAAAGTGAAAAGAATGACATCACAGTCATTCATAAATCGTTCTACTGATTTAATCGTAGTTTCAAAAGTCATTTCATCCTCATATAGATAAGTAACCCCTAACTCATCTGCTCGATTATATAATTCCGTCGTATTCCCGTATCGTTGAATACCGCATACAAAATAGCTCGCTTTTGCATCCATATCAAGGATTTGCTTAAACATCGTACCGGAAGAGGTTTGTTCGTCATATTCGCGTAAATCAAAATGCGCATCCAGATTGACGAGCCCAATAACTGCTTCTTTTCCAACACTTTCGCGAATACCAAGATAATGACCATAAAGCGTCTCGTGCCCTCCCCCAAAGACAATACACTTTGAATTGGCATTGATTATTTCACATACATGCTTTCCTAATTCTTCTTGGGCCTTTTCTAACATTTGCTCTTCGTAAATAACATTACCAACATCATAAATATGAACATCCGGAAGCCCTCTCCAAGGAATACTCGCTAATTGCTTTCGAATTTCAACAGGTGCCTTTCTTGCGCCAACTCTTCCCTTATTCCTTCTAACACCCTCATCGCATTCAAAACCAATAATTGAAATTTTTTTCTCACCTAAATTTTGCTTTAATTCATCCGTTGGAATACACTGCACTACTTGATGATAACGAAAGCTTTCTAAACGTGTTTTACTGTCTACTCTCCCGTTCCAAATCGAAGCATCTGTTTTGTTGTACATACTTATGCTCCTTTGTTTATTAATTAAAGGATTACTTTAATAGATAAAAAAACCAACGATCAATCAATACTTTTTCGTTGGTTCTTAACTTTTGTCTTTTATTTTGTTTTGTTCTTACTTAACGATGCTTGTAAATACTCTTCTGATTTTCCTAATGGAATACTTAAACTCTCCCATTCTCTTCCTTTGATTGCTTTTCCTAAATAAACGATTTGTCCGACGTGATAAGAAGTATGGGCAATTTGTCTTTCAATCGCTTCGATTACTGTATGTTCTACTCCGCGAATCGTAACTATTTTTTCTAAATCTTTCGGTTGTAAGCTATTTACTGTAGTAAAAAGTTGAGCCCATCCATTTTCCCATACGTCCGACAATTCTTCAATAGAAGAAATGGACTCTTCAAATTCTTGATCACGATGTCGAGTCGGCTTTTCTCCATCCGTTGTAAGAAAATCTGTCCATCTTGAAATCATATTGCCTGATAAATGCTGTACTATTATTGCAATATTATTTGATTCTTCGTTAGGCTTCCATTGAATCTCTGCATTCGATAGCCTCACCAACGTGTCACCACCTAATTTTTTCGTCTCCTTAAAACGCCCTTTCACAGCTTCTAAATATACTTGTTCTAACAAAAGATTCCCTCCCTTTCTATCTTCTATTCTATGTCAGTTCATGTTATTCCTAGTTACTTCTAGACATTTCCTTTTTTCAGAAATGCTAATCGATAAAACAAGAGGCTTGCGATGAAAATAATCGCCATGACAAGATACAATTGTGATGCAAAATTGACGAGAAGCCATCCACCAAATACTGGACCTATAAATCCACCTAAATTATTGAACTGAGAAGCTCCCAAGTACGTTGCCTTTTGTGTATCTGGAGCAATCTCTTCAATTAATGCATTCATCATTGGGAACGCGAAAATTTCGCCTACAGTGAAAATAATGATTCCCACGATAAACATCCAAAATGTATGTGCAAAGTTAAAGATGACAAAACCTGAAGCAAAAAATAGTATTCCAATGACTAAGCTACGCATAATCGTAATTCTTTCTGTATAGATCCCTACTGGTAACTGCAAAGCTAATACAACAATTGCATTTAAAGTAATCAAAACAGAGTACAATTTTACTCCATTTTCAATATTGATATTAATGTATTGAGGCAATGTCGAATCAAATTGAGAGTAGCCTACACTTACAAGAATTCCACCAGCTATTAAATATAAAAGTTTGCGATCTGCCACTACCACTTTTACCATTTGCAGAATTGTTTGCTGCGCTTGTCGTAAGTTTTTTGTTACTTCATATTTTTTGAACATGAATATTAAAAACACGCCGTAAATTGCATACATAGATGCCGTAATCATAAAAGGAACCGACGCATGCGACATTCCCGAAATCCAGACTCCACATAATGGTCCTATGACTGCCGCAACATTAATCGCTGTATAACGAAAAGAAAACAAGCGACGTCTTCTCTTTTCTTCTGTAAAATCAATCATCAATGCTTGTGTTGCAGGTTCAAAGAAAGATCGGCATAACCCATTTAGCGCGTTCAATAGTATAAATAATCCGATCACGCGTACAAAGGCAAATCCAAAGAACACAGCACTCCATATAAAAATGGTGATCAAAATAATCGTTTTCCTTCCCAATTTATCAGTTAAATATCCGCCAATTAAGCCTCCAAATGTTGCGCATAGCCTGGCAATGCCTAATGTTAAGCCAATCATCAACGGAGATGCATGTAGTTCATTTTGTAAATAAATAGCTAAGAAAGGAATCGTCATAAAACTAGCAATTCGTGTAAAAATCGTTCCATTTAATATAATCCATACAATTGGATGAAAGTATGATAAAAATTGCATTAAAATAACTCCTTATATGTAATGCAATTACTTTATCCTAAATTACTTCCAATTTCAATACAGATTAAGGCTTAATCTGATGATAGAAAACATTATTTATTATTTTAATTTTCAGTCACTTAATATTCTATTGCCCAGGAAATATTCAGATTATTTTGTCTTATAGTAAAGATACCTGTTCAATTGACTTAGATAGAAACCTTTTAAAATAGCATACGTCTTCGATAACATGGTAAAATAGTATAAATAATGTTTAAGAAAGGAGGAAGGTTTTAAGATTTAAACCATCATTCTATGAAAAAAACTTTTCTAGTAACTTTATTTACAACTATATTGTTTGCCACTTCTATATTCATTATTATTCAACAATACTTAGACACAACAATCGCGCCACCCGAGCATTATGTTGAAAATCAAACCGTTGAAAGCTTTATCGGCAACATAGCAGGTAATGCACGCGCTATTGCATCAAATCATGATTTATATGCTTCCGTCATGATCGCTCAGGCAGTATTAGAAAGTAATGGAGGAAAAAGCGAACTTAGCACACCACCTAATAACAACCTTTTCGGTATAAAAGGTTCATATAAAAGCCAATCTGTTACGCTACAAACGTCTGAAGATAACGGGAATGGTCAATTGCACCAAATTAACGCTAAATTTAAGAAATATCCAAACTACAAAACTTCTTTAGAAGATTATGCTGAATTACTTCATAATGGTACATCTTGGAATTCAAAATACTATCAGAAAACATTTAAAAGTAATACGAATTCTTATAAAGATGCCACGAGATATTTAACAGGACACTATGCAACAGACACAAATTATCACCAAAAGTTAAATGCCATAATTGGACAATATCATTTAACACAATACGATCATCCAGTTAAAGACCAAAAACAAGTTGTCGTAAAAAGCGGCGAAACATTGAATTCCCTTTCAAATAAATACGGCGTATCGGTTACTTCTATCAAACAATGGAATCGATTGAATACAAATGCTGTACAGCATGGCCAAAAACTATTAATTTACCAATAAAAAATCTCACTTTCAAATTTGAAAGTGAGATTTTTATATGATTAGCCAATTAAGTAGTGTTGTAGAACCGGGAAGAATGTATCGGATAATACAATACTAATCAAAGCTGCGATAATCATAGCAAGACTGGAATAAGTCCCTTCTAATTCCCCTAATTCAAATGCTTTGGATGTACCACAACCATGAGCACCCATTCCAAGCAGTAACCCTTTTGCCGCAGATGTACGAATATGGATGGCTTTAATAATTAGAGGGCCAATGATACTACCCGATAAACCAGTAACGATGACAAAAACAGCTGTCATCGTTGGTTCTCCTCCAATGATTGCCGAAATATCCATCGCGATTGGCGTAGTAATCGAGCGTGGAACGAGACTATTAATCATTTCATTGGATAACCCAATCCACATGGCAAATAAAAAGGATGAAATGATTGCAACGGAAGAGCCAGTTACCAGACTTGCGCCAATTGCTTTTGCATGTTTTTTCAAAAGTTCATAGTTTTTATAAATCGGTACAGCAAAAGCTACAGTTGCTGGCCCTAGTAGTTTTGATAACCAAGTTGCACCTAAATTGTACTCATCATAAGATGTATGTGTTCCTAACAATATGACAATCAGAACGAGTGGACAGATTAATAATGGCGATAAAATAATCCAGTTCATCTTTTGATAGATTTTTTTACTACCAAGAAAAACGATGATTGTTCCTATTAAACTAATGAAGCCAACTAGACTCATGCTTTCTTCACCCCTTTCTTCTGAACAGCGTCTGCAACGATTCCAGTACAAGCCATCACAACAACGGTACTTAACACAATGACAGCAATCAGTTTGATCCCAATGACTCCAACGATTTGATCATACTGTATAACCCCCACTGCAGATGGTACGAAAAATAATAATAGCTCACTTGTTAATATACCTGCACCTAAATCCACCCATTCTAGTTTGACAATATGGAATTTCAATGCAAAAAACAATAAAACAAGCCCAATAATACTTCCTGGAATTGGCAAATGGCAAACTTTCGCAATCCCTTCGCCCAAAAGTAATATGCCATATAGAAAAATAACTTGAATGATTATTTTCATTATTTTCTTATAATCTATTTTCAATAATTTCATATCATCACACCTTAAAAAAACGAAATAGAAAAAACCATTTATGATTTGGATCGCTCATTTGGTTTTTTCATTACATTTACTTTACTCTATATATTAATATTCGTAAAATACACATTTTTTATATTTTGTATTCCTAAAAGGCATAGTTTGGTGCGATATATTGTACAAATCCCTTTGTAGCATGAGAAATGTAACGATCTTTCTTTAGTATCAGAACGATATCCCAAGGAATAGAAGGATTAACGATTGGAATGATCTTGATTTCCTTCTGATTTACTTTTTCAGCAATCGCCCTTGGAAACATGGCTATACCCAAGTTATGTTCCACCATTTGGCTAATAAAATCCCATTGAGAGCTTTCATAGGCAATATGTGGCGTGAATCCTGCTTGTTTGCATTCCTGTAAAATCCGGTCATGTAATGTGAAATCTTCGCTGAAAAGTAGCATCGGTTCATTTTTTAAATCTTTCATCATGACGGACTCAAGATTTGCTAAGTGGTTTGAGCGATTCACAATGAGCATAACGTGTTGTGATGTAAACGGTATTACATGGAATTCCTCAGAATCAGCAGGTAACATAACAAAACCCATATCGAGTTCTCCTGTAGCGACTAAATCTTTGATAACATTCGCCCCACGTTCATCAATTTCAATCGTAATACCTGGATATTTTTCTTGAAATCCTTTGATCATTTGAGGAAAAAACAAAATGCCAATTAATGGAGGCATGCCAATTTTAACTTTTCCCTTTTGTAAATGGGTAACGTCTTCAAGCACGACATCTAATTCATCGACTAAGTTTAAAATTTTCAATGCTTGATTATAAACTACTTCCCCTACATCGGTTAATTCACTTTTCCGTTGGGATCGATGAAATAGTGTAACATCAAGCTGCTTCTCCAATGATTTGACGACTTTACTAAGTGTTGGTTGTGTTACATGTAAAGCATCTGATGCCTTTGTAAAGCTTTTGTATTTTGCAACGGTGACAAAATAGTTTAATTCTCGTATTTCCATTTGATGAGCACCTTTCGTTTTTGTATTGCATTTATTTTACACTAATTTTGATGTTACTAATCGGCTGTTATGTTAAATAATGTGTAATGATTATGAATGGTAATGATACGTATACAATCTACAAAATTTCCTCTGCTGAAAAAAATCAAAGAAATCATAGAGCAATGAAGAGCACTCCACTATCTCATTCATACCAAATATTTCTGCTCTATGTTACTATAAACTTAGATTGATTATCAGGAGGGATTGTATGGCTAAGTTAGAAAAGATTGCTGAAAATTTGTATAGTATTGATACGTATGACTTGGGATTACCGAATCGGACAAGTTCGTATTTGTTGATTGATGAGAAAATCACAGTCATTGAAACATCTGCAAGTCCATCTGTACCGCATATTTTAGAAGCTTTAGAGGAATTACATATTGATCCTGCTACTATTAATTATTTAATTTTAACTCATATACACCTTGACCATGCAGGGGGTGCTGGCGTATTTATGCAACATTGCCCTAATGCAGAAGTTTATGTACATCCAAAAGGAGTTCGTCATTTAGTGGACCCTAGCCGCTTGATTGCTAGTGCAAAGTCTGTATATGGTGAAAAGTTTGATAGCATTTTTGGTGAGATTCTTCCTATTGAAGAAGAAAAATTCCATGCAGTAGAAGATGGAGAAACTTTAAATTTAGGTGCTTCTACGCTCACTTTCTATCATACAAAGGGGCATGCAAATCATCATATTTCAATTCATGAATCATTGACAAATGGGATCTTTGTTGGGGATACAACGGGTGTGTATTACCCTGATACAGCGGAAGAAGAGTTTAATGTGATTTTACCTTCTACTTCTCCAAACCAATTTGATCCTGATTTAATGGAGGAGTCCATTCAACTATACGAGAAAATTAAACCAACAACACTCTATTTTGGACATTATGGGGCATATTCTAAACCTGAATTTGCTTATGCTGAGGTACGTCGCTACTTACCAATTTTTGTTGAGGCTGGAAAACAGGCTATGAATGAAGAAAGCGAATTTACAAACCAAGTAAAACGGACAGAAGAAATTTTAAAAGATGCAATCTTTACCGAATTAAAAGCTAAAGGGTTCTCTGAAAATCACCCTGTCTTTAACATTATTCCGCTAGATATAGAAGTAAGTTCAATGGGATTAGTGGATTATTTAATAAAAGCTAATAAATGATTTTATATCATACAAAAAAAACGTGGCAATTATGCCACGCTTTTTGTATTTTATTAAACTGGAAGAAGTTTTTCTACAAGAATGCTATTGACTGCATTCAAGTATGCCATCGCACTTGCTTTGATGACGTCTGTATCTGTTGCTTTTGCAATATATTTTGAGCCATTATATTCGACTTGTAGTTTAACTTTACCAAGTGCTTCTTTGCCTCTTGAAATACTAGAAATTTTATATTCTAATAATTTGATGTCCATATCAATAATTTCTGCCATTGCAGAATATAGTGCATCGATTGGGCCAGTACCTACAGTACTTGCACTTAGTATGATCTCGCCTTTTTTCACTTTAATGCTAGCTGATGGGAAAGTTGTATTGCTAATTACTTGTAGATCGTCAAGCTCATAGAAATCATCACTATGATGTTCAACTCTTTCAGCCATTTGATGTCGTACGAAGTATTTTTCTACAAGAATATATAAGTCATGGTCGTAAACTTCTTTTTTAGCATCCGCAAGATTCAAGAAATCAGCGAAAATTTCTTCAAATTGTTCATCTGTAATCGTGCCAAATGAGAATTTTTCTAATGCATTTTTCACAGCGTGACGGCCAGAACGAGCTGTTAATACTAGTTCCATATCATCTAAGCCCACTTCTGTTGGATGAATAATTTCGTATGCATCACGAGATTTTAATAATCCATCTTGGTGAATCCCAGATGAGTGTGCAAAGGCATTCTCACCAGTGATTGCTTTATTTACCTGAACGTCTAGCCCCATTAAGTTACTGACGAGTTTAGATGTATTCATGATTTCCTTTGCATTAACTTTTGTTGCAACATCACCGAAGTAATTGCCACGAGTATGTAATGCCATAACCACTTCTTCAAGTGAAGCATTACCCGCACGTTCACCAATCCCATTAATTGTACATTCTACTTTGTCTGCGCCGTTTTTAATTGCAGCAAGTGTATTCGCTGTTGCCATACCTAGGTCATTGTGGCAGTGAACACTTAGTAATACTTTGTCATTTAAGTTTTTAATGCGATCGTTTAATTTGTAAACCATTTCACCAAATTCTTCTGGAACTGCATAGCCAACTGTATCAGGTACATTGATCATCGTTGCACCTGCCTTAATAACAGCTTCTATCGTTTTCCAAAGGTATTCAAAATCAGAGCGAGATGCATCTTCAGTTGAATATTGTACTTGAGGTAATAATGATTTTGCATATTTTACTGCCTCAACACCAATATCAAGGATTTGATCTTTTGATTTACCAAATTTCTTTTCTACATGGATATCAGAAGTTCCTAGCACCATGTGGATCATTGGATTTTCTGCATGTTTAATACTGTGATATACCGCATCGATGTCACCTTTTACTGCACGAGCAAGCGCCGTAATCATAATGTCATCAGTATTACCAACTTTCATCGCCACTTCTTTTACTGCATTAAAATCACCTGTTGATGATGCTGGAAAACCTGCTTCGATAATATCAACTTGTAGTTTTTTTAGTTGTTTTGCTACTTCCAATTTTTCGTAAATGTTAAGTTTTGCACCAGGCACTTGTTCTCCATCACGTAAAGTTGTATCAAAAACCCAAATTTTTCTAGTCATTGTCAACACTCTCCTTTTTTAAATAAAAAATCTCGCCTCTATAAATAAACTATAGAGACGAGATTATACTCGCGGTACCACTCTAATTGAGCAACAACTTGATGCTCCACTCGAATTCGATAGCAAACACTATCTGTCCTTTGATAACGGTAGGCTTCCGAACTCCATTACTATTAGTTCACGGAGTAGCTCATGGACGAGTTCAAAAGTACATGACGACCGATTCGCACCACCCATCGGCTCTCTTAGCGCTCATAACACTTTTTACTATTTCCAATCTTGGCTTTGTTTTATCTGATTGATAGGATTGTAACGCACATTGTGAACTGTTGTCAACAGAATTTTTAGAATATTATTATCATTTTGACACTAGTAATGGTCGTTCTTTTCTCCAAATACATTCGACAGGCGTTTCAAAAAATGCGCTTAATGTTTCACTTTCAAGCATATCTTTTGTTTTTCCTTTCGCAAATACTTCCCCTTTTTTTAGCAATAATGTATTTTGAAATACCGGTAAAATTTCCTCTACATGATGTGTCACATAAATAATCGTTGGACCATTTTCCATTTTAGCAATTTCATCAACCGTTTTGAGTAGAGCCTCTCGTGCAATAAAATCAAATCCAGTTGCTGGTTCATCTAAAATAAGGAGTTCAGGGTCCCCCATCAGTGCACGACCAATCAAAATACGTTGTTTTTCCCCTTGTGAAAGTGTTTCATAATTTCGATCTGCATAGTCAAATGAGCCAAGTTGGTGTAATAAATGAATCGCTTTTTCACGAATTTCAGGTGTAGGCTTTTCATACAAACCAATCGAAGCATACGCACCACTTAACACAATTTCAAAGGCGCTATCTAAAGGATCTAACATTTCTTGAAATCCTGCAGATACAATTCCTATTTTACGTCGTAATTGATCGCCTAGAACCGATTTTCCAAAAGTTTTTCCCACTACTTCCACTTGCCCACTTGTTGGAAAATAATAAGCACATAGCATATTTAATAGCGCTGTTTTTCCTGCTCCATTTAATCCATAAAGAACCCAGTGTTCCCCTTTTTGAATCTCCCAGTCAATATGATGTAAAATCCATGATTCATCTTTTCTTAAACTAACATCTTGTAAATTTAATACCATCTTAGACTCACTTCTCTCTCACTATATTAATATTTCAATATAACAAATTTCACAACTTTTCCATTGCTAATTTAATTCCAAAGCCTACTAATACAGTTCCGGTAATTCCTTCTACAGCTAACTGCGTCTTTGGCTTCATCATAAACGTTCGAATAGCATTTAATAGCAATATATAAAGTACAAACCAGATTGCTGTTAACACAACATATGTCAACCCAAGCGATATAAATGGCAACCAGGTTTGTTCATTTGATTGTACGAATTGCGGTAAGAAAGTCAAAAAGAACACGGCCACTTTAGGATTCATTAAATTCGTTAAAAAGCCTTGCTTAAAGCATGATTGATCCTCAGATTGCACGATCATTCTCGTCTAAATCGCTTCCATCTTGCTTTTGTTTTCGCATCGAGATGAATGTCTTCACACCCAAATAGATTAAATAAACCCCACCTACTACTTTAAAAATAGAGAAAACCAATGCGGATTTGGCAATAATTGCGGACAACCCTAATACAGCTGCTAATGTATGAATGAGTAACGCACAACAAGTGCCAAAAAGAGTTGTTAACCCTCCTTTTTTCCCTATCGTTAATGTATTTTTTGTCGCGATCGCCGTATCAGGTCCAGGTAATAAGATGAGGAAAATACACATCATCACAAATAGCCAATAATGTTCCACAGAATCACCTCTTTCTACACAGTATAGTCTCTATTTTATCAGAAAATTTGAAATAGAATATCTTTATTTTACCAATTTCTTAGAAATGTAAATGAATATATTTTTACATGAAATTATGAATCATTATTAAAATCAAATGCTTGACTAATTATATTAACGGTACAAAAGCTCATATTTTGGTGAAGAGCCAAAGTTATATTTCAAATGTAATTTAACAATCTATATTTTTTAATAGATTCGAAATATATTTCTCAATAACCTTGCATATAATTTAGAAATTGTTTAAGAGATGATCCATCGATCTTTTATTCAAAAGTTTGTTTCAAAAATATCGAATACTAGTAGAGGAGGAATTTGGATGAAGAAATTATTTTTTATTTTGGTATTAATATGTTCCGCTATTTTAACAGCATGTGGAGGTTCAACCACTGATGGTAGTGATTCAAAAAGTGTTTCTACGATTGAAAAAGTGAAGAAAAATAAGAAATTGGTGATTGGGACAGCACCAGGTTATGCACCGTTAGAAATGATGGATCTTGAAAGGAAAATATGTTGGATATGACATTGATACAGCAAAAGCGATTGGGAAAGCGCTTGGTGTGGATGTTGAGTTTAAACCGTATTCTTTTGATGGGTTAATTGCAGCGCTTCAAGTTGGCGAAATCGATATGATTATTTCAGGTATGACGATTACTGGACCTCGCGCACTATCAGTAAGTTTTGCAAATCCCTATTTTAAAACAAAGCAAGTAGCATTAGTTCCAAGCACTGATACATCGACAAAAGTTTGGACAGACCTAGACAAAAAAGGAAACAAAATTGCAACTGTCGTGGGAACTACAGGTCAATTAATCACAAAGAATACGTTTAAAAATGCAGAAATCAAAGATTACAAAGAAATGCCTGCAGCAGCACTTGCGATGATTTCTGGTCAAATTGATGGGGTTGTTTATGACGAATCAGCCGTTCGTATTTGGAGTAAAGAAAACGGCAAGTCGAGAATAATTGATAATCAAATTTCAGCTGAAAACCTAGGCATTGCGGTGAAACATGATGATTTAAAAACTGTCCAATGGTTGAATTCATTCTTATATAGTTACATTGATGGTCCAGATGAACTAAAATCAAGAAACTACTGGTTTGAAAGTGATGAGTGGTATAAAAATATCAACAATAAAGTAGAACCTGAATAACTGATTTGTTAGGAAGAAAGTTCGCTTTCTTCCTACTTTTCAATGATTTATATCTACTATGAAAGGGGTTATACTTTATGATTTATCAACCAGACTGGAGTGTCATTACGGATAACCTGGATATTTTTTGGGTAGGGATGCTACTTACTCTTAAAATTTCAGCTATTTCCCTTTTATTTGCAATTCCTCTTGGCATCATTGTTGGGATTGGACGAATCTCCAAAAATCGAATCATCTATTTTCTTTCGTCTACCTATGTAGAAATCATGCGCGGTATCCCGTTAATTGTTATTTTAATTTGGATTTATTTTGTCTTAGGTCAATTTTTGAAATTAGGTTCGTTTTGGGGTTCCATTTTCTCTTTGTCAATATTCTCAGCAGCTTTTATTGCGGAAATTGTTAGGGGCGGAATACAGTCTATTCCAAAAGGACAAATGGAAGCTGCCCGTTCATCAGGGATGTCTCATCTTCAAGCGATGAAACTCATTATTTTACCTCAAGCGATTCGCAAAACATTACCACCCATGGCATCTCAATTTATATTATTAATCAAAGACTCTTCTCTCGTATCTACTATTTCTGCAGTAGATTTGACATTAAAAGCAACGAACTTAGCAGCAGTATCATATCGCTATATTGAAATATGGTCATTTGTTGCGGTTTTATATTTTGCAATGACTTTTATCTTGTCACTCATCATACGGCAATTTGAAAAAAGATTATTAAAAAATGAGTTTTAAAGGGGTGAATTGGATGATTTCTATCAAGAATGTTTCCAAGAAATTTGGGAAAAATACTGTTTTAGAAAATATAGATTTAACTATTGAGAAGTCTAGTGTCATTGCAATCATTGGGCCAAGTGGTGCTGGTAAATCAACGCTTATTCGTACCATTAATGCTTTAGAAACAATCGACAGTGGTGAAATACTAGTTGAAAATTATTCAATTCATCAAAAAAAGGCAAATATCAATAAAGTGCGAACAAACATAGGATTTGTTTTTCAAAACTTTAATTTGTATCCGTTTTTAACGGCATTAGAAAACGTAACGATTGCCCCAATCAAAGTAAAAGGAATTTCAAAAGAGGAAGCGATTGCTCAAGGTGAAAAACTCCTCACCTCATTAGGTCTAGGTGACAAAATGGATGCATACCCTTCTCGATTATCTGGTGGCCAACAACAACGAGTAGCCATCGCAAGAGCTCTAGCAATGGATCCACATGTGATGCTTTTTGATGAACCCACTTCAGCGCTTGATCCTGAGATGGTCAAAGAGGTGTTAGATGCAATTCGAAAATTGGCAAATGAGGGTATGACATTGGTTGTTGTCACGCATGAAATGGGCTTTGCAAAAGAAATCTGTGATCAAATTGTATTTATGGCAGACGGTAAAATTGTCGAGGTTGCTTCTCCTGAAGAATTCTTTTCAAATCCCAAATCTGATCGAGCAAAATCATTTTTATCTAAAGTATTAAATCATTGAATCATATAAGCAATAATCGAACTTTTCTGCATGAATGGGATATTATACATTTTAACGAATTTTTCACAAAACCTTTATATAAAACACTTGAATTAAAGAACAAATGTTCTTATAATGTAATTGAGGTGAAAAACTTGCATCCGCTACAACAACATACGATTACACTTTCCCCCAATGATAAACACGCTTTAGAACTTATTGCAAAAGAATTATTACAAACAACCCCTAAAGAACAGATTTTAGAAAACCTTGCTATTTATAAAAATAAGCAAAAAAACAAAACGGCTGCTCATTAAGAACAACCGTTTTGTAAAACAATCTTTAATTATAAAAAACTGGAGCACCATCTACATTTTTTAACCAAATAGATTCGGAACCATTTATGCCATCTTTCATCCATACATCTCCATTGTTGCTTTTTTCTGTTTGACGATACCAAGTGATCATTGTTCTGACAACTTGTGGATTGATATCATATTCAATATTCTTCTTTGGAAAGGTAATCTGCTTTTGTTCACCAGATTCTATATTAATCAGATAAAGAGCTGTAAACATAGTGGGAACTGATCCCTCTTTCCACAGCTTATTTTCTTTTGCTCTAGCTACAATCATATCTTGAGAAGTGTACCATTCTAAATCAAGGTCTACATAACCCTTTGGAGTATATTCTTTTTGCTTGTTTGGGTAAGGAATATCATGAATGGTTGTATTTTTGTTCTCGACATAAAATCTTCCTTCACCAGATATGAACGCAAGTTGATTTTTTACTGGAGCCCACTTGATCCAATCATTTTTGTTTAGCATCTTACCAATTACTTGAAATTGTTCCCCTTTTGATGACAATACACTCAAAAGATTGCTATCCATAGAAAGGGATGCGGTGGGAGTTGCTAGAAAACTAATCCATTTACCATCTGCGCTCCATTTGAATTGTTCGACATCAATTGCAAATAAGTCTGCAGTATTTGTTTGAATCGTATAAAAAGGCTTTATTTTCTTCGTATCAAGGTTGGCATCTACTGGAACTTTAAAGAGATGAATCGGCTGCCATCCACTAGGAAGTAATTGTGAAACCGAAGAAACGACAAACTCTTTTCCATTCGGAAACCATTCAAAATCACTCACACCTAATGAAACATTATCAAAGCCCTGCGGCCGCCCATTCTTCGTTTTTGTAACATTTAAAACGCCATCGTCATTATAAGCAAGTTGGTTTGAGACAGGAGACCATTTGAAATTAGTCGTTTGAAGTGAAGGATATGGTTGGTAGCTTTCCTTTTTATTCAAATCATAGATATATAAAAATGGTGTTTCGTCATTTACATTGATGCTTAAATAAGCAATAAAACGACCATCTTTTGACCATTTTGGGGATATTACATTCTGCCCTTTTGTCAGTTGTATTTCACGATTGCCCTCTTTCACCCAAAGTTGATGGTCTCTTATAAAAGCAGCTTTTAATGGCGTTTCTGCATGGACTTCTGCTGATAAATGAAAACTTACAAGTAAGATAAAAATTAGAATTCGAATCACTATTGCCATTTTCTATACCTCCTTGTAACTAGGATGGCCTGTAGAGTGGCAAAGATTCGTAGAAAAAAACAGCTGTCCATTTGAACAACTGTTTTGCTAACTCTTTTAGTTATTTTGTTTTTTGACATTTGGATTATCATAACCACGGAACGTATATGGCTCATCTGGTTTAGCCGTTTTTTCAATTTTCGATACCACAAGATACGGGATATTGGATTTGAACGGTTGATAATAGGTTGTTGATAGTTTACCTTCTACATTCACCCATTCATCGTTTTTGAATTGTTGACCCTTTGGAAGTTGTACAAGCATTCCGTAAACACCAGCATCTGCAATACAGTGGATTACGCCAAATCGTAGGATAAATACTTGATTTTTTCCTAATTTTCCATCATCACCATGATAGATAAAACCTTTGTACGAAACTGTTTTACCCATGAATTCACCAGGAAAATTATATAAAGTTTCCATACCCATCAAGAAATTATTATCATTTAGGGCAACAGGACTCATCTTAGAAAACTCATCCAATTCTTGTTGCATTAAGTCTAGATAACCGTCTTTGCCAAAAAATACACTTGTATCAGGTTTTAAATATTGTGGTTTTATAAACTGATCTCCTTTTTGAAGCGTATTAATTGATTGGAATGAAAATCCTTTTGATCTCACTACTGTAGAATCCAGCGTAGCAATTGGTAAGCATAGCCCTGTAATTAACGGGAAGATGAAGACACCATAAATAAAAATCCGTTTCCACCATGGCTGATCTTTTTCATGTACATGGTCATGTCCACAATCACATTCAACTTTTGGTTCACCTTTAGCCATATTGACAATTTGTACGATTGTTAAGATTGCAAATAGAATAATTCCTAATATATTGATATATTGATATTTCATATTAATGTATTTCGCATTATCGCCTGATGCATAGAGGTAATAAAAGAAATACGTGAATCCCATTAAAAGTAATGCTCGAATCATCGTTTTCCTCCTCCTAGACTAGCATAGAGCTGATAAATACGAGTAGTACAATATACAAAATCAGCACTGCTATAAATTTCTTTTTAAATGTTTGTAGCATCATAAGTAAATTCTTTATATCCACCATTGGCCCGATTAACAAGAAAGCCACTAAAGCTGATGTGGAGAATGTTCCTCTAAATGATGCAGCGATAAAAGCATCTGCCTCTGAGCATAATGATAATACAAAAGCTAAAGCCATCATGACTAATGAAGAAGTTGCCTTCGTTTGGCCAAGTTCCATTAAAACAGATGTTTTAACAAAAATTTGCATAGATGCTGCAATGAATGCACCAATGATTAAATATTTACCAACTGAAAAGAATTCTTCTACTGCATGATTCAACGTCCCTAAGAACTTTTGCCAAAGAGTTGTGCTGCTCATGTTCATGATCATGCTCGTGATGATGTTCATCTTCATCTAGTAATTGTGTTGTACCTTTATATTGGATATGAAAGAATAATTCCAATAACAAATGCTACGACTATCGCTAATCCACCACGATACCATACCATTTGCCAACTGTTACCGAATGCAATAAAAGTTGAAAATAACACAATTGGGTTAATAATTGGCCCTGTCAGCATAAATGGAATTGCTACATGCAGTGGTACACCCTTTTTAAGTAAACGATGGACAATTGGAATAATGCCACATTCACAAGCTGGGAACAATACGCCAATGACTGTCCCATATAATACACCTAGTACTCTATTTTTAGGTACTATTTTAGCGATCATTTGCGGTGTAACAAACATTTGAATGATTCCAGATATAAAAACACCAATCAATACAAATGGTAATGCTTCTATCACAATACTTATAAAGATTGTATTAAGTTGCAAGAATGTAGACACACATTAAACCTTCTTTTCTATTTCTTTTTAACTTGAATACTATACTCCTCTGTCGATTAGAAATAAAGTCCCGGGTATAATTTAAGCTAACATAATAGACTTTATGAACAAGATTTTGGTTGCATATTTTCATAACTATTTCAAATGTGTATCAATTCAATTCCAAAGTATTTGGTTTTTACTACAGACGAAAGAATCATTAAATAAAAAAAGCATCTCTATTATCAATTTGTAATAGAGATGCTAAGTCAATATAGATTGCTTAAATGTTTTAAAATTTAGTTTGTGAACTAAGATTAGATACCACCAGTAACGCCGATACCTTCACCTGTAATAGCTGCTGCACCATCTGATGCTAAGAAAATGGCAGTTGCTGCAATTTCAGATGGTTCAAGTAAACGTTTCATCCATTGTTTACCTAGGATATGATGGTTTAATGCTTCTTCTACATTGTAGTACCATCTTTTTCAGCTAAGTTTGGAAGTTGTTTGTCAATTAATTCAGTATGAACTGGTCCAGGCATGATTGTGTTACATGTAATACCTTTTTGTGCATTTTCAAGAGCTGTTACTTGAGTGAAACCAACTTGACCATATTTTGCTGCACAGTATGCTGATTTGTAAGCATCTGGAATACGACCGTGTGCAGAAGAGATATTAATGATACGACCATATTTTGCTTCTTGCATTGTTGGTAATACTGCTTTTGTTAGAAGGAATGTTCCTTTTAAGATTACATCTACAACTAAATCCCATTTTTCTACAGGGAATTCTTCAATTGGAGAAATGAATTGTAAACCAGCGTTATTAACAAGAACTTCGATAGATCCACGTTCTGCGATGACTGCATCAACAGCTGCTTTTACGCTTGCTTCATCAGCAACGTTTACTTTATAACCTTTAGCATTTCCTAGTTCTTTTGCTGCGGCAATTGCTGCTTCTTCATTTAAGTCAAAAATAGCTACGAAATCGCCGTTTTCAACAAATCCTTTTGCAATTGCATGACCGATACCTTGTGCTGCTCCTGTTACGATTACTGTACGATTAGTATTACTCATGTTGAATACCTCCAAATAATTTTTTTAATATATGATAATTCCCAAAACTAAAGCAACGATTAACGCTAATAAGTTTGGTATAGTCATAATCATAAATGAATATCTAAATGAATTTTTATGTGTTAAACCTGTTAAAGCAAATAATGAAAGAATTGCGCCTGCATGTGGTAGCCCAGTGAAAACTGCTGATGCAATTGCAGATATTCTATGCATAGCTTCTGGATTTACTCCCATTGCTAGATAAGATTTCGCAAACGCTTCCATAGCAATCCCCAAACCACCAGAAGCTGAACCAGTAATTGCCCCTAAGGCTGTAGATGCGATTGTTAAACTAATTAATGGATTGCCAGGGATTCCTAAAATAAAATCTGAAATTACTTTAAATCCTGGTGCCATTGTAATAACAACACCAAATGCCACAGCTGCTGCAGTAAAGAATATCGGTTGGATTGAACCGTTAGCTCCTAAACTTAAAGCTTGCTTATGAGATGGAATGTAGCGATTGAATACGATGCAAGAAACTAGAATAGCGGCTGCTAGACCCATTAACACGATATTATCAATTTTCATTGCACTACCTACGAAGATAATTACGATGAGAACTAGAATTGGAAGGATACTTACAAAGAAGGAAGGGATTTTATCTTTCAATTCCATTTGTTGTTCATTTTGATCTTCATATGGAGCAAATGTTTCTCCATTTTTCAAACTTTTATTCAAGGTATTTCTCATATACCATACACCGACTACAATTGCGACAATTGAAGCAACAATACCAAGTAAAGGTGCTGCTGTTAAAGTAGTGCCTAAATATTTTGTAGGTACTACGTTTTGAATAGAAGGAGTACCTGGTAGCATTGTCATTGTGAATGTACCTATCCCTAAAAAGATCGGAATCACTACTAAATTCCACGCAATATTTAATTGCTTAAATAATGGTTTTGAAAGTGGAATAATTACAAACAATACGACGAATAAACTAATTCCACCAAAAGTTAAAATTGCACTAATTACAAAAATCGCTAACAGAACCGAGAATGGTTTTTCTGTCCCTGTAATTTTTAATACTTTTTGTGCAATCGCTTGAGCTGCACCACTTTTTTCAATATACTGAGCTAAAATTGCTCCTAATAAAAAGACTGCGAAATAGTTAATCAAAAATCCTGATAAACCAGTCATAAATGAATGTTCAGTTCCTATTAATGAAGGAAAGAAATTCATACTATTCGAAACGATTACGATAATTGATGCTATTGGAGCAACGAAAACAATACTAAATCCTTTCATTGCTAAAATGATGATCAGAACAATCGCAATCAAAATACCTATTGTACCCATGATTGACTCCTTACTATATCTTGTCATGACTAAATATCTGTTAAATGTTACAACTTTCGGTCGACATCTAGATTATGTCACTAAATTGCAACATTTGATAATATCAAAGTTATTATCGAATTCCATAACAAAATAGGCATACGTTTTTAGTACTAATTATTTTGAAAAACAGTGTCTTTTAGATATGATAATTAGATACGTATTTTAAACCGCTAAAATTTTACGTATTATTAGCAGTAGAATTTCATCAAGGAGTGACGAGGTATATGAATGATCTTTTTACTAAATATTTAATGGCTGTTGCTGAGTTTGGGAGCATTTCTAAAGCAGCAAGAGAACTTTTTATATCTCAACCCTATTTAAGTAAGTATATAAAAACGGTAGAACAAGAATTAGGCGTTGAACTTATTAATCGTAATGTTTCCCCTATTACTTTAACCTATGCAGGTGAAATCTATGTCTCATATATGGGGAAAATAAATGATCTTTATGTAAATATGAAACATGAAATGGAGAGAATTTCGAATTTAGAAAAAGGGAGACTGATTATTGGTACAAATCCAGTTTTAGCTTCCTATAATCTGTACTATATACTTCCTTCATTTATAGAAAAATATCCTGGCATTGAGGTAGTTCTAATTGAAGATACTGCTGATGTTCTTGATTCCAAACTAATTCAAAATAAAATTGATATCTGTTTAAATATGCTTCCCATAACAAATGAAGATATCAAATATGAAAAATTGTATGATGAAAACATTTTTCTTGTAGTACCCAAAGGTCATCATTTATATAATGAAGAGTAACGTACCAGGTATGCATATTCCATTCGACTATAAATGTTTGGATGGCGAAAAATTTATCTTATTGAAACAAGGCTTAGGTTTAAGAAGACTTACAGATGAGTTATTTACTCAATATAACATCAAGCCAAATATTTTTTTAGAAACTCAAAATATCGAAAATGGATTTAGGATAGCCAATAGTTGTAATGCTCTAACCATTATTCCTGAATGCATTATTGCTAATGATGACATAAAAGTTAATGCAAATTTATATACAATTGGTGAACCAATTTATAAAAATCATATTGTCATTACGTATAAAAAAAATGGTCTACTCTCACCATCTGCACAAGCATTTCTAGATCTCTCCAAAAATATCTTCAAGTAACTTTTTATAAAACTGTTTACCTTAGAATATCGGTAAACAGTTGATTATTTAAATTAGTGTTTTGGACATTTTTTCCAAACTAATTTTTGTGCTTCGTTTAAACCATTCATGATTTTTAGTACATCACCTTCAATTTTTCCTAATCGAGGTTGTTGTTGTCCTTCCCATGTAGGATTCATGCTAACTTCCATGTGATGTGTTACTACTCCAGTTTCTTCGTTCACTTCGAATTTACCGCAATATGCCATATAACCAACAGCTGCATTTGCCATTTCTTCAGTTGTTCCAACATGTATGTCTCCTGATGCGTATGGAGCACGTCCTTGTTTAGATAGTTGAGCAGACATATAACCATCTGGGTGATACATGATAAAGCCCATTGCATCTTCTCCAAATGGATAAACTACATTTCCTTCTTGATCTTCAGATTGGTATGATTCAAGTGACCATACACCAATTAATTGTTCTTTTAATGTCATTTTGATTATCTCCTTTATTTTTGTTCGATTCCATTATTTCACTTATTCTTAATTTCTTAAAATACTTATTAAGTTATATCTTATAAAACAAATAAGTTATCTTGGAGTACCATTCCATCAATTCCCCATAAAAAACGGGACTAGAATAGATAATCCATTTTAGTCCCATCTATTATAGAACAGCTTAGAATACGATAACTGTTCCGTCTTCTTTGATTTCAATTTTTTGTCCCTCTTGAACTGCATTCAAGAAGTCTTCTCCAAGTTCATCGATTGCTCAATTAACGCTTATTACTCACCCATATAGCACCGTCAAGTAAGCATTCAGCACACATTAAAAAGCACCCATATAACATTGATATATCAGCATTTGTTGGTGTTTTTAACTTTAAGTAAACACCAAATGAAATATATTAAAAAGATTTCACAAGCATTTATATATCAATGTTTGTGAGCATTTTAAAGTTTTAATAATACATTTTTTTAATCTAAAGATACCAGTAATCCGGGTAAACTCTGAACGAAGTCTAAACAGTTTAAAGCGGATAATTTGTAATTACCCGCCAAAGATCACCTTTTAAAACGAAAGGTTGTTATAAAATTATTCTCCACCTGTAACAGCAAGTGCTTCGCCAGTGATAGCTGCTGCGCCATCTGATGCTAAGAATACACATGCAGCTGCGATTTCTGAAGGTTCAAGTAGACGTTTCATCCATTGAGCACCTAAGATGTGGTGATTTAATGCTTCTTCTACACTTGTTCCATCTTGTTCAGCAAGTTTTGGTAATTGTTTTTCGATTAATGCTGTACGAGTTGGTCCAGGTAAAACAGCGTTTGCAGTGATGCCATTTTGTGCATTTTCAAGAGCAACAACGCGAGTAAACATGATTTGACCAGCTTTTGCTGCACAATAAGCTGCTTTGTAAGCATCTGGGCGTTTACCGTGACCAGATGAAATATTGATAATACGTCCTTTATTTTGTTTTTTCATAGCAGGAAGGGCATATTTTGTAGTTAAGAATGTTCCTTTTAGGATTACATTCATGACGAAATCCCATTTTTCTCCTGGGAAGTCTTCAACAGGTGAAATAAATTGAACGCCTGCATTGTTTACTAGGACATCAACTGTTCCACGTTCTGCAATGACTTGTTCAACTGCAGATTTAACACTTTCTTCGTCTGCTACGTTTACTGCGTAGCCTTTTGCATTGCCTAATTTTTCAGCTGCACTAGTTGCTGCTTCTTCGTTTAAGTCAAAGATTGCAACAAAGTCACCATTGTTTTTAAATTCTTCTGCGATAGCGTAGCCGATTCCTTGTGCTGCGCCTGTTACGATAACTGTACGTTCTTGTGCCATGAGTATTACTCCTTTAATCCATCATATTATATATTTTGTTCTACACGTTTCCAAATAAGTTTATCTTCAGGTTTAATTCCATTAAAGATAGTAACAACGTCACCATCAATATTGGCGATACGAGGTTGAGATTGATCAAGCCATGTTGGATTCATGCTGACTTCCATGTGATGAGTTAATTCTTGTTTTTCTTCATCTACTTCAAAGCGGCCTGAATAAGCTAGATAACCGTGTGCTGCTGCTGCCATTTCTTCTTGTGTACCTGTATGTAGGTCACCAGATTGGTAAGCAGGGCGGCCAGTAGCCATAATTTGTGCTGACATATAGCCATCAGGATTATACATGATAAATCCTTTTGCATCTTTTCCTAATGGATAAATCACATTTCCTTCTTTATCTGTTGATTGGTAAGAAACAAGTGACCATGTACCGATTACTTGTTCACGTAATGTTGGTTCAGTAGCTTGACTCTTGAATGCTAAAACCATTTTATATTCACCTTCTGTAATTAATATGTGAGGTATCTTTTGAAAGGATGAGTTACTTTTCTAAACTAATTTCTTAGTTTATTTACATCGCTATTAAATAGCGATTACTCATCCAGACTTTCTTATGTTTTCCTTACACAATTATTATAGGTGCTTTCCATATATAACAAAAATATATATTTTAAATAAAACTTATTTGTTTATATTATAAATAAAAATGTTCACCTAAAAAGAAACAAGCCTGATGAATAATTCACCAGGCTGCAATGACCTAACTATTAATAAATTAAGATGGCAGCAATTAATACTGCGATTAACGCAACTAAATTAGCTCCAGTCATTGTAAAGAATTGATATTTAAAGCCATTTTTATGGTTAAGGCCTGTTAAAGCAAAGAATGTTAAGACAACACCAGTATGCGGCATAACTGTGAATACAGATGATGCAACAGCCGCTACCCTATGGATGACTTCTGGATCAAGTCCCATAGCAATATAACTTTTAGCAAATGCGCCCATAACAATTCCCAAGGCCCCTGATGCTGAACCAGTTATAGCGCCGAATAATGCAGATGCAACGGATAAACTGATTAGTGGGTTTCCAGGGATTCCTAATATGAAGTCAGAAATATATTTAAATCCCGGTGCCAAAGTGATTACAACACCAAAAGCTACAGTAGAAGCAGTTAAAAAGACTGGCATAACAGAACTACTTGCACCTTCATTGAACACAGCTTTTTGACTTGGAATATATTTGTTAAAGATAATCGCTGAAACAACAATAGAAACTGTTAATGCGATTAAGATACTATTTTGCATTTTTAATGCACTACCTACAAAAATAATGATGATGAGTAACACAATTGGCAAGATACTCATGAAGAAAGGCGGAATTTTGGTTCTTACTTCTTCATTTGTTTCATCCACATCAAAATCAGCAAAAGTTTCTCCTTTTGCAATACTTTTCTTTAACATAGATTTCATATACCAAAGACCAAAGGCAACAGCCACAACTGTCCCAATGATACCTAACAATGGTGCAGCAGTAAGTGTTGTGCCAAGGTAGGCTGTAGGAACAACATTTTGGATAGATGGTGTACCAGGAAGCATTGTCATCGTAAATGTACCTAAACCGAGCATAATCGGAATAGAGATTAAGTTCCAAGCAATATTTAATTGTTTAAATAACGGTTTGGCAAGTGGAATAAGCACAAATACTACTACGAATAAGCTTAATCCTCCATAAGTTAAGATGGCTGTAATAATGAAAAGTGCAACCAATACTGGAAACGGCTTATCTGTACCTGTTTTTGATAAAATCTTTTGCGCGATTGATTGAGCAGCTCCACTCGCATCGATATACTTCGCAAAAATAGCTCCTAACACAAATACAGCAAAGAATTTAATAATAAAACCAGCAAGACCCGTCATATAAGAATGCTCTGCTCCTATAATATACGAGAAAAAGTCCATTTGGTTCGTTAAGATTACGATGATGGAAGCAATCGGAGCTACCATCAAGATATTTAAACCTTTCATTGCCGCAATAATGATAAATACAATTGCAAGCAATATACCAACAACTTGAATGATTTCCATTCTATTTTCCCCCAAAAAAATCTATTCACCTGTAATCAGGATTTTTTGTTCAACAATGAATGCGTTATCCTTTGATTTATAAGTAACAATTCATCTTGCTAAACTAACTAGAAATGTCTATTTGCTTTTCCCATTTCTTAGATATTACCTAGTCGTTTGATTATTATAGAAGGTATTCAGTTATAATAAAAATACATATTATTGATAGAATATATTTAAGTATTTTATATATAAGGAGAAAACAGAATGGACAACAGGCAAATTCATTACTTTACTGAAGTCGTAAAGCAAGGTGGCTTTTCTAAAGCAGCCGAACAATTATATGTTTCACAGCCAACAATCAGTAATGTAGTAAAAGAATTAGAAAAAGAATTAGATGTGCAATTATTAATACGGACAACAAGAAAATTAGAACTTACAGATACCGGAAAACTTCTTTTTGATTATGGCGAACAAATTTCTAAATTATATCGCCGTTTTTATCAAGAATTGGACGATTTAAAACACGTAGAAAAAGGCTCCATCAAGATGGGCATCTTCTCCTCTGTCGGTACAGAGATTCTCACTAGTAATATGTCCGCATTCTCTAAGCAATATCCCAATATCACTATTCATTTCGTGGAGGATGGAGAAGCAAATTTAAAACATGCATTGGATAACGGAGAACTAGATTTAATCGTACTTGAGGTGCCAAAATCACCGGTAGATGAACCGATTAATTATATTCCATTTTTAAAAGGGGACCTCCGATTACTTGTCCATCACACTCATCCCCTTGCCAACAAGGAATTGGTAACATGGGAAGAATTAAAAGATGAAAAGTTTATCATCTTCCATGAAGGCTTTGCGGTTCGCCGTTTTATCTTACAGGAATGTGAAAGAATGGGTTTTGAACCCAATATACTTTGTGAAACATCGCAGTGGAAATTCATTCTCGAGATGGTTTCTTGTAACATGGGGATCAGCATACTACCACAAAGTAATGTAACTAATTTAAATGTTGACCATTTGGGAATCAAAGTATTGCCGATTGTCAATCAAGAAGTCCATTGGCAATTAGGCATCGTATGGAGAAAGGATGGCTATCTTTCTTACGCAACAAGAGTATGGATTCAATTTTTAAAAGAGCATTTAGACGAGAGGAAGGAGCCAATGTAGAATAACTTTAATTAAAAAGTTCTTTTAAACTGTGTATATAACAGGAGGGATGCTGTAAATACTAACTTGTTAATTTTCCCGTTAAACACTTCACAGAACTGTTAATTTCATCAGAATGTCTTCTTTATAAGAAAAGAGCACTAAATAAACGCAGTAATTACGTAAATTCAGTGCTCTCCATTATTCCGATCATCGTATTAAATTTTACTTAACCTATTTTCAAATTACTTTTTAGCTTTTCCATTATTTCGATAGCGTTGTTTTTCTTTTTTCTTATCTTCTTTTAAAGCGCTAATGACTCGTTTCAGTTGCTTATTTTCTTTGTTTTTATTAGCTAATTGTCGTTTTAAGTGAAAATTTTCAGCTTCGATTAACTTGTAATGTTCCCATGTAGATTGCTCTCGTACAGTTTGCTCATTCATAGTTAAACACCTCGGCACGATTTATATTTAGCTAACACTTTTTCTAAAACAGATAAACGAAAGTCTTCGATTATCTACTTTTACTATAGCATGTTGATAGAATTTATTCATCTACTCAATTGTTAACTTCTTTAAACTTTTGTTCATACCTCATTTGCTATGCATAGATTTTCCTATATGACGGTTAAAATCTTGATCCTATAAGAGGTTGACCAACTATTTAAAAACACAGCAAGTACTTTCTATGTAATTTTTAGATGTTGAAATATATCCTTACACCGATTATCAAAAAATCTTTAAATGAAAAGTTATCTGCGTTAGTTCTTCAAAAATTATGGTTTTGGTTATGCACTACTATCTATTCTATGGTTTACTGCAATTGTTATTCTTTTAGGTTATTATTGAATAATTGTACATCATATTCCATATGTAAAATCAATAAGCCCTGGTATGACAACTTTTACAATTTTAAAGCATACTTCTCGCTTTGAAGGTAGGTTACGATATCGGTTCATCCTGATCACTTAGTATTATGAAAAAAGGAATCCATATCAACACCAAAACATATGCAATGAATCCACTAATTATGATGGTACTGATCTGTAAATCAAATAAAACAAATGGTACATATCATAATGAAATTGCCATAGTAACCCGCGATAATTGATTTTGATTACGATATAAAAGCCAGCTGATACTTGACAGCTGGCTTTTATCACAGTTATTGAAATAAGGACATATCAAATAATTTTTCAAAACCTTCCTCCTACGTTTAGGAAGGAAATTTTGATTGTTAGATGCTTTACTAATTATTAATATTTGCATGATTTCTTGTTTCAATTTCTTCACTATTTATCACTTGATTATAAAATGTAGCCATTGAAGCAGAGTAATAAGGTACAAGCCACAAAAATCCGATTCCTAGTGATAATATGCAGAGAATACCCCAACCAATAAAACTTAGTCCCAATAAGAAGTATTTCCACTTGAATCCATTCATTTTTCTTCTACTCTCTGATATTGCTTTAAGAATCGTATATTCAGGATGATCACGTAATATGTAATATGTCTGAGAGTAAGCTAATGCTTTAATTATTCCAGGAATAATAAATAGCAACGACCATAAAAACACGAAAATACCTTGTAGTATAGACGCACCAATCAATTTTACTGAGGTTTTACCGTCTTTATAGACTGAAAACACAGTAGAAAGGGAAGGAGTTTGCTTCCGAACTAAAGATAAATAAAACCAATAAGCTCCAATAGAAAGTGGAATTAGTAAAATGGTAATAATGAAATTCACCAAGCTTGCTCCAAATGGTGTATTCTCTTGGTGCATCCATGTCGTAAACCCACCACTAAAAATAATTTCAAAAATAGTTGGGACTATAACGACTATGATAAACATAATAAACGTAAGCCCTACAACTAGTCCCCAATTTCCTTTTAAAGATTGTTTAGATTGTCTTTTAATTTCAGAAATCGATAAATTCATCAATGCATTATTCTCCTTTTTAAGTCAATTTCATGAATACATTTCTCACGAAAAATTTGCTTATAACATAACATTGGCAATCTTAAAATGCTATGGCTCAACCCCATGACTAAAAGATAAAATTTCAATAAAATAGCGATCAATAAAAACAAATTATGTAATGGAGTTAAAATTCACATGTTTTCATTATATTATGTATATTCCTAATTATGTTTAATAAAGTGAAAAAGAAAATTTCATTAGCTTCAATTATGCAAATTCACCGTGAGTAATAATTATAAAAGGGTCCAAATTGCACTGAAGTAATTTCAAGCTGTTAATTGATTAATCAGAACTGATTCCCCATTTGTTATTAAATGGTTGCTTGAACAGCCTACGTTTTTTCGGAAATTGTTGAATGGTGTAAAATATCCTACTTGAAATGTGCATAATTGAAATACAGTTGACTTTATTCTTTTATTAGACTAAAGCCTTTTATTTTCGTACTTCTTCTTTTTGGCTTTACATTATTTGTTGGGGTATACAAACAATACAAAAGGGCGTCTAAGTAATGTCCAATCAATATTTCCAAGCATTTTTATATAGACGTTAGAGTCGAACCAAAAAAAGAGGAACCCTATGAAAGGATTCCTCTAAATTTTTAAATACATCTAAACTTAATAGTTAGAAATTAAAGTTTTACAATGTTTGCAGCTTGTGGTCCGCGTTGGCCTTCTTCAACTTCGAATTCAACTTTTTGACCTTCGTCTAAAGATTTGAAACCGTCGCCTTGGATTGCTGAGAAGTGAGCGAATACGTCTGCTCCGCCTTCAACTTCGATGAAACCGAAACCTTTTTCTGCGTTAAACCATTTTACTGTACCTTGTGTCATTTAAATGACCTCCATTAATAAAAATTTTTAATATATAAGCTTTTTGAAAGAAAAAAATTCACATATTACAAAAAGTACCGAAAAAACACGATTACTCTTTGTAATATGTGAATTCTACTTTTTCCCTATAAACAATCTTATAAATTTATTATATACCTTAAATACACATTTGTCCAATAATAATTTTTGCTCAAAAATTAGAATTATTATTCCCTTCGTTAATAAAAAGAACGTTACTAAAAAGAATTCTAAAGAATATTAGCAGCATCAAGTGCTGGTAAATGTAGATGTTTCTCAAAAAAACTGTTCATATTCGCTTTCATTAACTGCAACAAAAAATCTTTCAATTGGGGGATTTTCTCTTATTTCATGAATTTTAACTTTAGAAGATGCGGATGTTCCTTTTATTTCTTAGTTGAAGTACATAGAAGTTCTTTCTTTATCATTTTGTAGAAAAAATAAATTACTACATTTCCTGTTGCAAAACTTTTTTCAATCATTTACACCTGTTATTCTGCATATTAAAACCCTACACGATTTAGTGGAAGGTATATAAAAAAACACATCCGATTGAGATGTGTCTAATCAATCAATATTTCATTTCAGCAAAGTATAACTTATGCTAAATTACAATGGTTATTTTAAGTTTGATTAACATTTAATATGTTTCTTTGAATTTGAAATTGTATTTTTTATTTATCTTTCGAGCAATTTGATCTAGAAACTCTTGAACAGTCATATTCTCAACTTTCTGAGTATACCAAGCAAGTCTTGATCCCTTATCTTCTTTATTATAATTTACTTGAGAAGGTATAAAAGTCTTCTTTTTATATGTGTAGTCAAATTTAATATAAAGTTTATTTTCTTTTGGGCAATCAAGGATGACCTCATAAACTGGATTTTTAAATTCGGGTTGAAACTTAACTTTTTTAATTTTAGTTAACATTTGTTATCTCCCCTCAATAATTGTAATTACATATACATTATACCATAGTTTATTGATCGATGGGCGGAACTCCACGATTCATCTCTTTTATTTATTGCTGCAGGTGTAGATAACAAAAAAACCACCCTAATTAAAGGGTGGTCCTGAGTGTAAGCGATAGGTTCAATAAATCCCGTCAGATTAAGCTTCTAGAATAAATCTTCTGGGTTTTCAAGTAAATCTTTAATCATTTTTAAGAATCCAACTGATTCTTTTCCGTTGATGATGCGGTGGTCATATGATAATGCTACGTACATCATTGGACGGATTTGGATTTCGTCGCCAACTGCGATTGGGCGTTTTACGATGTTGTGCATACCAAGGATTGCAGCTTGGTCACCGTTGATGATTGGTGTAGACATTAATGAACCGAATACACCACCGTTTGTGATTGTGAATGAACCGCCTTCAAGATCTTGAAGAGAAAGTTTTTTGTTACGAGCTTTTGTTGCTAGGTCTGCAATTGTAGCTTCGATTTCAGCAAAGTTTTTACGGTCTGTATCACGAACGTTTGGTACAACTAATCCGTCTGGAGTAGCTACTGCTACACCGATGTCATAGAATTTGTTGTAGTGAATTTCATCACCAACGATTTTAGCGTTAACTGCTGGGTATTTTTTAAGAGCAGCAGTTACTGCTTTTGTGAAGAAGGACATGAAACCAAGTTTTGTGCCATCGTGAGCTTCTTGGAAAGCTTCTTTTTTACGTTTACGAAGTGCCATAACGTTTGTCATGTCGATTTCGTTGAATGTAGTTAACATTGCAGTGTTTTGTGAAACTTCAAGTAAGCGTTTTGCAGCTGTTTGTTGACGGCGAGTCATTTTCACAGCTTCCACACGAGATTCGTCTACAGCTTTTACAGCTGGTGCCGCTTTAGGTGCTGCAGCTTGTTGTGGAGCTGCTTGTGCTACAGGAGCATTACCAAATGCTGCAACATCTTGTACGCGTACGCGACCTTGTGGATCTACTGGTGAAATAGCTGCAAGATCGATGCCTTTTTCACGAGCTAACTTACGTGCTGCAGGACTAGCGATAACACGTTCATTTGAAGAAGTTTCTTCAACTACTGGTGCTGCTGCAGGTTTTGCTTCAGCTTTTGGTTCTTCAGCTTTAGGTGCTTCCCTTTTGGTGCTTCTTGTTTTGGTTCTTCAGCTTTTGGTGCTTCCGCTTTTGGTGCAGGAGCTGCTGCGCCTTCTGTAACTTTAGCAATTACAGCGCCTACTTCTACTACGTCGCCTTCTTGAGCTAAGATTTCTGTAAGAACACCTGCTTCTTCAGAAATGATTTCAGCGTTTACTTTATCTGTTTCTAATTCTACGATGAATTCGCCTTTATCTACGTGGTCACCTACTTGTTTAACCCAACGTACGATTTCACCTTCTGTAATGGATTCTGCCAATTCTGGAACGATAATGTCTGCCACTTTCTTTTTCCTCCTTTAGTTCTTAGTCACGAGCCACTGCTTGGTCGATTACAATTGTTTGCGCTTCTTTGTAAGAATCTGCATCGCCTTCTGCTGGGCTTGAATGTTCTGGACGGCCAACGTAAACAACGTTTTGTTTTGCGTTTGCTAATTCACGTAAGAATGGATCTGCAAAGAACCATGAACCCATGTTTTTAGGTTCTTCTTGTGCCCATGCAAGAGTTTTTACTTTAGGGAATTTTGCAAGGATTTCAGCAATTTCTTCTTTAGGGAATGGATATAGTTGTTCAACACGTACTAAGTGTAGGTGTTCGAATCCTTCACCATCGCCTACTTTTTCTGCGATATCAATTGCCATTTTACCTGAAGCAAAGACGATCTTTTCAACTTTCTTCGGATCTTTACCCGTTGTTGGATGTTCAATAACAGTTTGATAGTGACCTGTTGTTAATTCTTCTAAATCAGCTGCTACAGTTTGGTTACGTAGAAGTGATTTTGGAGACATCATTACTAATGGTCGAACAGCTTCTGTACCAAGAACTGCTGCTTGATGACGTAATAAGTGGAAGTAGTTTGCAGCGCTTGAAAGCATGACAACTGTCCAGTTATTTTCAGCTGATAATTGTAAGAAACGTTCTAAACGAGCACTTGTATGTTCTGCACCTTGACCTTCAGCAGAGTGTGGTAATGATAAAACAACACCTGATTTAACGCCCCATTTAGCGCGAGTTCCTGAGATGAAGTTATCATACATAACTTGTGCCATGTTTGCAAAGTCACCGTATTGTGCTTCCCAAATAGTTAATGCGTTTTCATTTTCTAAGTTATAACCATATTCAAAGCCAACGATTGCAGCTTCAGATAGTGGGCTGTTGATTGGTGCAAATGAAGCATTTGAACCAGAGATATGGTGTAAAGGTACATATTCGTTACCATTTTGTTCATCATGTAGAACTAGGTGGCGTTGAGAGAATGTACCGCGTTGTGCATCTTGACCAGTAATACGTACTGGGTGACCATCTTGTAGGATTGTACCGAATGCAAGTGTTTCAGCATGACCCCAGTCGATTTTACCTTTGCCTTCGAATGGATCGCGACGACGGTTTAAGATTTTGCTAAGTTTTTTAAATACATTGAAGTCTTCTGGGAATGCAAGAAGTTCTTCATTCATTTTTACTAAACGTTCTTTTTCAACAGCTGTTTCGATACCTTCTGGGTAACCGTTTTTCACTGCTTCTGGCATTTCATGGCTAGCTGATTGACCTTTACCTACTTCTTTAACATGGTCAAGAGATGCTTGTAATTCATTTTTGATATCTGCTTGCATTTTTGCAACTTCTTCTTCTGTTAAGATGCCTTCAGATACTAATTGTTTGCCATATAATGCACGAACAGTTTCATGATTGTGAACAATGTTATACATTGATGGGTTTGTAATCATTGGTTCATCCATTTCGTTATGTCCATAACGACGGTAACCAATTAAATCGATTAAAATGTCTTTGCTAAATTTTGCACGATATTCAACTGCGAAACGAGCAACTTGAACAACTGCTTCTGGAGAATCAGCATTGACGTGAATAACTGGTACTTCATAACCTTTTGCAGGGTCAGAAGAGTAAACAGTAGAACGTGAATCATAACGTTCAGTTGTGAAACCAATCATATTGTTTGCGATGATATGAACAGAACCACCTGTATTAAAACCTTGAGTACGAGAGTAGTTCAATGTTTCAGTTACAACACCTTGTCCAGCAAATGCTGCGTCACCATGAACTAAGATAGATAATGCTTTTTCTTTGTTTTGTACTGGTTGACCTGCTTTAGAAGTATCGTCTTGAGCAGCACGAGTTTGACCAGTTACAACTGGGCTAACTACTTCTAAGTGTGATGGGTTGTAAGCTAATTTAATTGTTGTACCATTTGGTGCTTTATAAGTTGCGCCAAGGTGGTATTTTGCGTCATTTGACCAACCTTTAGTCACGAGCAATGAACCATCTTCTGGAACGAATAATTCACTTGGTACGTGAGCAAAGTCAGCTAACATCATTTCGTAAGGTTTGTGGACATTGTGTGTTAATACATTTAAACGACCACGGTGAGCCATACCAATCATGATATCTTTTGAACCTTTTTCTTCTGAACGACGAATAATTTCTTCGATTAGAACAACAAGTGCATCTACACCTTCGATTGAGAAACGTTTAACCCCAACAAAAGTTTTGTGCATGAATTGTTCGAAACCTTCAACTTTGTTTAACATTGAAAGAATTTCTTTTTTGTCATCCGCAGAAAGTTTGCCGTTAAGTGTACCATTTTCAATTTTAGATTGAATCCAGTTTCTTTCTTCTTGACCAACTACATGACTGAATTCATACGCAATTTTGTCAGTATAAATTGATTTTAGGTAGTTAATAGCGTCTAAACCATTGTGAACGGTTACAGGAATTTCGTTAAGTAATACATTTGCAGGGATATTCACTAAGTCCTGATCAGATAATCCGTAAGTAGCCGCTTCAATTCGACTTGAATCTTTTGGCTGATTATTTAAAGGATAGATATCAGCTGCTAAATGACCATATGAACGGATTGCATCAGCATATTGTACTGCAGCTAATATTTTCGCAATATTTCCTGGATTTACATTTGTTGTAGCATTTGTGTTATCAATTGACTCCAAAACTGGTGCGCCAAATTGTTCAAATAATGCCACAAGTTCAGCATCAACTTCTTCAGGAGATGTTAAGTATAGTTCATACATATCCATTACATAGCCAAGGTTTGGCCCTGAGAAAGCTGACCATGGAGAGCTTGCAAGTGAAACGTTGTTTGACATGAGAATAACCTCCAACTTTTTTGCCAAGTGGCAGTTTCATTAATTAAATGATTAATATTAGAAAATCCACTATTTTTTTACCATTCTTCCTGCTGAAGATACACTTATGTATTGATGTAAGCTGGAAGAACTTTTTCCTTACAATCTTACTACTCTTCACAAATAATTCAATATTATTTATAGAATTGAGCAAATTTTTCATTGAATGATGAGATTTCTTAATAAATCACAAGAAATTTGTCATTTTCCAAAAGGTAGTAAAATACTAAATTTGGTCCCTAAACCCAGTTTACTTTCTACAGTAATATGACCGCCATACTTATTGACTAGCATTTTCACAATACTAAGCCCTAAGCCTGTACCACCTGCATCTCTTGAACGTGATTGATCAACTCGATAAAAACGTTCAAAAATATGAGGTAAATCTTTTTCAGCGATACCAATACCATTATCTTCGACTTCGATTTTGCAATGCTTCAAGTCATTTGTCAAGTATATTTGAATTTGTGCATCATGGTCAGAATAGCGAATTGCATTTTGCAGTAAGTTTCGTAAAATTTGGCCGAATGCATTGACTGAAACAGCAACAATGGGGTTTGAGAGATTTTGATCGACTACTTTAATTGTTACTTCTTGATGCAGTATTTTTTGTTCGGTAATTATATCGAATGTCATTTCCTTAATATTGCATGTTGCATCTTGTTCAATTGATTGTCCTCTTGCTAGTTCTAGCATTTCTTCAATCATACTTTTCATACGCTTCATTTCTGCAATAGACGTTTCAAGTGATTCATTAAGTACTTCTGGGTCGTCTTTTCCCCATCGTTTGATCAGTGATAAATGTCCTTCCACTACTTGAATAGGTGTTCTAAGCTCATGAGAAGCATCTGAGATGAATTGTTGCTGTAAGAGAAAAGATTGCTCTAGTTCTCCCATCATCTTCCGGTAGACGCGCAGTAAATCCCCAATTTCATCGTTTTGGTCATATTCCATTAAAATTGGTGCTTGGAAACCTTCCTCTGCTACTGTTGTCATTTCCATTCTAAGTTCATGTAATGGTTTTAATAACACGTTTGCCAATGCATATCCAATATATGCAGACAAAATAAGTGCTCCTAGGCCAAGTATGAACATTGCCATCAGCAAGTAATTCATAAGTGAGTTAAATGCTGTCAATGGGTGCGCAAGTTGTAAATATCCTTGAAAAGGACCGATTTGAAGTTTGCCAATCGCAACAAAACAATTGATGCCTTCTATATTTTGTTTTTGGACAATATATCCTTCTGGTGGTACTTTGGCTGAAACTTCGGGAATTTTAGTGACTGTATCATTAATACGTAAAATTTCGATGCCATCCTTATTGAGAATCCGAACGGTTTGATTTTTGTTTACGATGGAATTCATCAACCCTTTATTTGAGCGAATATCATCAAGTGTCATCCCACCACCTTGGGATTCAAAAAACATCGTCAAATCATCCATTGTACGGTTGACGGTTTGTTGTTGTTCTGACAATAACCAAGAATGCAGCGACCAATATAATACGGAACAAATAACCGCAAAGCTGATGAAAATGACAAAACCAGAAGTTAGCGCCCACTTTGTTTTTAGAGAATTCGTTTTTAATAATCTCTTTTTAAGTTGGATCATTCTCTCATCACATACCCAACTCCCCTTACCGTTTCAATGTAAGCGCTCATCTCTTTTGGTAGTTTCAATCTGAGATGACGAATGTATACATCCACTACATTCGTTTCGATATCCGATTGATATCCCCAGACATTCTCGAGGATTTGATCTCTAGTACATACTCGATTCTTATTCTGTATAAGAAGACTAAGTAAATCAAACTCCGTTTTCGTTAGTTCGAGCAATTGGTCATCAATATATGCACTATAAGCATCTTGGTTAATGGTGATATTTTTAAATTGAAGTAAGGATTCTTTTTCCTTGTTCGTATTTGTCCTTCTTAAAATAGAACGAATGCGTGCAAGTAGTTCTTCAATAGCGAAAGGCTTGACAATATAATCATCAGCTCCAGCATCAAGACCTGCAACGCGATCCATTACTGCATCTCTAGCAGTGATGAGGATGATTGGCACTTCTGAATTACTTCTGACCCTTCTACAAACCTCAATACCGTTTAATCCTGGAAGCATGACATCTAATAGGAGTACATCAAAATGGTTGTCTTGATCAAGTGCAAGATTTAAACCATCTCGTCCGTTATAACAAATCGTCACTTGAAATTGCTCATGTTGTAACTCTAATTCAATAAAACGAGCAATGTTCTTTTCATCTTCTACTAATAGAATCTGCTTTGTCATGTCTTCACCACCCTATCTTTTACAGGCAAAATGATACGAATCTTTTCCGGATATTTTTTTTGCAAAGTATAAAGCGTCATCTGCTTGATCTAATAGTTGTGAGATATCAGTCCCATGTTCTGGATAACAAGAGATGCCGATTGAGGAGGTTGGTGAGAAGAATTGATCACCTATTTCCCATCCTAATCGAAGGATTTGTTGAATTCTTTTAACCGTTTGTTCAATTTGTTTTTTTCTTTTTGCTTGATTTAGAGACATTTTTGTTAATAAGACAACAAATTCATCTCCTCCAATACGTACAACAAGATCACTATCTCTGACACTTAGTGAAATCGCCTTACCAAAATTTGAAATAAATTCATCACCTACATCATGCCCAAATTTATCATTGATCTGTTTAAAATTATCCCCATCGATAAACAAGATCGCAATGGTACTGTTTGTAGCATCCGCAACTGTTGCTAATTCTTCAAATTTTTCCATCAGGTATCTTCTGTTCGGTAACATAGTTAAGCTATCATGGTAAGCTAGGAACCTTAAGTTTTCTTCTAATTCTTTGCGCTCAGTTATTTCACGGGCAACAATAACAAACTGATAGACACCTTGGCGTTCTTCATCTTTTACTGCAGAAACTTGCGCCTCTAACCAAAAACTTTGACCATCCTTCGATAATACTTCAAATTCTATTTTCGAATGACCTAAGTCACTTAAAATTGTGTCAAATTCACGGTTTAAAATCGCTTTACTCGTTGGAGTTAAGATGTCCGCAAAGAATTTTCCGAATAATTCTTCTTTTTCATATCCTAGACCTGCTTCGTATACTGGTGAAACGTACTGAATGATGCCATCTTCGTTTGTAATGACGATTAAATCATTCGTATGTTCTGTAATCAATCGAAATAGTTTTTCGCTATTTCTCAAGGATGTCATCATCAATTTCTTATCGGAAATATCAAAACTAATACCTAAGAAATTGGTTATGTCCCCTTCTGCATTTTTAATTGGTACAATGGTTGTATCTGTCCAGAAGTTTCGGCCGTATTTTGTTCGATCACACATTTCACCGCGCCAAATTTCCCCATTCGAAATGTGACTCCATAGGTCTTGATAAAATTCTCTCGATTGCTTTCGTGAATTTAAAATAGCATGGGTCTTACCTAACAATTCATGTTGTTTATATTGTGTTTGATTTTCAAATCCTTTGTTCACATATTTGATCACACCGAATGGATCTGTCACGCATATATTCGCAGCAACATTTAACGCATACTTATAACTATCCAATACAAGTGAAGTTTGAATCAAATCATGCTTTAATTGATTGGATGATTTGATTTCTTGCCATTGAATACTGATTGCAACTACAACCTCATCCATTAATACGGGTGAGAAACTAACAAGAAAATTGCCCAACTCGCCGTCTTTTTTGAGATGCGAAAAAATGACGGAAGACGAGCCGCGACCTTTAAACGTTTCGCTTATATAATTCTGGTACTTTGTTTCATTTTCCGAATCGATAATGTTACAATCCATTAGATTTTGATGCTTATCCAAATCGCAATCAAATACATGATTGAAAATCCGATTCACTTCATAGATTGATAAATCCTCTAATATAATGACTGTTGGGTTAATCCTATCTTGAAATAACGATTGAAGAAAAACATTCTTTTCTTCTATTATTTTTTGGTCTGATATATTTTTTGTAATAGCGAGGATATATGTATGATCGCCATAGAAAATGGGCGTACAAATGGTTTCATTTGTAAAACCGTTATCTTGAAATAAATAAAAATCGCGATAGGTTATTTGTTGTTTTGTAGAAATGGCTTTCATATAGTTTTCTATAATCAATTTAGTCCTAGCTTGTTGTACACAGTCAGAAAGAAATTTCCCTTCTGGATTTGTTGTAAATACGATTGTAGCTGCTTGATTGATATATATATATTGAAAACGATTTTCTACTAATTCCATCAAAAAAACAAACCCTTTATTGGTTTGATAAAGGGCGTTAAATTGTTTTTTTGATATAAAAACTTCTGACATACTACCACCTCAAGATCATCCAGCAAACACTGATGCTAATTTCTTTTGCGTATAATCAATTAATGCTTGATATGATTGTTGTTCCTTTGTATCTTGAATTGTTTTATAAGTATAGTTTTCTCCCTCAACCTCTAAAACGTAGATAGAAGTAAACGTTGCGTTCCCTACTAGTTTTAGTTGGTACTCGTCTTGTTCATGTTGCACATAACATTGTACAAAACCGCCAGGATTGAAAACAGTTATTTTATTTTCTGTTGTCACATCTAACATTCTTGAAACTAATGCAGAAGCTGTCATAGCAGTACCGCAAGCATTGGTAAATCCAACGCCTCTTTCAAATGTACGAACATAAATTTCGTTTGCACTTATAGGAAAGACATAACTTACATTTACTCCATCAGGACAAACGGGATTTGGACTATTTAAATAAGAAGCTAATTGTTTCTGATGGTCTGTTGTTTCAATTTTCTCTTTTGGGACAAATCCGATTAAATGTGGGTTTGGTACAGAGACAGCTGTAAATGCAATGTCAGGATCTAAGTCATGAATCACTTCATTTATAAGTGATGTGTGCCCTGCAACAAACATTGGTAGTGATGTGAGCTCAAATGATACAGGTGAAATCTCCACACCATAAGTTGGTACTCCCTCAAATAATGATTCTTCTTTTGCAACATGTAGCGTTGCTTTCATGGTTTCAATAAGCCCTTCAGATAGATTATTTTTTTCTAATACATATCGAGCTACACATCGTAGACCATTTCCACACATCGAAGCTTCAGTACCGTCTGCATTGATGACGCGCATTTTGGCAAGAGCATGTGTTGATGGAGCTACTAATAATAACCCATCTGCTCCACCATGGTTAGAAGATTGGCATAACCATTTTGTTAAGTTTACCCAATCGAGTAACGTTTCGTCATTTGTTTCATATATATAAAATGTGTTTCCTGATCCGTGAACTTTTGTCAGATTTAATTGCATGTGACTTCCCCCAATTTGTTATTTTCATTCTATTCAGACAAGCATATAACTGAGCTAAACTATTGCTAGTTTATAATAATTATTTTAGTTAATTTTATCTAAAAAGCAATTTTAATGTTAAGTATATTATAGTGTTTTTTATGAATTAAGTATATTTTGATTAATTTATGGGTAGAAGAAAATATAGTGGTTTCTTCATTTATATAGGTTTGAATTCTCTGAAAATTATTATTTTTAAGGGCAAATATACTATGTTCACAATTGTCATTTTTACAATAAATTAATATGAAAAATGACGTTTTTCTCTTTGCATTTTGTTCAATTCTTAGTATAGTATAAATGCAAAATAATTTCATAAGTGATTCCTATTCTTTGAAGAATCAATAGGGAAGGCAAATGGTGCGCCACCAGTGATCGCTGGTTCTAGTGGGTTCGATTCCCACCCCGAAATTTTTTATGCAACACTAAATGAAAAATTTCGAGCGGGACAGAACTGTATTAGAGTTCACCCCAAAAAGGAGGCGTTCAGCATGATTAAGCGACGTGAATTACAAGAATGTAATGAGCTTTTTGAGTTGTTAAGTCACCCATCTGTCTTCCCTTTTGTGCGTCAAAAGGCAAAGACAGCAGATGAATTTTGGTTTATGACGAGAGAGCTGATGGATGATGAAGAGAATGGCAAGGTGGTTTCTCGGACCATTACAGACGACTGGGGGCAACCAATCGGTACAATTACCCTGTATGACGTTCAGGATGGAGCAGGTTTCTTGGGCACATGGATTGGCGTTCCTTATCAAGGAAAAGGTTACAATCAAAAGGCAAAAGAATTATTCTTACAAGAATTATTTTTTGAATTAGATTTTCAATGCGTTTTTCTTAAAATCCGCAAAGAAAATCCAAGATCCTTACGCGCCGCATCCAAATTGGCTTATGTAACGGATGCAAGGGAAAGTCATCCTTCATTATATGAAGAGATTAACCAGGGCGAAAAACAATTTGAATTGCTGAAAATTCAAAAGGATACATTCTATCTGTATTGGGCATCTCAAAACAATGCTAGTGAAGAACAGGCAATGTAAAATTTAGAAAAGTGAGGACTCTGATTTGGTTATTAAATCGAATAACTCAGACATAGGCGAGAGGCCGAGACAAATCAGGTTTCTACATGCGCCTAACAGCAAACACAAAAGAGACCATTTAGTTGCCTTTATAATAGGAAACTAAATGGTCTAATTTTATGTTATGCTTTTGCATACTGAGTAATAAGCTCCACCATTTCATCGGGTGTTTTTGGTGACTCCGCTAAACTCATATTCTTTATAAGTGATTCCTTATGAGCTTTTAATGTCTCCATGGCCTTCATAAAGCTTTGATTATTCAACTCTTCCTCTTGTAAAACTTCCGCTATGCCTTGTTCAAAAAATAACTTGGCATTTAAAATTTGGTCCCCACGCGATTTTTCCAAAGATAATGGGATTAAAAGCATTGGTTTTTTTAAAGCTAAAAATTCAAAAATGGAATTGGAGCCAGCACGTGACACAATATAATCGGATGCGTGAAGAAGATCAGGTAATTCAGTGGTTACATATTCGAATTGTTTGTATCCTGGCATATCAACAAGTGCCTCATCAATATGACCTTTCCCACATAAATGGATAATATTATGATCTTTTAATAACTCCACCATATTCGCGCGAACCGCATCATTGATAAACTTCGATCCTTGACTACCGCCCATAATAAGGATTGTTTCTTTTCCATTTTGGAAACCACACATAGCTAACCCTTTTTCTTTCTTTCCCTCAAATAATGCTGGACGAATAATGGAGCCTGTGCATGAAGATTTTTCAGCTGGCAAATGATTTAATGTTTGTTTAAACACTGTGAAAATGTGTGAAGCAAATGGTAATGATAGTTTGTTTGCTAAACCAGGTGTTACGTCAGATTCATGAGATACTACAGGAATTCCTGATAATTTTGCCGCCATGACAACTGGTACAGAAACAAATCCGCCTTTAGAGAATACAACAATTGGTTTAACGCGGCGCATAACAGATAATGCTTGTGAAATACCTGCCAACACTCGGAATGGGTCCGTAAAGTTTTTCATAGAAAAATAGCGTCTTAACTTCCCACTTGAAATCGAATGGTACGGTAATTCAGGAAACGCCTGACCAATGATTTCCTTTTCAATCCCTTCCTTTGAGCCAATATAATGAACATCATAGCCTTTTTCTAAAAAAGATGGTATGATAGCCTGATTGAGCGAGACGTGACCTGCAGTACCCCCACCAGTCAAAATTACAGTTTGTTTAGTCATAATAATACAATTCTCCTATTCTATTAAAAAGCGGATGGGCGCCCGTTCAGCCCCTACAAGGCATTGGAAGTTCCTGAATCGAAAACATCTTTTTAGCTTTCGACCGAGGAACTGAAATGACTATAGGGTCTAGCGCCCAAAGCTGGATTCTATTAAAAAGCGGAACGCACCCTATCAGGTAGATAGCCTAAGTGCGTCACGGATACTTATTTTACTATACGAACAACATTTAAAAAACATGCTACTAACGGGAGATGAAACAAGTGCATAAAACAACTACGATTAGCGCAAAATGGGCACTTATGTTTAAAATAGTGCTTCCTATTCTGGTCACCCAGA
Source organism: uncultured Caryophanaceae bacterium (assembly GCA_963792445.1). Lineage (GTDB taxonomy): Bacteria > Bacillota > Bacilli > Bacillales_A > Planococcaceae > Rummeliibacillus. The sequence goes on along the minus strand of CAWBWO010000002.1, from coordinate 518,231 downwards.
TTGCATTATATTTGATGTCATTTTTTGATGTCTTAATGTCAAGTAAATATAGTACAGCTGATTTAGCAGGTGTATCTATTGGTTCCTCGATTTGGATGCCTGTATATACTGGATTAGCAGGCATTCTCTCGTCTATAACCCCTATTGTAGCACAATTACTCGGTGGGAAAGATAAGAAAGAAGCCACATTTTCAATTCAGCAAGGCTTTTATGTTGCCATTGCTATTGCAGTCATAATTTTTTCCGCAATGATGCTTTCAATTGATCCTTTGTTATCGAAAATGTCATTAGAAGCTGATGTACATAGGGTTGCTCATAACTATTTAGTCGCTATGTGTTTTGGTCTATTTCCTTTATTTATCTATAGCGTACTTCGTTATTTTATAGATGCTTTAGGACAAACTCGAGTTTCCATGATTATTACTTTAATGGCAACACCCATCAATATTATCTTTAATTACTTATTGATTTTCGGTAACCTAGGTTTTCCAGAACTTGGAGGGGTTGGGTCTGGCGTAGCTTCTGCAATCACGTATTGGTTGATTTGTGGGATTGCGATTTTCATCACAATTAAACGTACACCTTTTTCATCGTTTGAATTATTCAAGAAATTACCCAAACCAAATGTTTCAAAATGTATGGAAATAATAAAACTTGGTATACCTATAGGATTGCCATTTTCGCAGAAGGTAGCATTTTCTCTGTTGTCACAATTTTAATGAGCAATTACAGTACTGAAGTGATTGGTGCACATCAAATTGCACTGAATTTTGCAAGTCTGTTATACATGATTCCTATTAAGTATCTCGATGGGGGCAACCATTATGGTTGGCTTTGAAACAGGAGCAAAACGAATTCAAGATGCGAAAACGTATAGCCTTTTATGTATTTCAACTGCCATTACTTTTTGTGTAATTTCATTGACGGTCTTACTAACTTTTAAAGAAAAAATTGCAGCCATTTATAGTGACGATGTAAATGTGATCGCCCTTGCTAGTCATTTCTTAGCATACGCTGCCTTTTTCCAACTTTCGGATGCCATCCAAGCACCAATTCAAGGGGCATTACGTGGGTATAAAGATGTCACCATCACTTTTGTAATGGCATTAATTTCTTACTGGGTCATCGGTTTACCACTCGGATATGGTTTAGCCAATTTCACAAATTTTGGTCCTTATGGCTACTGGATTGGGTTAATTTCAGGATTAGCAGCAGGAGCGATTTCTCTGAGTATTCGTCTACTATTATGTCCAAAGAAAAATGCAACGAAATATATCTCCTTCTTGAGGAGGAGATTTTTCGTTGCATTTTTTTATATATTCACTTTATGCTATCTTAAAATACCTGTTCGTATAATCTCAACTTGTACATTTGGTTTAAATTCTAGTTTTTCGTATGTTTCATTCCAATGTCCATCATTCCACATATTCGGGTAATGAGCTCTCACAATTCTTCCAATACCTAAAGCATCTGATTGTGCTTCCTGGCATTTTTTGACCATGTGCTTAATATTTTTTTTAATCTCGCTCTCTAAAAATTTCTCTATCTCTTTTTTACTGTTCTTATTCAACATAGTCTCTAAAGGAAATTCCGAGATATTCACCTTGAAATTTGTATTTAAATAGACGATTCCTCCATCCCCTTTTTTCTCTATTTTTATTTTCTTTTTAAATTTAATAATATCTATTGACACAGGTACCTTTTGATCATGTTCTTCTAAAACAAATGACATCGAGGCTGTTTTTGCTACCCCATCAGTTAATAAGACCAATAACATTGAATCTTTAATATCTAATGTTTTACCTGAAAATTTCCGATTATTAAGGAGAGCGAGCCCCTTTACAATAGGTGTTCCAAGTTGTTCATTAAAATCTAAATAGGGTAATGCCGAATCTCTTCCTTCTTCAAAAAACATAGACGCTAATCTTTGCAAATCCATTCCCTTTGGAAAAATACTAACCAACTCAAAACTCCGAAGATATTTTTGATATGTTTCACCAATTTCACCAGGCAATTTAGCATTCTTCGCCTCAACAAATTTTCTTGCATCACCTTTTGTAATGGCCACTTTTGCCGAGATGGGATATACCGAATTTCGGTATAAGGCGTCTAAAAGATACGGAAGATGTTCCTTTGCTGTTTCCTCAGAATATAAAATCGTTGCGAGTTCAGATAAATCCATTGTTCGGCTAAATTTTAAGTTTGCATTATCTCGAACCTCTTTTGGTGTCCTTCCTTCACCTTCAATTACTATATGCTGTGTGGGGTCATTAGGATTATTGGATGAAGCATAGTATCCTTTCAACTCTCCTATATGTCCGTCAACCCCTATTAAAGTAATCGACGTTAAATCTTTGTACAACCGTTCATCCCAACATCCCGCAAGTAGTGCAATAGGAAGGATTAACACTATTATGATGATTCCTTTGCGCATTTGGAATCTCTCCTTTTATTGATAAAAACAATAATGATAGGCAATAGTAATGGGAAAATAAAATATAAATAACCAAGATAATTTCTTATAAAATTAATTCGATCATAGGTAATTAAGAACATAGTAGAGAATAAAATAATACAATGCAAAATAACGATCATAAGCTTTGGATGTTTCCTCTTTTTAGCGAAGTAAACAACTCTTATATAGAACATATATAGAGAAAGGGTAATAATGCACTCAGCAAGCCAAATATAGACGAAGAATATATCCAGACGTTTAACAAATGATACTTGTAATGATCTCAAGATATAGATAATAGGTTCAGGAATAAGTTTAATCTCTGACAAATCAAAATTTGCTTCTCAAATAACAATAGAAGAACCCATATATAAAAACACCACTAAATGGAATAGGAATAGTGGTTTTCCTGCTACTTTTTCACTTTCTACAACAAATTTTCTTAAAATAATAAAACTTTCCATTCCCATAAATGCAACAGTGCTTAAATATAATCCTTTAACCCATTGAGGAATTGTGCTTGTACCAATTGGTAGAAGATAATCAAGCTTCAACTGAGGAAAAGAAAATAGTATAAATAAAAGGAACAGGGCCATCAACGGCATGATCAACCCTACTAGATTAATGGCGGTTGATGGTCTACTTAAACTGATATAAAGTGAGACCAACACTATTGCTGTCAAAGTAACTAGTTTGGGTGTATATTGGATAGCCCAAGTGTTTAAAGTATATTGAACATATGCTAAGAAGCAAATGATTAGGATAAGCCAATAGATGATATAGAGCCATGAGGTGATCTTCCCTAATCGAAAGTATTTGTAATTCTTTTCATAAAATACTAACAGCAAATAATTGAAGATAGAAACAACGGCAAACATTAACCAAGCATCTCTTCCCCCTTTGACAATAATTCCTTGTTGAAAAGATATATAGACTACTCCGGTCTGAGCCATAAATACCATGAGAAAAAGTTGAATTCTTGTTAAGCGAAAATTCATTTTTTCTTTCCTTTCGGATCAAAAGAATTCGGTTGGGGAGCCGGCTTTACAAACGGTTCGCGGAATAGAATTTGTTTAAGACTTTTTAGATTTAATGGTACATAAGGATAAAAGTAAGGAGCTTTTAAAGAGGTTAAATTAAATAAATGGATAAATAAGACGAATGATCCTATTACAATACCAAAAAAGCCGAAAACAGCGGCTAATAACATGAACGGGAAGCGCAAAATACGAATCGTCGTATTTAGCTCCACAGATGGCAAAACATAACAGGATATGGCGGTTAGTGCAACGACGATCACCATCACATTCGAAACAAGTCCAGCACTAATAATAACATCTCCAATTACTAATGCACCCAGAATACCAATTGATTGTACCATTGCTTGTGGTAAACGTATGGTTGCCTCTCGAATCATCTCGATTATAAGTTCTAATATTAACGCTTCTATAATTGGTCGATAGGGAATTTCTCTAATGGCTGACTTTAGCTGTAGACTCAATTCAAGCGGAAATACTTCAAAATGGTAACTTACAGCTCCAATATAAAACGCTGGTAAAAAAATGGCTATTAAAAAACCAATCATCCGGACAGTTCTATAAAATGAATTGGTTAACACACGACCATTATAATCATCTGGTGATTGGTAAAAAGAAAAGAATGTGACAGGTCCAATCATTGCTGTCGGTGAAAAATCCGACATAATCACTACTTTTCCTTCAACTAAATTGGCGAACACTCGGTCCGGCCTTTCTGTATTTAATAGTTGTGGAAAAGGAGAATAGGGATATTCATCTAAATAGTCTTCAACCGCACTAGCTGAAACTACAACTTTAACTTTTTCTTTCATTATTTTTAACTTTGATTCTACATAAGATACTGCTTGCATATCGGCAACTTTTTCCAAGTACATATAATAAATGTTTGTTTTTGTATCGGTACCAATTTCTATACTTTTAACAACTAAGTCTGGCCTATTGAGTCGTTTTCGAATCATGGCAAGATTCGTGTCAAAACCTTCGACAAAACCAACATGAGGACCACGAATGACGTGTTCGTTCGATGGTTCTTCTATTGAACGCTTTGGTATTTCTGGTAAAGATAGATGAATCATCTGAAGTTCTGACATTAATAAAATGACAGTTTGTCCATCACAAACATATTCCACTAACTTTTCCATTTGGAAAGGCTCTTTCATCGAAGCCATTGTTTCTGCCCACTTTTTATCATCCACAGCTGTTTGAAATTTCAATAAATTAATTTGCTCTTGCACATTGCTTTTATTGACCATCGAAGTGAAATAGCATAAAATAGCGTAATTTTCTTTAGGAAAAAAAATTTCTTTTACTTCTATATCAATTGAGTGATGAAAGGCAGATTTTATTTTGTCGACCATGGATTCTAGCAGTAACAAGATCTTCACTCCTTTCTAATCCAGTATGGAATGAAAACCTTTCTTTTAAACAAAAAACCAGCCAAAATTTTGGCTGGTTTTCATTAATTTATTAAATTATGAATCTATTATTTTCCGATAAATTGTTGAGTCCAGTAGTTACCGCTTGCTGAATATCCAACACCGATATGAGTGTATGATGCATTCATGATGTTTGCTCGGTGTCCTGGTGAATCCATCCATGCTTGTACAACTTCTTCAGGTGTTTTTTGACCTTGTGCGATGTTTTCACCTGCTGATTTATATGAAATTCCTAGAGATTTCATTTGATCGAATGGTGAACCATAAGTTGGACTTGTATGATCGAAGTAATTATTTTTTGCCATATCATCTGATTTTAATCTTGCTGATTGCATTAATTTAGTATCAGCTTGTAATGCTTTAAGTCCTTCTTTAGCACGTTCAGCATTTGTTAATTCGATTACTTTTTGTTCAAATTGTGAAACAGATGAGGTATTAGAATTTGTTGATGGTGAAGTTGAAGTGTTTGAACCTGTGTTTGTATTAGATGTAGAACCTTGGTTTGAACTTGTTGTTGGTGTTGATTCTTGGTTAGTTTCTGTTGTTGGTGTTGTGCCCTGGTTTGAACCCGTTGAAGGTGTTGTCCCTTTGTTAGATTCTGTTGTTGGTTTTATACCGTGGTTTGAACCTCTATGTTTATTGTATGCGTGTTTTTGAGTTTGCCAATTATAATCTGACATTGAAGTTTGCTTAACTGTGTTATGTGTGATTGTTTTAGCAGAGGCATCAAGCGCTCCACTGTAAACTCCCACCGTCATTAGTAGGCTTAATGGTAATACCCATTTCGTCGCTTTTTTCATCTTGCATTCCTCCTTGTCTGCATCAAGCTTAACGCATGGTTTAGACAAAAAGTTGACCAAGGATTACCACTTTCTCCAACAGGGGTGTAATCTAGCATTCTAACAGGGGTTGATTTGGGAGAATCTTGTAGTCTATCTGATTATTACTATTCTAATTGGGTTGACACCTACTCCATTAGACTGAATTTTTCATTGGCCAATAACATTTAACTAAGTCTACATTTTCTCTAATAATGACAAGATTTGGCTTCATATATACATATTCTTGAATTCATTGTGTTAATCCATATGCATATAGCATGGGATTTTTAATTCCTTTTAACAGAACATATCCTTTCATTCGATAAATAAATCCAGGGATTATGCGTACCCATTCTTCAAATTTCTCTTGTGTAAAGTTGACTTACGATTTATAGCGTTTCAAGTCTAGTACTTAAATGTAAATAATATCTTAAATCTGCTTTATATATCAGTAGGTCTTGATGTAGAATGTAAACTTTGTAAAAATTTCAACGGTACTTTCTCGTTAGTAGTTTGAATGATTTGCGCAGGGTTTTACCTTTTGCATTTCAAATGTCAATTCTGCTTCGGTGAATAAATCCATCTATTTAGCTAAAATTAAATGTGCATGACGAATTTGTTCTATAAATAATAATGATAGAGTTTGAGGAGACATTTGATGGCGTTTATTAAGCGACGACTGTAATAATCCCTCTGATATTCAACTCATCAGCAAATAGTAGTGAATAAACAGCATCTAATTCTTCAACTGGATGAGCTGTACCAGTTGTTTCTTCCTGTTTTCAAACAAAAAACCAGCCAATGTTTTGGCTGGTTTTTATAAGCATATTAAATTACTAATCTATCATTATTTACCGATAAATTGTTGAGTCCAGTAGTTACCGTTTGCTGAATAACCTACACCGATATGAGTGTATGAAGCGTTCATGATGTTCGCACGGTGTCCTGGTGAGTCCATCCAAGCTTGTACAACTTCTTGAGGTGTTTTTTGGCCTTGTGCGATATTTTCACCTGCTGATTTATATGAAATTCCAAGAGATTTCATTTGATCGAATGGTGAACCGTAAGTTGGACTTGTATGATCGAAGTAATTATTTTTTGCCATATCATCTGATTTTAATCTTGCAGATTGCATTAATTTAGTATCAGCTTGTAATGCTTTTAGTCCTTCTTTTGCACGTTCAGCATTTGTTAATTCGATTACTTTTTGTTCAAATTGTGAAACGGATGAACTATTAGAGTTTGTTGATGTTGAAGTGTTTGAACCAGTGTTTGATTTTGATGTAGAACCTTGGTTTGAACCAGTTGTTGGTTTTGTACCTTGGTTAGATCCCGCTGATGGTGTTGTTCCTTGGTTTGAACCTGTAGTTGGTTTTGTGCCTTGGCCTGAACCTGTAGTTGGTTTTGTACCTTGGTTTGAACCTGCTGTTGGTTTTGTACCTTGGTTAGATCCTGCTGTTGGTTTTGTACCTTGGTTGGATCCTGCTGTTGGTGTTGTTCCGAAGTTAGAACCTTTGATACCAAAAGTTTTGTATAATTGTTCAAGGTTCATATTTTTATAGTTATTAAATTCGTTATTAGAAACCTTAATTACTTTAATAGTAGGTGTGTTTTGGTTTGATTTCACCCAATTATATGCTTGTTGTTGAGTTTGCCAATTACAATCTGACATTGAAGTTTGCTTAGCTGTGTCGTTTGTGATTGTTTTCGCAGAAGCATCAACTGCTCCACTGTAAACTCCCACCGTCATTAGTAGGCTTAAAGGTAATACCCATTTTGTCGTTTTTTTCATCTTGCATTCCTCCTTGTCTGCATCAAGCTTAACGCATTCTGGAGGCAAAAAATTGACCAAGGATTACCACTTTCTCCAACGAGGCTGCAATCTAGCATTCTTATAGGGTTTGATTTGGGAGAATCTTGTAGTCTATCTGATTATTACTATTCTAAATGGGTTGACACCTACTCCATTAGACTGAATTTTTCATTGTCCGATGACGATTAGCTCATCTACATTTTCTCCGATAATGACAAGATTTGGTTCCATATGTACATATTCTGGAAGCCACTGCGTTAATCCATATGCATATTGGAAAAGCATTGGATTTTTTATTCCTTTTACTGGAACATATCCTTTCATTCGATAAATAGATTCAGGGATTGACCGCACCCACTCTTCAAATTCCTCTTGTGTAAAGTCTACTTGCGCAGGAAATGTGACTAGTCGAGAACTTAAATGTAAATGATGCCCCAAATCTGCTTTATGAATATCAGTAGGTCTTGATGTAGCATGTAAACTTTGTAAAAATTTCAAAGGTACTTTTGCGTTAGTAGTTTGTATGATTTGTGCATGTGGGTTTAACCCTTGCATCTCAAATGTCACTTTTGCACGTTCTGCTTCGGACAGTAAATCCATCTTATTAGCCAAGATTAAATGTGCATGACGAATTTGTTCTATAAATAAAGATCGCGTTTGAGGAGATAGTTGATGACGTTCTAAAAAGCGTTTACTATCTGCGACTGTAATAATCCCTTTGATATTCAACTTGTCCGCAAACAGTGGCGAATAAACCGCATCTAACGCTTCAACAGGATGAGCTGCACCAGTTGTTTCTATTAATAAGACATCAAAATTAGATTCTGCTAATAATGATTGGATTTGAGCTTCCGTTTTTTCAGAACCAGAACAGCAAATACAACCATTTAATATTTCTTTTAACGGAATCCCCTCTTCAACCGCTTGTGAATCAAAATTTAACTCTCCAAGCTCATTCATCATCACAGCTGGTTTTATACCCTGCTCTTTAAATTGGCGAATAATATCGACAAGTAAAGTTGTTTTCCCACTGCCTAAAAATCCACTAAATAAATAAACGTCTTTCATATTGATCACTCCTGAAATTAATTTTATTGTAAACTCTTTTTTATCATTTGTATAGTTTTTGTAAAAGAAATGTAATAATTTTAATAGAATTATGTCATAGATGAAATTTAGGGATAGATTATTTTTCCTGTATTAGTACTACTTGCTTCAATAATGGTCTAATTATCACTTAAATTTTGATTTAGAACAACTCATTCACTTCTTAGAATAACTCGGCTATCTATTAGAACCACTCAGTCCTCCATTAGAACAACTCACCCCCTATTAGAACGACCCCATCACTCCATTGTTAACTTTTCACCACTACATTAAACTTTATATAACCTTATATAAAAAAGAGCTGACATCGTTCTCGTCAGCTCTTTTGAAGAATATTTAGATTCTAACTATTTGATTTCAGTTTTCACGATTGCCATTGCTTTTTTCAATTGTGGATCGTCTTTTTTGATTTTCAAGCGAAGGTCTTCCATAATCGCATAAGTTGTTTCACCTTTTATTTCACCAGTGGCCTTTAACTTATGTTTTTGTTCGAATTGTTGTACAGCATATGTTGTAGAAGCATCGTATAGGCCATCGATTTTGCCAGGGTTATAGCCGATAGCTTTTAACATTTTCTCTGCCACTTTCACTTGATCAGAGAGCGAACCTTCTTTTAATGTCTTATCAGGGTTTAGATAAGGTAGTGACGCATAGCTTGGATAGTTTACTTTGTAATTTGGTTGGATTCCTTTTTCGTGTATCCAGTTACCCTTTGGTGTTAACCATTTTGCTGTTGTAAATTTAAGGTTTGATCCATCTGGAAGGTTTTCAGCTGTTTGCATTGTCCCTTTACCAAATGATTTTTCGCCGATTAATTTGACATTTGAAGATTCACTTAGAGCACCTGCTAAAATTTCAGAAGCGGATGCACTTCCTCCATCAATTAGAATAGATACTGGAACTTCAACTTTTCTTCCGTCTTTTGCATTCACAACTTCTTTTTTACCTGTTCGATCTTCAAATTGAACAATTGGTTGGCCAGTTTTTACAAATAGGCTTGCAATATCGACAACGGAGTTCACAAGACCGCCTGGATTTTGACGTACATCAATGACAAGACCTTTCATACCTTTACCTTCCATATTATCAAGTGCACTTAATAATTCTTTATAAGTACCTTCTGAAAAGCTAGTTATTTGGATATGTGCAATTTTGTCTTTTTCCATTGTTGCATAGACCGTTTCAACAGGAATATCATCACGTGTAATGTCCATCGTGATTAATTTATCTGCTGCGCCACGTTGAATATCAAGTGTTACCTTCGTTCCTTTTTTACCGCGGATTAGTAGAACAGCCTTGGATGCTGTCATACCATCAATACTTTTGCCATCCACTTTTTTTATAATATCGTTTGTTTTAATACCTGCTTTTTCTGCAGGAGAGTTTTTAATTGGGGACACAACCACAATATGTCCATCTTTTTCCTGAATCTCTGCGCCGATTCCTTGGAAACTAGAAGAAATACTTTCATTGAATTGGGTTGCCTGTTGCTTATTCATATAATCTGAATAAGGGTCACCTAGTGCACTAATCATGCCGTCTACAGCACCATTTACTAATGCATCTGTATCAATGTCTTTGTAATAGCCTTTTGATATCTCATCATAAGCATTAAATAATTTTTGGAATTCAGTATGTGTAGTAGGTGTGCGAACGTCTACTACCTTTTTTTCTCCAAAAGTTAAGGCAAAGATTGTGATACCTGAAGTTGCAAGAATCAAAACGATCACCATCATAATTAAAGCAAATGGTTTTATACGTATGTATTTACCTGCTGGTGTTACATCTTGAGGAGTTTTTCCATTATGCTCGTTTTGTGGTTCATGATTTTGTTCTGGGTCAACTTTTGTTTTATCATCCATCTTGTTCACCACTTTCAATCTGCCAGTGTTTAAAACACTCTTATACCATAATATCAGGAATTATGCCTAACGAAAAGAAAAAGACTGTCAAATTGCTTGACAGTCTTTAGAAAATTCATAAATGTTCATAGTATCTATCATTCAAACGATTATTTAAAATGGAATAATACCTAATAGAATCGCAACAAGGATCATGACAATCGTTGATCCACATGCCCATTTCAAGAAGTTTCGTTGTAATGCCCCAAAATCTTCGCCAACCATCCCTACTAATAGATAAGTAGAAGGTACGAGCGGGCTTAGAAGATGGACTGGTAAACCTAATAGTGAAGCTCTTCCTATTAAAGCAGGGTCTATTCCATATACTGCACCAGCCTTAGCTAATAATGGAAGGACACCATAATAGAAAGCATCATTTGACATAAAGAATGTAAATGGCGCACTGATAATCGCTGTAATAACTGCAAAATGTGAACCCATTGATTCAGGAATGTATTTAATGATAGAGTTCGCCATCGCATCCACCATATGTGTACCAGATAAGATACCAGTGAAAATCCCTGCAGCAAACACCATTGATACAACAGATAATGCATTATCTGCATAGTTTGCTACACGTTCTTTTTGATCCTTAATTTTTGGATAATTGACAATTAAAGCAATCGCAAAACCAATCATAAATAGAAATACTGGAGGTAGTAATTCAGAGATTAACGCATAAAGTAAAGCAATTGTTAACACATAATTGAAAATAATTAATTTTGGACGTTTAAGTGAACCATTTTCTACTGTAGTAGCCGCAAATTGTGCTTCTGCTGCTGGTTGGTAGTTGATTTCGATAATCCCAACTCTTTTTCTTTCTTGTCTACCTACTACATAAGCCATTAGTAAGACAAATAGTACGCCACCAATCATCGCTGGAATTACTGGTGTAAATACATCGGACATTTCTAAATGGAGCGCGGTCATTACGCGAGCTGTTGGTCCTCCCCATGGTAGTAAATTCATAACACCAGAAGCTGATACTGCAATACCTGCTAAAGTGATTGGTTTCATACCAAGTCTTTTATAAAGCGGAAGCATCGCTGAAATCGTGATCATATATGTTGTGGTACCGTCACCATCTAATGAAATAAGAAGTGCCAAAATAGCAGTTCCAATCGTAATTTTAACTGGATCCCCTTTAACAACTTTTAAAATCGTGTTAATAATTGGGTCAAATACACCCGCATCAATTAAAATACCAAAAAACAAGATTGCAAATAAGATCATGATCCCTGTAGGGGCTACACTTTTAATGCCTTCTACAGCCATATCACCCATACCCTTACTAAATCCACCGATTATCGCGAAAATTGATGGTACAACAATTAATGCAAGCATAGCTGAAAGTCGCCCGGACATGATTAAAAACATAAAGACTAATATCATCAAGAAACCTAAAATTGCTAACATTCTAAACACCCCTTATTTATGAAAGTAATTAGATTGTAAAACAAGATTAATAGTTTGTAAGCGATTGCAAAATAATGTGTATTAAAACTATTTAGAAACTTTTGTTCATTTTGTTCATGAGTTTTCTATAGAGATAGTAAAATGTAAAAAAGACGAGAATGTATTAAACATTTCGTCTTTTTCAATCGAGTTATTCACTTAAATCTTACAATATTTACGTTCTGGTCTCCCTACTGCTCCATAGACGACTTCCGCTTTACAAGACTTAATAGAAGCCAAATATTCAAGGTATCGTCTTGCAGTTGTTCTGGAAGCACCAATCTGAGAACCAACTTCTTCTGCAGACAGACTTGAATCGCTATTTTGCAAAACCTGATTTACCTTGTCTAGCGTAAGTTCATCAATCCCTTTAGGTAAGGATGATTCTTTATTTTCTTCGGCATTTGGTAATCTCTTGAAAATTAGATCCACAAAATCCTGATTGACTTCATCTTTTGAATGCATGAGCTGGTGTTTATTGATATATTCCTCGATTGTTTGATTAAAACGATCTATTTTAACGGGTTTAATCAGAAAATACTCTACTCCATAATGAAGTGCCTTTTCAAATAATTCTTTATCTGTTGCTGCTGTCACCATAATAATATTCGTATGAGGAAATTGTTGCCTGATGGTTGGGAGTAAATCTGTACCAAGTTGATCAGGCATATATACATCTAAGAGAAGTAAATCTGGTTGTTGTTGTTCTAAAAGTTGAATTGCTTCTTTACCGTTTAACGCTTTCCCAACCACTTCGATATCCTTAAAGTTTTTTAAAAACTTTTCATGAATAGCAGCAACTCGAAAGTCATCTTCAGCAATAACCGTTTTGATTTTCATTTTATTCTCCCCCTTGTAAATCTTTTGGAAGATATACAGTAAAGATGGTATTTTCTAATCCATTATCTACTTCGATCATGCCACCCAATTCTTTAACGGCTTTTTCAGCATTGGCAAGCCCATATCCCCTTTTTGACTCTCCTTCTTTTGAAGTAAAGCCCATTTGGAAAATAGATGATAAATCTTCATCTGAAATTCCTTTTCCATTATCACTAATTTCGAAAACAATATTCTCCCCTATGTCAGTGGCAAAAAACGAAATTGTGGGCTTCTTTACATCAGCGACTGCATCAAACGCATTGTCTATAATGTTTCCAAGAATGAGTGTTACTTGAGATAGTAAAATATGATCTGGAAGTTTCTCTAAATAACTTTCTGGATTCATTTCAAATAAAATCTTTTTCTCAGAAGCTACGCCTATTTTCCCTAATAGAATTACTTGTATTTTCTTATCCTTAATCTGTTCAAATACAATTTGGTTTTGAATTTGCAATTCTGATGTTTCACTTTGAATCATTTCAATCGCTTCATCGTATTCCCCTAACTGCATGAGCCCTGAAAGTACATATAATTTATTGGTAAATTCATGCGTTTGTGCCCTTAACTCTTCTGAATAGGTTTTCATCTCAGATAAAGTATTCATCATCTGCTCAATCTCCGTTTTTTCACGGAACGATGCAACGACGCCTCTTACCCTGTCTTTATCTAGAATCGGTGTACAACTTACAATCATGTGTTTTGTGTTTCCAAGATACTTCGATATCGATTTTGGATTTTCCGGATTTTAATACATCTGTACAGCTCACTTGAAGGAAAAAATCCATCAATCTGCAAATTCCGAACAGACCCATTTACACCTAACATCTTTTTCGCTGGTTGATTCATCGATGTTATTTTACCATTTTGGTCAATGGACAAAATTCCTTCTTGTACAGAATGTAAGACGGCATTTTTTTCTTTATATAAGTGGGCAATTTCATATGGCTCTAATCCCAGAGTTTCGTTTCGAATACTTCTTGCAAGCAAATAACTTCCTACTATTGAAATAAGTAAGGCTAGAAAAGAGATGAAAAGTTCCTTTGAAATATCATTAAATATCTGTTTTTCAATATCTTTTACCAAAAAACCAACAGATACGATGCCAATAATTTCGCCGCTTTTATTGAAAATAGGTGATTTACCTCTCATTGAAAGACCAAGTGAACCCCTTGCTTCAGAAATATAGGATTGTCCTTTTAAAATGGCTCTTTCATTATCGCCTCCGACCATTCGCTTTCCTATTTTCGTTGGGTCTGGATGAGAATATCGAATGCCCTCTTTATTACCTATAACTATAAATTCTGCACCTGTCTGCTTACGGATTTTTTCTGTAATGGGTTGGATTATTTTAGGTGGCTCTTCCGAATCGAATGCATTCGCGATCGATGGCATTAAAGAAACTGTTTTCGAAAGTTCTAAAGCTAAACGCCCTTTGTCTTCTATAATTTGTTTGCCTTCCATATATGTATAGTAAGATGTTAATAGAATAATTAGAAGTAGGCTTAACGAAAAAGTTAAACCTAGAATTCTTGTTTGTAATGAGAATTTTCGCATTCATCTTCTCCCTTAAAATTTTTAATGTTAAAAGTAGTTTATCATTATCATATAAATTTACTAGCACTAATTAATTTCTCTAATCTTTTCGGATAAAGTGAAACTACAATCAGTGGGGGTTTTTTTCATCCCCCACTGAAAAATAGGAACTCAGGTTAAGTTCGCCACGTCCTGTGGCAACACCTGAGTGACAGCCATCCTGCCTGCCCGAACCAATCGGGCGTTTACGGGCAGTTATCTCCCACCAATGCTTCTACGAATTTTCTAAAGCCTTGCAGTTGAGTCTTACTGCCCGTTAATGTGGGATAAAATAAAAAGCCAACTGATCGACAGCTGACTTTCATCATTTTATAATTACGATTCCTTCCAACAGCAAGGATCATTAAGTTATTTAATAAAAGACATCACTTCTTCATAAAGTGATTCCTTATCTTTTCCTAGTGTCATTAAATGTGTAGAGTTTGGAAAAACCTTTATTTTCTTGTCATTTGAAGATACATTTTCATATATAAACCTTGCACTCTTTTCATACAATGAATCATCCTTGTCCCCATAATAGATTGCTACGGGTGCTGTAATTTGGGATATATGATCCATTGTTTGATGAATAAACTGCTGAAACGTCTCAAATGAATGCAGAGACATTTCCTGAAATGGCAACAATTCTTTTGCAATCTCTTCAGACGTTTTCCCTTCTAGCTGCTTATATGCCTTTGCATAATCAAAGAGTCGTTGTTTTAATCTTTCTGGTGCACGGTCTTTTGGGACGGACATTACAATAAGTCGTTCGATCCGCTCAAGTTGTGCCAATTTTAATGAAAAAATCCCACCTACTGACAATCCAATAACAGAAATCTTTTTAAACCCGCGTTGCTGCAGAAAAGAGTATGCCTCTTGAGTATCTTTCCACCAATCATTTATATTAGTATTTAACAGTGCTTCTGGCTTAAATCCATGTCCGCTATATAGTGGGACATAGCACGTACAACCAATCTGCTCGTTTAGATATTCTGCTAATTTTTTCATATCGCGTGTATGACTTGTGTAAGAATGTAATAATAATATTGCTGTTTCATTCCCCTCTAGAAAGAGTTCTTCCGCCGGTCGAATAATCATCTCATCACCCCAAAGCCTTCAATTATCATTTATCTTACACTAGATTCAGCGTTAAGGGAGTTATTTATACAATATTCAAGTAGAACAAAGATTTAAGAATTCTATTCAAAGAGGAGCTTAGACGCTTTATTTTGTAAAATAAAAATGAATGACTTTCCATTCGTTTTCTAATGCCTTATTAAATAAATAAATTGCCACAAACATTAATGCGAGTACAATGAGTTTCGTAGTATTGAGCGGATAGGTTACCCCTCCAAAAAGTCCAAAATGGTCAATAATTGCCCCAACTATAATTTGACCGATGACAACCGCCATAAATGTAGAAGCAACTCCAATCAGATTTACAGAAAAAATATTCATAAATCCCTCTTTATTTTTTCATTTTACCAACTATTCTGATACAATCAAATTCAATAATTAGAATGATTTTCCTTTGTTCATCCACCGTTTGTTCAATAGATACTCATTTAAAAGGAAAGGAGGGTTATTATGCCATTATCAACTATTAATTTATGCACTTGGATGCTATTTTCAACATGTCCACCACCACCGTCTACTCTAGCAAATATTACATTAAAAACAGAGTAAGAATCTGCGAAATATAAGCTGTTTCGTAGATTCGAAGGAGTAGACGATGAATTCTAAAATACAGTTTATATTATCTATGATTATTTTCGGTACAATTGGTTTAGTTGTTCGATATATTGATCTTTCTTCGAGCGAAAGAGCTTTACTGAGTAGCTTCATAGGATGTTTATTTCTATTATTCCTATTCTTTATCATGAAGAAAAAAATATCATGCAAACAAGTTAAATCGAATGCTTTATTTTTGCTACTTTCCAGTATTGCACTGGGTGGGAATTGGATTTTTCTTTATCAATCGTACGACCATACAACGATTGCCAACGCAACACTTGGATATTATTTTGCGCCAGTGTTTGTGATGCTTCTTTCACCCTTTATCCTGAAAGAGCAATTATCCATTCAGAAAATAGTTTGTATCATTGTTGCCATTCTAGGTCTATTAATGATTGTAGATGAAGGATTAAGTGGCTCTACAAATGATATCCTTGGACTTTCTTTTGGATTAATCGCAGCTGCATTTTATGCTGCTTTATTGCTATTAAATAAATTTATAAAAGATATGGAAAAGTTAGAGCTGACAATTATTCAGCTTGGAACAACTGCACTGCTTCTTATGCCATATGTCTTCTTGACTTCTGGCTTCGACATATTTAAAGTACCCAGTTCTTCCATTCCATTTATTTTAATTTTAGGGATCATCAACACAGGTATTGGGTTTTGGTTATTCTTTTCGGGTATGGAAAAATTAAAGGGACAAAGTATTGCGATGCTTAGTTATGTAGATCCATTTGTAGCGATTCTGATCTCTGCTATTATTTTGCAAGAACAAATGACAGTTGTTCAAATGCTTGGTGGCGCATTGCTTTTGGGCTCAACATTTGTTAGTGAAAATCATGCAATCAATCACATTTTCAAAGCGATTAAAGATAAAATCAGCTAAATATTAAACAAACAGTGGGAAGTATTCGACTCCCACTGTTTTATTTTTTTGAAAGAGTTTAGTGAAAGGATTGTTTAACTATCATGCAAGTAACAATCCTTCAAAAAAAATGACCAAATAGAGCCTTTTTTGAAGATGGTTCTATTTTGTCACTTGCTAAAATTGGTATTTTATTAAGAATTGTCTTGAATAGCTGCTTCAATTGCTACAACAATCATATCGTTGAAAGATTTGGCGTTCGTAGTTGCTTCGCCTGTAATTAGGTTGTCACTGATAGTATATGCCGAATCTTAGATTGGCAAGGCTTTTGGGGAGTTCCTACTCCATCTATTTTTATCGATTAAAACTACTAGGGAGTATTTCATATTTACAAACTTAGTTCAAAACTCCAATAAAAGTTTCAAAAATAAAATATAGGGGAAAAAGAGCTAAAAGTATTTGTTTAGCTCTTTTTTATTATTCTTTAGAATTTTTAAACTTATAAATTATGTTATTTTAGCATTTAATTCATGGAAAAGAAATCAAAAGAATTAAACTAAAAAGGGTGATTATGGTGGCAAAGCCATGGAAAAATGATGAGATTAACTATTTATTAGAAAATGCCGGATTTGTTAAAATTTCAACTATTGCAAAAATATTAAATCGTCCTATGAATGGCGTAACTATTAAAATGAAACAGCTAAATATTTCCAATACCAAAAACCAAATCGGTTTATTAACCATGGGAGAACTCGCACAATTAATAAACGTCGATAGAAAAACCGTTGAAAATTGGTGTCATAATCATAATTTGCCTTATACTAAAAAGAAAACTAGAATTAAGAAAACCTTTTACTTTGTTGACCCGATAGACTTTTGGGAATGGGCTTATTTCCATCAAGATCGGATTAATTTTTCAAAAATCCCATCCAATGTTATTGTGCCTGAACCAGATTGGGTTGACAAACAAAGACTAACTAAGAGAAAAACCAAAGGAAATTATTATTGTCCTTGGACAACAGAAGAGGAAAAAATTCTCCTAAAACTTCGTAATAATGGAGAAACCTATAATTCCATAGCCAAGAGATTAAATCGCACAGTAAACGCTGTAACTAACAAATATAAAAGATTAACCGAAAATAGAAAAGTTTAACGAAAGTAAAAAAAGTAGAGGACAGTATCTTAATATAGACTAGGAAAATTTCTTCTCGATATATGCAGATTTACTATGGGATGGATTTTTAGTAAAACTTTCGATTGGAAAGAGCTCATCTAATTCAACCAAAACGTTAATACCGAATACATCTGATAATTGAGTTGCAATATTATTAGTATCTACTATAGTTGTATATTGCATGATAAACTTAATATCTTGATTTATTTGTTGTAGTTTCCATTGGAAAGGTACTTCATTTAAAGAATAAATTACTTCTTGGATATCATAAAAACTATATGTTTTATCATCTACCGTCACACTAAACGATAGTTTTGTTTCTGGGTTTGTCCAAGAAACCGCATCACTTACTATCATAATATGATAAAGAGAAACAAAAGTTTTTCCTAGGTGATACTAAAACGAAAAAGCCAAGAGTTGTAAATGTTCCTGCTGAATTTATGAAAGAATTAAAAGCATATGCAACTAGTCAGAAAAAATTAAAGATAGCAAGTGGCGAAGCTTGGAACCCTTTGTTAGGTGAAGACAAGGAACCGGTTAATTTATTACTTACCAAACCAAATGGACATCCTAGGTTTCCAGATGGAATTTAAGCTAGATGGCGTGAAATTGTAGATAAATATGATTTACCGTCACTGAACTTTCATGGATTAAGACATACTTACGCTAGTTATATGATAAGTAAAGGTGGCAATTTTAAAATTATTCAAGAATAACTTAGTCATACGGATATTAAACAAACATTAAACACCTATAGTCACTTATCTGAAAAAGACAAAGCAAAGGCAAGTGACTTATTGAACGACATTTATAAATGGTCGCTTTTTGGTCGCTTGCCCTATTTTCCGCTTATGCTAATGCCTTTAAAACGCTGTTATATCAACTAGTCTTGAATAGCCGCTTCAAGTGCTACAACAATCATATCATTGAATGTTGTTTGGCGTTCTTCTGAAGTTGTTGCTTCGCCTGTAATTAGGTGGTCACTAACTGTAAGAACTGATAGTGCTTGGCGGTTGAATTTAGCTGCTAATGTGTAAAGTGCTGCTGATTCCATTTCAACTGCTAGTACACCATAGTCTGCTAATTTTTCGTTTTGGTTGTCTTCGCCGTAGAATAGGTCTGCAGTGTATACATTACCCACACGTAGGTTTAGTCCTGCCGCTTCACCAGCTTTATATGCTTTACGTAATAAATTGAAATCAGCTGTTGGCGCATAGTCAATGCCTTTGAAAATAATTTCATTCATTTTAGAGTCAGTTGTTGCAGATTGCGCTAAAATAACGTCGCGTACGTTTACATCGCGTTTTAATGCACCGCAAGTACCCACACGGATTAGTTTTTGGCAACCGTATTCTTGCATAAGTTCAGTTGTATAGATGGCGATTGAAGGTACACCCATACCTGTTCCTTGTACAGAGATACGTTTGCCTTTATATGTACCTGTGTATCCGAACATATTACGAACTTCATTATATTGAGTAACATCTTCTAGAAATGTTTCAGCAATATATTTTGCACGTAAAGGATCTCCTGGTAATAATACGATTTCAGCAATATCGCCTTGTTTTGCGTTAATATGAATGCTCATGCTTTGTCTCCTTTTCATATCAATTCGTTATTTAATTTAGTCATTATCAATATAATGCTTCAACTATTGTATCAATAAAGTCTGACCTCTGACAAATATTACTCTGCATATTTTTCTTCATATAATTGCCAAAGTTCATCAAATACTACTGCACTCATATCATGATCCGCTTTTTCTTCGATATATCGAGAAAGTGTATGAAAATCCTCTTCTTGTTTTGGAAATCCATGATCATTGAAAGCTGCTTCTGCAAAGTCTGCCTTTGCATCATTTTTTCCACCTCTATAATTTAATACAAATTGATAAAATGATGGTTTCATATCGTTTGCCTACCTTTTTGTCTACATTTATTATTCATATCCAATTTTCTTAAGATAAAACATTTTAAATAATAAACTTCTTAAAAATTTTTCAAATGAATGTAATTTCAATTTATATGATTATAGCACGATAGATATTATCTATCTTCATTTAAACAATAGTTAACTTAGTGAGATTTTAGAATATTTCATTCTCCTATTGCATAGCGTATAGTAAAGTGTTAATATTTCATTAATTGAAAGTTTTCATACAATTAAATTTATTTCTTATCCAGAGAGATGGAGGGACTTGGCCCTGTGAAATCTCAGCAACCACCACTATAGGTAAGGTGCTAATTCCAGTAGATGTAAGTCTAGCAGATAAGAAGAATGACTTTTGTTTTTAAGGTCCTCTTCTTCAGAGGGCCTTTTATTTATAAGTAAAAGGATGATGAAGATGACAGAACAACACATTTCAACCCGATTAGCACAGATTGGTACGCATACGGATTCTAAAACAGGTTCTATTAATACACCGATTTATCTATCAACTGCCTATCGCCATGAAGGCCTTGGACAATCTACTGGCTATGATTATACGCGTTCAAAAAATCCAACCCGTGCTGTATTGGAGAGTGGAATTGCCGATTTAGAGGGCGGGGATGCTGGTTTTGCCTGTAGTAGCGGGATGGCGGCGATTCAATTAGTCCTTTCCCTATTCAAAACTGGTGATGAAATCATCTATACAGATGACATTTATGGTGGTACATATCGCCTTGCAAATCAATATCAAGAACAATATGGTATTAAAGCCCACTTCACGCCATTCCAAACTGTTGAAGAAGTGGAGGCGATTATTAACGAACATACGAAAGCCCTATTTATCGAATCCCCAACTAATCCATTAATGATCACAATCGATCTTGCTCCATTTGCGGAGCTAGCAAAGAAACATAATCTACTATTTATTGTTGATAACACATTCTTAACTCCATATTATCAACGACCAATTGAGCTTGGAGCGGATATTGTCATTCATAGCGCAACCAAATATATTGGTGGTCATAATGATGTTCTTGCAGGACTTGTTGTTTCAAAAGGCGCAGAGCTTTGTGAAAAGCTTCTTTATAATCACAACGCTGCAGGTGCAACGCTTGGACCAATCGATTGTTGGCTATTGCTTCGTGGTTTAAAAACATTACATCTTCGTATGAAACAACATACAGAAAATGCCAAGAAAATTGTTGAGTTTTTAGAGCAAGAACCACTTGTGAAAGATGTATTGTATGCAGGACTAGGTGGTATGGTTTCCTTCCGTTTACAAAAAGAAGAATGGGTTGCACCTTTCCTTCAAAATTTACAATTAATCGCTTATGCTGAAAGTTTAGGTGGCGTTGAAAGTTTTATCACATACCCTGCTACTCAAACACATGCAGATATTCCTGAAGAAGAACGAATTGCACGTGGCGTTGATAATACATTATTACGTTTTTCTGTCGGCATTGAAGAAGCAGAAGATATTATCGCAGACCTACAACGTGTTTTTTCAACAATCAATGATGAGGTGACTATACATGACGCAAAATAAACAATCAATCGAAACAAGCTTAATCACTGCTTCTACAAGAGGCGACTATGAACAAAAAACTGGCGCAGTCAACGTGCCAATTTATCTTTCATCTACATTCGACCAAGAGCATTTTGACTCTTTTGGGCCATATGACTACAGTCGTTCCGGAAACCCTACTCGTGATGCATTGGAAAAGACAATTGCAGAACTTGAAGGCGGGACAAGAGGGTTTGCCTTTTCATCAGGGATTGCTGCCATTGCCTCTGCCCTATTAACGTTAAACACCGGCGATCATATCGTTGTAACATCTGAAGTATACGGTGGTACGTACCGTTTTGTGACACAAGTATTAACGAAATATGGTATTACGCATACATTTGCTGATTTTACGAATTTAAAAGATGTAGAAACAGCTATTCAACCTAATACAAAAGTGTTATATGCTGAAACACCTGCAAACCCATTACTTGGCATTACGGATATTCGTGGAATTGTCTCTATTGCGAAAAAACACGGATTACTAACATTTGTTGACAATACGTTTATGACGCCACTTTATCAACGTCCATTAGAATTAGGCGTAGATGTGGTCCTTCATAGTGCAACAAAATTCTTAGGTGGTCATAGTGATATTATCGCAGGACTTGCGGTTACAAAAGACGAAGAGCTTGGTAATCAAATCTACTTTATGCAAAATTCAATGGGAGCTATTTTGGGCGCACACGATTCCTTCTCATTAATTCAAGGAATCAAAACTTTAAATGCTCGTTTAGCACAATCTTCTCAATCTGCAATGAAAATTGCATCTTATCTAGACCAACATGAGCTTGTCGAACATGTCTATTACCCTGGTTTGAAAGATCATCCAGGTTATGAAGTTCATGCAAGCCAAGCATTAAGTGCAGGTGCAGTGTTATCCTTCACGTTACCAAATCGTGAATTAACAAAAGCCTTTGTAGAACATGTACGGATTCCAATTTTTGCTGTTAGTCTTGGAGGAGTTGAGTCGATTCTTTCATATCCTGTTACGATGAGCCATGCAGCGATTCCAAAAGAAGAACGTGATAAACGTGGCATTACAGAAGGACTTTTACGTTTCTCAGTGGGGTTAGAAAATGTGGATGATTTAATTGCTGATTTTGAACAAGCATTTGAAGTGGCAAAAGCTTTGACTTCTGTTTCTAAATAAAATAACTTTAAACTGGTAGCACAACCTTTTGGATTGGTTGTGCTACTTTTTTACACCATACATTTTTTACTTGCAGTTATAAATAGGTTACTTGCAATTTTTTCAGTTTTACTTGCAATTTCAAGTACTTTACTTGCGTATTTTCAAATTGTATTTGCATTTCCGATATTTTAAGTCCCGTCCCTTCCCCCAATACCATCACTTATAAGGAAAAAACAAAAAGACCGCCTCACTCGGCGATCTTTTCTCTTGAGTTTCTACTATTTTTGTTCCTGATTTCAATTACTTTGCATCAAATAGCTTTTTATATTCCCCATAGCCTTCTTCTTCAAGTTTACTTGTAGGGATAAAACGTAGTGCTGCTGAATTGATGCAATAGCGTAGGCCACCTGCTTCTCTAGGTCCATCTGGGAAAACGTGTCCTAGATGTGATTCGGCATCTTTACTGCGGACTTCCGTGCGTCTCATGCCGAAGGTTGTATCGAAATGTTCTGTAACGTTTGCTTGATTTACTGGTTTTGTGAATGCGGGCCAGCCACATCCTGAGTTGTATTTATCTTTTGAAGAAAATAATGGTTCTCCTGAAACGATATCTACATATAACCCTTCTTCAAAATGTTCATCAAACTCATTTCGGTATGGAGGTTCGGTACCATGTTCTTGTGTAACATGAAATTGCATTGGTGTTAATTCTTTAAGTTTTTCTTCCTTATTCATCATGATTCCCCCAATGTTGCTGTTGAAATGCAACGCGTCCTGAGCCTACTGCATAGCGTTCATAGTGTGCTTTGTTTTTCTTATAATAGTTTTGATGATATTCTTCTGCCTTATAGAATGGCTTGGCTTCTAATATTTTGGTGGCTACTTTCCGATCGAACTTTCCAGATTCCTCAAGCGCTCTTTTTGATGCCTCAGCAATTTTTCGTTGTTCATCGTTATGATAGAAAATTGCTGTCATATATGACTTTCCACGGTCAAAAAATTGTCCACCAGCATCAGTTGGATCGATTAATGTCCAAAACGTTTCAACTAGTTTTTCATATGGATAGACTTCTGGGTCATACGTGATTTGAACAGCTTCAAAATGACCTGTTAAATCTGTACAAACTTGTTGATAGCTTGGATTTTCAACAAAACCACCTGTATAACCTGAAATGACCGATTCGATACCAGGTTGTTCGTCAAAAGGTTTGACCATACACCAGAAGCATCCACCAGCGAATGTTGCAATTGAAGAAGTCATTGCAATACCTCCTTTTTGTTCGGAATTACTACATCCAGTATAATCCGATTTTCTTGTAAATTAAATTCTTTTGCTTCAACCCGTGCTTTTAAATTTTCCCCGATTGGAATATCCATCTCGGTTAAATTTAAATAGATTTGTTCTTCATTCGGTTGAATGTGCATCCATTTCGGTAAGTCAACGGAATCCTTTAATAACTTCAGTGCTGAATTGGGAGGGATATCAAGCATTCCAACCTCAACCGTCTTTTGTTTTAATAATAGATTACCCTTTTCAATAGAGGGTTCAAACGTCATCACTATGGGCAATTCCATTTCAAAAACGGTTAAGGTACTACGTAAGGTTACTTCTTTATCCACAAACATTTGCACAGGGATTTTAGATGTATTCATTGAATTCGCGATTAATTGATTGGCCATATGTTCAAATTCTTTCGGTGTCGTTTCAACTTTGAGATGGCTGCCATTAGGAAGTTCTCTTATGGTAGGTGAAGCCATATCATCGATTGGTGTTGTAATAAGATAGCCAACGAAAACAATGGATGCTATCACAAGTGTGAAAAGAACGAAAAAGGCCCCCTTCCATTTATTCATCTCTGGTATCCTCCCTAAAATCAAATTGACCCTGTGATAGTCTATTTAGATCAATTTCATGTAAAGTTTTTATAATTCTTGCTGTCATTTGGTCATAGCCCTTTGCATTTGGATGGAAAAAATCTGTATGATAAACTAAATTGTCATTTGAATCAAATAAATCTTCTACATTTACATACACTGCATAAGCATCACCATCTGCAAATCCGCGTATATCTGAATTCCATTCTTGCATAATTGTATTCATATCTGATTTCTGTTTTGTAAAAATAGATAAAGGATTGTAAACGCCAATTAAAATGATAGGGGCATTCTGATTTCGTTCTCTGATTAGTTTCATAACCGTAGCATATCTCATTTGGAAATCTGGCCTTTCCGTATCAAAGACTTCTTTCGTTAAATCTGTGATATTGGCACGGACAATTTTCATTAAATCATTGCCGCCGATTGTCACTGTTATAATATTCGCATTATGTAATTCATCATCAATTTCACCAGATTTAAGTTGAGCGATTAGTTGTTGACTTGTTCGCCCCCTTTTAGCTGTGTCGAACACCGTTACCGATTTAACTCCTTGCCATGACTCGATCTCTTGTTTAAAACGGCCAACATACCCTTGTCTTTTTGTTTCATCCCCGACTCCTAATGTCAAAGAATCTCCTAATGCTACATACCGTATGTCTTTTAGTTTCATCATTTTTGTTACAGTAATCTTGTTCGTTCCTTGTCTATTCCCCATGTCACTTTGTGTTTGACATCCAGTCAAGAAAATCACACATAATATTAATATTACCCATTTTTTCACTTTCTAAATCTTCCTTTCATGTCGACATTGTCGCTCATAATGAAAGAAAGCAGGGAATATTGTTTTCCCTGCCGCCTATAATTAGTCAGTATAGTATGAAAAGCCAACTGCTCCTGGCCCAGTGTGTGTACTAATGATTGGCGACGTATAGCCAAATTTTACATCAACATAGCCTGACACTTCAATCATTGATTTTAAAGGATCCGCTATTTTACGGCCTTCTGCATGTGCAATGCCCACACCTTTGATTACTTTTCCTTTTGTATCTTCTTGGAATTGATTAAACAAATATTTTACAGCTTGTTTATGACTTCGTACTTTTGCAACAGGGGTGTAGGTTCCTTCATCAAGAGAAGCGATCGGCTTAATATTTAATAAAGACCCAATTAAACCAGTTCCCTTGCCGATACGACCACCTTTTACCAAATGATCTAACGTATCTACTACTATATATAGATTTGTATTTTTTCGTACATGGTCTAAACGTTTAACAATCTCCTCCATTGTTTTACCTTCTTGAGCCATCATTGCTGCTTCTAATACTTGGAAACCAAGGCCAAAAGAAGTAAACTCTGAATCAACCACAACTACATTCGTCTCTGTCATAGATGCAGCTGCTAGCGGCAGATTTGATTGTACCACTTAAACTCCCTGCCATTGTAATGACGATTACTTCATCACCATCACGACCTAGTTCATCAAATAATTCTTGGAATACGCCTACTGCAGGCTGTGAACTTTTTGGTAATTCAGATGAGTTTGCCATTTTTTCAAAAAATTCTACGGGTCCAATGTCTACTCCATCTGTAAAAGTTTCGTTGTTAATTTGAATGGTTAAGGGTACTACATGAATTTGATATTGATTGATCTCTTGATTAGTTAATTCGCTGGTCGAGTCCGTTACGACATGAATTCGTCCCACATTGACACATCCTTTAATTGTTTGCCTCATTCTAAATGATATGGCTATAAAGTAAAAATGAAAGCCTTATCATTATTTTACTAGATTTTTGAGTAATCGAACATGTGACATTTGTCAATTTGATTGAAATTTTCTATGTCTTTAAAGGGATAGTTATATAATATATGCTCTTTAATCAGGATTTAACTAAAAATATCTAACTATTTGGGTACACCTTTTGTTCACCACCCCATCCACGAAAAAGCGTCTACCCAAAGCAAAAATAAAAAAACTTGAGACAGTAATCTTTTGATTCCGTCTCAAGTACCCATGATTCAATTACATCCGATTCAAATGAATGATTAGTTTAAAGCTTTCATAGTTGTATGAAGTTAATACGATTGTATTGATATTGTCACCGATATCAGTAAATCTTAGTAATGCAAATTTATCTCCTTTTATTGTTTCTTGATAAAGTTTGGCTTTTCCCCTTGTACCATAAACTAAATCATATGAGTTTAGGGGGTCTTGCGTTGTAAGAAAATCAGGTATGTCCACCAACACTTGCGAAGTTTTTGCTGTTCCAAACATGCGCATGAATATCCCCGATTCAACGCGAACAGGATTATTTAGTTGCCCATACCATGAATCCTTTCTCCCTTTGGATTTGATATTCATCGTCGTAACTACATATTGGTTCTTATAATTAATCTTGGTATCTGGTGTATCAGGATGAGAAAAATTATTTACATGGTTTCCAACTGTTAGAAGTTGCTTGATATTCGGCAATTTTAATAATTTTTGAACATCCTTTATATTGTTATAACTAATATTAAAATAGTTTAGGCGTTGTAAGATGGTCACTTTGTTGTATTTTATAACTTTGTAATTGAATAATTGATCGATATCCTCTTGATCAATTCGATTGTTTTCTAATGAGATATCTTTTAGTTTAGTTAATTTTTCTAAACCTTCAATATTTGAGATTTTGTTCCCTCTTGCATAAAGTGTTTCAAGATTCGGAATATCTACTATGTATTTAAGCGAAGTGACTGTTTTGGAACCTGAGCTGTTTTCATTAATATTCAAATAAGTAAGCTTTGCCAATTTTGCAAGAGGCTTATAATTTGTGACTTGATTCCCTTTAATCGTCACTAATTTTAGATTTTTGGCATATTGTAAACCTTCCAATGAAGTTAAAGGTTTTCGACTGTTATCACTTGCAACTGAATAGTTCAGTTTTTTTACTTTTAACATGGCACCTCTTGTCAATGTTTTCACACCTAGTTCGCCTTTTAAATAGCTTTTTAATTGTGGATCAGGCACATTCACAACTTTGTTTTTATCCGATGTGGCTGCTTGAGAATTTGTTGGATAAGCTAGAATTATTAAAAGCATTAGCATGCAAAAAGTCGTAAATCGCTTCCATTTCAGCATGTACTATTCCTCCTAAAAAAATAGAGTGACTATATTCTTATAGTCACTCTAATCATACAATACATCTATCCAAATTCCTACTTTTTATAGACAATATATGAAAACTTAATATGATCCTCTGTTTCAAATACTTCAGATTCAGAAACTTTCTTCCATTCGTCACCATATGCTGGAAAATACGTATCACCGTTAAACTCATGTTGGATGAATGTTACATATAAAACATCTGCAATAGGTAGAGCCATTTTGAATATTTGCTCCCCACCAATCACCATTATTTCTTTCTCTTCCTTCTCAGCAATTGCTAAGGCCTCATCAAAAGAATGAGCAACTACAATGCCTTCAGCTTGATAACTAGGGTCTCTTGTGACAACAATATTAGTTCTTCCAGGCAACGCTTTGCCAATTGATTCAAATGTTTTTCGTCCCATGATCATCGGTTTTCCCATAGTGGTCTTTTTAAAATAAGCTAAGTCACCTGGTAAATGCCAAGGCATCGCTTTGTTGTAGCCGATTACTTGATTTTCGTCATGTGCAACGATTAATGAAATCATAGTAAAATCCCTCCTTACACTGAAATAGGTGCTGAAATTCGTGGATATGGGTCATAGCCTTCGATTACTAAATCTTCCATTTCATAGTCAAAAATTGATTCCTTGTCCGTTTTAATCACGAGTTTTGGTAGAGATTTTGGCGTACGCGATAATTGCTCATTCACTTGTTCTATGTGGTTTTTATAAATATGTGCATCCCCTAAAGTATGAACAAAATCCCCTACTTCAAGTCCACACTCTTTTGCAATGAGATGTGTAAGTAATGCATATGAAGCAATATTAAATGGTACACCAAGGAAAACATCTGCACTGCGTTGATAGAGTTGGCAAGAAAGCAAACCATCTGCTACATAGAATTGGAACAGCGAATGGCATGGTGGTAAAGCCATATCATCCACTTCAGCTGGATTCCACGCTGTGACAATATGACGTCTTGAATTTGGATTTTCCTTGATGGAATCAATCACATTTTGAATCTGATCGATCGTTCCACCCAATGCATCTGGCCAAGAGCGCCATTGTTTCCCATATACCGGACCGAGATCACCGAACTTTTTAGCAAACGATTCGTCTTCTAGAATTTTCTTTTGGAAAATCGCCATTTGTTCATCATATTGTTTTTTAAATGTGTCATCTGTTAATACACGATGACCAAAGTCAATCATCTCTGGTCCGTTATAGTCTTCACTTTTTACCCATTTTTCAAAAGCCCATTCATCCCAAATATGATTATTTTGGGCAATTAATGTGCGGACATTCGTATCTCCTTTTAAAAACCACAATAACTCTGTCGCAATTAAACGAAATGCAGTCTTTTTCGTCGTCATTAAAGGAAAGCCATCTTGTAGATTAAATCGCATTTGATAACCAAAAACGCTTAACGTACCTGTTCCTGTACGATCTCCCTTATCATTACCATTTTCTAAAATATGGCGGCAAAGGTCCAAATATTGTTTCATCGATTGTAGCCTCCAATTTACATACTAATGTTAATAATAGCATTGCGTCTTTATTATTTCATCTTCAAATTGAAAAGAGGTAAGTTGAATAAAAAAGGTTGGAAAAATTTCTGAAACTCTGTATGACAACCCAACACTCTTTGGAGACTTAACATAATTTATAGTAGGCCTAAAAGAAGGAGGGGTCATCATGGGATGCGAAAATCAAGGTAACGATGGCAACAACAACAACTTTGCTATAATTGTTGTTCTATTCATCCTATTAATCATTGTTGGCACAGCGTTCATCAAAAATAATTATTGCTAAAATAAATTGCTAGAAATTTTTTTCAAAACTATGTAAAACAACTAAACAAGTCTATGTACTTCAACATATTTTAAAGTATACCTAAAAAAAAGGAGGGGACTACATGGACTACGGTAACTATCAAGGTGGATATGGCAACAACAACAATTTTGCTTTAATTGTTGTCCTATTCATCCTATTAATCATTGTTGGCACAGCGTTCATTAAATCTTATTAAGATAATAAGGTGAACAAAGTTGCCTGGAAACTCCATACTACTGTGTGGAGTTTCTTTTTATGTACTAATTATCTATCTTTCATTCGATAAAATCATAAAAAAGAAGCGTTTTTCCTCCTTGGATCAACGCCTCCTCCTAATTTATATAAATATAAATATATAGATGAGTCAATTTCATAGTTGATTTTCTATTTGAATAGTTGTTTTGAGAATGGCGTCTTTAAATTCTTCCAATATCTAGTTCAAATTATTATGTTAATTGTTCCTAGTAGCCGTAAGGACTATTGTATGGATAGCCATAATACGGTGGGTATCCATAATATGGTGGGTATCCATAATATGGTGGATAGATTGGGTAGAATGGATAAATTGGATATGGATAAAATGATCTTCTTCGACGGAAGTCCTCATCGAATCCACGATTTCTGCCGAAATCCCGCTCTCTTCGTTCATTTATATTACGCATTCATTTTCCTCCCTTCAATGTCAATATAGATTATGCTTTGAAAAGTTTAACAGTCTACACGTTCGCCTATAATTACAGCCTAAAATGAGAGGAGTTAACGATCACTCCCCTTTTATAACGATGAGAGTTATTATTGATCAACTTTGTTATTTGAAATGCGTTTTAAAAATTGTTAGCACTCACTTGACAAGAGTGATAACAATATGTATTATTATAAATGTAAAGAGGATCAGTTAAATGATTCCCCTTTCGAAGAAAAAATTTAAAAAGAGGTAATGAACTATGTCAAACTTATTTCCAACAAGTCGTAATTTCTTTTTCCCACAATTCTTCGATCAAGCATTTGATTCTTTCTTTACGCCAATGAACCAACCAAATGTAGACATTGAGGAAAAAGAACATTCTTACATCATCAATATGGATATTCCCGGTATGAACAAAGAAGACATCAATGTCACTTACAACAACAATCTTTTAACTGTTGAAGCAAGCCAAAATCAAGAAACTGAAAATAAAGATGATGCAACAAATTATATTCGCCGCGAACGCGTAAGTCGTTCTTTCAAACGTCAATTTGTCATTGACAATATCCAATTTGACGGTATCGAATGCAAATACGAAAACGGCGTACTTAATATAAACCTACCCAAAAACGATCAACAAACAATCGAAAATAATCATAGAATCGAAATTCAATAATTCAATCTTACAAGTACCCAAAATTGCTAGTAAGACATACAAAAGCCAGATGCACGGTTGTTGCATCTGGCTTTTTCTATGTTTAGTTTTCCGTGAGTCTCTCGTGAAATATAAAACATGTTTCAAAAAGATTGTCATGTATCTCTTTCACACTTTTCTATCTATTTAATGAATGAGGAGGTGTTATTGAAAATTACATCCAACATCTAAAGCTCTATTTATATGAATTAACTACCATTACCTGACTTGGAAGAATGCATCATGAAATTTTTATTTAACGAATAATAATAAAGCGAAAGTTAAAGAAGTCATTGATTTAAAAACGAAGGAATGGCAAAATGGTGCGAAAATGACGAAATATATACGACCGAGTACATTGTTTTACATAGACAAATTTCTAAAATATCATGATGAATGTGAAGCAAAATCAGCATCAAAAAATCGAGTATACAAGCCTATCGTACTTGATTTAACTGCTGGAGAAGATTAATTGTCACTGTTCGTTAACCTGATTGACGAGCAAGATGATCAGCCAATCGAATCGCTAGTGCTGAACCGGTTAATGTAGGACCTGCAGCAGTTAATGTTGGTAATACACTATTGTCTGCTACATATAAACCTTGAACATTATGCACTTGGCTATGTCTGTCTACCACAGAGGTTTCTGGATCATCCCCCATTCGACATGTGGAAGCTTCGTGCATATCACTACCAGGAGGACGTAAATCCAATGGTATAGATGGATCTAAAGTAACGCCCATCGCATTGGCAGAATCTCTAATTCCTTTCCGTACTTGTTCAGCTACTTGCAGATCTTTGTTAGAAAATGAATATTGAACCTGGAATTGTGGCACTCCAAATTCATCTTTGACATTTGGATCGAGGTAAACTCGATTTTCAAAACGTGGTTCTACTCTACCAAACGCAGCATAGGCAATACCTATTTTATCTTTTAATTCCTTATCTTCAAACTGCTGATAAGAAAAATATTGATCGGGTCCCAAAATTTGAATTTGATAAGGAGATTCATCTGTTTCAGCTTTTAAAACAGAAAGATTCCCCATGTTATCAGAGAAATAACCTCTGTCGATAGTACCCAAGGTTATAATTGAAACGTTACCTGTTAGATAATGACCTATCGCACGCCCTGGAATACCCGAATTTAATAAGATACGCGGTGATTCTAACGTGCTTGCAGATAATACAACGTTCTTCGCACGGATCGTATGCGCGCTTTTATCCTCCGTGAACACTTCAACACCAGATATTCTTCCATTACTTTCCAATACTCGAGAAACATTGGCATTGAGCGCTAAATCATAAGGACGGTCATAATTAGCAGCTGCAAGAGCATTGATCGAACTGTACCAAGGATTTGAATGCACTTGACCTTGATGAGACCCCATCATATCAAAAGCTACAGGCATATCGATTGCTTCATCAATCCCATGCGCATGAAGTCGTTTTAACATGATATTTTGAAGGGATGATCCATCTGCGTAATGCATTGTTGTATGCATTAGTCTTTCTGCCATTCCATAATACACATTCAATTCTCTTTTATGAATAGGCCATTTATTCGTTTCAGTCTCAATTGGCCGTGGGGTTGCAGCATTCCAAAATAATGACCTGCCCCCAAGTGCATAAATCATTCGAGCGCCTGAAAATTCAGGTAACCGTTTTTCAAAAGTCGTTGAATTATCTGGGAGAAGGACATCTCTTGCCGTGTTTACATTCTGTGTTGGGATGTTCAAAGAATGCGAATGAAATAATTTATCGCCTTTTTCAAGAATCCCAATCTTTTTAGCACCTTGGTTCTTCCATAATTCACATAGCCTTGATAATACTGCGCCTCCACCTGGTCCTGTACCTACAATGAGGACGTCATAATTTGTATTCGTCATTTCTTCTACTGTTTTTGTCGGTATCCAGTTATTTTTATATTTCACCAAAGTTCATCACCACTCCCTTTCATTTTCATCCATTTATGGTATGCATGATTCATTTGGCTTTATTCCAAGATGTTATTAGACTTTCGTGAGGTACCAAAAAAGCCCACCTATTAGGTGAGCTTTTTATGACAACCACTTAGGTGGCGTATCTTTTGACCAATAAATCTCGCCTAGATTATAGTGCGAAGCGAATTGATCTGTATATGTGTGATAGTGAAAGTTATAATAATAGCCATCGAATGGACGGTTTTCTGTTCTTACGTGGAAGCGGATTACATCTTTCCCAGTTGATGCGTTATATATATGGAATATCTTTTCTGAATAGTCACCACTTGGCCTTTCTGTTATACTTAAGTTTTTCATTTCTTTTTGATTCATCGTATCTAACGTCATATGAATAGCTTGTTCGATCTTAGGAAAAATAATATGATCAAACTCATCACTGATTTTAGGTCCGATTTTAGTGCCAAACTTCATATAAGCTTGTTCTTTTGCTTGGTCGAAAATTTGACTAGTATTGAATTCGGCATCTTCTATTGTTTGGTTCCCAAAGGTTTGGTTTATGTAATTTTCGTCTGATGATTGTTTAGCAGCCTGTGTTTTATAACTACTATTATGTTCTAATAAGTTTTCCCAAATTGCATGACTTGGTGAAATTAAACCAAGAGATAGAACTGCAACTGTTGGAACTAATAATTTTTGAAGCCATTTCTTCATTATTTCCACCTACTTTTGACCATTTTAGTAACAACTACTTAATACTTAATACGAATTTTACAGGTAAAGGTTTCATCTTTTTGTAAATCATTGTACAATAAAATAGAAATTATATGTTCAATTATATGTTCGCTTTTATACAGAAGGAGGGCAATTTTTTATGTCAACTGCTATCGGAATTGGTTTTTTAGCACTTTTAGTATATTTAATGTCTCTATGTATTACTGACTAATTTATTTAACACTTCAAAAAACGAATGAACTATGAGGTATTTTTGCCTCATAGTTTTTTTATTGTCAAAAAACATTGTGCAAAAGTATGTTTCATCATTACGTTATACTCGAAATCGAAAATTAAACGTTTTCACGAGCAAAATATGAATTAAAAAACTCTTGATTATCCCTTCGTATTTTTTTATAATAATAATTGTTACCCACGATAACAATTATCCAAGGTAACATTTTAAAAATTACTATACTCATTTCATCCGAATACCATTCAACTATATCTCATGTATGGAGACTCTCTCCAAAAAAATTGTGTCAAACTTCCAGATCATGATTCAAATTATCGCAAAACTGAATGAATTATTTGTATCGTAGCATTCACTGCTATGTTTTTTTATGGTATGTAATTTTTATCGAAAATTTATAATAACTAAAGGAGATTTTTATGCAAAGAGAAAAACTTTGGACAAAAGATTTTATAAGCATCACTACGATTAACTTCTTCTTAATGCTCACTTTTTACCTTTTGATGGTAACCATTTCTGTTTTCGCTTCAGACCAATTTAGTACAAATGAAAGTATTGCAGGTTTAGCATCAAGTATTTTCGTGCTAGGAGCATTAGTTGGCCGTATTTTCGGCGGTAAGTATATTAATAATATTGGACGTAAAAAGATATTACTGATTGGTATTTTCATCATAGTTATTAGTTCCATTTTGTATTTTATTACAGGAAGTCTAGGATTTTTGATGTTTAACCGTGTTCTCCATGGGTTTGGATTTGGAGTTGCTGGGACTGCAACAGGTACAATCGTTGCACAAGCTATTCCTCAAAGTCGAAAAGGTGAAGGAATTGGCTATTTCGCATTAAGTATGACACTTGCAACTGCAATCGGGCCATTTATTGGGATTTTTATATTACAACACTTTCAGTTCCAAGCGATTTTCGTATTTTGCTTAGTTTGTATTGCAATAAGCTTAATTCTTTCTATTGTCATTAAAGTTCAAGAAATAAAATTGACTGCAGAACAGCTAAATGAAATGAAAGGATTTAAAATTTCTAATTTCATCGAAAGAAAATCTGTTCCAATTACGTTAGTCGCAACGGTTACTGCCTTTTGCTATTCCGGTGTACTATCCTTCTTAACTTTCTATGCAAAAGAACAACATTTAACAGATGCTGCAGCATTTTTCTTCGTTGTCTATGCAGTGGCAGTGTTAGTCACTCGTCCATTCACAGGTCGTCAATTTGACCTAAAAGGACCAAACTTTATCATGTACCCTGCAATTATAAGTTTGTTTATCAGCTTATTCATCCTAAGTCAATCAGGTACAGGAGTCGTATTATTAATAGCCGGTGCTCTTCTTGGTTTTGGCTATGGTACCTATATGGCAAGTGCACAAGCAGTCGCTGTTTCATCCGCACCTGCTCATCGTATCGGACTTGCTACTTCTACCTTCTTTATTTTAACGGATATTGGTTTAGGGATTGGGCCGTTTGTTCAAGGGTTATTCGTTCCATCCGTTGGCTATAGTGGTTTGTATATCATACTAGGAATTTGTGGCGTCCTATGTTTGCCATTACATCATTTCTTATATGGTAAAAATGCACCGAAAGGCAATGCATAAGGATTAATAGAATAAAAAAGAGAAAAGTAGTTACTTTTCTCTTTTTTTCTTGTCACTTCTCTAATTCATATCATTTATTTGTAATCCCTTTCAATAACTCCTATACTCAAGATAGACATGAATTCTAAAGCGCATGTTTTGGGAGGTACCTATGGACGAACAAAATTTTTTTCATCATTTTTTACTACTATATCGCCCTTTAAATAATGTATTAAATAAAAAATTAGAAGAATATAATCTCTTCACATCCCAATGGTCTATTCTTTTTTATATAAATAAATACGAAAATATTACATTAGTAGAAATTGCAAAACATCTTTATGTGGAGCGACCAACAATTACCCGTGCAGTATTAAAATTAGAAGAGCTTCAATACATTGAACAAATACCTGGGAACAATCGCCGTGAGAAGAGAATCCAACTAACGTCATTGGGTCAAAAAGTGTATGATGATATCCGAAAAACAATGGATGTTTATCAACAACAAGTTTTAACAGGTGTATCTGAGGAAGAATTGAAGAATATGATTCAATTGATGGAGACGATTCGTTTAAATATAGTAGAAGAGTAAAAGAACCTGCGATGATAATCAGTCGCAGGTTCTTTTTTCATTCTTCTAAATGAAGAATACCATAATGAAATTTTGTATTTGGACGTATCTCTCTCTGAAATTGATATCGCTCAAAGAGTGGTGAGCGAAAATGAGCTTTTAATACGACTCTTTTCTTTGCCACTCGCTTTGCTTCTGCGATCCATTCGTCAGACAAGGAATCGTGCAATCCTGCATTTCGAAGTGGTGCAAAATTGATGGATTCTTCAATCGTTTCTTCAAACATTGGATCCATATAGACGACATCAAAAGAACGAGCGGGTTGCTGTTTTAAATAATCGACTGCTAAACTATGGATTACCGAGATGTTTTCCATACATTTTAGTAAAGGTAGTTCTGAAATATCATATTTTCTCATACCTACATCGACAATAAAGGCAATATTGGGATTACCTTCACACCCAACAACTTTCCCGTTCTCCCCCACAGCAAAAGCAGCTACAATACTATCCGAGCCTATTCCTAATGTACAATCTAGAAATGTATCTCCTTTTTGTAGATTTACTGCTTGCAAAAAGGGATCTTGTTCCCCTCTTGCTACTCTCTTTAATCGAAAGGCTGCTGAACTTGGATGAAAGAAAAAGGGCTCATTGCTACCTATTGGATAGTATTCATAACGATTCTTCCCTGCAACCAGCACATTTGCTGTTTCTACATCTGCAATTTTCCTCACAGATCTTTTTCTTCTTTCAACAAATGGTGCATGTAGTGCCTGACAAGCAAATTCTGCTAATCTATTAGACTCCTCGTCAGGTCTACCTGCAGTTGTTACGATTGTTTTTATTTCGCGCATACTTGGTCAAGCACGCCTGCTAAATGATCGCGAACTTGTTCCATTGCATAGCCTTCAATTTGTTCACGTGGGATAAAGTATGCCAAATTACCATCTTGCCATACCGCAATCGAAGGTGAACTTGGTGGCACTTCTTCAAAGAAACTACGCATTTGTTCAGTAGCTTCACGATCTTGGCCAGCAAAAACGGTTACTAAATGATCTGGTTTTTTTTCTGCTTTTTCAAGTGCTGCTGCAACAGCTGGACGTGCTAAACCTGCTGCACAACCACAAACAGAGTTAATCACGATTAATGATGTTCCTTTTGATTCTTGCATATGATCTGCAACTTCATCAGGTGTTTTTAATTCTGTGAAGCCAACGTTCACTAGTTCTTCACGCATTGGTTTTACAATGCCTTGCATGTATTCTTCGTATGCATTCATGGTTTTAACCTCTTTCGTATTTTTTAATTTCCTTGTTTTTAGAAGGTTTTTACTTTCTTATTGTATATGTACTTTGACGAGATTTCATCTTTTTTAACTCTACGTATAATAAATCAATTTTAAGACTTCTGTATTTTTAAGTAACAGAAGGCTTAATTTCTGATTCGATTTTCATAAAAAAGAAAATGCACACCAAAAGTTAGATTTCACATCTGACTCTGGTGTGCATTTAAAATTGTTTTGTTACTTGATTTTATTATTGTAAAGTTGCAGGAGCTGTAACGTCTTGTGATTGTGATTCACCATTATTTGAATCTATTTCATCTTGAGAATCAACTTGTCCATTTTCTACTTCTGCTTCATCTTGATTGGTTTCTTCAACATTATTATTTTCACTTTCAGCTTGTTCGTTTTCTTGATCTGCGTCATTTTTATCAGAAGTGCTGTTTTGTTGTTCTGTAGTGGATGGTACTTCATCCGTTTTTTCAGTAGTTGATTCTTTTGCAAGAGACTTCACTCGTGTAATTTCATCTGTAGCTAGTTGTTTAAGTTCTTTTATTTTTTCTAGTAGTGCCTCATAATCTGCATCATTTAATCTATTCTTTTTCTTATTTAAAAGGATTTGTTTTTCAGTTGAGCGAAGTTTATTAATTTCCGCTTTTAACTTTCCTTTGTAACTATTATATTTTTTAGATGCTGTTTTATTGGTTAACTCTTTATTAGTCGTACCATCTTCATTTACAGCAAAAAATGAATTGATTGACTTTGAAAGTTTGTTAATCGAACTATCAATGTCATTTAATCGTTTATCAATTGATTTACCCAGTTTCGATTTTATTACCTTTTTGTACTCTGATTTTTTCTTTGATTCTTTTTTTGTATCTTTTTTAATTTCTTTTTTTGTATCTTTTTTAATTTCTTTTTTTGACTCTTTTTTACTTTGATCCTTTACTTCTTTTTTCTCAGTAACTGTGGTTGTATCTGTGTTTTCGACTACTTTTTGAGTTTGATTATTTTGTTCATGTTTTGATTTTTGATGATCTGACCCCTTCGCACTTGCAAGAGAAGTTGAACCCACAATTAAACTCATTGCTACTAAACTTGATAAAACCTTGCTAGATCTTTTTGTAATCATTACCTTTTCCTCCAATTGGGTAACGGTAGCTGGCTGGCATAGATAAAACCTTAGCCCCTAATAGCTTTGTGACATCAGATTTCCCTGATTGTACCCTTAATTTGTTTTTCACCTAATCTATCGGACTATTTTTTTGAAAATGAAGTCATGGTTAATTGTTTCACTTTAAAATTTCTACCATTGATTGTCCAAATTCAACATTTTATATGTATTCAAATGTACACACTCTTTTTTATTAGTTTTCATAAAGTAATAGTAACGATAATTTTGCCGAGGGGGTGCAATTATAGCTAACAAAAATAATAATCAAAATGGACAACAACGATATAATGGAGTAACTGCAAATGGACAGAATGGGGAATCACCAGATTTAGTAGCAGCTAGGTTAACTTTAATCGGGTCGGCACTATCTACAATAGGCGATGGACTACAGGCAATTGCTGCAGCAATTGCACTACAGGAATTAGAAAATCCAAGTAATCAAAATCAGCAAGACCCACCTGATTATTCAAAACAAATAGCACGATTGCAAAAGCAAGTGGATCAGTTAACCAAACAAATGGCAAAAAGGTAATACTAAATTGTGTAAATTAATAAATAAACAAGAAACCATGATTCTCCTTTTTGAAGAACTTCATGGTTTCATCTTTTTTATCGTATTAAGCTAAATGATATCGCTTTCATTTTGAATTACAGGAGCTATGGCTAATAAATTTTCTATGATAAATATACGCTTTGCCTTTTTGGTAAAACAATATGCAGTGAAGCTTCTTTCAGTAATTTTCAAGATTTTTACTCGTCTTTTTGAAATTTCATTTTTCTTTGACATATACATAATTGTTAATAGTTGATTATTCTCCCATGCTTTTAACAATTGCTTCCTCATAATTGTTCCTCCTTATTTGTTCATTTATATAGGATATTCAAATTGTATAAGAATTATATATTTTTGGTTAATTTTTGTATTTTTTCAGTTGCAAAAAGTCACTGTAATTTTAAAGTGAAATCAGCCAACGCGATATACGAAGGTGATTCCACTCATTGGATTTTCCGTATTCATGATATGATCTGATTGATTTTTATCTTGGAGCCATTTTAGAACGCTTTTTCAAATATTACTTTAAACCTTTTTCCTTCAATACTTTTTCTTGTTCTTTGGCCTTTTTGGTGATGATAAAACTGTTTTTCCAAACTCCATAAAAGACAAAGAAAAATGGTATAGCCGTCAATAGTACTTGGTTAAACGCACTGATCGATTCTTCAGTAAACCAATCAAATGTAATCCCAATTGATTTTAAAAATAAGAAGATTGCTGATAACATGCCTCCAAATAAAGCAATACATTGCTTAAATTTATCCATCGTCATGCTGCACACCTCCTTTGCAAGTTGATACAACTAGTAAATGCGAAGTGTGGACGATTTAGCATGTCTATGCCCATTCATTTCTTTTTTTGATTTTGGCGTTGGTTCTTTGTTATTTAAACATAATTCGATAAAAATCAGCATAACATTTAGAGAAATAAATAAAACTCGCATCTTGACTGACTCTTGGTTTTTGTGACAAATTTTCTGTTTTCTTGTTATGGCTGTTGAGTGATGAGAAATAATGCTACATAAAGGAGTTCTGTATCTTATTTTAGTGAAAAATGAGGGATGCGGGTGAATAATAATAGTCAGAATCAGCAGTTTGAGAAAAATCTAGAATCTGAAATAAAAAATTCAGACAAACTTGATATACTCTCTGGAGTAGTCACAGCATTGGGCTATATGATTGGCGTCTTATCTACAATTGCAGAAGTTCAGGAAAAACAAGAAATGCCGAAACAAAATGAGCAAATACAATCATTGCAAGAAGAACATTTACGTCAATTGAATCAAATGCAACAGCAACTTAATCATCTGACAAGACAAATCGCACTAATCGAACGAAGAACTCGATAATTTCGCATTCCTTCTATGTATATGATTCTTTCCCTTCTTAACATTCGTGAAAAAGGTTGAAATTTCAAAACAGTAGTAATGATGTAACTACAATAACAAAAAACGCTGAACATTTTTTTAGGTTCAGCGTTTTTGGGGTCATATCGAATTTTAAAAAATAATATATTGATTATGTATATTTCGGATGATGCATCTTCTTTATGTCTTACAAATATGAATTATATAAAGGAGGGATTTGTGTTGAAGAAACCAATTGGTGTAACAATCATAAGTTGTTTATATATTTTCGCGATGGCTGTTTTAATTTTTATCACGTTCTTCTATCATCAATTCAAAATGAATTTTGGATTTGCGGAACACTTGGGTATTCCAAACTTTCCAGAAGAACTATTGAGAGTTCTCTTAGCAATCGTAACTTTAGTCATTATATACGGTTATATGAATTTAAAGACATGGGGATTTTGGATGATGATTCTCTATTCCATTAGCTTTGGAATCATAAGCTATCTTATTTTACTTTCCTATAACAAACAGTTATTTATAGGGAATTTTATCTGGTCAGCGATAGTTCTTCTTTACTCTTTACTAGTTCACAAATCTTTCTTCCATTTAAAAGATGTAAGAAAGGCGAAATAAATACCGACACTATTTTAGAAATTCTCCAGAATCTAAATACACTTTAAGAAATTGCACACATTCTCCAACCTCTCGAAAGCATTCATGAAATACATCGATCTGCACTGTTTCAAAGAATCGTTCTGTTCTTCTGATAGAAATGTTTGATAAGGTAATTTCTTGTCCACATGCTAAATGATGTAATTGTTCGATTGTTGATTTTATAACTGCTTGCTTATCTGCATACTCAAAAATGTTCAACTGATGACTCATACGACGGACACTCCTTTACATTTACATTCTCTATCAATTTTATTTTTCCTGCAAATACTCCTACCTTTTTCAATTTGGTAAAGACAAGTTCCTGATATCTCCTCATTTTCATAAGGTACATAGAGGAGGAATTTAGGAATTGAATTATAACATACACGACAATAGTATGCAGTGTCCTGTTTTAAATGGATTGATGAAGGCAATGGATGGCGAGTATGGAGCCATTCATTATTATGAAGCACTAGCCAATATGGCACCCAATCCGACAATAAGTAAAAAAATTTTAGAAATTCGAAAAGATGAGATGCGACATTATGAAACATTTTCGCATATTTACTTTTGTTTGACTGGGCAATACTATTGTCCAAAAGAACCCAATACATGGCCGAAATCGTTCAAAGAAGGGATCGATCATGCGTTCCATGATGAACAAGAAACGGTAGACTTTTACCATGAGATGGCTCGAAATGTACCAGATCCTAGAATCAGTGATGCATTTGCCAAAGCAGCTGCAGATGAACAAAATCATGCTGTTTGGTTTTTGTATTTTATGTTCATGTGTAAAAAGTAATTTTATTTTAAAGTTTAATCCACATAAAAGGCTGACTAAAAGTGAATCTCACCCTCACTTTTGGTCAGCCTTTTGAATAAAACTAAATGATTCAATTTGCTCCTAATAATACGTTATTTCTTTAAATAAGGCTTTAATGCATTTACCCAAATTGCATATCCATCACCATTTAAGTGTAAACCATCGCTTGTGTATTTACTATCTAGCTGATCACCTTTTAAGAATTGATCATGGATATTCACCATTGGAATTTTATGTTTGATTGCTAGTTGTTGTAACCCCTTATTTAAGCTATTTATTTTTTCATTTTTTACACGATTGCTATGCATCAGTTTATTATTAACAGGTAGTACGGATGTAATGATAATTTTAGTTTTTGGACTTTTGTCTTCGATGGTCTTTAAAATTTTGTCATAGTTGGTTAGGATTTGGTTTTCAGTAAAGCCTTTTCCTATATCATTAACACCTATCATCAGTATAATGCGTTTTGGTTGTCCGCTTGTGATTGTATCTAGCCTATTTAACAGTCCAAAAGTAGTATCTCCACCGATTCCCCGGTTTAAGATCGGTCCAACTGGAAATTCTTCTGCCCATTCATTATACAAAATCATACTATCGCCTAACATGACCGTTGATTCTCTTGTGATTGAAAGACGTTCAAATAATGTTTGTCGTTGCTCATAATGACTTGGCCGCATGACAACGGATTTTTGAATGTCCCGATTTTGATTGATCAGGTGATGTTTTTTGACATCTGCGAAGCTATTTGTCTGAACTGCTACTGTAATCAACGCTACCAATAGGATCATACTTACAATCGCTAAAGTTCTTAATCTATTTTTCATATTCATCACCTTCAGAAGCTATATCCAGCTATTTTGTAAATTTTGTTACAAATATGACTTTATTGTAACCAATAAAGTTCCCTTTTGCGAATGAAAAATTACTTGGTCTTAAAATGGTGAATATGAATACTTATTCAATTAGAAATGTATCCAAGGATTCCTTTGGCTATGGCTATTCCTTGATTATACAATTGCTTTTTATTGCGTAATTTTTCTATATCAATCAATGAATCCATAAAGCCGCCTTCAATAAGAATAGCAGGCATTTTCGTTTCTCTTAACACGTAGAAATTTGCTGCTTTTATACCTCGGTCTTTTAATCCCATAGCCCCTACTACTTCCTTGTGAATATGAGTTGCCAGTTGGAAGGACTTCGGGTTCTTTTCTTTTGGTGTCATGAGATATGTTTCGACTCCTGTCCAATTCCCCCATTTTCCTGTATTCGCATTATGATGTACAGAAACATAAAGATCCGCATGATGACGATTTGCAAGTTGGACACGTGATGTTAAACTACGATCGGTTTTGCCTGATTGATCATCTACTCTCAATACTTTGAGCATCTCATATTTGCTCAATTCTTTTATTATAGATTGCACTACTTGATCGTTAAAATACCACTCCTTTTCCCCATCCGGCGATTGTTTACCAGCTGTATACTTTCCATGCCCAGCGTCGATTGCGATCATCCATTGTTTGTTCATGATCATTCCTCCTTTTTAATTAAATAGGAAGAAAGTATTTCATGAAGGACAAAAAAATCCCACAAAAAGCACGGATGTCTTTTGTGGGATTATGAATTAGTTGTTATTTTACTGGAGCTTCTTGCCAAACTTCTTCAGCAATTTCTTGAACATAACGTAATTTTCTCCATTGTTCTTCTTCTGTTAAAATATTGCCATCTTCTGTTGAAGAGAAACCGCATTGTGGACTTAAGCAAAGTTGTTCAAGTGGGACATATGTTGCTGCTTCTTTGATTCGTGCTTTAATTGCTTCTTTATCTTCTAGTTTACCTGATTTTGATGTTAGTAAGCCAAGTACAATTTTCAAATCTTTACGATGAACATGTTTTAAAGGTTCAAAGCCACCTGAGCGTTCATCATCAAATTCAAGGAAAAGACCATCTACATTTAAACCACCGAAGATGATTTCTGATGCATAATCATAGCCACCACTAGAGAAGTAAGTAGATTTATAATTTCCACGACAAATATGCATAGTGATTGTCATATCATTTGGTTTATTTTTGACAGTTTCGTTCAATACATATTGGTTTGTTTTTGCTACTTCTTCTGGGTCTTATTCCTTCAGCTTGGAGTTTTTGTCTTCCTTCTTCTGAGAACAGGCTTGCCCAAGAAGTATCATCAAGTTGTAAATATCGACAGCCAGCATCGTAAAATGCTTGTACAGCTTTTTGGTAAGCTTTGATTAAATCATTTACCAAAGCTTCTTTTTCAGGATATACTTCAGCATTCATTTCTGCACGAGCTAGTAACATATTTGGACTTGGAATCGCAAATTTCACTGTTGCATCACCAGCATGTTCTTGAACAAAACGGAAATGGTCCAAAAATGGATGGTCAGCAAAATCGACTTTGCCTACAATGCGAACACCTTGTTTACGTGTATTCAAATTGTGGAAATGAAGACCTTCATCTGTATCGTAATAT
This sequence comes from uncultured Caryophanaceae bacterium, assembly GCA_963792445.1. GTDB lineage: Bacteria > Bacillota > Bacilli > Bacillales_A > Planococcaceae > Rummeliibacillus. Next base: position 473,749 of record CAWBWO010000002.1, on the reverse strand, counting down.
TCGACACCTTCTAATCCACCAAGAAAATCAAAGTGCCACCAGCTTCGACGGAATTCACCATCTGTAATAGATAGCACACCGTTTTCTTTTTGTTTTTCGATTAAGCGAATAATTTCTTCATCTTCCACTTTCTTTAATGCTTCATATGAAATTTCTTTGTTTTGGAATTGTTCACGTGCTTCTTTAAGTCTTTGTGGTCGTAGAAAACTACCTACATGGTCATATCGAAATGGTGTATTCAAAATAATCGACTCCTTGTATGTAAAATTACAATACAAAATCTTGGCATATAAGATTTTGTATTGCATCTGTTGCAAACATAATTGTCATAACTTACCTTGTACAATTGTGCATCAATTCATACGACGCTTGTTCCATTGTTTAGGGGATCAGCTAAACATTACTCATGACAATGTGCACCAATGTTTTTGCACAAACCACTCGTTATTTCATTATTTAGCGCAATCTAATAGTAGGATAATAAAATGAACGATCATTTTCATTAGACGATCGAACAAATAAGTATATAGATAGGACAAAAAGGTGACTACTTTCGACATCTTTTATTAAAAAATGAAGTAAAACGCTACAATTCAAGTCCCTGTAATATAGATAATAACATAAATTATAAAAGAATAGAGTTAATTCTGAAAACTTTTTACCGCTATATATTAACTTTTAAAAATTTTATTTACTTTTTGAAAATAATATTGGATTCAATTTAAATTTTTTCCTTTTCCAAAATACGAAGTGAAAAATTGTTGTATAACAGGTTTCCGGTAATGCCTGAAATGGTAGTGGAATCTGATTCACTTTTTGAACAATATTTTCGAAGTTTCGACATTTTTAACTAACTATGCCAATTCGACACACTTTCTTTTGCATCATTCGCTATTAATCAGCATTTTATCTTATGCCTTTTAATTAGTTTAAAATTCGACATTTACTTTTAAGTTAATAACTTTTAACTTTCGTCATATTCTGCAACCCTATTATTCGACAATAAAATGGAGTAAGTTAAAGGTATGATTGGTGTATATGGATCGCAATAAGCGTTTAAAACTTAGTTGCAATTTCGAATATTATGTTAACTAAAATCCCATCTGGTTTGTGTAATTTGACCAAAAGCGGCAATTCTAGTGTACAAAAAACAAAGACCGCTCCTATTATTAAGAGCAGCCTTCGTTATGACTTTTCATCTAAACAGTGTAGTTTACATGGATTATTTCACATTTGATTATAACTTTTCATTTTCCGACTAGATTATTTGTATTGGTATAGTTTATTTTTAAATTACTTAAAAGGAATTGTGGCATTGTTTTTTAATTTTCTTAGTAAATTAACATATTCACTATTTACTTTTATCATATTGCTAAGTGAAACAAAATAGCCCACCTAATTTTTACAAATTTATGAATAATCCAATCATCCTATTCTCGTTCAAGGAATTCACTGATTACTCCTTCTAATTCTTTTTGAATCGCTTCTACTTGTTTGAAATCTACACTTTCCTTATAAAACTTTTCTAAATGTTCATGTGCATTTTTGGCTTGCGCTAAATACGCAGTCCCCTCATTCATTTTCTCTCGATAGCGTGCAGAGATCTCGCTAATTTGATTTTCGTACAATTCATCCGTTCCTTGTTTAATCGCAATATCGTACAAATCAATGATTTCATCGCCTTCTTTACTTGGAAAATATTCATGAGGTGCTGTACTGTCAAATATCGCTATACTTAACTCTCGGAAAATTAACATATCTAAGCTGTTCGGATCGAAGCCACAGTGATAAATTTCAACATCAAATCCTTTGCTTTCTGCTGTTTGTGCTAACTTTTTCAATAATGTGGATTTACCCGAACCTGGTCTTCCCTTTAAAAAATATCGTTTACGAATGCCCTCGGTCAAATTCGGAACAAAGTCTACTGCTCCAATCGGTGTTGCTGCTCCCAAAAATCGATGACGTACATTTGATTCCTTGTTTAAGGATATTTCACCAAAATAGAGAGCTTTTAATTCATCCGTCAAATTATTTAGTTTTGCATAATCCATATTCGAAATATAAATGGATTCCCACTCATCATGGACAGCCAGTGCATCTGCAAACGATTGATATGCCGATTCATAAGCTTTCCCTTTATCATCAATCAATTGTTTTATGGAATCCTTTTTGTCATGAAGTTGAGTTACATCCCATGCAGAACCTAAGTTCACGTATTCTTCAATTACACCAGGTACTTTCGGTTCAATCACATGGGGAGCAGTTCCATCAACAATCCCTATCTTTAATGAAGGGAAAATAATGCCATCGATTGAGTTAGAATCTGAAGAACAATGAATGAATTCCACATTGTACCCTTTTTCTTGAATCACATTTGCTATATTTTTCATCAAAGTTGATTTGCCGTTGCCTGGTCCTCCTTTTAAAATATAGACTTTGTCTAACTTTGAAATGTTATCCTCAAAAAGGCTGTAGAATCCTTTTGATGTATTGCCCCCAGCAAAGTAATGCAGTTCTTTTCCTTTCATGTTCACAAATTCTCCTCTCAAACGAGATTTGTTGCTATTCTTAAGGTATGCGAAATGGTTAACATAGGTGATTGCCTACATAAGCCATGGCGTGAATGCAAAGAAAAAACACCTAGCCATTCATGTAAAAAAAGTGCTTCCATTTAGTTTTATTTAAATAATTATCTATTTTGAACTTTTTCTTGTGTGAATAAACAAGTTTGCAACCTTTATATTACTTGGAAAAGAGTACTACCCCTTCTAAATATCGATAGACCATTGTAATACTTTTGCCTTACAAATATGCTATAATAGTACATATATACTATTATTTCAATGAATAGGAGTATCCTACATATGGTGAATAAAATTGAATCTTTAAATACCTTAATCGCTGCAATTCCTGTATTTAAAGCTGCAATCCCTGCAGATTTATCCATTGCAGTTTGTGATTTAGAAAAATTTATCGCGTACTATCCAGGAAAGTCCATCGATTTACATATTCAAGTTGGGCAACTATGTAAGTCCCGAGGAACCTTTAATGATTGCGCTAAAAGAAAATATTCGACTACAAGATAATGTTCCTGCAGATTTCTATGGCTATGAATTTACCGGCACAGCTCTGCCACTACATGATCAAGACGGCCAAGTGATTGGTGGTATCGCCGTTCAAATTCGAAATCAAAATGAATTAAAGGACATTTCAAGAATAATATCCAAATCATTAATGTCAGCAACTAATCAAATTTCAAGTATTGCAGATGGTTCAAAATCACTTTCCAATATTGCAAATGAGTTATTAGTAAAATCTGAACAAGCTGGAGAAGAAGTAAAACAAACAAGTGATATTTTGAAAATTATTAAAGGTGTCGCTGACCAAACAAACTTGCTTGGTTTGAATGCTGCAATTGAGGCTGCACGTGCGGGTGATAAAGGAAGAGGATTTGAAGTCGTAGCCAATGAAATAAGAAAATTCTCAAAAGAGACGGTTAAATCTACACAACATATTCGTGAAACAATGGCGAAAATTCAAGAAACGACTGTACAAATGAGCAATTCCATTGAACAAATCTCTGCTGTTGAACAAGAACAAGCTGCATCGATTGAGCAGATTTCTAGTTTTGTACAGGAAATTCAAGAAATGTCCAACAAACTTATTGAATATGCTCAAAAATTGTAAATTGAACTAGATAAAAAACCCTCTTTCACCATTTTAAAATGTGAAAAGAGAGTTTTTTAATTGGTTTAAAATAAAACTACTTTTTAATTAATTTTTCGCTTAATAAATAGTTTGCAGCTACTGTCTTTGGACTAACCCCTTCAACATTCACTTGATAATTCATTTCTCTCATTTCATCATCTGTAATTTTCCCTGCTAGTTTATTGAGTGCATCAGCAATTTCAGGGTATTTTTCGACGGTTTCCTTTCTAAGCATAGGAGCGCCCTGATATGGTGGAAATAAATGTTGATCATCTTCTAAAACTGATAATTTATACTGTTTCAGTTCACTATCTGTCGAATAGGCATCCACTAAATTGATATCCCCAGATTGGATGGCACCGTATCGCAGTTTTGGTTCCATCGTCACTAAATTTGAAAAATGAATATCGTATAATTTTTGGATTCCTTTATAACCGTCTTCACGATCAGAAAACTCTAATGTAAATCCTGCCTTCATCTTATTTTGAACTTGTTTTAAATCGGAAATAGTTTTTAAATGATATTGCTTGGCTAATTGATTTGGAACAGCAAGCGCATAGGTATTGTTATAGTGCATTGGTTTTAAAAGAACCATATCGAATTTTGCAGTTAGCCCCTCTTTCGCTTGTTGGTAAACTTCAACACTATCGGTACTTTTTGCTGTTTCCTTCAAAAATTCAGAGATAGCGGTTCCTGTAAATTCAGGATAAATATCGATACTGCCCGATTTTAAGGCATTAAAAACAAACGAGGTCTTCCCAAGTCCTGGTTCCAATTCAACTTTTATATCTGTGTCATTTTCAATTAATAATTTATACATATTAATTAATATCTCAGGTTCTGAACCTAATTTACCGGCAATGACAATTTCTTTTTGCTGATTACTCATTATGAGTGGTGATACTATACTAAACAATGCAAACAACACAATGATGATCAGCGTTATAATCGATTTTTTGTAAGATAGATTTTCTAATTTTTTCAATAAAAAATCAAATACTAGCGCCAAAATAGCAGCAGGAATGGCACCAAGTATGATGAGTTGGGTGTTGTTCCGGTCGATCCCTAATAGGATAATATCCCCTAGGCCACCTGCACCAATTAATGCAGCTAGTGTTGCTGTCCCTACAATAAGTACCATTGCTGTTCGAATTCCCGCCATTATAACTGGCATAGCAAGTGGTAATTCTACTTTGACTAGCCTTTTACTACCATTCATCCCCAAAGCCTCGGCTGCTTCAATCAGAGAAGGGTCCACTTCTTTGATCCCTGTATATGTATTTCGTAAGATTGGAAGTAGCGCATAAATGACTAATGCGATCACTGCAGGTATTTTGCCTATTCCAAATAGAGGAATTAATAGTCCTAACAGAGCTAATGAAGGGATCGTTTGTAAAACAGCAGTAATACCAATAATAACCTCTGCAATTTGCTTCTTTTTAGTCAAATAAATACCTAATGGGATTGCAATAAGGACAGCAAAGAACAGTGCTATAAAGGAAATCTGAATATGTTCAAGCAAGGAACGAAGAGTTCGTCTTGCCGTTCTTTTAAAACTTGAAAGAAGTTATCCATTTGCCTGTCCTCCTTCATGCAGGCTTAAAGCTAGTTGTTTAATCACAGCTTGTCTATTAATCATCCCAATGATTTTACCATCCTCTTCCACTGCTAATTCCTCTTCATCTACTAATCTATCTAACACTTGTTCCAATGAAGTAGAAATGGAGATAGAGTTAGATGGTGTATATGAAGTTATTGGTTGAACAATCTCTTCGATTTTCAATATTTGTTTTGAATGTTGATTTCCAATAAATTCTTTTACAAAGTCATTTTTAGGTTTTTGAAGGATTTCATCGGGAGTTCCAATCTGTTCAATTCTACCTTTTTTCAACACACAAATTCGATCTGCTAGTTTAAATGCTTCTTGTATATCGTGTGTGACAAAAACAATGGTTTTCTTTAAGCTCCTTTGAATGTTAATCAAATCATCTTGAAGCTTTTCACGACTAATCGGGTCTAGTGCGCTAAAAGGTTCATCCATTAATAGAATATCTGGATCTGCTGCTAAAGCACGGATGACACCAATTCTTTGTTGTTGACCCCCTGATAATTCCCTTGGTTTCTTAGTCAAAAACGTATCCGGATCTAAACCAACCATATGTAATAGTTCTTTTGTTCTTGTATTTATTTTTTCTTTATTCCAATGTTTCAATTCGGGTACAATCGCAATATTTTCTTCAATAGTCATATGTGGAAAAAGAGCAATTTGCTGAAGGACGTATCCTATATTCCATCTTAATTGATTCACTTCGTAGTCACTTATTTTTTTATCATTGATAGAAATGGTCCCTTCCGTTAAAGGAATTAAGCGATTGATCATTTTCAGAGTGGTCGTTTTTCCACATCCACTAGGACCAATTAAAACAAAGAATTCGCCCTTTTCGATTTCCAAATTTAAACGATCGACTGCCTTCGTACTGTCTCCGTAGTTTTTGGATACATTCTCAAATCTTATCATTCTCTTCATCTCCCCCCTTTTTATTGTATTTACATTATCTACTAATTAAAGGGATAATGTAAATAATAAGGTATTCTTCTGTAAAGATAAAAAAGAGTACCGATTTCTCGATACTCTTTCCTAAATATATTCTTATAGAACGCTTAATTTCGTATCTTGTAAATCACTGATAAACATACAGCCTGGTGCGTGAGTAATCATAATAGAAGGTTTTGATTCCATGGCTACTGCCTGAGGAGTCACGCCACAAGCCCAGAATACTGGAACTTCCCCTTCTTTGATCGTAACTGGATCACCAAAATCAGGTTTATTTATATCTGTAATGCCAATTTCTTCTGGATTTCCGATTTGAATTGGTGCGCCATGAACACCTGGGAAGCGGGAAGTAATTTGTACTGCTCGAATTGCATCTGCAGAAGACATTGGTCTCATACTAACTACCATTGGCCCTTCAAATTTCCCTGCTTTTTCACATGAAATGTTTGTTTTAAACATTGGTACATTGCAACCTTCTTCAATATGGCGGACAGGAATACCACTTGCAAGTAAAGGTGTCTCAAAAGTGAAACTGCAACCTAGCAAGAAGCACACCATATCGTCTTCCCAATATTCTGTTATATCATTCACTTCTTCTGTAAACACACCATCTCTATAAATTCGATATTTTGGAATATCTTTTCTTATGTCGGCACCTTCAGCAATTTTGTTTGGTGAAAAAGAACCTACATCAGAAACATCAATTAAGGGACAAGGTTTTGGATTGCGTTGACAAAATAACAAAAAGTCAAACGCATTTTCTTTTTTTAATATAACTAAGTTAGCTTGTGTATAGCCAAGTGACATACCAGCTGTAGGGCCAGTAATTTTTTGATCACGAATAAGAGCTCTTACTTCTTGTGGTGATGTAGAAGAATAATCCATAATAACACTCCTTTTACAAATTACTTAAACATCAATGGAATTTGTTCGATTAGTGTCATAATTCCTAAAACACCCATGACAATTACTACTAAAAAGCCTGGAATTGTTAGCCAAATTGGATGTTTGTATGATGTTCCAACAATCGTTTTCTTATAGGCCGCAATAAGCAATGTTCCAAGCGCAAGTGGCAAAATTAAACCGTTTAGTGCACCTGCTAAAATTAATACATTTACTGGTTTTCCAATAATCGCAAATGTAATAGTAGATAAAACGATAAAAGCAATAACAATCCAGTTTTGATATTTTTCAAGTAACGGATGGAACGTTTTAATGAATGAAACGGAAGTATACGCAGCACCTACTACTGAAGTAATCGCAGCAGCCCACATAATAACACCGAAAATACGATAACCGAATTGACCAAGAGCTAAATTGAAAACAGATGCAGGTGGGTTTGCAGGATCAAGTTGCAATCCTTGAGAAACGACACCTAATACAGCTAAGAACAAAGCAATTCGCATTACACCTGTAATCACCACACCTGATACCGAACTTTTCGTCACATCTGGGATGGCTCCAACTCCTTTAATACCAGCATCTAATAGGCGGTGACCACCAGCAAATGTAATATATCCACCAACAGTACCACCAACTAGCGTAACAATCGATAAAATGCTAATTTGCGATGGCGCAAATGTACGTAATACGGCTTCTCCTACTGGAGGTACAGTTGAAACGGCTACATATAGCATTAATAAAATCATCACTGCCCCGGCAATTTGAGCTGCTTTATCCATTGCTTTTCCAGCTTCTTTGAATAGGAAAATGAAAATTGCAAAAACAGCACTGATAATTGCTCCAACTATAGGGTCAATATTCAACATTGCATTTAAACCTAATCCAGCTCCGGCAACGTTCCCAATATTAAAAGCAAGTCCACCGAAAACAATCAAAATTGCTAAAAGAACACCTAAACCCGGAAGAACTTTATTGGCAATTTCTTGTCCACGTAACCCTGTGACTACAATAATTCGCCAGATATTCAATTGTGCAAATATATCAAGTAATAATGAAACTAATATAACAAACCCAAAACTAGCACCTAGTTGTTGAGTAAATACAGTTGTTTGCGTCAAAAATCCTGGACCAATTGAAGAAGTAGCCATTAAGAAAGCTGCTCCTAAAAGGACACTCCAATTGGTTTTCTTTTTATTATTAGCATCTTTTGCTAATTTTACATCTTCCATCTAAATACCCCGTTTCAATTAAAGAAAAGCCTTCACTTCTATGCTTTCTTTTTCTAATGTTTGTCGAATATATTGTGCGAATTCTAGAGCATGTTCTCCATCCCCATGGATACAAACTGTATCTGCTTTAATACTACATTTCGTATGTTGTTGCGTAAGAACATATCCTTCTTTTACCATCGTAATTACTTGTTGTACAGATGTCTCTTGATCAGTAATCATCGCATCAGCTTGACTTCTAGAAGTTAGAGTACCATCTTGTTGATACGTACGATCGGCAAATACTTCATGTGCAGTGTGAAGACCTAGCTTTTCACCTGCTTTCGTTAGCTCACTTCCCGCAAGTCCAAAAAGTACTAAATCAGATGAAACATCATAGACAGCTTGTGCAATCGCTTCAGATAAAGCTTGATCCTTTGCAGCCATATTATATAAAGCTCCATGTGGTTTTACATGCTGTAGCTTAGCATTTTGGGTTGTCAAAAACGCTTGTAATGCACCGATTTGATAAACGACCATATCATAACCTTCCTGAGGTGTGATTTTCATTGGACGTCTACCGAATCCATTTAAATCAGGTAACCCAGGATGTGCCCCAATTTGAACATTATTTTCAAGTGCCATTTTCACGGTTTCTCTCATAACAGAGGGATCACCCGCATGAAAACCGCATGCAACATTTGCTGATGTGACAAATTTTAAGATTTCTTTTTGTTCGCCTAGTTTATATCTGCCAAAACTTTCCCCTAGATCACAATTGATATCTACAGTAAACATTCCAGTCCATCCTCCTATCAACAGCAAAAATTTGATTGTAATATTTTTATAATAATAACATTTTTTCTTTTTCTAGAAAAGTAAAAAAATTTTACATCTTCAGAATGTTAGCGATTTTACTTGTATATCTTTTCTGAATAAATATATAATTATATATAGTATTATCTTTACATAAGGGGATATTCACAATGCATGAATTATTAAAGAATGTTGATATGAAGCCTTTGGGAGATTCAGCAATTATTGTTAAATTTGGTTCGACAATTGATTCTGAAATTGCAAAGTATGTACAAGCCTTACAAAATATATTAGTAAAAAATTTTTTCGACGGTTTTATCGAATGCGTTCCTTCCTATACAAATCTAACAATTTACTATAATACAATAGTAATTTATCAAAATGGTCATGATCATCCTTATCTATTTGTTAAAAATTTTCTTCAAAGCTTATTAGAAAATTTAGAGGCATCTGATGAAAATTCAAAACGCTTGATTGAAATTCCTGTCTGTTACGGTGGAAAATATGGCCCTGATATAGAAATTGTCGCACATCACCATGACATCTCCGTGGAAGAAGTCATTCAACTCCATAGCGCACCAGAATACCTTGTTCATATGATTGGATTTGCTCCAGGTTTTCCGTTTTTAGGTGGGATGAATGATAAGATTGCTACTCCTAGAAAGGATGTACCAAGACTATCAATTCCTGCTGGATCAGTTGGCATAGCAGGAAAACAAACAGGAATTTATCCTTTTGAAACACCAGGTGGATGGCAATTAATCGGTCGTACACCAATGAAACTTTTCTTACCTGATGATCAACCACCTTCCCTACTAGGTGCCGGTGACACCATTCGTTTTTATCCAATTACAGAAAAGGAATATAAACAAATGGGAGGAGAAGGCGAATGAGTATCTTAGTCAAAAAACCAGGTCTACTTGCCACAATTCAAGATACAGGAAGATATGGCTATCAACAATACGGTGTCATCGTCAGCGGAGCAATGGATTGTTACTCTTTAAAAATTGCAAATTATTTAGTAGGAAATGATGAGGATGAAGCTTGTATAGAAATTTCTATGCTCGGTACCGTTTTACAATTTAACCAAGATTCTTTAATTGCTATTACAGGCGGTGATTTACAAGCATTTATTAATAATAATCCTGCACCGTTATGGCGTACACTATTCGTATCCAAAGGGAGTATTTTAAAATTCAAAAGACCCGTTGTTGGTTGTCGCGCTTATGTAAGTATTGCAGGTGGGTTTGAAATCGAAAAAGTAATGGAGAGTAAAAGTACTTATTTAAAAGCTAAAATGGGAGGTTTTTCTGGAAGAGCATTAATGGCAAATGACGAAATCCAAACAGGTAAACTTTCAGAAAAGCAACAGGATTTACTTGAAAAATTTAAGGAACAATTGCCTGCTTCATGGTATGTCGATTATACAGATTTAGTTTCCTTTTCAAGTGAACAAACTATTCATTATATAGAAGGAACTGAATATGAAAAGTTTACGTTCGCAAGTAGACAACGATTTGACCATTCACCTTTTAGCATTACCACTCAATCAGATCGAATGGGTTATCGTATGAGTGGACCACATCTAAAACTTACAGAAAAATTTGACCTTCTCTCTGAAGCTACTACATTTGGTACTGTCCAAGTTCCATCAGGTGGACAACCAATTATTCTCATGGCAGACCGTCAAACAACAGGCGGTTATCCAAAAATTGCACAGATTATAACCGCTGACTTACCAAGCCTAGCTCAAATGTCACCAAATAACCTCGTTTATTTTAAAAAGGTTTCATTAGAAGAAGCTCAACAAAAACTAATTGAAAAAGAACAAATGCTTCAAAAATTGAAAAGAACTATTGAGGTAAAATTGAAATAATATGAAAAGAGCTTTCTCTAAATAAAATTGGAGAAAGCTCTTTTTTGACTTACTATATGCTCCACTGTATGGAGTTTCACCTTATTTTTGGCGTATTTCATCCCATTCATTAAAGGCATCAATCACTTTTTTAAACGCATATCCTTTTTCAGTTAATGTGTAACGTACTTTTTTTATAGACTTTTCGATATAATCTTTTTCTAATAACTTGGCATCCCCTAATTCTTGGAGGCGTTGTGTTAAAAGCTTATCAGATATGCCTGGGATTTCTGCATAGATTTCGTTATATCGTTTTGGACCATCCATTAATACATAGAGTATACGAACCATCCATCGTTTTCCTAAAAACTCAATAGCTTCATGACAACAATGCAACAGAGTCACACCTCCGACAACGATCATTCTTCTTCCATTGTAACATGTAGAATCCAAAATGTTGACAAATTAACTCACTTAAAGTAAGATACTTTAACGTAACTAACTAAAAGTAAGTTTTGGAGGAGATTTCATGACAACCATGACAAATCATCTATACACCATTATGCAAGAGCGTAAATCTGTTCGAAAATATGACCCAACAGCAAAAATTTCTAAAGAAGAATTAGCTGACATTTTAACTGAAGCAACAACAGCTCCATCCTCAAGTAATCTACAACCTTGGCGTTTTCTTGTCATTCAAGATGAAAACGTAAAAAAAGAGTTAAGACCTATAGCAAATAACCAAGAACAAGTCGAAACAGCTTCTGCATTAATTGCAGTTCTTGGTGACACGAAAATGTATGAAAATGTTGAAGAAATCTACCATCAAAATGTATCTGAAGGCCATATGGATCAAGAACGAGCAGAACTATTAATCAATAATTCATTAAAATTCTATTCTTCTCTTCCAAAAGAAAGCCTAACTTCAATTGCAACATTTGATGCTGGTTTAATTTCCATGCAAATTATGCTTTTAGCAAAAGAACATGGTTATGATACTGTTCCAATGGGCGGATTTGATAGAGTTAAATTTGCTGAGTACTTTAAATTAGACGAACATATTGTACCAATTCTTTTAATTTCGATTGGTAAAGCAGCAGCACCAGCATACGGCTCATCACGTTTAAGCCTTGATAAAGTAGCTAAATTTATATAATACTAAGCAACTCTATCTAGGTTATTTTTATACTTAATAGAGCTCAATCTCGCATATGAGATTGAGCTCTTTTCATTACATTAGATAAAAATTCATGTTTATAATTTTTTTGTTTTCATGAATGTTTCCATTATGAATATCAAAGCAAAAGAAAAATAATTGTGGATTTCTTCACATATAATAGACTTATAAAAAAACTTCAGACAATCATTTTGTCTGAAGTCTTTTAACCTATAATAGCTGATGAAATTCGAGCTATTCATTGTTTGAAAGTGTTTGTTATATGGTTCATTGCTGATTCTGTATAGCCTGTAAAGTGAGTGCCATCTGTTTTCACTTTTGCGTAGATTCACCATTGAAGCTTTCAAGTGTTAACCAGCTGCCGTTTTGTTGAATGTATTTTAGTGGCAAATAATTTTGGAATAGTACTGTTTTTTTATTTGTGTTTAGATTCCATTTATAGAAATTGGCATCGTTTTGTTCTGTAAAGTAAAGTGTGTTTTTATCCAATGTGAAAGCTTGTGCATTCATTAGGAATTCGTAATTTTTGCTTGTTGCAGCATCTTCAGAACGGTAATTCCATGTATGATCTTTAGCTAGTTGTTGGTCACTAATTAGGAAATAATTCAAACGGTAGCGATCCCCACGGTCTGGCATTGGGTCATTCCATGTGATATCGAGGTTGTACCATTTCCCCTTAATTTTGACCTTGTTCCAAGCATGATTTTGATCATGCACTTTACCTGTAATATATCTAGTTTCTACTCCTGCTTCTGTAAGAATACGATACGCAGCAAGTGCATACCCTTGGCAGACAGCTTTATGATCAAATAACGCATCATATGCCGTATGACCGCCATTTGTTGCATTTTCACTGTAAGCAATATGTGATGCTAAATAGCCATTCACAAAATACACTTTTTCAAAATCACTCATTTGTTTCAAATGATTGTTCTCTACGATTTTTTTAACTTCTTGATTGATCATTTTCTCTTGTTTTGAATCAGTAAGATAAAATGATTTAAACTTTATTTGAACATATCCCATGTTAGAAGATATATAGTAAGAATAGCCATTTAGATTACCATATCCATAATTCGCTGTAGAACTCAATTCCTTCATTACATCTTTGAACATCGTTTCAGCTTCTTTTGTCTTATAAACAGGGATCTTCGTAGGGATGATAAATTCAGGCTTTACTTGATCCAAATTTTTTAAGATCTCTTGTTTTAGTTGAGTTTGATTTGTTATTGCTGGAACATTAGTATTTGCATCTGCATACACATCATAACGCAAATAGAAAGCAGTACCTAAAACTAACAAGATTCCTAATAAACTAGCAAGAAATCTCTTCATCTAGTGATCTCCCTTCTGTTATAGCTCAATCTATATTAATACGAATTAGTTTTATGTTTACTATATTCATAACTATATACCCAAAAATTGAAATGGAGACAAGTAATTTATGGTACAATGTCCAACAAAAAATCACCTTAGACTATTCGATTCATTCCTCGGAATCTTCGGTGATATGAAAGTAATAATTTCAATACATATTATTCTATTACCTACCAATTTGACATTGTATTTTCTCTTTTGCTTTTGCCAATTGGGAAAATAATGATATAATAGTGACACTAAAAACAGAAGGGACGATGGGTGGACGATGATTTTCTAATCTTATTTACATTATTGAAAAGTCAACATTTCAATGAAGAAAAAATAGGATTAGTCTGCCCATTTTCTATAAACATGTTAAGCTATTCGTAAATAGCTTATTTTAAGTTTTTCAATTTGCGACTAATCCTTCCAAAATACTTTGGGAGGATTTTTTATTCTCCCTTAAAAGAGAGGGATTGTATATGCAAGAACTAGTAAAACTCCAACAATTAAGCTTTGAATTCATGGATCAAACTATCTTCAAAGAAATCAATGCAACCATCCAAAAAGGTGATGTAATCGGCATTATTGGAAAAAACGGCGCGGGAAAATCCACTTTGCTTAAACTTATCCAAGGCCAATTACACCCTACTACAGGCCAATTGCATTTTGTTTCTAAAAATTTAACAACCTTTTATGTAGAACAAGAAATGGAAACACACTCAACTGAGGGAATCAATCAGGTAGAAGCAGCATTATTGTCCAAGTGGAATGTCCCCTTAAACTTTTATCAAAATTTAAGTGGTGGCGAAAAACTAAAGGCACGACTTGCGGAAGGCTTTTCAAAAAATGCGGATCTTTTATTACTCGATGAACCAACCAACCATTTAGACGCACAAAGTATGGAGTTATTGACAAAACAGATCAAAAACTATAACGGTTCCATATTGATTGTCTCTCATGATCGGTATTTTCTCGATACCGTTGCGACGAAAATTTGGTCAATTGAAGGGAATCAGTTGATTGAGCACAAGGGAAATTATACAAGTTATATGGATTTTCGCGATCAAAAAAGACGTTCTCAACAACATGAATATGAAAAGCAACAACAAATGGTGAAACGAATTGAATCTCAAATAAGCGAACTGACAAACTGGTCCAAAAAAGCACATGCACAATCTACAAAGCAAGAAGCCTTCAAAGAATTCTACCGTGTAAAAGCAAAACGCATGGATGCCCAAGTCAAATCAAAACGAAAACGATTAGAAAAAGAACTTGAAAAAGCAAAAGTTGAAAAAGTAGAGCAAGAATATAAGGTACAATTCTCCATTGATTTTCACAAAAAATTGGGTAAACGATTTTTAGAAGTAAAAAACGTATCTAAAGCATTTGGTAACCGAACTTTATTCCAAGATGTCAATTTCACTATCCAACATGGTGAAAAACTTGCAATTGTAGGACCCAATGGCAGCGGTAAAACCACATTTTTGAAAATGATTATGGGCCTTGAATCAGTGAATGGAGACATCTGGATTTCCCCAACTTCTAAAATTGGTTACCTAACCCAAGAAGTATTTGATTTGCCGCTTGCGCAAACACCTGATCAAATGTTCTCCAAGGAAAGCTATGAAGAAAGAGGTAAAGTTCAAAATTTAATGAAGCACCTTGGTTTTAGCGCAACACAATGGAAAGAGCCCATCGCCAACATGAGTATGGGAGAACGCGTTAAATGTAAATTAATGACTTATATATTGGAAGAGAGAGATGTTCTCATTTTAGATGAGCCAACCAACCACCTAGACCTCCCTTCAAGAGAACAACTTGAAAAAACTTTATCCCATTATGGTGGAACTTTACTCGTTGTTTCACATGACCTTTATTTTCTTAATAAGATTACAAAAAACCAACTAATCTTTACGAACAAAACCATTCAAAAACAATTGGAGAATGTTTCTGACTCACCTTCTGACAATAAAAACAGTGCAGTAGATCAACTTCTAAAGCTCGAAAATGAAAGACAGGAAGTGCTTGGTAAACTTAGCTTTCTAACGCCAAAAGATAAAGAATACGCTATGCTTGACCAAAAATTTAATGAGATTACGAAACAAATTAAAAAACTTCAATAATCATCCTAGATCATTGCAAAAAAATAGACTTGTTCGCATTTGAACAAGTCTGTTTTTTAACTATGTCATCATCAAGTACACCCAAATAATCACCCATCCTAACCCTGCCAATGCAAAAGCGTATTGGAATGAAGAATGTCTTACTGCTGCTATGAAGATCTCCTTGATTGTGACGATTACAATAATTCCAAGCGCTGCGCTAATAATGAATGCTAAAACAATAGGAAACTTCATGCCAATTATGCTACCCAAGATGGCCCCCAGTCCAACAGGCAAAGAAACGAAACCTATGATGAGCAAAAAATGTTTAAATCGTAGTCCTGCTAAAAACAACGGAACAAACATGGCAATTCCCTCTGGTATATTATGAACAATAAGTGTTTGCAAGAGAGATTTACTTAGCTCTAAATGATAACTTGAACCAAAAGCAATCCCAAGTGGTAAATTATGAATCGAAATACTGATTGCCAACAAAAAACCTGTTTGAATAAAGCGATCTTTTTGAAGATTATTGGTTGATGGAATGATTTTATGTGTGAATTCGTGAATAGCCAAGAAGCTAAACGCACCGATTAAAGTGCCAATCGCAAAAATCATCCTTCCTCCAAGATATAAGCTTTCCGGTGCAATCTCAAAATAAACTAGCCCAAGCAATAAGCCTGTACATAAAGCGTTAATCGTCGATACTTTTTGTTGAAACCCTTTTAAGAATGATGCCATTACCCCGCCAAGTCCAAAACCTAATGCAGATGCCAAAAAACCAACTGCACCAATATAGATCATACGCACTCATCCCCTATCCTACATTAAAAGATATATGGAGAGATGTGCGAATTTATTCGACTGTAACATTCATGAAGCAATTTAACTTTTAGTATTACAGTTAATTAAGTTTACTCACATTATTTCTCAATCTTGAGCCTTTCCAAATATCATTTTCAAAAGTGGCGGCGTGACTAGTGTTGTAATAACAACGACAATAATCATCGGTGTATAATATTCTGTAGGTAATAATTTTGTTTCAAGCCCCATAGCAGCAATAATTAAAGCAACTTCCCCTCGAGAAATCATACCAGCCCCAATCCCCATGGATGATTTCATATTAAAGCCAGAGATTTTCGCTCCAAATCCTGCACCGATAAATTTTGAAAGAATCGCAATTATTGAGAATACAACTATTAATCCTAGTTGATCGCTTATCCCTTTGAATGATACAGATAATCCAATGCTGACAAAGAAAATTGGGACAAAGATGCCATAAGCGATGGGTTCAACTTTTTCTTCTATTTCTTTCTTATATTTCGTTTGTGCAATGGCAATCCCTGCAAAGAATGAACCAATAATACCTGCAATACCTAAATATTCTCCAAAATAGGCAAAACCAAAGCAAATGATTAATGCACAACTTAGTAATGGCTCTGTCACTTTTAATTTGGCAAATAATTTTAAAAACTTTGGTACGATCCATTTTGAAGCTAAAAAAAGGAGAATAAAGAAAATAACTTTCTTACTGATTAATGTAGTAATACTAACGTTTGAATCACCAAAAAAGCTCATTGCAACCGCTAGAAGCACAACGACGATAATATCATCTAATACTGCTGCTCCCAAAAGTGTGGCGCCTTCTTTACTGTTTAACCATCCCAGTTCTTTAAGTGTTTGTACTGAGATACTTACAGATGTTGCTGATAATAATAACCCTATGAAAATAGCTTCAGGAGTAGGTAAACCAAAATACATTGAACCGAAGTACCCTAAAACAATGGGCGCGATAATCCCACCTACTGCTACAAGTAGTGCTGCCTTTTTATTTCGATTTAAATCGTCTAAATTCGTTTCAAGTCCAGCTAAAAACATTAAGAGTAACACACCAATATTACTAAAAACTTGAAGTATATCAGTATTGTGCACCCATCCTAGAAGAGCAGGTCCTAAAATAATCCCAATAATAATTTTCCCTAAAACAGATGGTTGACCTAGCCTAACACTAATGTGTCCCGCAATTTTCGTTGCCAATAAGATGATGACAATTTGCAAAATAAACAAATGATTTCCTCCTCTTTTGTTTCATAATATAAAAAAACACATGACGAAGCCAGATTGACTGACTCCACCATGTGTTACGTTTAACTATTAATTTAAATATATTGTACAGGAATGATTAAGATTTGTAAAATGATTTACTAAATCATTATAAATATAAACTTAGATAAATAGAACACTTATCTAATCATATCAATTGCCAAATAATCTATATTATGTAATAATAGGAACAAACGTTCTGTTCTATTGTTTCAATATTTTTTTTAAAAAAATTGAGCATATTTGAACCATACAATTTGTTAAATTTACGTATAATTTGTTATATTAATAATTAGGGAATTTTTATACTTTAAGGAAAATACAAAAGAATAATGGAATATTAAGGTAATTTTTGAAAACATTAAGGAATGTATATAGAATTTCTCGTTCTTTCCTTTACTTTTAAATTTTTGAATATTCTAACACAAAGAATTTGAACTAAATCCTTTATATTTTTAAGCAAGAATATGAACTACAATCCTACTAATCATTCAAAAACTTATTATTAGTAAGTTCATGCCTACTAGTTTTTTAAGGTAATCATTATTTTTAAGGGGCGAAAAAGAATAGATGTACTTAGCAGATTTTGTAGCAAAAGTTAATTCATCAAAGGACACCATTCGTTATTATGAGGAACTCAATCTGATCAATCCAGTGAAAGTTGGGGACAAGAGATATTATACAGAGAATGATATTAGAGACTTTGAAGTTATTAAAGAATTGGAATCCCTAGGTTTTACAGTTAGCGAGATTCAGATGATTTTTTATGTAAATCGTTTAGATGATTCATGCTATGCATTTGAAGAAATACACGGAAAAATGTATTCAATTATTCGGACAATCGAAAAAACAGAAAAAGAATTATCAAAACGTAAAATGAAGTTGTATGCAATTTTAGCAAAGTTAGAAACTACTAAAGTGATGCGATAAACTAACTACTATTAAATGTTCTTATTTTCAACGTTACATTCTATTCATGATTTATTCATTTACCAATCAGATGAATATTTGAGTTTAATTGTTCAATTAAACTGCTTAAAAGCTCACCACTATACAGAATCAAAAAAGAGGCAACGAATTTGTACTACCCTCAAAGGTTAAAGTAAAATCTGACTATTGAGGGCAGTACAAACACTCATTTCACTGTCTCTTTTTATTATCTAAATTATTCACCTACTAAACAACTACATTGCTTTTAATCTGTATCCCTTTAATCGTGCTTTCTACTTTTGTAGCATCATGTTGAACGATGAATACTCTACTGTATTTTGCATAGTATTGGTCGTCATGTGCTTTTGGGGATAGGATGATCAGCTTCCGTTGTAATTCACTTGCAAATAGTTCGAATACCTTTTCTTTTCGTATTTCATCGAGAGCACTATCAAATTCATCTAAAATAATATAACCTGGTGTAATTTCTAAGTGTTGAAGTAAAGAGAGTGCAAACAGTAGTGAGCTTAGTGATTCTTCTCCTCCAGATACGCCCTTACCATACTTGCCATTTCTTGCCTTGACACTGACATCTCCTAATTTATTACCATGTCCATTTTTATGAGCTTTTACATATAATTTAAAGACTACTCGCCCCCGCTTGTCTGAGAATCGCTCCCAACTAATTTCACTGTCAAAGTTAAATTGTTCCATATAATATTGAAATTTTTTATTGATCAATAAAACGTGTTTGTTAATCGTTGTTTCCAGCTTCTGTTCGTTTTCTGCAACAAGGATTTTATTTTCTTCTAAGAGCTCTTCGATTTTTTGAGCATCTTCTTTCTTTTTATCATAATCCGCTTTGCGCATTTTATAATTTTCTTCAGCATGTGGGTCCACATCCGCATTTCTGGCAGCTTCAAATACAATTTTAGCACGCTCGTTTTCTGATAAAAGGGTTGGCATAGTTTGATCTTTTACCGTTTCTTCCTGTCCTGCTTCTTCGTATAATGATGGAATAATTTCCTTTAAATCCTTTAAAATGATGTCATTTCGTGTAATTTCTGTCTTAGTGGTTTGAATCTGCTCTTCTAATTCGATTTGCTTTTTTTCTATATTTAGAAGGGCATGCTTGTTACTTTCTTGATCATTCACGATTCTTCCAATATTACGTGTTAAATTGCTTATTAAGTCGAGTAAATCTTGATGAAGTTGACCTTTTTTGCTTTTTTCTTCATCATTTTCTTTTCTTTGGAGGTTCAATTGTTTTTCTTGTTGCTCTAACTTTAGTAATTTTTGTTGTTCAGATTTTAACTCACCTAGTTTGTTGAATATTTCAAGTTGTTCCTGTAGAAATTTATGTTCTTGATATACTATTGCAATCTGTTGTTGAATCTCGATTATTTTATCTTGTATTTGTTCATTTGTCTGATGGAATTGATTGGTTTGTTCTTCTAGTGCTTTGATTAGTTTTATATGATCCTCTTTTTTGTCGTATTCGAGCATAAATGCTTCTGCTTTTTTGACGTCTTTGATGACACTTTGTAAGTCACTAATTTTCTTTTCATATTCCGACTGTTTTTGATAGGACATATCCAGTTTTGCTTCATTTAAAGTTAACGTATTTTGCAATTCACTTAAACGCTTTTCTAGAGCCTTTTTACTTAAGATTAATGTATTTCTTTCTTGTGGACCTCGTATCCCACGTTCATCGACTAAAAAGTGACCTTCCAATTTTGGTTGAGATTTAAAAAATTGATCAATCCAATATAATGCTTTAGATGCCATAATGATTTGTTCATCAGATAGATTGTCTTTAATTTTCAATTTTAGTAGGGGTAAATTCTCCATAAATTTAGTAGGTACTAGATTTGGTAAAGAGACATGGTATAAATCATTGATTGGTTTGCACTTCCTAGCTGTATAGAAAATCGTGTATTTGATTGGATCAAGAAGCTGTTCATCTTTGAGTGTTGCTTCTTCTTCCATTTCAATAAAGTCACGTATTGGAAATGCCTTTATTCCCTGACTTTGTAAATGTTGAATAGCCATTTGTTGGCGATTCGACATCACTTTATTTTGTTGCAACATCGTTATTTCTTTTTTTAGCCGCTGAATGATTTCTTCTTCACGTGGTATAGCCTTTGAAATATCATTAAAATCTTTTTTATTTTGATCCAATAATTTTTCGACTTCATGGCTACTTTTGTAGATGGATAGCAATTTTTTATGCTCTTCTTCTTGCTCTTTTAAGATTTTGAGTTTATGTTCCTCTTCTATCTTCTGCATTTGAAGAATCATTATTTTCTTTGTAATCTGCTGCAGCTTTTCTTTATTTTCTTCTAGTTGAAGATTTAATTGTGTCGTTTTTTCTTTATTTTGTTCCGTAAGTGTCTTCGTTTCTTCTTCACTAAACATTAGTTTTTTTCGAAGTTTTTCTGTGCTTGCAAGTGTTTGGCGTAGATGGTCTATTTCGCCCTTTAATCGGATTAGTTGATTGTGAAAAGATAATTCCCGATTTTTTAGTTGGCGGATTTCAAGTTCGACTTGGTGATTTTGTTGTTCTTTTTGATCTTTTCTTAATTTCATTTGAGCTAAATGGTTGGCGATGACTGTACCCTTATCTGCAAGTCCATTCAATTGCTTTTGCTTTGCTTTTAATTCTTGTTCAAGTACACTTTGCTCTAATGCTAATTTTCCTCTAATACTAAGTGTTAGCCACACATGATTTTTTCCATTAATTTCCAATGTTCTTTCATTACTTTTAAACCGTTTATATGCAACGTGAGCAATAGCAAGTTGGCTTTCATTTACCTTTAAATGGCTTTTCGTTTGTAGTAATTCCTCTTCTAGATCCTTTAAACTTTCTACACTTGTTTCCCATGTTTTTTGAATCTCTTCAATATGATACATTTCACTAAATCTTCGAAAGCGTTCCTCTGGTTCCATGGTAGCAAACTGATTCACTTCTTTTTGATACCAAATGAGATAGAACAAATCTGGTTGTATTTTATATTTGAATTGAAGATCATCACGATACATACTAAGATTGCGATTTTGCGCATCACCAGAACGATATGTTGCAATTTTCGTCAATTCTTCTGGTGATTCCCCTGCAAATACAGTAAATTGCCGCTGAATTACTGAACCGGGTTTTTGTTTAATCAGTAGTTGGAATGCTATAAAGGTGGGTGCATCTATACGTGAATGACCAATATTATGGAATGTTAAAAAAACTTCTGCCCTCCAGGTTTGACCGAGCCTTAATGAGCATGAGCGCAATCCCTCAATATCTACTTTCGATGAACAAAGAACCGCGCCTATCGCAAATGTGATGGTTGATTTGCCCGCTCCATTCGGACCAGTTATTAAAACATGTTCCCCTGCTTCTCCAAACGTCATTTTCACTGGTTTATAATCGCGAATGCCACTAAATTGTAAGCTGTATGGAATCATCGTTCTTCCTCCTGCTTATACAAATTATGTCTTTTAAAAAATTTCACGACCTCTTCTTTACTTAACTGTGCAGATTGAGCAAATTCAGTAGCTCGTCGTAAAAAGGAGTTAGAAAACATATGTGCACCAATAGCCGTGATTTTATATGCTTGCTCACTCCTTGAAAGTTGAAAATCTTCTACTGCGCCAATTTTCTTCAATATATCAATATTGTTTTGAAGCTTTCTGCTCGCATGTTGCATTTCATGGCCAAAGTCTGTTAGTAGCTGTTGTAATATGGTATATTCGTGCTCTAGTACTTCTTGTTGGTAAAACATATATAACAGTATTGCTAATGCTTCTTTATTTAATGTAGATTTTGCTTGTCTTGCAGGGACCCGCATCATGACGATTAATTGATCGCGCTTTTCGTCATAAATCACTTTGAAGTATCTAGCAATCGCTTGGTTTAATCGATGTATGAAAGAATAAAATGCATTTTCATCATTTTTAATTTCTAGTAATTTCTCTACTTCTTTTCGCTTTAAGCCATAATTTTGCCCGCGAATAGCAGATGATGAAGAAAACAATAATTGCATGAAAACTAGTTCTTCCTCCGTAGACAAAAACGCTTTAAGATTTTGCATCACCATTAACGGGTTTAAATTTTGTTGTTCGTTGTCGTACAATATATTTTCTGTCGTCATCATCAATCCACTCCCATTCTTTTTCAAATGATTGAACATCAATCTTTTCTTCTTCATCGATATCCCTATTTCCGACTAATGCTGATACAGTAAGCATTGTACGAATGCTATCACCCCAATTTGATGAACCTAACTCAACAATTAGTTGTTCAATTTCTGCCTCTTTTTGAATTTGCAAATAGTTTTCTACATGTTCTGTATCAATTATTGCTTTTGTCATTTGCCACGAAGCATTCGTAAAGGCATCATGAATATTTTCCTCTTCAATCAGTTCTTCTGTATAAGTAATCATTTCCTCATCGATTTCTTCAAAATTTACCTGAGATTCATAGTTTTCTAGATAGTCTACACTTTCTTCAATATCTAATTTGCTTATAGGCGATGTAAATTTAATAGGAATCCATAATCCATCCATCGCTTCATCTTCATATATTTGCTGTTCCATAAAACTAAGAAGATCATGGGCATTTGGAATAGTAGAATCAATTGGTGGATCGTACATATTAATGATGAATTGTCGAACCTTTTCCGGTGAAATATTCGCCGTTAGTGGTGTATTTTTCATCATTATAAACCGCTTATACTTGTTCAGTGTTCCAAGACTTAGTCTAGTTCCTTTCGAAAGAGCAGCAATCCCTCGCTCAATAAGTCGACTTAAATTCGAACTACCTTCGACAGATTGGATTCGCTGTAAACGACTATTCATTTTTTCATCCAATTCCATCATCAATGCATGGATCTTCTTCAGTTCAGGTAATGCATTTTTATCTGCCAAAAATTCAAGTTGTCGTAACTCAATTTGTTCAGTTGCTTCTTCTATATTTTGAATCATTGATGCAATGTTGTTACCCCCTGATATTCCTTGATCATCATATGCCTTACTAAGTTCTGCATCGCGACAAGCCTGAAATAAAGCTCTCGTTAAATCATCCTGCATATGATAAGCCAGTGATTCATTGGCTAATCGAATCAGAGAATCAATCATCCGTTTTCCTCTATCCAATACCTTCACTTGTTTTGACTGCTTGGATATCCAGCTATGTTTTGCTAATGTATTTACAATTTGGCTAACCCTCTCTATTGAAGGAGGTTCTTCATCGTAATTAAACCGATGAAGATATCGATAATAAAGCGATTCTTCATCTGCAATTGAATAAGCTAAACCTAAAGCCTCTTCATTTAATAACTGTACAATTCTTAAAAACCGTAGAACTTCAGATGGAGATTGATAAATTTGTTGTGTATGTAAATCATTTAATACACCAGAAAGTGATGCAATATCGCGCATCGTTTTGTTGAGATCGATGTGTTTTAGTTCTTCATTGAAAATAGAAATCGGTTTCGTTTTTTCTACTTGATTCACCTTTTCCAATCCACCACACCCCCTAATGTTCTATCTCGTGTTGAACATGGTTCGCCAAGCTTTTTTGTATGTAGAAAATGAATTGAAGATTTTTGACTATGTACCTACTCAATTGAATAAAACAATTACAAAATCATAAACTTTTTAAATCAAGATTCACTAGATTTTGTTATTCATTTAATGCCTTACTTCACTAATTCTCCATCACTTGTCGAAAATCCTATCATTTTTACCAATTGTGATTATAGCCTTCCTTATTACGACTAATTTTCTGCAAATAAAAAAGAACTGGCCAATTTGTATTTGGTCAATTCTTTAACCTGCCACACTATTTTCGTAATACCAGTTTAAGAAATCTTCTTTTTTGACAACATTTAGTATACAAGGTGTACGTTCTTGTTGTTCTAGTTTTTTCCACTCATGATAAAATTGATGCTCTACATGCAATGTCATATATGGAAGTTTAGCCTGAGCTTTTTTGGAGCGAGTATTCTCTAAACGTGCCCCAGCAAAAACATAATTAAATTGGAAAAACTCAAACGCAATCTTTAGCATTTCAATTTTCGCTAGTTGATTATAACCTTTTCCCCAATACGGGCGACCAATCCAAGTACCAATATGGCACAGATTTTCTTTTTCATCTATATTTTTTAATGAAATAACCCCAATCAAATTATTCTCTTCATTAAAAATCATTCTTGAAAATTGTTGCCCCAATTTTTCTTCTAATTGCATCAATCGAATAAAGTCTCTTGTACCATCAACAGAGCATTGCTGATCTGTAAAGCCAAGAGCATTTCGAACTTCGGGATTACTTGTCAGTCTACACATTTCTTCGGCATAACTTACATCATGAGGAACTAATTGAATACTTACCATTATTACAACCTCCTTGAAGTAATATTTCAATAAGTTTGCTTCGGGTATTATTGTTTACTTACAATATCGATTATTTCAAACTTCTATCTAATTGGATTGCTATTATTATAGTCATAAAATAGACACATTTTCAAATAATTTCTCTTACACACATAAAAAATACTTTACAAATTAATTTTTTGTAAAAGTTATATATTTATTTGTAAAATTTTGAATTAAAAGAAGGTTTAAGAATTCTGAATATAGAAATAATAGTCATACAAAAGCATAAGGAGATGTTGTGAATGAAGGATCTAAACACGGCTATTTTTCTTTTGGGAATAGGAATTATTTTATTGGTTGGAGGAATTGTTGCACCAATTTATAGCATCGAAATGCGATGGTTATTTGGAATTTTAAGTGTTGCATCCTTTTACACTAGTTATGCTATGTATTTCGCAAAGGTTAAACGTGAAAAAGACTTGGTCAATTCGTAAATTTTTTATTTTATAAGATTGGGCACCTTGAAGGTAATATTGGGATGCCCACGTTTCCTACATAACTAAGGGTTATATTCCCATAAATTAGAATAGTTAAACCAACAATTTAATTTTTTAAAAATCACACGAAGAATGTAAGATAAATTTTAAAAACCTCCAGATAGGATGAATCCTACTGAAGGTTTTTAGTTTGCGTACTTTTTCAATCATTTTGCAAAGGAAATTTAGTTTTTCTCTTTTGCTGCTTCACGTGCTTCGGTCATCTGTTTCCAGACAGAGCCCATTGCTTCAATCCCTTGTGATATACGGGCAATGGCCATTTTCACTTGTAATTTCACTTCAAACTCTGGATCGTTACTTGCTGCTTCTAATGTCTCTAAACAAGCATTTGTACCTGTTTCATATAGAAACATAGCAGCACGCCAACGAACAAGTTTATTGCGATCCTTTAATGCTTCTGCCATAGCTGATTCAAATTCCACAAATCCTAAATCACTAATGCAATCACCTGCTGTACGTCTAACAGATGCACTTTTATCTTGAAGGGCTTGTACTAAATATGGAACAACTTTTTTATCCTTGATCATGCCTAAGTAAACAGTTGCAAGGCGACGAATGGACATTTTCTCATCAGTTAATGCTTTTTGTAGTAGTGGTAAATCATCCACTTCTGGATCAGACATTTGATCTAGTAATTGGAAGCGTGTTTCCCAATCTTCTACATCAAACTCTTGTAGGGTGACTTTCCGTTTGTTTCGTGTAACAGTTGTTTTTTGTTCTTTACTTGCAGTTATTAGTTCATTAATGCGGCTTTCTGGGAATGCAGCTTCAATCTCATCGACCATACTTTGACCAATCTCTTCTTTTTCACCATAACGAACGCCATAATCTACCCATTTGCGTTGTAAAATATAGTTTTCATCATCTTGCATCGCTTTGTTGAATGCATCGATAAAACGTTTTGCTAATCCAAAACGTTGTTCAGATATGCTATCAAATACTTTTACTTGAAGCGGTATACCTTTGAACATTTGAACATGAACATATACTTCTCCATAATGTTCATCAACTTGTTCTACAATAGAAGTTTCGTTTTGTTCGCCAAATGCATTACGTACTGCTGCTAAAATATTTTCCCAATCATACTTTGAAATCCGTTCTACAGCTAGAAAATCTGCAACATGGTATACACCTTTTACGCCTTCAATGGCTAAAATATCTTGTATCTCTTTTGGAGCTTCTGTTTTATTTTTTTCGTTGTAATTATTTGCTGTGCCAAATGGTAACTCCTGATCAAGAATTACTTTCATCGTATTTGGACTTGGAGTTGGTTCAATTGTGACTATTTTCATCATTGATTCACCCTTTCATTAACCATTTACAATTTCTTGTAAGTATTCCCATCGTTCAATTAGATGTTCATATTTTGCATTTAACTCATCTAATTCTGCTGTCAAATTTTGCAATAATGTAAAATCAGAACCAGCGCCTGAAATCCCTTCTTCAGTTGCCATAATGGCTTCTTCGACTTTTGCTATATCATCTTCAATTGTTTCCCATTCTTTTGTTTCTTTAAAAGATAATTTTTTCTTTTGTACTTTTGGTTCTCGCACTTTTTCTACTTTCACTTCTTGTACTAGAGGTTTTGCTATTTGTGACTGTTTCGTAAGGTAATCACTGTAAATATCCAGCGATTCTTCAATACCTCCATGACCGTCTAATACCCACAATTTCTTGGCAATTCGGTCAAGGAAGAAACGGTCATGTGAAATCGTTACAACAACGCCTTGGAATTGTTCGATAAAATCTTCTAAAACAGATAATGTCTCAATATCTAAGTCATTTGTCGGTTCATCTAGCAATAGTACATTCGGTTGTTCCATTAACAATTTTAATAGGAAAAGTCGTTTACGCTCGCCACCAGATAGTTTTCCAATTGGTGTCCCATGTGTATGTAATGGGAATAAAAATCGTTCTAGCATTTGTGCAGCTGAGTGATGTTCCCCTGTTGCATCTTCTATATCATTCGCCGTTTCGCGAATATATTCAATCATACGCTGATTTGTATTCATCTCAGGAAGATGTTGTGTAAAATGTGCAACGCGTACTGTAGAACCCACTTCAATCGTACCTGAATCAGGAACAATATCCCCTGCTAGCATATTTAATAGCGTACTTTTTCCCGCACCATTGGCACCAATAATTCCAATTCGGTCACCTTGCTGTAAAAGGAAAGAAAAATGTTCAATCAGATGCTTATCTTGATAGCCTTTTGTAATATCCTTTGCTTCAATTACCTTTTTTCCCAATCGAGTAGTAACCAGTCCTAATTCAAGATTTGTATCTTCAGATTTATGTTCTAGATTTTCAGAAAGCTCTTCAAATCGTTGAATTCTTGCTTTTTGTTTCGTCGATCTTGCTTGCGCACCACGGCGAATCCATTTTAACTCTGAACGATAACGGTTACGATTTTTTGCTTGGGTAGCAACTGCCATTTCCTCACGAATTGCTTTTGCTTCTAAAAAGTTCGCATAATTCCCGTTATGCTTATACATCGTCTTGTTCGCAATTTCATAAATATCAGTTGATACAGCATCTAGGAAGTATCGATCATGCGTGATGAAAATAACAGCGCCTTTTATTCGTACGACCATTTCTTGCAACCATTCTGTTGACTGCACATCTAAATGGTTCGTTGGTTCATCTAGTAAATATAGATCAGCTGGTTCTATTAATACTTTTGCTAAAGCAACTCGTTTTTGTTGTCCACCGGAAAGGTTGACTACTTCTTCTTCAAACATCTCAATACCAAGTTTTGTTAACGCTGTTTTGGCTAATGCATTGACATCCCAAGCTTGGTTTTGATCCATTTGTTGTTGTAGTCTGAATAGTTTATCTTGCAAAGTAGTTGACTCAGGATCATGGCTTAGCATGGAGACTGTTTCTTCATACTCCCCGTTTAGCTTTAATGTAGGTGAATCACCTGCAAATATTGCTTGCAACACGGTTTCCCCTGGTGAAAAGACAGGATTTTGTGGCAAATAGGCAATTCTATACTTATTAGGATGATCTAATTTGATTGAATCTGCTTCTATTTCTCCTGCTAATATGGAAAGTAACGTAGATTTCCCTGTTCCATTAATACCAATTAGCCCTGCTCTTTCTCCTTCTACAATCGTAAATTCTATATTTTCAAAAAGCGTTTTATCGCCTACTGTCTTTGTACAATTTGAAACGATTAAATGACTCATAATTCCCCTTCTCTTTCTAACTTCAATTGTTGTAAAAAGTCTACCATAAATTGATGACGGCCTTCAGCCATTTGCTTTCCTTTTGGAGTTGTCATTAAATCTTTTAATAATAGAAGCTTTTCATAAAAATGTGTGACAGATGCAGTATCTTTTTTTCGGTATTCTTCTTCTGTCATCTGATGACGAATCTCTTCATCCACATCATATAATTTACGCCCTTTTGCACCTCCATAGGCAAAAGTTCTAGCGATTCCAACGGCACCAATCGCATCAAGTCGATCAGCATCTCGCACAATTTTTGCTTCCAATGATTTTGCTTCTAGTTCATTTCCTCCTCGGAATGATACAGAAGCAATAATTTCTTGGATTTGTTTAATCTCCTCTGCTGTCAGACTAAGTTGATGTAAAATTGAAATTTCATTGTCTTTTCCACTTGTATATTTTGGATCGCTTACATCATGTAATAGAACGGCTAATTGGACGATTTCTGGATTCGCTTGAGGTTCTGTGTTTAAGATGGTTTTTGCGTTCATCATAACGCGTTCGATATGTTGAAAATCATGACTGGCGTCAAACTGGTTGTAAATAGATTTCACTAGTTTTTCGCATTGTTCTATACTGTTCATATTGAGGTGACTCCTTTTTTTGCAAGGTATTTCTATTATACCGATAATTTGATTAGCAATGTGGAATTTAGAATTTGATAATTAATTTGAATCAAAAAAGACCATCTCCATTATGATTTTCAATGGAGACAGCCCTATTTAGTTGATCATTAGAACAAGCCTATTGCGTTTCCTTGTTCGTCTATATCCATTTTCAATGCTGCTGGTGTTTTTGGTAGGCCTGGCATTGTCATGATATTGCCTGTTAGACACACTAAAAATTTTGCACCGAGTTTAGGAATTATTTCGCGGACTGTAATCGTAAAGTCCTTTGGGTTCCCTAATAATTTTGGTTGGTCTGATAATGAGTATTGGGTTTTTGCCATACATATAGGAAGTGAATCCCATCCAAATTTTTCAATGTCAGCCATTTGTTTGCGTGCTTGGTCTGTAAATTCTACATCTAATCCACCATATACTTTTTGAACGATTGTGCGGATTTTATTTTCAATTGTATCTGTCACATCATAAATTGGTTTGAAATTATTTTCTTCATTCACCACTTCAAGAACATATTTTGCAAGCTCAATTCCACCTGCACCGCCTTCTTCCCAAACATTTGTACGGGCGATTTTAACTTGCTGTTTATTACACCATTTTTGAACAATAGCGATTTCCGCTTCAGTATCTGAAACAAAACGATTTAGTGCAACAATTGGTTCTACACCAAATTGACGGATTGTATCGATATGTTTTGCAAGGTTTGCAGATCCCTGTTTGAACGGCTTCAACGTTTTCGGTTTTTAGATTTGTTTTGTCAACACCTCCATGCATTTTTAAAGCACGGATTGTTGCTACGATGACTACTGCATCAGGTTTAATGTTTCCTTGTACAGATTTTATATCCATAAACTTCTCTGCACCTAAATCTGCGCCAAAACCTGCTTCTGTCACTACTATGTCAGCTAGCTTACGTGCAGTATTTGTGGCTTGAATTGAATTACATCCATGTGCAATATTCGCAAAAGGTCCTCCATGAATGATTGCTGGTGTCCCTTCAATTGTTTGCACAAGATTTGGTTTGAATGCATCCTTTAAAAGTAGTGTTAATGCACCTTCTACACCCAAATCACGTACAAAAACAGGTTCTTTGTCGTAATTATAGCCTATGACAATATCAGAAAGTCTTTTTTTCAAATCTTGTAAATCTGTTGCTAAGCAGAAGATTGCCATAATTTCGGATGCAACGGTAATATCAAATCCATCTTCGCGTGGGGTACCTTGCGAAGGACCACCAAGCCCTATGACAATATGGCGTAATGCACGATCATTGATATCCATTACACGTTTCCAAATAATCCGGCGTGGATCAATATTCAGCTCGTTTCCTTGATGGATATGATTATCAATTAATGCTGCAAGTGCATTGTTAGCAGTTGTGATTGCATGTAAATCGCCTGTAAAATGTAGATTAATCTCATCCATTGGCAATACTTGAGCGTATCCCCCACCTGTAGCACCGCCTTTCATCCCCATAACTGGTCCCATTGATGGTTCACGAAGTGCAACAATTGCATTTTGTTGCAACTTTCGCAATGCGTCTGCAAGACCAACTGTGACAGTTGACTTTCCTTCTCCAGCTGGTGTTGGATTTGTTGCGGTAACTAGGACTACCTTGCCATTAGGTGCCATTTGTCCTAATTTTGTAACATCTATTTTTGCTTTATATTTGCCGTAGAGTTCAAGTGCTTCATCAGGAATTCCTGCTTTTTCTGCGATTTCTGTGATTGGACGAATCCTAGCATTTCTTGCAATTTCTAAATCTGATAAAGGTTGAGCAGTTTTTGACATAGCAGCTCCTACTTTCGTTAAAAAAGTTTTGGTGAGTGTTCTATTTTACTCACTCTTTTGTTACCTTTACCATACTATAAAATAGAATATTCAGCAATTAAGCCTATGCATCGACAATGAATTGACAATTTTTATGTAATCAGGTATAGTTTATCCATCAATGTGTATTGATATTAGCGAGAATTCGAATTTTGTTGTTGGGAGGAACGCGAATGCATCAAGGGAAAGTCAAATGGTTCGATAACGAAAAAGGGTATGGTTTTATCGAGTACAATAATGGTGATGACGTTTTTGTCCATTTCACTGGCATTCGAGAAGAAGGGTTTCGCACGTTAGAGGAAGGACAAGATGTGCAATTCGATATTATCGAAGGAAACCGTGGTCCCCAAGCGGCAAATGTAATTAAATTATCCTAAAAAATAAAAGCTACTCAGCCAAATGACTGAATAGCTTTTTTCTATGCACTAACTTTTTTTGCCTCAATTCTGACAATTTGATGTTTATTCACTTCATTTACGATAAATTGGAATCCATCCGCTTCAAAGAAATCGCCTTTTTTAGCATTATCTTGATGCGACATAAACCAACCACCAATTGTATCAATATCTTCTTCATCAATTTGCAAGCCCAACATATCATTTACTTGATTAAGTAATACTTTTCCATCAAAACTGAAATGTCCATCCGCCACTTTTTGAATTTCTGGTAGTTCATCACCATCAAATTCATCTCGAATTTCACCAACGATTTCCTCAATGATGTCTTCTATCGTGACAATCCCTGATGTACCACCGTATTCATCAAGTAAAATAGCCATATGAATTCTTTCTTTCTGAAATCTCACAAGAAGGCTATTAATTGGAACGGTTTCAATAATACGAATGACTGGTTGCAGATATTCTTCAACTGTTTTCGTTCTATTTTCTTTATCTAAAATAAGAGCAGAAAGAAGCTGCTTCATATTAACAATTCCAATCACATGGTCTTTATCCCCATCTGTAACAGGATATCTTGTATATTGCTCTACATTAATCAACTCAAAAACTTCATCTAATGTCGTTTCTTTATCAATACTTACAATTTCCGTTCGAGGAACCATCACTTCTTTTGCAATTCTTTCGTCAAACTCAAAAATTTGGTTCATCAATTTATATTCAGAAGGATTAATCTCACCATTTTTATAGCTATCGTTTAAAATCATTCGTAATTCTTCTTCACTATGGACGTCTTCACCTTCTGACTGCATTTTCAAGCCAAATATACTCGTCAAAACTCTTGCTGATCCATTTAATATCTTGATAAATGGATACATGATGGTATGGAAGAGTATAAGCATCCCTGTAAAACGCAAGGTAATCATTTCTGCTTGTTGAATCGCTAAGGTTTTTGGCGCTAATTCACCTACTACCACATGTAAAAATGTAACAACTGAGAATGCAACTATAAAGGATAGAACAGCAGCAGTATTCCCTTCAATACTTAGCAATACAAATAGTGGATGCAACAATTTCTCAGCAGTAGGTTCACCAATCCAACCTAATCCAAGTGCTGTAATCGTAATCCCTAACTGACAAGCGGATAAATACTCATCCAGATGTGATAACACCTTTTTAGCCTTTATCGCTTTTTTGCTGCCTTCTGTTATCAGTTGATCAATTCGCGTAGGCCTCACTTTTACAATGGCGAATTCTGTTGCGACAAAAAATCCAGTCATCGCGATTAAAATAACAAACAGAATTAAATTACTGGCTATTTCAATGTCCAAATACGGTCTCTCTACGTCAAAACGACTTCAACGTAGAGAATTCACCTCCTGTTTTTTCTTACTATTCTAAATTTATAGCAAATCATAGAATAAAAGCAACTTTTAGCTATTATTAATATATTATTTTCACTGCGTAATTATAAAAAAAGTTTTAATATTTTTTTATAAATTTCACTTTTTTCTAAAAAAACAACGCCTTTAGGTAAAAGGCGTTGTTCGAACAAATTTATTGTACTCCTACGACAGCAAAAAATTCATTATACAATGCTTGTAAAATAACATTTTCGAATTTTTCTTGAACGCCAAATGATAGACTAACCTCAGAAGATCCTTGATTAATCATTTCAATATTCGCACCTGTTCTCGAAATAGCATTTGCTGCGCGTGCTGCTAAGCCAGTGTTGTTATTCATTCCTTCTCCGACCACGACAATCATTGAAAAGCCGCTGCGGAAGTATACATCATCTGCATGTAATTCACTATAAACACGTTTGATAATTCGCTCCTCTTTTTCAGGAGTTAGTTGATGGTTACGCATGATCACAGAGATATCGTCTAAACCTGATGGAGTATGATCATATGAAATATGCTCTTCTTCGAGAATTTGGAGCAGTTTGCGTCCAAAGCCAATTTCTCGATTCATCAAATATTTACTTACATATAGAATTGAAAAACCAGAATCTGCTGCTATGCCAGTAACTGGTCTGTGATGTTCATGTCGTTTAGGAACAATTTTCGTACCTTCTGCTAATGGATTATTTGTATTTTTAACGTTTACAGGGATCCCTAGTTTTACAACAGGCATTAACGCTTCATCGTGAAATACAGAAAAACCTGCATAAGAAAGTTCTCGCATTTCTCTGTATGTAATCTCTTTGATTTCTGCCGGGTTGTTTACCACTTTTGGATTTGCACTAAATACACAATCGACATCTGTAAAGTTTTCATATACAGTTGCCCGAACAGCAGCTGCCACAATTGAACCAGTAATATCAGAGCCACCGCGATCAAATGTACGTAAAACGCCAGCCTTCGTATAACCAAAGAATCCTGGGAAGACAATGATCTCTTCTGAATCTTTTAAATGACTTAAATTAATAAAAGCTTCTGGTAACGCCTGAGCTCGTTCAGGAGCATCACTAACAAGTAGCCCCGCCTCTTTTGGACTGACATATTTTGCTTTTATGCCAATACTATTGAAAAATTGAGCAATCATCTTCGCACTATTATCTTCACCACTAGCTTTTAATGTATCTAGTAAATACTCGCTACTTACTTTAGAAGCTTCATCAATACGTGCATGTAAATCTGCCTCGATAACATCAACAATGGAAAGGTCTACTCCTAAACCTATTGCATTTTCTTTATATCTTGAAACAACATTTTGTAGTTTATTTTCAAAAGCTGCGCCTGAAATAACAGTTTCAGCTAGTTCGATTAATAAATCCGTAACCTTAATATCTTCGCTATATCTTTTTCCTGGAGCAGAAACAACAACGATTCTACGAGTGGCATCAGATTGAACAATTGCCGCTACTTTTTTGATCTGTTCTGCATTAGCGACTGAAGTTCCACCAAATTTACAAACTTTCATCTCATCAGATCCTTACATTATATTTAAAATTGTACTTCTATAAGAAACAGTTGTTTTTTCACAGTGTACAAATTATCCTAATAATAGTCAATACATTTCACCAAATTAATTTGAAAATTTCAAAAAAAATATGAACTACTTAAATTCAAAGCATTTTCGTTACTCTTCAATCTTTAAAAAAACACCATAAGACCATCTTATGGTGTTTTTCCTCAACAAATTTATATTTTAAATAAAATTTATGATTTTGTATACACTTTTAATAATTCTTGCCCTAAAAACTGTAACTGCTCACCAACTGTACAAGAGTTTATACAAAATTTATGTGCACCGGCTTTGCCGCGTTCTTTTCGCATTTGTGTTTTGACTAAACAACCTTCGCAATAAGTTTCTAGGAGTTCATCGATCTCTTTTACGATGGTGCTTTGCTCGATCAAATGGAATCACCTCTTTTGCAGTATTTTTTTATTCTACTACCGATTTGTGATACTATGCAAGTATATAATTGGAACTGGTGGTGATGAAATGTTAGAAGTATATATCGATGCAGCAAGTGCGGGAAATCCTGGTCCAAGTGCAATTGGTATATTTATAAAAGGTGAAGGCCACCAAGTTAAAATCAGTGAACCCATCGGTATAACCAATAATCATATTGCTGAATTTAAGGCACTAATCCGTGGATTACAGGAAGCAGCAAAATTATCTACTGGCATGATTTCTGTGCGGTCAGATTCCAAAATCGTCGTAGCTTCCATTGAAAAGGAATTTGTAAAAAACGAGGAATATAAACCTTACTTAGAGGAAGCTTTAAAAATTTCTCAACAATTCGATTTGTTCTTTATTAAATGGATTCCAGATTCGCAAAACAAAGCGGCAGATGCTCTTGCTCGTCAAGGCATTCAAAAAGGAAAGGTATAGTTTGTAATTATTTCCGTATTCTAAGATGAACAGTTATTATTATGACCTTTTCAAGGCATTTTATCACAAATCGTGATAAAAAATCGATGAATTCATTACAAAAAATAACCTCACAAGCCACATATAAAAGACTTAATAGCCTATCAAAGGATGGCCATTAAGTCTTTTACTACTCGATAATATTAATTAATGCACCTACAGCTCCACTGAAGCCATGATCTTGTAAAAATACCGGTGTTTTTTTCTTTAAAATCGTATAGTTGGCAATAACTTCTTGCAATTTTTCATTTTTATCTAATGTTGTTCCAATATAGATAATATGTTCAACATCCATTTGGTCTGCTAATTGAATACTTAATGTGGTAATTACTTCTCCAACCAACCCCTGTACTGTTGCAAGAATATCTTGTGGTTCATATGTTGAAGTTTCATCTAATCCAACTTTACCGAAATTGCTGGCGGTTAATGTGGGTTTTAATTCTTTTGGTGTATCGATCCCTTCAAAAATTTCTTCCACCAATAAATCGATCCCTTTTCGTTTACCATTTTTAGCAAGATCGAGTATTTCTTTATAATTCTGTATACCCGTTGTTAATGCTGAGAGACCGATTAAAGTGCCACCACCTACACCTGTCCCTCCTATTCTCATATGCTTTTCTCCATCCATATAATGAATCGAAGTTCCTGTACCAACATTGGTGATAATACTTTTATCAAATTGATGGCCATCTCTTTCTAGTTGATAGCGTACACCTTTTAAAGTCGCTTCGAACTCAACAATATAATGAATTGATTTATCCGTATCTAACATTTTCATTATTTGACCTGTTCTACCACCAGTAAGACCAATTTCTTCAATGTCTGATTGTCGTTGAATCCATTCTAAGACAGCTGGCAAATCATTTGAGGGAAAATGCTTAAGCTGTATTTCATTATTTTCATTTAAATATGCCAATTTAGTAAGTGTTCCCCCAGCATCTATTCCTATTACTCTATTCATAAAAATCTCCTTTATAATAGCCCACTAACACTTTACTCTGGTGTTTTCGATTATGCAATTCAATTCAGGTATCCCTGTTTTAATTGGCAATAATAACTCTATCATTAATCAATAATTTCTCCCATTATAGCATATTGGATATATATTGAAAATGCTTACATAAATAAAGCTTTTTATCTAAAAATAAAGTGAACAGCGGATATGTAGCAATTTACAAATCCTTTCATACTATAATGAAATTAGTATTAAACTATTTGCTAGAGAAAATTCTAGTTAATCAACAAGAAATACAAGTATGAAATTTGATTTGAGAATGTAGATTTAATTTTCTATTTTGCTAAATTTGATATACGATAGAGGTAATGCTTTATATTGAACGGAGGAAGTTTCAAGTGACCCAACCAAAACAAAAAGAACTTTATAAAGAAGCTATAGCAGTATTAAAGGCAACAAGCCGTACTTTCTTTATCCCTATAACTTTTTTAGAAAAGGAGTTAAAAACTACAGTTGCAACTGCATACCTATGTATGCGTGCGATTGATGAAATTGAGGATCATGAAGAATTATCTAATAATGTTAAATCTGAATTATTGATTGAAACGAGTAAGTTATTATTAAAACCTTTTGATCATACCGCATATATGAAATTGTTAGAACCTTATGCAAATCAATTACCTGAAGTAACATTGCGACTTGCAGATTGGCTAACTCTTTGCCCAGAAGAAATTCGCGATACTGTAGCTGCTTCAACTAGTGAAATGGCAACAGGCATGGCTAAATGGGCTTCAAAAGGATGGATTGTTAAAACAAGAGAAGATTTAGATGACTATACTTATTATGTGGCAGGTCTAGTTGGCACAATGCTATCCGATATTTGGTTTTGGAAAGAAGGAATCAAAACCGACCGTGAGCTTGCAATTGGTTATGGACGTGGTTTACAAGCAGTTAATATCTTACGCAATCAAGATGAGGACAAAGGTCGTGGTGTAAGCTTTGTTCCTGAAGGTTGGACGCGAGATGATCTGTTTAATTATGCGAAAGAAAATTTAGCCAAAGCTGATGAATATAATAGAAGTATTTCAAAACGCAGTATTTTAATGTTCTGCAAAATCCCATTAGCTTTAGCTCATAAAACACTAGATGCAATGCTGAAAGGTCACGAAAAGATGACTCGTAAAGAAGTAGAACAAACAGTGGAAGAAGTGACTAAGCTTTAGTAAAAATTCCCAATGATTCAATCTTTCTTTACTGTCCATTTCACGTCATTTGATTTCGATGTGGAATCAGCATTACTTTTACTTTCTCACACTCAATCATTTCTAATCTTCTATGTTAACTAACATCAATAGGTGAATTAAATCAAAAACTGGTAGTTTTTACACTACCAGCTTTTTGATTTTTATAGGTATTATTTATTATTCGCCACTTGTTCACATAATTGTCGAAAGTTTTGAATAAACTTATCATTTGCTTCTTTCGTTCGCTTTTTAGGTCCTTTTGTACGTCCACCAGCTTGGCGGATTTTTTGGTTTAGATGGCGCGAATTTAAGAGTTGATCGATATTTTCAGAAGTATATCGCAAACCATTTTGATTCATCACATATGCCTCTCTTGCTAATGCCATAGCAGCAAGACCATAGTCCTGTGTTATTGTAATATCTCCTTTTTTTATTTGATTAACTAAAGCAAAATCTGCTGCATCCGCGCCTTTAGAAACCATCACCGTTTTGACACCTTCTATATCAAAATAATGGGAGGTATCACAAAAGATCGTGACATCAAATTGAAATTCCCTTGCAATTTGAATGGTCTCTGATATTACTGGACAACCATCAGCATCTATGCAAACTTTTGTCATCTCCTTGCCCTCCTATTCTCTATTTATCCCGCAATAACGGGCAGTAACATCCAAATCATCAAGGCTTCCCTGTTACATTCCCTGTTACAAATGAAACTTTTCTCAAGGATAACTGCCCGTTATTGCCCGATTGGTTCAGTCCCACAGACGTTCCAATGTAAAGTAGGGATTTTAAGCCTGCGTTTCTTAACATCCAGTGGAAGAAATGCCACTGATTAAAGTTTTTTCTTATCAAAATCTTACTTGATTGCCAAAAATGTTAGCGATTTCATTACTGATAATATATCATTTTTGCATGAATTAATCTATTTTCGTTATACATTTCATCTATTTTAGTTATTTGAAAATTCACATGATTACGTCTAATATATGTTTATAAGTAAAAAATTCATGGGAGGTTATTTTAAATGGTCACAGCAATGTCAGAATCTCAAAAAGTAGCAACAGAATATATCGATGGGGTATATAACTATCTTCTAGAACACAATTCTCATGAACCGGAATTCCTACAAGCAGTTAAAGAAATTCTTTATTCTTTAACACCAGTATTCGCACAACGTCCTGAATTTATGGAAGCAAGCCTTTTAGAACGTATCGTTGAACCAGAACGTGTAGTAAAATTCCGTGTTTCTTGGGAAGATGATCAAGGGAAAATCCAAGTAAACCGCGGTTACCGTGTACAATACAGTTCAGCAATTGGACCTTATAAAGGTGGTTTACGCTTCCATCCATCTGTAAACGAAAGTATCATTAAATTCTTAGGCTTCGAACAAATCTTCAAAAACTCTCTTACTGGACAACCTATTGGTGGTGCTAAGGGTGGATCAGATTTTGATCCTAAAGGAAAATCAGACTCCGAAATCATGCGTTTCTGCCAAGCATTTATGACAGAATTACATAAATATATCGGTCCAGATGTTGACGTTCCTGCTGGTGACATCGGTGTGGGAGCACGTGAAATTGGTTACCTATTTGGTCAATACAATCGCATTCGCGGCGCATATGAACCAGGCGTGATTACTGGTAAATTACCTCGTTTTGGTGGTTCTTTAGCTCGTAAAGAAGCAACTGGTTATGGTTGTGTTTACTTTGTACAAGAAATGTTAAATGAAATTGGTGCGACTTTCGATGGTGCAACTGTTGTCGTATCTGGTTCAGGTAATGTATCTACTTATGCCATTGAAAAAGCACAAGAACTTGGCTCAAAAGTTGTTGCTTGTTCTGATTCAAATGGTTACATTTACGATCCAAACGGCATTGATTTAGATACTGTGAAACTAATTAAAGAAGTGCAACATGGCCGTATTAAAGAATATGTTGAAACACATCCAGATGCAACTTATACAGAAGACTGCAAAGGTATTTGGTCAATTCCTTGTGATATTGCTCTACCATGTGCAACACAAAATGAAATTGATGAAGAATCAGCTAAATTACTTGTACAAAATGGTGTCAAAGCTGTCGGCGAAGGTGCGAACATGCCTTCTACTTTACAAGCAATTAATGTATATTTTGAGAACAATGTATTATTCGGACCTGCAAAAGCTGCAAATGCAGGTGGCGTAGCAGTTTCAGCATTAGAAATGGCTCAAAATAGTATGAGACAATTCTGGACTTTTGAAGAAGTAGATGGAAAACTACATGAAATTATGAAATCTATCTATCGTAACAGCCGTGATGCTGCGAAAGAATTCGGATATGAAGGTAACTTATTAATTGGTGCTAACATTGCTGGTTTCTTAAAAGTAGCAGATGCGATGATCGCACAAGGTGTTATCTAATCTAATTAAATACATCAGATGAAAGCAGTAAATCTTATAGGTTTACTGCTTTTTATCGTTAAATCAAGGTATTTATACTATTTTTTCCTTTCTTTTAGCTTTTTTTCACAATTTCCATTAACAATAAATTACAATAACATTGGATTTAGCATTGAAATGGAGGTATGAAAATGGAACTACTTTACGAAGGAAAAACAAAAGATGTATTTAAAGTAGATGAAGATCATTTAGTATTACAATTTAAAGATGATGTAACTGGTGAGAATGGAGTGTTTGATCCAGGTGCCAACAGTGTTGGGCTAAAGATTAAAGGTGCTGGCCGTGCTGGTCTTCGCTTAACAACATTCTTTTATAAAAGACTAAATGCAATCGATGTTCCTACACATTTTATTTCTTCCGACATTGATGAAGCTACTATGACAGTTAAACCTGCAACAGTATTCGGTAATGGTTTAGAAGTTATATGTCGTTTCCGTGCCGATGGTAGTTTTTTAAGACGCTACGGAGCTTATATTGAAGAAGGCAAAGAACTTGATTCATTCGTTGAAGTAACGATCAAAGACGATGACCGTCAAGATCCCCCTATTTCTAAAGACGCGCTTAACATGCTTGGAATTTTAACAGAAGAGGAATATGAAATATTAAAACAACATACCATTGATATTGCGAACTTCGTCAAAACCGAATTAGCAAAAAAAGGTTTAACTCTTCACGATATAAAATTAGAATTTGGCCGCGATGCAAAAACTGGTGAAATACTATTAATTGATGAAATATCTGGTGGCAATATGCGTGTTTATAAAGGTAACAAATACATTGCCCCCATTGAACTCGTGGAAATTATGCTAGGAAAATAAGAATGTCCAATTTACAC
Organism: uncultured Caryophanaceae bacterium; assembly: GCA_963792445.1. Lineage (GTDB taxonomy): Bacteria > Bacillota > Bacilli > Bacillales_A > Planococcaceae > Rummeliibacillus. The sequence goes on along the minus strand of CAWBWO010000002.1, from coordinate 432,671 downwards.
GATTCCCTATTCTTTTGTTAATACGTTAATGTGATTTTAAATGTAAGAAAATTCAAATAAAACAATTACACTTTTTGTAGAAGCGGAACCAGCTAAAGCGCCTTTTGGGATAGCATTGCTAATTCCGCTTCAAACATTTTACAGGGTATAAAAAGTTACTTACTTGTTTTTATTGATTATTTGTCTTAAGCATTCTTCATTTAAGATTTATCTGAAATATTTTACTTTACGAAATATACGATTTATAATGAATTTAATTCGTTTTACGTAATAAAGGAGTGTTTCAATTGATAGATAATGTACTAAAACGTCAAGATGTCCCTGTTTCTGAGACTTGGGATTTAACACCACTTGTACCAAATGAAGAAGCCTATAATGCTGGTATCAAGAAAATCGTTGAAGATGCAAAAGCATTAAACGCCAAATATCAAGGCCATATTACAGATGCTAAACAAATCGTCAATGTCATAACTGATTATGAAGCATTTGTGGAATCTATTATCCCCTATAGATCATTTGTAGAATTAGATCTTGAAACGGATCAAACAAATGATGCTGCACAAATTCGCAAGAGTAAATTTGCTACCGTTTCAGCTCAAATCGCTAGTTTAGTATCCTTTGTACATAGCGAAATTTTAGAATTACCTACTGAGCTATTAGAAGAAACTATTCAATTAGCGCCAAATTACACTCACTATATCAATCATTTAATTGATCAAAAACAACACCAACTACATCCAGAAGTTGAAAGGACATTAGCTGCGCTAAGTTCTACTTTCAATGCAGCATACGGTTTGTACAATACAACCAAATTAGTGGATATGAAATTTGAAAACTTCACTGTAGGCGATAAAAGCTATCCACTAAGCTATAACCTTTTTGAAGGTGACTGGGAGTTAGAATCAGATACTGAAGTTCGCCGAGAAGCATTTAAAGCTTTCTCTGATAAATTAGCGGACTATCAACATACAACAGCTAAAACCTATAACACACATGTTCAAACTGAAAAAACAATCGCTGGTTTACGAGGCTATGATTCAGTCATTGATTATTTATTATTTAATCAAGAAGTAGATCGTGATTTATACAATCGCCAAATCGATGTCATTATGAAGGAATTAGCACCTCATATGCGACGCTATGCTAAACTTCTACAAAAAGAACATGGTTTAGATAAAATGACATTTGCGGATTTGAAAATCTCATTAGATCCAGATTACGAACCATCGATTACAATCGAAGAATCACGTGACTATATGAAAAAAGGTCTTGGCGTAATGGGAGAAGATTATCTTACAATGATTGATCATGCTTTCGATGAACGCTGGATTGACTTTGCGAATAATGAAGGAAAATCAACAGGCGCATTCTGTGAAAGTCCATATGGATCACATTCCTATATTTTAATTTCTTGGACACAACGTATGAATGAAGTATTTGTTTTAGCACATGAACTAGGCCATGCAGGTCACTTTAGAAATGCTCATAAGTATCAATCACTATTCAATAGTGAATCATCCACTTATTTTGTTGAGGCACCCTCTACTATGAATGAAATGCTGATGGCAAATTATCTATTGGAAAATTCAAAAGACCCTCGCTTCAAACGCTGGGTTATTGCGACAATCATCGCTCGAACTTATTACCACAACTTTGTTACACATTTACTAGAAGCTGCTTATCAACGCAAAGTGTATGAACTTGTTGATGCTGGAGAAAGCGTGAATGCATCGATTTTAAATAATTTAAAACGATCTGTACTAGAAGAGTTCTGGGGCGATGAAGTAGAGATTACGAAAGGTGCTGAGTTAACTTGGATGCGACAACCTCACTATTATATGGGGCTCTATCCTTATACTTATAGTGCAGGTCTTACAATTTCGACTCAAGTTTCACAACGCATCTTACATGAAGGAAAACCTGCAGTTGAAGATTGGTTAAAAGTACTGCAAGCTGGCGGTACAAAAACGCCTGTTGAATTAGCACAAATGGCTGGTGTTGATATCACAACAGATCAACCACTTAAAGACACGATTGCTTTTATCGGTTCATTAATTGATCAATTAGAAAAATTGACTGAAGAAATAAATAATGCAGATAAATAATTAGTTTTTATATTAAATAAAGCGTATTGAAAACACAGATTTTCTGTTTTTCAATACGCTTATTTATGTTGAATCAGCACTTTTAAAATAGATTAAAAAAGCTGTCTTATAGAGAATTATTCATTCACTATAAGACAGCCCAATTGTATCTAGATTTTAATTTCTTGTTTGGCGTTTTTTTGTCAATAAGCCAACTAAAATTAATAGAACCATAATAATAATTGGAATAATGTGTGCCATCGCTGGGAATGTAGCTTCAACAATACGATGTCCATATTTATCATCAACAATCATTGTCCCTGCAGTATATGCAATTAACAATGCCCCAATCCAAACAAGGAACGGGAATTTCTCCATTAATTTAATAATAATTTGGCTTCCGAAGATGATTAATGGAATACTTACAAGTAAACCTAATGCGACAAGTCCAATATGACCTTGAGCAACACCTGCTATAGCTAGTACATTATCTAAACTCATGACAAAGTCTGCAACGATAATAGTACGAACAGCAGCAAATAGGCTACTTCCACTCTTCACATTAGGATCTTCATCGCCTGATTTTAATAAATCATAGGCAATATAGAATAGTAACAGTCCACCAATTATTTTTACAAAAGGAATTTGCAATAACCAAACAGCTATAAAGGTTAATAGTACACGTAAAACAATGGCCCCGCCAGTACCAATTAGAATGGCTTTTTTACGTTGCTTTTCAGCTAAATTACGGCATGCAAGTGCAATGACCACCGCATTATCACCGCTTAAAACGATATCTAACAAAATGATTGAAGCTATTTTTGTTAGGAATTGTGCATCCATTTATTCTCCTACTTTCTAACAAGCTATCTTATCTAATTTTACTCTTTTTACTGGAAATGAAAAGCAAAAGCTATTTTTATTATAGCAAATTCTCAAAAGTGAACTACATAACTAAAACTGATTTTACATGTATATTTTCATTATGAAAGCTAAAAATAGAATGAAGTTTTATATTATACATTCTGACAGTTCTAGACTGTTTATGAAAGGAATGAAATTATGCTTTCACAAGAAAAAATGGATATTATTAAATCCACTGCACCAGTTTTGGAAATCCATGGTAAGGATATAACAACAGCCTTTTACAATAGACTATTTGAAACCCATCCAGAATTATTAAACATTTTCAATCAGACAAATCAACGAAAAGGTCGCCAACAATTAGCTTTAGCGAATGCTGTTTATGCTGCAGCAGTTCACATAGAAAATCTAGCTGAAATCATGCCAGTTGTAAATCAAATCTCTGAAAAGCACCGCTCCCTTGGGATTAAACCAGAACATTATCCAATTGTCGGGGAGAACTTATTACTCGCGATTAAAGAAGTTCTTGGTGATGCTGCAACGCCTGAAATTATGGACGCATGGACTGAAGCCTATGGTGTTCTTGCAGATGCCTTTATCTCAACAGAGGAAAATTTATATCAAGAAACGGAGAAGAAACCTGGTGGCTGGCGATTCTTTAAAGACTTCACTTTAGTTGATAAAGTACCTGAAAACAAATTAGTTACTTCTTTCTATTTAAAACCAGCAGATGGCGCACCACTACCGGATTATAAGCCTGGACAATTTATTACCCTACATGTACCAATTCCTGGTCAAAAATATACGCATAAACGTCAATACAGTCTATCTAAAGCATATGACGGCGAGAGCTATCGTATCTCTGTAAAACGTGAAATTGTCAATGAACCAGCAGGTATAGTGTCCAATTATTTACACGATCACCTAAATGTTGGCGATACAATACAAATCAGTGCACCAGCTGGAGTCTTTTTCTATCATTCAAACGAGAATACCCCTGTCACATTCTTAGCAGGTGGTATTGGTATTACCCCATTAATGAGCATGTCGCAAGTGGCAGTAAATGACCATAATGCAGCAATTAATTTTATCCAAAGTGCAAATACTGCAGATTTAGTTGTATTTAATAATCCATTAAAACAACTTGCAAGTGACCATCCAAACTTTCATTATTTTGAAATAATCACCTCATCAGATGGATATGTCACAAAGGAATTTTTGGAAGAGCATGTAGAAAAATCAAGTGACGTCTATATATGCGGGCCTGTACCGTTTATGCTTGCAATGATAAAACATTTGCTTGCCATCGGTATCACGGAAAATCATATTTTCTATGAATTCTTTGGTCCTTCTATGGCACTTGATATTGAGACATAATTATTCGATACTATATTCAATAAAAGGAGATTGGACTTCTAATACGTTCAGTCTTTTTATTGTTTCGCCTAAAAATTGTCTTGATGCATGCTAAACTTAATATAATCATAAACTATTAATAATCGTAAAATAAGGGGATACTTATATCTATGAAAAGGAAATTACTATTTATTGGAACTAGCATTATACTTATTTTCATTCTTTTACTTGGTACATATAAATTGATGAATTCTAGAACCTATCAGTTGTTTGGAAGTTTAACTGAAAAAGTGGAGACAAACGAGATGAAAGTTGCATTAACTTTTGATGATGGTCCAACGAAGAATGTAAACCAGATCCTTCCACTTTTAGAACAATATCATGCAAAAGCTACTTTTTTTCTAATTGGAAAAGAAATTGAGAAGGATCCAGAGGACGCTAAAAAAATTGTAAAAGCAAATCATCAAATTGGAAATCATACGTATTCTCATAATCGAATGGTTTTTAAATCACCTACTTATGTCAAAGAAGAAATCGAAAAAACAGACCAATTAATAAGACAAGCAGGATATAAGGGTAAAATTGATTTTCGGCCACCAAACGGAAAAAAACTATTCATACTTCCCTATTATCTAAATAAACACAAAAAAGAAACCATCACTTGGAATCTTGAGCCAGATAGCTATTATTTAAAAGCTTCTGACAAAATAAATTATGTAAAAGATCACATTAAACCAGGATCGATTATCTTGCTGCATCCTATGCATGACAACACGGGTGAAGAATTTCAAGCAATTGAAGGAATCCTACAAGAATTAACAAAGGAAGGTTATTCCTTTGTAACTGTGGATGAACTTCAAGAAGGGTCAATCAATCAAAAATAAAGTGCTCAGATCATAATATTTTCTACTTTGCGGTATGATTTTTTGACTCTTTTTTGGCTTGTTTTAGATTCACTAATTCCACTACTTTAAAAGATGTAGCTAGAATATATCCCACAACTACAATATAAATAAAATATCGTTGCATTTGATTATGATAAATTAAATACGTTATACAAATCATCAACACCGTATACATGATCATATCAAACCAGATCTTATGTACTTTATCCTCCATTTTATTTCACCTTCCGTAAATGGATTTTATTTTTAGCTTATTCTCGTTATATTCTACAATATACATCCAATCTTCCTTCAAATAATAGGAAAATTTAGATTTTATACTAACTCTTCATATATACTTAATAATATCTTTACATTTTTACATTTTAAGGAGGATCCTCATGAAACCAAAACTTTTAATTACAAGAAATATGGAAGAAAACACACTAAAACTATTATCAGAACACTTCGAGGTTGATTACCAACCATCATGTATAAATGAACAATTGCTTGAAAGTATAGAGGACAAACACGCTTTATTAACGCAGGCTACGCTTATTGATGAAGAGCTCATTCAAAAAGCACCAAATCTAAAAATAGTAAGTAATATCAGTGTAGGTTACGATAATTTCGATATTGAAGCGATGAAAAAAGCCGGAATCATTGGCACACATACTCCTTATATCTTGAATGACAGCGTGGTAGATTTAACTTTTGGGCTGATGATCAGTAGCGCAAGAAGAATTTCAGAACTAGACAAAATCGTCAAAAAAGGACTTTGGCAAGCAAAATCATCAACTAGCCACTACGGTTTAAACATTCACCATAAAAATTTAGGAATCATTGGTATGGGGCGAATTGGCGAAGACTTAGCTAAACGAGCAAAACTTGGATTTCAAATGGATGTAAGCTACTATAATCGTCACAAGAAACCGGAATTAGAAGAAGAAAATATTGTCTGGAAACCATTAGAACAGCTACTAAAGGAATCGGATTTCATTGTCATGCTGACTCCACTTACCGAAGAAACGAAAAACATGATTGATGCATCAAAATTCCAACTGATGAAAGAAACCGCGATATTCATCAATATGTCAAGAGGTGCAACAGTAGACGAAGAAGCGATGTACAATGCACTAAAAAATAAAGAAATTTACGCAGCAGCTTCTGATGTTTTTGTTCAAGAACCGGTAAATGCTAATAATCCTTTACTTCAATTAGATAATTTTACCGCAACACCTCATATCGGATCAGCAACTCACGAAACAAGAAACGATATGGCAAAACTTGCAGCAGAAAACCTCATTGAAGTACTAATTAACGGAAATCACCAAAATATTGTACCAGAATTGCAAATGTTATTAATATAAGTCTTTTCCAATCAACTTCATCATTAAGGGGATTACTTCAAAAAGGTTCCAGATGTGTTGTATACTATGAGTGATATATATTAACTTTTATGTAAAGGAAGACACGATAAATGGATGCAAATAAAGGAACAGGAAAAAACCCAGGCATATTAACTGACGATGAATTAGCTGTATATGAATTTGCACTTCGTGACGAATTTAATGGGATGCATATACCAGAAGAAAAACAAGAATATTATCTTGAAAAAATTCTTCAAGCAAATGAAGAAGCCATATTACATTTACGAAAAAAAGGTGCCATCGCCATTTCAAGAGAAGTTGTCAATGAAGGCAATATTTTCGGTGCATAAACAAAAAGATCGGGCAATCTTATCATTGTTCGATCTTTTTTATTCTATTATTTAATTCCAACCGATTGTACCTGCATTTTTTGATATTCTCATGAAATTTAAACCACTGATTATTAGAAATATGAAACTTGTAGCAATTACAATACCTCTCATTTCAAAAACATTCGCTAATCCCCCTACTAATGCAATCGCTACTATTCCAGCGCCCGATTCCTTCTTTTATTTACCAAATAAAAAAATCCCTCCCCAAAGGCCATTGTCTTAGGGACGAGATCATGAATAGTACGATTCGCGTTGCCACCCTAGTTTACTAAAACATCACTGATTGTAGACTCCTTCATCAAAGAAAATGGAGACAAATTCGAATTTCTTCAAAATTGTCTCCCATATTTAAATATCTAACTACAATTTGCTTTAGAAAATACCAAAGGATAGAACAAATAGTAAAATAAAAACTAGCACCATTGCTCCAAAAACTAGTCCTGGTATGATAATCGTGAAAAATGCTTTCCAGTTTGAAAAACGGTGTGCAGTTGCTACACCTGCTACGTTAATAACAAATGACCATATACCTACTGTTATTGTAATGAGCCAATACACTACAGCTGCCATGATCATGATATAGCTAGAGCTAGATTTAAGACCAGTATCAAAATAAGTTAATGGTGAATTCCCCATCCATACTAGCATAATCGGCGCAATCGCAATGGTTGGTATAGATGTTAAACTAGTAATCTTAAAAAGATCACTAAAGCTACCCTTACCCTTGAAAATTTTCCCAACCACCCATGAAAAGAATGTGCTAATGGTTACAGAAACAATTCCAAGAAATGGCCCTGCAATAATACATCCAACTAGCAATAACCAAGTCGGATAAGTAGGATAATAATCTGTGTCTTCTAAACTAGCGATGCCAGTTGCCATGCCACCTAAAAGCACAAATATTAATGAGTATGTCCATTTTTTATGGTCAATTAAATATTGAGCTGTCTTTTTGGGGTGCAACCAAGTTGAGAAGAAAGGTTGTATTTTATAATTTTGATGCTGTTCTTGAGGCTGGTTCATAAATGAATTTGTCTCCCTTTTATCTTATAGTATCTATTCTTTAAGAATGCTTTACTCATCAAAATTATAATAAAACTTTATTAAAATACGGGCCTATATATTCAATATAAAGATCAGCATCTTCTGTTGAATTTAAGGTAAGGAGAGTTCTGTATCCATCTATCTTAAGAGTAGCATGTATTTGATGTAGGTTTAACTGCTCTTGAAGCTGCTCTTTTGTTAAGATATGAAAATGTTCTAAAACTCCAATTTCAAGTAAATCAAAAGGTTCTCCTTTTGAGTTCACTGCATATATTTTTTCCACTTTATGTGATTCTTTTGAAGTAAGAATCTGGCTTATACGAAATTTATTTTCCAATACTTTCAACTACTTTCTAACTTTATAATCAGTTCTTATTATACCAAAAACGACACTATTCGATAAATGATAGACTTCATTTTTGTAAATAAAACAAATATAGTTAAAAAATCAGTGCATTATAGACTTCACCGATGATTCCCTTCATTTGATGAACCCCTAAATCTGTATTTGTCATAATTACAAATCCGTTACCTGAGTAAGGATATGCCACCAACATGCATTGAGACCCTACACCCCATCTAAACGATGAAATTTCAACTTCTTGTGCTGTGTGATCTAAAAATAAACCTAATCCAGACCATTCAGTATTTCCTTGAGAACAGACCATTTCCTCACATTTACCTGAAGAGATTCCAAGTTTACCTTTTCCTTTTATTGATTGAATTAATTCAATCACTAACAATGCTAAATCTGTAGGTGTCGTCCACAAGCCAGATGCTGCATGATAAGGATATATTGGAAAACCATCTACTATTTCACCATTTTTATTGTCTATGATTAAATGGAGAATTCAAGGAAAAGTGTATTAGTAATAGGAGTTCATTAGGGGGAAAAGTTAAGTAATAAAAAAAACCCTTCAGAAATTTAATTCCGAAGGATTTTAATATGACCCCTACGAGATTCGAACTCGTGTTACCGCCGTGAAAGGGCGGTGTCTTAACCGCTTGACCAAGGGGCCAATATGGCGGAGAAGGAGGGATTTGAACCCTCGCGCCGGTTACCCGACCTACACCCTTAGCAGGGGCGCCTCTTCAGCCACTTGAGTACTTCTCCATATGGCTCCGAAGGCAGGACTCGAACCTGCGACCCTCTGATTAACAGTCAGATGCTGCTACCAACTGAGCTACTTCGGAATCATGTAATGGTGCCGGCGAAAGGAGTCGAACCCTCGACCTACTGATTACAAGTCAGTTGCTCTACCAACTGAGCTACACCGGCAAAATTATTATGGTGGGTCGGGACAGAATCGAACTGCCGACACTTAGAGCTTCAATCTAATGCTCTACCAACTGAGCTACCGACCCATAATAATTTAATAGATTAAATAAGAAAAATGGCGGTTCGGACGGGACTCGAACCCGCGACCTCCTGCGTGACAGGCAGGCATTCTAACCAGCTGAACTACCGAACCATTTTGGTTGCGGGGACAGGATTTGAACCTGTGACCTTCGGGTTATGAGCCCGACGAGCTACCGAACTGCTCCACCCCGCGATAATGATAGTAATTTAATTTAATTCAATTTAATTATGGAGGAGGAAGAGGGATTCGAACCCCCGCGCGGTTTGACCCGCCTGTCGGTTTTCAAGACCGATCCCTTCAGCCAGACTTGGGTATTCCTCCAGATTTTATGGCGGCCGAGGGGATCGAACCCCCGACCTTACGGGTATGAACCGTACGCTCTAGCCAGCTGAGCTAGGCCGCCATAATATTATTTTATATATATTTGGTGGAGCCTAGCGGGATCGAACCGCTGACCTCCTGCGTGCAAGGCAGGCGCTCTCCCAGCTGAGCTAAGGCCCCAAGTTACTTTATGTAAAATATATGGTCGGGAAGACAGGATTCGAACCTGCGACCCCTTGGTCCCAAACCAAGTGCTCTACCAAGCTGAGCTACTTCCCGAAAATGGTGCGCCCAGCAGAAGTCGAATCCACAACCTTCTGATCCGTAGTCAGACGCTCTATCCAGTTGAGCTATGGGCGCATATTGAATTTATATATCATTTTATACTTTTTAGTATTTATTAAAAGATGGTGCCGAGGACCGGAATCGAACCGGTACGGTAGTCACCTACCGCAGGATTTTAAGTCCTGTGCGTCTGCCAGTTCCGCCACCCCGGCATCTCTTAATGGAGCGGAAGACGGGGTTCGAACCCGCGACCCCCACCTTGGCAAGGTGATGTTCTACCACTGAACTACTTCCGCGTTAAAGACAAGATTTATTATATAGTACTCATTTTATAATTGCAACAGTTTTTCAAAAAAATATTTTAAAAAAATATTTTAAGTACTATTCGTATTCTTAAATTCAAAACCAAATAGAAAAATCTTAAACAATTTACTCAACAATATGAACTCTGAATAACTTTTAAAGATTGAATTAATTGCTTTAACAACTTAATTTTCTATCTGATTCTAGGATAAACGATCTTGTTGTTTTAATCAAGGAGTTTTGATCATCTTGTTTTTGGATAATAATAATATGGCGATTTTTGTTACTATTCTTCGATAAATTATCAAAAGAGTAATCTCTTGAATCTTTATAAAACAGGCCATTTAAAATCATTTTCAAAGTAAGCCTCTTTTAATCGTTCTAGGTCGTACCTCCATTTCTTGAGGGCATTTGCATACCTTTCTTGATCTTCGGTCGTCCCCATTTTCAATCGAATTCTTCTATTTAGTTCATATGCCGTTGTTTTCAATCCATAGACTGACATATATTCTTGCAGTGCGAACCATCGTTGTTCGTCTGTTCGATCGGTGATTTGATATCCAAAATTTCTCAACTCGCTATAATGTGGATGGCGAAATTTGATGTTTTTTTGAGTAGTAATTTGTTGCTTCCTATCGAGTGAAAGAAAATTTTCGACCGCTTCTTGATTAAAGATTTTCTTTAACACAAATTGCAACATTTCCACTTTTAGAATATCAATTTGAGACTTTTTATTCTGAAGAATTTCCACAACTTCTTTAAACTGATGAGAATTCTTATGGATAAAATATTGCTCACATTCAATAAAAAGTTTTTTTGAATAATTATTATCTTGATTGGTATAAAATGATTTAATCTTTGGTTTATCTTGAAAATCTACAATTTGTTTATAAAAAAGAAGATATATCAATATATTCATTGCATCTTCATCGTTATACGAATATAACACTTCCGAATTCACTAAAACTTTCAGCAAGTCTTTTAGCATATCGTTCATGCTATTGAAGTAATATGCTTGAAGCATTAAGCGGACATAAAAAGCAGGAGCTTTAACAAATAAAGGGTGATAAAATTGCTCATATTTCTTTAGACTTCTTTTAATTGGCTTTTTCTGTTCAAAATCAAATTTTGTTAATGCATCAATAATAAGTTGCATCAATTCTTCAATATATGATTCAGTTTGCGTATCTTCTATCCCCTTTTCAAGCAAATACTTGATGAGGATCACTTTTTCTTCTGTTGTTTTATTTCCGGAAAGTAATATAGTAATTCCTTCTGTGAAGTCCACTTTTTTATTTTTGACATCTAATTGTTTTTTTAATCTGTTTCTTTCTTCAATCAAATTAAGATTTAGTTTGCTTAGTGATTTGACTGAATGTTTTAAATCAGTAATTTGTCCATTTAGCTGTTGAATAAGTTGTTCTCGATTTTGTACTTCTACATGTAAATCATTGATTTTCTTGGTACTAATATTTTCAAATAGTGTTATTCCTTTTACCAATTCCGAAGTAATTGATTCTACAAAATTTTCTTTTGAAATCATTATTTCGCCTCTTTTTATAAAAAAGTTGTTTGATAAAATCATTGGACATCATTTAGCATTCGACAAATATATTTAAAATCCTTCTCTTTTCATGAGTTATACATGTAACTTCACAATAAAAAAACCCAAAAGTGAATTATTCTTTCACTTTTGGGCATTAACTATCGTACAACAACTGCATATTTTAATGCATTGTATGCACGTTCAAATTCATATTGATTAACCCAATATTCGCCTTTATCATTTGGGTCTGTAACTTTATAACGTTTTGTTTTGTTGCTATATCCTGATAGTGTCATTACGTGTAGATTGTCTACCATTTTGACGTTTTTCCCAGCAAGACCCATATCCCATTTCGTCCATTTAGGAGCTGAGAAGTCTAAAGTAACATAGACAACGATTGGATTACCTGCTTTTAATTCAGCTTGTAAGTCTTTAGCAGATGCGCCTGATATGTCTTTTACGGTACTACTGTATTTTTTCCCATAGCTTGCTAATGGTTTTGGGAAAATCGATTGAAAGACATCTTTTACAGCATAATAAGGTGAACCTGCAAAACCCTTATATGGATTATTTTTCGTTTTCGGCATATCATTTAAAAATTTTTTATAACTTGTTTTTAGGGCATATCCTTTAAATTGTAATGCTTGTTGTAAGCTTGCTCCTTCACATCCAAATGGAGCGTGAGTAGGTTTCATCTGATTGATATACGGAACTTTTAGAGAGATTGCTGACGTGTCTCCACTTGTTTTATAAATATATTTTTTAGTCAAAAGCGTACCTGAAACCCAACCATATTTGGTACCGATTTTAATTTTATACCAATATACTTTTTTTGAATCTTTCTTACGAACAATTGGTTTTATGGTTGTACCTTTCTTAAGTGTTTTTAAAATTTTATACTTTGTTCCAACACCAGATCGTACATTTCCTATTGATTTTAGAATATATTCATTTGTTACTTTTTCTTCAACTGATGCAGCTTGTGCTGATATAGGTTTTATACCCATTCCAGAAAAGCTAGTAAAAGCTAATGCTGAACTTAATGCAGTGACACTTAGGATTTTAGTAAATTTCTTTTGACTGGATAAAATCATTTAAGCCCTACTTTCTATTAAATTTTTTATCCCGCATTAACGGGCAGTACGACTCCCACCTCAAGGCTTTAGAAAATTCAAAGAAGCATAGGTGAGAGATAAACTGCCCGTAAATGCCCGATTGGTTCGGGCAGGCACGATGCCTGTCACTCAGGTGTTGCCACAGGACGTGGCGAACTAAATCTGAGTTCCTATTTTTCAGTGGAGGATGGCCAACTAAAAACGCCACGTCCTGTGGCAACGTTGGCACTAGTACGTCCTGTACGTCGGAAAACCCCTACTGATTGAAGTTTCACTTTATGTATGATATCGGTTAAATAACCGATATCAGATTTACCCTAAATAATACTACCCTTTTTCTACTTCATATTTTGTAATCCAATCGCTAAAGCTGCCTGTGTAAAGCTGAACATTTTCATAATTCATTTCTTTTAATACTGCATAAAGTGGTGAAGCTGTTACACCACTTCCACAATAAACAGTAATCGGTTCATCCTTCGAAACAACATCTAAAAGTTCATCATTAGGAGCTAGGAATCCTTGTTGTTTTAATTGTTCCCAATCAAAGTTTAGGGCGGAAGGGATATGTCCAGCCTTCTTGTCGATTGTTTCTACTTCCCCACGGTAACGGATATTTGCTCTAGCGTCTAGTAACGTACGATTTACTTTACCGTCAACGATTGCCTTAACTCCTTCGCGGTCTGTATAAAGATGATCTTGCCAATTAATTTCTAATTGAGTAGGATCAATAACCGTTTTGGCATTTGTTGTCTTAAAACCAGCTTGTTCTAATGCTGTAAATCCTTCTTGTACAATTTTCACATTTTCAAAGCCACCATATTGCAACATCCACCATGCTCTCGGTGCAAACGGTGCTCCACCTTGGTCATAAATTAAAATAGTTTGTACTTGTTGTAAGCCACTTTGTTCGAATAAGTTTTTAAGCTGTTCTTTGTCTGGCATTGGGTGTCTGCCTGCATCCTTTTGCATATCAGATAAATCTTTTTCTAAATCCCAATAGATTGCATTTTCAATGTGACTTTCTTCATAAGAAATGCGGCCTTCATTTGAATTTTGCAAGTTGAAACGAGCATCAATCCACTTATAATCATTTTGTTTTGCAAGTTCTAAATCATTGACTGAAACGAATACATTTCCCATTAATTTTTCACTCCATCCATTAATGATTCATAAATTCCTTTCCATTCATTTAGCTTGCTGCTTTCATGAAGTAAGGATTTTTCGAGATCAATTTGATCAATTGCTTGTTTACTAATATACAAACGTAATTCTTCTGCCTCTTTTGTAATAACTGCTTCAGACCATTTCTTCATACGCTCAGATTGCGCATCCAAATATTGCTTAGCATCTGGTTTCGTTAATTCTTCTAGCGCTTCACGGAGTTTGATAAAATCTCCTTTTTCAAAGAATGATTTACTATTTTTAAAGTAAGATTTAACGCCTTCGTAAGGTTTTGTACTTGGAAACGGACCTGTAAATTCTAAAATGTTCGGTTCCTCCACTTCAAATGGCATGAATGAAAAACTTCCATTTACGTCTTGAAGTTGATTTGTATCATACACATATCGTTCTTGGACTTTTTTCAAGATAAATTTTGCTAAGCGGAAGTTTGTTACGCGCATTTCTTGTTCAAAGTCAAAACTTAGTGATGCTAGTACTTCTTTTAATGCTATTTCTAATGCAACAGATACAGATTTAGTTGCAAACGTCGTTGGATTATAGCCTTCTTTAAAGAAATCAGGATAACGATAATACACACGTTGTAACACATAGTATAATAAGCTCATCTAATTCTTGTACGGTATCTTTTTCAATCGTTGGTGCAGCTGAATACATGTATCTTGTGTGAACATATTGTTCTAATTTAGCAAGTTCAACTAAACGTTCATCCTTGCGTTTCATATTGTCTTCTGTATTTTGAATCAATACACGAAGTCTTTCTTGCGTTTTTTCCGTTTCTTCTGCTAGTGCTTGTACAGCAAGTGCTGTTAGTTCTTCCGATAAGAAGTGATGGAAGTTTTCTTCAAATAAAGACATGCCAGAATCTAGTTGTTTGTTTTCTACTTTTTCTTGTAATGCAAGTAAACTAGAAACACCGAAAAGTCGAGGTTTTCGTATACCGAAGCGTTGTAATTCTTGCTTCACATAGGCTTTAACATCTGCTTCTTCCTCATCATTTGAAGCTAGATCAATCGCGTTTACTACAAAGAACATTTTATCTAATTCAAATGCATCTTTCACACGACCTAATTGGATTAAAAATTCGCGATCGGCTTTTGCAAATGCATGGTTATAGTATGTGATAAATAGAATCGCATCAGCATTTCGAATATATTCAAATGCTACCCCAGTATGTCTAGCATTAATAGAGTCTGCTCCCGGAGTATCAACAAGCGTTACACCTAAACGAGTTAAGTCACAATCGTAGTAGAAATCAATTGAATCTACAAAACAACTTCTGTTTTCCTGTGCAACAAATTTCTCAAATTCCTCACGATTTGTTCTAACAGTTGACCCTAGTTTCTCTTTAAACTCCGAATATCCTTCTTTAAAAGCACGGATAAAGGATTTATGAACATGTAATCTTTCATCCTCTAATTCTTTTGCTAACGCTGTTCCTACCTTATTGTATGCATCTTCTAATGAAATAACGTGAATACCAATCGCTCCGAAACTTGCGATAATATCTTCTTTTAATTGTTCAGTAGTTTTTAGGTGAACATCAGCTGTTTCATGTGGATGTTCCTCTGTAACTGGACGTATTTTATTGATCGCTGCAGTAGTTGGATTTGGTGATACAGGCAATACTTTTTGACCTAATAAAGCATTTGAAAAAGAAGATTTTCCCGCACTAAATGCACCAAATAAAGCAATAGTGAAATCCTTTTTATCTAGACGTTTTACTTTATTTGTTAGATAATTCGCCACTTCTTGGAAACCTTGAATTGGTGCTACAGCATTCGCAGTCTTCAATGCATTTTGTAGTGCAGTAGCTGTATGAATAGACACACCAGTTGTATCTTGCTCTTCTGCTACTTCTTCGATATCCAAATGTTCTTCTTTTATCAACATAGAAGGATCAAATGTGCGTATTTTTTCGATCGCAGCAATATGTTCTTCTGTCCATGTTACGACACATTGTTCTGCATCCTCGTTTTTAGTTTCACTAGAAACGGATTTTTGAATTGTGAAATATTTCTCTTGTTGTTCAATTGCTTCTACTGCTTCCATAATTTCAACTTTACTTTTCAATGCTGCACATTTTTTCTTTAATGGCTCAACTGAGGTAAATGATAATTCTTCGATATACTTTGCTTTTTCAAATTTCCAATCATCCGTACTTTGCTTAAACCATCTTATTGTTGCACTTGAAACGCGATTAGCAAAGTTTAATAATGCATCACCTGCGATTCCAGAATCTAATTTTACTTGTTCCTCAATCACACTCATTGGTGGTTTTAACTCAAGTAAATCTATTTCATTGGACATGTCATCCGTCAACGCATTAACTTCTTTTAACGCCTTTTTCATTAACGCTTTTAAATGCCCTGAAATTTGAGAAGCCGTAATCGAGCAATACAATTCATATAATGCATCTTTACGTGCCTTTTGCTCGGCTTGTGTTTTCTTTGCAGCAAAAAACATCCCCATTTTAAAATTAGGTTGTATACTTTCAAGATATTCTCTTAATTTTTCACGTAATTCAAACGGTACAATTGCTGTCGCTGCATTTTCTAATAATTCATCACGTTCAACATCAAAACTTTTTTGCCAATTTGATGCTGAATAAAGCTTTAATTGATGTAAAACGGTTTGGTAGTCAGATTTGATTTCATCTCTGACTTCCCAATCCTCTTTTGAAAGGATTTCTTCATTATTTTCTAACAGTTCTTGTTTGTTCGAAAGTAAATATTGCTCATGTTCAGTATGAAGTTGTTGTAATGTTTTTTCCGCAACATCCAGTAAATTTTCTTGCCAGCCATTCATACTATTCATGACAATTTGTTTTACTTCCTTGAAATCATTATACGGAAGTGTTTGATCACGCAATGATGTGAAGAAAATACCTTTTGGATTTACGCCCCAGTTAGCAAAGGATGTATGGACTGATTTTGAAAAATCCTCGAAGGATAATTCATTTT
The DNA here is from genome assembly GCA_963792445.1 of uncultured Caryophanaceae bacterium. Classification (GTDB taxonomy): domain Bacteria; phylum Bacillota; class Bacilli; order Bacillales_A; family Planococcaceae; genus Rummeliibacillus. The sequence goes on along the minus strand of CAWBWO010000002.1, from coordinate 415,604 downwards.
CTTTATGCTTATCAACTTGGTTGACGATTAAGTACACGTTCGGATTATATTTCATCAGATTTTTAGTAAATTGGAAGTTTAATTCCGATTGAACATGATTATAATCCATTACATAAAAAACAATATCTGCTAAATGGAGCGCAGACTCTGTAGACATACGGTGCGCATCATCTGTTGAATCGACACCTGGCGTGTCCATTACAGTAATGCCTTCTGGTAAAACAGAATCTTTATGACCAATTTCAATTTGTGAAACGAGTGCTCCGTTTTTTGCAAATTCCTTAACCATACGAATATCATAATTTTCGTCGAATTTAACTGGATCTTGTCCTGTTAAATGCGCAATCGCATAATTTTGTGCAGATTTATGTACCTTTACAACATTCGCACTTGTAGGTATCGGACTAGATGGCAAAAGCTCTTCTCCAGTTAATGCATTGATCATACTTGATTTTCCTGCAGAAAAGTGTCCTGCAAACGCAATCATATATTCCTTATTCAAAAGCTTTTCAGCAAATAATTTCGTTTTTTGTAAGCGTTCTTCGTCTTCATTATGTTGATAAATTAAATATTGAACTGCAGTTTGCTTTAAGAGTTTTTGTATATGCTGTTCGAATTCTGTCATAACAATCTTTTACCCCTTTAATAAGTAATAATTTTATTTTAACATGCAACTACAAAAAAAATCCTCCTGTTTTAGGAGGATGTGAAAATTATTTTAAATGTGCGGTTGTCTGATTCAATACAAATTTTCCAATAGCTCCGTAAATTATTAATGTGGCACCAATAAATGCATAAATCATTATAACCGCTCCTTTTTAATAAATTCTCTGTTAAACTCTACTGTTATCTTGTGTCATTTTACTTTCATTATGAAAAGTGGAGTCTAACATCGCTTAACATTTTAATTTTATCACTGAACATGAAAATCATTCTCATTTGTTGTCTCAATCATAATAAAAAATCTATAATTCGTCAAGGATTGCTACAAAATTTTCTTTTTGCATGGTAATATAATAAAAAGGTCACACGAAAAGGAGATACCAATGAGCACATCTACACAAGTGCAAACTATGTTAAATGGTACAATTCTTTCACTTAAAGCGATTATACCTAAAGAAGTTCATGTTTCATCTCCATCTATTACTTCAGACCCTTTCGAACAATCAGAAATTAGTGTATTAATCGGAATGGTTGGTGATATGAAGGGGCGGATTATCATTGATTCCACTCCTACAACTTTTAGTGCTATCGGTGAAGCGATGTTTGGTATGCGACTGGAAGGAGAAATGTTAGAATCATTTACTGGTGAATTTGGCAATATGGTTGCAGGAAATCTTTGTACGTTTGTTGCAGAACAAAACTTAGAACTAGATATCACCCCACCTACTGTAATGGTTGGGCAAACAAAACTCTTTGGCTTCAAGCACGCTTTTAAGCTACCTGTCATGGCTGATGGAATTGGGAATTTTACGATATTGCTTACAATTGACGAAAGCCTAAAATAGCATATGTACATACAAAAATGTCCATGACAAAATTGGACATTTTTTTATTTTTTATTTGGTTTCATCATTCTTAGAATTGGTTTGAAGGAAAACTTCTTATTAAATTTTATGTTAAAACAACAATATGATTATTTAAAAATGGTTAAAAAAGAAGTTATCCAAAAGTATTACTGAATCCCTAACTTTCCGGACAACTTCTTCTTCAAAGTTAAACTATAGATTACTAGATAAGCGATGATTCTAAACTTTTAGCATGGAAATTTGTTCCGTCTGTTGTAGCGTTAATAATACCCTTTCTAACAACAAAATTACCAAAATGTTCGCCTTCTTCACGTTCTTTAGCATAGAGGAATAATAATGGCTTAAGCTCAGCTAAAATTTCAGCTTCATTGATACTCTCACGATATAATTTACTTAAGCGATCACCTGTATAGGAAGCACCTAGATACATATTATATTTGCCTAAACTTTTGCCGACAAATCCAATTTCAGCAAGTGGAGCACGAGAACAACCATTTGGGCATCCTGACATACGAATGACAATTTCCTCATCATGTAATCCAGCTTCATCAATTATTTCTTCTATTTTCGTAATCAATGAAGGTAAGTAACGCTCAGACTCTGCCATCGCAAGGCCACATGTTGGAAGTGCAACACATGCAATAGAGTTCCTTCTTAGTGCTGAATATTGCTTACCATCTGTTAAATGATATTGTTCGATTAGTGATTGAATTTTCTCCTTGTCATTCGATGGAACATTTGCAATCATTACGTTTTGGTTTGGCGTCATTCGAAATTCGCCTTGATGCACCTTAGCAATTTCTCGAAGCCCCGTCATAAGTGGATAATTTTCTGAATCCTTAATACGACCATTTTCAACAAACAGTGTAAAATGCCAGTTTCCGTTGACTCCCTCGACCCATCCATATTCATCGCCGGTTCTTGTAAATTTAAATTCTCTTGTCTCTTCTAATTCAAATCCTGTTCTACGAGCAAGTTCTTCTTTAAACCAATCAAGACCAACACGATCTATTGTATATTTGAAGCGTGCATTTTTGCGGTTTGAGCGATTGCCATAATCACGTTGGATCGTCAGAATTTTCTCTGCTGTTATTAATAACTTTTCCTTAGGAACAAAACCAATTAATCGACCTAGTTGCGGATACGTAGATTCATCTCCATGTGTCATACCCATACCGCCACCAACAGCAATATTAAACCCTATAAGCTGACCGTCTTTTGCAATAGCAATCAATCCGATATCTTGAGAATACACATCTACATCATTACTTGGTGGAATTGCTAAACCAATTTTAAATTTTCGAGGCAAATAATACTTGCCATAAATTGGCTCAACCTCTTCTGTTTGAGGAGTTTCAAGAACCTTTTCGCCGTCTAACCAAATTTCGTGATATGCCCTTGTACGTGGCAATAAATGCTCACTTAGTTTAACGGACCAGTCATACACTTCTTGATGAAATTCAGATTGGTGTGGATTTACATTGCTCATTACGTTTCTGTTTACATCTCCACATGCAGCAATTGAATCGAGTAAAACAGAGTTAATGTTTTGCATAAACGTCTTCACATTACGTTTTAAAATACCATGAATTTGGAATGTCTGACGTGTTGTTACTTTTAATGTTGTATTGCCAATCGTATTTGCCATTTCATCCATCATCAACCATTGTTCGGGTGTAGCAACGCCTCCCGGTACACGTACACGAACCATAAATTGATAGGATGGCTCAAGTTTTTTTCGTTGACGAATTAATCGTTCGTCACGATTATCTTGCATATAGCTTCCGTGGAATTTAATAAGTTGTTGGTCGATTTCTGGAATCTTACCGGATAAAGGCTCTTTAAATGATTCTGCAATCGTACCACGTAAATAATTACTTTCTTCTTTATATTTTTCGTTCGCACTAGGTGTCCCTTTTGGTGCTTCAACTTTTCCGCTCATAATCCTACCTCCTTTAGTAAACATCTCGTTGATATCGTTTTTCTCTTTGTAATGCGACTAACTTCTCTTCAGCTTTTTCGTGTGAAATCTGTTCTTGTTGTTCGATAATTTGAATAAGTGCTTCGTGCACATCTTTAGCCATTGTTTTTTCATCACCACATATATAAATGACTGCTCCATTTTCAATCCATTTATACACTTCTTCAGCCTTTTCAAGTAAGCGATGCTGTACATAAATTTTCTCTTCTTGATCACGTGAAAAGGCAACATCCATTTTCGTTAATACACCATCTTCTAAATAGCGAAGCCATTCAACTTGATAAAGGAAGTCTGTAAGAAAATGTTGCTCTCCAAAGAATAACCAAGAATCCCCTGCATCTTGCTCTGCTCGTTCCTCGATAAATGATCGGAATGGCGCAACACCTGTTCCTGCTCCAATCATTATGATTGGCGTTTTTGCATCTGGTAGTTTAAAATTCGGATTTTCTTGCAAGAAAATGGATACTGTATCTCCTACTTCAAGTTGTTCTGAGATTTCTCCTGAAGTTACTCCTATTCGTTGTTGATCATGTGCAGTATAAGAAACTTTCCCGATTAACAAAGAAACTTCATCCGGATTTGCTATATAACTTGATGCAATACTATAAAGTCTTGGAGGAATTGGTCGTAGTACATCTACAAGTTCCTGAGGCGATCCTGTAAAATTATAATCTTTAAGAAGATTTGCTACATATCGACCTTCTTTATATTCTTTCCATTTACCATCTAATAGCTCATCTGCACCAGTTGTATATGGTACAAGCTTTTCAATTAGTGGCTTAGTCAAAACTGTAATTTCTAAATAATTTTTTAAAACGACTTCTATTGGCAATGATTCATTTTTGTATTGCACAATTTCTTTTCCACTAAAACCGACAGCTTTTATTAATTCCTCAACAATATCCTGTTGGTTATGCGGATAAATTCCAATGCAATCACCTGCCTGCCACGTTATATTGGACCCTTCTACTGAGAGTTCTAGATGATACGTTTCTTTATTGGAACCATCCATATTTAAATTGATTTTCTCTACTATTTCCGCTTGATAAGGATTCTTTTTAGAATAGACTGATTCATTTCTACTTATCTCAGGTTGTTTCGTACTATTTGATGGTAAGAGCGTATTTGAGATGACTTCAAACCATTGTTCTGCTGCTTCCTCATAATCTACATCGCAATTGACACGCTCTAATAATTGATTAGCTCCAAGCTCCTTTAGTCGCATGTCAATATCAGCACCAGTTTGACAGAACTTCTCATAGGAGCTATCCCCTAGTGCCAAAACAGCATAGTTCAAATCGGGAAGCTTAGGGGCACGACTACTATGTAATGATTCATAAAAAGGAATTGCATTATCAGGTGCCTCTCCTTCTCCATGCGTACTAGTAATAATTAATAAATTATCAAGCTTTTTTAAATTCTTAAATTTAAAATCAAGCATTGAAGAAACATCAACTTGAACGGAATTTCCTTCTAGTAATGCACCAAACTTCTCAGCTAGTTTTTGACTATTACCTGTTTGAGAACCATATAATATGGTTGCTGAAACTGTTTGTTGTGAAGCTGGAAGTTCTTGCACCTCAGTAGCCTTTGCAATTACTTGTATTGGGGCACTTAAATAACCATTCAGCCAAATTTTCTGTTGTTCCGTTAAATTTGGTATTAGCTCATTTAAAAGTTGAACTTGCTTTTCAGTAAATGGACTATTACTTACTTGTAGTGTCATTTTTTCACCTCATCTAATTTATGTACTTACTGTTTGTAATGCTTTTACCGCTTCTCTTGTGCGCTCTAATAAAACATCAAGCACTAAATCTCCATAACCAAGGCTGTTACAAACAGTTACACTCTTATATCCTTTTAATTCTTTTTCAATATGATTCCTTAGTTTTCCCTGAAATAATAAATAAGGAACAATATAATGATGCTTCTTAGAAGACTCCACTATTTTGTCAACATAACTACTAAACTTAGGACCATTTCCATATAAAAAGGCAATTTCAACATATCGAATCCCATAACGAAGCTTCAACTGCGTTGCTATTTCTGCAAATTCACGAACGACGGCTGGATCACTACTTCCCCGACCAATGAGCAAAATTTCATCATCAGGAGCTAATTCAGGGGTCTGTTCTTGAATACGCTTATAAATTTGGGTAATGAGATTGAGATGAATCCCAAAGGGTTTTCCATAAGAAAAAATAATATTCGGATATTTTAGCTTAATGGGCAAAAGCATAGCTGGAATATCTTTTTTGGCATGATTTGCATTTAGTAAAAGAATCGGAATGAGGGCAATTTCAGATGCTCCCTTAGCAATGACACGGTCGATTGTTTGCTCAATCGTTGGCTCCGCTAGCTCTAAAAAACAAATCTCCTGCAATTTTATTGGAATATGTTCTTTAGCCCGAGCTACAAAGACTTTCGCTTCATCTATTCCAGCCTGTATTCGTGTACCATGTGCAATATAAATAACTGCTTGCATATAGGGTCCCTCCTAAAAGACTACTTGACTGGTTCAGCTATTATTTGCTCAGGATTTGGTTCCTTATTAAACCATTGAATTTTTTCTCGCAAAGCTACAACCTCACCTACAATAATCATTGAAGGATTTGAAATAGTTGATTTTTCTACTATTAATTCAATCGTTTCAAGCGTTCCAGTAATTGTTTGTTGCTTATCGTAAGTACCCCAATGTATAAGTGCAACAGGCGTATTTTTTGCTCGACCAAATTTTAGAAGCTGTGACACGATATATGGGAGGTTTTTTACTCCCATGTAAACAGCAAGCGTATCGATAGAAGCGAGCGATTCCCATTTTAGATCGTCATCCTTTCCTGCCTGACGATGCCCTGTCACAATCGCAAAACTACCGCTGACGTCACGATGTGTGACAGGAATCCCTGCATATGCAGGAGCAGCAATGCCTGACGTGATACCTGGTACAATTTCGAATGGTATTTGATTATTGGCAAGTACCTCCGCTTCCTCTGCTCCTCTACCAAAAACGAATGGGTCTCCACCTTTTAAACGTGTGACAATTTTTCCTTCCATAGCGTAACGGACAAGTGATTCATTTATACTCTCTTGAATCATTGCATGACGATTTGGAAGCTTACCACAGAAAATAAGTTCTGCCCCCGGTTTCGCATAGTTCAATAATTCTTTATTTATCAAACGATCGTATAAAATGACATCTGATTCTTTAATACACCTTAGTCCCTTCACTGTAATAAGGTCGATATCCCCTGGACCAGCACCTACGATGTATACTTTACCCATCAAATCACCTCTAAGATGTAAAATTATAATTTTAAAAAACATCCAGATATACAATGCTTTCTTAGTAAATTGAAAAAAGATATATAGCTGGATGCCTCTAGATGTTTAGTCAGCTATCTAAAAAATTAGATATTTAGTTCTTTAATAAGTTGCAATACACATTCCTCTATTGAGTATTGCTCTGTATCTAAAATTATTTCGGGATTAAGTGGTGCCTCATAAGGTGCAGATATTCCCGTAAAGTTCTGTATTTCACCGGCCTTTGCTTTTTTGTACAACCCTTTAGGATCTCGTTCTTCACATGTCTGAACCGATGCCTTTACATATACTTCGATAAATTCTCCATCCTCTACTAGATTGTCGAACAACTTCTCGATCTTCACGATACGGAGATATAAATGCAGTGCAGACGATTTGACCAGCATCTACAAATAACTTTGCAACCTCACCAATTCTACGAATATTTTCCTTGCGGCTTTCTTCATCAAACCCTAAATCCTTATTTAGACCATGGCGAATATTATCACCATCAAGCACATATACTCCATTGCCTCGATTAAAAACTTCTCTGGCAAAAGCATTTGCAATGGTTGATTTTCCGGATGCTGATAGCCCAGTAAACCAAAGAATGACGCTTTTTTGCCCACTTTTTTGCTCCCGCTCTTGTTTTGTAACAGATGCCTCATGCCATACAATATTTTCTGCCATCATGATCCCCCTATGCTTTCGCTTTTTCTCTCATTCCCTTAATAAGCACTTCGACAACCTCTTTGCGACTAAAGGTTGCAGGCGGAACCTCACCATTTCGAAGCATTTCACGAACCTTCGTACCAGATAAAATAATATGTTGGTCATGATCATGCGGACATGTTTTTGTTGTTGCCATTCCTTCACAAGCTGTGCAATAGAAGCTATGTTCAAATTTTAATGGTTGAATACCTAATTCTTCAGAAGTAAATTGATCAAATATTTTCTGTGCATCATAAGTTCCATAGTAATTCCCTACCCCTGCATGGTCACGGCCAACGATAAAATGCGTGCAACCATAATTTTTACGTACTAGTGCATGGAAAATGGCTTCTCTTGGACCAGCGTAACGCATTGCAGCAGGGAAAATACCTAAATGGACACGATTTTTAGGATAATAGTTTTTAAGCAATACTTGATAACTTTCCATTCGAACTTCTGCAGAAATATCATCGGATTTTGTTTCACCGACTAATGGATTTAAAAAGAGTCCATCAATGGTTTCTAATGCTGCTTTTTGAATATATTCATGGGCACGATGTACAGGATTGCGTGTTTGGAATCCTACAATTGTATTCCAGCCTTTTTCATCAAAAATAGCACGTGTTTCAGCTGGTGTAAACGTAAATTCTTCAAATTTAGGAGTTTGTCTCTGAATGAGTGTAACTTCCCCACCAACATATGTATTTGGTCGAGAGAAAAGTTTTGCAACTCCAGGATGTGCACTGTCCTTTGTTCCGTAAACTTTTTCAGCTTCTCTTTCTTTATCTGGTGAATAGATTGATGCAATCTCAATGACACCATACGTAATGCCATCTTTTTCAAGCTTTACTGTATCACCAATTGCAATTGTTTCAATTTCTTCGTCTGAAACAGGAAGTGTGATGGGAATACTCCAAACTGTTCCATCAGCAAGACGTAAATTTTCAACGACTGAAAGATAATCCTCTTCATTTAAGAACCCCGTAATTGGGCTGTAGCCTCCAATACCTATAAGCTCTATATCACTTAGAGCAATTGCATCAAGTGTAATCGCTTTGCTGATTGATGAAATATTTAGTGATGGATTATAACGCGAAACTAAAATACCGCCATGTGCTACGTTTGTCATTTATAAATTCCTCCTCTAGTTTTCATGTAAACCACATTCTGTTTTTCCTGTATTTGACCATCTGCCTGAGCGTAAATCATCAGCTGTCCAAGCAGGTTTCGTGCATTTTTCACAGCCAATACTTGGATATCCTTGATCATGCAAAATGTTATATGGTAAATCATGTTTTGAAACATAACGCCAAACATCTTTCCATGTCCAATGAATAAGCGGACAAACTTTAATCGCTTCAAATTTTGAATCTTTGTTGAAAAATTCTGTATTAGCTCGCGTTGGACTTTGTTCTCTTCGAAGTCCAGATATCCAGGCTGTTGCTTCACTCAACTCTTCATGTAACGGTTCAACTTTTCTGATTCTGCAACATTCATTTGGATTTGTTTGCCATAAATTATCACCATATTGAGCTGCTTGTTCCTCTAGTGTAAGTTTTGGTTGCTTCAATTCAATTTGAAGTTTGGGATATTTCTCTTTAACCTTTTGAATCGTGTCATATGTTTCCTTAAAATGAAGATTGGTATCTAAAAAAACAATTCTTGCGTCTTCCTTAATTTTCGCAATCAAATCAATAAGTACGATTCCCTCGATTCCAAAGCTACAGCCATAAACAAGCTGATCTTGATACGTATCGTAGCTCCACTTTAATACTTCAAGCGCACCTTTATATTCAGGGTCTTGTTCGATTGTAGGAATTTCTACTTCTTCAAATGTTTCAAAAGTAAGCATTTTGTCACCTTCCTCTCATAAAAAAGGGCGCTTTAATGGCTATGTATAACCATTAAAAGCGCCTCCAGTTGTCTGGTTAGCTAATATGCAATTGATTCACGAATACGGTGAATTGCTTCGAAGTATAAATCATAGAATACCAACCTGTCAACTAGTATTCTTAAAAAAATAGAAAATTAAATTTTTTAATTCATAGTTGACTAATTGGAAATATGTGTTTTAATATTACATAAAGCAAAATAAGCTGATCAGACAAACTGAAGGCTACAATCAATGACACAGTGGAAGTGCCAACGATTGTAGCCTTTTTACTTTTTGAATCTATTTCAGCAATTTACTATTTTGATAATTCACTAAATTTTCTAATTGTTAAAGGAGTGAAAAAATGAAAACCACTAAGAAATTCGCTGCATTTTTGGCAGCAAGCTCAATGGCGTTGTTGATTAGTGGATGTTCTAGTTCAAACCAAAAGGACGAAACCATTAATCTACTAAATGTATCCTATGATCCAACTAGAGAATTGTACGAAGGGATAAATGATTCCTTCACAAAAGAATGGAAACAAAAAACAGGGCAGAATGTTAAAATTCAGCAATCTCATGGTGGCTCTGGTAAGCAAGGGCGTGCTGTAATCGATGGCTTACAAGCAGATGTTGTAACACTTGCACTTGCTTATGATATCGATGAAATTGCTGCAAATCGCAATCTAATTAATAAGGACTGGGAAAAAGATTTACCCGATCATTCTTCTCCTTACACTTCAACGATTGTATTTCTCGTTCGTAAGGGGAATCCAAAGCATATTCATGACTGGGATGACCTTGTGAAAAAAAATGTCTCTGTTGTAACACCAAATCCAAAGTCATCTGGAGGTGCGCGTTGGAATTATTTAGCTGCATGGGGTTATGCGGATCGAAAATTCAATGGGGATGAAACAAAAATTAAAGACTTTATGAAAAAGCTTTATAACAATGTAGAAGTTCTTGATTCAGGAGCCCGTGGTTCTACAACAACATTTACAGAGCGACAAATTGGGGATGTATTAATCGCATGGGAAAACGAAGCTTATTTATCATTAAAAGAGCTTGGTCAAGACAAATTTGAAATCGTCACACCATCATTAAGCATTTTAGCTGAACCTCCTGTTGCAGTTGTTGACAAAAATACGAAACGAAAGGGAACTGATAAAGTTGCAAAGGCATATTTAGAATATCTCTATACAGATAAGGGTCAGGAAATTGCAGCAGAAAACTATTACCGTCCACGTAACAAGAAAATTCTTGCTGAACATAAAAAGCAATTTCCAAAGCTAGATCTAATTACAATTGATGATTTTGGAGGCTGGCAAAAAGCTCAAAAGGAACACTTCAGCGATGGTGGAACATTTGATTCCATTTATACTCCTAAAAATCAGTAAGGAGGAATTTTTTTGGCAACTCTTTTACCACGCAAGAAAAAGTTAACCATCCTTCCGGGATTTAAGCTTTCTCTTGGTTTTACGTTACTTTACTTATGTATTTTAGTATTACTGCCTCTTTCTATGCTCTTTTGGAATACGATGCAGCTTAGTTTGAATGATTTCTTCAAAACGATAACTGATATCAGAGTTATAGCATCGTATAAAGTAACATTTGGTACTGCATTAGTGGCAGCCATTATTAATGTTATATTCGGTACCATGATTGCTTGGGTACTTACTCGTTATGATTTTGTTGGAAAAAAACTTATGGATGGTCTAGTCGATCTTCCCTTCGCTTTGCCGACTGCAGTTGCAGGGATTGCACTTACGACACTCTATGCAAAAAACGGCTGGATTGGAAGCCTAGTCCCGTTTAAAATAGCATTTACTCCATTAGGGATAATTATTGCTTTAACATTTATCGGATTACCATTCGTAGTACGAACAATACAACCAGTATTGCAAAATTTTTCAGTTGAATCAGAGGAGGCATCTGCCAGTCTTGGCGCAAATCGACTTCAAACGTTTACAAAAGTTATTTTTCCCGAGCTAATTCCAGCCATCTTAACTGGTTTTACTCTTGCCTTTTCTCGTGCTCTCGGTGAATATGGTTCTGTCGTTTTTATCGCTGGAAATATGCCAATGAAAACAGAGATAACCCCTTTACTCATCATGACGAAGCTTGAGCAATATGATTATGCAGGTGCTACTGCGATAGCAATTGTTTTACTCGTATCATCATTTGTGATTTTGCTAGTGATGAATACAATTCAATGGCTCGTAAATAAAAAGTATAGTGCATAGGAGGCGAAGGCATGGAAAAACAAATGACGATTGAACAACCTAAAGTCACATCTAAGCAGCAAGCAGGGAATGCGGCTTTAAAAGAACCATGGATCATACGCTTTTTGCTGACTACCATTTCCCTGTTATTTCTTCTCATTTTTTTAGTACTACCACTGGTTACGATTTTTATAACCGCCTTTAAAAAAGGAATAGATGTATATATTGCATCCATTACTGAGCCTGATGCTCTTTCTGCGATTAAGTTAACTTTGCTTGTAGCTCTACTAGTCGTTCCAATCAATACGATATTTGGGATTGCTTGCGCTTGGGTAATTACGAAATTTGATTTTCGTGGGAAAAATTTATTAACAACATTAATTGATCTACCATTTGCTGTATCCCCTGTTATCGCAGGTTTAGTATTTATTTTACTTTTTGGAGCAGAAGGACTATTCGGCGAATGGCTATTGAATCACAATGTTCAAATCGTCTTTGCTTTACCAGGTATTATTTTAGCGTCACTCTTTATAACTGTTCCATTTGTTGCTAGAGAACTTATTCCACTCATGCAAACGCAAGGAAAACAAGAAGAAGAAGCTTCCATCAGTTTAGGTGCAGGTGCTTTCACTACTTTTATCAAGGTCACACTTCCCAATATTAAATGGGGGCTTCTTATATGGAGTTATTTTATGTAATGCCCGCGTTATGGGGGAATTTGGCGCCGTATCAGTTGTATCTGGTCATGTTCGAGGTTTAACCAATACAATGCCACTTCATATAGAAGTCTTATACAACGAATACCAATTTTCAAGCGCATTTGCAGTTGCTTCATTGATGTCCATTTTAGCCTTAATTACGATCGTTATTAAAAACATTGATTGAATGGAAAACAAAGCATTAGGAGGGATCAATATGAGTATTACAATTCAAAATGTAAAAAAGCAGTTTGGTAGTTTTCAAGCTTTGGACGATATTTCCTTGAACATTGAAACAGGCGAACTCATTGCGTTGCTTGGTCCATCTGGATCCGGAAAAACATCATTACTTCGCATAATAGCTGGATTAGAGAATCTTGATGAAGGCGTGATTTTATTTGACGGAGAAAATATAACAGAGATTAATGCAAAGGAACGGAATATTGGATTTGTTTTCCAACATTATGCCCTCTTCAAACATATGACGGTATTTGATAATGTTGCTTATGGTCTACAGGTTCGCCCACGAAAGTCTCGTCCATCTAAAAAAGAAATTAAAGAAAAGGTACATACACTTTTATCACTCGTGAAGCTCGAGCCCTTTGCTGATCGCTACCCTAGCCAATTATCTGGTGGTCAAAGACAGCGTGTTGCACTTGCAAGAGCACTAGCTGTAGAGCCAAAAGTACTTTTGTTAGACGAACCATTTGGAGCACTTGATGCAAAAGTACGGAAAGATTTACGACGCTGGCTAAGAAAGATGCACAATGAATTTCACGTAACAAGTATTTTCGTAACACATGATCAGGAGGAAGCTTTAGACGTTGCTGACCGTATCGTAGTGATGAATAAAGGGCGCATCGAGCAAGTTGGTACACCTGAAGACGTATATGAACATCCGAATAGTCCATTTGTTTACGATTTTCTCGGCAACGTCAATTTATTTAAAGGACGTTTAAAAGATGGCCAGCTTGTTCATGGAAACTATACAAGTACTGTCGATCAAGAGCTATCCCAAAATGATATAGAGGCAATTGGGTATGTACGTCCACATGATATTCAAATTGAAAGATCAGCTATTTTTGAGGATATGGTGCTTGCGAAGATTATCTTCATTCATGCCATCGGTCCAATCGTGCAAATTGAGCTACATCGCCAGGATGTTGATGAATATCTGGAAGCAGAGTTATCCAAAGAACAATTCCGCTCTTTGAACTTAAATCGCGGTGAGGAAGTTTACATTCGACCAAAGCAATTAAAGGTATTTATACCAGCAGACTTTTCGATTTAGTGTAGTTAAAGATAAAAGAGACAACGTAAAACAATTGTTTTTCGTTGTCTCTTTTTTTTGGAAATTATGGATATCCTATCATTCTATTCTTAAGCAGTAACATCTCGTTTTATAAATGAAGTAAAGCTTGCTATTAAAAACAGTACTGCATAGATTGCTAGAATTGTTAAAGAAAACGGCATCGTTAAGCCATCTACAATAGAATAACCAGTCTCAAATTGTGTTAGATCCATATTTGGAATCCATAAATATTTCACAAATTCATATTTACTTAAAAATACTACAATACTAGATCCCGCAAAATTAATAAATAAAGTAAGTCCGATTGCTAAAGAGCTCGAACGGAAAATGCTTCCAATCATAAAAGCAAATACAATCGACATAAGAATTTCTCCAAATGTTAACAAATACATATACATTGAATGAGCCAATAAAGAAGACTCAACAACCTTATTTCCTTCGATTATTAAGTTTGTCCCTGAAGAGAAACCATATAAAATTGCTCCTGTAATAAAGTTTAAAATCCACGTAAGTATCGCCATTAAAATTGCAAATATCATGACTATTAGCAGTTTTGAAGATAATATCTTTGCACGACTAACCGGACGCGTAAGAAGCATCTTAATTGTTCCCGTTGCAAACTCACTTGATACAATACCAGCCGCTATTATAGTAGCAAATAGACTAATTAAAGATAATAGCATTGAACTATCATTTACATAGGATTGAGCACTTCCCGTATCAACAGGTTGTATATTGTTTTTTAAACGATAATTTGAAATTTGAATTGCATCTTTTGCATCTTGTAACTGTTTTTTTGAAAGTTCACCACTTTTTATCATTGATTGTTGTTGTTTAATAGATTGCTCTTCAAGTGCTTTCCACTCACCTCTATTTTCCACATCCTTGTTATATGACCATTTATGAACACCAGCCATTGTTAAAATTGATAAGACTAAAATAATGAGCATGACCCAAGTACCTTTTTTATGCCATAATTTCATCCACTCATTTTGCAGAAGCTTTAGCAATTTGACCACCTCCTGTCATTTCTAAGAATTGATCTTCAAGCGATTGATGATGTTGTTGTACAGTATAAACGTCAATTCCTTCAGTTATCAAACTAGCAATTAGCTTTGGTACTTCTTCTCTTTCTATTGCAATAAGGTATCCTTTTGCTTGCTTTTCAAATCGATAGTTTTGTACCATTAAAATTTGTTCACAGGGCTTTCCAACTTCAAAATAATATGTAGATTGCTGTTCAGCAGCTATCTCACGAATATCAATAAGTTCTCCATTTTGGATCACTGCAATTCGATCACAGATTAACTCAATTTCTGCGAGTAAATGACTCGATACGAAAATTGATACATTTTCATGCCTGGCAATTGTTTGAAGATGTTCTCTAAACTCTCGAATACCGGCTGGATCAAGTCCATTTGTTGGTTCATCTAATATTAAAAACTTTGGATGATGTAATAACGCTTGAGCCAATCCTAATCTTTGTCTCATACCTAGAGAATAAGTTGATACTTTTTCATTAATACGATTTTCGAGTCCAACCAAACGCACAACTTGTGTAATTCTTTCTTTTGAAACATTGTCATGCATTCTAGCAAAATGAAGTAAGTTTTTAGCTCCTGACAAATATTTATACATCTCTGGATTTTCTACAATTACGCCAACTTTACTGATTGCTTTTTCAAAATTATTTGAAAGTGACACACCATCGATTAAAACTTCCCCAGCTGATGGTTTCATTAGCCCTGTCATCATCCGTATAGTTGTCGTCTTACCTGCACCATTTGGACCTAGAAATCCTGTGATTTGCCCCGGATATAATTCAATATTCAAATCTTTAATAATTTCTTTACCTTTAATAGTTTTTGATAAATGCTTCAATTCAACGATTGGTTTCATCAAATCATCCTTTCCTACATTTTTTTCTCGTTTGTAACTCAAAGTATTTTCTACCACCGACTTCCCCTCATTTAATTTCAATTCTATGAAATTTGTTACATTTTAACCATTCTTGTAATATATACGTTCATTGTAAGGTTTTGGTTTCATTTAATTATGAAAAATCCATATTTTCCAATTTTACATTTGAAATTTCTAACAAGTTTTAAAACCATCGTATTAATAACTAAATTTACTTAAGTGCTAATGCTGTTTTTTACAATTCACCATTTCACCATACCTTTTCACACTTCATTCACATTTCTTACATGGAGGTGTGATTTTTATCACATCGAAAGCGTTTTATTTTTTATATCATGAATTCGAGAAGCAAAAGTAACAGGAAATTTCAAAAGGAGGGGTCAATATGGCTAATAAAAATGAACCCGAAGAAAACTTAAAAGGTACTTTCTATCTAGTTTTAACTCTAGGTGGAATCATAGTAGCTGTTTGGGCAGCATGCTTTGGTCTATTTCTTGATCGCTTTTAAATCAGTAGTTAGGAGGGAAAATAATGCATCTTCATAAATATGAAAAATATTGGCTTACATTTGGTGTTTGCTCCTTGATCGTCTTTTTAATGATTACAGGTATTATGGCTTTTCATAACGGGAGTCACCCACCAAGTGCAAAGAACACAATCAACCATGAGAAGGTTGATGAAATCGCACCGTTTAATAAACCTGGCGTACATAAAGTATCCGGTAAGGATTGGGATTACGAAGTTGTCGTCGTTGCTTCAGCTTTTTACTACAATCCTCCTGAATTAGAAGTGCCTGCTCACGCAAAAGTTAAATTTATGGCGACTTCAAAAGACGTTGTTCACGGATTTGAAATCGCTGGAACAAACGTCAATATGATGTTAGAACCCGGCTATGTATCAGAATTTGTCACAACAGTTGATAAAGCTGGAGAGTACTTGATCGTATGTAATGAATATTGCGGTGTAGGTCATGCTCAAATGCATTCTAAATTAAAGGTGGTGGATAAAAAATGAGTCAAATAACATTAGAGCGATCCAACAAGCAAGAACAAGAAATGAAAAAAACGAATAAGGTTACGAAGACTACTGCATTTTTAAAAGTAGATTCTAACGATGCCTTACTTTCGATGGCTCATATTTATGTCGCATTTATCGCACTCTTTTTAGGTGGTACTGCAGGTCTTTTACAAGTTTTAGTCCGATCAGGACGTTTTGAATTACCTAAGGGAATTGGCTATTATCAAGTTTTAACGGTTCACGGTGTATTATTAGGTCTTATCTTAACTACATTTTTTATCTACGGTTTCCAAATAGCTGCTGTAAGTCGCACTTCTGGTACATTAACTCCTAAACAAAGATTAATTTGTTGGGTTGGCTTTTGGACAATGACAATCGGTACAGTAATGGCTGCAACAATGGTTCTCTTAAATGAAGCATCTGTATTATATACATTTTACGCTCCACTTCAAGCACACTGGATCTACTACTTAGGTTTAGCTCTCGTTGTTGTCGGTTCTTGGATTGGGGGTTTAGGTCAAGCGCTACGATGGATGCAATGGCGTAAAGAAAATCCTCACCAAACATCGCCACTTCTTTCGTTCATGGTGGTATGTAATAACTTAATGTGGTTTGTTGCAACAATTGGTGTTGCTTCTGAAGTATTATTCCAATTATTGCCTTGGTCTTTAGGCCTTGTAGAACGTGTTGATATCCTATTATCTCGTACATTATTCTGGTCATTCGGTCATGCATTAGTTTACTTCTGGTTACTTCCAGCCTATATGATTTGGTATGTAGTTGTACCAAAGGTTATTGGCGGTAAAATTTTCTCTGATGCCCTTAGCACGGCTTTCATTTATTCTATTCGTATTATTCTCTGTACCAGTTGGTATCCATCACCAATTAACTGAACCTGGTATCGCTGGATCATGGAAATTCTTACAAGTTATTTTAACAATGATGGTTGTTATTCCTTCATTATTAACTGCATTCTCCATGTTTGCGACATTTGAAACACGTGGTCGCGAACTTGGTGGAAATGGATTATTTAACTGGCTAAAAAAATTACCTTGGGGAGATGTTCGATTCTTTGCTCCTTTCATGGGTATGTTAATCTTCATACCAGGTGGTGCTGGAGGTATTGTCAATGCTTCTTACCAAATGAATCAATTAATTCATAATACCATTTGGGTTACAGGTCACTTCCATTTAACTGTAGCAACTGCAGTCGTATTGTCATTCTTTGGTGCAACTTATTGGTTAGTACCTCATCTTAGAGGCAGAACATTAACAAAAAGTTTAAATCGTCTAGGTATTATTCAGACAATCACTTGGGTTGTTGGGATGACAATCATGTCTAGTTCGATGCATATTGAAGGTTTACTTGGTGCGCCTCGTCGTTCAACATTTTCTGATTACGGTGGTGCAGAAATAGCAAAAACTTGGGCATCTTACCAAATCGCTCAAGCAGTTGGTGGTACGTTATTATTCATTGGGATTGTTCTTTTCTTGTATATCTTTATCAACCTTTGCTACTTTGCACCAAAAGGTGAACAAGAATTTCCAATTGGAACAGTTGCCGAAAACGCTGAAAAAACACCAGCAATCTTAGAAAATTTTAAAATTTGGATTGTGATTTTAGTTGCACTATTATTAATTGCATACACTTATCCAATTTATGATATTATCCAAAATGCACCGCTTGGTTCAAAAGGATATAAACTTTGGTAAACAAATAGTTGAATCCCCTTATCTGTTACCTTACAGATGAGGGGATTCTTTATGTTCTTGAATATAAATTATAACTACATTGAATTAAACTTTCTCATTTTCCGCTTGGATTATGACGACACACATATCATCTGGTTGGTTTTGTTGTAGCTGTTTTGGCATGACAAAATCGATTGGTTCTTTGGCTACTTCTTTCAGCCATTGTTTTGATGCGGTTTCTTTTAATTTTTCTAATCCATCGTCTACTTCATTGTCCAATACTTCCATTACACCATCTGTAAACATCAATAGTTGAACTTGATTTTCATAATGTAGAATCGACTTTTTTATTTTCATTTCATTAAAGAAACCAACTGGACAACATGATTTTTCTAATGAAACAACTTTGTTACCGTCTACTAAAGCAAAACCTGGCGGATGTCCCGCATTTACATATTCTAACGTTTTTTTCTCTGTATCTATGATTAAGTATATAGCTGTAAAATAATAATGTATGGCGTTTTCTTCTTTATTTAAAATGCTCATCCAATGATTTAATTCTGAAATAAAGGATTCTGGATTTGGATTTTTACGCATGGCATCTCTTATCACTGAAGAAATGTACATACATACAAGTGAAGAAGATATTCCATGCCCCATCATATCGAGTAAAATCACTCCAAATCGATGATCATCAATTTTCAGCCAGTAATACATATCCCCTGCTAAATGATTTGCCGGTATATAGGAAGCTTCAATTAAGATATGATCTTCGTTGATTGGTTCACTTAATAGACCTCTTTGCACTTGCATAGATAAATTCAATTCACTTCTTATTTTTTTCTCTTGATTTTTGTGCCAATCTTTTTCATATTTTAGTCGGAGCCCTACTCGAATTCTAGCAAGTAAATCGATTTTATTGATAGGTTTCATTATATAATCAATCCCACCAACATCTAGAGCTTCTGCAACTTTATTTGAACTTTCAATGGCCGTTACAAAAATAATTGGAATATCTTTTAAATGCGGAATCGTCTGTAGACGTCTACAAGCCTCTATTCCATCCATTTCAGGCATCATGATATCGAGCAAAATAAGATCAACTGAACTTTCTTTTGCATTTAACGTTTCCATTTCAAAATAGTTAAACATTTCTTTTGCTGACGTTAATGATACATAATCATGATATCCTGCACGTTTTAAAATATTTTCTACTAAAAAAAGATTTACCTGGTTGTCATCTACGATTAAAATCGTCATTCTATTAGTACCCCTCTTCTCATACAACCCTTCCGCTAAAATTGGATAATAGTATCTCTCTTATAATTTCATGTATAAATTTTGTTTGCTATCAATCTCTTCATAATTGTTTGAAAAAGGAGAAGAACGTAATGATTCTTTACTACCAATGCCTAATATTCCTTGATCACACAAACTATCATAAAATAATTGGTTTACACTATTTTGTAGTGGGCTAGTAAAATAAATCATTACATTTCTACATATAACAATATGAAATTCATTGAAAGAACTATCTGTTACTAAATTATGTTGAAAGAAAACGATATTCTTTAGCAATTCAGGGTCTAAATATGCATTCTCATAATCTGTGGTATAGTACTTAGAAAATTCTTGTTTACCACCTGATTGCAAATAATTTTTTGTATAAGCTTGCATATGGTTTAGAGGTAAAATTCCCTTTTCAGCTTGTTTTAAAACTTTTTCATTAATATCAGTTGCATAAATATTGGAACGATCATATAGACCTTCTTCTTTTAGCAAAATAGCCATTGAAAATACTTCTTCTCCTGTTGAACAACCGGCATGCCATATACGTATTTCTGGTAATTCCTTTAGAATAGGCACAACTTTCGAACGAAAAGCGAGAAAAAATTCAGGGTCACGGAACATTTCAGTTACTTGAATTGAAAAATCATTGATCATTTTTTCAACAAATCCCTTTTCATAAAGAACCTTTTCAATTAATACGCTAATCGAACTCACTTTTTCTAGTCTAGCTCGATACTGTATTCGTCTTTTAATAGAAGATCGCATATAATTTTGAAAATCAAATCCAGAAACACTGTAAATAGCACGTAATAACAAATCTACTTCAATATCTTCTCTTTCTTCTTGCGTTAATAAGTCTTTCATTACTGCTCCTCACTTAACTATTTGTTTCTCTTTTTTGTAAGCCATACACGGAGAACTGATAATAGTTGATCTACTTTTAGTGGTTTACTAATATAATCAGATGCTCCTGCTTTTAAGCATTTTGCTCTGTCCCCTTTCATTGCCTTTGCAGTTAGCGCAATGATTGGAATATCTTGATATTGTTCCATTTTACGAATATGCTGCATCGTTTCATAGCCATCCATTCCAGGCATCATAATATCAATCATTACAGCATCAATCTCGTTTTCTTCTTGAAGAGTGTCTAAACATTCAAATCCGTTTTCGCAAGAAACAATCTTCATGCCTTCAGATTCTAATACTTTTTTAAGTGCAAAAATATTACGATGATCATCATCAACAATAAGAATTGTTTTATTGGCAAGGTTATTCATATTTTTTTGAGTTCGAGATGACTTCAATTTGTTTCATTTCCTCGTTCTGATTATTCGTTTTCTTATGGCATTCTTCAACGGTGGCAGCGATCATCTCACAATTGACCATATCTTTTTCTACATTGATGCCATTTGGTAAGTCCGGTATAAATAAGGTAAACGTACTACCTTTTCCTTCCTCACTCTCAACAATAATCCAACCACCTAGAAGTTTCGCAAATTCACGACTGATTGATAATCCAAGGCCTGTGCCTCCATATTTTCTAATTGTCGCGCCATCTGCTTGTTGGAAAGCTTCAAAAATCAGTTGTTGTTTATCTTTTGGAATACCTATTCCTGTGTCTGTAATACTAATTTCAACCCATGTATCTGCTAAATCCGTATTTACCCACTCTTGAATAAGGTTCTTATTTGTTTTCTTCATTTTCATCGTTACAGAGCCTTGATCTGTGAATTTAAAAGCATTTGATAATAAATTCTTTAAGATTTGTTGGAAACGGAGCTCATCTGTAAAGAAGATGTCAGGTATATCGTTGTCTTTTTCTACAATAAAATCAATTCCTTTATTTTTTGCTATATGATCAAAGTTACGATGAATCATCTCAGGAATTTCACTCATATTCATTTGATCAAACTCAACAACAAGTTTACCCACTTCTACTTTTGATAAATCTAATACATTATTAATCAAGCTCAGTAAATCTTGCCCTGAAGAACGAATAATGCGCGCAAATTCTTGTCGTTCCTCTGGCGAACTAGTATCGCTTGGGTCTTGTAACATCTCAGACAAGATTAAAATACTATTTAGCGGAGTTCTTAATTCATGTGACATATTCGCCATGAATTCTGATTTATATTTAGAGCTTTGTTTCAATTCTAATGCATGCTCTTCTAGTTCTTTTTGTGTTACTTCTAACTGTCTTGATTTTTCTTCTGCATCTAATGTTCTTTCTGAAAGCTGTTCATTTATGATTCGTAGCTCTTCTGCTTGTGTTTGTAATTCTTCAGCTTGTGCTTGAAGTTCTTCTGATTGTACTTGTAATTCCTCAGTTTGGGCTTGTGATTCTTTTAAGAGACGTTCAATTTCCATTCGTCCTAGAACATTATTAACGGTAATACCAAGTGTTTCCATAGCACGTTGAACAAAGGTCCGTTGTACATTTGTAAATGTTTCTAAGCTTGCAATTTCTATTACTGCAACGACTTCATCTTCAAAAACAACCGGAGTGATTAGAATACTTTTCGGTTTAACTTCCCCTAATCCTGTTGTCACAAGTTGATAGTCATCTGGAATATTTGTAATTACTTTTGTTTGTTTTTCTTCAGCACACTGCCCAATTAATCCTTCTCCCATTCGGAATTCAAATCTTCCAACATTTTCTTCATTTCCAGCATACTCAGCCAATTTAACAAAGCGTATATCCTTTGTTGTGCCAGTTCGAATATAATATGCCCCAAGTGACCCTCTTACCATTGGTACTAATTTGTTCATGACGCGTTCTGCTAAAAGTTTTGAGTGATCAATACGTTGATACATTGTTGCCATCTCTGCCAATCCAGTTTGTATCCAATTTTGTTCACTCATTTTCTGATTAAGGGCTTTTTCGTTACGATTATAATTTTCTAGCGATTCAGCCATTTCATTAAAACTATGTGCAATTTCTCCAATTTCATCATTTGAGCATATTTCAATTCTTGGCAAGTCTGTTAAATCATTGTAATTAATACCTTTGATTGTTTTCACAATTGCAAGTAAACTCTTAGAGATACTACGAATCATCCAAATTAGGATGAATGTAATCAATAAAATACTAAAAATACTTATGATAACCGCAAATATAACCACACTATTATACGTTTGTTTCGATTTCTCCAACGTATCATTCATAATACCTTCTTGAAAATCTTTGAAATCATTTAACGTTTTCAATAAATCTTTACGTTGTTTTGATTGCTGATCCATTAATACTTCTAGATTATTTAGTTTTTCTTCATTATTTGTTAATTCTTTCGTAATTTGAGTTTCTGTATCTGAATAGTTTCGATATCCATCCTCAAGTTGTTGTAATAAATCGCTTTCCCTTGCCTGTATTTACTTTCGATTTCAATTCAGATATACGTTTAGAAATTGTCATATGATTCTCTTGAAGTAATTTAATACTACTCTCTACTTTATCCTGACGTTTTTCTTGAGAAGAGTATAGAATTTCGCGATCAGATTGTAAAAATAATTGTCTTATATCTAATACAAGTTTTACTTTGTCGTAGCGATCTTCTACGATTTCGTTCATATTCTTTTTTAGAGTATTTAGATTACTAATCATTATCAATTCTAGTGCAAACACACATAATATAATTAAAATAAAACCTATCGTTTGTCTTTTTTTATAATTCATAGAACCATTCCTTTTCTTTTTATAGAAACTAATAGTTATTTATATAATCTAGTTATATACGTATTGGAATATCTATAATTTTACCATTTAGTTATAGATTGTGCTTTTACGATGTGTGATTATCAATTCAGGTTTGATAAATTGATTCTTTATCGCTATGTCAAATAGTGGAGAAAATTTAGAGGGATAGTATAAAACCACCAGTTTTATAAGCATAAAAATAAAGACAACTACTGAAATATAGGAGAATTTCAGTAGTTGCCACTAAGAGATTTATACTTATTAATTTACACTTCTTTTGCTTCTACCGCAAAAATCGGTGAAATTTTTTCTTTATATTTTGCTTCCTGATCATTTAGTAATATGTGAATATCACCATGATCGTTGGATGTTCGAATTAAGCGACCCATTCCTTGTTGCAAGCGTAATAACATAAATGGTAGATCTACATCTTCGAAAGGATTGTCAGAGAATGAACGTTTTGCATCAAACAATGGATCTTGTGGTGGGAATGGTAAATCGAATATAATGACGCGTGTCAATGCTTCTCCTGGTAAATCTAATCCTTCCCATAAATGATACGAACATAAAACTTGCAATTTTCCACTTTGGAAATCTCGAACAATAGATGAAAGTTCTCGGTCCCCTTCAAAACCTATTTTAGTTAAGAAACGTTCATCCAATTGAGCTTTAAATTGGATCATTGCTTGTTTAGATTTAAAGAGGATCAACGTTTGTTTATCTTCTTCAATTAATTTTTCTACTCTTTGTACTTTTTCTTCTTGTTTTAAATGATGTAATACAATTTGCATGACTTCTTCATATTCAAAAGGAGAAGCTACTGAGAAGGATTGATAGTCTTTTATGCCCAAACTTCCTGCGATATAGCTAAAGTCTTTATTGATTGATAAAGTTGCTGACGAAAAGATATATGGTATTTTTTTGGAGAACACTTTTTCTTCTAATACCTCTGTAATCAATCGTGGCATTATGACAAGTGTTTCTTCTCCATCTGTTTCTTCTAACCAGTCAACAGCATCACCTTTTGCGACGAAAATGCGCATAGCAGCTTCATACTGTTCAAGAAATTCTTCTGCCATACGTAATTCATATTCCGGTACCACATAAAGTTCTGATTCAAATACAAACTCCTCTAATAACGTTTCAACAGTATCAATGACTTTTTGGCCTAATTTAAGTAAAGTAGGAGATTTTTTTATACGTTTACGCTCTTCGTCAGATTCAATCACATCGTCTCGTAATTGATCGAAGAATAGTTCATGGCCCTCTTGCAAATGTTCCATCGTATATAATGTTTTTTCGCGTAAACCATCGACCATTAAACGATCGATTAGCTGAACGATTGTATAATCTTGAACTTTATATGTCATCGCTTTTTGAGCAGCGTATTCTAATAAATGCCCTTCATCTAATACAATCATAGATACTTCAGGAAGCAAAGCTAATTGACCTTCACGTTCACGAGATTCCTTTGTTGCAATATGTTCCATTAAGAAATCTTGCGAACATATGATGAGATCCGTTGACTTTCGATAATGTGCTCGATGAAGAGTTTGTCCACATCTATTGCGCAAATCACAAACAGAGCATTGCTGAATAGAGTTGTAATTAACCAAATTCCATTCTTCATCACTAATATTCGGATAGTCACTATGTTGCCCATACAAACCTAGTTGTCCTTGTCCAAATACACCTTCTGGAATTGTTTCTGCTATATCATCTAAGAATGCACCATCAGCAAATTTCTCTGCTTCGTCAAAGCGTTTCAAACATAAATATTGATCACGAGATTTTGCTAGACGCACATCAATATTTAAATTTAAATATTGTTGTAATTTATATATATCGCCGCCCTCTTTGACGAGCTGGTCAATTAGTGTTTCATCTGCACAAGCAATTAATGCTGGCTTCCCAGTATAACGAGCATATGCAATCGAAGGTAGTAAATAGGCGATTGTTTTCCCTGTTCCTACCCCAGCTTCAGCAAATAACACGGATTTTTCACGTAATACTTTTTCAATTTGATAGGCCATGAATATTTGTTCATCACGGCATTCTAATCCTTTTTCTGGTAGTTCATCATATAAAATATCACCAATCCAGTCTCCCAATGAATCAAAGAAAGACTTGTCTTTGGATAAAGCAAATGGTATTGATTTTCTCATTCAAAATACCCCTCTCATTCAGACAACGAAACGGAAGGGGTTTCCCCCTCCCGTCAAATACGTATTCGAAAAAATTAAATCTATAAAATTTTAACTAGTTCAAGCATTAATAAAATATGATTTTGTAGCTCTCTTTAGTAATTTATTTTCAACTTTTATTATTGTTCCATTTTTGGTGATCGTTTACCCCAAAATTGATAATAATCTGTTTTGATAAATCCGTTAAATAATTTACGTTTTTTCGTTGCTTTTTTTCCATATAGTTCTTCGAAATTTTCCATGGAAGAAAGCATGTAAACAGACCATGAAGGATATTTCCCCATCATTTTCCCCATATCCCGGATCATCTTCTCAAGTACTTCTTTATCACCAATCCGTTCACCATATGGCGGGTTTCCTACCATCACACCATCAGTAAGATTTGAAGTAAAGTCGGTTACTTGCATTTGTTTCCAGGAAATCAAATCTGCAAAACCAGCTTCGCTCGCGTTATTTTTAGCGATTTCAACCATTCGGTGGTCAATATCTGAGCCGAAGATTTGCAATGGTTGATCATAATTTGCAAGGTCTTCAACTTCCATTCGTACTTCATCCCAAATTTTTTGTTTCATCCATGGAAAGTGTTCACTGATGAAATCACGATTATAGCCAGGTGCCATATTTTGTCCAATCATAGCGGCTTCTAAGCAAATAGTACCAGATCCACAAAATGGATCTACAAATGGACGATTTGGATGCCATTTTGAAATATAGACTAATGCAGCAGCTAATGTTTCTTTTAAAGGCGCTTCACCTTGCTCTAAACGATACCCACGCTTATGCAAGCCTGCACCACTTGTATCAATTGTTAAAGTTGCTTCATCCTTTAAAATGGATACTTCAATTTTAAATTTTGGGCCAGTTTCTTCTAAAAAACCAAGTCGTTTATAATAAAATTTCATTCGTTCAACAATTGCTTTTTTCGTAATTGCTTGACAATCCGGTACACTAAATAATTTTGATTTTACTGATTTCCCGGTAACAGGAAACTCTGCATCAACTGGTAAATAATTTTCCCATTCGATTGCTTTTACACCTTCGAACAATTGATCGAACGTTTTAGCAGGAAATTTTCCTGCAACAATTTTCACTCGATCTGCAACACGTAACCATAGATTCGTCTTAGCAATATCCTTTTCATCACCCATAAAGTATACTTTGCCGTTATCTGTTTGTGTAGTATAGCCTAAAGCCTTTAGTTCATCAGCTACAATGGATTCAAGTCCCATCGCTGCCGTTGCTACTAATTGAAATTTTGTCATACTTTCTTCCCTTCTATCTCTAACGCCCAAAATTCTATAAATTCTATTAGTTGATCTAACTTGCGAGGTTTAGAATAATAATATCCTTGAATCATATCACAACCCATTTTATTGAGCAATTGAACTTGCCCTTGTTGTTCTACTCCTTCAGCTATTACCTTTAATTGTAATCGATGTGCCATTTGAATAATCGCATCGACAATTGCTTGCTTGTCTTTATAAAAACATAAGTGTTGAATAAAACTTCGATCAATTTTCAAATAGTCTATTGGGAACTGCACTAAATAACTAAGTGAAGAATACCCAGTACCAAAATCATCTACCGAAAGCTTAAAACCCATTTGTTTAAGTTTTACTAATTTACGAATGGTTTCACTTTCATTATCCATTATGGTACGTTCTGTTAGTTCTAATTCAAAAAGACGTGCAGGTAAATTATTTTTTACTAGTATTTGGTTTATTGATTGAATGAAGTTTTGTTGATGAAAATGTATACTTGAAATATTAATAGCAATCGGGAGATTTTTGACCCCTAAATTTGCAAGCTTATGTACATCTTGGCATGCGCGTTCAATTATGCATTCACTAATAGGAATAATTAAACCCGTTTCTTCCGCATAGGGTATAAATTCAGCTGGCGAAACAAATCCGAGCTTTTCGTTGTTCCATCGAACTAATGCCTCTACGCCAACAATTTGCCTTTTTTGAAGATCTACTTTTGGTTGATAGTGTAGCTCAAAGCTTTTCTGTTCAATTGCTTTTCGTAGTTCGCTATCTAAAAGTAATATTCTTTTTGCATCTGTCTGTAATTCATCAAAATAAAACACACATTGGTTTTTACCATTTTCTTTTGCAAAATACATCGCTTTGTTTGCTTTGTTAACTAATGATTCAGTATCTTCTCCATCAAGTGGATAAAGACTCATACCAATACTTGATGTACAAAAAATGTGTTGATTATTAATGATGAAAGGCTCTTCTAGAAGTTGGATAATTTTGTGTCCTAAATGTACTGCTTCTTTTGGATGATGAATATCAGTGAATGTAATGACAAATTCATCTCCACCGTAACGCGCAATAATATCTTTGTTTTTTAATAATGTTTGAATTCTCTTGACGACTTGGACTAATAGCTCATCCCCTATAGAATGGCCTAATGTATCATTTACTTGCTTAAATCGATCTAAATCCAAAAATAAGATAGCATGTTGATAATGATGATTTTTTGATGCATTGAGTAAAACAGTCATACGTTCATTGTAGGCGAAACGATTAGAGACACCTGTAAGCGAATCAGTCATTGACCGTCTCTTTAGTTCTCTTTCTACGATTTTTTCATCAGATAAGTCTGAAAAGACACCACAATAGCCAATAACATGGTT
Source organism: uncultured Caryophanaceae bacterium (assembly GCA_963792445.1). Lineage (GTDB taxonomy): Bacteria > Bacillota > Bacilli > Bacillales_A > Planococcaceae > Rummeliibacillus. The sequence goes on along the minus strand of CAWBWO010000002.1, from coordinate 387,518 downwards.
TTCATGATCTTGCATTTCCATAATTTTAAGCCATTCTGGATAAATATCGCCTGTTTTTCTTCTGTTCCAAATTTGACCTTGCCATTCTCCATTTTGTCTTAATTCTTTCCACATCTGGTTATAAAAAACTTTTCCGTGAACACCCGATTGTAAAACATCCGGTCTTCTACCAATTACTTCCTCTTTTGTATAACCTGTAACAAATTCAAATGCTGTATTCACACTCACTATTTTACAATGTACGTCAGTAATCATGACTCCTTCTGAAATAGCATCCATGATTTTAGGTGTTATGTATTCGCAATTATTGGTAATATTGGCTGGATTAATCATAATTTGTTCAAGTCCATTTGTCAGCATTCGATCACCATATTTCTAAAAGAAAAGCTCTCCATTTACTGGAGAGCCTGACTATTCATATTAAGCATCATTAAAAGACTGTAAGCCATGTTTTGTGCCCTAGTACTATAACGGCTCACGCCTTGTACGACTGGGTAGTAATCATCTATCTACGAAAGTATCTAAGCTTTCGTCTCTCCATCCGTTTGATTCCTTCAGGAGAACGCCCCTACCATAATTTGGGTTGCTCACTCGCGGGGTTTACCTCGTTCCACCTGTTATGTTTCCATAACAGCTTCGTCACTGTGGCACTTTCAGAGAGTTTCAACCATATCCTAAAAGGACTTAGGTTTTCCTCTCGCCGTCAGTCATTAGACTGCCTTAGCTTATTTATTCGCTAAGCACGAACACTACGGTCATCTCAGAGCCGTGCGAGCATGGACTTTCCTCAACAACGTCAAGCGTTGCAGCGATTACTCGTTCTTTTTATGATGACTTGAATATTATATCTCTAACATACTAACATTTCAAGAGTTTTGTTTTGATTTATGAAAAAGGTGTCTATAATTAATCGTATAGTTTATCGCCAAACACGTGCTTTTCTAAATTAGCAATTCGTTTTAAAATATCAAAATTTGTGTTGTTTGGATAGGCTGAAGATGGCACTTGGCGTTTTCCTTCTCGTGATGGTGATTGAGATTGCGCAGCTTTTAGTTCACTTTTTAATAATTCTATTTCTTCTTGTTTTTTTGCTAAAACCTTTTCAAAAGATTCATAGTCTTGAATAATGAGATCTAGAAATTGGTCTACTTCATCTTGACTATAACCTCTAATCCCAGTTTTAAAATCTTTATCTAGTATCGCTTTTGCTGTTAATTTAATGTCCATATCCATCTTCCTTCCATATAAGCGTAGGTCTTCTAATTATAGCACAAATAACCTTATTTCAAGTGGTTACTTCCATTGAATAGCAAAATTATTTTAATTATTTCCCGAGCAATAAAGTGAAACTACAATCAGTGGGGGTTTCCGACGTACAGGATGTACTAGTGCCAACGTTGCCACAGGACGTGGCGTTTTTAGTTGGCCATCCCCCACTGATAAATAGGAACTAAAGGCTTAAGTTCGCCACGTCCTGTGGCAACACCTGAGTGACAGTCATCCAGCAACCCCTACCAATCGGGCTTTTACGGGCAGTTATCTCCCGCCTATGCTTCTTCGAATTTTCTAAAGCTTTGAGGTGGGAGTCAAAAGCCAGTTAATGCGGATAAAGTTTCTTTTCATTACGTATGAGTCTTTTATCTAATTCTTTCATTTTCTTCTGCTTATAATCGACATTCCAAAGCAAACTATCTTGTATTAATTGATAGGCTTTCTTTGTATAGAGAATCGCTTGGTTATAGTTTTTATGCCGATGTTCATCTATTTTAGCTAATTCGATATATGTGATCATTTGATGTCGTTCTTCAATATAAGGTAATGCATTTACAAATGATAAATACGCCTGTTCGAAATCATGTTGTCTTTTTTGTTGAAATGCTAAAAGATAATGCGCATAACCAGATTCGTCACTTGTAAATTGACGTGTCACTTGTTCTAATACCACTCCGCTCTTTTCAGTAATAGATAAATCTCCGTACCATTTTCCAATATTCGTCATTGTGATAGCAGATTCCTCTTTTATCTCTTCACAAAGTAGCTTTGTGGCTTGAATATAAAGCGTAATCAACGAAAGTAGATCATATTCATTATGTTCAAGAACTTTCAATAATGTTTGTGGATCTCCACTTTTTACGGCATCTAAATAAATAATTGGAGCAAGATAGCCTGGAATATCATCTTTACGATGAAACCCTAGCTTTTCTTCTTCCACTTGTGACAACTTCATACGAGATAGGTCGTTTTTCCAAATACGTTTTGACCCATGCAACAAATCAATTTGCTTTTGTTCTGGTAGCTTTGGCAAATCGTTTCTGTGTAAAGTAAAACGTGTTTGTAACTGAGGCCAATCGAAACTTTTCCCATTATAGGTCACTACTGTTTTAGAACCTTGCCAAAGTTTCGATTCAAATAGAAACGCAACTTCATGGCTAGGATCTGCTAGAACATATTGTTTTAAAACAAATCCATCTTGATCTGCCTCTAAAATACCATTTAAAAAAATTTGTGTCCCTACCCCTTTTAACCCAGTCGTTTCAGTATCATAAAACAACAAGTTGTTCGCATCCGTCAATGCAATAGGATGGTTAAGTTCTGTTTTTTTCCATAGTTTAAAAGCATGATAAAGTTCCCCTAAGGTAAAATTTCCATGTTGATAATCGGCTGAATAATGTTTTTCAAGCAAAAATACAGTACCAAAGTCGTTATTAATCATTTTTAATCCAGCATTTTCCCATCGCTTTGCATAAGCTGGGACTTCAGGTTTCTTAAATGCCTTTTTTTGTTCATTTTCAGCTTTCGGTGCTTTTTTGAGCATTTTCTTCATTTGTAGGATTTTATTTTCATATGACATTTAATCATCCAACTCTGCTAGTAGAATAGTTTGCAAAAAGTGTAATACTTGTTTTTTTCCATCACCGTTTAAATCCTGTGCTCCGATACATGAGGGACATCCATTTTGGCATGGGCAACTAGCAACATGTTCATAAACATGATGCAGTAATACCTCCCACATATCATAAACACGTTCACTTAAACCAATGCCACCTGGATATCTATCATATACAAAGAAGGTAGGTTTTTCTAAAATAGTTGCCTTTACTTGCGGTACAACATGCACGTCATTACGATCACTTTGGATAAATAATGGGATAAAACTATTCATCGCGTAGGCAACCCCTGTCATAGCGCTTGTTAAATCATCTTCCTTCCATTGTTCTGGTTGGTCAAATGATAACCATGTACCGCTCGTATGGAGCTCTTCAGGTGGCAAACTTATTGGACCACTTCCGATATTATCATGTGTTCCAAATCTTATTTTTTTGAAAATAGTTGCGGTAGCGAGCGTCATAATATCACCGAAAGCGACTTCAACATTTCCGACTTCTCTGCTTTTGTCTTCACTTATAACTTTTAACTCCACTGCAAGATTTGCGTCAGTAAAATAATCTACATCGACTTCTCTTACATAGGCCTTTTTTTCTTCCCAATCTAGTTTTTCAACTTGAAACTGAGTTCCTTGATGCAAATAGATTGCTTCTTCATGAAGTAATGTTAGTGCGCTATAGCGATCCATTTCTCCAATCACTTTCGTATGTGTAGGAACGGATTGATCAATAATGACAACATTTTCTTGTGATGCAGATCTTAGACTAATATCGTGTGCAGGAAAACTATCACTCATCCAATGCCATTTATCAGATGTCTTTAACAATACACTTTCCTCTTGTAAATATTCTAAGAAATCTTGCACTTCAAATTCTGCATACGTATCATCTACACCAAAGGGTAATTCAAATGCTGCACATTTTAAATGATCCATAAGAATTAACATATTCTCAGGATAAACTCTTGCTTCTTCAGGTGAACTTTCAAATAGATACTGTGGATGTTTGATGATGTATTGGTCTAATGCTGTGGATTGTGCAACATAGATAATTAAAGCATCATCTTGTCTTCTACCTGCTCGTCCTGCCTGCTGCCAAGCACTTGCAATATTACCTGGATAACCAGTCATAATACATGCTTGTAGCTGTCCAATATCAACACCTAATTCTAATGCGTTGGTTGAAACAACACAGGAAATCGTACCATCTCTTAACCCTTTTTCAATTACTCGTCGTTCTGATGGTAAGTAGCCACCACGATACCCTCTAATCGTTTCATCATGGAGCTTTTTTGAAGTGAGTGATTTCATATAGGTTACGAGCATTTCCACACGTACTCTACTTTTAGCAAATATAATGGTTTGGATGTTCGCATTATATAATTCTTTTGCTAAGTCTCTTACTTCTAATATGGCACTTCTTCGTACACCAAATGTTGGATGAATGATTGGTGGGTTATAAAAAAGGAAAGTTTTCTTCCCAGTTGGTGCACCGTTTTTCGTGATCAGTTGGTGCTTCGTATTTGTTAGATTTTCAGCTAATTCTTTTGGGTTTTTGATCGTAGCTGATGTACAGATGAAAATAGGATGGCTACCGTAAAAATGACAAATACGAATAAGACGTCTAAGTACATGTGCAACATGTGAACCAAAGACCCCTTTATACGTATGCAATTCATCTACAACAATATACTGTAAATTTTCAAATAATGAGACCCATTTTGTATGATGCGGAAGAATTCCAGAATGAAGCATATCTGGATTGGTCATCACAATATGACCGGCCTTGCGAACTTTTTGCCTGATACCAGGTGCAGTATCTCCATCATATGTATAACTTAAAATTTCTTCTCCACTATCTTCTATTAATTTATTTAAATCGGTTTTTTGGTCTTGAGCAAGTGCCTTCGTTGGAAACAAATATAATGCTCTAGAAGCACTATTTTCCATTATAGATTGCAACACTGGTAGATGATAACAAAGAGATTTACCTGAAGCAGTCGGTGTTACTGCCGTAAATGATTGACCGCTTGTAGCAAATTCAAATGCTTCTCTTTGATGGGAATAGAGCTGATTAATACCTCTTTTATGCAAAGCTCTGACTAGAGAAGGATGTAAATTAGATGGAAAATCTACTAATTTAGGTGGTTGAGCAGGTATTGTATGAACGTACTCTACCCTATCTTGCATTTCAGGGTTAGATTGCCACTCTTGTAGTAGTTCTTTAATTGTTTTCTTTTTACTCAACATTTGACTCATCCTTTTGTAAAATACGTTGCAATGTTTCTAAAGTATATGTTACCGATTGAATAGATTGATAAAATCGTTTTTTACTCGTTTTTTGATAAAACGATTGCACAACAAATTGATCCATTGCATCCACTACATTATGAGCTTGCGTTTTATGCATATATTTTGGCTTGTTTGTATCAATAAAAGCTTCCACTTCTTGTTGCCAAGCAACTAGTTTTGCATGAACAAAATCTGCATGTGGCTTTACATCTTTAAAAAAATCTGGAGATGTGTCGGTTTCCCGCATTTTCAAAAACCGTTGCCAACATGCTTTGCTTTCTACTAGTAGTTCTTCAGTTAAATTTAGCAACATCGTACACACCTCCAGTTAATTTGTTTTCTATCTATTAGTGTATCAAAAAAGAAATCATTTCACTACTTTAAAGCGAACAAATATTCTTTCTGTTCTTCCATTAAATCAAGGCGGTCTGCTACATCAGAAATATTCTTTTCAAGTGTTTTGCTATACATTTCTTCTTCATGGTTGACTCTGTTTTGTAAAAGGTCTTCTACCATTTCAATTAAAGTAATTAGCTTATTAATTTTTCGCATTGTCATCGCCCCCTGCTATACCTTTTCAAGGTGTAAATAACAAATCCTGTGCAGAGGACAAAACAAGTGTCGATTCGACGATAAAAGTTCAAATTCTTAAAATATACGCATAAATTTCACATCAAATAACTACATTGATTTGTGGTATTATAGTATGCAGATGAGGTGTTAAAATGGCAATTCGTTATCCAAATGGGAAAAAGTATAATCCTTCACCAAAAATTGAAACTTCTATTTCTAAAAAGAAAGATTTGTCTTATAGTAATCGAGGAAAAACTTTAGAAGAAGAAATTGATGAAACCAATGAATTTTATCTGACAAGAGACATTGCAGTTATTCATAAGAAACCTGTTCCCATACAAATCGTCAAAGTAGAGTACCCATCAAGAAGTGCTGCTGTAATCCGTGAAGCATACTTCAGAACACCTTCAACAACAGACTATAATGGTGTTTTTAATGGGCACTATATAGATTTTGATGCTAAGGAAACAGAAAATAAAACATCTTTCCCTTTAAAAAATGTCCATCCACACCAAGTCGCTCATATGGAATCTTCTGCTAAACAGAAGGGGATTTGTTTTTTAATTGTACGTTTCTCTTCCTTAGATCGCTATTTTGTAGTACCTTTAGAAATGCTGTTATTTGCATGGGAACGAATGTTAAAGGGTGGAAGAAAATCGATTCCGCTAAATGAGTTCGAGGGACAAGCATTAGAAATTCAGACTGGCTATGTTCCAAGATTAGATTATTTAAAAGCAATCACACAATTGCTACCATAACTTGATCGTAGTTATCTAGAAAGTGGGGAAACTGTTGTGGATCAACAAATAAATTCAAGGAAACAACGAAAGCAACTAGAAGAACAACAGAGAAAAAGACATACAAAGAAAAAAGGACCAAAAGAACCTAAAGGACCTAAATCTTCTTTAATTAAGAAAATAATCATTGCTATTTTGGCTTTAGGAATAGCGATGTTTGTAATTGGTGCTTCAGTTTTTGCATTTTACGCGGCACAAGCGCCAAAGTTAGATGAAGCATTATTAAAAGACCCAGTATCAACAAAATTTTTCGACTCAAACGGAAAAGTCTTCTACACAATGGGTAATGAGCAAAGGGAACATGTCGCTTATGAAGATATCCCTGTAAGCATGCGAGATGCAATTATCGCAACAGAAGACTCTCGTTTCTTCCAACATCATGGGATTGACTTTGTTCGCTTAGGTGGCGCTGTGTTAGCTAACTTCCGTTTTGGTTTTGGCGCACAAGGTGGTAGTACATTAACCCAACAAGTAATTAAGAACTCATTTTTAAATAATGGGAAAACACTAAAACGTAAAGCGCAAGAAGCGTATTTAGCAATTCAGCTTGAACGTGAATATTCAAAAGAAGAAATTTTTGAAATGTACTTTAACAAAGTATTAATGTCCGGCAGAATTTATGGTTTTGGTACTGCGGCAAAATACTTTTATGGTAAAGATCTAAAAGATTTAACATTAGATGAACAAGCAGTATTAGCCGGTATGCCACAAGCACCAAACGCATACAATCCGTTTAAAAATCCAGATCGTGCAAAAAAACGTCGTGATATTGTTTTAGGCTTAATGTATCAACATAAGAAAATAACAAAAGCTCAAATGGAAGATGCTCAAAAAGTAGATATTGCAAAAGGTCTACTTCCTGAAAGTAAACGAAAAACAGCTACTGCTTCTAAATATGATGCATTTATCGATGTTGTCTTAAAAGAATTAGATGAAAACGGTGATGCAAAAGCATTAGATGATGGTGTAAATGTTTATACTACATTAGATACATCAGCTCAAAAAATTGTTGAAAAAACATTAAATAATAGCGCAAACTTCCCAACAAAAGATATTCAAACAGGCCTTTCTGTTATTGATACACAAACAGGTGCAATTGTTGCAGTTGGTGGTGGACGTAATTATGGTCCAGAACGTGGATTTAACTACGCAGAAGCATTAACGAAACGTCAACCCGGATCAACAATGAAACCATTAATGGATTATGGCCCAGCTATTGAAAATCTTAAATGGTCTACAGGTCAAACAATCGTGGATGAACCAATGACTTACACAGGCACAAACCAACAAATTAATAACTTTGACCATCAATACAAAGGTACGATTACAATTCGACAAGCATTATATAATTCACGTAATATACCAGCAATCAAAACATTTAAAGAAGTTGGCCCTGAAAAAGCTAAGTCTTTCGTTAAAGGTCTAGGTATAAAAGCTGACAATGTACAAGAAGCCGATGCAATTGGTGGCGGTCAAGTAAGCATGACTCCAATTGAGCTTGCAGGAGCATATGCTGCATTTGGTAATAACGGGATTTATACAAAACCGCATGCTATTAAAAAAATTGTATATCGTGATGGTCAAACATCTAAATCATATACACCAGACCCTGTTCCAGCAATGAGCGACTATACAGCTTATATGGTGACTGATATGTTACGCGATGTTGTAAGTTCTAAATTCGGTGCATCTGGTACTGCAGCAGGAATTCCTGGACTAGATATTGCCGGTAAAACGGGTACTACAAACTATAGCTCTGACCAATTCACAAGTTGGGGACTTCCAGAGTCATCTGTACCTGATTCATGGTTTGCAGGATATACTTCAAAATATTCAATCGCTGTTTGGAGTGGGTATTCAGATTACAGAAATCCAATTACAACAAGTGCAGAACGTGTACTACCTCAACAATTATTTAGAACTGTTATGTCACAAATCTCTGCAAATACGCAAACACCTGATTTCAAACAACCAAATTCAGTTGTTCGTGTGGGTGGTGAATTATATGTAAAAGGCCAACAACCTGTTTTTAAACAACCGGTTGAAAAGAAACAACCAGACAAAACAGAATTAAGTGCACCATCTGGTCTTACAGCCTCTTACGATGAAAATTCAAAATCAATTCAATTATCTTGGTCACATGATGCAAATAATGGTCAAGCAGCCCAATTTAAAGTATCTGTAGCTGTTGACGGTGGTGGTTCGCAAGATTTAGGAACTGCTTCTTCAAATTCATTTACGTATAATGGTGCACAAGATGGTAGTACCTATGTATTCACTGTTGTAGCAGAAGCTGACGGTCAAACAAGTAGTCCAGCCTCAACTACAATACAAATACAAGCTTCAACACCTGAACCTGATGTAAATAACCCGGATCAGACACAAACGCCAACACCGCCTGACCAAACGCAAAATCCGAATAATCAAGGGGATACACAAAACCAAGATAATACGAATACGGACCAAAATAATCCCGGAAACCAACAAGATCAAATTACACCAACCGAACCAACACCACCAACTAATGATGGAAATGGTAACGGAGATAACACCGGAAACGAAAATGGCAATGATAACGGGAACAGCAATGGTAATGCTAACGGTCATGAAAAAAATAAAGTCAAAACGAACGGCGTAAATGATTCCACTGTTCCAAATCAATAAGATATCTATTTCACTTTGATTTTAATAAGCATAAATAAAAAATGCTCGGTAAATAATTACCGAGCATTTTTTTATTCAATTAATCGAAGACTAGTTTTATTTATTTTAAACGAAGTCTAGCACAGCGTTTTTTCGTTTCGATAAATAGCTCGTCCAATTGACGATAGCAAGCATATTGCCCTGGCCGTGCTTTGATAAATGTTAATCTCTCTATTGCATTGATTGGTAAAATTTCATACTGTTCATTTTTATCCAATATTGCTTGCTCTGATGCATTTAAAATAAATGCTTCATAAAGCTGTATAGCCGATAACATAATTTCTTTTGCTTTGCCATCTCTTGAAGTGTGTGATTGATGAATGGATTGTCGTAGTGTTTCCCATTCTTCGAACCAGAAATCTACACTTTCTTTTGATATGGCTTTTTTGTTGCATTCAATCATCTATTCACAAGACCTTTCTTTGCTCTCTTTTGACCTTCACGACAAAGATCAAATAAGGGACACTCGCTGCAGTTTGGATTTTGTGCCTTGCAATGATAACGTCCGAAAAATATCAACTGATGATGTGTTTTCGACCACTTTTCCATTGGTGTTTTTCTCATGACGGTTTGTTCTACTTCTAATACACTATCTTTCCATTTACATAAACCTAATCTCTTCGTAACACGCTCTACATGAGTGTCAACAGCTAGTGCTGGTTGTCCGAAAGCAACAGATAGTACAACATTTGCTGTTTTTCTACCAACACCAGGCAAGGTTACCAATTCTTCGCGTGAATCTGGTATTACACCATTATATTCATCTAATAATCGACTACATAATTTTTGAATATTCTTGGCTTTACTTCGAAAGAGTCCAATTGAACGGATATCTTGTTCAAGCTCTTTAAGTGGAACAGCCAAATAATCCTCTGGCTTCTTATACTTTTTAAATAACGTAGCCGTCACTTTGTTTACTAATACATCTGTACATTGCGCTGAAAGCAATGTAGCAATTGTCAGTTCAAATGGATTGTCATGTACTAACTCACAGTGTGCATCTGGGAACATTTCTTCCATTTTATCTAAACAATATTCCCATTGCTTTATTGTTAACATTACAATCCCCCTCTACTTTTTACGATCTAACCAGTTATAAAAAGGAACGTTACTTGATGGTGGTGTTTGCTCTGCTGCCTTTTTCACTTGTTGGTTGTTTAGTTTTTGCAATGTATCTTTATGAAAGTTTTTTGATAGTTTTTCTGCATCTTCTGGTGTCTTCACGTTATTCTTTTTCCATTCAAAAAGGATTCTATCGATATAACGCAAACTAAGTTTTTGTGATAAAACCGCTTCCATTAATGCTTTTCGAATTACTTCAGGAGAATGTCGATCTTGGTCTAGCCACATTGAAATCATTTCTGTTTCCATTGGCGATAAGAAACGTCCAAATTCTTGCTCGAACAATTGAAATAACTGTCCTTCTTTTAATTTAGTTGTTTCTTCTTTACTTTCTTCATGCTTCTTCACTGCACAATCCAAGAGTCTATTCCACAAAGGCACTAAAGTCATGACTTCGTATAGTACTCCATTTTCATCTAGTTTTTGATGAATTTCTAGCAAGCCTTTTTGCATCAGGCGTTGCATGCTTGATGAAATCGAATCTTGAGTCATATTCATACGCTCAGCAATAATAATAGGTGTTGGGAATTCATTACCTTCTTCGTGGAATGCATTTAAATGCATAATTAGCATAGCTTCAGTGTCTGAAATTTGTAACTCCTTATAAAACTGAAAAAAAAGCTGAGAAATATTTACACTTCCCCGCTCAATCCAAGTTTGGAGCCGCTCAGCTTCTTTCATCGTCGAACTCCCCTTTTATAATAAATTACACAAGAAGAATCGCTTATACGATTCTTCTTGTGATCTGTTTGTGTTTTAGTGTTTTTATATCCAGCTCAAACGGCTAGACCCTCGGGGTGCACATGATGTGTACCCGATAGACGTTACCGCAGGATGCAGTGCTCTTAGGCTATATTCCTTTTTAACGAGCCGCCTCCGCTTTTAAGGGTAAATACGGTTTAATAAGCGTGGGAATGGGATCGTTTCACGCACATGTTCTGCACCTGTAATCCAAGCAACTGTACGTTCTAGTCCTAGGCCAAAGCCAGAGTGAGGTACTGAGCCATATTTTCGAAGGTCAAGATACCATGCATAAGCTTCTTCATCAAGTCCGTATTCTGCTATACGTTGTTTCATTAAGTCATAATCCCAAATACGTTCAGAACCACCGATTATTTCTCCATAGCCTTCAGGAGCAATTAAATCTGCACATAAAACTACATCATCGCGATCTGGATGTGGTTGCATATAGAATGGTTTGATCCCTATTGGGTAACATGTAATGAATACTGGCTTTTCAAAATGTTCAGCAATGGCTGTTTCATGAGGAGCTCCAAAATCATCGCCCCATTTAATATCATCAAAACCTTTTTCATGTAATAAATCAATTGCATCATCATAAGAAATGCGTGGGAATGGAACTTGTACTTTTTCAAGTTTTGACGTATCTCGACCAAGCAATTCCAATTCCAATTTGCAATTTTTAAGAACAGATTGAACAATGTATGATACATATTGCTCCTGAACTTCAAGTGATTCATCATGATGCATGAAAGCCATTTCTGGTTCAATCATCCAGAACTCGATTAAATGGCGTCTTGTTTTAGATTTTTCTGCACGGAAAGTTGGGCCAAATGAGAATACTTTTCCTAACGCCATTGCTGCTGCTTCCATATAAAGTTGACCAGATTGAGATAAATAAGCGTCTTGGTCAAAATATTTTGTATGGAATAATTCTGAAGTTCCCTCAGGAGCAGAGCCAGTTAAAATTGGTGGATCTACTTTTTTAAAACCATTATTGTTAAAAAATTCGTAAGTTGCACGAATAATTTCGTTACGCACAATCATGTTGGCATGTTGCTTTTTAGAACGTAACCATAAATGACGGTGGTCCATCAAAAATTCTACACCATGTTCTTTTGGTGTAATCGGATAATCATGCGCTTCAGAAATCACTTCAATTTCTTTTACTTGAAGTTCATAACCAAAAGATGAACGAGTATCTTCTGTTACTTCCCCAACTATGTAAAGAGAAGTTTCTTGGTGAATTGATTTTGCAGTAGCAAAAGTTTCTTCTGAAACGTTCGCTTTAACAACTACACCTTGTACAAAACCAGATCCATCACGTAGTTGCAAAAATGCAATTTTACCACTTGAACGTTTATTTGCTAGCCAAACACCAATTTTTACAGTTTCACCGACATGTTTTGGCATGTCTTGAATTGTAATTTTCTTCATATTATCCTCCATATTACAAACATTAATTAGAATTCCTAATCATGTGTATTTAAGTTACTTTTCAATAAGAGTTCAAAAAAATTATTGAAACGACAACTGCTATTTGTAAATTTATAAATTCAAGATACGCTTCCACCATTGTCCATTATCGAACATGATATATACATAATTGAGTTTATTTTGATTGTTAAGATAAGTAATTTCCCATACGACCCCTGGTTTTTCTAAACCAAGCTTTGTATGCAAAATTTTCTTTACATCTCCATTTTTTGATGCTTCAGAAATGGCTTGTTTTTTGGAAATTCCCTTTTTTATTAAAATTTCAGTTGGTTTTTCCTTCTTATTATCTTGTGGTACAAAAATAGCTTTTTCATTGCCTTTACTATCCGTACCAATCACCGTTACATAGGTTGTTTTACCATTATAAACATAAGTATCTGTAACCTGTTTTAGTTGCTGATTGGTTAATACTGCTGCTTTTGCAGTTTTTTCCGTTCCATGAAATGGTGAATAGGATTTCCAACCAATTATAACGATTAGTGATACTGACAAGATCAGTAAAAATATTGAAAAGAACTTTATCCAGTTTTTCATTATATCACCTTATGTTTCATTTATCCCGTATAAAGGCCCATGGAATGTGGGTCAGATAGCCGTTGCCACAGGACGTGGCGTATTTAGGCTATCTTCCTTATATCGAGCCGTTACGCTTTTATTTATTATACCAATCTTCTAATTCAAAGACCATATGTTCTAATGAGACTTTTTTTATTGGGATATCGGGCAAGGCATTGATAAATTCTATCCCATATGACTTTGTTTCGATTCGGCGATCGAGTACGATAAATACACCTTTATCATGGGATGATCGAATTAATCGTCCAAATCCTTGTTTAAAACGTAATATCGCTTCTGGCAAAGATAACTTATAGAATGAATTGATACCTTTACTTGTTAATTGTTCTGCCTTTGCTTTAAAGAATGGCTCTTCTGGTGAAGTAAATGGCAATCTTACTACGATAACAGCTGAAAGTGCATCTCCAGGTACATCTACCCCTTCCCAAAAACTATTCGTACCAAACAATACAGAATGATCAAATCGCTGGAACATTTTCAATAAACGCATTCTACTACCTGATGATATTCCTTGTGCAAATAACATATAGTCATCTAATGTACCTGTTTCTTGTATTAACTCCACTGTTTTGCGAAGCATATCTTGTGCTGTAAATAAAACAAAACAACGTCCTTCAGTTGCTAGTACAGTTTGAACTATTGCATCTGCGACCGCTTCAATATAATGTGATTGCGTTACCTTTTGTATATCAGGCATGTCTTCTACGATATACACACTAGCACCATCATAATAAGACTTTGGTGCTTGGAACTGATAGAGTGGTACATTATTTGAAAGTCCTAGTTGATGTGCGATAAATCGTTTATCATTTGGCACAGTTAAAGTCCCAGAAGTCCAAATGATTCCTGCACGATTTCTGTATGCATGCAAAACGTTTGAAATGGCATTCTCTACCCGAACAGGTCTTTTATAAATATGAAGACTTCCCGGCATACTTCTCGTATCTATTTCAATCCATGCGGTATCATTTTCTTGCTGTTGAATAAAAATTGCTTCCCACTCAGCAGCACGTATTTTAAGTTCTCGTAGTTGATATTGCCAATCAGCTAGACTAGCTTGTTGTTTTATGGACAATTCATCAGGATATCGTAAATAGGTAGATGTAATAGATTCTGCAAGATTTAGCCAGTGCGTTAATTTACGACTAAATTCAATACTAAAAGGTTGCGACCATTCGATAGTTGATAGTAAGATACTTTGTTTATGTTGACGATTTTTTACTTTTTTTAATGCTAGTTGATGGATTAATTGATCAATTGCACGATCAAATAACCTGATCATGTCTTTGAACTGAGATTCTAAAGTTGTCAATTGTCTAAAAGGAATTTTTCTTTCGTTTTGTAAGCATTTGTAGAATGGATGCTCTATATTATGGGTTTCAGTTGATCCAATTTGACCAAATAGGTATTTCCATTGAGTATATGAAAATATCTTCTCGTCACGTAACGTTGCAGCTTGCAAAAATTGATGACCTTCGTCTAATATCCAACCACTCACATGTTCTAAAACAGGATTTTCTCTGCCTAAGTCAGCTAATACCATTGAGTGATTCGTTATAACGATATCTGCTCCCTGACAATTCGATAATGCTTGCAAATAGAAGTCATACGCATTCTTTTGATGTGTTTGAGAAGTGGTTTTTGTACGGCGGATTTTATCGACAAAATACTGTCCTCCACCAGATAATGTAACCTCTCCTAAATCTCCAGTTTCAGTATCTTGTAGCCAAACAATCAATTGCATCTTCGTAAAGTTTTCATCATACGAATCTTCATTAACTTGTAGAAGGTCACAGAAACGGTCAATATCTACATAATGTTCCATACCTTTTACAACAGTTGCAGAAACCTTTGTTTTTAATATCGCCTCTGCCTTTGGAAGTTCTTCTTGTAACAATTGATCTAACAAATGAGAAGTATACGTACTTATTCCTACTGTGCAATGATTCTTTTTTGCAAAAATGATAGACGGCATTAGATAGGCGAGCGTCTTTCCTATACCGGTTGATGCCTCAGTCATTATTTCTTTCTTTGTAACGAGCGCTTGCCAAATGGCATCCATCATTTTAAATTGGTCTGGACGAACTTCAAAAGTATCGAACGCTTCCCTAAAAAGCTGTTCTTTTTCTTGGAATGTAGAAGGATAATGTAGCTTTTCATTTTCTTCATTTTCTGATTTAATAGGTTTTTTTAAAGCGATATCTCGATAATAAAAATAGTCATCATCCTCAAGAGAACGTCTTCTTTTTATATGAATCGCATCTAAAAAAAGTTGAGATAAACTTGATTTTAATTGAAATGATCTTTGATGCAGTTGTTCAATCGTTAATAGTGGTAATGATAAGAGTTTTTCAAAGCAAGCCTTCAGTAAATAAGCAGTTGCAAGCGCATCATCATCCGCACGATGAGCATGCGTTAGACTTATTCCAAGTTCCATTGTTATATCTTGTAATTTAAAACTATAAGCTGTTGGAAAAAGAATTTTCGATAATTCAACAGTATCCATTTCTTTTCCAAACCATTTTGGTAAACCTGCTCGTTTAAACTCTGCTTGTAAAAACGGTAAATCAAAATCAGTGTTATGTGCAACAAAAATTGTGTCCTGTAATAGCTCATAAATTTGCCCAGCTTGCTCTTCAAAAGTAGGAGCATCTGCTACATCTTTGTCTGTAATATGTGTTAAGTCTTGTATGAAGTGAGGGATTTTCTGACCAGGATTGACAAAGGAAGTGTATTTGGATATTACTTCCCAATCTTTCATCAAGACAATGGCGATTTGGATAATGCGGTCTCCTTGTTGTGAGGAATGACCCGTTGTTTCTAAATCGACAATGGCGTAAGTTTTACTTTCCATTTATTCTTCACAACTTTCCGTACATGGTATATTGAAGATTTTATCATATTTCAAACGGAATAGCCTCTAGTTAAGTGATGGATCGTCCAGAAAGTGCTAAGTGTTTCGATAAACATTAGGTTCAATGATAATTTTCGTGGTTCAATGTTTCGTGGTATCAAAATCAAGCTTGATTTTCATTATTGATTACAATATTTTTTTATTAATATAATCCTATCGTATAAAGCTCTTTTAGTGGATTGATTTCAGCTTTCATCATTAGAAAATCCCCTATAAAGTTAGCCTTTATAGGGGATTTTCAATTACATTATTACAGTTGCTTCTGGTTCATTGTGAATCAGTTGTTTTATTTTATTGTTTCCATCTAAAATTGCAACTTTTGGTTCATAGTTTTTTGCTTCTTCCACTGTCATGTAACTATAACCTATGATGATCACAATATCACCTGGTTGAACTAGTCTAGCGGCTGCTCCATTTAAGCAAATAACCCCAGAACCTCGTTCGCCTGCAATTGTATATGTCTCAAACCGTGCACCATTATTATTATTCACAATTTGGACTTTTTCATTTGGTAAAATGCCAACTGAATCCAGTAAATCCGCATCAATTGTTATACTACCTACATAGTTTAAATCAGCTTGTGTAACTGTAGCTCGATGGAGTTTAGATGTCATCATCATTTTAAGCATTTTTTATCTCCTTTTTTGAAAAAAGAATGTTATCTATTAATCTTACTTGTGCAAAATAAACTGCTACTGCAAGTAAATAATGAGATGTATCAGGGCGGATTTCTTGTAAATCTGGATAACTTCTTAATTCTAAATAATCTATTCTGCCTGATGTCTCATTTTCAATAACAGTTTTTGCGATTTGAATTGCTCTATCTTGATCTTGAGAGTCTAGAAACTCTTCTTTTGCCCGTTGTAAAGCTTTTTGTATGAAAGGTGCTTGTTTTCTTTCTTCTTCTGTTAAAAAGATATTTCTAGAACTTTTTGCTAGACCGTCTTCTTCTCGAACTATCGGTACACTACAAATGTTCACATTAAAGTTATAGTCTCTAACCATCATTTTAATTAAAGCCAATTGTTGCGCATCTTTTTGCCCAAAATAGGCATTTGTAGGTTGGACAATATGGAAAAGCTTCGATACTACTTGTAGTACACCGTTAAAGTGGATTGGTCTTGAGGCACCACACAGTACTTTAGATGCTGGACCTGCATTAAATCGAATGCCACCATCCGTAGGGTACATTTCTTCTACTTTCGGTGCAAATAAATAATCCACACCCGCATTACTTGCCAATTGTTCATCTCTTTCTATATCTCTTGGATAACTTTCATAGTCTTCGTTTGGACCAAATTGTGTCGGATTGACAAAATCACTCATGACTACAACATCATTGTTTTCTCTAGCAGCTTTTGCTAGTGTTAAATGTCCATCATGTAAGTAACCCATTGTTGGCACTAATGCAATACTCTTGTTTTCTACACGATGTAGTTCTAATTCTTGTTGTAATTCTATGATTGTTTTAATCACTTTCATCTTTTTATTCCTCCATAGAGTTGGTCAAGTACTTCTTCAGACATCGTAAATTGATGAATTGGCGCAGGAAATGTTCCTTGTTTTACTGCATCTCTATATGCTTCAATCCCATGTATGATCGTTTCTCCTGCATTTGCAAAGGTTTCTACAAATTTTGGAACATGGTGATTCCCATAAGCTAGAACATCGTGAAATACTAATACTTGCCCATCCACTTCTTGCCCTGCTCCAATCCCAATCACAGGTATTTTCAGTTTATCAGCGACAACTCCCGCAAGTTCATGAGGCACACATTCTAAGACAATTGCACAAACACCCGCTGCTTCAAGCTCTAAGGCATCTTTAATTAATTGCTCCGCAGCTTCCACTGTTTTTCCTTGCACTTTATATCCGCCTAATACAGCTGCAGATTGAGGTTGTAAACCTAGATGTCCAATGATTGGAATGCCTGCTGAAATAAGTGTTTTTATAGAATGAATTAATGGACCTGCACCTTCTACTTTTAATGCATTTGCTCCAGTTTGTTGAAACAATTGAACGCCATTTCTTAAGGTTTCTGTTGCATCCCCATGGTAACTACCAAAAGGCATATCCACGACAATAAATGTATCTTTTGCTCCTCTTCTTGTTGCTTTTGCATGATGGATCATATCATCTAAAGTTACTTTTACAGTAGAATCATATCCTAATACGACCATTCCAAGTGAATCCCCAACAAGAATCATATCAATGTTAGCGTTTTCAGCAAGCAATGCGGATGGATAGTCATACGCTGTTAACATGACAATTTTTTCATTACGCTCTTTCATCTTCAAAAATTCAGTTGTGCTTTTCATCTTATTCCTCCTTTTTTCGAGGAAGAAAACAAAAAACCCCTCTGTCTAAAAATGGACAGAAGGGTTGTGTTATCATCACATTGAATCGTTTTCTTCCGTCCCTGTCTAAAAAGATCAAGGCAGATATTTTTTGTTATAGTTTAAAAAGGTAAACTTTAGGTACAGTTCGATTAAGATACTGTCCTGTGATACCACTATAACAAGAATTACAACGATTGCCAATATTATTTTTCAAGTTCAATATCTGCTGAATACACTTCTTTTATAGAACCATCGTCTAGTTGTAATTGTAAAACGCCATCCTTAGTGATTCCAATAGCTTTTCCTACAAACACATCACGTATAGTTGTTGCTTTAATACGATTTCCGATCGTACAGGAATATTCTTCCCAGATTGCTTTTATATTTTCAAAACCTTCTTCAATATATTGATTGCAGAATTTTTCTAAATAATAAAGAATCTTGGCCACAAGTTCTGCACGATCAATCTGTTTTCCTGAAGCTATTTTTAAAGATGTTGCAATATTAGCAATCTCATCATCAAAGTCCTCAGGATTGTGATTTACATTAATGCCGATCCCCATTATGATCGCATTGACGCGATCTGGATCAGCTTGCATTTCTGTTAGTATACCTGTACATTTCAAACCATTGATTAGCAAATCATTTGGCCATTTAATATCTGGACGTATTCCTACAACATCTTGGATTGCAGCTTGTTACCGCTACAGCCGCAACTAATGTAAACTGTGGTGCTTCATATGGTGGAACATCTGGGCGTAAGATAATACTCATAAAAATTCCTTTACCCATTTGTGATTTCCACGGACGCATTAAGCGCCCCCTACCTTCTGTTTGATCCTCACAAATAACAACAGTCCCATTAGGTGCTCCTTCTTGTGCATGTTGATGAGCAATGGTTTGTGTAGAAGTAAAAGTTTTTTCATAGATAATATTCTTGCCAAAATCTTCTGTTTCAAGTGTTGCTGCAATTTTAGCAGGGTCTAATGTATCTGGTGTTGAAATCATAATGTACCCCTTTTTCCGAACGGATTCAAATTTGTATCCCTCTTCTTCTAATTGTTTCATATGTTTCCATATAGCCGTTCTTGATATGTTTAGATCGTCAGCTAATTGTTGCCCAGAAACTGGCAACCCATTAGCAGCAGTTAAACGTTTGATTAATTCAAATTTAATCGGGACGCTCATTTAAAAACCATTCCTTTATTTGTTGTCTTTCATTTGGAAGACGATTTTCAAGAATTTCAATAAGTATTTTATCTAGCGATTCTTTTACCCATGGCCCACTTTTTTGCCCGCTCCAATTGATTAAATCATGCCCTTTTACGACTAAATCAGATTTTTGCTGGATTGGTAAATTCGACTTCATATTTTCAATTTCTTCAAAAGTTATTGAATGAGCAATCGGTTTTCGAAGATTATTTGCAAATTCAAACGCTGTTTTCAATACTTCTAAATCAAATGCAAAATAATCTTTTTTTGACCAGCCAGTGGATATTAAGGATTGATAAGCATTTATAATTTCCAATGCATGTTTTTTTTCATTGTTCGAACATTTGAAAGTACGCATAATATCGATATTTTGAGGCTGTTGTAATAGGCAAAAGTATGCCCAACCTTTAATCGCATCTTTGTTTGCTTTGAAAGATTTGAAATCTGCATGTTGCTCATAATTACCTGGCAAAAATTCTGCTAAACCAGATTGTTGAATATTTTGTATCGCATTTTCAGGATGTTCGCTAATGAAGATTTTATCGAATTCTGCTTTTATTCTCTCGACTGCTACAAAATGAATATCCTTAGCTTGAGCAGAAATTGCTTGAAAGGTATTATTCTCTATTTGAAAGCCTAGTTGTGCACTAAAACGAATAGCACGGAGCATTCGTAAGGCATCTTCTTTAAAACGTTCCAAAGGGTTACCAACGGCTCTGATCACACCATTTTGTAAATCATCTTTCCCACCAAATAAGTCGATAATTTCTTGATTACCTGACATGGCCATAGCATTGATTGTAAAATCTCGTCTTTTCAAATCTTCTGCTAAAGATGACACAAAATGAACTTGATCAGGTCTACGGTGATCTTGATATGTGCCTTCCGTACGGTATGTGGTCACTTCTACAGGACAAATCGGATGAATAACTAGTACAGTACCATGTGAAATCCCAACATCCACCGTATTAGAAAAAACTGTTTTTACCTCGCTAGGTACTGCATTCGTAGCTACATCTACGTCATTTACTTTATGACCTCTTAAAGAATCACGTACAGCCCCACCTACGATCACTGCTTCATAACCATTTTTCTCAAGTGATGCAATTACATCAAAGGCTGCTTTCCATGCCTTTTGTTCAATCATGTTTTCGTGCCACCTTTTCATAGAGCGCTTCATATTGTTCTACAATTTTAGATGAATGGAAATTTTGATTTGCAGTGAAAATAGCATGTTCTCTAAACTGTTGAAGTTTCGTTTCATCATTTAGCAAATCAATTGCATATGCTGCAGCTTGTTCTGTATCTCCTAATTCAACAATATAACCATTTTCTCCATGAGAGATTACTTCTGGAATGCCACCGATATTCGTACCAATTCCTGGCACTCCACAAGCCATTGCTTCTAATAATACAAGACCGAATGCTTCTTTCTCAGACATTAATAATTTTAAATCACTCATTGCGTATAACTCAGCAAGGTTTTCTTGTTTCCCTAAAAACAAAATATCTGAAGCATAAGGACACTTTTTCACTTCATGCATGATTTGATTTTTCTCTGGGCCATCGCCTACTAATAGTAATTTTGCAGGCATTGTCTCTCTAACTTTTAGAAAAGTTCGAATGACGTCTGGTACATGCTTTACTTTTCTAAAATTCGAAACATGTATCAATACTTTCTCGTCATCTCGAATTCCGAAATCTTTTTTGAGCTGACTTCCATCTCTTGGATAATATTCTCTTTCATCTACGAAATTATAGATGGTTTCAATTGGTTTCTTTGTTTCAATTAAATCATATGTTTGTTGTTTTAATGAGTTTGAAACAGCTGTCACAATATCTGATTTTTCAATCCCATATTTAATGGCACTTGTTAATGAAGTATCAATCCCTAATACTGTAATATCTGTGCCATGTAATGTTGTAACGATCCCAATATCTTGTCCAGACATACCACGTGCCAAAACTGCGCATACTGCATGAGGTATTGCATAATGAACGTGTAAAACATCTAGCCCTTCACTTTGAATAACATCTGACATTTTACTAGCAAGTGCAATGTCATATGGTGGATATTGAAATACTGAATAATTATTGACTTGTACTTCATGAAAAAAAATGTTGGGGTAAATTTTATTTAATCGAAATGGCATACTAGATGTGATGAAATGAATTTCATGCCCTTTTTCTGCCAACATTTTACCAAGCTCAGTCGCCATTACGCCAGAGCCTCCAACGGTCGGATAACATGTAATACCGATTTTCAATTTTTTCACCCGACCACACTTCCTTTCTATTTTCTGCGTTCTTGAATCAAACGCCAATCGATAAATCCTTCTTGTAATCCTTTTAGTAATACTTCAGCGGTACCCATATTGGTAGCAAGTGGAATTTGATAAACATCACTTAAGCGGATCAAAGCTGAGACATCTGGTTCATGAGGTTGTGCTGTTAATGGATCTCGGAAGAAAATAACCATATCCATATCATTATTGGCAACCATAGCTCCAATTTGTTGGTCCCCACCTAACGGACCTGAACGGAATCTTGTTACATCTAATCCTGTTGCATCAATTATTCTTTGCCCAGTAGTACCAGTTGCAAATAATGCATGTTGAGATAGTATGTCGCGATATGCTGTCACAAATTGCACCATATCATCTTTTTTCTGGTCATGCGCAATTAAAGCAATTTTCATAAGGGTGCACCAAGCTTTCTATAAAATGTTTTCTAAACCATAAACTAATTCATTTAATTCCATTACCTTTTCAATGGATAATTTAACACCTGTCATAAATGATTTTCGATCCATTGAATCATGACGGATTGTTAAAAGCTCACCAGTTCCACCGAACAGCACTTGTTGATGTGCTACAAGACCCGGTAAACGTACGCTATGGATTCGCATACCTTCAATATCTGCACCTCTTGCTCCATCAATATTTTCATGTTCTTCTGGATGGCCTTGTTTGTGGGCAACTCTATTTTCAGCAATCAATTGTGCCGTTTTTACTCCGGTACCTGAAGGCGCATCTAATTTTCTATCGTGATGCATTTCTATAATTTCAACATCTGGAAAATAACTAGCAGCCATTTGTGCAAACTTCATCATTAAAACTGCACCAACAGCAAAATTAGGAGCGATGATACATCCAACACCTGACGATTTAGCTAAGTTTGTAAGTTCTTCTAATTGTCCATCGGTAAATCCTGTTGTACCAATTACTGGGCGTACACCAGCGAAAAGTGCTGTTTTTGTATGCTCATATCCTACTTTTGGTGTTGTTAAATCAACAAACACATCTGCTTTAATTACATCAAATAATGTATGTAATTCTGTATATACAGGGACATTATAGTTTTCTGGAAATTGTTCGTATTGTGCCAAATTTGGTGCAATTTCTTTATGATCTAATACAGCCACTAACTCCATATTATCATCATTCATTACAGTATGTACTGCTTCTTGTCCCATTTTACCTCTTGGTCCTGCTATCACAACTCGAATTGCCATTATTTTTCTTCCTTTCTAGTCCATTAAATTTACAGCTTTTGTAGTAACTTTCAAACTATAGACGTTTGGGTATTCACTTCGTTTATACGCCTACTGCTTTTTAATTTTGTAAATAATTTAAATAGGGGAAAATATCCTTCTCATATAGTTGTTGCCAAAATTCACTTAAAACATGATAATATACTCTTGTGTGAGATTATTAGAAACTAAACCATGTAAAGTAAAATCTTACCCCAACCTAGTTTCTACTTTATCATCTAACCCTAATGATTTCGATAATTGTTTACAAATTTCTACACGCTTATCGTTATTATACTCTACAACTAAAATGAGGTGAAATTGTATGCCAAAAATTAAACTAAAAAATACTTTGTTTATCATACTAGGAGCTGCACTTTTTGGTTTTGGTTTTGTACATTTCAATATACAAAATCATTTGGGTGAAGGCGGATTTAATGGTATTACATTAATTTTATACAATGTATTTCATTTGGATCCTGCTATCATGAACTTAGTACTGAATATACCAATGTTTATCATCGGTTGGCGTGTACTAGGTAAAAAGACATTTGCCTATACAATTATAGGGACCGTTTCTGTATCAGTATTTTTGAAAGTATTTCAAATTTATGAATTTCCAATTGATTTACATGACGACATGTTCCTTGTCGCTTTGTTTGCAGGAGTTTTCCTGGGAGTTGGCCTTGGGATCATCTTCCGCTTTGGGGGAACAACAGGTGGCGTCGATATAATTGCTCGGCTTGTCAATAAATTCTTTGGATGGCCAATGGGTAAAACGATGTTTATGTTCGATGCTTGTGTCATTTTGTTATCATGGCTAACTTACCTCGATGCCCGTTCTGTTATGTATACACTAGTCTGCGTATTTGTCACTGCTCAAGTAATTGACTTTGTACAAGAAGGGGCATATGCAGCAAGAGGCGCTATAATTATTTCAAATAAAAATAATGAAATTGCAGAACGTATTACGAAGCAAATGGACCGAGGCGTAACTTTTTTGAAAGGATTTGGCTATTACACAAAAGAAGAACGCAAAGTAATCTATTGTGTAGTTGCTAAAAATGAAATGTTCAAATTGAAAAGTATCGTGTTATCAGTTGACCCACATGCTTTCGTGTCTGTATCAGAAGTCCATGATGTTAGTGGAGAAGGATTCACGCTAGACGATCAAAAACAACCAATTGAATAGGATTCAATCAATTATTGCATGAAACTTGTTCAAAAAGAGCTCTTAATTGTTTAAAGAGCTCTTTTTTATTGAATATATTCAAATATAAGTTTGCAAGTATCGTTAAAGAAAAAAGCATCTAGAATCAGTTATATCAGATTCTAGATGCTTAAAACAATTTATCTTATGCTATTCTTCGTCATTTCTCATACCTGTATAGACTAACAGCAATCGTAATAATTCCATTACTGCAGTTGCTGCCGCTGCTACATATGTTAGAGCCGCTGCACTCAATACTTTTCTCGCATGAGATTCTTCTTCATTTCGGATAATACCTAAAGATACTACTTGGTTCAGTGCACGTTTTGATGCATCAAATTCTACAGGCAATGTTACTATTTGGAAGAGTACACCAATAGCTAGAAGTATAATACCAACAAGCATTAATTATCGCATTGATGAACTTAGCATACCAATCATGATGAAAATCCAAGATAGGCTTTGATGAAATATTAGCTGCAGGTACTAATTTAGAACGGAATGTTAAGAAAGCATATGCTTCCTTATGTTGAATTGCATGTCCACATTCGTGTGCTGCTACCGCAGTACCAGCTACTGAAGCATTATGATAATTTTGTGAAGAAAGATTTACTGTTTGATTCGTTGGATCATAGAAATCAGATAAAACCCCTGAAGTTTCTAATACTCTTACTTGACTCAATCCATTACTATCCAAAATCGTTCTTGCCACTTCTGCACCTGTCATACCAGATGTAGAACGAACTTCTGCATAACGTTGATACGTTTTCATAACTTTACGCTGAGCATAAAGTGGTAGCAACATTAATACAAGAAAATAGACGATATACATCGCAATTGACAAATATACCAGCCTCCTAATTGCTATCTTACTTTTATTTTAAAGGGAAACATTTTTACTCGCAAATAAAAACCGTTTTCGTTCGACAAAATAAGCAAGAACTATACATGCTATAGATAACCAGAACGTAAAGTAACCAATTTGTCTCATATAATCAGAAAGCATACTATAAATAGGCATTTGACCAAATACATAATCAATTACATCATTATGCAATGTCCAAATCGCTGCAATCCCAATATGTTTCAGTTTAAAATCGTACATTGGAATATATAAAACAGCCTGAACAGCCATAGCGAAATGTGAAATAACGAGCATCCATCCAAGATATCCAATTGAACCCATTTGTAATAATGCTAGAATATTCATCACTACTGCCCAAAGTCCATATTTGACTAAAGTAATCAATGCTAGAGCTTCGATAAGACGCCAGTTTTTACCGAATATCCACCCAATTAATGCAATTGAAAAAAACAATGTAGCTGTTGGGCTATCTGGAACAAATATATAGAATATGGGTTTTGTAATAGATAATTGTCCTCCATACCATATATATCCACCTATCGTACCCAATATGTTAATAATTAATAAAATCCACAGAAAAGACTTTTGAGATAATATCAACCAGAAAAAAAAGAATAGTTTTTTCATTGTTGTCCCTCCTCAAGTAAGAAGATTTTTTATCTATGTAACATTTAATTATATTTTACGTCTATGTATACGGATAGAAAAAAAGAGCCAGTTTCCTGACTCTTCTAGCTATTATTCAGCTTTTAATCCTGAGATAAATTTAGCTAATTTATCAAGATCTGCATCTGATCCTTTAAATTGACCAGGTGGCATACCGCCTTTACCATTATGAGCAATTTTGGCAATTTCTTCTGGTGATAAGCCAGTAGCAGTTAATGCTGGACCTACCCCACCTTGAAGTTTATCACCATGACAATTGATACATGATTGTTTAGCATATACTTTATATCCTGGATCTTCTTGATTAATTTCAACTGCTTTAACAATTTGACCTTGTTTTTTAGCAGCTGCCCAGTCATGGTTAACTACTGATTCCCAAGTTAAGAAAACCATAGCACAAAGAGCTAATAGCATAAATGCTACTGGTAATGGGCGTTTTGTTGGCTTACGTTCAGGGCCTCTATCTAGGAATGGCGCTAACATTAAAGCACCAATTGCGATTGCAGGAACTACAATGGCACCGATAGTATTGTATGGACCTGAAGCATATTCATATTTAAGTAATTGGTATAAGAATAAGAAATACCAGTCCGGCATTGGAATATAACCTGTGTTAGTTGGATCTGCTTGTCCTTCAAGTGGAGATGGATGAGCAACTGTTAAGATTAAATACCCAACTAAGAATACTGCACCTACCATCCATTCTTTTAATAAGAAGTCAGGCCAGAACGGTTCTGTTTTGCCAGGATATTCGGAATAATCTGGTGGATATACGTTTTTGTTGTTCTTTTGTGGAACACGCGTATCACCTACGAATTTCATTCCTTTTCCTTTATGCATTGTGTCCCCTCCTTAAGGAAATATTAGTGGCTGTATGTAGTTTCTACAATGGGCCGGATATTCCTTGTCTACGAATCATGATAAAGTGTGCTGCAAGCAATGCAAGCAAGACTGCTGGTAAGAAGAATACATGAATTGCGAAGAATCTAGTTAATGTTTGTGCACCAATAATGTGTGCATCACCAGCTAATAATATTTTGATTAGTTCACCAATAAATGGTACTGATGCAGCAATTTGAATACCTACTTTTGTAGCAAATAATGCTTTCATATCCCAAGGAAGTAGGTAACCAGTGAAGCCAAGGCCTAACATTACACAGAAAATTAGTACCCCAACAATCCAGTTTAGTTCACGTGGTTTTTTATAAGATCCCGTGAAGAATACACGTAATGTATGAAGGAACATCATGACAATTACGAGGGAAGCGCCCCAGTGGTGCATACCACGCACGATTTCACCGAATGCTACCTCATTTTGTAGGTAGTAAACAGATTTCCATGCATTTTCAATATCCGGTACATAGTACATTGTTAAGAACATACCTGATAAGATTTGAATAACAGTAACGAAGAACGTTAACCCTCCGAAACAATATACGAATGCAGAGAAATGATGTGCAGGGTTTACGTGCTCTGGAACTTCATGGTCGGCAATATCACGCCAAATTGGTGTAATATCAAGTCGTTCATCGACCCAATCATAGATTTTATTTAGCACTGATGTCGTACCCCCTTACAATTATACTAAAGTATTTGCTCTTGTTTTTCCGATCATAATTAGACCGTCTTTTACTTTTACTTCAAACTCATCTAATGGACCAAGTGGTGGTGTACCTGCGATGTTTTTACCGTTTTTCTCATAACGGCCTCCGTGACATGGGCAGATAGAATTGGTTCTTGATAATCTGGGTTACCTTCCCAGTTTACTGTACAACCTAAATGCTTACATACAGGTGATAATGCAATGATTTTATCGCCATCTTTATATACCCACGCTGTGTTTGTAACATCTGATTTGTACCAAGCATCAACTTGTTCAAATGTAAAGTCTACTTTTACAGGCTTATCAGTAAGTTCTGCGGCTTTTTTATCAGTAGGAACGAAATCGCCGCCTGCCTTTTTTTGTAGTACTGGGTCGATTGCAAAGCGAACCATTGGCATTAACATACCAGCTGCCATGAAACCGCCTACACCAGTTAATGTGTAGTTCAAGAATTGACGTCTTGTGACACGATTGTTACTCATTCTTTTCCCCCCTCTTACTTAAATCAGTCCAACGGACAAAAAAACTTTTACAAAATAGTAATACTAGGACATATCTATGATATATCAACTAAAATGTTAGGTCAATAACGCAATGTTCTGTTTTGTGCACAATTGTGAAATTTTATTGAATTAAAAATTACTGTGTTGACCATTTAGAAGATAACATAGGAATAACTTGTCTTAATTGATCACTTAGGACTGATTGTCTAACTTTTTGATCCATATCACCTAATGGAATCGAAGGTAGCCAAATGATATCATAATTTGGTGAAAATTGATTCCATTCATAGTCTGATGTGACAAAGAAAATATATTTAAAACCTGCTTCTATTAATTCATCATAAAAAGCAGTAATTATTTCTTTTTTTGGCATCGACTTGGTATATGTAATTGGTGATGTTAACACAATACGGCCTTTAAATTGTTGCTCAATAAAATTAGTTAAAGACATTAAGAATTCTGCCCCAGAAGCACTCTGTTTTATACCTAAATCTGTACCTTCTAAAAATACTAATGGCACAATTGCAGTATCAATAAATTCTTTTTGCTTAATAAACTCTTCCATGTCCTTGCTTGTCCAATACATAAAATGGTTCCTCCTAAAAGAAAACTTCATCCAATAAAGGATGAAGTTTATTATTTTTCTACATTCTTGATCACATTTAATAATGCAGATAACTTATAAAACTTCTCTTTGTCATTCTGATCCAATGCTTCATCAATTTGTTTTAAAACTGCTTCTTCTTGGAAAGTTTTCATACTATCTTGCAATATTTCCTCTGCTAGTTGGCGATCCGATTCACTAATTTGCAAATAATTTGGCATGTACGGATTTTCTTCTAATACCGTTAAGTATTCACGACTAGGTGGAACTTTTGGGAAATTCAATTGAATAAACATTTCCTCATCTGGATGAAGTCTTAAATCATGGAAGGATTTTTCCGCATCTGCTGTCATAATGTTCCCTCTGTAGAAGCGAAATGGTATGCCTGATGAATCAGTTGTTGACATGACCATTGCTCGTGGGCAGTAATGTGCTTCCTCAACAAAATGAATATGCTCTAATAATTCATCATGACCAAGCAGATAATTTAAAATCCATACACACTCACGTCGTTTCATTTGGTACTTTTTTAAAAACCAGCGGACAAATTCTTTTTTATCCAAGACAGAAACGGATGCGGTCATATAAAATGAGCCTCCTCTCATTCAAATGATTGTAAAAGATCTTGCCATGTTGGTTCATCTGGTTGCAATGCAATTAACTCATTTACAATTTTCTTTGCTTCAATGCGTTTACCATCTTCAATTAAAAAATAAGCATACTTTTCAAGGAATAGTGGATCTTCCTTATGCTCATTATATGCTAGTTGATAAAATTCGTATGCACGTTCATAGTTTTCTAATCGATCATAAGAAACCGCTGCAAATGCTGATAATGTAGACCAATCGAAGCTTTCTTGTTCAAGATTTTCAATTAATTCAATTATTTCTTCATCTCTTTCCTCTTTAGAAAGAATTGAAACAAGTGTAATAATTGCCTCCATATATTCACTATCTAATGCAATTGCTTGGCGCAAATATTGTTCTGCTTCTTCTGGTAAACTGTTTTTTAACGCCATTTTCCCTGCAAATAAATATAATTCTTTGTCATATTCATCGCGAGTTAATCCCTCTTTGATAATCTCTAATGCTTTTTTATTGTTTTCTATCATTGCATAACTTTGAGCTAATAATAAATATGCAGAAAAATAATCAGGATCTAGCGTTTTTAAATCTTCTGCATAGTGAATGGCAGTCTCATACATTTGCGATTGAAAAGCTGAATAGGCTGCACCAAATAATAGATCTGGAGATGTATTATCTTCAAGCGCTTTTACATAAAACGAAAAAGCTTCTTCGTAAGCTGCACCTGCACGATGTACTTCTGCCAATCGTTCCACTAATCGTACACCTGCAATTTCAGTTTGTTCTTCATATAATTCATGATATATGCGAGCAGCTTCAGTAAAACGACCCATTTCCATTAATAATTCGGCTTTTGCAAAGTGTAAAAGTGGTTCATTAGGCAATAAATTCAACGCTTCTTCAATACGTTGCTCTGCCACTTCATATAATCCTTGCATTTGATAATAGTCTGCTAAAGCTAATAGGACTTGTGGATATTCCGGTGCATCTTGACTTATGGACATTAATATATCTAATGCCTCATCCTCTTGATCTCTTTCCATCATAAGAGTGGCACGATCAATTTTAAGCTGTGCTTCATCTGGAAATAAAAATTGTAAGTGTTTTAATATTTCATCTGCTTCATCAACAAATCCGAAATTCATAAGAAAACCTGATACTTCATATTGCATATCTGGATCCACCTGTAATTTAAAATCTTCCATTAGATTTTGGATACTTTCTAAATCACCTTGTTGAATAGCATCAATCATTTTTTTCTGTATATCCATATTGTCACCTAATTCTTCTATTTATACTACATTCTAATAAAGTCCTACGATTCATGTAAGGGTAAGATTGCGGAAACTTTCGAACACGATATGGTGAACGCATTGCTTCCCCACTTATGTACTGCTACTCTAATTTATGCGAAATCTCCAACAAACACGATAGAAACTTTATTAAAGCAAATATCCCGCTTTTATCATTATGCTACATGACTAATCCTTTATATACAAGGAAAAACTCTCCTAATATAGGAGAGCTTCATAAATATATGTCTATTAAATTATTTTTTCTAAATCATTAAAGAATGTTGGATAGGATACTGCAATGCAATCCTTATCATCAAGTACGACAGTGCCTTCTGTAACTAGTGCAGCGATTGCACCCATCATTCCGATACGATGATCACCATATGTTTGTAAGTGTGCTCCATGGAGTTTAGCCCCCCCACGGATGATCATTCCATCATCTGTACCTTCAATATCCGCACCTAATTTTTTTAGTTCATTCACAACAGCTGTAATACGGTCTGTCTCTTTTACCTTTAACTCAGCTGCATCACGAATAATCGTTGTACCTTTTGCCTTTGTAGCTAGTAATGCAATAATAGGAATTTCATCGATTAATCGAGGTATTAAATCTCCACGAGATGGTTGTACCAACTAATTCTGAAGTTCGAATTAGTATAGTTCCTGTTGGTTCGGAAGCCATTTCATTGTCCACTATAATTTCCATGTTAGCACCCATTGCTTGTAAAACGGAGAGTATACCTGTACGAGTAGGATTTAGGCCCACATTGTGCAAAATAATCTCGCTATCTTTAGCCATAGCACCAGCTACTAAAAAAAATGCTGCTGAAGAAATATCTCCTGGTACATTGACATGGGTTGCATACAATTTTTGTCCACCTTTATATGAAACTGTACCGTTTTCAACTACTACTTCTGCACCAAATTGTCGTAGCATTCGTTCTGTATGGTCTCTTGACACTTCTTTTTCGTGAATAACCGTTGTCCCATCTGCTAGTAATCCAGCAAGTAAAATAGCAGATTTTACTTGTGCACTAGCAACTGGCATGGTATATTCAATTGCTTTTAATGGACTACCTTTAATAGCTAAAGGAGTGTACTGACCATCCATTCTTCCTGTTATATGAGCACCCATTTCACGAAGTGGTGAAATAACACGTTTCATCGGTCTTTTTCCGATTGAAGCATCACCATTTAAAACTGTGTGAAATTTTGTACCTGCTAGTAGTCCTAACATGAGACGAGTTGTTGTACCTGAATTGCCTGTATATAGAATCTCACTTGGTTCTTGCCAATTTTCGATTCCTTTACTATTAATTACAACATTCGTTCCATCTAGTTCAATATCAACGCCTAATTTTTTGAAACAATCAATTGTACTTAAGCAATCATCACCTAATAAGAAACCACTTACTGTTGTATGTCCTTCTGCGATACTACCAAACATAATTGAGCGGTGGGAAATGGATTTATCTCCTGGTACCGTAATTTCGCCTTTTAACGTAGGCTGGTTATAATTTAATTTTGCTTCTGTCAAAGTTAACGCACCTACCTTTATGATATATATACCTCATATGGACTACGTCTCTCTATACAATCAGCAGCCTTTTTTCTGTCATCCGCATTTTGGAAACTAACGACTAGAATCCCAAATACATCTTCTCGTGTCTCAACGATTCTAATATTCGTGATGCTGATACGTTCATCCGCTAAATAGGCCGTAATTTCAGCAATACTACCAGGATAGTCAGGTACATCAATATACAAATCATATGTTGAATAAAGTGCCCCTTGTTCTGTCGCTGGAAGATGATCTCTGAAGTCCTTAGCTTCTGCAAAGAAGGATTCAATCTGCTCTGCGTTCCCTTTTTCTAATAGTGTTTGAACTCTTTTCATCTCATGTTGCCAATTAGCAAGTTGAGTGACGATTTGTTGACGGTTTTGTAATGTAATATCACGCCATAAAACAGGATTAGATGATGCAACCCTTGTTATATCTCTAAAACCACCTGCTGCTAGCATTTTAGTTAAACTATTTTCTTTACTTTCGTGTGCCAATTGATGTACCAATGAAGCTGCTACAATATGCGGAAAATGACTTACTACGGATGTCATTTGATCATGTGTGTCTGCAGATACAGTTAAAAGTTTTGCACTTGTATATTGAAGCGCTTCTTTTAACTGTTCCACTTTACTGTGATCTTCATCTTCATGTGGTGTTAACATATAATAAGCATTTTCAAATAGGTAAGGCTTAGCTGCAAGAACCCCACTTTTATGAGAACCCGCCATTGGATGACCGCCGATAAAGGTAATACCCAATTGTTTTAATTCTTCAGCTTTTTGCATAATTAGAGATTTTGTACTTCCTGTATCTGTAACGATTAAATTCTTAGGTAAATCCCAAGTTTTTAATTTTTCCATCCACTCAATTGTGGCATTTACAGGTGTCGCAAAAATTAATATATCCGCATTTTTTACTGCGATTTCTGGTTGTTTCGTTATATCTTGCACAACACCTAATACTTTAGCACTTTGAAGCGTATTATCATTTGCATCATAACCAATCACTCGGAAGTTAGGAGATTTTTGCAGCGCTAACGCGATTGAACCACCTATTAATCCAAGGCCAACTACAAAGATCGTTTGCTTCAAGCAAGGACGCCTTCTTCTTCTAAGATTTTAGTTAATTGTGCTAATAAGCCTTCGTTTTGTGCTTTAGTACCAATAGTGACACGAATATAGCCAGGTGTACCAAGTGCATTACCGCTTCTAATAATATACCCACGTTGCATTAATTTTTGGAATACTACATCACTATCTGTTTTCACTTCCATTAGGATAAAGTTTGTATCAGTTTTGTAATAGTGTAAACCGTGCTCATCACAAAATGCTTCATATTGTTTTTTACCTTGTATATTTTCTTTGCAACATTTTTCAATATATTCTTGGTCTTGTAGTGCAATTTGAATGACCGCTTGACTCAATACTGTGTTATTAAATGGTCCACGGACTGGATCCATTTTAGCAATGATATCCTTATTAGCAATACCGTAACCAACTCGGAATGCAGCTAAGCCATAAGCTTTAGAAAAAGTACGTAAAATAATTACATTTGGATATTCGTGTATATATGAAATTGTATCTTTGTGTTTTTCATTTGTCACATATTCAAAATAAGCTTCATCCAATACAACCAATATATCTTGTGGAACTTTTTCTAAGAATGCTTTTAATGGTGCATCCTCTACAACGACACCAGTTGGATTGTTAGGACTACATACCCAAACTACAGCAGTATTTTCATCAATTGCTTCAAGCATTGCATCTAAATCATGGTTCCCATCTTTTAATGGAACTTCACGAATTTCAGCGCCTTCAATTCTTGCATTTAGTGCATATTGAGAAAATGTTGGTTTACCCATTACTGTATTAACACTTGGGTTCAATAAAGCTCTAGTGATAATACTAATTAATTCATCCGAACCGTTCCCAAAAATCAATTCTTCACCTTTTACACCAAGATGCTTTGCAACAGCTTCTCGCATATCCGTTGCATAACCATCTGGATATAGAGCAAAATTAATGGATTCTTTTGCCAAAAATTCATGCACTTTTGGAGTACAGCCAAATGGGTTTTCATTTGAAGCTAATTTAACAATTTCGTCTAAACCAAATTCACGTTTTACTGCATCAATTGATTTTCCTGGTTGATATGCTTGCATTCCTTCAATTTGTTTTTTCCATTTCATCAAAGATCTCCTCTTTCTTAAGCCCTAGCTATTTGCTAAATCCGGACGTAATTTAACTGCATCATTTAAATAAATATGTTTGATATCCTTTTGAGTAACTTCCGTATTTGCATGTACTAAAACACGAATGCACAAAGGTAGCGCACCCGGTACATTCATCTCATGCATACACATTACGGGAACGTAATTCCAATTCGTTAATGTACGAACGGCTTTTGCTGGAAATGTTGATACAATATCTGGTGTTGTTGAAATAACTACAGAAGCAACATCTTCTGGTTCAATTTTATTTGTATTAATAATTTCATTCATTAGATTTGAGGTTTCTTGTAAAACAAGATCTGCATCATCATGTGTAATCGTTATTGCGCCTCTTATCCCTCTAATCATCAGACTGCCTCCTCCAATAATTCTCTAAACAGAAGATCAATTTCTCGACATTCCGCTTGTGTTATTTTTTGTACAAGTGGCTTTCCAATATTTTGTAATAAGACAAATTGTAATTCACCATATTCTGCCTTTTTATCTTTCAAAAGATAAGAAAGTAGTTCATCAAAGCTGAAATTTGCAACAGCATCAAATGGATAGCCATTTTGAAGGGCAAATTGCAAAAACTGTCTTGTAAATTCTCTTGTAATTTCTCCATATCGTTCACTTAGCAATAATGCATAAACCATTCCAATCATTACTGCTTCACCATGAGCTACTTTTCCAAAGCCAGAAGCTGCCTCAATCGCATGACCATATGTATGACCAAAGTTCAAGTATTTTCGAACTGAATGTTCTTCCTCATCTTGCTCAACAATACTCGCTTTTACACGAATCCCTTGTTCTAAGTGCTTCTCTATTTGTCCTTTTGAAAATGTTAGGATAGATGGTGAATCCATTAATTCAAGTAACCACTTTTTATCTGAGATTAAAGCGTGTTTAATCACTTCTGCCATTCCAGAACGAACTTCGCGTTGTGGTAGGCTTTCAAGATAATCTATATCGAATATTACGCCTTCAGGTTGATAGAAAGCTCCAATCATATTTTTTCCTAATGGATGATTAATTGCAGTTTTACCACCTACTGCACTATCATGAGCAAGAATTGTCGTCGGTATTTGTATGAATGGAACCCCTCTCATAAACGTTGCCGCTACAAATCCTGTTAAATCTCCTACAGCTCCTCCACCAAAAGCAAATAGTAATGACTTACGAGTACAATGTTGTTCTAATAGGAAGGACTCTGCAGCAAAGTAATTTTCAAAAGACTTACATGATTCCCCTCCTGGTAAAACATACACTTCAAATGGATAAGGAAAATCATTCGTGAATTTTTCTTTATGGATTTGCCAAATATGCTCATCCGTAAAAACAATTAACCGATCTGCTTTTGCAATGATTTCTTCAAATGATTGAACGGCTTTTGTTAAATTTCCACTACCAATTTGTACTTCATATGCGTGAGATTGTGCTTTAACAGGAATATTCATACTAAAACTCCTTCGTATATTGCTTCATTGCTTCAATTTGTGCTTTTAGTTGTGATAGTTGATCACTATGGAATTGTTCAACGATTGCCTTAGCGATTTCAAACGCAATAGCATGTTCTGCTACAATAGAAGCAGCAGGTACAGCACAGCTATCAGAGCGTTCTACGCTTGCTTTAAACGGTTCTTTTGTATCAATATCTACACTTTGTAATGGTTTATATAAAGTAGGTATTGGCTTCATCACGCCACGAACGACAATTGGCATTCCTGTAGACATACCACCTTCAAGCCCTCCCAAGCGATTGGTACGACGAGTATAACCAGCTTCTTCTGACCAAAGAATTTCGTCATGGACTTCACTACCTTTTAAATGTGCCATTTCAAAACCCAAGCCAAATTCTACACCCTTAAAGGCATTGATGCTTAACATTGCAGATGCTAACTTTGCATCTAATTTGCGGTCATATTGAACATAAGAGCCAATTCCAGCTGGTAATCCTTCTACGATTACTTCAACAACACCACCAATAGAGTCACCTGCTTTTTTTGCAGCATCAATTGCTTCTACCATTTTCGCAGATGCGTCTTTGTCAGCACAATAGCATGAATCTGCTTCAATGATTTCGCGAATTTCGTCTACAGATTTACCGGCAATACTTTCTTTATTTGCTATAACGCCACCGATTTCTGTCACATGAGATACAATTTTAATCCCAAGCTCATTTAATAGCGCTTTTGCTACTGCACCAACTGCAACTCGTACGGTCGTTTCACGTGCAGATGAGCGTTCTAGAACATTTCTTAAATCACGATGACCATACTTCATGCCACCAACTAAGTCAGCATGTCCTGGGCGTGGTCTCGTTATTTTCCGTTTGATATCATCTGGATTTACACCCTCAGGTAGAGGTTCTGCTCCCATAATTTTAGTCCAGTGTGTCCAATCATCGTTTTTCACAATTAAAGCTACTGGAGAGCCTAACGTTTTACCGTGTCGAACACCTGATGTAATTTCTACAGTATCTGTTTCAATTTGCATTCGGCGACCTCTACCATGGCCACCTTGGCGACGTTTTAGTTCTTTGTTTATGACCTCTGCAGTTAGTGGTAACTGAGAAGGTAATCCCTCAATAATCGTCGTAAGTTGTGGACCATGTGATTCTCCTGCTGTTAAATATCGCATAACACTTTCTCCCTTCAACTCGCTAAAGTATCTGTTTTTCACTATAACATATTTTACCGTAAAAATGCAGTACATTAACTGAAATTATTAAAATAATCATACTATTAATTTAGTTTTTAAAAAAGTCGCTTTTCTATTTCAATTCGAAAAGCGACAACTTCGGTTTTATGAAATTTATGTAATGATTACATTTTTTTATAGAAGAAAGTATCTTCTATATCGAAAGAGTATTTGGATGGATTAAAGATTTGTTCGGTACTACCTACAAACAATACACCACCTGAATGTAGAGAATTACTAAAGTTTTGATATATTTGATCCTTGGCTTCTTCAGTGAAATAAATCATAACATTTCTACAAACAATTAAATCAAAATTCGTATCATAAGTATCTTTTAATAGATTATGCTTTTTGAATGTTACAGTTCTTTTAATTTCATTTTTCACACTATAATATATATCCTTGTGATCAAAATACTTGGTTTTTATAGCATGGGGTACCTCTGCTAGAGAACGTTCATGATAAACGCCCATTTTCGCATTATTAATTGCCGTTTCATCTAAATCTGTTGCTAAGATGGATATTTGTGATAATGGGACATAATTTGATAATACCATTGCTAAAGTATAAGGTTCTTCACCCGTAGAACATGCTGCACTCCAAATTTTAAGTCTCTTTTTTTCTTGTAATAGCCTTGGAAAAATTTTATTTTGTAATACTTCCCATCTCTTTCCATTGCGGTAGAATTCAGACACGTTAATGGTCATACGATCTAAAAATTCATCAAGAAGTTCATGGTCTTTTTCTATACCTTTATAAAATTCATAAAAGCTTTTGAAGCCTCTTTTTTCATAAAGAGATGTCATTCTTCTTTTCATTTGAGCTTCTTTATATAAGCTTAAGTCAATGCCCGTTTTACGTTTAACGTTTGCAATAAATTCTTCGTAATCAGTCATGGATTTCTTCCCTCTCTTTAGTCCTACTTGTATTATACCGAATAGAGCTAAATTCTTAAATAGAGGAAATTGAGAGATTTTTAAAAATGATTAATTTCTTTTTGCTTTGTGCTAGATGGGATCGCTCTATCTGATTTTGTATTATGATTGATTCGTATCTGTACTTATATGAAAAAAGCTGCCCACTATAAGTGGACAGCCTTTATTGATTCAGATTAGTGTAATTCTTCTTCTTTGAAGAATAAACCGATTTCGCGTTCAGCTGATGCTGGTGAATCTGAACCGTGGATTACGTTTTGAGATACTGTAGTTGAGTAGTCACCACGGATTGTTCCTGGTTGAGATTCAGCTGGGTTAGTAGCACCCATCATAAGACGAGCAACAGAGATTACGTTTTCGCCTTCCCATACCATTGCGAATACTGGACCAGAAGTGATGAATTCAGTTAATTCACCGAAGAATGGTCTTTCAGCATGTTCAGCATAGTGTTTTTCAGCTAATTCTTGAGAAATTTGCATAAGTTTTGCACCTTTAAGTACAAAGCCTTTGCGTTCAAAGCGGTCAACGATTTCACCAACTAATTGACGTTTAACGCCGTCTGGTTTCACCATTAAAAATGTTTTTTCGATAGCCATTGTAAAATTACAACTCCTTAAATTATCTAGGTAATAAACCTTACTTGAAAATATTATCATTGAACGCGACAATGTTCAACAATTACTGTTAAAATTTACGTTTTCCCATATATAATGCTATATCTCTTAAAGATTTCTTAAAAGAATTATTAGGTAATGCTTCTATTTCTTTTAAAGCCTTTTGTAAGTATAGATTACTAATTTTATAGGATTCTTCTATTGCATTTGAATTTCTAATTTTCTTCAAAAATTCTTGTCTTTCGTCTTCTTTCATGGTGCCATCTAATGCCTTGTCAATCAGTGGACGTATTTCAACATTATCTTTTACCATCATAACTGGAAGTGTAATATTCCCTTGCATAAGATCACTTCCTGCTGGCTTACCAAGCTGTTTATCTGTTGCAGTTAAATCGAGAATATCATCGATGATTTGGAAGGACATACCTACATAATAACCAAATCGTTTTAAATGATTGGATACTTTGTCGTCCGCTCCAGCAGCAACTGCACCTAATTGACAACTTGAAGATATTAGCAATGCTGTTTTACGTTTAATACGTCGAAAATAATCTCTTATATTTTGATTTAACTGCATCTTGTCTTCAATTTGTATAATCTCGCCAACACAAATTTCCACCATCGTTTTAGATAGAATTTTATGTGCTTTTGGATTTTCTACTTTCGTCATATACTCTAATGCTTTAGCGAAAATAAAATCGCCTACGTACATGGCAACTCGATTATTTAACTGCGATTTGACCGTAGGACGTCCTCTTCGAAGCTCCGAATCGTCGATTACATCATCATGTACAAGCGAAGCCATATGAATTAATTCAAGTGGTACTGCAACATTCTTCATTTGTTGAATATCATATTCACCAAATTTCGCACCAAGCAACACAAAAACTGGTCGAATGCGCTTACCACCAGCTTTTAACA
Source organism: uncultured Caryophanaceae bacterium (assembly GCA_963792445.1). Classification (GTDB taxonomy): domain Bacteria; phylum Bacillota; class Bacilli; order Bacillales_A; family Planococcaceae; genus Rummeliibacillus. The sequence goes on along the minus strand of CAWBWO010000002.1, from coordinate 348,063 downwards.
AATGGAGAGAGGCATCTTTCAAATAGTGTGAAGACGAATCCAACGCTGATTCTAATTCTTTTTCGATGATCCTTATGTCTGATTGCAGGTCAGCATAAAGAAGTTTTAACTTCATCTTTTCCACTGGAATAAACATCCCCCACACACTATTTTTCTTTTTTAATTCCCATATGCATAGCAGCAGCTCCACCACTATAAGATTTATAATTTACATTTTGAAGACCTGCTTTTTCAAACATTCTCTTTAATTCTTTCATGCCTGGAAATTCATCTGCTGATTCTTGTAACCAAGAGTATTCTTTAAAACTTTTTGCAAAAATTTTACCGAATATCGGCATAATGAAGTGGAAATAGAAACGGAACAATTGACGGTAACCCGGTATCTCAGATTGTGAAGTTTCAAGACATACCACTTTTCCCCCTGGTTTTACTACACGATGCATTTCACGAAGTACTTGCATATAATCAGGAACATTACGTAGTCCGAAGCCAATTGTTACATAATCAAATGTATTATCTGGAAAAGGCAATTCCATAGCATTTCCTTGCATTAATTCTATTTGTTTGATTGCTTTTGTTTTTTCAATACCTACATTTAACATATTTTGACTAAAGTCTAACCCTGTTACATGACCGTTTTCACCTACAGCTTCAGCAAGTGCGATGGTCCAATCAGCTGTTCCACAACAAACATCCAGTGCCTTAGAACCAGGTTTAACTGCCATACGTTTCATTGTATCTTTTCGCCAATTTTTGTGTAATTGAAAACTAATCACTGAGTTCATCTTATCGTAACTTCCGGAAATGTTTTCAAACACCTCATGTACTCGTTCTTCTTTCGATTGTGGTGTCACAATTACTCAACCTTCTCTCATCGTTTGATGGTCCAGCATATCACTTTCAATATGCTGCAACATTACACCTTTCACTTCATCTAGTAGAATCGGAGAAGATTTAATACTTCGAATTAATTTAGATGAAAGATCAGAAATTTGATGTTCAAGAATTTGCTCATACGTTTTATTTGCATACTCTTTTTGTTGCTCCAAAATTTTAACGAAACGATTCTTTTGTTTCGTTTGTTGCCAATTTCTTAATTCACGTTTAAATCTATCTAAAACAGAACCAAGTTCTACTATTTCAATATAACAGTCAAAATCATATCGTTTCATAAATTGGCAGGTAGCCATAGCTTCAATCACACGAAGAATTTCAAGCCACTCTTTAAGACTTCGTTGTTGTGGCTCATATACTGCAGTCCTACATTCGCAAATTTTAGCAACTGCTTGCGACAATAAACGAATAAGCTCAACATCTGGGATTGCAGCAAGTGTTGTATAATACATACCGCTATAATAATCTCCGGCAAGTACAGTTAGTTGTTGATTTTTAGATGTCGCTTCTTGTTCATCAATTTTTTCATGTCCAAGTAAAGCAGCACTAATCATAGCAACTGCACTCGCCGCTTGATCTAATTCTTGTGACCATTGTTCACCATTGATCTTAGGTAACATTAAATATAGCAGCTGATCATCTTCAACAATTGGTTGACCTGTAAATTGAAGGAGCGTTCTATGATGCAATTGCGATATTATATTATTTTTTAGTTTGGATACTTGTTGTTCAATAATAGTTGCATTCATAAACTTTTCTCCATTTTCGTTCATTTCCTGTTGTCTAATTTTATTATTTAACTAATTATTATTTTTTTGAATCGCTTTCAACAACTCCGAAAGCTGTTTGTATTTCTGCTTTACCGCGAATTTTCATAGCGGAAGTATGCTCAGTAAATTGTGCAATCATCACTTCACCATTATCTAACTTTTCAGAATGGTGAAACTTTGTATCATTTCCACGAGTTAAACCAATGACATGAACTCCATCTTCTTTTGCACGAACTACAACATAATCATTTTGAGCCATTTGAAGTTTCTCCTTCTTTTCGACATTTCTTCAACCATCATATCACAAAAAAACGCTAATTTTAAGACATTTGAATGAATGATAGAATTTCTGAGCGTTTTACTTCATCATTCTCGAAAATACCTTTCGCTACAGATGTGACGGTCTTTGCTCCCGGCTTTTTAATACCACGCATTGTCATACACATATGTTCTGCCTCAACAACCACATAAACGCCTTGAGGATCTAACATTTCCATCAGTGTATCAGCAATAGTACCTGTAATACGTTCTTGTAGTTGAGGACGATGTGAAACCGTTTCAACTGTACGTGCTAACTTACTAAGTCCCGCAACTACACCGTTTCGCGGAATATATGCTATATGTGCTTTACCGTAGAACGGTACTAAATGATGTTCACACATTGAATAAAAAGGGATATCTTTGACAAGTACTACTTCGTCATGCCCTTCATGAAAAACGGTTTCAAAATAATCTCTTGGATCTTCATGTAATCCTTGAAACATTTCTGCATACATCTTTGCTACTCGTTTAGGTGTATCTAAAAGGCCTTCTCTTAATGGGTTTTCTCCAACGGCCTCTAAAATCATTGTTACTGCATTTTCTATTTTTTCTAAATCAACATTTGAAGTTGAGAATTTTGTTTTTTCTAAGTTTTTTTCGATCAACATATATCCCCCATTATATCTATAAAAAGAGTCTCAAAATGAGAGTACCACACAAGCATTGTAATCGCAAAATATGAATTCATTTTTTACTATAAAATTTTAAGTTTTGCTATTTTCCAATACGACTTAATTAAAAGCCTAGATTTATGTACGCAATGCTACTTTTTTACTTATCGTCGTGCATTACTTTTTTACTGCTATTTTCCAATATGTCTTCAAAAGCGGGAAAGAAGCTTTCGATTTAGGCCTTTCTACGCCTTTCTACACTTGTCAGGTCTGAACGAGCCGATTTAGTACTTATATCGGTATCCGGCTTCAGCGCGCTAGCCCCTCGAGTCGCTTCGCCTTCTCGGTTGAAAGCTGAAAACACGCTTTCAATTCGAAGACTCCAGCGCTTATCGCGGGCCCACAAGACGTGGGTCAGATAGCCGTTGCCGCAGGACGCGGCGTTTTTAGGCTATCTTCCTTGATTCAAGCGCCCTCAGCACTAAAATTAAAAAAGAGCAGCCTATTGGCTACTCTATGTAAAACAGATGCTTGTATTATTTTACAGCATCTTTAAGCGCTTTACCCGGTTTGAATGCAGGTACTTTGCTTGCAGCGATTTCGATTTCTTTACCTGTTTGTGGGTTACGTCCTTTACGAGCCGCACGTTCACGTACTTCAAAGTTACCAAAACCAATCAATTGAACTTTATCACCCTTTGCAAGAGCTTCTTGGATAGTTTCAAATACTGCTTCAACTGCTTTAGAAGCATCTTTTTTAGAAAGATCTGCAGTTTCTGCAACAGAGTTAACTAATTCTGTTTTATTCACACCATTCACCTCCTCTCAAAGGGCCTGGACTAAATCTTGTAAAAAGATTATCACAACCCTTTTAGCTGTGCAACAATATTTATACTCCTTTTATCAAGTTTAAGCAAATAAAATCTGAATTCCACAAAAAAAGGCCCATTTACCTATAGGTAAATAGACCAAAAAGAGAACTTATTTATTTATAAAATAAACGTCACCATTCCATGATCACCTTTATTGACCATTTTTTCAATAGTTTGGCGCATTCTTGCTTTGGCATGTTTTGGTACTGACTCTGTTTTAAATGCGATACTTTCTTTCATAACATCATATAATGGCGTACCAAATAATTGCGTTTCCCATAAAGCATCGCGATCATGTAAATATGCGTATGTTAAATCTTTTAATAATTGTTGACTATAGAATTCCGAACCGATTAATGGTGCAAATTCTGTCGTCATATCAATACGTAAAATATGGTAAGAAGGTGCTTTTACCTCCATCTTCACACCATAGAAATTATTTTGTTTAATAATTTCTGGTCTTGTTGGTTCAAACTCTTGTAATGTTGGTAAAGTAACACCGTAACCTTCTTTATGCGCTTGCTCAATTGCTTCATGGAAGCGTTGATAAGATTTTCTCGCTTGTTGCGATTCTTTAATAAATAATAACCAATCCTTCTTACTTTGAATCGGTTCTTCTAACCATTCTTCGCAAATTTGTTTGAAGATTTCATTCTTTAATTGCAAGCTAATTACGGCATGACCTAGACCTGCATCAACACTTTTTACTTGTGCTGAAGCAATAAAATCTTCTTGTAAAAGTTCCTTTGTTAAGCGTTCAATATCACGAATTTTATTTACTGATGCAGTCCAATTATCGATGGATTGTTTAATGAGTTTGTTTAATTCATGATTTTCTTCTAAAACATCTAACCAATCAGGTTTTTCCATTTCTAGTTTTGCAATAGGAAATTCATAGAGAGCTTCTTCTAGAATATGTCGTACTTCATTTAGTGACATTTGGTCAACAGAAGTAGAAATAACTGGTGCATTATATTGTTCGTGTAATTCCTGACATAATTCTTTTGCAGTATTATGAGCAGGCATTTTACTATTAATAACAATGACAAAAGGCTTACCAATTTCCTGTAATTGTTCAATAATTTCCTGTTCAGCAGCGCGAACAGCTTCTCGTGGAATTCCATTTACTGTTCCATCCGTTGTTAATACTACACCGATATTGGCATGCTCTCTTATGATTTTATCAGTTCCAATCTTTGCTGCATCTTCAAATGGTATCGGTTCGTTATGCCAAGGGGTATGTACTAATTTCGGACCATTTTCATCCTCATACCCTTTTACTCCATCAATAATATAACCAACACAATCAGCAAAGCGAATTTTGAATGGCATTTCTTGATCGCCTACTGCAATTTGAGCACCATTGGCTGGAACAAATTTTGGTTCTGTAGTCATAATCACTGGTCCTGGTGAACTCTGCGGTAATTCATCCTGTGCTCGTTGACGTTCTTTTTCATCCTGCATGTTTGGTAATACCATAATATCCATTACACGCTTAGTAAACGTGGATTTTCCTACTCTTACCGGGCCCACAACACCGATATAAATGTCGCCATTTGTGCGGGTAGCCATTTGCTCGTACACTTCTTGTGACATATACTTTTCCCCCTTTTTTTCAGCACTATATCCTATGCACAAAAAAAACGTTTCATGCACAAGACATGAAACGCTTTTTTAGATTAAATTATTTCTTGTTTGATTTCGTTAAGAATTCCACTTCATTTTTAGCATTTACCGTATATGGTAATGAGTAGGCTGGAAGAATTGGATACTGATCAGAAAGTAAATAACGGATATCTTCCCCTTGATTTACTTTGACTTTCCCTTCATTGATAATCCGTTGTAATTCAATTGAATAATCAATACAAATTTCACCACTGCCTTTGACAACTAGTGGTAAGTTCGTATTTGAATAAGGACTTGGAACAGTTGGCGCTTGTTTATAGCCCATTTTTTTATAATCAAATTGATAAACATCGTCTTTAATTTGTTTTGAGATTGGCATAAAACCATTTACACCTTTTTTAATATTTAACTCACGAATTATTTCTGCACCACGTAAATCAACTAACTTCACTACTGGATGCTTACTCTCTGCATTCCATATAACGTATTGATAAATGCCACCCTTTTCATAGGAATTGATTGGTGGTTTTGCTATATAACCTTGCGTTAGTTTTTCAAAATTAATAGGATACTTAATATATTGATCTACATTTTGATCTCTGTTTTGAATTGGCAACAAACCATTTGTGTCTTTTTGATACTGATTGATTGCTTTTTGTACTGTTAAGAGTTGTGCCTCATCTGGAACTTGATTTTCTACTTTTTCTTTATCAGGATACATACAACCTGATAGAAGTACTGTCATAATTGCAATAAACAATAATAAGTTAATTTTCTTCATGTACTACCCTCATTTATTTGTGATTAAAAAGACATAACAACAAACACCATCGTTAAGAATCCAATGATGAGGAAAATATATGCAATAAAAGCTACAATTGATCTAAAAAAACTGTTACTAATTTTTTGTCTACTTAAATAGATTAATCCTGATGCAAGTAGCATAAAACCAATGGAATAAAATGAGATCCACATCATCGTCATTCCTGATATGCTTGTACTAGCAAGTAGCACTAAATCCGTCAACAGTACAACCACCTTTCTTATGTACAGGGAGTATAATTTCCCACAGTTGACAGTATAACATAAAGTGAAACTACAATCATTGGGAGTTTTCTTCCGAAGTACAGGACGTACTAGTGCCAACGTTACCACAGGACGTGGCGTTTTTAGTTGGCCATCCCTCACTGATTGTTAGTCCCGTTCTATTGTCGCTAAGATCGCAGAGCGTACGCTCTGTGATCAATCGACAGTACGAACCCGATTGGTTCAACTAAACCTCTGCTAACGCATCGGTAAGTTTCACTGTATCTCACCAATCGGGCTTTTATGGGCAGTTATCTCAACTGCTGCTTCTTCAAATTTTCTAAAGCCTTGAGGAGGGAGTGTTACTGCCCATTAATGCGGGATAAAAAAACAAGAGATGACTTTTGCTCACCTCTTGTTTTTTGTTAACAAATAGAGCACTAGTATAGTAAATTGCTATCTCAAGTTGCCCAATTTATATTCGTACAAATTTGTGACAATTTTACCTTTTACTCGTAAGTAGCATCCATTTCTTCCTTTTTCTCACGAAGCATCAGTTTTTCTACACTTAGGTGTGGGTCTTCCCCTTCAAATAATACGCCGTATAAAGCACTAGTAATTGGCATAGAAACTCCGTACCTATCCGCTAGTTGATGAGCAGCCTTTGTCGTACGAACACCTTCTACAACCATTCCCATTTGTTCTAATATTTCATCTAGAGACATTCCTTTACCTAGCATATTACCGGCTCTCCAGTTACGAGAATGAACGCTTGTACATGTAACGATTAAATCCCCCATACCGGCAAGACCTGCGAAAGTTAAAGGATTTGCACCCATTTTTACACCTAAGCGTGAAATTTCAGCTAAACCACGTGTAATGAGCGCTGCTTTGGCGTTATCACCAAAACCAAGTCCATCAACAGCTCCTGCTGCTAATGCAATAACGTTTTTTAAAGCCCCTCCGATTTCAACGCCAACAACATCTTGGTTTGTATAAACGCGGAAGTAGTTATTCATAAAAAGGTCTTGAACTCGTTCAGCTTCTTCTAAATTTTCACAAGCTGCTGCAACAGTAGTCGGATGATGTTGAACTACTTCTTCTGCATGGCTTGGACCAGATAAAACTACGATATCTTCTATAAATTCTTCAGGAATTTCTTCCCGTATAATTTCAGAAATACGTTTTAATGTATTTGGTTCAATTCCTTTTGAAACATGCACAAAAAGAATTTTCTTATTTAGCGTTTGCAACATTTTTTGGCAAGTTTCTCGAATTCCTTTTGTTGGAACTGCAACAACAATAATTTCTGCATGTGAAACAGCTTCAGAAATTTCAGAGGTTGCCTTTAAGTTATTTGGTAAAATCGTACTTGGTAAATATTTTGCGTTTGTATGTTGGATATTTATTTCGTTTGCTTGCTCTTTACGATGAGACCAAAGTAAAGTATCGTGGCCATTTTCAGCTAAGACAATGGCTAAAGATGTTCCCCAAGAACCTGCTCCTAGTACTGCTACGCGATTCATGTTGAAATCCCCCTTCAATTACTATTCATTAATGATTAATCACGAGCCCGAGTGATTAATTTTATTGGTGTACCTTCAAAATCAAATGTTTCACGTATACGATTTTCTAAGAATCGTTCATATGTGAAATGCATTAACTCTGGATCATTTACAAATACCACAAATGTAGGTGGCTTAATGGCTACTTGAGTCACGTAGTAGATACGTAAGCGGCGGCCTTTATCTGTTGGTGCAGGATTACGAGCAACTGCATCTGAGATTACTTCATTTAAAATACTAGATTGAATGCGCATTGCGTGATTTTCACTTACACGATTAATAATTGGTAAAATAGCATGCACACGTTTTTTCGTTTTAGCAGATACAAATATAATTGGTGCGTAATCCAAAAATTGGAACTCATTTCTTATTTCTTTTGTCTTTTCATTCATTGTTTTTTCATCTTTTTCCACGGTATCCCATTTGTTCATGACAATAATAACCGCTTTACCAGCTTGATGTGCATATCCAGCAATTTTCTTATCTTGTTCTTGAATACCTTCTTCACCGTTTAAAACGACTAATACAACATCTGAGCGTTCAATCGCTCTTAATGCACGTAAAACACTATACTTTTCAGTTGATTCGTACACTTTTCCCTTTTTACGCATACCAGCAGTATCGATAATGACATATTCTTGTCCATCAAAAACGTAATTGGAGTCAATTGCATCACGAGTGGTACCTGCCACATCACTTACAATTACACGATTATCACCTAAAAATGCATTAACAAGTGAAGACTTACCAACATTTGGACGGCCAATCAATGAGAATTTAATTACATTTTCATCATATTGAACCTCATCTTCTTTAGGAAAATGTTTGGCCACTTCATCTAGTAAATCGCCAAGTCCAAGTCCATGTGAACCTGAAATTGGGAACGGATCACCAAAACCTAATGAATAAAAATCATAAATCATATCGCGCATATCTGGATTATCAATTTTGTTTACTGCCAATACGACTGGTTTTTTAGTTTTATATAAAATTTTTGCTACATGTTCATCCGCTAATGTAACACCTTCACGACCATTCACCATAAAAATAATGACATCCGCTTCATCCATCGCGATTTCCGCTTGATGACGAATTTGATCTAAGAAAGGTTCGTCTCCGATATCGATACCACCTGTATCAATAATATTAAATTCATGTGTGAGCCAATCCGCAGAACTATAAATCCGATCACGTGTTACACCTGGAATATCTTCCACAATTGAGACACGTTCTCCTACAATTCTGTTGAAAATAGTCGATTTACCGACATTTGGACGGCCGACAATTGCTACAATCGGTTTCGCCATAACTTTTCTTCATCCTTCCGACTTCTAATAACTGCTATTATACAACAAAAAAGATGATGGTACCTGATAAGTTCACCATCACCTACAATTAAAGTCATTTAATATCCTTTATTTTATCAAAATTTGTCCGTAATGCAAGAAAAACAGACGAAAGCATATTGCTTCCGTCTGTTTTTCTTTTGTATCTACCTACTAAAACTTCAAATCAATTGGACTTTTAAGCTTAGAGATGCTATTTTTTAATCTCTTGAGAAGTTTTTAAGTTTATCACCAATTACGTCACCAAATGAGAAGCCAGTTGTTTCTTCTGGAAATTCATATTCTTCCACTTCGGGTTCATTTGCATTTTCCACTAACGCTTTAATACTAAGAGATAAACGTTTTTCGTCTTTGTTCACTGCTAGTACCTTCACTTGTACTTCTTGGCCTTCTTTTAATACTTCATGAGGAGTTGAGATATGATTATGTGAAATTTGAGAAATATGCACAAGTCCTTCTACTCCAGGGAAGACTTCCACAAATGCGCCAAATGTTACTATACGTTTTACAGTTCCAGTTAATACAGCTCCAACTGGTGCATTTTCCTCAACATTTGACCATGGACCTTCTTGTGTATCTTTAATAGATAAAGAGATACGTTCGTGCTCTGAATCTACTGAAATTACTTTTACTTTTACTTTTTGTCCCTCTGTAAGTACTTTTGAAACATCGTCAATATGTTCGTGAGAAACTTGAGAAATATGCACAAGTCCATCAACTCCACCAAGATCAACAAAAGCACCGAATGATGCTAATCGTTGAACGGTTCCTTCAATAACATCCCCTACATGAATGTTGTTGATCACTTCCACTTTTTTCTCTGCTTTTTGAGCTTCTACAACTGCGCGGTGAGAAAGGATTAAACGATTCTTTTCTTGATCCATTTCAACAATTTTGTAAGCCAAAGTTTTTCCTTTGTAATCATCAAATGATTCAACAAAGTGATCTTCAACTAATGAAGCTGGAACAAATCCTCTTACACCTAGATCAACTACTAGTCCACCTTTAACAACATCTTTTACCTCTGCTTCAATAACTTCTCCATTTTGGAACTTTTCAGCTAATACAATCCACGCACGTTTTGCGTCAACTTGACGTTTAGAAAGTACGTATTGTCCTGGGTTTTTATCATCTGGTTGTTCAACTTTAATTACTAACAATTCTAATTCATCATTTACGGAGACAGCGTCAGAAGCTTTATCCACATGTAAGCTTGAAAGCTCACTAATTGGTACTACGCCATCGAATGGTGCACCAGCGATTGTAACTACAGCAACTTTATCTTCAACTCTCTCTACTTTAGCTGTTACAATATCGCCTTCACGGATTTCTCTTACTTCATTTAAGTTCATTTCTTCAGACATATGTAATCCTCCTTCACAATGTTCACTCTCTATTTTATTAGAACTTGCTAGTAAAAACAAAATTTAACTCTTTAAATACGATTATTTTTTGTTATCAGGATGATGTTCGTCTAATATTGCTTGAATATTTGCCATAATGACTTCAGTAACTTCTTCAGGTTTGGCCTTTTTTTCTCGATATGGCTCAATATCAATTGGCTTACCAAATACAACTTTTAATTTTTTAAATGGTTGGTACGGTCCAATAATGGCACATGGTACAACATTTGCATTTCCTCTAAGTGCAAAAAAGCCTGCTCCTGAAAATCCTTTTCCTAGTTTACCGGTCTTGTTGCGCGTTCCTTCTGGGAAAAGGCCTACAACTTGTCCATCTTTTAATGCATTTACAGCTACGCGAAGTGCTTGACGGTCACTTAAGCCTCGTTTAACAGGAAATGCATGTACTTTTGGTAAAATAGTTTTTAATATAGGTACTTCGAAAAGTTCTTCCTTTGCCATAAAGTTGACAGGTCTAGGTGAGCAAATACCTACGATTGGCGGATCCAAATTTGCAATATGATTAGAGCATAAAAGAATCCCGCCTTCTTTTGGAAAGTTTTCTAGGCCAATAATATCCATACGATAGACTGGCTTCAGCAACGTAAATACAGTAGACTTCGCAAAATGATAAAAGTCCATAATTATGCCATCCTTTCACTCGCTAATTTTAAAATCGCATCTGCTGCTTGTTGAATGGTTAAATCAGTTGTATCTAAGAAAAGTGCATCAGGGGCTTGGACAAGTGGTGAAGCTTCGCGTTCACTATCTAATTTATCTCTCAACGCGATTTCCTCTTTTAATGTTTCAATTGAAGATTCAATACCCCGTTGTTTGTTATCCTCGTACCTGCGGCGAGCGCGTTCAGCTACTGTAGCTGACATATAAACTTTCAATTCTGCTTTTGGTAATACTGCAGTAGCGATATCTCTTCCATCCATTACGACGCCACCACGTTCTGCCATTTCACGTTGACGATCAACCATTATTTCACGCATAGTAGCATGGCACGCTACTCTTGAAACATTTCCAGTAACCTCGTTTGAACGAATTTCATTAGAAACATCTTGTCCATCAAGGAAAACCAGTTGACCACTTTCAGATGGTTTTAACTCAATAGTAATATTAGCCAATAAATTTGTTACACTTTCTGCATTCTCTAAATCTATATGTTCTTTCAATGCTTTTAATGTGAGTGCACGATACATTGCACCAGTATCGATATAAGTGTAGCCTAATTTCTCCGCTACAATCTTAGCAATTGTACTTTTACCGGCCCCTGCAGGACCATCAATAGCAATTTGAATATCTTTTTTCACGGTTTCAACCCCTTCTTTCCGTAATATTGTAACATAGAAAAGCGGAGGCGGCTCGTCCAGACTCGAAAATCGCATAAGCTTCCGAATCGAAAGTTTTCTTTGCTTTCGACCGAGGAAGTGTTGCAATGAAGATAGCCTAAGTTCGCACAACGCGAAGCAAAGGCTATAGGATATTTCCTGTGCACCCTCGAGTCTAGCCACCGAAACAATTATTTGAATATAATGCTTAAGAAAAAAAGCCCTCAAAACGAGGACTATAAAGATACTTCCTTTTTATGCATTTGTAACTGCCTTTCAAAGCAAAAACGAATTATGTTTTGACGATCAATTTCATCTGTATTTGTAAATTGCAATGGTGCAATAACGGTATTATCCTTTTCGATAAATCGTATAACTCGTGCTGTTGTTCGTACATATTTAATTCCTTCATTTGAATTGTTAAACGGTAATACAATCATCAATTGTAATTCATCATTTACTTTAAACGGAACATCTTGTTTAATGATGATTGCCAACCCACCTGCACTGATATCTTCAGTGATAAATTGATAATATTGATGATCAAAATGAATGGCAACATCAACAGGAGTCTCAACTCTTACAAATTCTCGTCTTTGGATTTTCATAATTTCATTTTCAGTTGGAAAAGAGAGCATAATCATCGGGATATTTGATTTGATTCTTCCTAATACTTGTGTTTTAAAAGCATAGGCATTTTTTTCTTCATCTACAAATGATGCTCGATAATTACCGCCCTCTAATAAAAAGGACGTTTTATTTGTTGTGACATTAATTGGATAGTCTATATAGATTGCATTATTTTTTTGTTCAACAATTTTACAACGAAAACGTTCATTAGTATCTGAAGTTGTTGATTCTAATATAAGATTAGTGCCAATTTTCAATTCCATTGCAATCTCCTTCTATGATTCTTAAGTTGTACTTTTATTATGCCACGGAATAGTCAAATTAGCTATTAGAAATCAATCTTATAGGTAATGGGGTTTACGTTGATAACTTCTCATTCTTAATTACTTCCCCTGTCTCAGTATCCACTAAAATTTTATAAGTTTGGGGAACTGATGAAGAATTGACCAGCACTGTTAATTCATAACATAGTCTTTCTACAAAATCCTTGTTTTCGCTATATGCCAAATCCTCTGCTACAATTTTCGCATCATTGTTGAAAAACTCATCCCAATTTATTTTTTTCATAATTTGTGGTTTAAGTACTTCCTTTTGGATATACTCAACACCGTTTAAGCCCACTACTTCACCTGTGTCTTTTGCAATTTTTACTTGCACACCATCAGCATAGACTTTTGCTTTTGTTTTTTCATCAATTCTCGCATAGGTTATATGCCATACATCATTATTTTCTATTGCGTTTGTTTCTTTCACATCTTTATAACCTAATTCTTTTAATCTTAAGTCAGCAGAATGTTTAATTTGGTCAACTGACATTGCCTTATTTTCAAACGGTCTTTCTACTAAGTACGATAGTAAATGTCCTCCTTTTAGAGTTATATCAGCGTAACCAGTGCGCTCTCCCTTATGAAAAACAATATGATAAAAAGGATATGGTGCACCATTTTTACTTTGGTTTACTGATAATGTGGCATTTTCTAGTTCAGGGAACATTACATTAAAGCGTTCGATTGCTTCTTCTTTTGTGATTTGTTTATCATTTATTTCTTTTAATTCTTTCTTTTTCTCATGATCTGTTTCACTTGCAGTTAGAGGAAAATCACTTTCAGTATAAGTTTTTACAGAGTTTGTTAGGTTTTTGAAGCCTGAAGTATCTGCATTTGTTGTTTGTTCCTCTAACCATTGTTTGTAATTTCCATCATTTTGCAATAGGCGTGAAGTGGCAATTTGCCAATCTGTTGAAAAGTTGTGTAAATTATTTGCCACCTGTTTTACATTATCATGCCATTTCGTTACACCTTCTTGCGATGTCATCGTCATTTTTGCATTATTTCCCAATCTTCCTAAATAATTCATCCATACATTTGTAAAATCACGATCTAATGGTAAATCTGCAATCGAATAACGCATATCTGAAGATAATCTCCATACATCTTGAAGAGAATTATTTAATGCCGTAGGGTCTTTATAAAGTAATGATTGTTGAACCGCTTGTTGTAATTGATTTAATTGTGTTGAGGCATCTGCCATCTTATTTGTATACTCTCCGTGTAGTAAATATTTTAGCGTTTGATTTTCCCTTTGAGAAGCGACACTAAATATGAGACAAGCAGCAAGAGCATAGGTAACTAAAAAGAGTGTTTTTTTCATCTTATTCCTCCCTCCTAAATACAGAATATATGTTCACCAATTTGTTTAATTTGCTTTCTTGTCCAAATCCATTGACTTGTAGCAGTTTTTGGATTGAAATAGTATAAGGCATTTTCTGAAGGATCCCAACCGTTCATCGCATCAAGTACAGCCTCCATTGCCTGTTGGTTTGGTTCAAGATAGATTTGTCCATCAGCAACCGCTGTAAATGCTCTAGGTTGGAAAATTATACCTGAAATTGTATTTGGAAAGTCTGGACTATCTAGACGATTTAATATTACGGCTGCTACCGCCACTTGCCCTTCATAAGGTTCTCCTCGCGCTTCACCAAATACTGCATTGGACATTAACTTCAAATCTTCTTCAGAAAAATTGCTAGGGACTTGCATATTGGTACCTTTACCTGGACCTTTTGAAGCTTGTTTATTAAAATCTTGCCCTCCGTAATGTGTAAATTTATTTCCTTTATTTATTTGATCCATCACATAAGCTTTATTGTATTGTGAAACAGAAGTTAATTTGTCTTTGGTTGTAGATCCTGCTACCCCATCAATAGGTAAGCCATATTGATCTTGGAAATTCCTCAAAGCCCAATATGTGCCATATCCAAATTTTCCATCAATTGTTCCGTTATAATAGCCGATATATTGTAGCCTTGACTGCAATTCAATGACATCATCACCAAAAGCACCTCTAGTAATTACTTGATTTGAAAAAGCATTGCTATGATGAGGTGTTACACTAGTAATTAAAAGGCTTAGAACCAATAACAACAGAATTTTATAATGTCTCATTTCGTAATTCTCCTTTTTCTTTAGGATGGTTCAAGAAGTTTTTTTTATACAAAAAAACTGAGAGTAATTTTTTACCCTCAGCTAATACTTTTATATCTTCTTTTGTGCAAATAGCATTTGAACTAAATGCTGATGTGCTCTTTTGACTTTTCGTAAAGCAAACCACCATAAAAAAAGCATAAACGGCAACATGATATAAGTCCAGTTACCTTCAATAGTTAAAATAAAATTATAAATAATATGCAAAATCATCGGTGCAAATAGAGCAATGAGCCGAAATTGCATCGAAAGATCATGATTAGAAAACTTGGCTTTTCCAAAATAATATCCCATAACTACGCCAAATAAAGCATGACTAGAAACAGGCATCAATGCACGCATAATTGCCGTATCAACGCCAAATGATAGCATATATAAAATATTTTCTACTGTTGCAAATCCTAATGAAATACTCACACCATATAATATACCATCGTATGGATCATCGAATTCAATATGATGATAAATTGCAATCATTAAAATAAACCATTTAAAAAATTCTTCCACTACTCCTGAAAAGAATACATCTTGCATAACAAGATTTTGAAATATATGTTCCTCTTTTAATACGTATTGCAAAAACAAAATAGGAAAAGTTAATATTGCACCATATAAAAATGTGTGGAACAATGTTCTTCTAGGTTCCGTAGCCATTTGATTTCGTAAATAGAAAAAGCTAAAGAGAGCTAGAACAGGAGCAATGGATGCTGATAAGAGTACAAACATTTAGTAGCTCCTTTCAATCCATCTCTTATTAGTATACCATTCTATATGGGGTGGAAAATTAAAATTAGGAGGATTTGTAATGAAAAAAACGATATTACTAATACATACTGGCGGCACCATTTCAATGCATGTCAGCAAAGAAACCGGTGCTGTTGTTCCTGATTCTACAAATCCTTTAATGCATGAAAGCAAAAAGTTAGAAAAAATTGCGCACATAATTGAAGTCGAAGCATTTAATCTTCCTTCTCCACATATGACACCGCAAAAAATGCTTGAATTGCGGGATTTACTATTAAATAAAATAAATGAAAATAATGTCGATGGTATTGTAATTACACATGGTACAGATACCCTTGAAGAAACTGCCTATTTTCTTGAACTCACAACAAATTTAGAAATTCCAATTGTTTTAACAGGGGCAATGCGTTCATCAAATGAGCTTGGGGCTGACGGCGTCTATAATTTAGTAGAATCTGTCCGCGTAGCAACAGCCGAAGATGCCAAAGACAAAGGCGTGCTAGTTGTGATGAATGATGAAGTACATTCTGCTGTCAATGTGACAAAAACTTCTACTAGTTCTGTTTCAACATTTCAATCTCCACAATACGGACCGCTCGGATTAGTTACGAAAACGATGATTCATTTCCACCAAGCTCCTTTAAAAAGAGAATATGTAGAAGTATCTACGCTTGATAAAAAGGTAGCTTTATTTAAAGTATATGCTGGTATGGATGCAGATTTAATACACTCTGCAATTGATTGTAACTATGATGGGGTCGTATTTGAAGGACTCGGTCAAGGAAATGTTCCACCAGCAATTATACCCGCTATAAAAGAATTGTTACATCGCCAAATTCCTGTGATCCTAGTCTCTCGTTGCTTTAATGGCATCGCACAAGGTGTATATGGCTATGTAGGCGGTGGAAAAATGTTAGAAGACATGGGTGTAATCTTCGCAACTGGGTTAAGCGGACAAAAAGCAAGATTGAAATTATTAATCGGACTCAACCAAGTTGATAAACCAATTGATGTGAAGAAATTTTTTAAATAATAGTAAATTTAGTAATTAACAAAGCAAGGTATGTCAATCAGTCATACCTTGCTTTTACTATGTTCATATATATGCTATTCTATTGTTTTTCTTGAATGCATTTTGCAATCAGATCCCCGTGCAAACGGCCATTTTCAATAAAGATTTCATTGGCATTGTTTCCAGCTGCAATTACCCCTGCGATAAACAATCCAGGTACATTTGTTTCCATTGTTTCAGGATTAAAAGTTGGACGTCCTGTTTCGGAATCTTCCGTAACACCCATTGTTTGAATAAATGTGTGATCAGGATGATAGCCTGTCATTGCAAAAACAAAATCATTTTTCATTACAATCTCTTGTCCGGCTTGGTTAAGTAGAACAACATCTTGTTTTATCTCTTTCACATTCGTATTGAACATCATATTAATTTGACCTTCTCTAGCAAGTGCAGCAAAGTCTGGCAATACCCATGGTTTGATACTTGGTGAGTATTCTTCTCCTCGATACGCGACAGTTACGCGTGCTCCTGCTTTATGAAGTGCTAAACCTGCATCAATCGCAGAGTTTTTGCCGCCAATAATTAAAACATCTGTATCAAAGAATGGATGACCTTCTTTAAAATAGTGATGTACTTTTGGTAGCTCTTCACCTGGAATATTCATATAATTTGGATGGTCATAATAACCAGTAGCGATAATTACATATGGGGTCTCATAATTTTCTTTATCTGTTTGTACGGTAAATTTACCATTTTCTTTGCGCGTTACCTTCTCAACCTTTTCAAATCGATGTATTTGTATATTTTTCCTTTTTACTACTTCACGATAATAAACGAGCGCTTGGTTACGCTTTGGCTTTTGTTGTTCAATTATAAAAGGAATGTCACCAATCGCTAATTTTTCACTTGAACTAAAAAACGTTTGATGAGTTGGATAATTAAAAATCGCATTCACGATGTTTCCTTTTTCAATAACAATGGGATTTAAACCTATTTCTTGTAATGCAATAGCTGCTGCTAGCCCACATGGCCCTCCACCCACTATTATTGCATCTTGTTGACACATAAAACGGTCACTCCTTATATACTAAAACCTCTCTAAAACTTTTTAGAGATGCTGTCGAATTGTCATAATTTTATATTATACGCTTTACGCCATAAAAAAAACAGGCATGTGATTGAATTCACATACCTGTAGAGAATTATTGAGCAGGGATTGCAATGGTTGTACCAGCAGGAACAGAATCCCCTGTAATACCATTTGCTTCCTTAATAATAGCAATGCCAACGTCACTTCCATAGAACTTCATCGAAATACTTTCGATTGTTTCTCCAGGTTTGACATTATAAAGCCTGCCAGCTGCTTTTGCTTCGTTGTATATTTTCTGTTGCTTTTCTTTTTTTGCTGCTTCTTCTTTTTGTTTAGCAATTGCTGCTTCCTTTTGCGCTTTTTCTTTTGCAGCCTGCTCTTCTAATGCCTTTTTCTCAGCCAATTTTTTCGCTGCTTTTTCTTTTTCGGTTAATTTTGATTCCTCATTGTTTGAAGCCTTAGTCGTTGATTGAGATTGATGTTCTGTGTTCGTTTCAATTTGAACTTCATTGTGATCAATCACCGCTTTTTCGTTTTTACTCCCATTTGCAAGAAAGGCAAAGTAAATAAGTGTTGACACTGGAATTAAGATAAAAATGATGGCTAAAGTCGTGATTAATCTATTTGTTTGAGTTTTCTTTTTTTTATTATGATTGCCATGTATCTGTCTTCTTGTCATTCTTGAAGGGTTTGTCTCTTGTTCAGACTCAAAATTAACAGCTTGTCGATGTTCCTCAATTTTCTCTCGATAATCTTCTTGAGACATCCGTATTCCCTCCGATTTAAAATTCTTATACCATTATTATGACGAATTTATAGTTAATTGTAAATGTACGATCTAAATACAACTAAGGAAGTATGGAATACAATCTTTCCTGCCATTTTGGTACTTCCTCTTGTATATGCTGAATATCTCTTTGATGAAGGATCTTATCATAATTTACTCCACAATAATGACAGCAATTTGATGGCTTTTGTTCCAACTTTTGATCAAAATATGCCACTAATTGCTCACGCATACAATGCTCACCTTTAACAAATGATGCTACTTGATAGATTTGATCTATTTTTTGCTGTTTTAACATGTTCAGCTTGATGATTACTTGATCTAAAGGAAGCTTTTCCATCCAATAAGACAAAACTCTGAATCCTGTTTCACTTATTTGCTTTAGATCAATCATTTTCTTTGGTTCTTCTCCTTTTTTTCTATATTCATCATAAATTCCAACATGAAAAGGCTCTGGTAAATCTTCTGTTACTACAAATTGTGTATACTCTTCATCTCTTGGGCTGTACACCAAGATGGCCAACGCATCATTTCCATCACGTCCAGCTCTTCCAACTTCTTGCATGTAATTTGCCATTGTCGCAGGAATATGATCATGAATCACTTGGCGTACATTTTCTTTGTGAATCCCCATCCCAAAGGCAGTTGTTGCACAAATCCATTCTAATTCGCCCGATATAAATTGTTGTTGTATAAATTGACGATCAAGCATTTCCATTCCCGCATGATAGGCTGCAGCACGAATATGATTGTTCGCTAACATTTCTGCATAAGCTACAGTTTTTTTTCGTGATTGAGAATATATAATTCCAGGACCTTCCGTTTGCTTTATATGTTCAATAATCCAAGTCATCTTTTCTTCATTCGAATGTGTTTTGACTATATCATAATGGAGATTTGGTCTTTCCACAGAATGTGCATATTCAAATGGTTCCTTCATATTTAAATATGTTTTGATATCATTTACAACCTGTTTTGTTGCTGTCGCACTTAAAGCTAATATGGGTGTTCGATTTTGATGATCAATACATTCTGCTATTTTTAAATAATCTGGTCGAAAATCAAAACCCCATTGCGAAATACAATGCGCTTCATCGACCACTATTAATGAAAATTGGAGTTGTAAAAAGGCATCTTGAACAGCTTTGGTTCCTAACATTTCTGGAGATATGAAAATAAAGCGATAGTTCATAAGGTTTTGCAGAACATTTCTTTTTTCAAAACCTTGCAAAAATGAATTTAAAGCAATCACTCTTTTTTCTCCAAATTGTTTTAGCTGATCTACTTGATCCTGCATAAGTGAGAGTAATGGAGAAATAATTAATACAGGACCATTTAATATATACCCAGGAAGTTGGTAGCAAAGCGATTTGCCCATTCCTGTAGGTAAAAGGGCGATAACATCTTGTCCTTCCATTACTGCTTCGATTACTTCTTTTTGACCCGGTCTAAACGATGAATAACCAAAATGCTTTTGTAATAGTTGTTCAAGCTCTATCATGTTATTGACCTCCCTTTGCTGCAATAACTAAACGAATTTGAAAATAAGTTAATTGTGGAAGTTTTTCTCTAATTACTTTTAATCTTTTACTTCCTGTTTCCTCAAGTACATGTAGTACTTTTTGAACATCCTCATCCTGAATAAATCGAATAAGAGGAAAATTTGGCTGAATCATGGCCATTTCTACAAAATGATCCTCGATTGTACTCATTTTCAATTTGCGCATATAGGCAATTTGTTCAAGTGAGTATCCTCTATTATATAAATCTGATGTTTTTTTCGTAGAATCTGTTAATAATAATTCAATTCGTATGTTTTTAGTTAGATATTGCAAAAGTGGGAATTCGTGTTGATTTCCACTTGTTGTAAGGAAATCAAGCCATATATGTAATAACTCAACAAGCATCAATTGTACATCTAATTCTCGGCGATCAAACTTCAAAGAAATTTGTTGCCATGTCCAGCCAGATTGCATATAACCAGTTAATCTTAACATCATTATTTGCTTCGATTCTTCAGATACATGTAATTGCTTCAACGAAGTTTCTATTTCATCTCGTAATTGTATACGAAATGTAGAATCTTTGTAAGGAAAATGTTTTAAAAAACTTTTTGCAAAAGCTTGTATTTCTTCCTCTTTTTGAACAGGTAGAAACCGCCAATCACCTTCATGTATATGAGACAAAGTTTGTACTACTAGTGATAATCGTTTAAAAAAGATTTGCTCATTTCCTCTATAAAACCAGCCATTAAAGTGAAATTCAGGTGATTTATCTAGTATATCTATACCTCTATTCGTTAATTGCAACACCTCTTTTTCATCGTAAAATAACCAACCATTTTCAATTAATTGGTCAAATGCTTCCTGAAAGTTTGCTTTTGAAAGCTTTGGTAAGATACAAAAGTATGCATGTAACCCAAACGTACCAACATCTTGAATCGTTTGTCCCGAACGCTTCCCTCGTAGTAAATGATATGCCGCAAATTCAGAACGTTGACCATTAATTTTTTGAAAAATTTGTAACAATAATTGTTGTAAATACATCACTATTCCTCCGATAAAAAGTTATTTAGGTTGAAATGTGAGGAAAACCGTTTTAGAATGAATAAGTAGCTATTGGGATTGATAGTAAAAGGAGAGAAGTAGAATGGCTAAATTTACCATTGTCGATCAAGATACTTGTATTGCATGTGGTGCATGTGGGGCAGCAGCACCAGATATCTACGATTATGATGATGAAGGTATTGCCTTCGTTATTTTAGATAATAACACGGGGACTACTGAAGTTCCAGAAGATTTAATGGAGGATATGGAAGATGCATTCGAAGGTTGCCCAACTGACTCTATTAAAGTGGCAGAAGAATCTTTCGAAGGCGACCCTCTTAAATACGAATAGTTTTTAATAAACTAAAAATTCCAGTTTAATCTGCAAGTGCTTGGGAAAAGAATTACTTCCCATGCACTTTTTTTATGCAGAATTATGAATTGACTAACTTTTTTTAATATGATTATAAATTGCGTAAATAGGTTTCTCTATTTTGGTCGATAAAGATTTTTCGCAAACTTTAGTCAACTATTTTGCAAAAATAGTTCGTGAATTTCTTTATTGCATTCTCCCTCTGTATAGGTTACTATTTTAGTATCAGGTACTAATAGTAACTATCACAGGAGGCTATTATGGATAATTTTTTACAATTACAAGGTAAAAATATCGTGGTAATGGGCGTTGCCAATGATCGTAGTATTGCATGGGGCATTGCAAAAGCATTAATGTCAGTTGGCGCTAATGTCATATACACATATCGTAAAGAACGTTCTTTAATGAAACTAGAAAAGCAATTATCAAATTTTGAAGATCTACAACCACTTGTTGTTCAATGTGATGTAAATAGTGATGAAAGTATTCAACAAGCATTTCAAGAAATTGGAGAAAAAGTAGGCACGATTCATGGTGTCGTTCATTCCGTTGCGTTTGCACATGCTGAAGACTTAAAAAATCGTTTTGTTGAAACATCTCGTGAAGGCTATGCATTTGCTCAAGATACAAGTGCTTATTCTTTAATCGCTGTGACAAATGCAGCTAAACCTTATATGACTGAAGGCGGCTCTATTGTTACAATGACTTACTTAGGAGCAGAACGTGTACTTCAAGGATACAATGTAATGGGCGTTGCAAAAGCAGCATTAGAAGCTTCCGTTCGTTATTTGGCTGCTGATGTTGGTGGAGATAATATACGTGTTAACGCAATTTCAGCTGGTGCAATTAAAACACTTGCTGCTAAAGGTGTACCGTCATTCAATAAAATTATGAATATCATGGAAGAAGTAGCACCACTTAAACGAAATGTAACTCCTGAAGAAGTTGCAAATATGACTGTTGTCATGCTAAGCCAATTATCAAGCGGTGTTACAGGTGAAGTCATTTATGTTGATGGTGGCTACAATATCATGGGTGGCGCTTAAGTAACTATACATGATTAAGTTGAAAATAGAGGTAAACCTATAGATGGTTTACCTCTATTTTTTTATTTTGTTAAGCGATTCACAATTTCTTGTACCGTTCCAGCCTGCGCTTGATGCAAATTTCTACCAGCCCACATTGCCATTAAACTATAGACCCCTAATTCCTGTGCTCTTTTTCGAATACCCATTGTTAAATCATTTTGGTATGGATACGGTGCAATTTTATTTCCTTCCATAAATATCATAAAATCATTATTAATTCCACGAGCTAATTTACCTGAAAATGCTGTTGTAACAACTGTACAGTCAGCATCGGCTAGTAGCACTTGTTCCTTATAAACCTCAGATGCACCACTTTCTTCACTAACTATAAATGCTGTTCCGATTTGAACTGCCTCTGCACCAGCTTCAATTGCCTTTTGAATTTGTTCTTTTGTAGCAATTCCTCCAGCTGCAATGACTGGAATCGTTACTTTTCCTTTAACCCCTTCTAGTAACTCATGTAAAGCAATAAGTTCGACAGGTTCTGTAAATGAGCCGCGATGGCCACCCGCTTCTTCTCCTTGTACAACCACTGCATCTAATCCGCGCTCTTGGACAAATATTGCCTCTTCAACAGTTGTCGCTGTTCCAATAGTAAATACACCATGGTCATGCAGTTTTTGTACGATTTCTTCAGAAGGTAACCCAAAAGTAAAGGACACTACCTTAACGTCTTCATTGATTATGGCATCGATTTGACCTTCAAAGTCAGAAGTCGAAAGTAAAGCTCCTTCATCTGCAATCATTAATTTTTTTCGATACGGTTGTAATACATCATAGGCCTCTTCAAGTTCTTCTTTGGTTACATTTACAATATGAGGTACAAATAAGTTTACTGCAAATGGTTTTGACGTTTCTTCTTTAACCGCTCTGATAAATGCTCTAGTTACATCGGCATTTAAATAGCCAGCACCGATTGAGCCTAAAATACCTGCTTTCGCACTTGCAATAACCATCTCTGGTGTTGTAACGCCAGCCATTGGTGCTTGTACTATAGGCACTTCCATTTTCAATTGATCAATCATTGGCATTTTTTCTTCCCCCTTTATAATAATCCAGAAAAATGAGATGAAACGTTTTTGAGCCTAAGTCAGAAATAGATTTCTTTTCGAAAGATACGTATATTTGATAAAGTGAAACTTCAATCATTGGGGGTTTTCTTCCATCCCCCAATGATTGTTAGTTGAACCAATCGGGCATTTACGGGCAGTGATCTCCCACCTATGCTTCTTCGAATTCTCTAAAGCCTGGCAGTTGAGTCTTACTGCCCGTTAATGCGGGATAAATAAGCAATTCAATAGTTTGGATATATTTCATACATACTTTACCATAAAATTGAAGTTTGCTAAACTAAAGTGTTTATTTAAGAATCTTTTATAAATTGAGTTTAAAGTTAAAGGCCACCTTTAAAGAAAAGCTACTCTTTAAAGAAGGCCTATTAATCTTAATTGGAAAAAATATTGATTTTAAAAACGACAAACTTTACAAAATTATAATTAGAATACTAGTTTACACCTGCGATACGACCGTACCCAACTAAGTATTTATTCCACCAGTCAAGTGATTCAACAACGACACCATTGTTTTGGGCATCAAGCATTCTTCCACCACCAAGGTAAATACCAACATGTGCTATACCTGAACCATAGCTAAAAAATACTAAATCTCCTGATCGCGCTTCACTTGCACTAACTTTTGTAGTTGCTAAATATTGTTGTGCTGCTGTACGTGGAAGCGATACTCCGGCTTGTTTAAATGACCATTGAGTTAAACCTGAGCAGTCAAAACCAGTTGATGGATTACTTCCACCCCATACATAAGCTCGTCCTAAGTATTTGCTTGCTTCTGCTATTGCAGTTTTTGCAGATCCAGAACCAGATACGCTTGGAGCTGTTTGGTTACTATCCGTTACCTTGGCACCATTCGAACCATTACCTGCATCACTAACATTTTCTGTTTTTTCTGCACTATCAGTATGTACTGAATTACTAGTTTTAGTTACGGAAGTGTTTTCTTCTATAAATTTTTTCTCTTGTAATTCTTTCAAACGTTTTGCTTCCGCTTCTCGTTTTTTGCGTTCTCTCTCAAGTTTTTCTTGTTGTTTTTTTGTAGCAATTTGTTCTTTAAGTTTTAAAGACTTTGCTTTATTTTCTGCTTTTTTTGTTTCTAAATGATTTTCTTCATCCTGCATATCTTGGAATTGTTTTTGTAGTTTTTCTTGCTTATCTTGTAGCGCTTGTTTTTCTTCAGCTAATTTATTTTTGTCAGCTTTTTGATCATCTAATAAGTTTTGATCTGCATCTAAAATTGTTTTAACAGAAACGGTACGACTTATTGCATCTGCAAAACTATCTGCACCAAGAATGGCTTCCATATAGGGACTAACCGTATTATCTTGATTTTGATATGCTTTTAAACGATCATTGATAATAGTAGAACGTTCACTAATATTTTTTTCTGTTACTTTAATTTCATCATTAGTATGATCAATTTCTTTTAATGTCTTTTCATATTCTGCTTGTTTTTTATCTATTTTCTTTTGTAATTTTACAATTTCACTATTTAAATTCTTTATTTTTTGATCAATTATTGCCTTTTTTTGTATCATCTCTGCTGAGGTCTTTGCATTTACTTGAATTGGCTCTGCTGTATACATAAAGCCACAAGCTAGTGCTAGAGTAACAACTGCAGAACGTCCCCATTTTGAGCGTATATTCAATCTAAATCATCTCATTTCCAATATTTTCAGTATGTACAATTTTTATTTACTATTTTATAATAGCACGAATCATATATTTGTATAGTCATTTTATCCTGTTTTAATAGAAGCGTAACCCATGTTACACAATTGACACAATGCTTTTTCATTATGATTCTTACTCGAAAATATATTTTTTTCTATGAAACACATCAATTCGACAAAAGTGTTAAAATCATATTATTGTTTATTATTGTTGACTTAAGAGTTCAGGTTCATTATGATAGCCAAAATGAAGCATAGATGGAATTATTAAAGGAGAGAATTGCAAATGGAATGGCAACAGCTAGAATACTTTCAAGTACTAGCGAAAATTCAACATATGACAAAGTCTGCTGTGCAACTGTCTATTTCTCAGCCTGCACTGAGTCGCTCAATAGCTCGCTTAGAAGATGAATTAGGTGTTCCTTTATTCGAAAGACAAGGACGTTCAATCTCTTTAAATCGTTATGGTGAAATATTCTTAAAACGTGTCCATAATATAATGCGTGAATATCAGGATGGCCTTCATGAGATCCAAGAACTCGTTGATCCAAATCACGGAGAAGTTTCTCTTGGCTTTTTACATACATTAGGAACCAATATTGTACCTGATTTAATCATGAAATTTAGAAAGCAACATCGAGATATACATTTTACATTAAAGCAAAATCATACACATCTTCAGCTTAAGCAATTACAATCGGGCGATCTTGATTTGTGTTTACTCGCTGAGATGGAAACTGAAAAACCGATTCAATGGACAGAATTATGGCGTGAGGAATTATTTGCAATCGTTCCAATATCACACCCTTTAGCGACTCGTGAAACAATTACATTAATAGAATTAGAAAATGAATCATTCGTATTATTAAAAAAAGGGTATGCATTAAGAATTCAGCTTGATGCCGCTTTTGAACATGCTCACCTTATACCTGATATAACTTTTGAAGGTGATGAGGTTGCAACAGTCGCAGGTTTCGTTGCTGCAGGGTTAGGTGTTTCTATCTTACCTAATGGAGTAGAGATTAATACTAATCGAATGGCCAAGATCCATATTAGTGATATAAAACTGGAGCGAGTAATTGGTATGGCATGGTCTGAAGGTCGATTTCAATCACCTGCAACAAAGCAATTTCAACAATTTATACTAGATTATTTTAAAAAATCGTGAACAAAAGCCACTTCCATTTATTTAGGAAGCGGCTTTTGTTTTGAGTATAATTTTTTAATCTATTGTGATGGTTATAGATTGCCCTTCAAAAGTAGATAACCATTCTATACAATCAAAGTCTTCTATATCAAAGTCATTGGTGAATTTATCGCCACCATACCCGTCTTTACCTTCAAAATAGAAAATTTCTGCAATACCAGTTAATGTTTTTGCTAAATTAGGTAATGTAAATGTGATGGTTATTTCTTTTCCATCATAAGGAGCAAGTTTTTTTGCTAAGGGCTCTTCACCTAAAAACAACAAATTCGGGCCTTTCATAAGTCGGAGATGTATAATACCTTCTAATACCATATATCTCTCTCCCCTCAATTATTGTATTCTTTCTAATGTTTCACCAATAGCTGCTAAACGTTCTCTTACTTCTTCTTCATTTATTCCATTTCGAGCAATATATCGGTTACGTGGATGTACTCTACATTCATGTGTACATCCCCCTAAGTATTTATGTTCATTCTCTTCTGAACAAATGATTTGTTTATTACATTCTGGATTTGCACAGTTAATATAACGTTCACATGGCTCTCCGTCAAAATGATCATGTCCTACAATCACGTGTTCAACTTGATTTACAGGTACAGAAATTCGTTCGTCAAATACATAACATTTGCCATCCCATAATTGCCCCTTAGCCACTTCATCTTTCCCATAAGTGACAATTCCACCATGTAACTGACTTACGTTGTCAAAGCCTTCTCGTTTCATCCAACCAGAGAATTTTTCACAACGAATACCACCAGTACAATAAGTAAGGATTTGTTTTCCGTCAAATTGTTCTTTGTTTTCTCTAATCCATTCAGGCAAGTCACGGAATGTTTGAATATCAGGTCTTATTGCACCTCTAAAGTGTCCTAAATCATATTCATACGTATTACGAGCATCTATAATAACTGTATCCTCTTCTTGCATTTTCTTATAAAACTCAGCAGGTTCTAAGTAATTCCCTGTTAATTCATGTGGATCTATATCTTCTTCTAAACTGAAGTTGACTAATTCATCTTTTGGTCGCACATGCATTTTTTTGAATGCATGGCCTTCTGCTTCATCGATTTTAAAAACAATACCATCAAATAATGGATCTGCCTTCATATGCTCCATATAAGCATTTGTTTGTTCAATTGTTCCAGAAACTGTTCCGTTGATTCCTTCAGATGCTACTAATATACGTCCTTTTAAATCTAGTGATTTACAAAAAGCTAAATGTTCTGCAGCAAATGTTTCTGGATCTTCTATCTTTGTATAAAGATAATAAAGTAAAACTCGATAATCCATTTATTTTTTCCACCTATCTTTTAATATTTGCAAGATATTAGAGATAGACTCTATTTTCATATAGCAAAATTGAAAATTTATCCTTGCAGGTCTTATGTTTTAAAACATAAAATATCCTTCAAATTATATCGGTAAATTAGTTTATTTGCAAATATGGGGCATAACTATCTTTAAGAAGATAGCGTTTCTTTCCTGGGAAATAAAGTTTCACCTATCTCGCATTTGGGCACTTAAAAACTATTTATTACTAATTTTAGTTTTATTCGAAGACTAATCTACACCAAATTTCTGCAGTCAAAATCCCTTAAATATTTTATTCCTTTTCTCCCTTTTCTAGTGACTTCCACTTCTTTTGGAGTCTCCGCCTGAACGAAGAGTGACAGGTATAACAAAAAATCTGCCCTTCTATTAAAAATAGAAGGGCAGATTTTCCAATTGAATACAATATTTTATATAGGATATCCCTATTAATCTATTTATATCATTATCCCTTAATAAATGTATTACGTTGTTTAATAATCCAATTTTTAAGGCTTGAGAATAATAAAAGCATGATTGCTGCAATGATTATTCCTTTAATAATATTAAATGGTAAAACACCCATTACGATGGAGTTTCTAAGAGCTGTACCTGTTTCAACTGGTACGTTTAAGAAATAATTATACATAGGCATAAATAAGAAATAGTTTAGTATGCTCATACCGATTGCCATTATTAGTGTTCCAACTACTAATCCCGTTGTTAACCCTTTAGCATTAGATAAACGTTTATAAATGAAGTATACAGGCAAGATGAATAATACACCTGTCACAAAGTTTGCAATTTGTCCAACAGGAACACCAGTTGGGCTTCCTACATAGAACCAGTTTAGTACGTTTTTAATAAATTCTACAGCCATTCCAGCTACAGGACCCATTGTAATTGCTGCAATAAGTGCTGGAACATCACTAAAATCAACTTCTAAAAAGCTAGGAAATGGTGGTAATGGGAAGTTGAAAATCATTAATACAAACGAAATACTGCTTAGCATTCCGATTGAAATCATTTTTTGCAATTTAGTATTTTTCATATTTCTCTCTCCTTTTTTCGATTCACTTCTAAGAAGAGAGGTCCGGAATAAATGATATGCAATAAAAAACCCTTAAGCTTTAAAGGCTTAAGGGAGAACTAGGCATAGTCAAATAAGCGTCTAAATCTACTATTATTAAAATAGTATAAAGACGACCGTACCTTCACCTTCTCCCATCCAGACTATACTGTCGGCCCTGGAATCTCACCAAGTCATACCTTAACGGCTCGCGGGCTTAAGAGTAATACACTTTTCTCTAATACCGCCGATCGGGAATTTCACCCTGCCCCGAAGATGAATCAATATGATTTTTTTAATTACAATGTAACTATATAAAAAATCCAGGAATTTGTAAAGATATTAATCTCATTTTCCTAAAAAAATTAGTATTCCTACAAATTTAGTTTGCTTTTAAATTTACGGTTCATTTTGTAAGCTGAATTTAATCATTAAAGTACTAAAATATGTTCTTTCGATTTAATTGGACAAACTTAATGCAAAAACCGAGTTCTTTGCAATTTCCGTATAAAGTAAAAAAAAATACCCAAAAACACAACTTAGATTTTGGGCATCTTTTATCATTATTTGTTTGAATTTTCTTGTTGTAATTCAAGTGGCAAGAAGAAGATAAAGTTTGTACCAACATCCACTTCACTTTTTACAGTTATCCGACCTTTGTGGGCTTCCACTATATTTTTAGCAATAGCAAGACCCAAGCCTGTCCCGCCTTTTCCTCTCGTCCTTGCTTTATCTGCTTTGTAGAATCGCTCAAACACATATTCTAAGTCTTCTTTTGGTATACCTGCCCCATTGTCTTTTACTTGAACACGTGCAAATGACACTTGTTGATCAACGATTACTTGAACTGTACCATTTTTATTTGTATGACGAATTGCATTGTCAATTAAATTTGTTAATACTTGTTCAATTCTATCTTCATCTAGACTAATAGGAGTGACATCATCAAATGTAGATGAATAAGTTAATTCAACACCTTTTTCTTTTGCTGCTTGTACAAATTTTTGAGTGATTCTTTCAAATACTGGCGTAATCGGAACCAAATCTTTGTATAAAGTAATATTTCCAGACTCCATACGGGCAAGATCTAATAAATCTGTTACAAGTCTTCCCATTCGCTGTGATTCATCATATATAATGCGGATCATTTCATTGCGTTCATCTTCAGTTGTCACAATATCATCTATAATTGCTTCACTATAGCCTTGTAACATGGCTATTGGTGTACGTAATTCATGAGAAACGTTTGCTATAAAGTCATCTCGCAGTTTATCTAACCGATGTTCTTCTGTCCTATCTCTAAATACAGCAACAGCACCACGAACGGAATCCCCACTATAGAGAGGGCTTATTGAGATGGTAAAATACGTACCAACTAATTCTAGTTCTTCTCTTAGCTCTTCTTCCATGTCCAGTACATGATCTAGCATATGATATATTTCTTTTGGAATCGGTTGTTCACTATTAGATCCCTTATTGATAAACCACTTTTGTAATAATAATTCTGCAGGTGGATTACTTAATATGACTGTTCGGTCACTGTTAAATGTAATTACAGCATCAGTCATGGAGGTTAAAATACTTGAAAGTTGTTCTTTCTCTTGATTGATGACCTCAATATGAGTTTTTAGTTGCCGTCCCATTTGGTTAAATGCTGTCCCCAATTGTCCAATTTCATCGTTTTGTAATACAGGAACTTTTTTATCAAAATTTCCTTTCGCTAATTCGAAGGCAGCTTCTCGCATTTTCCGTAAGGGGGACGTAATTCGAGTAGATAAGAAAAACGCAAAGAAAGTTGTCAGGATAAATGCAATAGCTGCAGATAAAAAGACAATTTTCGTCGTTTCTTGCGAAGTTCGATGTATAGCATCCGGACTTTGATAAATGAATACTACACCATGATTCATTTCTTTAACATTTAGTGGAAATGCTAAAACAATATACGACTCCACATGATTCATTTCTGTAGAAGAGGGTAGCATCATTTCTTTGACTACAGGTTTTTCTGAATTAAAAACTTTTTCAAACGATTTATTGCCAATAATTTCTTTTTTTATTTCTTCTTGGTTTAATCCTTCTTGCAGTGAAAATAATACTTTGCCTGGTCGATCTGCAATTACTGCGTTTGTCTCATCACTTAATATATCATTGATAATCGATTTAGTTGATGCAATGGATTTATGATCTTCAACAACACTTGCTATGGTAGTTGCTTCTTGTCGTAGTAATGCTTCTGATTGTTGAGTATGATATTTTGATAGAAACTCTAGCATTAAAACCGTAAAAACAAATAATACAAATGAAACGAGAAGCAATATGGTTACCCATAGCTTCCCGACAACACTATTCCATATTCTAGTCATTGACTACCTCAAATTTATAGCCAACGCCCCATACCGTTACAATCATTTTAGCCGCATTTTCAGATACACGATTTAGTTTCTCACGTAATCGCTTAACATGTGTATCAACAGTACGTAAATCACCGAAGAAATCATAATGCCAAACTTCTTTTAATAATTGCTCACGATCAAATACTTTGTCTGGTGCTTTTGCTAAGAAATATAATAGTTCATATTCTTTTGGTGTTAAGTTCACTTCCACTCCATCTGCTGAAACACGATGTGCATCATGATCAATTGTTAAGTGCGGAAATACGACCAAGTCTTTAGATGAAGATGATACAGAAATTGGAGAAAATGCTGCAGAGCGGCGTAAAATAGCTTTTACTCGCAATACGACTTCTCTTGGGCTAAAAGGTTTAACAATATAATCATCTGCTCCAATTTCAAATCCTTGTACTCTATTGGCTTCTTCGCCTTTAGCAGTCAATAAAATAATTGGTGTTGATTTTTTTTCGCGAACTTCTTCACAAACTTCAATTCCATCCTTTTCAGGCATCATGATGTCTAGCAGAATGCAATGATAATTATTGGCAAGAGCTTTTTCTACAGCTTGTTCGCCATTTTCTGCTTCATCAACTTCATATCCTTCACGCTCTAAGTACATTTTCAATAAACGACGAATACGATCCTCATCATCTACTACTAATATCGAAATTTGTTCAGTCACTGTATTTGCCTCCCAGTATTAATACTTTTATTGTACATTCTGTCAAACAAAATGAAAAGAAAAGCCTTTTCCCTCATATTAAGGAAAAGGCTTTTTCATTCATTCAAAATAGATTATCCTGCGTATGAGTGTAGTCCAGCGATAATTAAGTTTACAGCTACAAGGTTGAACATGATAATGACAAATCCGATTACTGCTAACCATGCAGACTTCTCACCATGCCATCCTTTTGATAAACGTAAGTGAAGGAAAGCTGCATAGAATAACCAAGTTATTAATGCCCATACTTCTTTAGGATCCCAGCCCCAGAATCGAGACCATGCTTCTTGCGCCCAAATCATAGCAAAGATTAAAGCACCTAGTGTGAAGACAGGGAAACCAATCATTACAGAGCGGTAACCAATTTCATCTAATAACTGAGAATTCGCACGTTTCGAAAGCGGTTGAATCGCACGTGAAATTGGTCTACGAATAATTAATCGAATTAAACCGTATAGAATTGTACCGATAATAATAGACCATACAACAGTTGTTAACTTTTTAGCATTGACAATAGCCGGCACTTCTACAAATGGTTGCATTTTGTCTGTTGATTTCATTTCATATTGATGCATACCGAATAATGCTGGTGTATTATACGTAATTTCTTGTTGAGCACCGTTTTTATCTACATAGGTAAAGTCTGCTTCGTAGCCCATCATTCTGAACGTAGATGTAACAACAACAAATCCAATAACTAAAACGGCAGCATACATTACAACCTCTAACCAAATACTATTTTTTGTACGTTTAGTTGTATCAACATTTTTCAACAAATAAATTAAGCCTGCAACTGCACTAATTGCTAAAATAGATTCGCCAATGGCTGCTGTGATTACATGGATATATAACCAATAACTTTTAAGTGCAGGTATTAATGGATTTACCTCACGTGGGAACATACTTGCATATGCAATTATTAAAATAGCAATTGGTAAAGCAAATAATCCAAGTGATGGTAGCTTATATATGAAATAAATTAAAATAAATGCCCCAACAACAAACATACCAAATGCTGTTGTGAATTCAAACATATTACTTACAGGAGCGTGTCCTGCATAAATCCAACGCGTAATAAAATAACCAAGGTTAGAGATAAAACCAATGATTGTAATCGTAATAGCAATAGTACCCCAATTTTTGTTGGATTTCGATGCATCCTTTTGAGCGCCTTTTACAGCTCCACCGAAAACTAATGTAGCAACTAGATATGCGATAAATGCGATAAATAATAAAGTACTACTAATATCAATTAAACTCATAAGATAATGTCACCTTCCTTTTCTTTCTGTTGGTCTTCTGTCTGCTTTTCGTCATCTTGTTGATCAACCCAGTTAGGTAGGTGAGCATATTCTGTCACTAAGCTCAAGTCTTTTTTCATACTAAACCAGTTTTTGTTTGTATGAGAAGCCAAAAGCAAACGTCCATCATTTGTTTTTTGTAGCCATAAACGACGATGACTCCAATAAGAACCAATAACTACTCCTATCATAAAGATTATACCACCGAGTAACAGAATTGGAAGTGTCTTGTCTTTTCGGATCGTTAGACCAGATACATTGCGTGTATCAATGCTCGCAAATTTCATCTTATACTTTGTTGTTCCAAGTGGTTCTAATGTTTGTTTGATTCCTACAAAGCTTGTTTCGCCTTTTGGTGTTTCTGGTGTGTACATTGTAAATATAAAGGCAGGATTATTTGGTATTGGTGAATCCGATTGTGGTTCTCCATTATCAAAACCTGAGAATGTTGGATAGTACCCTTTTATCTCTACCTTTGTTTTGTCATCAATCTTATATACTTTTTTGGGTTCTTGAAGATCAATACTTACTTCACCTAAAGACTTTCCTGTATTTTTATTGATTAAGTTAAAGTTCATAGCTTTTAACTCATTTAATCGGAAATCCATTTGATATAGAGCATAGCCATCATATTTTAAAGGTTCATTTACTTGAATTGGATAATCCTTTAATTTTTCTAAATTCGTTGTATCACCAGCAACCGCTCCATCTTTTGCTTTATACAGTACTACGTCTGTTTGGTAATTTTTCGCAATAGAGTTAACAGCAGCTTTTGATTGATTAAATTCCTGCTTTTGTTCATCTTTTGAGTATGTTTCGAAGGTGAATTTATTACTATGTAGATAATATCCTTCCATACCCGGAATAGATTCAGTTTCACCTTCACGAATCCACATTGATTCATCGATATAAAATCCAGGCATTAAGCGTAACATTACACCAAATAAGAATATGATTAATCCTAAATGGTTAACGTATGGTCCCGAACGAGCAAAACGATTTTTTTCAGCAAATAATACGCCATCTTCTCTACGAACTTTGTATTTAAGCTCTTTCATTTTCTTTTCTGCTAAATCTAATGATTCATCAGCTTTTGCTGATGTCATTACTTGTTCGCCGAAAATACGTTGGCGTTTCATAAAACTTTCGTGTCGTCTTACACGTTGATTTTTCAATGATTTGTAAAGTGGAATACCACGATCTAAGCTAGCAACTATGATTGAAATCGCTAACATACCAATTAACGTTTGGAACCACCATGAACTATAGACATCTGTTAGTCCAAGATTGTAATAGATTTTACCGAACGTACCGTAGTTATCGATATACGCTTGTTTAACATCTTCGCCTTGAGGTATTTTGACATAAACTACTTGAGGTAAAAATGTCCCAATCGCCGCAGCTACCAATGTTATAACGATGATAGTGACACCAACTTTTACACTTGAGAAAAAGTTCCAAATTTTATCAATAATTGTCTTATTATACGTTTTGGAGCGAATTGCTCTACCTTCGTATTTCATATCAACAACGTTTGAATTAATATCTTCTTCTGTAAGAGGTCGTCCACATTTCTCACATAGATGCGTTCCTTCGGGATTAACATGACCACATTCACAAGTTATATTTTTCATCCTTTAGAACACTCCTTTATGGTTTAATACTTGTAAGGTATTGATTTATAGCTGATTCTGTCATTTCTCCTGTTATGATATTCTCGATTTTGCCGTCTTTATTGATCAATACAGTTGTTGGTAAAGGATCAACATTATATGCTCTCATTACACTTTTCGTCTTGTCAATTGCGATTGGAAACTCTACGCCAAGTTTATCTGAATAGCTTGAAACTTCTAAATCAGACTGTGCTATATTAATACCCAAGACTTGAACCCCTTGACCTTTAAATTGTTTGTACTGTTCATTAATTGCAGGCATTTCCTTTTTACATGGTTTACACCAAGTTCCCCAGAAATTCAACAATACACCTTGACCCTTATAATCTGATAATTTATGTGTTTCCCCATTTAAATCTACTAATGAAAAATTAGGTGCATCGTCGCCTACTTTTAATAGTTGTATATCGTCTTTATGTGCAGTTGTATAAATTGTATAAACAATTGCTGCTACGAGAACAACTAAAATGACTAACCGCGTATAAAGTCTTTTTTGTTTTTTCTCCATTGTCGTAGTAAGCCTCCTTAAAAACGACAGAAACAATCTATACTATTATAACAAATTATGGATTAGTTACCTTTTCATATATGAATCCTTTGTGAATCTTTTCTAGCGCAATGATTTTCTATCCAATTCTCCCTGTTTCAGATAGAACACGTAGTTGCTTCACTTCATGTGCTGTTAATTCCCTAGATTCACCTGCATTTAAACCGTGTAAACCTAAAAACGCAAATTGTTCTCGTTTTAACTTTTGTACTGGGCAACCAATTGCCTCAAACATACGACGAACTTGTCTATTCCTACCTTCATGAATCGTAATCGAAATAATAGAAGTGCCATGTTCTCTATTAGAAGATAAAACTTTAAGACGAGCAGGTGCAGTTTTGCCATCTTCTAGCATAATTCCTCGTTCCAATTTTTTTATATCTTCTCTACTTGGAGCACCTTTTACCTTAGCAACATACGTTTTATCAATATTGTAACGTGGATGCGTTAAAAGGTTAGAAAAATCTCCGTCATTTGTTAATAATAAGACACCAGAAGTTTCGTAATCTAATCTACCTACCGGGAATATTCGTTGTTCTACATGAGGAAATAAATCTACTACAGTTTTACGACCACGATCATCAGAAACTGCTGAAATTACACCTCTTGGTTTATATAATAGATAGTAAACCTTCTCTTCTTTTTCAATTTTTATACCCTCTACTTCAATAGAATCTGAAGCAGTTACTTTTGTACCAAGTTCTCGAACAACTTGACCATTTACTTTTACTTTACCTTCAATGATTAATTCTTCTGCTTTTCTTCTTGAAGCAATACCTGCATGAGCTATCACTTTCTGTAGTCTTTCCATTTGGTCACCTCATTAAACTTAATGCTATTAGCCTTCAAAAATTATTGCACACTTTTTCTAATAATAAAAGCATAAAAGCGTAGACACGTTTTAAGGAAGAAAGTATAAAAGCGCGAGAACGCGAGCGCAACGGCTATCTGACCCACATCCTGCGTGCCTCCGAAAATCATTGGAAAGCCCGAATCGAAAGCATATCGATCTGCTTTCGAAATGGACTAAACAAGGAAGTATAAAAAGAGACTGCTCCTAAAGCAGTCTCTTACTTCCAAATCATATGAACGGGTTCTTCGATAAACGGCTTACCATCAAGATAAAATGTCCAAATCCCCATATCGCCTTGTGATATACGAGGCATTTTAAGGATGGATTTCACCTTTTTCTTCTCGTCGTTAGATATCAATGCATACACTGGATGATCTAATTCCACTTGTAAATCGTCTCTAACTTGATATACCCCTTTTTTTGCCAATAATTTTTTGTCATATTTTTGGAAAACCGTTTCTGCAAATCCTGAGTGAACTTGCCAGTCATTCGATTCGTTTAGTGTTACTACAATCACTCTTTTGCCGTCTTTTTCAAAATAGGTAGCAAGCGTACGTCCTGCTACTTTTGTATAACCTGTTTTTCCGGCGATTGCGTATTTATTGGAATGAAGGAGTTTGTGCTTGTTTTGCCAAACTGTAGGGTTTTGGAGGTCATTTTTATAAAATTTAGTCGTAGCGATTTTACGAAAATCTTCATCTTTCATAGCAATTCTAAGCATTTGGGCTGTATCGAATGCGGATGATAGATGTCGATCATGATGCAATCCTGAAGGGTTTTCAAAATTCGTATTTGAAAGACCATAAATCATTGCATAGTCATTCATCAATTTTACAAATCCACCTACTGAACCACCCACTTCTTCTGCAATGGCTGTGGCTGCATCATTACCTGAACGCAATAATAAACCATTGAGTAATGTTTTTAAGGTAGTTTTCTCACCTTCTACAAGATAAATGGATGAACCTTCACTTAATGTTGCCTTTTTCGAAATGGTTGTTGTCATGTTTAAATCTTTTTCCTTAATTGCTACAAAAGCTGTCCACATTTTCGTAAGACTTGCAATTGGAAGTCTTTCATTTTCATTCATCCCAAGTAGTAATCTCCCTGTATCAGCATCAATTACTGCATAAGAATGTGAAGCTGCTTCTGCGGTCTTTCCAAAAGGCATAAATAAGATAAAGCAACTTAATATAGCAATAAGTATACGACTCAAAATGTCACTCCTTTAGAGATTAGTCTGTTTGTGGTTCTTGAAAAGCTTCTTGAAATTTAGACATAAACAAATCTGGTTGTTCGTCTGTTTCAGATTCACTCACTTCAGGAAGCTCTGGTAATTCTTTTATATTCTTCATGCCAAAATAATTTAGGAATTCTTTTGTCGTACCATAAAGAATAGCACGGCCAGTACCTTCCGCTCTCCCAACTTCATGTACTAAACCTCGTGCACTTAAAGTATGTAACGCTCTTTCACTTTTTACACCTCTTAAATCATCAATTTCGACACGTGTAATTGGTTGTTTGTATGCTACGATTGCTAATACTTCAAGTGATGCTTGAGATAACGATTGACTTGGGGGATTTTCTACTAGTTTTTGGATGACAGCTGCATGCTCAGGTTTTGAGATTAATTGAAATGTTCCTGCCAATTCTTTTATGATAATCCCTCTATCTTGTTGTTCCTCGAAACGTACCATCATTTGTTGTATTGCTTCCGTAATTTCTGATTCTTTAGCTTCAGTTATAATTGAAAGTTGTTGAATCGTTAATCCATCTTCTCCGATGACAAAAAGAAGACTTTCAATTTTACTCATCAATTGATTCAAGTTGCTCATCTGTTATTTCTTCCTTCCGTAAAATCACCGTTAAGTCTGCAAAATTGTTTTCTTGCTGTACGGCTACTACTTGTCGTTTCATCAATTCTAATAATGACAAAAATGTAACAACAAGTTTCCCTTTATCCTCATAAGGGAATAATTCAAAGAAATCAGCACGCCCATGATGTGTTTTTAATACATCCACCACTGCCCGCATTTGATGTCTAATCGATATATCTTGTTTTGTCACCTTCGTTGTTAGTGGCGCTTTTAAGCGTTTACGGTTTAACATTTTTTGAAATGCTGCGACCAAGTCAAAAACATTTACCGAAGCATCAAACAAAATCAATTGTTCATCAGGCATATATGCAGATAAATCAGCTGGAGGTCTAGTAAAATATTGCGTCCTTGTTGATTCCATATCTTTTAAATTAGTCGCTGCTTCTTTAAATTTACGATATTCTATCAATCTTGCTACAAGTTCTTCACGTGGGTCCGGTTCATCTATTTCGAATGCTTCTTCATCAAGTTCACCTTCGTGAATTGGTAGAAGCATTTTACTTTTTATGGCTAATAATGTAGCTGCCATGACTAAATATTCACTTGCTTCATTTAACTCTAGTACTTGCATCGCTTGAATATGTTCCATATACTGTGCAGTAAGTTCAGCCATGGGAATATCATAAATATCAATTTCCAAGCGATGAATTAAATGTAATAATAAATCGAGAGGGCCTTCAAAAGCCTCTAATTTTACTTCATATGACATAGTTTACCACCTGACAATTTATCTTCAAAATTTAGTATAGAGGAAAGGTGAACAAAATGCATCCAATGCATCATCCTTTATTTATCCAATTTCTTACGTATTTCAATGGCAATCAAGATTATTTTGAATGTCATGAAGTGTTAGAGAAATATTGGAAAGAAGTAGCTCCACGGGATAAAGCACACCCACTAACCGGGTGGATTCAGCTCGCTACAGGTCTATATCACTGGAGGCGCGGAAATTTTAAAGGTGCCAATACCATATTGAAAAAAGCGGAGAGTACATTAAGTGCTTCTATTTATAATCCGTTTTTAGAAGAAATTAATACATTTAAATTAATCCAACAAATCCATTTAACTCAAGAAAATATAAACAATCATAATCCTTATGTACTTTGGTATATTGATATTATTTCTTCGGATTTAAAGTCAAAAGTGGATCGCTCCATTGCTGCTTTACCAGCGAGTGATAATTTTTTTATTCAAAATAAACATATGCTAAGAGATCGCTCTGATATTATTTTAGCACGTGAAGAAAAAAGAAGAAGCAGACACTAATACTTATTGTCTGCTTCTTCTAACATCGTTAGACATTTTTGGATAAATGGTTCTGTTAACGAGTCGGATGCAATAGAACCACATAAATCCATTTCTGAAAGCTGCCGAATCATTTCTTTTCCAATACCTTCTCCACGATGAGAAGGATCCACTGATATATGTCTAACTATCCATTGACTATTCTCTATCTCAACACCTACAAGACCGATATAATCTTCGGATTGTTTCCATAAAAACAGTTGCCAGTTTGGATTAGAATTATATTGACAAATCGTCTCTTGTAATTTTTTCACATCTTTATGATCAGGCATAAAGGATAAGAGTCCCATTGCAATTTTTTCGAATGCTTTCTGATAACGATATAACATATATTAGATCCCTCTTTTTTGCCTTTAAGTATCTTTGAATATCCTACACGAAAAGCAAAACTTTAGCAAATATTTTTCCGTTATTTGGAAAGCGATTCTGGTACTACGTACAACCAATATATAACTCCCCAAATACAAGACATTACTAATAAGGTAACAATTAAAATGATATTGTTTTTTTTCAAATCATTACCCCCTTCCGATTGTTAACGGAAGGTCTAACTTCACAAGATCCTCATAACTTTCGCGTTTTACTGCTAATTGATGCTCACCATTTTCAACGAACACAACAGCCGGTCTTGGAATTCGATTATAGTTACTAGCCATGGAATAACCATAAGCGCCTGTACAAAATGTTGCAAGAATATCTTTTGGTTCAGCTTTTGGGAGATTACTGTTCTCAATCAGTTTATCACCAGACTCACATAGTTTCCCAGCAATCGTATAGTTTTGCGTTGCTTTTTGAGACATTTTGTTAGCGATTGCTGCATCATACTTCGCATCGTAAAGAGCTGGACGAATATTATCTGACATTCCCCCATCTACTGCTAGGTATTTTCGGATACCAGGAACTTCTTTTTGGGAACCAATTGTATAAAGTGTTGTACCTGCATCTCCAACTAATGATCTTCCAGGTTCTATCCAAATTTCAGGCATTGGAATATGCAACAATTTGGCTTCTTGTTTTACTGTTTTAATCATATCATCTACATAGATTGCTGGTTCTAAAGGTGCATCTTCCTCTGTATAACGAATCCCAAAACCACCACCTAAATTTAAAACATTCGTGTGGAATTGATATTGTTCTAACCATTCACCCATTTTATCTGTCAATTTTTTTGCTGCAAGACGAAATGCAGCTGTATCAAATATTTGTGAACCAATATGGCAATGCATTCCTTGTAATTCTAAATACGGATCATTGTATAACAGTTTAAAAGCTTCATCCGCTTGACCATTACTTAAATCAAAGCCAAACTTCGAATCAGATTGACCTGTTGTAATAAAGTCATGGGTATGCGCTTCTACTCCTGGTGTCACTCGAATTAATACATGCATTTTTTGTTTTCTTTGAGCAGATAGTTGTTTTACACAATCGATTTCGTAAAAATTATCAATCACA
Organism: uncultured Caryophanaceae bacterium; assembly: GCA_963792445.1. Classification (GTDB taxonomy): domain Bacteria; phylum Bacillota; class Bacilli; order Bacillales_A; family Planococcaceae; genus Rummeliibacillus. The sequence goes on along the minus strand of CAWBWO010000002.1, from coordinate 307,097 downwards.
ATACATCCAATATTAGATTCAAAAGCATATTCTAATTCTTGGATGCTTTTATTATTCCCATGGAAATGTATTTTTTCACTAGGAAATCCTGCGCAAAGAGCTGTATACAACTCTCCACCAGAAACGACGTCAACTGATAATCCTTCTTGGGCAGCCACTTGATAGATTGCCATACTTGAAAATGCTTTACTAGCATAAGCTACTTGTGCTTTTACAGAAGCATTTTGGAAGGTATCTATAAAACCTCGAGCTCTTTTTCGAAATAGAGCAATATCATAAACATAAAGTGGTGTTCCATATGTTTTTACTAATTCTACAGTATCAACTCCACCAATAGATAGGTGGTCATTTGTTGTAATTGCTTGAGTCCCATATAAATACATCTAATCGCTCCTATCGTGTTTCTTATTGTTATTTAGAATACACGGAATTTTCTATACCATGAACTTTAACACGATAGGAGATTTGATGCAATGCCTCTTAATTTCGTCTTCGATCCTTTGCTCCTACGATAAATGGTCTTGGAGCATCATTCGTCATTGGATAGCGAATAATTACATGTGCAAAGGCTTTAGGATAAAACGGAATTAGTGGCCATAGGTATGGTACTCTCATTGGTCTTAATGCAGCCATATAGAAAACAAGTATCAAAATTCCGAGGAAAAATCCATTAACACCAAATGCTGCTGTCAACAGTAGTATTACGATTCGGAATATTTTAATGGAAATACTCAATTCATACGAAGGTATTGCAAAAGTGAAAATGGCTGTAACCGCTGTATAAAGTACAACCTCTGAAGAAAACAATCCAACTTCAATAGCGATTTGGCCTATAACGATACCTGCTATAAGACCCATAGCTGTTGATAATGGGGTTGGCGTGTGAATAGCTGCAAGCCTTAAATATTCTATACCGATATCTGCCGCCAATACTTGAACGAGGAGAGGAATGGAGGTTTTTTTGTGAATTCCGATAAAATCCATAAACCACGGTACATATTCAGGATGCTTAATCAATAAGAACCACAGAGGCAATATAAAAAAACTCAAGAAGGCTCCAAAGAATCTCAAAAACCGAACAATTGTCCCAATTGCTGGTGCCTGTCTATACTCTTCAGCATGTTGTAAATGATGAAACATTGTAATGGGCACTAATATTACGGATGGAGATGTATCAACTACAATAGCGATATGTCCTTCCAGTATATGTGCTGCAACGATATCTGGTCTTTCACTATATCGAACAAATGGCAGTGGATGAAACCCTTGCTTAATTAACCATTCTTCTAATGATTTATCTGCCATTGTCAATCCGTCATGCTTTATATCTTGTAACCGTTCCCGAATGAATTTTAAATGTTCCTCATTCGCAATATTTTTTAAATAAACGATGGCTACATCCGTCTTACTTCGAAACGTTTCTTGATGTAACTCAAAACGCAACGATGTATCACGTATTCTTCTACGAATTAAACCTGTATTTTGAATAATATTCTCGGTAAAACCATCCCTTGAACCGCGAATTACTTTTTCGTTATCAGGTTCTTCAGGATTTCTACCAGGATAACTTCTGAAATCTGCTGTAAAAGCAATACCTGATGGTGTCACAAAAGCTATCTGACCACTCATAATAGCAGCTAATAATTTATCTTTTGATGTTTGCAACTCCCATGCAAAAAAGGGGAATGCAGCAAAGAAATAATCTGCTTCTGCTTGAATTCTTTCTTGTTTATCTAAAGTGTGGTCTTCTTCTGAATCTTCCTTGGAATCATCTTCTTCACCTGATTTTTCTTGACTTTTGCTAGATCGTTCTTCCCTAGTTTCATATTTATTTTTTTCATATGCTACTGCTGGTTGAATCGATGTCAATAATCGTGTGTAATTTTGACTATCAATTAAGCCATTAATATTTATAGTAAATACTTCCATGTTATGAACATGAATATATTTCATATTGATATCGAAGCTTTCACTTTTCCCAAATTGGGAAATCATGAAAGCTTCAGCTGCCTGGTTACTTTGGAATATTGCTTGTGTTTCACTATTGCTATTACTGCTCATGATCTGCCACCTTTACCAATTGTTCATACTGCTGATCAGTTAACCATATTTTCAACTGTGCTAATATTCGCTTTTCAAGGCGGGAGACTTGGACTTGAGAAATACCTAACCTTTCAGCAATATCACTCTGCGTACAATCGAGATAATATCGTAAATAGATGACAGACTGTTCACGTTTACCTAGTCTTTCTAGCATATCTTTTAACGGTATATGTTCAAATGGCTTTTCTGACCTTTCGTCTTTCATTTGGTCCATTAAGCTGATAGGATCTCCATCACTTTCAAAAATTTGTTCATGAAGGGATGCAGGATCTCGCAAAGCATCACTTGCCATCGTAACATCATCAATAGATACATCTAATATGTTTGCTAACTCTTGAATTGTAGGCGGTCTTTCATTGTCTTTTAAGAAATCATCTGTGGCATGACGTATCTTATAATTTAATTCTCTAATAGAACGACTGACCTTTACCATGCCATCATCTCGAAGAAATCGTTGTATTTCCCCGATAATCATCGGTACAGCGTATGTCGAGAATTTCACTGGATAAGATAAATCAAATTTATCGACAGATTTCATCAATCCAATACATCCAATTTGAAATAGATCTTCTAAATCGGCACCCCTTGATGAAAACCGTTGAACAATTGACCATACAAGTCTGGTATTCCCCTCAACCATTTCTTTTCTAGCTGCCTCATCCCCTGCCTGCGCTAATTTTATAAGTTCTCTCATTCGATCCTGTGTCAGAAGTTCTTTTGACGCTTGCGGGTTTGATGTCATTGTTCTCACCTTACATATAGCGGCTCTTCTACTGGTTGAAATTGTTTCTTAAAGGTGACGGCCGTTCCTTTCCCAAGTTCTGATTGTACAGCTAGTTGATCTGTAAAGCTTTCCATAATGGTAAAGCCCATACCTGACCTTTCTAGCAATGGTTTAGTTGTATAAAGTGGTTCCATCGCTTGTGTTACATTTTCGATTCCAACGCCTTGATCTAAAATAGTAATTGTCACTTCTCTACCAATACGTGTCGCTTGGACAGTCACAATACCATTTGGATTTTCTTCATAGCCGTGTATAATCGCGTTTGTTACGGCCTCAGAGACAACTGTTTTGATCTCAGATAATTCTTCTATTGTTGGGTCTAAAACAGCTAGAAAACTTGTGATTGCGATTCTAGCAAGTGCTTCATTATCACTAATTGCCAAGAATGATAGCGTCATTTCATTATCCATGAAGAATCCCTCCTAAACTTTGGATGGCTTCTTGCTCTGATTCCTGCCAAATATATTTTCCTAATCCTGAAAATTGAAAAATTTTCTCCATTGTTGAAGAAGGTTTGATGATTAACGTACGACCATTTTGTACTTGTAGGTCTCTCATTCTTCCTAAGATTAATCCTACCCCTGCACTATCCATAAACTGTAGCCCCTCTAAATTCCAAATAATATCTTGTACATAGCCACTGTAAATAGCTTGCGATATATCTTCTCGAATTTGGCGAGCTGCATGATGGTCAAGCTCTCCTTTTAATCGGATAATCGCAATTTTTTCTGATGTAATTTCAATATGGTGCTGCATTTACATACCTCCTTTTCAAGAACTATTCTACGAATGAATAGAAGAATCCTTTACCATGACAAATTATCAATTAAAATGCTAAAGATAGAAAAAATACGACAGCCACCATCCGTTAGTATGGTAGAAAAACCCCTTTTTTAATCATTTAATAGTCAATAAATTAAAAAAATGCCACATTGGCTCATTTATAACCAATGTGGCATTTTTTTATTCAATTATTTGAGTAATTTCAAAAGTCTTTCTAGAATTATGAAATGGATTTATTCAGTAATAATACCTTCAATTAGAGTTGGGGGTTCCACTTCTTCTTGTGAAATGACAATATTTGCGTAAATTTTATCTAATACTTCTTCGATATTTTCTCTATTAGAGTAGATTGTAACTAATGACTCGCCAGCTGTTACAGATTCACCAACTTTTTTCCGGAGTACTAAGCCAACCGCAAGATCAATTTCAGATTCTTTTGTTGCACGGCCTGCTCCTAGTAACATAGCTGCTGTACCTATTTCATCTGCAACGATATTTTCTACAAAACCTGTTTCTTTTGCAGGTACTTCAAATGTATACTTTGCTTGAGGAAGTAACGATAAATCATCTACAACGGCTGGGTTACCACCTTGGCCTTTGATGAATTTTTTGAATACTTCAAGAGCAGTTCCATTTGTATATTACTTCTTGCAGTTGTTTTCGTGCCTCTTCGATTGTTTTTGCATGGCCACCTAATACAACCATTTGTGATCCTAGTGTTAGGCAAAGTTCTGTTAAGTCTTTTGGACCTTTTCCACTTAATGTTTCAATTGCTTCTTTTACTTCTAAAGCATTCCCTATCGCATATCCTAGTGGTTGGCTCATATCAGAAATGATGGCCATCGTTTGGCGACCAACTTTATTCCCGATTTGCACCATTGCATGAGCAAGTTTTTTTGAATCTTCTACCGTTTTCATAAAAGCACCTTCGCCAGTTTTAACATCTAAGACAATTGCATCTGATCCTGCTGCTATTTTTTTACTCATAATCGAACTTGCGATTAACGGGATACTTGGAACTGTCCCTGTTACATCACGAAGAGCATATAGCTTTTTATCTGCGGGCGTTAAATTTCCACTTTGGCCAATTACTGCTAATTTAATGTCATTTACTTGTTGTGCAAACTGTTCAGAAGTTAGTTCAACATGGAATCCTTCGATTGACTCTAATTTATCGATTGTACCACCTGTATGACCTAAACCACGGCCACTCATTTTCGCCACAGGTACACCTACTGCAGCGACTAGCGGTCCGAGAACAAGAGTGGTAGTATCGCCTACACCACCTGTTGAATGTTTATCAACTTTAATACCCTCAATACTGGATAAATCGATTTGATCACCAGATTCAACCATCGCCATAGTAAGATCTGCACGTTCACGGTCCGTCATATCTTGGAAAAATATTGCCATTGCTAAACTACTTGCTTGGTAATCCGGTATTGAACCGTTAGTATAGCCTTCAATGAAAAAGCGAATTTCTTCAGTTGTTAATTCGTGTCCATCACGTTTTTTTTCTATAATGTCAACCATTCTCATCGTATATTAGCCCTCTCTTATTTTAAAAGTTGTAAAAAACTTTTACCAAATTCAGGAAGTTTCACTCCAAAGTTTTCGGCAACTGTTGCACCTAATGATGCAAAAGTATCTGTATTTGGAAGTGCTTTTCCTTCTTTGAAACGTGGTGAATAAACGATTAATGGAACAAATTCACGTGTATGATCCGTTCCAGGAAATGTAGGGTCATTCCCATGATCAGCAGTAATCATTAATAAATCATCTTCATCCATTAACTCTAGAACTTCTGGAAGACGACGATCAAACTCTTCTAATGCTTCACCATATCCAATTGGATTACGACGGTGGCCGTATTTCGCATCAAAGTCAACAAGGTTTAAGAATGATAAACCATGGAAATCTTTTTTAGCGACTTCTACTAATTTATCCATCCCATCTGTATTGTCTTTTGTACGAATGGCTTCTGTTACACCTTCTCCATTATAAATATCAGAGATTTTCCCCAAAGCGATTACATCGAATCCAGAGTCTTTCAATTCATTCATAACTGTGCGTCCGAATGGTTTTAATGCATAATCATGGCGATTTGAAGTACGTGTAAAGTTACCTGGTTCACCTACAAAAGGACGCGCAATTACACGACCAACCAAATATTCAGGTTTTAACGTGATTTCGCGAGCGATTTCGCATATTTTGTATAATTCATCTAGAGGTACTACATCTTCATGTGCAGCTATTTGTAGAACAGGATCAGCGGATGTATAAACAATAATAGCTCCTGTAGCCATATGCTCTTTGCCAAAGTCTTCAATTACTTGTGTACCTGAAGCCGGTTTATTGCAAAGAACTTTACGTCCAGTACGTTGTTCTAATTCTTCGATTAGCTCTTGAGGGAACCCTTCTGGATATACTTTAAAAGGTTTGTTTATATTTAGGCCCATGATTTCCCAGTGTCCAGTCATTGTGTCCTTTCCTACTGAAGCTTCTTGCATATAGCCATAGTAGGCTTCTGGTTTTTCGACTGATTTCATTCCTTCTAAATCGTCAAGACCAATCAAGCCACGAATATTTGTGTAGCCTAGTCGTTGCATATTCGGCATTGATAGCCCTTTCATTTCTTGAGCAATATGTCCTAGTGTATCAGAACCTACGTCATTAAATTTAGAAGCGTCTTTCGCTTCACCAATTCCTACTGAGTCCATAACGACTAAGTGAATGCGTTTAAATGGTTTTGTGTTCATCAAAATATCCTCCTTGTTCATACATCCATTTTAACAAATCTCGAAAAAAAATAAAGGTCAGACATCTGACGAAATCAAAAATATTATGCTCGAGGGTGGAATTGTTTATACACTTCAGATAATCTCGTTTTGCTAATATGCGTATATATTTGAGTAGTTGCAATATCTGCATGTCCAAGCATTTCTTGAACTGCTCTCAAATCAGCTCCATTTTCGATTAAATGTGTAGCAAATGAATGACGTAATATATGCGGGGTCAATTCCTTTTCAATCCCTGCTTTAACAGCATAACCCTTCATCAATTTCCAACAACCTTGTCTAGTTAATCTTTTCCCTCTTTGGTTAATAAATAACGCATCTGTTCGTAATTTTGGATTTTCTAATTTAAAGCGTGCTGAATTTAAATAGTTTGTACATGCATCAATTGCTGAACTACCTAACGGAATAATTCGTTCTTTACCACCTTTACCAAATACACGTACAAATCCCATTGTTAAATGGATATCATCTACATTTAATGCAATGCATTCACTGACACGCATACCTGTTGCATAGAGTAGTTCCAACATTGCACGATCCCGAACACCTTGTGGTTTTGCAATGTTAGGTGTTTGGATTAGTCGATCAACTTCTTCAATTGATAAAACCTTTGGCAACTTTTGCTCAATTTTCGGCATTTCAATATGAATTGTGGGATCATGGTCACATCTCTTTTCTCTAAGTAAAAATTGATGAAAAGAGCGAATGGATGAGATATGTCTTGAGACAGTTCGAACGGAGATTCCTTTATTTCGTAATTCCTGTAAATGTTGAAGAATATGAAGCCTATCTATTTCATCAAAGGTATGTAGCTGTTGTTTATCAAAAATATTCGTTGTATAGTCTTTGATATCTCTTTCGTATGATAGTAGTGTGTTTTCTGATAATTGACGTTCGACTCTTAGAAAATGTATATAATCTGCAATTGCATCTAGTATATCTTGTTTCATTGCTATCCCTCCTTGAAAGTAAAATAAAAAAGGACAGCACCTCCGCCATCCTTTAAATTCGCTATAAAGTGAAACTTCAATCAGTGGGGGTTTCTTCCATCCCCCACTGATTGTTAGTTAAACCAATCGGGCATTTACGGGCAGTTGTTTCCCACCTATGCTTCTTCGTATTTACTAAAGCCTTGAGTTCGTGTCTTACTGCCCGTTAATGCGGGATAAACTATTCTTCATTATTTTGTTCGTTGTTTTTTTGTTCCTCAGCATGCTTTTCGTTGCAACGCCAGCAAATGCCGTGGAAGGTTAATCGGTGATCTTTAATTTGGAAATTCCAGCGTTTTTCTACAACTGCTTCTACATCTTCAAGTAAGTCTTCTTGAATTTCATCGACGGCGCCACATTCGATACATACGAGGTGATGATGAAAGTGAGCTGCTCCTTCTTGTCGTAAATCATATCGAGACACTCCATCTCCAAAATTAATCTTGTCGACTATTTTAAGTTCTGTTAGTAACTCTAATGTACGATATACAGTCGCTAGACCGATTTCGGGTGCTTTTTCCTTTACTAAAAGATATACATCTTCAGCACTTAAATGATCTTCCTCATTTTCTAAAAGTACTCTTACCGTCGCTTCTCTTTGCGGCGTCAGTTTATAGCTAGCACCATGTAATTGTTTTTTTATTCGATCAATACGGCTCTCCATATGACGCCCCCCTAAACTTCTACCATTATACCAAATGTTCAATTCTCATTACAAGATTAAGCGACTAATTTCATTGTAATGGTTATTTATTGATAATAATTATCAATAAATAATTATCAATTAGAACATAAAATGTACAATTAGAAGTTCAATACCAAATACTATTATCGTCATGATACTAATAACAATAATTCTTTTCCAGTGTATACCCTTTTTCCGATTATCATAAAATGGTTTTGGAACGAGGACAATTGAAAATAATAATAATAAACAAGTATACACAAATTGCACTGGGAACCACCATAGTGCATAATTCCAAAATGCATTTTGTGTAGCGATTAAGTACGCTGAACAGAAACCAAAGAAGGCACTTTTAGAAACCACAACGAGTCTTGTAGCATGCCTAAACCATTGATGCGTAGCAAGCAACACTAAAAACACATAAGGCATGAATGCTGGCCATAATGATTGCCACAATTTTGGCTTATCTTCTAACAAAAGCCTCGGGTCCATTATAGAAATCAACCATTCATTATGAGCTGGTGTTGACATCTTAAATGCAATAATACCTCCGATATAGCCAATTGAGATAATTAAGAAAAAATAAGTTATTTGCATTGAGCGATTCACTAGGTCACCTACTTTCTAATAGTACAACCTATGCTCTTCACTCTTAAACATGCCTTATTTTACTAGATTATTTTTCGCCCACATAATTGCTAATATTGTTTTCGCGTCGAAAATACGTTGTTCTTTCACTAACTGCTCTGCTTCTTCAATGGAAACTTCCATTAGTTCGACAAATTCATCTTCATCTAAATCTGCCGGCTGTTCAATCTTAAATAAATTCTTTGCTGCAAATAGATGAATAATTTCATCTGCAAAGCCAGGTGAAGTTGCAAACGATTGGATCAAATCTAACTCCGTTGCACCATAACCAGTTTCTTCTTCCAATTCTCTTAATGCTGTAAACTCCGGTTTTTCTCCTGGCTCTAATTTACCTGCAGGAATTTCGATAATACTTTTTTCAAGCGGTTTACGGAATTGTTCAACCATCACAATTTTCCCCTCACTCGTGATAGGGATAATCGCTACTGCTCCTGGATGCTTCACCAATTCTCTAGTTGCTGTTTTGCCATTCGGTAATGTTACTTCATCTACTTGGACTTTAATTACTCGCCCATCAAAAATTTGCTTCGTTGTAATTGTTTTTTCTTCAAATTTTTCCATTTGCAAATCCCTCTCCATTGTTCTTTTACTATATTTCATTGTACCATTATCTTAAAAGGAGGCGGTATTTTTTGAAAAGAAGGCAATTAGGTTCGAGTGATTTACATATCTCTGAAATTAGTCTAGGCTGTATGTCTTTACCAACAAACGTTCAGGATGCTTCATATATAATAGACGCTGCACTTGACTTTGGTATTAATTATTTTGATACTGCAGATCTTTATAATAAAGGTCAAAATGAGGAAATAATAGGTAAAGTCTTACAATCAAAACGACAAGACATTATATTAGCAACGAAAGTAGGTAACGTCTGGGATTCTTCAGCTGATACATGGCACTGGGATGCGTCTAAATCACACATTAAAGAAGGCATTAAAGAAAGCTTACGACGTTTACAAACAGATTATGTGGATCTATATCAACTACACGGTGGTACAATCGAGGATAATTGGGATGAAGTTTTAGTAGCATTTGAAGAATTAAAAAAAGATGGCTTCATTCGTGAATATGGCATTTCATCGATTCGACCAAATGTTTTAAAACGCTTTTTACCAATAAGTCATGCTGTTTCGGTCATGATGCAATATAGCTTGCTTGACCGTAGACCAGAAGAATGGCTAGATTATATCGGAAATCAAGGTGCATCTGTTGTAACGCGAGGCTCAGTGGCAAAAGGATTACTGACGGATGAGTGGCAAACACGTCTTACTAAAACAAATGGGTATTTAACTTATTCACAAGAAGAACTGATCAGTACACTTTCACAGCTTGCAACACACACTTCATCGATCCATGCACTTGCATTAAAAACCATTTTACAACATCAAACGATTGCTTCGGCTGTTGTTGGTGCAAGTTCAAAAGAACAATTAATCAAGACAATTAACGCCTATGAATACATGGATCAAATCGAAAATTTAGAAGAACTTATTAAAACTACTAAATGTGATATCTACACAACTCATCGAGATTAAAAAATCGGGAAGAATTCTATTGTTCTTCCCGATTTTTCATCCATTTATTAGAATTTAGAACCATTATTCCCGTATTCTTCTAGTAATTCAGCAAACGATTTGTTTTTTTCGCGTTGTTTTCTTTCAAATGCAAGCTTGGCTGCTTTTTCTTCTTGTTCTTGTTGTTCTTTTGCCACAAGTTCCTTTTTAGCAAGTTTTAATTTTGCTAATACATCGCCATTTAATTGATCTTCTAAAGTGAGTTTTTCTTCCTTTTCAATTGGATTTGATTGTTTTCTTTCACTTTGTTGTCTTTTTTTCTTAGCCATTATATTTGTACTCCCTTAAATATAAATTGTTGTTCTTCATGTATTACCAATTTCATTCAATTTTATCGCTTGCTATGTACTTTATCAACAGTTAATCAAGAAGCAATTTGAAAAGGAATCAAACAAAAAGCCCATCCTAAAATTAAGCCTTGAGTTTTTTTGAAAATTTTCAAATTATGAAATTGACTCACATATAATATAGAAAACAATGAATTTTTCAGGACTCTTTTGATTCTATAGATTATTGATCTCGAATAAAAAGGGGGACTTTCATTTTATGTTTCATCTTCCAAATCGTGTCACCATTATTGAAGTAGGCCCACGTGATGGTCTTCAAAATACAAAGCATAGCATACCAACAAATCAAATACTAAAATTTATCCAACAATTACAAAATGCAGGTATACAAGAAATGGAAATCATAGTATGCGAGGCAATTACGCAGTTACAACCATTTTTGAAAGAAGAAATTATAAGTGCACAATATAAACTTTATCGACAAAGTTAGGAGGTGATGAGCAATTATGAAAAAAAAGGCTATATGGATTTTCGGCATACTAACAGGAATTATTGGAGGAGCTATAACGCTAATCGGTTACCTCGTTTCAAGTCGAATTATTTATATTAAGAAAAAAGATGATGACTTTATTTTGGAACGTGAAAAGAAAGCAATGCGTTATGACGAAAAATGGTACCAAACCGTGAACAAAGAATATTTAAGTATAGATTCCCCGAATGGATATTTGATTAAAGGAATCTATTTTAAACCATTAGATACAGCAAATACAATGATTGTTTGCCACGGAGTGACGGAAAACAAAGTAAACTCTGTAAAATATGTAAGATTGTTCGAACGTCTCGGCTTTAACACGGTCGTTTATGATCATAGAAGACATGGTGAATCAGGTGGTAAGACGACAAGTTATGGTTATTATGAAAAATTCGATTTACAAGCAGTTCTCCACTATATTAAAGAAAGAGTAAGTATCGATGCCATCATTGGGGTCCACGGTGAATCAATGGGAGCAGCAACTACCATATTATATGCTGGAACGTTAGAAGACAAAGCACACTTCTATATTGCAGATTGTCCTTATTCTGATTTTTCTGAAGAACTTTATTATTTATTAACGAAGCAAACGCCTATTAAAAGTACACTTGCCATTAGACTTGCAAATATATTTTTGCGATTACGTGATGGTTACTGGTTAAAAAGCGTAGCACCTAGGACGGCTGTTACAAATATTGAAAAACCCGTACTTTTTATTCATAGCTTACCAGATGATTTTATCCTACCTGGAATGACCATTGAATTATACAGATTAAAAAAGGGACCTAAGATGTTGAAACTGTTTGAGCAAGGTGCGCATGCACAGTCGTTCAATGCAAATCCTCAAGAATATGAAGATACAGTTCGTGAATTTCTGCATGAATATGTGATGATAAATGATCATAGATGAATAGCATTATTCAAATTATTTCAAATGAAAAAAAGCCAATGGAAACATATAATTTTCCGTTGGCTTTTGTTATGTTTAAATTCCACTATTTAAAATTAAGCTAATAAATGGCTTGTACAAAAAGTGGTCTGTTTTCACCAATTTTGAACAAAGATTTATTTATTGCTCAATTTATTCATTTGGTTCATCATTTGTTTGATTTGTTTTTCTGATGGCTTACGACCCATTTGAGTCATCATCACACGTAGCATTTGTTCGTTAATTGGTGGGTTTTCTTTTAAATATTTCATCATATATTGACGAGCGATGAAGAATCCACCAACTAATCCTATGATTAATGCTACTACTATTAAAGTAATCGCTAATCCAGTACTCACTTATTTTCCTCCTCTAAAATTCGCATACGAGAAAATTATCTCCAAAGAGGATTATACAATAAAAACTACCACGATACTACTATTTATCTGATTTATCCCTTTGCGACAACAGAAAATTTAGGCGGTTTTAGCCAACCACATTCCATTTCGTTTTTATTAAATCCTATGAACCCTGGACTTAGCTTTGATAATGTTGCAAATAAATCTAATTCTAACATTCGAGATCCGACACATGTTACTGTCAAATAATATGGCTGTATTTCGATATGTAAATCGCCCTTAAATTCATGCGTCAAAGAAATCTCATGATTCTTCATTTGAATGGCAGCAAAATCTTTATATAAATATTGTTCGACAAACGCTTCAATTTCACTAATTGGCAATAGTTCACATAAATAGGTTATTTCCTGAGATGGATAAAATGCATTTTTTTCAGTTTTTATATTATTAATCAAATCAAATAATAACCGCTCTCTTCCGTATATAAATGACTGATGCTTTTTTTTGACATGAAAGATTGAGTAAACACGCATCTATTGTCACTCCCTTCTTCTTTCAACTAATTATACCTTTATTTTAGCGAATATTTTGTCAATTTTGCCTGTAAATATTGCACTTTCTTTGTCAAAAAATAAAAAGTAGAGGCAAAATACCTCTACTTTTTTAAAATTTTATTTTGCTAATAATCCTTTAACTTTTGAAACGACATTGTCGACAGTAAAACCATATTCTTTCATCACGATTTCTCCAGGAGCACTTGCACCAAAACCATCGATAGCAAGTACATCACCTTCAAAACCAGTGTACTTATGCCAACCAAATGAAGAACCCATTTCGATTGCTAAGCGTTTTGCCACAGCTTTAGGTAGTACACTTTCTTTATATGTTGCATCTTGTTCATCAAAGCGATCAAAGTCAGGCATAGATACAACTGTTACATCAATACCTTCTTTTGCAAGTTCAGCTTTAGCTGCTACTGCTAATTGAACTTCTGAACCAGTTGCTAATAGCAATGCATCTGCAACTTCTTTATCCGCTTTTTTGACAATATATGCCCCTTTAGAAACACCTTCATAAACAGTTTGTACATCTAAATCAAGTACTGGTAAGTCTTGACGAGATAATACTAAAGCGGTAGGACGGTTTTTAGAAGATACTGCAAGTTTCCATGCTGCTGCTGATTCGTTTGCGTCTGCTGGACGAATGACAGATAGATTTGGCATTGCACGTAATGCTGCTAAATGTTCGATTGGTTCATGTGTGGGACCATCTTCACCTACTGCGATTGAATCATGTGTAAATACATATGTTACTGGTAATCCCATTAGTGCAGAAAGACGAACCGCTGGGCGAACATAATCAGAGAATACGAAGAATGTTCCACCAAAGACACTTAAACCACCATGAAGTGCCATACCATTTAGCGCTGCACCCATTGCAAATTCACGAACACCAAACCAAATATTGCGACCATTGCGTTCTGTTGCTGAAAAGTCGCCTGCACCTTTAATTGTTGTTTTGTTTGAACCTGCAAGATCGGCACTTCCACCAAAGAATGCTGGAATTTTCTTAGCTAATGCATTAATCACTTCACCTGAAGATGAACGTGTTGCAATTGATTTACCTGCTTCATAAGTAGGAATTTCTGAATCGAAATCTGCTGGTAGTTCGCCTGCAATTGCTTTTTCTAATTGTAAGCCTAGTTCTGGGTAAGCTTCTTTATATGAATTAAATTGAGCGTTCCATGCTACTTCTGCATCTTCACCTTGAATTTTCGCTGCTTCATTGAATGTATTGTAAACTTCTTCTGGTACGAAGAAATCGTCATTATCCCATTCGTATGCTTGTTTTGTTAGCACTACTTCATCACTACCAAGTGGTGATCCATGAGAACTTGATTTACCAGATTTGTTTGGTGAACCAAATCCAATAACAGTTTTCACTTCAATTAATGTAGGCTGACCATTATGAGCTTTTGCTTGTTCAATCGCACTATTAATAGCCTCTACATCATTACCATCTTGTACCAAGATATAATTCCAACCATATGCTTTGAAGCGTTCTGCTGTATTATCGGAGAATGATTTATTTAAATCTCCATCTAATGAGATATCATTACTATCATATAAGACAATAAGTTTTTCTAATTGTAAATGACCTGCAAGAGAAGCTGCTTCTGCTGAAACACCTTCCATTAAATCACCGTCACCGCAAAGTGCAAATGTATAGTGATTAATAATATCATGGTCAGGTTTATTATAAACTCCACCTAAATGAGCTTCTGCCATTGCCATTCCGACAGCCATTGCAATCCCTTGTCCAAGTGGTCCAGTTGTAGCTTCTACCCCAGCTGTATGGCCATACTCAGGGTGACCTGGAGTTAATGAGCCCCATTGACGGAAGTTTTTAATTTCTTCCATTGGTAGGTCATATCCACCTAAATGAAGTAAGCTATATAATAACATTGAACCATGTCCAGCTGATAAGACGAAACGGTCACGGTTGAACCATTTTGGGTTTTTGGGATTGTGGTGTAATTGTTTTGTCCAAAGAGTATATGCCATTGGTGCAGCGCCCATTGGTAGTCCTGGATGACCAGAGTTTGCCTTTTCAATTGCATCTATGGACAAAGTACGGATTGTATTAATTGCAAGCTGATCTGCTTGTTGAGCCATTTAGTAGACATCCTTTCATAAAGCAAAATATTATTCTATTACAGTTTAGTCAACATTCTTTCATAACACAATGCTTTTTATTCAATTGTTCAGTTAATTTAATGGTTTGTTTCTTTGTTGTTTTGCACGCAATTTTTCTGGAGTGACTTCATCCCCATTCGGATCAAAAATACGTACATTTTCAATTGTTCCTCGCATTGATTCACGGAATGTATCCAAATATTCTTTTCGAAGTGCTGATTGTTCTTTTGCTTCTTCCATCGTTAAACCTGTTTCTTTTGATTTTTTTGCTAAATAGTTAATACGCTGAATTTTTTCTTTTGGTAACACGTTTAACACACCTTTCATAACTACACTACTATAAAGGTATGAAAAAAAAGCTCCAAGCGCAAGCCTAAAGCTTTTTTTGTCTACAAAAATACTTGGAACTTTCTAAAAAAGTAAATACCAAAATGAATGGTAAATTACTAAAACAAACTGATCAATAAATAAATTGCTGTGCCCCATATAAATAGTGCAGAAAGTTTATTGAAAAGGTTAAAAACTGTTTTCGAAATATGTAATTTTTTCATAAGTGCCCCTATAATCATTAGACCTAGAAACCACACCCATGAAACACTAATACATGCCAATG
Source organism: uncultured Caryophanaceae bacterium (assembly GCA_963792445.1). Lineage (GTDB taxonomy): Bacteria > Bacillota > Bacilli > Bacillales_A > Planococcaceae > Rummeliibacillus. Next base: position 291,318 of record CAWBWO010000002.1, on the reverse strand, counting down.
TAAAATATAGTTGATCCTTTCCAACATATTTTAATGCACTTGTACCAATTACGCCGATTGTATCCAATAATGCATGTGGATTCAATAAGGATACAGATAATGCAAAGAGAATCTGCTTTTTCATAGGTAATGCTTGATCTTCCTTAAAACTTGCAGAACTAGAGCTCCATAAAAATTTACCCATATAGAATAAAAAGATTATTCCTCCGATTAGTAGAAAGATTCGAATCCATTCAAATTGGAAAACAATCATAGAAATTCCGAATACCGCTAAAATAATTAATAGAGTATCTGATATGGCTGCAGTTAAAGTTGCTGGCAATGCTTTCAATATCGTGGGTTGCGTACCACCTTGAGAAAAAACAAAAACATTTTGCACACCTAATGGCAAGATTAAACCAAATGCTAAAATAAACCCATGAATAAAAGCGTCCATTTCTTCCCCCTTCTATTTTCTATCGTACTATGTTATAAAAATACGGAAAGGTTCAATTGGTTCCTATTTTACCCATCCAATTTTAAAATGCAAATGAATTATGGGACAAGTACTTTTTCTCAAGTTTGTTATATCTATAACCCTAATGATTCTCATTCATATTCGTCTTTCTTATGCCTATGCATCGTTAGAAGATTTAAAGAAAGGAATCTATATTCTTTATGAACAAAGTATTTTGATGATAAAAAACAGCCGTACCTAAACGAAAAGTGGTACGACTGTTTTTTACATCAAATAATATAATTTTCGAATGTATATTTAAATTTACTTTTTACTTTCCTCTTCATATTCTTTATAACGTCTATGAATCGTTGCTTTGCTGATTTGAAAGCCTAGTCCTTTTAGCGTTGCTGTAATTTCTTCAAACGTCATGCCCTTTTGTCTAAGGCTTACGATTTGGTCAATTGGTACATCAATTCTTTCTCTTCCTTCAGGATTTCCTCGATCCTTCAAATTATTTTCTGGCCTGTAGCCATTTTCAACAGCACGCTTCATGCCCCGCCTTATTTTGGCATTATGTAATTTCCGTTGGTATTCTTCCACAAGTGCTAAAATTTCAAGAAGCATAGTATCCATTTCATTCAATTGAATATTACCAGAATCACTTAATGTAAATATATCAACGTTCATTTTTTGCAATAAATGTAGCACAGCCATGCGGCCATTTCCACGACCTAAGCGTGTCTCATCTTGAACAAATAAAGTATGAATTTGATAATCTTTTACATATTCTAGTAAGTCCAATAATCCTTCACGTTCTATGTCATACCCACTATGTCGATCAGTAAAAACTTCAGCAACTTCATAATCTTTAGTTGCAGCAAATTCTCTTAACTCTATCTCTTGCCTTTCCAATGATGTATCTTGTGTTTCTTTTTCTGTACTTACTCTACAATACAGAACTGCTTTTTTATTTACCATTATCTTCACTCGCCACTTCTATTCCCTTATCATTTGAAATTGTCTTGTTGTATTCAGGAATACTTAAAGTATGACCAGCTATAATTTTATCGTCAATCATATTGTTCTCATTTTTCACTAGACGAACCCATTCGTCATTTGTCAGATTCCCTTTATATTTATCGGATAATGACCAAAGTGTATCCCCTTGTTCTATTTCAATTTTTGCATAAGAAGTGATGTCTCTATTTGATACGAATAGTATAATCATGCCAATGATAACAATTGCGAATAGTAGTGTTGTGTTTTGATTTCTTTTAACCCAATTCATGTGAATCTCCCCTTCATCGAATGTTTGTTCGGAATATATGTTCCCAATATAAAACGAACATTTGTTTTTGTCAACCGCTTTCTCGAACTTATGTTTGCATTGTTTGTTCGCTAATGTTATACTAAATTTAACAATTTAAGAAGAACTAAGATAAGAGGTGATTGGATTGAAAAAAGTATCGAAAAGACAAGAAGATATACTAGAATTTATTAAAGAAGAAGTTCGCACAAAAGGGTACCCACCTTCTGTCCGAGAAATCGGGGAAGCTGTTGGTTTAGCTTCTAGTTCTACTGTCCACGGACATTTAAACAGACTCGAAAGCAAGGGCCTTATTCGTCGCGATCCAACGAAACCTCGCGCAATTGAAATTTTGGACCAAGATAATATTTCAAAACAAGGTGTCATTCATGTACCATTAGTAGGGAAAGTTACTGCTGGTTTGCCAATTACCGCCATTGAAAACATTGAAGAATATTTTCCAATCCCAGATTTTTACGGGACTTCCGACGACCATATCTTTATGCTTGAAATCATGGGAGAATCTATGATTGAAGCTGGTATTTTAGATGGTGATTACGTAATTGTTAAACAACAAGCAACAGCCAACAATGGCGATATTGTTGTTGCAATGACTGAAGAAAATGAAGCAACTGTTAAACGTTTTTACAAAGAAGATGGTTATTTCCGTCTTCAACCAGAAAACTCTTCTATGGAACCAATTATTGTAGATAATGTCTCTGTACTTGGTAAAGTAGTAGGCCTTTATCGTAATGTTCAATAATCAATTATATGAAAAAGCATCCAACTCTATTCTATTTAATAGATTAGAATTGGATGCTTTTTTCTATTACTTTGTATTTTAATTTAATATTTTCTAAGATTACTGAACAAGACTTCTTGTTTTACATTGATCATTATTTCTCTGTAACACCTTTAGTCCAGCTTGCAACCTTTTCTGGATTCTTTTTAATCCATTCTTCTGCTGCATCTTCAGGGTCTTCCCCTTCTGAAATTTTTAGCATCATTCCTTCTATATCCTTAGTAGACCAGTTAAATTGATTTAAAACTTTATAAGCATCTGGTTTGTCTTTTTTTAGTGATTTTCGTGCAAAAGTATGAATATTTTCTGACTTACCAAAAACTCCTTTTGGATCTTTTAAATATTTTAAATCATATTTTTGGAACATCCAGTGTGGTGACCACCCTGTAATCACGATATCTTCTTTATTTTTTATCGCTTTACCGAGCTCAATAGTCATGGCCCCTGAAGAGGATGTTTTTACATTCCAAGAAGTTAAATTATCATAACTTTTTAAAGCCTTTTCAGCTGCTGAAACAACGCCTGCTCCCGGTTCAATACCTGTAATTGTACTATTTGCCTGCATTTTTAAATCTTCTATCGAATTTTCCTTCATATACTTAGGTACAACAAATCCTATTTTGGCGTCTTTTAAATTTGGACCTAAATCTTCTAAATCATCTTTATATTTTTTATATTGGGCAGCATGAGTATTTGGTAACCAACCACCTACCATCGCATCTGCTTCACCTTTAGAAACGGCTTCCCACATAATTGCGTTATCTAGTGGCGTAAGTTGGACATCATACCCCATATTTTCTAACACTTTTCCAATTACATTTGTGGAGGCGACTTCAGTATCCCATTCGACATATGCTAAATTAATTTGTTTGCTCTTTACTGAATCTAAATCGCAGCTTGCGAGAATAGAACTTAATCCAATACACGCAGCTAAACTAATCGCTTTTATTATTTTACTCCGTTTCATCCAATCACCCTTTTTGTTCATATTTCTTCTTATTAAAACTTTGAGTTAGACGGTCAATTATTATGGCAAAGATTACTAAACATAAACCTGCTACAAAACCATTTCCGACTTGTGCACGTTGTAAAGCTGACAATACTTTGCGTCCTAATCCTGGAGCACCAATCATAGAAGCAATAACAACCATAGAAAGTGCTAGCATAACGGTTTGGTTTACTCCGGCCATAATTGTGGATTTTGCAAGAGGAAGTTCAACTTTAAATAATTTCTGGAAAGAAGTACTACCGAACGATTCAGATGCTTCGATTAGCTCTTTTGGAACTTGTTTTATACCGAGGTTCGTAAATCGGATTGTTGGTGGAATAGCGAAGATTATAGAAGCAAATACTCCTGGTACAACTCCTATGCCGAAAAAGGCAACAGCTGGAATTAAATAGACGAAACCAGGCATTGTTTGCATAAAGTCTAAGATTGGTTTCATGATACTCTCTACTAATTTACTTTTCGACATTAATATCCCAATGGGAATACCTATTATTATTGATATAATACTTGCGAATAATACTAGTGTAATTGTATTCATCAACTCTTCCCATAAGTTCTGGTTGTAGATAAATAACAAACCAATCATCGAGAAGATTGCTAAACCTATTTTCTTTCCTGAAGCAAAAAATGCTAGTAACATAATGATTACTATAAAAAGAACTGGTGGTACGATCATCAAGAAATCCGTAATAGAATTCATTGTTATTTGGCCAATTGCTTGCAGTGTGTCAAACATTCCAGAAAAATGATTGGTCACAAAGTCCATTGCGCTTTGTGTCCATTTTGCAACTGGTATTTTTGAAACTTGATCTAAATAATTACTCATGTACTAATGCCCCCTCACTATCTTTTGCTAATGCTTCAATAACAACTCCCTTAATCAATATTCCAATAAGTTTGCTGTTCTTCATTACCGCAACTGGTGTTGGAGCATCATAGATAATATTAAAAACATCTTGGATAAGTGTATCGTGATCAACAGTCACAATATCTGAATGAACAATTCCCTTAATACTCTTATCTCCACGTTTAGCAGATTCCAAAGCATCATCTGCTGTAATATAACCTCTTATTTTACGTTCCCGGTCAGTAGCAACAAGCATACTAACTTCCTCTTGACGCATCCGAGCAAGCGCCACTTTTGGACCGTCTTGTTCAACATTTACAGTGATCGGACGAATCATGATATTTTCTGCTGTAAGAACCTTCGAACGATCAACATCTTCTACGAAATTACGAACATATTCATTTGCTGGATTTGTTAATATCTCTTCACCTGTTCCAATTTGTATGATTTGACCATCCTTCATAATAGCGATTCGGTCTCCAATTCGGAGTGCCTCGTTCAAGTCGTGCGTGATAAAGATGATTGTTTTCTTCATCGTTGTTTGTAAATCCAATAGTTCATCTTGCATGCCTTTTCGAATAAGAGGATCTAGAGCTGAAAATGCTTCGTCCATCAATAATATATCTGGATTATTCGCAAGCGCTCTTGCTAAACCAACTCGTTGTTGCATCCCACCAGACAATTGATTTGGATATTGATCTTTGAAGTCTAGTAACCCTGCATTTTCTAAAGCCTGCTCTGCCTTTTTTCTACGTTCTTCTTTTGGTACCCCACGAACTTCTAATCCATACTCAGTATTTTGCAATATTGTTTGATGAGGGAATAAACCGAAGTTTTGGAATACCATATTGATTTTCTCTCTACGAACTTTTCGTAATTGTTCTTTATGCATTTTTGAGATATTCTCTCCATCTATAAAAATATTACCGTTGGTAGGTTCTATTAATCTATTTATTAATCGAACAAGCGTTGACTTACCACTACCGGATAAACCCATAATTACGAAGATTTCACCTTCATTCACTGTAAAACTAGCATCATATACACCAACAGTCGCTCCTGTTTTGTTCAATATTTCACTTTTTGAAATTCCTTTTTGAACTAAAGCGAGTGCTTGATTTACATGCTTTCCAAATACTTTACTTACATGATCAATTTTAAGTTTTTCCAAATATATCTCCCCTAAAAAAATATTTTCTATTTATAAGCAAATTATGCTTTAGCGCAAAGTAACAACTTAATATTAACACTAGGTTGTTACTTTAGTCAAATAGCTTCCTTTAACTAAATAAATAGCTAAATAAACACATTGCTTTGTCTTTTACTTTTTCAAGCAGGAATTCAGCATTCCTCAAGAAGATTTTGAGTGAAAAATTTTATAAAAAAAGGTAATCTAAATTTTTATTTAGATTACCTTTACAAAAGTATTTTATTTTTCAAAAACGTTTATTTATTCTTTTGATAAAGGAAATTTTGAACTGTATCTACACATTGTTCATTTCCGATGAAATAAATCACGTCATATTCATGCAATGAAGCGTAAGGACCTGGTGATAGTAAGATTTCCTGTCCTCTTTTAATGCCAACGATTGTCGCCGTTGTATTTTGCCAAAAATTTAAGTCTTGAATCGTCTTTCCTAAATAGGCGCATTCTCTTGTAATGGTTACTTGGAAAGGTACAAACGGATTAAGTGAATGGAAACGATCCGTACGACTTACTAATTCCTTTGCCAAGGATTCTAGCTTTTCAAGTTCTTGCTTTTGCTGCACAATGCTATCTAACATCTCATGCTGCACTTCTTTTACTGATTGTACATCTTGTAATTGGTGCACAAACTTTGCAGCGTTTTCGTAAGATTTTATAATAACCCCCGAACCTTTTGATGTCTCTACAATTTCTAAATCATGTAGCACTGCCATCGCGCGACGTGCCGTTTCTGAAGACACACCATATTGACTTGCTAAAGACGATCTGGCATATATTCTTTCACCAATTCGGTATTTATTTTCCACTATTTTAGAGGCAATATCAGCAGCAATAATTTGATATTTAGATTGCTTAATTTTCGTTTTTTTTTCGATTTCAGGCATTAGCCTTCATACCCTTCTATAAAGAATACTCAATATAAACATTATCATATCACCATTGATATTTAGAATCTATGATTTGCTCTAATCTTGATGAAACAAATAATCTAAGGAAACATCACCCTTAACTTAAACAATATCCCTATTTTATTCCACTTAATTAAGGGAGTACAAAAGAAGCTAGAAAAACGCCTATTAAATTGATTCACGATTTTTTAAATATTTTGCTTCTGCATGGAAACAATAACTTGAACTAGCTTTTGTAGGAGTGAGAATAATGGATAACGATTTAAATTACGGAAGTGATTATAAATATATCCCGGTAACTTCCATAAATAACGGGGTTGGTATTGAGGTATTGCCTGACTTGATTTGTTATACTATCCAAATTGTCAATATCTGTTTAGTTGGAAATCCAGAAATGAAGGAATTTGTATTAGTAGATACAGGAATGCCAAGGTCAGCAAAAGAGGTAATTTCAGTTACTGAAAAGTACTTCGGTGCAAACAGTCGTCCAAAAGCAATCATTTTAACACATGGTCATTTTGATCATATTGGTTCTGTTATTGATTTAGTTAAATATTGGAGGGTTCCAGTCTATGCACACCTGTTAGAAATTCCATTTCTAACAGGTCAAAAAAGTTATCCAGAGCCAGACGCATCAGTTGAAGGCGGCATGGTAGCAAAAATGTCTCCTTTCTTTCCTAATGAACCAATTAATTTAGGGGATCATATAAAAGCACTGCCTTCTGATGGAACTATTCCTCATATGCCAAATTTTAAATGGATTCATACACCCGGACATACGCCTGGACATGTTTCCCTTTTTAGAGAAAAAGACCGGGCATTAATAGCAGGGGATGCATTTATTACTGTTAAACAAGAATACTTGTTTAAAGTTTTAACACAACAACAGGAAATCAGTGGACCTCCGAGATATCTCACTACAGATTGGAAAACTGCTAAAGAATCAATAATTAAGTTAGAAGCATTGAAACCTACTGTAGCTGTTACCGGGCACGGAGTACCTATGATGGGTGAATTGCTGACAAACAGTTTACAAACACTAGTTAAAGAGTTTGAAAAAATTGCTATGCCTGATTACGGTAAGTATGTAGACTATGAAAACAATTAAAGATTTTGTAACTTACGTATGGAGACAGTTACAATTGAAAAGTTCGATGAGTATATGAAGGAAAAGTAAAAAATTAAAAAAACTTAAAATCTTTGTGGGCAAAATAAAAAAGTTGCCCACAAATAAAGAATTTGCGGACAAGAAAAAAGTGCTTGGAGCTTACAGCCTCAAGCACTTTTCATCTTAGTACATTTTCATGTATTGGTCACGTTCCCATTGGTGTACTTGTGTACGGAATAAGGTTTATTATCTCATTGTTTATAATGTAGTATCACAAACATTGATATATCAAGCTTTTCAACAATTTCTACTCATAGAAAATCATAACATTTCAACTAACCGTGGTAAGTTTGTGGTAAGGAATAGTGATAGCTCGTGGTTAGTGACAATAGAACATTTTCGAGTAAGCTTTTTTAGTTTCAATTGAATAGGATTCATTTTTATCTATGATGGGAAGGTTTTCTTCTATTATATATTCACTTGAAGCAACGCCATTTTTATTTTTCTCTTTTTTCAAATCTTCTTCAATTAAACGTCTTACGTATTTACTAAAATTTCTTTTCTTTCCGTCACAGGTTGAGTCAATTTTTAACATAAATCAGTAACAATAATTTAAATTAAAACACATAACCTTTATTTTCCTACTCCTCAAAACAATAGAATTACTGTATAGTCAATTACAGGAGGTATTTTGATATAAAAAAATTCAATTTATTGGTTATATTTATACTACTATTCTCACTAAGTTGAAAAATATCCATAAATCATTATTGCCTAAACAAGCGACAGTTGGTGATATGTTAGTTTTTGATGGTATCAAATCTCAATCGATTATGAAGGGAAAAATAAATTAGCTCAAGAAATTGAGGATTTAGCTAATAATTTATTTGAAGATTAATTTGAGTTCCATCTATTTTAGGAGAGAGAATCTATGAAAAAAACAATAGTAACTTTATTAACTTTTATTCTATTGATAGGAGGTGCTACTGTAGTATTGGCAAAATCAACATATCGATTACCACAGTCAGAATCAAACAATGTGAAGATAACTGGAGGGGTTATAAGAATTGACCCTAAAGGTGTTTACTTGCACACAAACAGTACGCATCATTCTATTGGTATTAAAAGCGTATATATTGATAAGATTGACGGTTCTTTGGTAGTTGTTTCTCAGAAAGGAAATCCAGTAGTTACAACATCTGTAACGCCTGATGAAACAATTGCTAAAAAAGGAATTACTGTAGGTCTTTCTGGTGGAGGAAAATATTCAAAAGTTTTTTTCTATAAAAACGGAAAACAGTTAAAATTAAATAGCAAACAGTTTAATGAAGTAGCTTCACCTACTTCAAATATATGGTTTATGGTTGTATCTCACGAATCAAAATAAAATAGGTTTACTTAAATACCGCATTGGATTTACCCAAACGGTTTTTAAAACAAATTGCCCCTCTTCCATTTGGTTAATGGGTATATTTTTATTCATGATATTTCTTAAAAGAAAGCAAAGGAAAAGAGAGCTTTTGATAGCCCTCTTTGTGTTTTCTTGTTTATTTTACTATAATTACTTTCTTTGTTTTTACTATTTTTGTACTGTTGATTTGTTTTACATACATAGTTAAGGTGTATTGCCCTTTTTCAGTTGGTGCTTTAAATGAAGCTGATTTTGAAGATGTATAGTCTTTTATTACCGTTTCTCCATTTGCGTTTGTTACTTTGTATGTGTATTTATACTGTAAGTAACTCCCTGTAGCTGATGATTTAAGTGCTACTTTTTTCCATCTCCCTTCTTTTCCTTAAAGTTGCATTTTGTATATTGTATAAAATATCTAAGCAAACTATAACATTTATAATCATTTTTTCCTATAATTCATAAGAAAATTGATTCTATATATAATTTTGTTACCTATTCTAATATATTAAACGTAAATACTTTACTTGCAATCTTCTATTCGATTCAGATTATAGAGAAAATATGCCAAATAAAGCCCTCTCTTCATCTGTAGAAGTGAGGGCAGTTAATATTATGTATTTAAGCTTTCAAGTACTTCAATAATTTCTTTTTTCAAACTACGCAGCTCTTCACTTAATTTTTGGTATTCCAATTTTAGTTGTTCTATGTGATTATCCATTCGTTCCTCCTTATAGATCTATAGTAAATTATGATAAGCAATACGGAGTTATATACCCAAATAATTTGAAATTAAAACATCCCTATCATCACTGTGGATGACAGGGCAAAATTGATTAGAAAGGTATATACGCACCAAGCTTTCTTATTAAATGTAAATAAGGAGGTAAGGAGATGTTAATAAAGAATTGGTGTAAATTATAAGGTGTAATTTACTTTCTCCCTTACCTTAATAGCGTATGCAATGCAATTGGCTGGTTATAGAGAGACACCCATATTATTTCAATTTAATTTTTTGACCAACATAAATCTTGTTCGGATTTTTAATGTTATTTAGCTTTTGCAATTTGGCAACGGTAGTTCCATTTTTTGTTGCGATACGTGAGATGATGGTACACCATTCCCAAAATCAACTTTATACAATGCTTTCAAAGGAGCTTTGGAACATATCAAACATGAAAAGTTACCGATACACTCAACAAGACATACTCATGCAGTCATGTTACTTGTAACGAGAAATATGGAGAATTTATCAATAGAAAAATTTGACGAATACATGCAGAAAAAAACCGCGAAATAATTAATCGTAAAAATTTCGTGGTAAAAATGTGGTAACTTTCAATTTTACTTACCACAAATAAAAAATTCGTGGTAAAAAGAAAAAGCGTTGAAGCTTAGAGCCCCAACGCTTTTCATCTTAATACATTTTCATGTATTGGTCACGTTCCCATTGGTGTACTTGTGTACGGAACATGTCGAATTCGATTTCTTTTGCTTCACGGAAGTTTGCATAGATATGTTTACCAAGAGCATCTTGGATTACTTTATCTTCTGCAAGTGCTGCAAGTGCATCATTTAAGTTAGCTGGTAAGTTACCGATACCTGCTTCAGCACGTTCTTCAGCATTCATAATATAGATGTTACGATCTACTGCAGGTGGTGGAGTAAGTTGTTGTTCGATACCATTTAAACCAGATTCCAAGATTACTGCCATAGCTAAGTATGGGTTAGCAGCTGGGTCTACTGAACGTACTTCAATACGAGTTGATAAACCACGAGAAGCTGGGATACGGATTAATGGTGAACGGTTTTGAGCAGACCATGCAACGTAGCAAGGAGCTTCATAACCAGGTACTAAACGTTTGTAAGAGTTAACTGTTGGGTTAGTTACAGCAGTGAATCCTTTAACGTGTTTTAGTACGCCTGCCATGAAATGGAAAGCAGTATCGCTAAGTTTTAATTCAGCAGATTCATCATAGAATGCATTTTCTTTACCTTTGAATAATGAAACGTTACAGTGCATACCTGAACCATTTACACCGAATAATGGTTTTGGCATAAATGTTGCATGTAAACCATGTTTACGAGCGATTGTTTTAACAACCAATTTAAATGTTTGGATATTATCACAAGCTTCGATTGCATTAGCATATTTGAAGTCAATTTCGTGTTGACCAGGAGCTACTTCATGGTGAGATGCTTCAATTTCAAAGCCCATTTCTTCAAGTTCTAACACGATATCACGACGGCAGTTTTCACCAAGGTCTGTTGGCGCTAAATCGAAGTAACCACCGTGGTCATTTAATTCAAGAGTAGGTTCGCCTTCTTCATCTAATTTGAATAAGAAGAATTCGGGTTCAGGTCCTAAGTTAAAGCTTGTGTAGCCCAATTGTTCCATACGAGCTAAAATGCGACGTAAGTTGTTACGTGGGTCACCTTCAAATGGAGTTCCATCAGCTTTATATACATCACAAATTAAACGACATACAGTACCTTTACCAGTTGTCCAAGGGAATACGATAAATGTATCTAGATCTGGGTATAAGTACATATCTGATTCTTCGATACGTACGAATCCTTCGATTGAAGAACCATCAAACATCATTTTGTTATCAAGAGCTTTTTCTAATTGACTAACTGGAATTTCAACGTTTTTGATTGTTCCTAGAATATCTGTGAATTGTAAACGAATGAATTTCACTTCTTTTTCTTCAACAAGTCTACGAATATCATCTTTTGTGAATTTACTCAACCTAATCACTCTCCTGTTAATATGTAATACTTTATAAATACTCGACTCTTAAAAAAAGAAACGAGATAAATCACCTTGGCGAATCGATGTTTTTTGCATCGTCTGTGCTTGTTGCATTTCTTCTCTTAGGATACGTCTTAAATCAGCATCTGTTATTTCTGCTTTTGGTTGTTTTGCCAATACTGGCTCGTTCTTCATTGCGAAGACTTTTTTGATACCTGCCATGTTAATGCCCTGGTCTAATAAGTCTTTAATTTCTAGTAGAACATCAACATCGTTTAATGAAAACATCCGACGATTACCTTCTGTTCTCGCAGGTGTGATTAGCTCATGTTCTTCGTAATAACGAATTTGCCGAGCGGTTAAATCAGTAAGTTGCATGACTATACTGATTGGTAGTAAAGGCATGGTCTTGCGAATTTCTTTACTCATTTCCATCACCTTACCTTTCACAAGACTTATATTACACTATGTTAGTTTTTCTGTCAACATTATGTTAGATTTTCTCACACATTATTTTATTCTATTAAAAAAGCCCGTAAACATTGAGTTTACGAGCCCATAATAATTGCTGTTTAAATAATTAAAGAGAATTTTTTTGTAAATTCTGAACAGCATTTAGTATTGCATACTTCACATGTTCATATGTTAATCCACCTTGTACATAAGCAGTATACGGTGGACGAATAGGGCCATCCGCAGAGAGTTCTATACTTGAACCTTGTACAAAAGTACCTGCAGCCATAATCACTTTATCTTCATAGCCTGGCATTGGTGCAGGTTGCGGCGCAAAGTGCGCATTTACAGGCGAATTCAATTGGATAGATTGGCAGAATTGAATCATTTGTTCTGGCGTATTAAAAGATACTGATTGAATAAGATCTGTACGTTTTGCATCATAACGTGGAGATGGTGTCATACCTACTTCTTCTAAAATTGCTGCTGTGAAAATTGCACCTTTCAAAGCTTGAGCAACAACATGTGGTGATAAGAAAAATCCTTGATACATATCTGGCAGTGCATTTAAAGATGGACCAGCTTCTGCACCAATACCCGGAGATGTCATGCGATATGCACATTGCTCCACGTATTTCGCTTTTCCAGCAATATACCCACCTACTTTTGCAAGACCTCCACCAGGGTTTTTAATTAATGAACCTGCCATTAAATCGGCACCTAATTCTGTCGGCTCAACTGCATCAACAAATTCGCCGTAACAATTGTCTACAAAAATAATGGCATCTTCTTTAATTGCACGGATATTTTTAATCATTTCTGCGATTTGTTCTATTGTAAAGGATGGTCTAGTGGCATATCCTTTTGATCGTTGTATCGCAATCACTTTTGTTTTATCCGAAACTTTATCTTTAACAGTATCCCAATCAATATATTGATCATCTAGTAAATCAACATGTTGGTAGCTAATATTGAAATCTTTTAAAGAACCTGTATCTCGATCGCCACCGTCAACAATTGATTGAAGTGTATCATATGGTTTTCCCGTAATATACATGAGTTCATCTCCAGGGCGTAAAACACCGAAAAGACTTATTGTAATTGCATGTGTTCCTGAAATGATTTGAGGACGTACGATTGCTGCTTCTGCACCAAATGTTTCGGCATATATACGTTCTAAGTTATCTCGCCCTTCATCATCATAGCCATAACCTGTAGATGGATAAAAGTGACTTTCACTTACATGATTATTTCGAAAAGCGGAGAGCACTTTTTGTTGGTTATAGAATGCCATTTCATCTGCTTGTTCGAAATAAGGCTTCACTTTTTCCTCTACTTTTTTTGCTAAGGCTAATGTTTCTTGTGTTAAGTTGGACATATATGCCATTTCTATCGACTCCATTTCTAAATTAAAACCAATTTAATCTTATCAATTCTTTCTTATTCGTCAACTATTCGTATTTTATTAAAACAGTCTCCATGCAAAAAAGACGATTCACTTATTGGAATCGTCTCATTTTTGCATGTCTGTCTTGGAATTAGAATTCTAATTCGCCTTCCCAAGAACTCATGCCACCTTCCATATTTGTCACATTAAACCCTAGACCATCTAAGTATGAGCATGCACTAAAGCTACGGCCACCTGCATGACATACGAAAATATATGGGGTGTCTTTATCTAATTCAGCTATTCTCTCAGGAATTTGTCCAAGTGGAATATGAATTGCTCCTGGAATAATACCATTTGCTACTTCTGCGTCTTCACGGACATCGACAATATGTAAATCTTCGTTCGCATCTAATTTGTTTAATACTTCTTCAGGTGTAATTGTTTTCAATTTTGTTTCCTCCATTTTCTATCTATTCATAGTATATAGGTGAATTTGAAATTGAGCTACTTTTTTAATGTAAATCCAAAAATGAGTTGATTCTACATGACTAAAAGTAGAATCAACTCATTTTTGGTACGACAAGATTCGAAAATATTTTCTAAAATTACTCAATTACTCAACTTCTTGTTGTATATCTACCGATTTGGAAGGACAGAAAGTGGATATAGCATGTTTATAAATCATATGTTGCTTACCTTCTACTTCAAGTAACACAGTAAAATTATCATATGAACGAATAGTTCCTTTTAATTGGTAGCCATTTAATAAAAATACGGTAACGAAAATACCATTTTTTCGTAATTGGTTTAAATAAGTATCTTGTAAATTCAATGATTTCATGAAGATCCCCCTTAACCTCTTTAATAGTATTGTATATTCGATTTATCTAGCGTATTCCCTTTAATTTTGTAAAATTTTATCAATTATTTTTACTATACCCAATTGTGCATCAAACCATTCAATTTCCATTTTGTTACGGAAATAAGTAAGCTGGCGTTTTGCATAACGCCGAGAATTTTGCTTTAACTGATCAATTGCTTCCTCCAAAGTTAGCAGACCATCAAAGTATGAATAAAGCTCTTTATAACCTATTGCTTTAATGGATTGTACATCTCGAATTCCTTTATCATATAACCCTTTTACTTCCTCTAACAAGCCTTTTTCTATCATTAAATCGACCCGATAGTTGATCCGTTTATAAAGAATTTCTCGCTCCATATTTAAACCGATTATTCGATGGCGATAGAGTGGTGTATCACCTAAATGTTGAGCCTCATCTGATTTTTGAATATCGCTATGTTCTGCCATTTCTAATGCACGAATTACTCTTCTTGTATTATTTGGATGAATACTTGCAGCTGTTTTTGGGTCAAGCTTTTCTAGTTTCGCATGCATGGCTTCTGGACCGATATCCGCAAGTTCTTTGTAATAGGCTTTTCGAATTCCTTCATCAATCTTCTCTTCAGTAAATCGAAAATCATATAATACCGCTTGAATGTACAGTCCTGTTCCACCCACTATAATGGGAAGTTTTCCTTTTGCCTTGATTTCTGCAACTTTGTCACGTACTAATTGTTGATAATCCGCTACTGAAAAGTTTTCTGTCGGTTCTTTAATATCAAGTAAATGATGAGGAATTCCTTCCATTTCTTCAGTTGTTATTTTCGCCGTACCAATATTCAACTCTTTATAAACTTGCATCGAATCCCCATTAATAATTTCACCGTTCATTGCCTTTGCAAGCTCAATACTTAGTGCTGTTTTTCCAACAGCTGTTGGACCTACTATTGCTACTACATCTAATTCTTGTTGTATCATTCTTCTTTCTCCAACCATTTTATTATCGTTTGAAATACTTGCTCTTTCCTTTTTTCGTTTAAAATCTCATGTCGCATATCGTATAAAATTTGTACCGTTACATCGTGGAATCCACATTTTTCAAATTGATTTGCAACTTTCCAAATTCCTTTTGTATAACCTCCTACCGGGTCATTGGAACCACTGATCAGTAGGATGGGCAAATCTTTGCGGATTCTATTCACTTGTTGAGACTTCGATAATGTTATTATACCTTGTAAAAAATCTACATAAAACTGATTGGTTGAGAGAAAACCACACTCTTCATCATCTAAATATTTTTGTACTTCCTTTACATCTGAGGTGAGCCAATCAAATTTAGTTTTTGGTTTTTGAATTTTATGATTAAAACTCCCAAAAGTAAGCGCATTGAGAATTTTACTTTTTTTCTCCTTGCCTTCCAATTTCACTAATATTTTAGCTAAATTTAAGCCAGCAACATGCGAGAGGCTAGAAGCGCCTGTTCCACAAAATATAACTTTATCTAATTCCATACTATATAATTCGCTATATCTTCTAGCAATAAAAGATCCCATACTATGGCCAAATAATATCATAGATGGTAATTGACGATTTTGGCGTATTAAACTAGTGACTGTTTTTACATCTTCTACAACCTGATCAAAACCCTTTTCTTCACCGAAATATCCTTTTATCGACTGGTTTAGAATAGCTGTTCTGCCATGACCTCTGTGATCATGCATTGAAACCAAGTACCCTTCATGCCGTAAGCTTTCTGCAAAAGTAAAATAGCGCTTTTGATGCTCAGCCATACCATGCAAAATATGAATATGTCCCTTAATCGTATTTGCCGGTTCAAATACTGTGACGGAAAGCTTATGACTATCTTTTGTGGTAATTGTCAATTGTTCCCTATCCACATACTTCCTCCCTTATAAAAGCGTGAAGCATCATAAATAAGTTCTTCTAATTCATTTTGATATTGTAGTTTCTCTTCGTTTGAGTATTGCAAATAATTACTCATAAATTGAACTACTGTATCTTTGTATTTTTTTACACTATTTATATCAAAGAACATTTTAGAAGAACGTCGAACAAAGAAATCTGACGGATTAAAGGCCATTTCATATTGAATGGCATAAAGTAATTGCGCATGTAACGCTAGAGGTAATTGTTGTTCATCTCGTAAGTCCAATGTTGCAATAATACGATATAAATCATCTATATTTGTACCATAAAGATGAACTAATTGATAAGCTTCATCCATCGATAGACCATAGGCAGTACCTTCTTTTGCTTTGTATTGTAGATACGATTCAAAGTTTTGTGGATTTAAGCCTTTTGCTCCAGATAAGGATAAAGACGCAGTGATGCATGGACCTGCTTTTTTAAACTTTTGTTGAGAGATAATTTGATCAACAATGTTCTCTGCCATTTTACGATACCCTGTTAATTTCCCACCTGCAACACTCAATAAACCAGTTGGGGATTCCCAGACTTCATCTTTTCTTGAAATTTCTGAAGGGTCTTTTCCTTCTTCATAAATAAGTGGGCGAACACCAGCCCAGCAAGATTCAATGTCTTTACGCGAGACATTTACGCTCGGAAACATAAAATGTATAGTTTCAAGTAAGTATTCAATATCTTCATCTGTTGCGAGTGGTTTTTGCGGATTTGCATCATAGAATGTATCCGTTGTTCCAATATATGTTTTACCATCTCGAGGAATTGCAAATACCATACGCTGATCCTGAGTATCAAAATATATTGATTGCTTTAGAGGAAATAGTGATTGGTCGATAACAATATGAACACCTTTTGTTAATCTTAATTTCTTATTATTAGTTATGTTGTCTTTTTGCCGTACTTGGTCGACCCATGGACCAGTTGCGTTTACTACCGCTGTTGCATGTATGGCCCACTTTTTTTGGGTGATTTGATCACGGACAATGGCACCTACAATCTTCTTTCCTTCATATTCAAATTCTTCTACTTTCGCATAGTTTAAACATATTGCCCCTAATTCGACAGCTTTCTTTATTACTTCGATCGTTAAACGCGCATCATCTGTTCGGTATTCAACATAATACCCACTTCCCTTAAGATTATTCGTCTTAAGTAACGGTTCTTTTTTAATTGTTTCTTCTCTATTTAGCATAGAGCGTCTCTCAGATTTTTTTACACGAGCTAATTTGTCATAGACTTTTAATCCAAGTGATGTGGTAAAAGAACCAAATGTACCACCTTTATATATAGGGAGTAACATCCATTCAGGTTTAGTAATATGCACGCCGTTCTCGTATACTATTTCCCTTTCACTACCTGTTTCTTTTACGACATCTATTTGAAATTGTTTTAAGTATCGCAATCCCCCATGTACTAATTTAGTGGAGCGACTAGATGTTCCGCTGGCAAAGTCTTGCATTTCTACTAATGCAACGGACAATCCCCTAGATACAGCATCTAGGGCAATGCCGGCACCTGTAATACCTCCGCCTACAACTAATACGTCAAATGAATAATGATTTAAAATATCGATCACTTGCTCTCTCTTAGTGCTTGAAAACATATAAATCCTCCTTTCGTACAATGGCTGAATTACATAACACGCTTAAACATTTTCTCGATTTCATATGTTCTAAAATGAACAATTACTGGTCTGCCATGTGGACAAGTAAATGGATTCACTCTTGTTTTTAGATCTTTTAGTAATTGTTCCATTTGTGATTGATCTAAATAGTGATTTGCCTTTATGGATCGCTTACAACTCATCATGATGGCAGCTGATTCACGCAACTTCTTAATATCCGTTTTACGTTCTTTTAATACCTGTTCAATTAACTCTTCAATAATTTCTGATTCAAAATCCTTTGGAAACCACGTTGGATATTCACGTACAACAAATGAATTTTGGCCAAATTCTTCAAGAAATACACCGACTTCTTCTAAAGCTTTGGCATTTTCTCGTAATTGTAACGCTTCGTCTGCTGAATAGTGGAATGTTAAAGGGAATAATAATGATTGACGTTCCGTAGCATCTACTTCTCCTACTTTGTCTTTAAAATATTCATATTTAATACGCTCTTGTGCAGCATGTTGGTCAATCAAATAAAATCCATCTTCACTTTGTGCAACAATATATGTGCCATGAATTTGTCCAACTACTTCTAGCTCTGGAAATGGATCTTGCGGTGTTTCTGTTGGCACAATTTCTTCTTCAGAGTCTTCTTCATCAGACCAAATTTCCTCATCAGCTGTATTTTGCCCATTCAATCCTTGTGATTGTTTAATTGATTCCCAATCCTCACTTACTGCAAATCCCTTTTCTTGCAAAGGCTCATCTTGTATTAATTGCTCTTTAAATCGTGGTGAAAACTCATCATCCATCGTTTTTGTATCTATATTGTTTGTTTTTTCTTCTGTTTTTGGTTTTTCATTAAACTGTGGCATATTTGTTGTATTGTAATTAATTGTTTTCCAAAAATTAATTTGTTCTGATGATGGTGGTGCTTTTTTCTTTTTCTGTGCAATTTCTGGAGCTTGCATCGAATTACGAATTGCTTTATGCAAAGATTCTTCGATTAATTGCATTAAATCAGCTTCTTTGCTAAGGCGAATTTGTTGCTTCGCCGGATGCACATTCACGTCTGTCAAGAATGGATCGCCTTCTATATGAATGACTGATATTGGAAATCTTCCGATTGGCAAGAATGTATGATAGGCATCAATTATCGCTTTTTGAATTGTATAATGTCGCACCCACCGACCATTTACAAATATAGATATATAGTTTTTGGATGCTCTAGTGATTTCAGGTATTGTAGCATAACCTGATATCTTATAGTCTTTAGATTCGCCTTCAAAATGAACCATTTTCTTGGCATTCGCCACTCCATATATCGCTGCGAGCACTTGCCGCAAATCCCCTCGACCATTGGTTTGTAGTAATTCATGATCATGGTGTGTCAATTTAAATGCTATATTTGGATAACAAAGTGCAAGTCGATTCATAAGATCTATTGTATGACCTAGTTCAGTTTGAATTGTTTTCATATACTTCAAGCGTGCTGGTGTATTGAAAAACAATTGAGAAACCGTAATATCCGTACCTCTACGAAGAGAACCCGGTTTCTTTTCGATGACATGCCCTCCCTCAAGGTGCACTTCGATTCCACTTTCACCATTAGAGGTGATTAAATCAACTTTTGATACAGAAGCGATACTTGCTAATGCTTCACCTCGGAAACCGAGTGTACGAATGCGGAACAAGTCATGTTCATTTTTAATTTTACTTGTGGCGTGTCTTTGAAATGATATTAATGCATCATCTTCATCCATACCATATCCATTATCAATGATTTGGATAGATGTCATCCCTGCTTCTTCTAATACCACTTCAATTGAGGTACTGCCTGCATCAATGGCATTTTCAACTAATTCTTTTACCACAGAGGAAGGGCGTTCCACCACTTCACCTGCAGCAATTTTATTGGATAGAAATTCATCCATTATATGAATATGCCCCATTTTAGGCACCTCCTACTTTGTAAATAAAGTTTGTTGCAATGAATACACAAGTTGTAATGCATCCATTGGTGTTGTTCCAGATACATTAAGTGTTTTCAACTTTTCTAGTACTTCTTTTTCAATTGATGAGATTTTTGGTTGAACCACTTCTTTTGCAACGGGCTCCTCAAATAGAGAAAGTTGTGTTGCAGATTCTTCTTGAACAGTAGAAACCATTTGTTGTGGTTCTTTAACGGGTGCTTGTTCTGTTGCTGCCACTTCACTATGTCGTAATGTCGGGTCAATATCGTTTGCTTCAAATTCAGCAAGTAATACACGTGCTCGTTCAATGATTGGCTTTGGAAGTTCCGCTAATTCTGCCACATGGATCCCATAACTCTTGTCTGCAGGACCTTTTTTGACTTTGTGCAAGAAGACCACTTTACCATCTTGTTCAGTTGCCGATACATGAACATTTTGTAGACGTTCCAATTCATTTTCTAAAACCGTTAGTTCGTGGTAATGCGTTGAAAATAATGTATTAGCTCCAATTGTATTATGGATATATTCCATCATCGACTGAGCTAAAGCCATCCCATCATAGGTTGAAGTTCCCCGACCAATTTCATCAAATAACAATAAGCTACTAGCTGTAGCATTGGTAATGGCATGTTGAGATTCTAGCATCTCTACCATAAAGGTACTTTGACCACCTGCTAAATCATCCGCAGCACCAATTCGCGTGAAAATTTGATCCGTAATTGGAAGTTCCGCTTCATCTGCTGGTACATAACAACCCATTTGCGCCATCACAGTAATTAATGCAACTTGTCTCATATACGTACTTTTACCAGACATATTTGGCCCTGTAATCAGCATCATGTTTTGATTTGTATCTAAAATACAATCATTTGGTACGTACAATTGCTTATTCATCATTTTTTCCACGACTGGGTGACGACCATTCACTATTTTTAAAGAACGTCCTTCATGGAAAGTTGGTTTAGTAAAGTGATATTTTTCTGTCACTACTGCAAAACTAGTAAAGACGTCTAATTCACTAATGTCAGAAGCTAACGCTTGTACTCTAGGAATAAATTGTTTTAAATGCTCTCGAATCCCTGTAAATAATTGATATTCTAGTTCTAAGCTTTCTTCTTCAGCATTAAGAATAATGGCTTCTTTTTCTTTTAACTCACCTGTAATATAACGTTCTGCATTTGCTAATGTTTGTTTACGTTCATATCGAGAAAGATCTACCAATTGAATATTCGATTTTGTCACTTCGATATAGTAACCAAAGATACGGTTATAACCAATTTTTAAATTTTTAATACCCGTTATTTCACGCTCTTTTTGTTCTAATTGTGCAATCCAATCTTTTCCATTTCGAGATGCATAGCGTAATTGATCTAGCTTTTCATTGAATCCTTCTCGAATGACGTCGCCCTCTTTAATAGAGATTGGTGGATGATCCATGATTGCTTCGCTCAAATAGCTTTCCACATCTTCACATAAATCAAGCCCTTCACCAAGAGGTATTAAATGTTCTTTTCCTGAATTGATTAATTGGGCTTTGATGTCAGGTACTTGTCTTAAGGATTCTCGTAATTGTGCAAGGTCACGACCACCAACATTTCCAAATGCGACACGCCCTGCTAAGCGCTCTAAATCATATACTTTTTTTAATAACTCTTGTAGTTCTGCTCGAACAAAATAATCTTCTAATAAGTCCGTTACAATACTTAATCTATGCTCGATTTGCTTTCTGTTCGCTAAAGGTTGATGAATCCATTGCTTTAGTTTACGTCCACCCATAGCTGTTGCTGTTTCATCAAGTAACCATAATAATGTTCCTTTTTGGTCACCACCTCGAAGCGATTGGATTAGCTCTAAGTTTCGTTTTGAATTGGTGTCGATATTCAAATAGTTTTTAATTTCATGATAAGTAAATGGTTGAATATGAGATAATGAACGCATTTGAGTCCGTTCAATATAATGTAATAAAATGCAACAAGCTTCATGTAATTCTTCTGGCACTTGTTTCAAATAATTAGAGCTCTTATCTGCCATTCCTACATTTTCAAGTGACAATACGATTGAATAGCTTTGTGCAAGATCATGTAATTCTGTAAATAAATCATCTTTTACAACAATTTCACGAATATCAAATGCAAGGAGTTGTTGAATTAAATCTTTTTTGTCACCGAAAACAAATGTAGTAGTTGACTCACCAGTCGTTAAATCTAAATAACTAAAGGCAAACTTCGAATCTGTAATTTTTGTGCTTGCAGCGATAAAATGATTGGATTTTCCTTCAATCGTTTTACCCTCCAAAATAGTTCCTGGTGTAACAAGTTGAATGACTTCACGTTTCACGACACCTTTTGCAGCTTTTGGATCCTCGGTTTGCTCGCAAATTGCTACTTTAAATCCTTTTTGAACAAGTGTTTCAATATAATTTTGTGCAGAATGATAGGGTACACCACACATGGGAATACGTTCTTTCATCCCTGCATCTCTACCTGTTAACGTAATTTCTAAAATTTGTGATGCCTTTATAGCATCATCAAAGAACATTTCATAAAAATCTCCTAAACGGAAAAATAAAAAAGCATCTTGATAATCTGCTTTTACTTGTAAATATTGTTGCATCATTGGTGTGTAAGCCATTTTATTACCTCTCTTGTGTCGCGTTATCTTCTCTTTATTATAACAAAACAATGTCGAAAAATCGTTTCAGACTAATTTACAAAAAAGTATCAAAACTTACTCAATTTGATTTAAATTTTAAGAATTGCATAGAATATAAATTGATTCAATTGTTGATAAGAAAGATGTTTAAGTAGATTTTGGTATTACATATCGGTTCAAATTAACTTTTCCGTACACCGATACAATTTAGCAAAAATTCTAGTCTAAATAATAACATTTTCAATGTTATCCTTTTCTTAATTCTATTAGTCCAGTAAAATAGATAATAAATGAAATATTTTTTCTGTTATTATTATTGTTAGAGAAAATTTTTTTATTGATGTTTTATATAAAGGAGATTAATTTGCAATGTCAAAAATGTCTTATTATCTAGGCGTTGATATAGGAACCACTAATACTAAAGCTGTACTATTCGGTAATAAGGGACAAGTAATTAGTATGCACCATGCTGGTTATCCATTATATAGTCCTATTCCAAGTGTTGCTGAACAGAATCCAGAGGAAATTTTAGCTGCTGTTAAAGAAGCGATTCGAGTTGCTGTTCAAAAAGGAAATATTGATCCGAATGATTTAAAACTAGTTTCATTCAGTGCTGCGATGCATAGTGTAATTGCTATTGATAAAAATGGTAAACCTTTAACGAACTGCATTACTTGGGCAGATACACGTGCTACAGAGTGGGCAGAAAAAATCAAGAAAGAACTAAACGGTCATGAGATTTATAGACATACTGGAACACCTATTCATCCCATGTCTCCATTATGTAAAATTACGTGGCTACGACATGAAAAACCAGAAATTTTCAATCAAACGTATAAATTTATTAGTATGAAGGAATATGTATTCCATAACTTTTTCGGCCGCTACATCGTGGACCATTCCATTGCATCTGCAACAGGCATGTTCAATCTTGTAAATTGCGATTGGGATGAAAACGCTTTAGAGGTAGCTGGTATTACTGCCGATCAATTATCTGAACTTGTTCCGACTACGTATCATTTAGAAGGTCTAAAACAGAATATTGCAGAAGAAATTGGAATACCATCGCACATTCCATTTGTAATCGGTGCAAATGATGGTGTACTTTCAAATCTTGGTGTCAATGCAATCGATCCAGGTGTGGTAGCAGTAACAATTGGTACAAGCGGAGCAATCCGTACTGTTACAGATCACCCGGTTACAGATCCAAAAGGACGGATTTTCTGTTACGTGTTAACAGATAAGCATTGGGTTGTTGGAGGGCCTGTCAATAATGGTGGTATGACATTTAGATGGGTACGCGATGAGTTAGCTGCAAGTGAGGTTGAAACGGCAAAACGCTTAGGAATTGATCCATATGATGTTTTAACGAAAATTGCTTCCAATGTAAAACCAGGATCAGATGGTTTGATATTCCATCCTTATTTGGCTGGAGAACGTGCACCACTTTGGAATGCCCATGCTCGTGGCTCATTCTTTGGATTAGGATTACATCATAAAAAAGAACATATGATTCGTGCCGTGCTAGAGGGAGTTATTTTCAATTTATACACTGTTTTTATCGCCTTGCAAGAAGTAATTGGTATACCAAATAAAATTCAAGCAACTGGTGGATTCGCAAGATCCGATCTATGGCGACAAATGATGGCAGACATTTTCAATCAAGAAGTATCTGTTCCTGAAAGCTTTGAAAGCTCTTGCCTTGGTGCCATAGTACTTGGTATGTATGCTTTAGGAGAAATTGATGACTTCTCCATTGTTTCTGAATGGGTTGGATCTACTCATGTGCATAATCCCATTTCAGAAAATGTTGAAGTTTACGTTGAATTGATTCCTATTTTCATCCGAATCTCACGAATACTTGAACAAGAATATCATGAAATCACAAAATTCCAAGAAAAATGGGTTAAATAGGATTTTTGTTTAAATATTGAATAGACTTAAATTTTAATAAACATACGTAAAGCCATAGGGTTCTTCATTATGAGTTCCCTATGGCTTTACTATTTGGATCATTCAAAACTAATGAAGGTAAATTTTTCAATACATTCATCATCATTACCGATATTGAACAAAAAAACCAGCTATCTAGGATAACTGGCTCGTTTAAAAAGATTGATTTATTTTTTCTCTACAGCATGTCCACCAAATTCGTTACGTAATGCTGCTACTACTTTTCCTGTGAATGTATCATCTTCTAATGAACGATAACGTGTCATTAGAGCTAGAGATATTACTGGCACAGGTGCTTGTAATTCAAGTGCAGTTTCAACTGTCCATTTGCCTTCACCTGAAGAATGCATAACACCTTTTATCTCATCTAGTTTAGGATCTTTAGAGAAGGCACTTTGAGTTAATTCCATTAGCCACGAACGTATTACGGATCCATGATTCCACATTTCCGCAACTTTCTCATAGTCATAATCAAACGGACTTTTTTCTAATACTTCAAAACCTTCTGCTATTGCTTGCATCATGCCATATTCTATTCCGTTATGAATCATTTTCAAAAAATGGCCACTACCAGATTTACCAGCATAAATATAACCTTTATCTACACATATATCTTTGATAAACGGCTCGATTACATGAAATGCTTGCTCTTCTCCACCAATCATCATACATGCTCCATTTAATGCACCTGAAGTACCACCACTAGTACCTATATCCATAAAGAATATACCTTTTTGTTTCAAGCTTTCTGCAATTTGTATGGCTTCTTTGTAATGTGAGTTTCCTCCATCGATTAAGATATCGCCTTCATCAAGCATTTCCTTTAATTGTTCGATCGTACTGTTTGTGATTTCACCCGCAGGTACCATTAACCAAATGACACGTGGTGCTTTTAATGCAGCAACTAAAGCACTTAAAGAATCAAAAGCTTGTCCACCTTTTGTTGCAAAATTTGAGACTGCTTCTGAATTTACATCAAAAGCAAATACTGTATGTTGGTGTTTCATTAAATTCATTCCAAGATTGAAACCCATTTTCCCTAATCCTACTAACCCAATATTCATAAGAACGCTCCTCTTTGTTTTGCTTACTTTATAAATATTATACTAAAAATAATTTCATTTTAACATATTAATTACGAAAAAAATTTTCTTTTGATATATTATGCTATACTATCGATACGATTATTATTTGAAAGGAATCCATTCATGACTCAAAACACGATTAAGAAAATAAATTCTCTTTATCCTCGTCTAAGCGAAAAAGAAAAGAAAATTGCAGATTATATTCAAGAAAATCCTTCTCATATTGTTAATAAAACAATCAATGAAGTTTCCGCTGATTTAAATATAGCTGATGCTACTGTTTTCCGATTTTGTAAGCGCTTAGGTTTTAAAGGCTATCAGGCGATGAAAATTGCATTAGCTTCTGAAGCCATTTTGCCGATAAAACAAATTCATGAAGAAATATCAGAAGATGACGATGCAAAAACAGTGTTTGAAAAGATTTTCAAATCGAATATCCAAACCCTTGAAAATACAATGCATATTTTAGATGAATCATCCATTAAAAAAGCCGTTACTTTGATGAATCATGCGAAGAACATTTATTTTTTTGGTACTGGCGGTTCTTCTGTCGTTGCTATGGATGCTTATCATAAATTTGTGCGTACAGGTGTTAAATGTTTTGCATTTATCGATTCCCATTTTCAATTAATGTCTGCTTCACAACTTTCAGATGATGATTTAGCTGTGGTGATTTCACATTCTGGTCGTAATCGTGATACATTACAAATTTCCAAAACAGTGAAGGAAAATGGTGCTTCAATCATTGCAATTACGGGTTACCCTAAATCGCCAATTAGTCAAATAGCAGATGTTGCGCTTTATACAAGTTCAGAAGAAACTGAATATCGTTCAGAAGCATTGTCATCAAGAATCGGTCAACTAAGTATCATTGATGCACTATATGTGAACACGATGCTACAGCATAAAGACGATGCAAAACATTCACTTGAAAAAATGCGACACGCTATTTCAAAAACACGCGTATAAAGGAAAAGGAGAAGACTTTGTGTTCTATACAAAATCTTCTCCATCTCTTTTAATCATTAATCCTGTTTATTATTAAATAATTGCATCCACAATTAATGCACACACGAATGCTACGAATGAAAGAATTGTTTCTAATGCAGTCCACGTTTTGAACGTTTCATTAATAGACAACCCTAAATATTCTTTGACCATCCAGAATCCTGCATCATTAACATGTGAGAACATTAATGAACCAGCTCCTGTAACGATTACAAGAAGTTCTAAGTTCACTCCTGACATATTCGCAATAATCGGAGATACAATCCCAGCAGCTGTAGTAAGTGCTACAGTAGCAGAACCAGTTGCGATTCGGATTAATCCTGCAATAACAAACGCCAATACTAATGGGGATACGGAGAAGTTTTGTGCTAAATGACCGATCGTATCGCCAACTCCACTATCAATTAATATTTGTTTAAATCCGCCACCAGCGCCAATAATTAATACAATCGAACCAACTGGCACTAAACAATCTTCTGTAAATTTCTTAATCGCTTTTTTATCTTGTCCTAGACGGAAACCAAGGAAATAATAAGCTGAGAATACAGAAATAAGTAATGCAATCAATGGACTTCCTATGAATGTAAATACACTTTCAAGTGATTTACCTAGATGCATATAAGGTGCTATTGTTCCAAGAACCATTAATAGAACTGGTAGTAAAATAGAGAAGAATGAGATAAATGTGCTTGGCATTTGATCTTCTGCTTTTTCTTCTACATGTATAAATTCAGGTTCTTCTGCAGGCGTAACACGTTTGCTAATAAATTTTGCAAAAAGTGGTCCACCAATAATACCTGCTGGAATCGCAATAATCAATGAATAAAGAAGTACTCTTCCTAAATTAGCATTATAAATTCCGATTGCAGCAACAGCTCCAGGGTGCGGTGGAACTAAACCATGTACAATGGATAATCCAGCAATGGCTGGTAAAGCAATCAATAAGATATTTTTCTTTGAAGCTTTTTGAATTGAGATGACAAGTGGAAGTAAGATTAATATACCTACTTCGAAGAAAACGGGAATACCAATTACGAATCCTGAAAAGAACATTGCCCATGGTAATTTCTTTTCACCAAAAACTTTGATAAAGAAATTGGCAATTCGTAGGCCTGCACCTGACTCAGCAAGCATTTTTCCTAAAATGGCACCTAATGCAATGATACCAATTAAGTGTCCAAGCGTACCTCCGACACCTGTTTCATAGGCTTTTACAATTTCATCTAAGTTCATACCAGTGAAGATGGCAAGAAATAGACTAGCAATTAATAAACTAATAAATGCATGCCATTTAAAGACTGATACAGCA
The DNA here is from genome assembly GCA_963792445.1 of uncultured Caryophanaceae bacterium. Classification (GTDB taxonomy): domain Bacteria; phylum Bacillota; class Bacilli; order Bacillales_A; family Planococcaceae; genus Rummeliibacillus. Next base: position 263,312 of record CAWBWO010000002.1, on the reverse strand, counting down.
ACTATTACAATGGCAATCGCTAATATTGTGATGATTAATAAGTATGCGTCCATTTTTAAATCTCCTTTTTATATGTGGATTATTCGCTCTTAAATTCATGTAAGCATTTTCATAAGCTTTATTATAAGGAAAAAATTTTCTCAAATCAATCTTATTTTAGAAAAAAAATTTATCGTGTTATTTAACAGTTCTATTTTATATTCCCTATGAATGCTTTACCCATGCAAAAAAAGTCGGTGTAAAGCTCCCGACTTTTTTTGCTTATTTATGGAATGATGATGATTCAAAACTAGATAGATCTGAGGATGATGATGACGAAGACGAACTTGATGAACTTGATGAACCTAATGCTTGAGATGTGGATGAACTTTCGTCTTCAAAATCCCACTCCTCTTCAAAATCAATTGGATGTATATTGATACAAATAGTTGTTTCTCCTACCACTTCCGCTAATAATTCCCTTTCAATTTTGATATTAAAATGCTCTCCATCTGGTGAAATCACCGCTTCAATGCAATTCGGATGTTGTATTACCCGAATATGCACTTCTTCTTTCCCTGTAGCCTCTCCATCACGATAATGCAGTTTGATTCTTTCACGATATGGAATAGATTCAGAAAATACTGCAGTTTTGGAATGATTGTTGTATGCATACCATACATTAATATCGTACTTACCTGATACTTCGACAAATTTTCCATTTTTGTGTGCTGAATAAGTATGATTGATTACCCAACAACCTAAGATACTTGACGGTCTATTAGTTGGACTTAGTGTTTCACTGCATTCCGTTCTCTTTTTCCCCTTCGCAACCACTGCTTTTGTCACAATATGACGAAACTGTTTCAGCATAATTCCTCCTTTGCTTCCGTTCACCACATCATATGCGACATCTGCCTAGTGGGTGCCTAAATCTAAAAAGAAAATCGATTGAATTAAAAAAGGAAAGTTCCCTGGGTATGAATACTCTCTGGGAACTTTCCTTTAATTATTTAATCACGGTATTATGAACAACTTCCTGGTTCAGAGTTGCGCACTTTTGATCCTGTTTCACCACGTAACACATCGCCACCAGTTGATTCGACAATTTCATCTGTCACATTATTTGCAATTGTGTTTGATACAAGTTGGAGTAGATCATTAACATCGCCTTGTGATTGTTTGAATTCTACAACAATTGGTAAAGAATCGATTTCTTCTTCGATTTTCTCTATTTTTTCTTCGATTAACTTTAATGCTTTTTCTTTTCCGTAATGTTGGAAGTTTACAGCTTGTTTTTGTAAGCTTTTTAAACTTGCGATTTTTTCACGAACAAATTGATTTTCATTGATTTGAGCTTCTGCTCGTTTGAAGAATTCAACTTCTTCGGTATTAGCAATCATGTGTGCAATTTCATGCGCTTTTTCAATAATATCGTCTTTTGTAAATACTTCTGCCATTATACATTCACCTCTTGATTTGATACTACTTCTATAAATTCACCTTGTAATGACCAGGTTTTTGCTTCAGTTATTTTCACTTTCACCAATTTTCCAATCACTTCATTCGGTGCTACGAAGTTAACAAGTTTATTTTTTCTTGTATATCCAGCCAAAACTTCTGGATTCCTTTTGCTTTCACCTTCAACTAAAACTTCAACGATTTGACCATCGTATTTCTTTAAAGCTTGTCCACAGTATTCATTTACAACATCATTTAAACGTTGTAATCGCTCTTTTTTTACTTCTAATGGTACATTGTCTACCATCTTTGCTGCTGGTGTTCCTTCACGTGGAGAATATACATACGTATAGGCCATCTCAAATCCTACTTCTTTATATAACGAAAGTGTTTCTTCAAATTGTGCTTCTGTTTCATTTGGGAAACCTACAATAATATCAGTCGTTAGTGCAACATCGGGTATTGCTTTGCGAATTTTTTTCACCAATTCTAAATAGCTTTCACGTGTATATTTACGTGCCATAATTTTCAACATTTCATTCGATCCAGATTGAATCGGTAAATGAATATGTTCCACTAAATTCCCTTTTTTCGCTAACACTTCAATTAAGTGATCATCGAAATCTCTCGGATGACTTGTTGTGAATCGAATACGAGGGATATTAATTTTACGTAAATCATCCATTAAATTACCTAATCGATAATTTTGATCTTCAAAGTCTTTACCGTATGCATTGACATTTTGACCAAGCAAAGTGATTTCCTGATAGCCTTGAGCCGCTAAACTGCGAACTTCTTGAATGATATCTTCTGGTTGTCGACTACGTTCTTTACCACGTGTATACGGAACAATACAATACGTACAAAACTTATCGCAACCATACATAATATTAACCCATGCTTTTGTATTGCCTTTACGTACTTTTGGAAGGTTTTCAATGACGTCTCCTTCCTTAGACCATACTTCGATTACCATTTCTTTCGATAGATATGCTTCGTTCAAAATTTCCGGTAAACGATGTATATTATGCGTTCCAAAGATCATATCCACTTGGTTATAGGTTTTCAATATTTTCTTTACAACTGCTTCTTCTTGGGACATACAGCCACAAACACCAATAAGTAAATCTGGATTTCTTAGTTTTAATGGTTTTAAATGGCCCAATTCACCAAATACTCGGTTTTCAGCATTTTCACGAATTGCACATGTATTCATTAAGATCACATTTGCTTCTTCAACATCTTCTGTTGGTTCATATCCCAATTGCATGAAAATACCAGCCATCACTTCTGTATCATGCTCGTTCATTTGGCAACCGTAAGTACGAATCAAAAATTTGCGACCTGTTCCCATCCCCATGTATTGTTGATTAATTTTAAAATCCTTATGATATTTTATTTCTTCTTTACCACGTTTCTTCGCTTCTTTTAAGGAAGGCTGCGTATAGGTTGATTGAAAGTATTTGCTATAGTCTTTTTCTATTTTAGAAGACTTAGTATTTATTGCTTGTTGACTATCAAGTCGTTGTTCTTCGTTCATCGGTAAACTCCTTTCGTACGGATACCCATTTTCCTATTATACTGAAAAATAGTGCAATCCTACAAGATAAGAGAGTTAAATGTTTTATATTCGCCATAATCATAACAAAATATAAGTAAAAAAATCGCCCAAAATATAAGAATGGGCGACTTTTTATCATGAATCAATTGAAACGAATTCGAATTACATAAATTCTTTCATTAATTCATTTAATTCTTCTTCTTTTATCATAATATCAGCTTTGTTTAGCGGTTCTTTATGATAGCCTACTACTTTTTCTTGATATGAAGGTTCATCATCATTTTGATAAATGATACCAGTTAATAGTCCTTCATATTCAATTACTGTTTTCATTGCTTCTGAACGGTTTGTAGCATCATAGCCTTCGATGCTTGATAATTTTGTGAGATGTTCTTTAAACCAATCATAAGTGTTGACTTTGTTATATGTTACGCATGGGCTAAATACATTGATAAATGAGAAGCCCTTGTGTTTCATACCTTCTTCGATAATGGCTGTTAGTTCTTTTAAATCCGTTGAAAAGCTTTGCGCAACAAAAGTTGCACCTGAAGAAAGAGCCACTTCTAATGGTTTTAACGATGGTTCAATTGCTCCACCTGGTGTTGATTTTGTTACAAATCCAGCAGCTGAACGTGGTGAAGTTTGACCTTTAGTTAAGCCATAGATTTGGTTGTCCATTACAATATAAGTGATATCGATATTACGACGGATGGAGTGAATTGTGTGCCCCATTCCGATTGCAAATCCATCGCCATCCCCACCGGATGCAATGACATTTAAATCTCGATTGGCCATTTTCAAACCTTGAGCAATTGGTAATGCACGACCATGAATACCATGTAAACCATATGAATTAATATATCCTGCTACTCGTCCTGAACAACCTATACCAGAAACAACTGCTAGATTATGTGGCTCTATATTAAGATTTGCAGCAGCACGTTGAATAGCTGCTTGTACTGAAAAGTCACCACATCCAGGGCACCAGTTAGGTTTTACAGTGTTTCGGAAATCCTTAAATGTTACCATCTGTTAGCAACTCCTTTACACGGCCATATAATTCCATTGGTAAGAATGGAGTACCGTCATATTTTGTTAAGTTTTCAATTTTATCATGGTAACCCATGTTTAATTTTATAATATTAGCTAATTGACCTGTTGCATTGTTTTCAACTACAATAACTTTTTTCGCATGATCGATTAATGGTTTCATTTCTTCAACTGGGAATGGATGAATTAATCGAATATGTGCGTGATTTGTCTTGATTCCTTCTGCGTCAAGCATAGGACGTATTTCTTCTAATACGCCTTTTGTAGAACCAAAGCCTACTAAAAGTATATCTGCTTCCTCGTTTGGTGCATCTGTAAATACTGGTGTATCAAAATGCACATGTTGTAATTTACGGAAACGTTTGTCCATTTGTACTTTACGATTTCCTGCAGCTTCAGAAGGTTTGCCTTCTTCGTTATGTTCCACTCCTGTTACATGGTGGATTCCATATTTTTGACCTGGAACAACTCGAGTTGAAATACCATCTTCTGTTACTTCATAACGTTTAAAGTATTGTTTATCTTCGATTTCTGGAAGTTCATCCATATTTAATTTACCGCGGTTAATCGTAATTTTAGAGTAATCAAATGGTTCTACTGTTTGTTTACCAAGTGATAATTGTAAATCTGAAAGTACGATTACTGGTAGTTGTAATTCATCTGCGATATTAAATGCTTGTATCGTATCGTAGAATGCTTCTTCACCAGTTGATGGGGCAATTACAACCTTTGGAATTTCACCATGTGTACCATAAAGCATCGCCATCAAATCAGATTGTTCCTGTTTGGTTGGTAGACCAGTTGATGGGCCACCACGTTGTGTATCGACAACAACTAAAGGTGTTTCTGTCATACCTGCAAGACCAAGTGCTTCCATCATTAGTGACAGACCAGGACCAGCTGAAGCGGTAAATGCACGGACACCACCGTAGTTAGCACCAATTGCCATAGTAGCAGCTGCGATTTCATCTTCTGTTTGAATAACAGTACCGCCAAATTTAGGCAATTTTTTAATCAAATATTCCATAATTTCTGATGCAGGTGTAATTGGGTAAGCGCTCATTAACCGAGCACCTGCTGCAAGTGCACCAAGAGCAATTGCTTCGTTACCAATCATGAATAAACGATGATTTCCATCACCTGGTTCAAGTTCGAATTTACCAACTTGATTTTTTAAAAGATCATTCATTATTTCATGGCCTTTAGCGATTGCTTCCATATTCTTTTGTACAACCGTTTCACCTTTTCGGCCGAAAATCTCATTGACTACACTTTGGAATACTCCATCTTCAAGATTCATTAATGCCGCAGTTGCACCGATTGCAACCATGTTTTTCATGAGTGAAGTGCCAAGTTCTGTAGCAATTTCAGTAAATGGGACTACATATAACTCAGCTTTGCAGTCTTCTGGCTTTACAGGGTTAAATTTAGCATCTGCTAAAATAACTCCATTTTCTGTTAATTCTTTGTAATTAACATCTATTGTTTCTTGGTCAAATGCAACCAATATATCTAAATCATCTGGAATGGTATGTACAGTAGAAGTACGTACATTAATTTTATTATTCGTATGGCCACCCTTAATACGGGAAGAGAAGTGACGATATCCATATAAATGGTAACCTAATCGGTTCATCGCTGTTGAGAAAATTTCTCCGGTACTTTCAATACCTTCCCCTTGTTGCCCACCGACTTTCCATGAAAGCTGATGTAACATAATCAACACTCCTTAATGTTTAACGTCTTTACTTTTTTATTCTTAATAAGTTTATCATGAACATGCACATGAAACTATTGTTATTAACAGATTTCGCTATAAAATCAGACCTTTGACTGAAATGATTGTTCATGAATTTGTAACGAGAATTGTTCGGGCTATGTATATTTTCTTTCAAATCCATAAAAAAATACCGGACAATATCCGGTATTTTCGTTTATATATCCCGTAAAATTCGATGACAGATAGTCGTTATTTTAGAATATCGTCAACTTGGATATCTTCCTTGAATAGAGCGCGTTTCGCTTTTATCACTATCCAGCTCCACGCGCCAGACCCTCGAGGTCGCTTCAGTCTCTCGGTCGAGCCGACTCCGCTTTATGATATCCACTCCGGTGCTTGTCAGGGTCCACAGGATGTGGGCCCGATAGCCGTTGCGACACGATGTCGCGCTTTTAGGCTATCTTCCTTGATTCGAGTCACCTCCGCTTTTATTTCTATCTGCCTCGTTTTTCTACGAGTAGTTTTAAAGCTGTTCGGTCTTCACCAGCGATTAGTATGTCTGTGAATGCTGGTGAACAAGTTAAATCTGTACCACTCGGCGCTACAAAACCTCTCGCAATCGCGATCGCTTTTACAGCTTGATTGAGTGCACCTGCCCCTACTGCTTGCATCTCTGCATATCCTTGCTCTCTAATCACTGCCACTAATGCACCTGCTACGGAATTTGGGTTGGAGCGAGACGATACTTTCAATGAATCCACAACTATTCCTCCCTTAGTTTGAAAAATCGGGGACATTTTTTATTGTCCATGGAACATTGTATGCACGTCACGCATGAGATAGACTAAATTATGGTATGAAAGGATAATCCGCATTTATATATATACGTTCAAATTTAATTGCTTTACCTGATTTGTCATCTAGTTCAACAAAAAAACCACTAAATACTTCTCTACCTTGTTTTGGCACTTCAAAACGTGTAGGCATATTTGTTTTAAATCGATACAAAACACTTTCTTTTTTCATACCTAGTATTTCATCATATGGGCCAGTCATCCCTACATCTGATATAAATGCTGTTCCGCCAGGAAAAATTCGCGCATCCGCAGTTTGAACATGTGTATGTGTACCAACAACAGCAGATGCTTTTCCATCTAAATGCCAACCTAGCGCTATTTTTTCACTTGTTGTTTCAGCATGAAAATCCACGAAAATAAGTGGCGATATTTTTTTTGCTTCTTCAACTAATTCTTCTGCTTTTGCAAATGGATCTCCATGTGGTGGTAAAAATGTACGACCATGTAGATTAATAACTGAAATGGTATTGACCATTTTTCGTAATAGATGCCATTCCTTTGCCTGGTGCTTCATCCGAAAAATTTGCAGGACGAATTAAATAATCAGCATCATCGATAAAATCAAAAATTTCTTTTTTGTCCCAAGTATGATTTCCCATTGTAATAACATCTACACCCATCATAAGTAACTCCTTGATAGATACGTTTTGTGATTCCTCTACCATCTGCTGCATTTTCTCCATTTGCTATAACAACATCAACATTATATTTTCTTTTTAATCTTGGTAAATAGGTTTCGACTGTGTTTAATCCAATATCACCTACGATATCACCTATAAATAATACTTTCATGTTTTGTTCACTCATTCCCATTAAAAAAGGCTTCTTAACCGAAGTTCTAAGAAGCCTTTTTATAAATTAAATTTATTTCATTTGAATTATCAATTATTTTGCATATTCTACTGCTCTTGTTTCTCGTATTACTGTTACCTTAATATGCCCTGGATAATCAAGTTCATCCTCAATTTGTTTTCGGATATCCCTTGCTAAACGATGTGATGCTAAATCATCAATTTGGTCAGGTCTAACAATTATACGAATTTCACGTCCAGCTTGAATTGCAAAGGATTTTTCTACACCATCATAGGATTCAGAAATTTCCTCTAGTCTTTCAAGACGTCTGATATAGTTTTCCAATGTTTCACTACGTGCACCTGGACGAGCTGCTGATAATGCATCTGCAGCAGCTACTAACACTGCAATTACAGAAGTAGGTTCTGTGTCACCATGATGAGATGCAATACTGTTAATAACAACAGGGTGTTCATTGTATTTTGTAGCCAACTCTACCCCAATTTCAACATGGCTTCCTTCTACTTCATGGTCAATTGCTTTACCAATATCATGTAGTAAGCCTGCTCGTTTAGCTAAAGCTACATCTTCACCTAATTCAGCAGCTAGTAAACCTGTTAAATGAGCTACTTCAATTGAGTGTTTTAAGACGTTTTGACCATAGCTTGTACGGTATTTCATACGACCAAGAATTTTAATTAAATCTGGATGTAGATTGTGAATTCCGACTTCAAATGTTGTTTGTTCACCAGTTTCTCTAATTTGCTCATCCACTTCACGTCGTGATTTTTCCACCATCTCTTCAATACGAGCTGGATGAATTCGTCCATCTTGTACTAGTTTTTCTAGTGCTAGTCGTGCAGTTTCACGGCGAATTGGATCAAAACCTGATAATATAACGGCTTCTGGTGTATCATCGATGATTAAATCGATACCAGTTAGCGTTTCGAGTGTTCTGATGTTACGTCCTTCACGGCCTATAATTCGACCTTTCATCTCATCGTTTGGTAAATTAACGACAGATACAGTCGTTTCTGCAACGTGGTCTGCTGCAAAGCGTTGAATGGCAAGTGATAAAATTTCTCGTGCCTTTTTGTCAGCATCCTCTTTTGCACGTTTTTCAGCTTCTTTTGTCATAACGGCAATATCAGTTGATAGCTCATTTTCTACTTGTTTTAGAATAATTGCTTTTGCTTCTTCACGAGTTAATGCTGAAATGCGTTCAATTTCGGATTGTTGTTTAGCAACAAGTTCTTCCACTTTGCTTTCCATCTGTACAATATGCTGTTGTCTTTCAGTTAGAGCTTCCTCTTTTCGCTCTAATCCTGATTCTCTCTTATTCAGAGCGTCATCCTTGCGATCAAGATTTTCTTCTCTTTGCGCTAACCGGTTTTCTTGCTTCGTTAGCTCTGACCGGCGTTCACGGATGTCATTTTCTGCTTCAGTTCGAAGTATGTGAGTTTCATCTTTTGCTTCAAGCAGTGCTTCTTTCTTAAGTGATTCTGCCTCTCTTTTACCTTCTTCAATAATAAGTTCAGCAGTACTCTTTGCACCTTTCACTTTTGAATCGTTCACTTTTTTCATAACGAAATAGATAACAGCGGCACCGACGATGATTCCAAGCAAAGCGGAGATGATGTAGTACATCATTCGAACACCTCCTCTTGCTGTATTCATATTCTCTTTCAGTCGGCTTTACATTGATTTTTCAATATAGTGCCAATTTCATTTCAATTTTAGAAATAATACAACTTAATTGTATAGTTGATACATAGACCTGTCAAGGATTCACAGTTTTTGGATATATATAAAAAAGGCTGCCCTAAGAGTGAGTTACGATCTCTTTAGGGCAGCTAACTTGCTAGATGAATATAGCAAGTTAATATTTTATCAAAAATAATCTCTAGCTATTTTGCACAACTGCATTTTGCATTTAGAGTAACAGTCCTATTGAATACTCTATTCTTCGTCAAATAATGAAGGAGTTTCATCTACTTCTTCAGGCACAGATACTTCGTCTTCTCCACCAATACCTGAAGCAACACGTATTTTTTGTGCAATTTCATCACGAATTTCTGGATTTTCTCTTAGGAATTGCTTAGCATTTTCACGACCTTGTCCTAATCGTTCATCTTCATAAGCATACCATGAGCCACTTTTTTCTACGATATCTTTTTCAACACCGATATCGATAATTTCGCCTTCTTTTGATATCCCTTCACCGTACATAATATCAACTTCAGCTGTTTTAAATGGTGGAGCTACTTTATTTTTCACAACTTTAATCTTCGTACGATTACCGACCATTTCATTACCTTGTTTAATCGATTCTGCACGACGCACTTCTAAACGTACAGAAGCATAGAATTTAAGTGCACGTCCACCTGGTGTTGTTTCAGGATTACCGAACATAACACCAATCTTTTCACGAATTTGGTTGATGAAGATTGCAATCGTATTAGATTTATTGATAATACCAGAAAGTTTGCGTAATGCTTGTGACATTAAACGAGCTTGTAAACCCATATGAGAGTCGCCCATTTCGCCTTCAATCTCTGCTTTTGGTACAAGTGCTGCTACTGAGTCAATAACGATAATATCAATGGCACCGCTTCGTACAAGTGCTTCAGCAATTTCTAAAGCTTGTTCACCAGTATCTGGTTGAGAAAGTAACAATTCGTCGATATTAACGCCAAGTTTAGAAGCATAAGCAGGATCGAGGGCATGTTCAGCATCGATAAATGCTGCTTGCCCCCCATTTGCTTGTACTTCTGCAATTGCATGTAGAGCTACTGTAGTTTTACCAGAACTTTCTGGTCCGTATATTTCAATGACACGACCTCGTGGATATCCACCAACTCCAAGTGCAGTATCAAGTGCTAAAGAGCCACTTGAAGATGTAGATATTCTACGGTCTGCCTGTTCGCCTAATTTCATCACAGATCCTTTACCAAATTGTTTTTCAATTTGTTTAAGAGCCATATCTAATGCCGCTTTACGTTCGTCCAATCTAGTTCCTCCTTAAAAGTAAGTTCGCTTTTATTTCTGTCTCTACTATACTTCTTTTTTGAGAAAAACACAAGAAAAAAGCGAACGTTTATTCGCAACTTTTTTGTACAAAATTAAAATTTAATAGAATAAAAGCGTACGAAATGTACATTTTGTAGGCTTTTTTCTTATCAAAATTTAGTTTTGTACATTTTTTATATTTTTGAATAGCCTTTTTCAATTAATAATTGAATTATATAGTGAAAAGCAAATTTTACTGCACGGAGTCTATTTGTATTTCGCATACCTGATAAATGCAGTTGGAAGGTTTTTGGTTTGTCATGATCGATAGCAATACCAATCCATATTGTTCCCGCAGGTTGATCACCATGCGCACTTGGTCCTGCTGCACCTGTTAAACCAACACCAATATTAGAATTGAATTTTTCCTTTACTAATTTTGCCATTGCCTCTGCACATTCAGCGCTCACTACGCCATACTTTTCTAAAATTTCTTGTGGCATACCGAGTTGCTCTTTTTTTACTTGCTCAGTATAAGTTACCATGCCACCTAGTAATGATTGGCTAATACCTGGGTTTTCTGCAAGTTCTGATGCGAATAGCCCTGCTGTTAAACTTTCAGCGGCTGCTATTGTTAAATTATTCTTTATAAGCATTTCAGCTGTTTTACTAGATAATGAGTCATCATCTACTCCGTAGAAATATTCTCCTACTCTATTAAGTATTTCCTCTTTTGTTGCATTGATTAATTCCCATGCTTTTTCGTCATTTTCTGTATTTGCTGTAATGCGAAGTGTCACTTCTCCATCAGAAGCAAGTGGAGCAATCGTTGGATTCGTTTGATTGTCTAACAAATCTTGAACCCTTTCTTCCAACTCTGCTTCGCCGATTCCAAAAAATCGTAGTACATGTGAGACAATTTTTGTTCCATGGTGTAAACGTGATGCAAGCTTTGGTTTTGCTTCAAATTGAAACATTGGTTCGATTTCTTTTGGTGGACCAGGCAATAATAAATACACGCGACCATTATAATCATAAATCATTCCTGGAGCCATTCCATGCTTATTGACTAATACTTCACAGCCTTTTAATACAAGCGCTTGTTTGCGATTATTCTCGGTCATAATACGATTTCTTTTAGCAAAAAACTCTTTAATTGAATCCATAGCGAACTGATCTTCTACAAGTTCGGTATGTAAATATTTTGCAATTGTTTCCTTCGTTAAATCGTCTTTTGTTGGGCCTAAACCTCCAGAAAAAACAAGTAAATCAGAACGTGATTCGGCAATTTTAATAGCTTCTAACAATCTAGTAGCATTGTCTCCAACAACTGTATGATAGAATACATTAATACCAATTTCAGATAGCTGGTTGGAGATAAAACGTGCATTCGTATTTGTAATTTGCCCTAATAATAATTCAGAACCTACAGCAATAATTTCAGCGTTCATTAAATATCCCCCTATCAATAATTAAAAAAAGGCTCATTCGTTTAAAATTAATCAAACGCCACATCTGTGGTTACAAGCAATCATATATGATCAATTCGTAAAATGAGCCTAACATTTATTTAATTATATTCTTTTCATTCAACTAAGCCATTATTTTGATTCTAACAAAATTTTGCGATTTAACCAGAAGTAATCTAAACCTGACCAAATTGTAAAGAATAGAGCTATATAGAGCATAATTGTACCAAAAGGAATTCCCCACATTGCAAAGATGATATTGTGAAGTAATAACGATGCAATGGCTACAATTTGTGCCCATGTTTTTATTTTACCTAGTTGGTTAGCTGCCACAACTTCACCTTGTTCAGCACAAATTAATCGCAAACCTGTTACTGCAAATTCACGGCTGATGATAATTATGACAACCCATGCAGGTGCATAACCTAATTCAATCAATAATATGAATGCAGATGATACTAATAATTTGTCTGCTAATGGATCTAAAAATTTCCCTAAATTAGTAACTAAATTATATTTACGAGCATAATGACCGTCAATCCAGTCAGTCAACGATGCAATAATAAATATCAAAGCCCCGACAAAATGTTCTACTGGTAAAGTAACGCCCAAAATAGACATATCTCCAAAGCCAAAATCTAATACCATTACAAGTACGAAAATAGGAATTAGACAGATTCTAGAGACTGTAATTCTATTCGGAATATTCATTTGTTTCACCTTTCTTAACAAAGGAAAAAGTCATCTTAATAAGATGACTACTTTCCTTACTCGAATTTAATAACGATATTTTGAGTATAACGTTCTGAAGGAGTTGCTGCAAATTTAATTTTTTCATTATTTACATATACAGTACCATTTGCAGATGCGCCAAGTCTAACACGAACACTTTTCTTTCCTTTCGCATCGACTTCAACTTTTTCACCAGCATTATACATTTTTGCTGTACCCGTTAGTTCGTTACCATTTTCGTCTTGTATACCTACCCATGTAGTACCAGTAACTTCAACTTTAACCTTAAAGGCTTTAGCACCTGTTAATGTATACGTTGTTGTTTCATTATCATTTTCTAATGTACCATTAGATATTTTTTGTACCACTTTATCTTTTGCCGCTTGATCTTTTGATTGTTGATCAGACACATTTGCGTCTTTTGCTGCAGTATTTTCTTGAGCTTGTTTATCCTTATTACTATTGGTTTTTACGTCTGTTTCAACCTGAACGTCTTGTTGTTTTGGTTCATCTGTAACACTGCTACTTGAATTGTGTTGTTTTAAAAACCAAATCGCTGCAATAATAATGATGATAAATAAGGCAACAATTATCTTCGGCATCCAATCAGAACTTCCTCTAGCCGCTCTTTTTGTAATACTTCTTCTAGTTTGAGGTTGTTGGATGTTCGCCGTTGCTGATACATTTTCTGCCGTTTTATTGGCAGGAATTTCACCTTTATAAGTTTCCAACAATTCGGTTGAATCTAAACCCACTGCTTCTGCGTACTGTTTGATAAATGCTCGTACATAGAATGTCCCAGGCATCATGCTAAAATTACCCTCTTCAATAGCGGATAGATAACGTTTTTGAATTTTAGTAATTTCTTGTAAATCATCCAGACTATAACCTTTTGACACTCTCGCTTCCTTTAAACGAGCTCCTAGTTCTGTCAATTGTAAACACCTTCCTGTTAAAAATTAAATCCTCCAAAACCACCGAAACCACCCGAATCTTGTAGAAAACTATTATTACGTTCTAGCACCTCGTATGTAATTTCTTCATCTGGATGATGTCTTAATTCGATAATATAATCGAAGTCATCAATTGTATATTCAGAATTTTGCACGAACATATCAGGATGTTCAATCACGATTATTGTTGGTAATTGCATAATCTCACGAACCAATTGTTGGTGTCCCTCGTCTGATGAACGTCTTGTAACTACACCATCTAAGATGAACACATTATTACTATTAAATTCATCTTTCAAAAGTCGATTACGTAAAGTTTGTTTAATCATTGTCGAAGATAGGAATATCCATCGTTTGTTTGCACAAACACTTGATGCGACAATTGATTCTGTTTTACCAACACGAGGCATACCGCGAATTCCGATTAATTTTCGGCCTTCTTTTTTGAAAATTTCAGCCATAAAATCTACTAGAATCCCCAGCTCATCTCGAACAAATCTAAATGTCTTTTTCTCGTCTGCTTCTCTTTGAATATAACGTCCATGGCGAATCGCTAAACGATCCCGGGTAGTAGGTTGTCGAAATTTAGTGACTTTTATCATTTCCATAGTAGAAACAATATTTCTAAATCGTTCGATTTGCTCTTCATTTTCTGCTCGTAAAAGCATTCCTCTACGTACTTGGTCAACACCATTAATCGTAACTATGTTAACGCGAAGCATACCTAATAATGATGCAATATCACCTAATAATCCGGGGCGATTGATCTGTATTTCATATTCAAAATACCATTCTCTCACAATACAACGATCCCTTCTATTATAAGACGCTTAAAACATTTTCTATGTTCCATAATAGCCGATTTTTCAATAGAAGAAAAGGAAAAAAGGAAAGGGATTTCTTAAAAGTGTGTTTAAACACTATTAAGGCATCCCCAGGACACTAAAAAAAGCGAATACACACCACTTATTAGTATCAATGACAATACAAAATATTAAATAATATATTTCTTACTTATTACTGTACCCATTAATGATTTGAAGTATGTATCAAGGCTAGAATTATATGTACCAACCACCATTGATACTTAGTATTTGTCCGGTAATATAATCTGCCTTTCCAGATTGCAAAAAGGCTACTAAGTATGCTACTTCCTCTGGCTTTCCAGCGCGTTCTAACGGAATTTCATCTATTAAATTAGACCATTCTTCATCATTTAAATGTCCATTCATCTTAGTATCTATTAATCCCGGAGCGACTGCATTTACATGGATTCCATTGTATGAGACTTCTTTGGCATATGCTTTTACAAATGCATGTATTGCACCTTTTACAGTTGAGTATAAAGTTTCGTAAGCTCCACCAGTCTCACCCCAGATTGAACCAATGATTGTAATATAGCTTACAGGATGCTGACGAAGTTTTGGAGTAAGTAAGCCAATCAATTGTATTGGTGTTTGAACATGTACCTTCCAAAGTGTATTCATCTCTTCAACAGTCGTATCTTCCACAAGTTTATATAATGCTTGACCACTTGCAATCACAATAGATTCGATTGAAAAGATAGATTCGGAAATTTTTTTAGCAGCATGATCACTTGTTAGATCAGCCTGTATCGTCATAAACTCTTGTTCAGGGTATTTTTTCGTAAGATTTTGAACCAAGCTTTGTATGCTATTTATGTTGTGATTGTATTGCAAATATAGTGACCAACCGTTCATTGCTAGTTCATGACAAATGGCACTTCCGATTGAACCGGAAGCGCCTAAGACTAATGCAAATTTCTTCATAATGATGATTAACCTTCTTTTGCCGTTTCGGATTTTGCAGAATCTTCTAATGGCAATATTTTAAATACAGTTTGTTGAGATTCCCCTAGTAGAGATTTAAATGCTTCTTGCACATCTGCTACAGTTAACTCTTCAATTGCAGAAACAGAATCGAATAAATTCATATCATTAAATTTATAACGGGTAAATTGATTCGCAATAAATTCGATTGAATTAAGCGCTCTTAAATTAAATCCAATTCTACGACGTTTTACTCTTTCTAATTCTTCTTCTCCAAAAGGCCATTTTTCTTCTGTTTTTTTCAATTGCCCCTTAATAGCTTGAACTAGTTTGTCTGGTTGATACGTATCAGAACCAATCATTGCAAAACCAAATCCATGTTCTAAAGAAAAATCATAGGAATAAGATTCATCAATTAGTCCTTCTTCATACACTTTTGTATAGAAATCAGATGATCGACCAAATAAAATATCTAATGTTAAACTAATCGCAAGTTCATGTTTTAGCATGTCACGTCCAGATAGACTTGTTTTCTTCGCTTTTAAACCTACAGAAACTTTTGACTTTGTAACATCCATTCGTAATGAGCGTTCAGGAATGGCAACTTCTGTTTGTTCTTGTACTTCAATTCGTTTAATCGGAGTTGGTTTAGCGAATTCTTTTTTCGCTTGATTTTCCCGAATAAGTTCCATCATTTTTTCTGGTTCTAATGCTCCGATTGCAAATAGCAACATATTGGATGGATGATAGAACGTATTATAGCAAGTATATAAATGCTCTGCTGTAATTTTATCAATTGATTCTACAGTGCCCGCGATATCAATTTTGACAGGGTGTTCTTTAAACATATTCTCGATTGTACCGAAATATAAACGCCAATCCGGTTGGTCATCGTACATTGTAATTTCTTGACCAATAATCCCTTTTTCTTTGTTAACCGTTTTTTCAGTGAAATATGGTTCCTGGACAAAATTTAATAATGTTTCGGTACTTTCAAATACATGATTTGTTGCAGAAAATAGATAAGCTGTTCTTGTAAACGAAGTAAAGGCATTTGCTGAAGCGCCAAACGCACTAAATTTTTGGAATACATCCCCATCTTCTTTTTCAAACATTTTATGTTCTAAAAAGTGTGCAATACCATCTGGAACTGTGATTGCTTCTTGTTCACCTAATGGCACAAAAGAACGGTCTACTGAACCATATTTTGTAGTAAATGTAACGAACGTTTTAGAGAAGCCTTTTTTCGGTAATATATAGACATCTAAACCATTCTCAAGTTTTTCATAGTACAGCGTCTCATCTAATTGATCAAAACGAATTGTTTCCATTATTTTTGTTCCTCCGTTCCACACAAGAAATAGACGGTTTCTTTATGCAATTGCTTTGCCATATCTACAATGTCTTGTTTTGTCACTGCTTGCCACTTTGCTTGCCAAGCTTCAACACTGAAATCTTCATCTAAGCCTTTATATTGATCGAAAATTTCAATTTGACCTCGTGCAGAATCTAGAGCTTCTTTCAATTGATTTTGGAGCATTGCCTTTGTTTGTGTAATTTCCAAATCCGTTATTTCACCATTTTGTATAGCTTTTAATTGTTCATCAATTAATTGTGTAGCTTTCTTTTCATTTTCTGCATCGATACCAGACATGACATAAACTAAGCCATATTGCGCAGAATACGAACTTGAACAATAGTAAGCCATGCTTTCTTTTTCACGAACATTCATAAATAACTTGGCATGAGGATAACCACCGAATATGCCATTAAAGATTTGCATTTTCGGAAAATCTGCATCCTTAAAGAAAACAGGCGTAGAAAAACCAATATGAAGTTTTCCTTGCTTCATCTCTTGCGTTTCTTTTACGTAAGAATCAGTAGGATTGATTTTAGGCATACTTTTATTTTCAAATGCTATTTTACGATCACCGAAAGGTAATACTTTTTTTAACTCTTCAACGATCTTCTCCTCATCAATATCTCCTACAACATAGATATCAATCACATCTTCTGCTAACATGTGTTGATATGTATCCATTAAAGATTGTGGAGTAATGGTTTCTACTGCTTCAATTGTGCCATTTGCAGAAATGGAAGCTGGATGATTCGGAGCTAAAATTTTCGTTAAACGATTTTGTGCATAGCGCGATTTATCATCAAAAATAGATTGAATACGTTCTTTGACCATTTCCTTTTCCCGAGCTACGATGTTTTCTTTAAAGACACCATTCTCAAAATTCGGTTCAAAAAGGACTGTGTGCATTAATTCTAGAACATGGCTTAATACATCACCGTGTTGTAAATATTGGTCATTGACTGTTTCAACATTTAATAATACAACATGTTCATTGCCTTTTTTAGATGTATCTAAATACAAAACTGTACCGTATAAATCGTCTAAATACATACGCATACTAGCAGTAGATGGGAATTTGGCATTACTGTGTTGCAATACATTTGTTAAAACTGTTCTTTCTGCAGCCTCCTCTTCCTTTAAAGGTCTTCTAAATTTCAGCGAAAAATTCACAGTTTTGAATTGATCAGTTACTCTTGTATGAATATGAACGTCTTTTGCTACTTCTATAGATTTAAACATTCAAACCCCTCCTATCTACTTAATATAACAATCCATTACTCCAACTATACATGGCAATTGAATAAAATTGCAACTAATGTAAAAGCAGGTTACAAATTAGACTATTTAACTAAGTAACTCTTCTCCAAAAAGTAAAAAAGACCGAGCCTGTGACTCGAGTCCTTTTTGTTTAATTTACATTAACGTTTTCCTTTAATATAAGGTGTACCAGAAGCTTTTGGAGCTCTTGCTTTACCGATAAATCCTGCTAAAGCTAAGATTGTAAGTACATAAGGTAATATTAATAGAATGACTTCAGGTACGTCTTTAATGACTGGTATAGAAGCACCGGCAATACTTAATGATTGTGCAAAACCGAAGAATAGAGCTGCCCCCATAGCGCCAAGTGGATGCCACTTACCGAAAATCATAGCAGCGATAGCCATGAAACCTTGTCCACTAATTGTCCCTTGACTGAAGTTGCCTGCGATTGCTTGAGCATAAATCGCACCACCAATACCACCAAGAGCACCTGATATCATAACTGCCATATAACGCATTTTCGTTACATTTACACCCATCGTATCAGCTGCCATTGGATGTTCACCAACAGCACGCAAACGTAAACCAAATGGCGTTTTATAAATAACAAACCAAGCAATGAATGCGACAGCAATTGCTAAGATAGATGTTCCATACACATCTGTAAATAGCATTTTACCTAATATCGGAATATCTTTTAAAACAGGAATGTCAAAACGTGAAAATCGCTCTGCTATTGAATCCGTTTGACCTTTGTCATACAACATTTTTACAGAGAATACTGCAACAGCTAAACCAAGCATATTAAGTGCGACTCCTGCAACTGTTTGGTCAGCACGGAACGAAACGGCTGCAATTGCTAAGATTAGTGTGAAAACAATCCCTACAGCCATCGCAACAAGTAACCCTACCCATGGTGTCAATCCACCAAGAGAATCTGCAAATGTTAAGTTGAAGACAACACTACTGAAGGCTCCCATAATCATTACACCTTCTAGACCAATGTTAATAACACCTGATCGTTCAGTGAATACACCACCTATCGCCGTCATGATTAATGGTGCTGCATAGTAGATAGCAGAAGGAATAATGAAATATAACACATCTAAAAAGCTCATGTTATTTTTCCTCCTTTTTTTTCTTACTTAAACGTTCAAGTGTAACTCGAATGATATAACCAGATGCGACGAAGAAAATAATCAATGCCGTAACAATTGATACAATCTCCACTGGGATTCCAGCTTCGTTTGGCATATTCAAACCACCATTTTTTAACGCACCAAAAAGAATGGCACCTAACAAAACACCAAATGGTTGGTTCGCGCCAAGTAAAGCTACAGCAATCCCATCAAAACCGATACCAGTAAATGCAGTCATCTTATTGATGTTACCGAAAGTACCGAGTCCTTCCATTGCACCACCTAAACCTGCAAATACACCTGAAATCACCATAGCAAGAACGATATTTTTACTTACGTTCATGCCGGCATAATCTGATGCATTTTGGTTAAATCCAACAGCTTTCAACTCAAAACCACGAGTTGTTTTCTCTAGTATGAACCACATTACAATAACCGCTAGGATGGCAATAACAAATCCCCAATGCATTCTCGAAAATTGGGTAATTGATTCGAAGAATGGTGACCTGAGTGATGCAGATTCGTGAATCTTTTCTGTTTTTTCACCACCACCGGACAATGTTGAAATCGATGCATTCACAACATAAAGTGCAATATAGTTCATCATAATTGAAACGATTACTTCATGCACTTGTAATTTAGCTTTTAATATACCAGGGATAAAAGCCCATAACCCACCTGCAACTCCTGCCGCAAGTAAAGCTAATGGAATGTGAATGATTTTAGGAAGATCCACTGCATATCCAACATAAGCATGCTGCTAACCAACCTACAATTAACTGACCTTCTACACCAATATTAAATAGGCCTGTCCGGAAAGCAAAAGCCACAGCTAGACCAGCAAATACATAAGGTGTAATTTGACGAATCGTTTCACCTAAATTATAGCTATCTCCAAAAACACCATTCCATAATGCGATATAGCCATTTACTGGGCTAAATCCACTTACAAGCATCACGATTGCACCTACGATTAAGCCTAAAAGAATAGAAATAATTGGGACAAGAATATTTGTCATTCGTTTAGACATTACTCGTCACCTACCTTTTGTTGATCTTGATGCAGCGATTGACCAGCCATTAATAAACCTAATTCTTGTTCTGTTGTTTCATGAGGTTTTACTGTATCAATAATCTGACCATCATGAATTACCGCTATTGTATCAGAAACGTTCATAACTTCGTCTAATTCAAATGAAATGAGCAATACAGCTTTTCCTTTATCACGTTGTTCAATCAGGCGCTTATGAATAAATTCAATTGCCCCTACATCTAGACCTCTTGTTGGTAGTGCAGCAATAAGTAATTCTGGATCACGATTAATTTCACGTCCAATGATTGCCTTTTGTTGGTTACCACCTGATAATGCTCGTGCAGGCGTCATTTCATTTGGTGTACGAACATCATATTCTTCAATAATTTTCTTGGCAATACCATTTATATTCTTGTAATCGATAATGCCCGCTTTTGAAATTGGTTGTTGATAATATGTTTGTAAAGCGATATTATGTCCAATCGGAAAATCTAAAACAAGACCATGTTTGTGGCGGTCTTGAGGAATATGGCCTACTCCTGATTCTGTAATTTTACGAGGTCTTAAACCTGTAATATTCTTTCCTTTTAAAGTGACACTACCTTGTTTCACCTTGCGAAGACCAGTTATTGCTTCGATTAATTCTGACTGACCGTTACCATCAATCCCTGCAATCCCAACAATCTCTCCAGCTCTTACTTTAAGACTTAAATTTTTAACTCTGTCAACACCACGGTTATCGCTTACTGTTAAGTTTTCAATATTTAATACGACATCAGTAGGATGAGCTTCCGCTTTTTCTGTCTTAAATACAACTTGACGTCCAACCATCATTTCTGCAAGTTGGTCAGGATTTGTATCAGCTGTAGTAACTGTTCCAATCCCTTTACCTTTACGAATAATAGTTACGCGATCTGAAACTTCCATTATTTCTTTTAATTTATGTGTAATTAAAATAATGGATTTTCCTTCTTCAATCAGGCGTTTCATAATTTGAATTAATTCAGTAATCTCTTGTGGTGTAAGAGAAGCTGTTGGTTCATCAAAGATTAATATTTCTGCACCACGGTATAATGTTTTTAAAATTTCAACACGTTGTTGCATACCAACTGAAATGTCTTCAATTTTCGCATTTGCGTCTACATTTAAGCCATACTTTTCTGATAATGCTTGTACTTTTTTTGCTGCGTCTCGAATATTAATCATACCCGCTGTAGTAGGTTCACTACCTAGTATGATATTTTCCGTCACCGTAAAATTTTCAACTAACATAAAGTGTTGGTGAACCATACCTATTCCAAGAGCATTGGCTTTGTTCGGATCCGTAATTTTTACGTCCTTACCATGAACTCGAATAGTGCCTGCTTCTGGTTGATATAAACCAAAAAGTACGTTCATTAACGTTGATTTTCCTGCACCATTTTCTCCTAATAGTGCATGAATTTCTCCTTTTTTTAGCTGAAGGGTGATGTTATCATTTGCTACAAAATCGCCAAATTGTTTGCGAATTCCAAGCATTTCAATCACATATTCCAATGTGGTCACTCCCTCTTTGACATTATAAATTTAGAGTTGCATTTAATAACTAGGTTAATAAAATTCACACAAGAAAGTACTTAAAGCGTTATAAAGTAACTAGAATTAATAAATAATTATTCTGTCATTTCTAATAATTAAATAAAATTTAGATGGTTTCAAAATATCACTCTATTAAATCTTTAAATACTTTCATCTATTAATTTTTTAATAGATAAAAGAATCATAAAGACCAGATTTAACTGGTCTTTATGATGGTGGTTAAACATTATTTTCCTGGTTTTTCAGGAACTTTAATTTCACCTTTGATAATTTTATCTTTGTATTCATCAATTTTCTTTTGTGTATCTGCAGTAATTGCACCGTGTGAATCAGCTAATGCAACACCATTATCTTTTAAACCAAATGAGATTGTTTTACCACCAGGGAATTTACCATCTTTTGATTGTTTAGCAATATCTTCTGCAGCAATATCAACACGTTTTAACACTGAAGTCAAAGTAACATTTGTTTTGTCATCCACTTTACCTTCATCGTATTGGTCACGGTCAACACCGATTACCCATACATCAGCATTTGGATCTTTTTGTTTACGTTCTTTTGCTTCAGTGAATAAACCATTACCTGTACCACCCGCTGCATGGAAAATAATATCAGCACCAGAATCGTACATACGTTTAGCAATTGCTTGACCTTTTGCAGCATCGTTGAATGAACCTGCATATTGGACATCAACTTTAACTTTTGGATTTGCTGCTTTAGCACCTGCTACATAACCAGCTTCGAAATCCACCAACGATGTCGCCTTCCATACCACCGATGAAGCCGATTTTACCAGTTTTAGATTGTAAAGCCGCTGCAGCACCTGCTAAATATGAAGCTTCGTTTGCACGGAACATAATTGAAGCAACATTGTCTTTACCTTCAACTACTGAGTCAATAATTGCGATTTTAGCATTTTTTTGTTGATCAGCTACTTCAGCTACTGAATCGTGAAGTTTAAAACCTACAGCATATATTAAATCGAAATGACGACGAACAAGGCTGTTAATGTTAGTAGTAAAGTCACTATCAGAAGCAGATTGTAGGTAATCGTAACCACCATCACCTTTTTATAATCCAGTATCTTTACCAAATTTTTGAATACCTTCCCAAGTTGATTGGTTAAATGAACGGTCATCAATACCACCAGTATCAGTTACCATAGCTACTGAAAATGTATCTTTTTCGTTACCACTCTTTGCATTGTTTGCATTTTGTTATTACCACATGCTGCAAGAAATGTACCTGAAGCTAGTAAGTGCTGAAAGAGCTAATCCAATTTTACGCTTTTTCATTTGAAATCCCCCCAAAATTTTAAGTTATATTCATTTTTTGAAATAGCAGGAATGAATACGTGTTTACACACGTTTTCGGACTACATGGAAGCTGAATTTATCAGCTCTAAAATAGTTACGTGAATAGAGCACCACACGATCGTTATCATCATAATGGAGCTGTTTTAAAACTAAAAGGGCTTTATCGCGCCCACATTTTAATATTGGAGAAACTTGATTATGATAACCCACAGGATCAATGAAAGTTACCGCATAGGCAACATGAATTTCACCAGATTCCTCCAAAGCTGAGAAAATGGATGAATTATTTCGACACAAGAAATCCGCTGGTAAATACTTAGCAGGCACTTGGTCTACACAATATACAACCGGTTCACCGTCTGCTGTTCGCACACGTTCTATCGTTATTAAAGGTTCATCAGCATCACATTGAAAGCGTTTTATATCCTCTTCATTAGGAAGCAGCTCGGTAGAACTTATGTAGTTTGTACCAGGCTGCATTCCAACATTTTCAATCATTGAGGAAATACTAGATAGTTGTTCAATTCCTGATGTAAATAAAGGTTTCGAATTAACAAATGTACCTACACCATGTCTGCGAACAATAACATTTTCTTCTTCCAACAGTCTAAGTGCTTCTCGTAATGTTGCACGACTGACTCCAAGAGATTTTGATAATTCAAATTCAGAAGGCAGTTTTGAATTTTCTGTATAAACACCTTTTTCAATATCTGCCTTTAAATGATCAATTACTTGAAGATAGAGATGACGATGATCAGACTTGATTGTCATTTAAACCACCACCAGAAGAGATCAGACATCAGACGTAAAACATTCCTACTAATCAGACATTACTATACCATTTTTATTTGGGTAAATAAATATTTTCCAAAACTGTATTACAGAGAAAAAAATTCCATTAGAAAAATAAACTTTTTACAATTTTAGTTATTAAGCAGATAAAAAAACATTTCGAATTATTTAATGATATTATTTTGCTAAAGCACTTTCTTGATTCAATAATATCTGTACAAACTAGATTTCTAATGTCGTTATGTTACATATAAAATATTATCCATCAATTAATTATTTACCAATCAAAACTTCTCTTGGTTTACTTTTTTCAGCTGGTCCAACAATTCCTCTTTCCTCCATCTGATCCATAATTCGCGCTGCACGTGCATAGCCTATTTTAAGCTTTCTTTGAAGAAATGATACTGACGCTGTATCTTGTGCTGCGACTAACTGCACAGCTTCTTCGTACAGGTCATCTGTATCATCTAAATCCTGAATTTCTTCTTCTTCAGTCGGAATCATTTCCTCTTGGTATTGGGCTTTTTGCTGTGCTATAACAAAGTCTACAATCTGTTCTACTTCCTGATCAGAAACAAATGCACCTTGCACTCGAACCGGCTTCGATTCTCCAGCAGGCAAGAATAACATATCCCCTCTACCTAACAGTCGTTCTGCTCCACCCATATCAAGAATGGTTCTGGAATCAATAGCTGAAGATACAGCAAACGCTATACGTGATGGAATATTCGCTTTAATAATACCCGTAATTACATCTACACTTGGTCTTTGTGTTGCAATAATTAAGTGAATCCCTGCAGCACGAGCCATTTGTGCTAATCTAGTGATTGAATCTTCAACATCGCTTGAAGCAACCATCATTAAATCTGCTAATTCATCTACGATCACCACAATAAACGGCATTTTAGGATGCTTTTCTCCGTTTTCTTCATTAAATCGATCAACATGTTCGTTATAGCCCTCAATATTGCGTGTACCGGTATGAGAAAATAAATCGTATCTTCTCTCCATTTCAGCTACTACTTTTTTCAATGCTTGAGAAGCTTTACGTGCATCCGTTACTACAGGCGCTAATAGGTGTGGAATCCCGTTATAAACATTCAATTCTACCATTTTTGGGTCAATCATCATCATTTTCACTTCATGAGGCTTGGCTCTCATTAAAATACTTATAATAATTCCGTTAATACAAACAGATTTACCACTTCCTGTTGAACCAGCAACAAGTAAATGCGGCATTTTGTTCAATTTTGCGAGTTTTGCCTCACCGGTAATATCTCTACCTAACCCAATTAATAATTTTTCATCCGGTCTGTTATTTTCCTTAGACTCCAACACTTCCCTCAAACTAACAATAGCAACTTCTTTATTTGGTACTTCTATACCCACTGCAGATTTTCCCGGTATTGGAGCTTCAATACGAATATCTTTTGCTGCAAGTGCTAATGCTAAGTCATCTTGAAGACCCACAATCTTACTAACTTTGACACCGCGATCAGGTAAAACTTCATATTCTGTCACAGCTGGCCCTAAATGTACTTGTGTCACTGTCGCTTTCACACCAAATGATTGGAAGGTTTGTTCTAATGTGCGCGCGTTATCTTGAATAATTTCAAATTCCCCGCTTTGGTCAGTATGTGGTGGAAGTTTCAAATTACTCATAGCTGGTAATTGATATGCTTCATTTTCTATCACATCTGTTGTATCAATCGGAGGATGATCAACTTCATGATCAGAATGGTTTTCTTCGACAGTAGTCATTTCCGGTTCATCACGTTCTTGATGAACTCTTTGAGTAAACGCAGAAATAATAGGTTCTCTTCGCTCTTCTACTGGTTCAGGCTCTATTGCTGTTGCTGCATGATGTTCTTCTTCCTGAGTAGATACATCTAGTTGTTCATTTTTTCGGCCTTTACGATTATTTTCCTTTTTACTTGAAGCCTTCTTCTTCTTCGCTTCTTGTCGTCGGCTTACGGAACGATTAGATTCCTCTTTCATTTCAGAAATTGATTTTTTAATAGATGGCCACATACTTACTAAGTACGGAATCAGTGCCTTCCCTGAAATTAACACAATCCCTATAAGTACCATTAACCAGCCGGCTATTTTCGCCCCTGCAGAGTCAAACAGTGCATAAAAACATGCAAATAGAATAGAGCCAATCATGCCTCCCCCTAATGCATTGCTATGATTCTTTATCCCATCACTAGTAATTAGTATTCGCCAAGTTTCTCTTAATACTGAGTTACTTTGTATGGCATTTCCTTCAAATAATTGTTCAAACAATGCAATATGACTAAATAAAGTAAGACCACCAGTGATCATTAAACATCCTAAAATTAAACGATTCTTAAAATTAGGAATTGTTCGTTTTACCATTAATAATATTGCACCGACAACTAATAAAAACGGAACGACAATTGCCCAGTTTCCAAACAAAAACATTGCTAATCCTTGTAGTAATCTCCCAACGATTCCATATTCAAAAAATATGATAATAGAAAAGCCGATTAAAATAAGACCAATTATTTCATACCTCAATGGATGCTCTTTTTTTGCTTTCGATGTTGTTGTCTTTTTTGATTTTGCTGGTCCCTTTTTTGCTATTGCCATTATCCCACCTACTTTCATTGATCATTTCATGTATTGATATACTTCGATATAAGTTTGCAAAATCAATTTCCGCAAAGAAATTGTTAAAAACTTCAAACTTCAACAAACCGTATACATCAATTAATTTGAAAGGAAAAAAGGACTTCCTACCATATCGAGGTTAGGAAATCCTTTTTGTCCGCTTAACGCTAATATTCCATAATAATCGGGATAATCATTGGGCGGCGTTTTGTTTTTTGGAATAAATAAGAGTTTAGCGTGTCACGGATTTCTTGTTTAATGTTTGTCCATTCATACGAGCCTTTATTCACATATTTTTCGACAACTGTTTTGACTAATTCAGAAGATTCACTTAATAGTTCTTCAGATTCTCTGACATAAACAAATCCACGAGATAATATTTCTGGTCCAGAAGCAATCTTTTTCAATTGTCGATTAATTGTTACAACTACGATGAAAATTCCATCTTGGCTAAGTAATTTACGATCACGTAACACAATATTACCAACATCACCGACACCGATACCGTCGATTAGGACGTTACCAGCAGTTACTCGACCACTCATTCGCATTTTACCGCCTTTATATTCGACGATATCTCCCTTATCTGCAATAAAGATTTGAGATTTAGATAGGCCCGTTTGTTGGGCTAATTTAGAGTGAGCAATGAGCATACGATATTCGCCTTGTATTGGAATAAAGTATTTCGGTTTCATAAGATTTAACATCAACTTCAAATCTTCTTGTGCTCCATGACCCGATACATGAACCTTCTTATCAGCTGATAATACTTTCGCACCTGCTTTTGCAAGGCTATTCATCGTATCAGCAATTTGAACTTCCATTCCTGGTGAAGGTGTAAATGTGATAAGGACTGTATCTGTAGATTTAATACGGATATCGCGGTGGTGTTTACGGATGATTTTTTCTAATCCTTCTAGTGGTTCACCTTGATTTCCTGTAATAATTGCTACTATTTCTTCATCATGATAGTTATTAATTTTACTAATAGGAATAATTCGATCTGGATCTACAGAAAGATATCCTAATCTCATACCAATTTCAAAAATATGTTCTAAACTTCGACCGACTACAACAATTTTACGATTTGCAGCAGTTGCTTGGTCAAATACTTGTTGAATACGTATAAAATTTGATGCATAAAGTGCTACTAAGATTCTTCCTTCTGCATGATGGAATGTATGAGCTAATCTCTCATTCACTACGTTTTCTGGAATCGTATATCCAGGGCGTTCTGCTTCAGTTGAATCAGACATTAGAATAAAGACGCCTTCTTCACCTAAATTAGCCATTTTTGCTATGTCTGGTTTATATTTGCCTTGTGCTGATTGGTCGAATTTAAACTCACCTGTGTGTACAATTGCGCCTTCTGAAGTATGGAAAGCAATGCCCAACGAATCTGGAATACTATGTGTTGTATGGAAAAACGTCACATATGTAGATTGGAAATTCATACGACTCTTGCTTGTTACTTCAAAAAATTTAACAGGGTATGGAGCTGGTAAATCTTTTAAATGTTCTTTAGCTAATGCTATTGTCAATTTAGAGCCATAAACAGGTGCATTCACTTTTTGTAGAAGATATGCTATAGAACCGATCGCATCTTCATGACCATGTGTAAGGAAAATTCCTTTTACACGTGTTTTGTTTTCTTCTAAGTATGACATGTCAGGAATTACGTAATCTATTCCTAACATTTCATCCTCAGGAAACATTAGTCCACTATCTACGACAAAAAGCTCTTCATCGATTTCAACGACATACATAGCCTTGCCAATTTCACTTACGCCACCTAGTGGAATGACGCGAATAACTTCATTTTTAGTTTTTGCCACTTGTCTTCCTCCTAAAATAATCCCGAACACAAACCACTTACTCTCATTATATCTGTAGTTGAGAGTTTACACAAACAAAAAAAAGAATGGACGATACCGCCCATTCTAAATTTCACTAAAACGATTTTTGCTTTTCTAAATATTCTTCCCATATACGATCAAACGCTGATTTCTCTTGATCTGTAAGAGACACAATTGGCAATCTTACAGTGTCAGTGCCGATTCCTAATTTAGTAAGCGCATATTTTAAAGTGGAAGGACTTGGAGTTGCAAATAGTGCACGAATTAACGGAAGTAACGCCTGATGGATGGAAGCTGCCTCATGCATGCCTTCCATTCTTAAAAGCATGAATCATTTTCTGCATGTCATTTCCAACGATATGTGATGCCACTGAAACAATTCCTGAACCACCAATTGCAAGTAAGGGTAGCGTTAATCCATCATCTCCTGAATACACTTTAAAGCCATCGGTGGAACCCGCTAAAATTTCAGTCATTTGGTCTAAACTACCACTTGCCTCTTTAGCAATTTGGATGTTTGGAATTTTACTCAATTCAATCATTGTTTGTGGAAGTATATTAACAATTGAGCGTCCTGGTATGTTGTATACCATAACTGGCAATGAAGTAGAGTTAGCAATCGTTGCAAAATGTGTATACAAGCCCAGTTGACTGGGCTTGTTGTAATAAGGTGCTACTAACATAATGCCATCAACACCTGCTTCTACTGCTTCTTTTGTGAGGTCTATTGAATCTTGTGTATTATTGCTGCCTGTTCCTGCAATGACTGGTATTCTTTTATCAACTGTTTGCACAACAAATTGAAATAAAGTAACCTTTTCTTCATGGGATAAAGTAGGTGATTCCCCTGTCGTACCACAAACTACAATCGAATCAGTACCATTCGAAATTAAATGTTCAATCATTTCTGAAACCATATGATAGTGGATTGAGCCATCTTCATGGAAAGGAGTAATCATAGCAGTAGCAATATTACCAATATCCATTTGTAGTGCCTCCTTAGATTAATCCATCTTCAATCATTTTTTCTGCAATTTGAATTGAATTTAATGCTGCACCTTTTAGTAAATTGTCTGATACAACCCAAAGATGGAAAGCATTATCTTTTGTTAAATCTTTTCGAATACGTCCTACAAACACCCCATCCTCACCCTCAGCGAAAATTGGCATTGGGTAAACTTGTGATGTAATATCGTCTTGCACGATTATGCCAGGTGCATCTTGTAATACTTTAATCAAATCTTCAACAGTTACACCTGTTTGATCGATTTCAATATAAACAGATTCTGAATGTCCTGCTACTACAGGCACACGAACACAAGTTGCTGCCACTGGAAGATCTTCTGCATGCAAGATTTTCTTTGTTTCATTAATCATTTTCATCTCTTCATATGTGAATCCGTTGTCAGTGAAAACATCAATTTGTGGGATCACATTACGAGCAATCGGATAGTGTTTTTTATCACCTTTTACTGGTAAAATGTTTGCCTCAACATGTTGTGGATCATCAAAATGTAAACTTTGTTCTTTTAGTTCTTCAATTGCACTTATTCCTGACCCTGACACAGCTTGATATGTAGAGACGATTACGTTTTTCAATCCATAGCTTTGTCGTATTGGTTCTAGTGCTGCAACCATTTGAATAGTAGAACAGTTTGGATTCGCAATAATTCCTTTGTGTTGTGCCAAATCTTGTGGATTTACTTCTGGTACCACTAAAGGAACTTCTGGGTCCATACGAAACGCGCTTGTATTATCAATAACAACTGCACCACGTTCTGCTGCTGCAGGTGCTAATGCTTTCGAAACTGCACCACCTGCACTGAATAATGCAACGTCTACACCTTCAAATGCTTCTGGAGTGGCCTCTTCAATTGTGTATGTTTGACCATTAAAAGTTAGTTCCTTACCAGCAGAACGTTTTGATGCAAGTAGCTTCAAATTTCCCAATAGGAAACTTACGCTTTGTAAGCTGCTCCATCATTTTTGTTCCAACTGCACCTGTAGCTCCTACAACTGCTACTGTATATTCTTTAGCCATCATACATCTCTCCTCAACTCTTCATTAGATAATGGCGCTATTGTATCATAATTTACAAAGTTTTTGTATAATAATTTAATTATTTTGTATATTGAATTATTAGCGGCTGTAATTGTTTCTTATCTAAAGCAGCAACAACGGTAGGTAATAACTGCGTAAAATCAGAAATTAATGAATTAGGTTTACTAATCGGATCGTCTTGGCCAAATGGTATAAAGAAAATATTTTTTGTGTTGATCAGCTTCATAACATTTACTCCATTTAGTCCAAGTGCATCATTTGTAGAAATCCCTAATACAATAGGACTTCCATTTCGTAACGTAGCTTTTGCAGCCATCAAAACTGCAGAATCTGTTGCTGCATTTGCAAATCTACTGATCGAATTTCCAGTCATCGGAGCAATAACCATACAATCAAGGGGGTTGGATGGTCCAAAGGGTTCTGCTTCTACGATGCTCTTAACTACTTTATGACCAGCTAATTCCTCTATTTTTTCAATCCACTCTTCACCTGTACCAAAACGAGTAGCAGCCGTTAATACTGAATTTGTAATAATTGGCACTACAGTTGCACCTTGCTCTGTAAGTGTTGTAATTTTAGGAACTACATCTCCGTAAGTACAATGTGATGCAGTAATACCAAGTCCAATTCGTTTTCCCTCTAACATGTTATGTTATCCCTCTCTTAATTCTTTATTTTTGCGAGCGATGACTTGTGCTAATAGATTTGCTGCATCCTGAGGATAGTATTTCCCAGGCAAACCTGGTAGTAATTTATAGTTTATAGAAGAACGATCCTCTAAATTTAAGCATCCTGGTGCAGAGGCCAAATCAAAGATTTTCACTTCATTATCAATTAATACATTAAATTCTTCCGTCAACCATTTATTAGGAATGGTGTTGATGAGATAATAGGAGTTTGTCAAATTTTCAGGTAATAGCTGAGAAGCAACGTAACCATATGCGATTGCTTCTTGAATTTGGCTATTTGAGCGTGCTAAGATATGAACATTTGCCCCTAATCTGTGCAACATATATGCAAGCATTTTCGCTACACGTCCAAACCCAGTAATATAAAACGACTTCCCATATACAGAAGACTTTTCAAGTTCATAAAATGCACAAACCATTCCTTCTGAGGTTAATCTAGCATTTAACCAAATATAGGACTCATCTTGTAAATAGTAAATGACACGCTCTTCGTTTAGGTATTGAAGTTCTTGCTGTAGCGCTTGATTGCTTTTCCCGACAAATACCGCAGTATTCGCTGGCAAGTCTTCAAAAGCGTATTTTGGCAATTCTACAGCATGAATAGGAAGTACGATTCTTTGAGGTTTCTCTGTTATGACAATTTGTTGAATTTCATCATTCCAGTGGTCCGTATATTTATAAAATACTTTTTCAAAATCTTGTGAAAGTTGTAATGCTAATTCCTTAAATCGTAAATCTTTTCCCAATATCAGCCATGTCTCGTTCGTCATTTCATATACCCCGCAGATATTGGCTGCGTATTATTAAATAAAATACGGTCTTCACCAATTAACGAAATTTCAGTCCAAGGAATAAAAGATTGCATCTTCGTCTCTTTTGATTGGAATGGTAAACGATATCCCTTATTCACAATTTCAAATCCATAAATTTGACCCGTTTGTGCATTGAGTAAACACTCAGTCTCAGCAAGTAAACCACACCGTACTCCGTCTTTAATCTGAATTAACTCTTTGTCTGCAAGCTCCGATAAGAGCATTCAATCCCTCCTTTTTTCCCGTATTAACAGTGTATGACGCCCATGCTTTTCCCGTGCATAAAAAAAGCTAAGGAGATAAGCCTATATCCCCTTAGCTGGCTGAATAACAGATCTTGCATATGGTTTTGTTAAAAGTTGTGGAATAATTTGATTTACACTCTCTTCATCTACAGCGCTTAGTTCTTGCAATGTTTGTTCCACTGTTTTATCTTTTCCAAATATTAGCTCGTTTTTTGCATTGTGATTCATGAAATCATTTGAAGTTTCAAGTCCTAATAATAAAGTACTCTCTAATTGTTCTTTGGCATATTGAATTTCGATATTGGATACACCATTTTTAACCAATTGATCGATGGTTTGAAATATCGTTTCTTCTAGTTTTATTAGCTTATCTGGTGAAGTACCTCCATAAATCATAAAGGCTCCAGCATTTTCGTAGGCAGAATAATAGGAAAAAATGGAATAAGCTAATGCCTTTTCTTCTCGTACTTTCTGAAATAGCCTTGAAGACGTCGTATCCCCCAAAATATTGTTGAGAACAAGTAAACTCATAAGATTTGGATCTTTAATTGTTAAACCTTCGTAACCCAAAGCTAAATGCGATTGTTCCGTATTACTTTCTTTTTTCACTTTTCCTGGGATAAACAATGGGTAAGACATAGGTGTTAGGTTACTCGATTGCGGAAAAGTTCTTGAAAATTGACCAAATAGAAAGATCACTTGATTGACTAATTCATTCGATATATTACCTGCAATGGAGATTACGATTTTATCTGGTGTATAATGCTCATTCATATATGCTTCGATTTTTTCTTTTGTAAAAGTTGCTAATGTTTCTTCTGTCCCTAAAATTGGTGCTCCCATTGGATGATTGGGATACATGGCACTCCAAAGTCGTTCATCTACATCATCATCTGGTGTATCTTCCACCATCGCCATTTCTTCAAAAATCACTTGTCGTTCTTTTTCAATTTCCGATTCTGCAAATTTAGAATGGAAAAACATATCAGCTAATATAGTTATTGCTTCTTTTGCATGATGGTCTAGTGTAACAGCATAGTAGCAAGTGTTTTCTTTTGAAGTGAAAGCATTTAACTGACCCCCGATTCGGTCAAAAGATTCTGCAATTTCTTTCGCTGTTCTACTGTATGTACCTTTAAAAAGCATATGCTCTATAAAATGAGTAATCCCATTTTCTTCTGGCTTTTCATCGGAAGAGCCAACATTTACCCATATTCCCATAGATACAGAACGTACATATGGTAATTTTTCTACTAATATTCGAACCCCATTTTGGCAAATATGTTTTGTTACCAATCATTTTCCTCCTTATGTAAAAAAGGTTGCCCTAGTAACATGGACAACCTTGATTATTTTTAGATGTGAGTTTCCCAAAAATTCATATTGAAGTATATGCTAAAACAGATCAGCTTACACCACTATTCCCTGGTATTTTAGACTATTGCTTTTTATCTGTTCTAACGATTACCCTGAAACGTATTACTTTTAGTTTTCTTCAGCGCGTTCTTTTTCTTCTTTAAGTACAGCTTTTCGAGATAAGTTAACGCGACCTTGGTGATCAATTTCAATAACTTTCACCAATAACTCATCCCCTAATTTCAAGACATCTTCAACTGCTTTTGTGCGTTCTTCTTGAATTTCAGAGATGTGAAGTAAGCCGTCTTTACCTGGGAAAATTTCAAGGAATGCACCGAATTTTTCGATACGTTTTACTTTCCCCATATAATATTCGCCTACTTTTGCTTCGCGAACAATATTTTCGATAATTTCTTTTGCACGGTTAATCATTGTTTCATCAGAAGATGAGATGAAAATTGTACCATCTTGTTCTGTATCTATTTTCACGCCTGTTTCTTCGATGATTTTGTTAATTTGTTTACCTCCAGGCCCGATGACATCACGGATTTTATCTGGATTAATATGGATACTCTTAATTTTTGGTGCATAAGTTGATAAATGATGACGTGGTCCAGAAAGTGTTGCAAGCATTGAGTCAAGAATAATCATACGACCACGTTTTGCTTGTACCAACGCCTCATGTAGGATTTCACGAGATAAGCCATCAATTTTAATATCCATTTGAAGTGCAGTAACACCTTTCGCTGTACCTGCCACTTTAAAGTCCATATCACCAAGATGGTCTTCCATCCCTTGAATATCAGTTAAAATTGAGTAATAATCGCCTTTTTTCACAAGACCCATTGCAATACCAGCAACTGGTGCTTTAATTGGCACACCTGCATCCATAAGTGCTAAGCATGAGCCACAAATACTTGCTTGTGAAGTTGAACCATTTGATTCTAATACTTCAGATACACAACGTATTGTATATGGGAAGTCTTTTTCATCAGGAATAACAGCAGATAGTGCACGTTCACCTAAAGCACCATGACCGATTTCACGGCGACCTGGTCCACGCATCGGGCCAGTTTCACCAACTGAGAATTGTGGGAAGTTGTAATGGTGCATAAAGCGTTTAGATTCTTCTACACCAAGACCATCGATAATTTGCACATCACTCAATGAACCTAATGTACAAATTGATAATGCTTGAGTTTGTCCACGAGTAAATAAACCTGAACCATGAGCACGAGGTAATAGACCTACTTCAGATGATAATGGGCGAATTTCATCTAGTTTACGACCATCAGGGCGAATTTTTTCTTCAGTAATTAAACGACGAACTTCTTCTTTTACCATTTTATCTAGAATTTGTGAAACTTGTTTTAACGTTACTTCATCTGCTTCTTGTTCTTCATATTTAGCTATGACTTCTTCTTTTACCGCTCCAATTGCTTCGTCACGTGCATGTTTTTCATGTGTTTGAATTGCTGCAACCATTTTCACTTCATATTCGGAAGTAATCGCTGCAGTTAGCTCCGCATCCAATTCATGAAGAGTTACTTCAATTTTTTCTTTTCCAGCTTGTGCAGTTACTTCTTCTTGGAAAGCAATTAATTTTTTAATTTCTTCATGACCAAACATGATTGCTTCAAGCATTGTTTCTTCAGGAACTTCTAGAGCACCTGCTTCAACCATGTTAATCGCATCTTTTGTACCTGCAACTGTTAAATTGATGGTTGAGACTTTCCATTGTTCAACTGTTGGGTTAACAATGAATTCATCGTTAATCATACCTACTTGAAC
Source organism: uncultured Caryophanaceae bacterium (assembly GCA_963792445.1). GTDB lineage: Bacteria > Bacillota > Bacilli > Bacillales_A > Planococcaceae > Rummeliibacillus. Next base: position 228,016 of record CAWBWO010000002.1, on the reverse strand, counting down.
GCCAGCAATTGGACCATCAAATGGAATATCAGAAACCATTAATGCAAGTGAAGAACCAATCATTGCTGCCATTTCTGTGCTGCAGTCAGGATCTGCTGACATAACCATAGAAATAACCTGTACTTCATTTCGGAATCCATCTGGGAAAAGTGGGCGGATAGGACGATCGATTAAGCGTGATGTAAGCACTGCTTTTTCAGATGGTCGTCCTTCACGTTTAATAAATCCTCCTGGAATTTTACCTGCAGCATATAGCTTTTCTTCATAGTTTACTGTTAATGGGAAGAAATCTGTTTGCTTAGCTTGTTTCGACATCGTTGCATTACATAATACAGCAGTTTCCCCGTAACGAACCATAACGGCTCCATTAGCTTGCTTTGCGAGTTGGCCGACTTCAATTTGTAAAGGTCGTCCTGCCCATTCGTAGGTAAATACCTGTTTCTCGTTCATATATTGAACTCCTCTCTTAAAAAGAAAACCTATCACGTATGTGATTATGTTATGTAGTTACTTGTAGTTTATCAAAAATAATTATGCATTGCGAAACATTTCTTTATATTGTAGTTTCAATTATAAATTAGGAGGTTTTATTTATTAAAACATAAAGAAAAAGCGGGACAAGCCCGCTTTCGAAAAGTGCATTTTATCGACGTAAGCCGAGTTTTGTAATGATTTCACGGTAGCGTGGTACGTCATTTTCACGTAAGTATTTTAATAAGTTACGACGACGTCCGACCATTTTGAATAAACCGCGACGAGAGTGGTGGTCTTTTTTGTGAACACGTAAATGTTCGTTTAAGTTGTTAATCTCTTCCGTTAGGACAGCGATTTGAACTTCTGGTGAACCAGTATCACTTTCGTGTGTACGGAATTCAGCAATGATTTCATTTTTACGTTCTTGTGTAAGTGCCATCCGTTTCACCTCCTAAATTAAAATATCCCCAATCACTGAGCTACCCGTTGGTGATTCGATGTGCCAAGTAATGGTTAAGCGACTCGTTATACAAGTCACTTAAGAAATATTAACACAAAGAGTTATCTCATGCAACTAATTTAATTGGTCTAGCAATGACTCAAATATTCCATAGCATGTTGTTTGTCTAATTCAATTTGTGCTTTTAATGATTCGATTCCATCAAATTTTCTTTCACTACGAATGAACTTGTACCAGTCCACTTTAACTTCTTCACCATAAATGTTTTTGTCAAAATTATTGATATATACTTCTATTGTTAAATTCTTTTCATCTGGGTTTTTAAAGGTAGGTTTATATCCTACATTACATACACCATCATGCCATTTGTTTTGTACTTGTATGCGAACTGCATAGACGCCTGTTGCAGGTATGAAAGATCCTTCCACTTCCTGTACATTTGCTGTAGGAAAACCAATTTGTCTTCCGCGCTTATCGCCATGTACTACAATCCCTGGTATTTGATATGGTCGTCCAAGAAACTCACGAGCTTGTTCCATATCCCCTTCTTTTAATGCCTGACGAATTCGAGTTGAGCTAATTTTTTCTGAATCAATTTGTTGTTTTTCTACAACTGATACTCCATAATCTCCATTGCTCATTACTTCTAAATCCTTCATCGTTCCGCTTCCTTTCACTCCAAATGTAAAATCAAATCCGGCAGTTACATGTCGAATATTTAAATTCCGGATAAATACTTCTACAAATTGTTGTGGACTTAATTTTGCAAAATCTGATGTGAAACGAACAACAAATACTGTATCTACTTGTAGTTCTTCTAATATCTCAAGTTTTTGTTTTAATGGCGTGATATAAAATACTTGTTCTTTACGTTGACCTAATACAATTGATGGATGAGGATCAAACGTCATTACTGCAAGTTTTGACTCTTTGTCTTTTACATATTTTTTTGCTTGTTCAATAACAGCTTGATGTCCACGATGTACCCCATCGAAAAAACCAATTGCTAAAGAATATGGCCCACTTATTTCGTCTGAACTAATTTGATGAGGGTACATCAGTTGAATGACTTTCATGCGACTGCCTCCTAATCAACTTTCGGGAACATTTTTTCTGGCTTCATAAATCCCTTTTTTTCCGGATGCTGGACATAGACAGCAACCGCTTTGTTATTTTCCATGTATACTATTTTATCATGTTCTTTGAGATAAGGATGACTTGGCAGCACTTGTCCATTCGTAATTTTTTTATGAATATCTAAGGTGATTTCTATTTTTGGAAAATCGACCAATGCATACTCTAATGGTTTAATGCATTTTTCTAAGTGATTGTTCTCTGCTAATTCTTGTAATTTATCCAATGTGATACAATCTTCTTTTGTAAAAGTACCTGATTTTGTACGAATTAATGATGCCATATGGGCTGGATATCCAAGTGCTTGACCAATTTGAACAGCTAGTGTGCGAATATACGTTCCTTTACTACATGCAATACGAACTGGGAATTTAATGTTCTTCCCTTCATAAATCTTCACAATCGTCTAGTCAATTCTAATGAATAAATTGTAATTTGACGAGTTGGACGCTCTACAGTTTCACCATTTCTAGCATATTCATATAATTTCCGACCATTAACCTTCACTGCTGAAAACATAGGTGGCGTTTGAGAAATAACACCTGTTAATGATTTTAGAGCTTCTAGAATTTGAGAACGAGTAATGCGCTTTTCTGTTGAATCTTCTTGAACCACTTCACCCTCAGCATCTTCTGTTGTTGTAGCGGTCCCAATTTCTATTATTGCTTCATATACTTTACCAGCATCAGTTAAGTATTCAGCAAGTCTTGTTGCATTACCAATACAAATCGGTAAAACTCCTTCAACACCAGGGTCTAATGTCCCTGTATGTCCTACTTTTTTAGTATGAAGGATTTTACGTATTTTAAATACACAATCATGAGAGGTCATGCCTCTTTCTTTCCATAATGGGAGAATGCCATGCTGCATGCATGTTCACTCCTTTGCTTAAAATGTAATTTTTTTAGAAGGTGCACAGGACGTGTACCCGATAGCCGTTGCCGCAGGACGCGGCGCTTTTAGGCTATCTTCCTTTTAACGGGCGTTTTCCGCTTTATATGAGAAAAAGCCTGCAAATGTTTTATCTGCAGGCTTTTTGATTATTGTTCTTGCGAATCGTTAAGTTGACGTAACAATGTGTCAATTCGATTACCGTACTCAACAGATGAGTCAAACTCAAATGTAAGTTCTGGTGTTATTCGTAAACGAATACGATGACTTAATTCAGAACGAATAAAGCCTTTTGCTTTTTCGAGACCTTTCATCGTATCTTGACGTTCTCTTTCTGTACCTAAACAAGTAATATAGACTGTTGCTTGTTGTAGATCTCCTGTTACATCTACATCTGTTACAGTTACAAATCCAACTCTTGGATCTTTTAGCTTACGACTAATAACATCAGCAAGTTCTTTTTTCATTTGTTCTGCAACACGGTTTGAACGCATTGACATATCGATTCACCTCTTTGTTTCTATAAAAACTCTCGTTGTATGTTTTGACATTGCCATTCAGGATTTGATTCTAAAAAGGCAATCGCACGACTTAATTCTTTTTCTGCTGCTTGTTGTGAGGATGCAACTGTTACAAGTGCCAGAAGGGTTCTTTGCCAAACGTCTTGATGATCAATTTCCGCTATTGAGACATTGTATTTTTGTTTTGTACGAGTAATCATACGCTGCAATACTGCTCTCTTCTCTTTTAGCGAATGTGCAGAAGGGACGAAGAATTCACACTCTGCATAGACAATCATTAGCGTTTAATCTCTTCCATAATGAATGCTTCAATTTCATCTCCGACTTTAATATCATTGTAGTCTTTGATTGTAAAACCACATTCGTAACCTTTTGCAACTTCTTTTGCATCGTCTTTAAAACGTTTTAAAGAATCTAATACACCTTCGAAGATTACGATACCATCACGGATTACTCGAACACCGCTATCACGTGTAAGTTTTCCAGATGTTACATAACCACCAGCAATTGTGCCGACTTTAGAAACTTTAAATGTTTCACGGATTTCAGCAGAACCAATTACTTTTTCTTCGAATTCTGGGTCAAGCATACCTTTCATAGCAGCTTCAATTTCTTCAATTACTTTATAAATAATTTTATGAAGACGGATATCTACACCTTCTGCTTCAGCAGCACGTTTTGCATTCACATCTGGACGTACATTGAAGCCGATTACGATGGCATTAGAAGCAGCCGCAAGTGAGATATCTGATTCTGTGATGGCACCTGCACCTGTATGAATGATTTTCACGTTAACGCCTTCAACGTCAATCTTCATAAGTGAAGCAGCCATAGCTTCTACTGTACCTTGAACGTCTGCTTTAACGATTAAGTTTAATTCTTTCATATCGCCTTGTTTCATTTGTTCAAATAGATTATCAAGTGTAATACGTTGTTTTTCTGTACGTTGAGCTTGAATTGCTGTAGCTTCACGAGCTTCACCTACTTGACGAGCTGTTTTTTCGTCATCAAATACAACAAAGCGATCCCCAGCTTGAGGTACTTCATTTAAACCAGTAATTTCAACTGGTGTTGATGGCCCAGCAGATTTCACTCGACGACCTACATCATTGACCATAGCACGTACTCGACCAAAAGTATGACCAACAACGATTGGATCACCTACATGTAAAGTTCCGTTTTGTACTAATAATGTAGCTACAGAGCCACGACCTTTATCTAATTGTGCTTCAATTACTGAACCAATTGCATGGCGATCTGGATTTGCTTTTAATTCTCCTACTTCAGAAACAAGTAAAATCATTTCAAGTAATTGATCAATTCCTTCTCCTGTTAATGCTGAAATCGGAACGAAGATTGTATCGCCACCCCAATCTTCAGGAACTAAACCATGTTCAGTTAATTCTTGCATTACTCGGTCTGGGTTTGCAGTTGGCTTATCCATTTTGTTTACTGCAACGATGATTGGCACTTCTGCAGCTTTTGCATGGTTAATCGCTTCAATTGTTTGAGGCATAACCCCATCATCAGCAGCTACAACTAAAACGGTTATATCAGTGATTTTTGCTCCACGTGCACGCATAGTTGTAAACGCGGCGTGTCCTGGAGTATCTAAGAACGTAATTTTTTTATCCTTTACATCTACTTGGTAAGCACCAATATGTTGAGTAATACCGCCAGCTTCGCCTTCAGTAACTTTTGTATTACGGATTGAATCTAATAATGTTGTTTTACCATGGTCAACGTGACCCATAATAGTTACAACTGGTGGTCGTTCTTTAAGATCTTCTGGTTTTTCATTTTCATCTTCTTCGAAATAAGTATCTAAGTCTGTCACATCGATACGTACTTCTTCTTCCACTTCTACACCATAATCAGAACAGATTAATTCAATGGCATCTTGGTCTAATTCTTGGTTAATTGTTGCCATTACTCCAAGTAAAAATAGCTTTTTGATGATTTCAGATGGTTCGCGACCTAATTTTTTTGCTAATTCGCCAACTGACAATGATTCAAAGAATGTAATTTTTTCTGGTAATTCTTTTTTGACTGCTGGTTGTGGTGCTTGCTGTGGACGGTTTTTACGGCGTTGCCCACCGTGTATGCCCGGTTTTCTTCTTTGATTAAAATTACGGTTACCGTTTTGGTTATTGTTACCTCCACGGCCTCCATGACTGTTATTATTTCCATGATTGGCGTTATTATTTGAGCGGTTTTGATTATTATTATTATTATTATTGTTATTATTGTTATTGTTGTTATTGTTGTTTGAATTTTGTTTTGGTTTAGAATGATCTCTTGAAGTTGAATTGTTATTCATAGTACTTCCTTGGTTGTTTATTTGTTTTGTTTGAGCAGGACTAGAAGAGTTTTGCTCTTTTCTTGCTACAGGACGAGTTCCTGGCTGTCCTTTTTGAACATTTTGATGAGTTGGTTGTGTACTGCTGTTCTTTTTATATACACCATCCAATTTGCTAATTGCTTCTTTTTCTAACATAGACATATGGTTTTTTACGTCAATTTGGAGCTTCGATAACTGTTCAATTACTTCTTTACTTGACTTACTTACTTGTTTCGCATATTCATGAACTCGTAATTTTGTCATGTATTCACCCCCGGTTAGATTTCGTTGAGTAGCTGTGACAGTTTTTTAGCAAAACCACTGTCCATAATAGCTACAGAAACTCTCGCCTCCCTACCAATAGCGTGTCCAAGAACATCTCTTGTCGCAAATTCATGTAGCTCAACGTTAAAAGAATTACATTTATCTTGCATTTTTTTTCGTGTATTTTTAGAAGCGTCAGTTGATAAAATCACAAGTTTCGCTTTTTGTCCTCGAACTTCTTTAATTACCTGTTCTTCTCCAGTAACTACTTTCCGAGCTCGAGTGGCTAATCCTAATAAATTATATATTTCTTGTTCTGGATTCATGAAGTTGGTTCCTTCCGTACAATTGCATATAAATCATCATATACTTGATTAGGAATTTCCACTTCAAGTTGACGTTCAAACACGTTTTTTTCCTTAGCTGTTTTGATCGCTGCTTCTGATTTAGAAACATATGCACCACGGCCTGATTTTTTACCTGTTAGGTCAACTGTGACTTCCCCTTCTTTAGTACGGACGACACGAATCATTTCTTTCTTTGGTAACATTTCGCCTGTTGCGATGCATTTTCTTAAAGGCATTTTACGATTGATCGGCATCAGAACTCACCTTTCTTCTCGAGTAAAGAATCAATTGTTTGAAACAAATTCATTTCTAATACAATCTACTCTTTATTCTTCGTCGTCTTTATATAAATCCACTTCTATATCTTGATCAACAATGGCAGATTCTACTAAAGCATCTTCATAAACATCTGTTTGTGTTTCTGGACGAGGGAAAATTCCAATTTCTCTCGCATCTGTTTCACTTTTAATATCGATTTTCCAGCCAGTAAGTTTTGCTGCTAATCTTGCATTTTGACCACGTTTACCAATTGCTAATGATAATTGGTAATCAGGTACTACAACTGTTGTAGATTTTTCTTCTTCGTTAACTTGTACGTCTAATACTTGTGAAGGACTTAAAGCATTTGCTACGAAAACTACTGGATCTTCAGACCATTCAACAATATCGATTTTTTCATCATGTAATTCGTTAACAATTGCTTGAACGCGTGCGCCTTTCGCACCAACACAAGCACCAACTGGATCTACTTCTTCATTGTGTGCTAATACTGAAATTTTAGAACGATCTCCAGCTTCACGAGCGATGGATTTAATTTCTACAGTTCCTTCGAAAATTTCAGGTACTTCAAGCTCAAATAAGCGGCGTAGTAGACCAGGATGAGTACGTGAAACGTATACTTGAGGTCCACGAGAAGTACGTTCAACTTTCGTAATATAAACTTTAATACGATCATGAGGTTTATATACTTCACCAGGAATTTGTTCGTTTTGTGGTAGTACAGCTTCAATTTTACCGATACCTACATATATATTACGAGCATCTAAACGTTCTACAACACCATTAATGATATCATCCGCACGGTCCACATATTCTTCATATATTATGCCACGTTCTGCTTCACGAAAACGTTGTGTAACAATTTGTTTAGCAGTAGTTGCTGCGATACGTCCAAAGTTACGAGGTGTTTCTTCTTCTTCTACAATATCCCCAATTTCATAATTTGGGTTAATTCTTTTTGCATCATCTAATGAAATTTGTAAGCGTTCATCTTCAACCTCGTCCACTACATCTTTACGAGAATATAATTTCATTGTACCTCGTTCTAAGTTTAAATCTACACGGACATTTGCTGCTTGGTTGTAATTCTTTTTATACGCATTAATTAGTGCTGCCTCAATTGCTTCGACAATTACCTCTTTTGAGATACCTTTCGCTTCAAGTGCGCTTAATGCACCGACTAATTCCTTACTCATAGTAATTTCACTCCTAAAGTTATCGTTCTGCTGAAAAATCTATTGCTAAACGAGCTTTAGCAATTTTATCTTTCGGTATTTGAACTGTAATTTTTCTTGTTTTAATCTGCACAGCAAGTTCAATTCCTTCGTCTGTGTATGATTTTAGATATCCTTCAAATTCTTTCATACCATTGATGGCTTCATATGATTTAATATGCACAAATTGATTTATAGCCTTTTCAAAATCTGCATCTTTTTTAAGTGGTCTTTCAGCACCCGGAGAGGATACTTCAAGGAAATAATTTTGTTCAATTGGATCTACTTCGTCCAGTTTTACGCTTAATAATTCACTTACTTGAGCACATTGCTCAATGTCAATGCTTCCTTCAGGAGTATCCACATAAACGCGTAGAAACCAATCACGGCCTTCTTTAACAAATTCTACTTCAACTAATTCAAGGTTTAAGCTTTCAACAATTGGCGTCACCAGTTGTTCTACTTCAGTTGTTACTTTGCTCATACAATCCTCCTGACATAAATAGTTGTCATAACAACAGAAAAGAGCGGGAAATCCCACTCTTTTGCTGTCGTACTATCAACAAATAATTGACTAAATTGTAACACAATCAAGCAGCAAATGCAACCAACCCTAGAATAGGGACAATTGGTTTGCATCTGGCATTCCTTCTAAGCATCCTAATTTATCCATATACTCAATTAACGTTTTTGAAACACGACCTCGAATTTGCAAATCTTCTTTAGAAAGAAATTCACCTTCTTCTCTAGCTTTTACAATAGCATATGCTACGTTATTACCTAGTCCAGGAATCGAATTGAATGGAGGGATTAAACTTTGTCCATCAATTACAAATTCTGTTGCCTTCGAGCGATACAAATCAACCTTTTGGAAAAACATGCCTCGTTCGCACATTTCAAGCGCTAATTCTAATACAGTTAGTAAACTTTTCTCTTTTGTTGATGCATCTAAACCTTTTGCTTCAATTTCTTCAATATGTGCTCGAATCATTTGTGAACCATTCACCATAGCGATTAAATCAAAATCGTCTGCACGTACAGTAAAATAAGCACAGTAGTAGACAATAGGGAAATGTACTTTAAAGTATGCGATACGAACAGCCATTAATACATATGCAGCTGCGTGAGCTTTAGGGAACATATATTTTATCTTTTTACATGAGTCGATATACCATTCAGGCACGCTCTCTTTTCGCATAGCGGCTTCCATTTCTTCTGTTAGCCCTTTCCCTTTTCGTACATGTTCCATTATTTTAAATGCTAAAGAAGGTTCTAGACCTTGATAAATTAAATAAACCATAATGTCATCACGACAACCAATTACTTCAGATAACACACAAGTACCATTTTCAATTAATTCACTAGCATTTCCTAGCCATACATCTGTACCGTGTGATAATCCGGATATTTGTACAAGCTCAGAGAATGTTGATGGTTTTGTTTCTTCTAACATTTGTCGTACAAATTTCGTTCCGAATTCTGGGATACCAAGTGTACCCGTTTTACAGTTTATTTGTTCGGCTGTTACACCAAGCGTTTCTGGGCCTGTAAAGATTCTCATAACTTCAGGATCATCTGTTGGAATCGTCTTCGGATCAATTCCAGTTAAATCAAGTAGCATACGAATAACTGTTGGATCATCGTGTCCCAGAATATCTAGTTTCAACACATTATCATGGATAGAGTGGAAATCAAAGTGTGTTGTTCGCCATTCAGCATCTTGTGCATCTGCTGGATATTGGAATGGTGAGAAATCATATATATCCATATAATCAGGTACAACGATAATACCACCAGGGTGTTGACCAGTTGTTCGTTTTACTCCTGTACAGCCTTGAACTAAACGATCAATTTCTGCACCACGGAAATTTAAATTATTATCAGTTGCATACCCTCTAACATATCCATAAGCTGTTTTCTCTGCAACTGTACCAATTGTTCCTGCACGATAAGCATAATCTTCGCCAAATAATACTTTCGTATAGTTATGAGCTCTTGGTTGATAACTACCACTAAAGTTTAAATCGATATCGGGAACTTTATCCCCTTTAAACCCAAGGAAAGTTTCAAACGGAATATCGTGACCATCTTTTTTATAGTGAGTACCACATTCAGGGCAATCTTTGTTCGGTAAATCGAATCCTGAGCCGACTGAACCATCATTGAAGAATTCTACATGCTGGCAATTTGGGCAAATATAATGTGGAGGTAATGCGTTTACTTCTGTAATTTCCATCATGGTAGCTACAAAAGAAGAACCTACAGAACCACGGGAACCTACTAAATACCCATCACTTAATGATTTTTTAACGAGCTTATGCGCAATAAGATAAATAACGGAGAAACCATGGCCAATGATTGAGCCCAGTTCCTTTTCTAGTCTTGCCTCTACTAATTCCGGAAGATTTGGACCGTAAATTTTATGGGCCATATTATAGCTCATTTCACGAACATTTTCTTCTGCCCCTTGTATTCGAGGTGTATACAATTTATCTTTTACCGGAACAACATCCCCAATCATATCTGCTATTTTATGAGAGTTTGTGACTACAATCTCTTTCGCTATATCTTCTCCCAAAAAAGCAAAATCTTGCAGCATATCATCTGTTGTACGTAAATGAACTTTTGGTAGTTCATAGCGGTTTAAAGGATTTGCACCACCTTGTGAGCGTAATAAGATTTTACGGAAAATCGCATCGTTTTCACTTAGGTAATGCACATTTCCTGTTGCTACAACTGGTTTATCTAATTTTTTTCCGATTTTCACGACTTTCCGAATAATATCTTCTAAATTCCATTCATCACGAATTAATTCTGCCTCAATTAAGGGAGCATAAACAGCTTTTGGATGCACCTCTAAATAATCATAAAACTTCGCTACTTCCATTGCTTCATCCATTGATTTTTGCATAACCGCTGTGAAAAACTCACCTTTATCGCAAGCTGATCCCACTAGTAAACCTTGACGAAGTTTTTGTAATGAAGAACGTTTAATACGGGGCACCCTGTAGAATGTTTGAACATGGGATTCACTTACAAGTTTAAAGAGGTTTTTTAACCCATCATTATCAATAGCTAGAATAGTACAGTGGGTTGGCCGTGCTCGTTTATAAGCATCCCCACCACCAATATGCTTATTAAAATCATCATGATATTTTATATCCTTTTGGTCAGCCTCTTTTAATAAATGCAATAAAAGATAGCCTGTAGCTTCTGTATCATAGATTGCACGGTGATGTTGTGTTAAATCAATGCCGAATTTTTTACATAATGTATTCAATCGATGGTTTTTCATCTCAGGATGTAAGAAACGAGCAAGCTCTAAAGTATCTATTACTGGATGATGAAAATCATCAATTCCTGCCTGTTTATATGCTTCATAAAGGAATCCAATATCGAATGTTGCGTTATGTGCTACGACGATGGCATCATCTATAAAATCATGGAATTTAGCAATCATGTCGACAACTTCAGGTGCATCTTTAACCATATCATCTGTAATACTAGTTAATTCAATTGTTGTTGCTGATAATGGGTGATGAGGGTTCGCAAAGCTTTCAAAAGTATCAATTACTTCTCCACCTTTAATCTTCACTGCTGCAAGTTCAATAATTGTGTCATATGCTGCAGACAATCCAGTTGTTTCAACGTCAAATACAACAAACGTATCATCTTCTAGCAATCGATGTTGGTCATCATAAGCTATAGGAACTCCATCATTTACTAAGTTTGCTTCAATACCATAAATAATTTTAATTCCATATTTTTTACCTGCGTTATAAGCATCAGGGAATGATTGCACGACTGCATGATCTGTTATTGCAATAGCAGGATGTCCCCATTTTGCTGCTTGTCCTACTAGTGCGTCTACTGAAGATACAGCATCCATTTGGCTCATTGGCGTATGCAAATGCAACTCAACACGTTTTTCACCCTCGGGTGCCTTATCAACACGTAAAATTGGTCTTACTTCCACTATATCTTGAGCCATTACAATTAAATCCCGGACAAAGGTATCATTTTGTACTGATCCACGTACTTTTAACCACATGCCCTTTTTCGCCAATTGCATAAGAGCGGCGTCTTCTTTATCACGAGAGAACATTTTAACTAAAATCGAGTCAGTGTAATCTGTTAGTTTAATTGTTAATAATGAACGGCCACTTCGTAACTCTTTAACTTCTACATCAAAAACAAAACCTTCTATTATGATACGACGTTCTTCATCTTGAATTTGATGGATTTCCATAATAGGTTCATCTGGTTTAATTGGAATCCCTAATTGGAATGGTCTATCCGCAATTTCTGCCATATCAGGATGCTCTTGTTTTTCTTTTTCTCGTTTTTGCATATCCATGACAGCTTGTTGTGCAAAAGCAGCTTCTTCTTTACGACGTTGTTCGAGAAATGCTTGTTGTTGTTCTACAAGATCGTCTGTTATTTCTTTTAAATGAAAATCGATAGCCATGCGTGGGAATCCATATTGCATATATGCTTCAGAAATAACTTCTGAATACTTATTTTTAAATGTTGTTATTTGAAATTCTTGTTGACAATTTAACAAAAGCTTTTGTCCATTCCACTCAGGGTACTGATTTGCTAAACATTCTCTTAATGGAGGGGACATTTCATCAATTTCTTCAACAATTTTCAACCAATAATCTGAAACTAATTCTTTGGTTGATTGTGGATGATCAACATCTATATTAACTAGAACATGCGCAATTTGTGAGAACGCTGCATCTAAACGCATTTGAAAGTCTTGATAAACTCGAAATGGTAAGATATTTTGCAATTTCAAAGAAAAGCGCCAAACCCGGTCTTTTTTATGCACTGTCATACGTGACAATTCAGCTGCTTCAAAAAAAGGCATAAATACATCTTCTGTCATATTAATCTGTTGTAAAAGAAGCTGAAATCTTAGTCTTGAATCCTTTTCTTCGTTTGCCATCTTCCCACCTACTTTCTTTAAAAAATTAAAACTTCTCTAAAGGTAAGAGCAATTATTTTTAGATAGTATACTATTCATATAGAATTAACGAATAGACTCTCCAAAATAAAGAAAAGAAAGTACAAATGTACTTCCTCTCCTAAAAATGCCCCGTGACTCTAGCTAATTATTCAGCGTGAAAGAAATTATTTAAACGGTCAACTAGTTCTTCTTTTGCCCATTCAAATGTTTCACCAGTTTGGCGGAATTTTACTTCTACAATTCCTTCTGCTGCCTTTTTACCAACTGTAACACGTACTGGTAAACCAATTAAATCTGCATCTGCAAATTTAACGCCTGCACGTTCTTTTCGATCATCGTACAACACATCATAGCGATATGATTGAAGTAATTTGTAAAGATCTTCAGTTAGGCCTTTTTGTATTTCGTCTTTTTCATTAACTGAGATTAAGTGAATATCATAAGGTGCAACTTGTTTAGGCCAAACAAAACCGTAACTATCTTGGAATTGTTCTGCAACTGCAGCCATTACACGAGAAACACCGATACCATAGCAGCCCATGATAAATGGTTGTGAACGACCATTTTCATCTAAGAATGTTGCTTTCATAGCTTCACTGTATTTTGTTCCTAATTTGAATACATGTCCAACTTCGATACCTTCAGCAAATTTAATTGTACCTTGACCATCTGGTGTTGGATCTCCCTCTTGAACAAAGCGTAAATCTTCAAAACGATCTATAGCAAAATCTCTTCCTGGATTTACATTCATATAGTGATAGCCATCTTCGTTTGCCCCACTAATACCATTACGGATAGATTTAATCGCATTGTCAGCAATTACTTTCACGTTAATTGGCAGTTTTACTGGACCTAGTGAACCTACATGGCAATTTAGTAATTCGAAAACAGCATCCTCTTCTGCTAATTCAACAGACTCAGCACCCGTTGCATGTTTTAATTTAATATCATTTATTTCATGATCACCACGTGCTAGTACAACAACTAGTTCATCATCTACATTGAATACTAATGTTTTAATACATTGTTCTTTGGTTACATCTAGGAATGTAGCTACTTCCTCGATTGTTTTTTGATCAGGTGTCGCAACTTTTTCAAGATCTTTCATTTCTTCACCTGAATGAGTATATTCAACATTTACTTCGGCCATTTCTATATTTGCTGCGTAATCTGTTTCATCTGAATAAGCAATTGTATCTTCACCAATTTCAGATAACACCATAAATTCATGTGTATCTGTACCACCAATTGAACCAGAGTCTGCAATAACAGCACGGAATTTTAAGCCTAAGCGTGTGAAAATATTAGTATAAGCTTGTACCATTGCTTGATATGTTTCATCTAGACTTTCATAGTTTGCATGGAAAGAATAGGCATCTTTCATAATAAATTCGCGTCCACGTAATAAACCAAAGCGAGGGCGTTTTTCGTCTCGGAATTTAGTTTGAATTTGATATAAAGTTAAAGGCAATTTTTTATAAGATTTCACTTCATCACGTACTAGTGAAGTGATCACTTCTTCATGTGTTGGACCTAATGCAAATTGACGATCATGACGGTCTGTTAAACGCATTAATTCAGGACCATAAGCTTCCCAACGGCCTGATTCTTGCCATAATTCAGCTTGTTGTAAAGAAGGCATTAAGAGCTCTACTGCTCCAGCTGCATTCATTTCTTCACGAACAATTTGTTCAATTTTTTGAAGAACTTTTATACCTAATGGTAAGTATGAATAGACACCACTTGTATTTTGTCTAATAAAACCAGCACGCAATAAGAGCTGATGAGACTTAACGTCTGCATCAGCAGGTACCTCGCGCAAAGTTGGGATAAATGTATTACTTTGTTTCATCAAAAAAACCTCACTTTGAGCTATATTTAGTTAGATTATATTTTAGATTTTAGAAGAAGAATCGTTGTATATCATTCCATGTTACTGCAATCATTAGAATCATTAATAATACGATTCCTACGAAATGAACCATACCTTCTTTTTGGCGGTCAACTGGTTTACCTCGTACAGCTTCAAAACCGAAGAATAATAATCGTCCTCCATCTAATGCTGGTAATGGAAGTAAATTCATAATCCCTAAGTTAATACTTAAAACAGCAGCCCAGTTCATAACATTTATAAAACCGTATTTTGCTACTTCTTCAGTTGCTTTGTAAATTCCAACAGGACCGGACAAAGCATTAATTGTAAATCCACCTGTAATTAAACTTCCAAGTATTTCAAAGATTTTAACAATCCAATGATATGTCTCTGTAAAACCAAAAGCGATTGCTTTTAGTGGATTTTTTTCTACTGGACTTTGATACTGAACACCTATTTGACCAATTGTTTGTCCATCAATGGTCTTTTTCGTTGGTGTTACTTTCAATGTTTGATGATCACCATTGCGTGTCACATCTAACGTTAATTCTTTTTCAGGATGATTTTGAATTGCTTCTGAAAGTTCTTGCCAAGTTTTAATTGATTTACCATCAATCGCTGTAACTAGATCACCTTTTTCCATACCGGCAGTAGCAGCAGGGCTATCGTTTACAACACCTGCAATAACTGGTTCGTAAGTAGGTACTCCGGTCATAAATGCAATCGCGATAAAGACAAGTATTGAAAGGAAGAAGTTAAATAATGGGCCTGCAAAAATAGTCATTGCACGTTTACCCAATGATTTAGAATTAAATTGACGATCATATGGAGCAATTATCAAATCGCTACCATTTTCTTCAATGACTGCATTGCGCGCTATATTGTAACGTACAAGCTTTTCATCTTCATCATAACCTTCAACCCATAATTCTTTTTGAAGATCAGCCTTTTCAACTTCTAAAAATAACATGTCAGGCAATTGCTTGTTTTGATTTAAAACGATTTTAGTTACTTCGTTTTGATCGTTCAATAGCATTCCAATTCGATACCCTGGTTGAAGTTCAACCACATCTGCATCGTCTCCTGCCATGCGGACATATCCACCCATTGGCAATAAGCGAACTGTATACAAAGTTTCACCTTTATTGATACCTAAAATTTTAGGACCAAAGCCAATTGCAAATTCACGCACTAATATTCCAGAACGTTTTGCAAAGATGAAGTGACCAAGTTCATGGAAAAACACGATGGAACCGAATACTACGATGAATGCAATGATTGATTGCATGGTATCCCACCTTTTTTCAACTTGTGTAAAATCACTACTACTGCTATTTTAGCATGGTTTGAACTGTTTTTCTCGTTTCTTTGTCAACATGTAAAATAGTTTCTAAATCTGGATGATGAATGTTCACATGTTCGTTCATCATTTTTTCGATAATGTCCTCAATTTCAAGAAATTTAATCTTTTCTTGTAAAAATGCACCGACAGCGGCTTCATTTGCAGCATTCATAACTGTTAAAATCGTGCCACCTGTACGTCCTGCTTGATATGCAAAGTCTAAGCAACGGAAACGTTTTAAATCAACATTTTCAAAATGCAATTGACCGATTTTAGCTAAATCTAGTTTTTCTGCTTGTGACCGTGGTAATCTCTCAGGATAGCTCAATGCATATTGAATAGGTGTGCGCATATCCGGTGTACCAAGTTGAGCCATTATACTTGTATCATGATATTCAACCATTGAGTGAATAATACTTTCTCGATGAATTAAAACATCAATTTTATCATACGGCATGTCATATAAAACAGCTGCTTCTATTACTTCTAAACCCTTATTCATCAATGTTGCTGAATCAATTGTAATTTTAGCTCCCATTGACCAGTTAGGATGCTTTAACGCTTCTTTAACAGTTACATTTTCTAATTCTTCGCGGGTGCGGTCTCTAAAGCTACCTCCTGATGCAGTAAGTATTAAACGAGTAATGGATTTACGATTTTCTCCTTGCATGGATTGCCAAAGGGCCGAATGCTCACTATCAACTGGTAAAATGGGTGCTCCATATTTTTTTGCTTCACTCATTACTAAGTGTCCAGCTGTTACAAGTGTTTCTTTGTTTGCAATTGCAATGGCTTTCTTTTCATGAATTGCTGCTAATGTAGCTTCAAGTCCAATACTACCTAATACTGCGTTTAAAAGTACGCTAGCATCTGAAAAAGTTGCTACATCTACTAAACCTTTTGCTCCAAAAGTAAAATCTATATGTGGAAACTCTTTTGCGAGCTTTAAAGCATCCTCTTCAAATTGAACTGATACTAATTTTGGTTTAAATTCATGAATAATTTCTTTTGTTTTTTCGATATTTTTTCCCGCTGCAAATGCGACAATTTCAAACTCATCTGAATGTTCTCTTACAATATCTAAAGTTTGTAAGCCAATAGAACCTGTTGCTCCCAATAAACTAATTGATTTCATTTTTAAGATCCCCTTATCCTACAAAGTGCAAGAAATAAAGCAAAGGTAGAACGAATAATAGACTATCAAATCGGTCTAGTATTCCACCATGCCCGGGTAAAATTTTCCCTGAATCCTTTACACCATAATGACGTTTAATAGCTGATTCAACTAAATCACCTAATTGACCAAAAATAGAAGCTACGATGGATACTATGATTAATGCTACATAAGTAATATCAAGCTTCGCAAAAAACTGGAAAATCATTGCTGATATAACAGCAACAATAATTCCTCCAAAAAAGCCTTCTACTGTTTTATTAGGCGAAATTTCCGGCCATAGTTTATTCTTGCCGAGCTTTCTACCAATGAAATATGCCCCTGAATCGGTCGTCCAAACAATAACTAATGCATATACAACGAATGCAAGTCCTTCTGCTCGAGTTGTTATAAAGAAATGAAATCCAATCCCAACATATAACGCACTTGCTAGTAAAAAGCCGACATCATCAAAAGTAAATTTATTTTTCACTATTACTGTATAGATTAGCAATACGATTGCAGCAATGAACACATACTCAATGTTAGTATAGAATGTCACATTTTGGATATAATCTGTCCAATCCATTGGCATTAAAATAACAAACAAAGCTAATAATGTGACAATGCCTGGAATTGAGAATAGCGATATTCCTCGCATTTTCAATATTTCAAATAACCCAACTGCTGCCATAACGTAAACCAATATGGTAAATGGTAATTGACCATAGATGACGAATGGTATAAACAGTAAAGCTGCGATGATCGCCGTAATAATACGCTGTTTCACTCTTTCCCTATTCTCCTTTCAATCCTCCATACCTACGATTGCGTTTTTGATAATCTTTAATTGCATCAAAAAAGGCAAGTTCGTCAAAGTCTGGCCATAGGATCTCAGTGAACCAAAATTCTGTATAAGCAAGTTGCCATAGCATAAAGTTGCTTAATCGAATTTCCCCACTTGTGCGTATCAATAAATCAGGATCTGGTAAATTTGATGTCAGAAGGTTAGATGAGATTTTTTCCTCCGTAATATCAGATACATCTAATTCCCCATCCTTAATTTGTTGACCAATTCGTTGCATAGCTTGTACTATTTCCGTTCGACTTCCATAGTTCAATGCAAAGTTAAGAATCATTCCTGTATTTTCTTTTGTTTCTTCCATTGCCTTTTGTACAGCCCGCTGTGTATAACTTGGCAATGCTTCCATATCTCCAATCATTTCGATGCGAATATTTAGATCCATTATTTCAGGCAAAAATGAACCTAAAAATTCTTCAGGTAAACGCATCAAAAATTCTACTTCTTTTCTTGGACGTTTCCAGTTTTCAGTTGAAAAAGCATAAAGCGTAACAACTTTTACACCAATTGAATTGGCAGCACGTGTGATTTTACGAACATTTTTCATTCCTTCATGATGACCAGCAACACGAGGTAATGCACGTTTTTTCGCCCATCTACCGTTACCATCCATTATTATGGCAATATGGTTAGGTACTTCTTCATTAGAAATCTCTGAAATTCGTTCCTGAAAATCTTGATGCTGTTTATCTGATTTTCCCCATAAGAGTTTGTTTAACATTTAGAATCCTCCACTAACGTACAAATCGGAACGTATACTCTACTTATCATATCAAAAATACAAATCTTTTTCCTTAATCTTAACAAAAAAGACGTCCCTGTACTTAAAGGACGTCTTAAATAACACAAGGTTCTAAATAATCAATTTTCAAATCCTTTGTTAGCCAAGATTTTGGACTTTCATTCCTATTTAATCGGAAAAAATCTAGTCTCCGAAAAAACTAATTAAGTACTGAATTTAATTTTAGGGATTAGCTACAATTTGAAGTGAATTAAGCTTCAATAAGAATAGCAAATCAATATCTCTTCTTATAAAAATTCTTTCCTTATAGCTTTTCCAGTGACCATCATCAACTAGAGGATTTTTTTACACTTATTAATCATTCACAAATAAAAATTAAACAGACATAATTTCGTTTTCTTTTTCTTTTGCGATCTGATCTATTTTTACGATATTTGCATCTGTAAGTTTTTGAATTTCATCTGAGAAGCCACGTAAATCATCTTCAGTAATTTCTCCTGTTTTTTCTGATTTCTTCAAATCATCATTCGCGTCACGACGAACGTTACGAACAACGACCTTCGCTTCTTCAGCTTCTTTTTTAACTTGTTTAACTAATTCTTTACGACGTTCTTCTGTTAATGCTGGAATTGTTAAACGGATTACGTTACCATCATTTGTTGGAGTAATTCCGATGTCAGATTTCAACAATGCTTTTTCGATATCTCCAAGTATTGTTTTATCATAAGGTTGAATAACTAGTAGGCGAGCTTCAGGTACTGAAACTCCTGCTAATTGGTTAATTGGTGTTGGAGCACCATAGTAATCAACGCTGACATGATCAAGTAGTGAAGCATTTGCACGTCCAGCACGAATTGTAGCTAATGATCGTGTAAAACTTTGAATTGATTTAGTCATTTTTTCTTCAGCTTTTGACATAATTTCTTTAGACATTATGAATTCCTCCTAACAACTGTTCCTATTGTTTCGCCTAGAACGGCACGTTTAATATTACCATTTTCAGTGATTGAGAACACGATTAATGGAATATCATTATCCATACATAAAGTGGATGCTGTTGAATCCATTACTTGTAACCCTTGTTGAATTACTTCTAAGTATGTTAGATTATCATATTTTACTGCATCTGCATTTGTTTTAGGATCTGCAGAGTATACACCATCTACGTTGTTTTTAGCCATTAAAATGACTTCCGCATTAATTTCAGCTGCACGTAACGCTGCTGTTGTATCTGTAGAGAAATAAGGGTTACCTGTACCTGCTGCAAAAATAACGACACGTTTTTTCTCTAAGTGACGAACTGCTTTTCTGCGAATATACGGTTCTGCAACTTGTGTCATAACAATTGAAGATTGAACACGTGTTGGAACACCTAGATTTTCAAGTGAATCTTGAAGGGCTAATGCGTTCATAACAGTTGCTAACATGCCCATATAATCAGCATTTGCTCGTTCCATACCCATTTCTGCGCCTATTTTGCCTCTCCAAATGTTACCGCCACCAACTACAAGGGCAACTTCTACTCCTAGATCAACAACTTCTTTTACTTGTTCTGCTACTGATTTAACTATTTTAGGTGATAAGCCAAAGCCTTCTTCTCCAGCAAGGGCTTCTCCACTAAGTTTAATGACTACTCTTTTGTACTGTGGCATACTCATTGGAACCTCCATTATGCTTTTTTCTTGAAAAATAGGGAACACGATAAGCTGTGCTCCCTACTTTTATCATTAATATTCAAAAATTAAATATTAGTTACCTTTAACTTGGTTCATAACTTCTTCAGCAAAGTTGTCTTCGCGTTTTTCAATACCTTCGCCAACTTCATAACGTACGAAAGAAGTTAATGTACCGCCAGCAGCTTTAACAAAGTCGCCAACTTTTTGATCTGGGTTTTTAACGAATGCTTGGTCAAGAACACAGATTTCTTCGAAGTATTTACGTAAACGACCTTCAACCATTTTAGCAACGATGTTTTCTGGTTTACCTTCGTTTAGAGCTTGTTCAGTTAATACTTTGCGTTCGTGAGCAGTTTCTTCTTCAGAAACTTGGTCATGAGAAATGTATTTAGGATTTAATGCAGCGATATGCATTGCTACGTCTTTTGCTACGTCTTCATTAGTAGTACCTTCAACTACAGCTAATACACCAATACGTCCACCCATGTGTAGGTAAGCACCGAATGCATCTGCATCAGTTTTTGTAGCTACTGTGAAACGACGAAGAGTAATTTTTTCACCGATTGTAGCGATTGCTGATGAAATATGGTCAGCAACTTTTGCGCCATTATCCATAGTAGTTTCTAAAACTTCTTCTACAGATGCTGGTTTAACTGCTAATAAATGATCAGCTAATTCTTTAACTAAAGTTTTGAAAGCATCGTTTTTAGCAACGAAGTCAGTTTCAGCATTTACTTCTAAAAGTACAGCATCGTTACCTTTTACTTCAATGTAAGTTGTACCTTCTGCAGCTACACGGTCTGCTTTTTTAGCAGCTGATGATAATCCTTTTTCACGAAGAAAATCGATTGCTGCTTCTAAATCTCCATCAACTTTCACTAATGCTTTTTTACAATCCATCATTCCAGCACCAGTTTTTTCACGTAATTCTTTAACCATTTTTGCAGTTACTTCTGCCATTGATAGTTCCTCCCTATTAGTTCATATTAAATTATAGTTCATCGTCAAATACTAGGATTAGACTTGAACAGTTATTATTATTCTCAAAAAAAGGTGATAAGAGGGTTTAGCCGCTTATCACCTGCTTTCTAATCAGAAATTACTCAGCTGCAACCTCTTCAGCAGCTTGAACTTCTTCTTCTTCACCTTGTTTAGATTCAATCAAAGCGTCAGCCATTTTAGAAGTAATTAATTTAACAGCACGAATAGCATCGTCATTTGAAGGAATAACGTAGTCGATTTCATCTGGGTCGCAGTTTGTATCAACCATCGCTACTAATGGAATATTTAATTTGCGAGCTTCTGCTACAGCAATACGTTCTTTACGTGGGTCTACTACGAACATTACATCTGGTAGATCGTGCATGTCACGAATACCACCTAAGAATTTAACAAGACGTTCATGTTCTTTTTTAAGTTGAACTACTTCTTTTTTAGGAAGTACAGTGAAAGTACCGTCTTCTTCCATTTTTTCGATTTCTTTCATACGTGCAACACGTTTTTGAATTGTACCGAAGTTTGTAAGAGTACCACCTAACCAACGTTGGTTAATATAGTAGTTACCTGAACGTTCAGCTTCTTCTTTAATAGCTTCTTGAGCTTGTTTTTTTGTACCAACGAAAAGAACTTTACCACCATCTTGGCCAACTTGGCGCATGAAGTCGTAAGCTTCTTCTAATTTTTTAACTGTTTTTTGTAAATCGATAATGTAGATACCGTTACGTTCAACAAAAATGAATTTTTTCATTTTTGGGTTCCAACGGCGAGTTTGGTGACCGAAATGTACACCAGCTTCTAGTAATTGTTTCATTGAGATTACTGACATTTGTATTTCCTCCTGATATGGTTTTTTTGTCCTCCGCATTCGTCATTTGTAGGAGCAACTCAAAAATTACTTGAGCACCTTCTCCGCACATCAGAATACGTGTGTAATGTAACACCAATTGTTAATATATCATAGGGACAATCCCTATGCAACAATTTTAGTGTTGAAATTTCAATAATAATTCAATTTCCGTTTTTCCTTTTTGCAACATTTTCGCTATTTCGTCAACATTTTTGCCACTTTGATGCAATTCTTTCACTTCTTCTTCTAGTGTTAATTTCTTTAGTGGCTCCATAGAAGTTTCCAAGATTTCTTTCGTTGAAATGGTTGCAGAAGTATCTTGATATGCCTTTGCAACTAGGTTTCTAGGCATATTAAATGTTGGGGGATCTATTTTTTCTTTTTTGGTAGTAGAATCGTTCACTGATTCTTTTAAAGATTTTTTAGGATTCAATTGATTTTCTTGTAATCTGTTTTCACGCATCATTTTTAATTCTCTGATTAATCGATCATTTTCATCACGCATTTCAGCTAAATATACTGATGTAGCTTGATCCATTTCATCCTTTAATCGTTCTTGATTTTTTTCAATATCTTTTAGTCGTGAAATTTTCGCATAGAGCAAAATGATGAAGTAGAAACTTAATATTTGTGCTATAAATAAAAACACCAATACAAAATAGTACATCTTAACTCCTATCCGCTAAAATCTACAAAATGTCCTTTAAAAGGATGTTGAATCTGTTCGTTATTAGTAGACACAGGATTCTTATTTTGGCTTTGCTTTTTTTTATTTTCTTTCTTATTAGAATGCTCATCTTTTACTTCAGACGATTGATTGGATTCTAAAACTTTTGTTCTATTTTTTTCAATTTGTTTTTGCAGTGCTTCATTGGCAAAACCTTGTGCTGTATTTACTTGTTGCTGAGTTTGCTCCAACAATTTACCTGCTTCAAATGTTTTTGGCAATGCTATTTGTAATTCCAGGGCTTTTAAGCTCATAGATGCCTCCTGTGCATTTTTTAGATAGTTTGCATCTCGGCTGATAATAATTTACGTAACTTAAAAAGTGCCTTTGAATGTATTTGCGAAATCCTAGAAGTTGAAAGATGAAGCATTTCACCAATTTCGGTCAATGTTAACTCTTCTGTGTAAAATAAGCTTAACACTTGTTGTTCTTTTTCATTTAATTTTAATATGTTCTCGGCTAACTCATCTATAAGTTCAGTTCGAATAATTTCTTGTTCGGGTGTACGGTTATGATCATCTCTAACTGCAACTGTTTTTACATCTGAATCATCTTGATCTTGATAATGTTCATCCATTGACAGTACATTAGACATAAAACTTTCTTGCATTGTTTGATATACTTCATCTACACTAATATCTAAATTTTTAGCTAATTCTTCTGGAGTGACATGGCGCTTCAATTGTTGTTCCATCATTTCAATCTGTGCTTCTAATTTCTTTGACTTTTCCCGAGCGGATCGTGGCAACCAATCTTCTTTTCGCAATCCATCGATTATTGCTCCTCGGACACGGAAAGAAGCATATGTATCAAACTTTAAGTCTCTTGATATATCAAATTTATTAAGAGCATCAAATAATCCCATCATGCCAAGGCTTGTTAATTCATCTCTCGATACATTTTTGGGTAACCCTGTACTAATGCGTTGTACATGGTATGAAACGAGTGGCGTATACTTTTTTATCAACAAATCTCCTGCACGAGGATCACGTTTTGCTATCCAGCTCTGCCAGAGCTTTTGTTCATCATTTGATGTTGGTTGCATCATCGAATCCTCCTCGCTAACTCTACTAAATTCATGTCTATTATATCAAAACTTTACCATCATTGGGAGCAAGAATAATACTTTTATCGAAGTTATTCGTCATTTAACATCATTGTTTTGACAGCTTCCGCCAATTCTTTCGCTTGATTTTCTGTCACTGTTTCAGGTTTAATTTTGTTTAAAGATTCTTCTACATTCTTTTCATTACTTTGCTTTGCTTTTTCCGAATCATCGCTCGACTCTTCTTCTGAAGGAGTGTACATAACAAACGCAATTAAATAACGGATAAGATAAGTTATTAAAAACATAATAATCGCAACAATTAATGACCAAATAATTACGGTAGTTGGGCTTTTTAATGATTGAAATGTCATAAAAAAATAGATAGTGAAAGCAATTAATGCTGCGAAGCAATTAGTTAAATATGAGCCTACCATTATATTTCTTTCACTCCTTGGTTTACAGTACGGATATGTAAAACAGAAGATGTAGGATCAAATTCAATTGTTCGTCCACTATTTCCCCCAGTATCTTCTGCAACGATTGGAATCGATAAAAGTTTTAGTTGTTGTTTTACTGCTTCCACATTTCTCGGACCAATTCGCATTGAATCAGTATTGGATGTAAACTGGAACATTTGAGCTCCCCCAGCAATTTTTGCTTTTAAATTAAAGGCTCGGGCACCTTCACTTTTTAATTGTGCCACCATTGCATGTATACCTGTATTCGCGAATTTAGCCACGTTGCTTACATTTGCCCTTCCTAATTTTGAATCAGGCAACATGACATGAACTAAACCTGCTATTTTTTTTGATTCATCGTATATGACTACACCAACACAAGAACCTAAACCTGAAGTTCTTATTGAATTTGGCGATTTGGCAATATCCATTTGTGCAATTCCGACTTTAATAACTGTACTTTCTACTTGATTCATATTACATAACCCCTAAAGACCCAAAAATAGATTCAAATGAATCTGGATCAGGGAGTAAAAAGAAATGACCTCGAACAGCATCTGAATCTCCCATATGTTCCTCGAAAATAGTTGTATCAATAACAATTACTTGGTCTCCAATTTGAGAAACTTCAACAAGACCAAAACTAATAATTGCACCAAACATGTCAACAGCTAAAGCGGGCGGTGTAGGATAAATTTTCAAACCAGTAAAATCCGATAATGCAGATAAGTAAGAACCTGATAGAATATTACCAAGCTCTTGCATGGCTGAAATTCCTATTTCTGAAGTTTGCGGGTTTTGAAGATCAAAGGATTCATCATAAATTAATTTCTTAATAAAGTGATTAGCCTGTTCTACAGGAAGAATGAAAAACATTCCACCTTTTGCATCACCTTCAATTCTAAGATATATTCCTGCAACAACGTTCTCCGTTCCCCCTGCTAATTCCATCATCTCATTGAAGGAGACCATTTCAACTTTTGGGACACGCATATCAATTTTCGTATTCAACAAATCAGAAAGGGCTGTTGCAGCATGTGCAGCACCAATGTTGCCAATTTCCTTTAGAACATCTAAGTGTAAAGATGTAATCTTATCGTAAAATGTCATTAGAATTTTCCTGTCCTTATTTTAAAGTGTTTAGTACTTTCTCTAAATTCAATAAAATTAATAATCGTTTTTCAACTTTTGCAACACCAGATATAAATTCTTCTTCATAGGAACCGACAACTTCGGGTTGTGGTTCTATTGATGATTTTGGTATATCCATTACATCATTGGCAGAATCGACGATAAACCCTACCTCCATATTCTCTAATGAAATAATAATAATTCGTGTGTTTTCACTTTCTACAGACGATACCACATTAAATCGATCTCGAAGATCGATAATTGGCGTTACTACACCACGAAGATTAATCACACCTTTTACATAATTTGGTGTATTTGGTACTCTTGTAATATGCATTGTTTTTTCTATCCCTTGAACTTGGTTTACAGGAATTGCATATTCTTTATCTCCTAATTGGAATATAATAATTTTTACACTTTCTAAATCAAGTGAATTTGCCAATATAAACACCTCTTTCTTCAATTTAAGTCAATTTCATCAATGTTTTTCTACTTTGCATACCGATACAGATGGTGCTTTTGTGATTAGCGATTGGTTAGTCAACTCGGAAACTTAGAGCACTGAAAATTAATTTAATACTAACTTTATTTTAATTTGAAGTGGAATTAGCTACGCTTTCAAGTGGAGTCGCAGTTCAATTCCACATCAACATTGGTTAGAGTGCTAATCTATAGCATAAATTCTAGTAAAAATTTATATTTCAAAAATTCTTCCATACTAACTTCTTTTATTAGCTGAGCTCTTGTTTTCCTACGGGGTCTTTAGTCTCATATTATTTAATAAGTGAATTACAATCAATGATTAAAGCTACTTCACCATTTCCAAGAATCGTTGCACCTGAGATTGCAAAGACATTTGTTAAATAATTTCCTAGTGATTTTAAGACAATTTCTTGCTGTCCGATGAAGGAGTCTACTACGAGTCCTGCCATTTTGTCACCTTTACGCACAATGACAACTGAATATAATTCATCATTTGCTTGTTTTGAGCGTGGTACCTCAAAGATTTCTTCAAGGAAAACTAATGGAACAACTTTGCCACGGAAATCAATTACTTTTTGATTATGAGCATTCATAATATCAGAATTACGAATAATTGATGTCTCAATAATTGAAGAAAGCGGAATTGCATATATTTCCTTTTCAATTTCTACTAACATCACTGAAATAATTGATAAAGTTAGTGGCAATTGAATAGAGAAACGAGAACCTTTGCCTTCTGTAGAATCAATTGTAATACTACCACCTAATGATTCAATAGTTGCTTTAACAACATCTAGTCCTACTCCTCGTCCAGAAATATCCGAAATAACATCTGCCGTTGAAAAACCTGATGCTAATATCAATTCGTTCACTTGATTATCCGTCAATGATTCTGCATTATCTTGTGAAACAATTCCTCTAGAGATTGCTTTTTCTAATACTTTTTCACGGTTTATACCTGCACCATCATCTTCTAATTCGATGAACACATGATTACCACTATGGTATGCGCGTAATACAACGTGGCCTTCTTCAGACTTTCCAGCTGCACTGCGTACTTCTGGGGTTTCGATTCCATGATCTAGTGCATTACGGATAAGGTGTACAAGAGGATCCCCTATTTCATCAATAACAGTACGATCTAATTCTGTTTCAGCACCTATAATTTCTAAATTCACTTTTTTGTGCAAATCCCGTGCTAATTGGCGAACCATCTTAGGGAATCGGTTGAAAACAGTTTCTACTTGTACCATACGCATTGTTAAGATAATGTTTTGTAAATCACCTGAAATGCGAGACATTCTCTCAACTGTTTCATTTAATTCACCATGGTTTAATTCAGAAGCAATAGATTGTAATCTTCCTCGATCGATGACAAGTTCCTCAAATAGGTTCATCAAGATATCTAATCGTTCAATATTCACACGAATAGTTTTGCTACTTACATGTGTAGGTTTCTTGTCAGTAGCTTTTGAAGTAGCTGATTTCGACGGAGCAGGACTAGTAGAATCTTGGTCTTTTTGTTCCTTAGGTTTGTCCTCAATAGCTGTAGCAGCTATTTCATCTTTTTCTTGCACAACACAATCGATTGGTTTAACCGTAACATTATCTACTTCTGACACTTTCAATAATTTCTGACGTACATCTTCTGCTGTTTCTTTTGTAACTAAGAGCAACATAGAATTCAAGATCAAATTGCTCTTCCTCTAGTTTTTCAACAGTAGGTGAAGATTTTATGACATCTCCTAATTTCTCTAATATATCGAAAACCATAAATACTCTAGCAGCCTTCAATAAACAGTCCTCACGAAGTTGTACAGAAATTTCATATGTATTGAAATCTTGTTCAAGTGATTGCTGAATGACAGTTAACTCAAATTCATCGTACACCAAGGCTTTTGAACTAGTTACAGGAACTTCATCCGTTGCTTCATTCGTATTGACTAAATCTACATCTTCTACCGGTTCTCCATTTTCAATACGTTTTAATTTTGCTACTGTGACTGTTACATCGCGTTTACCATCTCCGCCATTTGCAATATCATCAATCATTGCTTCTAAATGGTCTACAGATTCAAACACCACATCTAAAATTTCTGGTGTTACTGTAATTTTCTCATTTCTGATTGCATCTAATACGTTTTCCATTTTATGTGTCAAATCAGCTAAATCTTCAAAGCCCATTGTTGCTGACATGCCTTTTAATGTGTGAGCATTACGGAAAATTTCATTAACAATTGTTAGATCATGCGGATTTATTTCTAAGTTTAATAAGCTTTCATTACAAGATTGAAGATGTTCTTTACTTTCATCTATAAAAACCTCTAAATATTGATTTGTGTCCATGAATAGCCCCCCTTTAAGGCAAATATTTCATAATAATATTTGATAGATCATCAACATCTGCGACTTCATCAACTAAACCTGTTGCATATGCTGATTTAGGCATACCGTAAACAACAGAAGTATTAGATGATTCGGTAATCGCAATCACATTTCCATTATTTTTTAATGCTTGCAATCCTTTTGTACCATCTGATCCCATACCTGTCATAATTACTGCAATCTTATCAAAATCATTGTAATGACTATTATTTTCAAACATTACATCTACTGAAGGTCTATGCCCCACGCGTGGTGGTTCTGATTGATCTAATTCAATTCCATATGAAGTTCCTATTTTACGAATTAGTAAATGAAAACCGCCCGGTGCAATATAAGCAACACCATTTTGTAAGATATCGCCTTGCTCAGCCTCTTTCACAGTAATTTCTGATAGTTGATCTAAACGATTGGCTAATGATTTCGTAAATCCAGCAGGCATATGTTGCACAATAAGGATTGGTGCTTTGATATTGTGTGGAAGTCTAGTAATCACTTCTTGCAAGGCTCTAGGCCCACCTGTTGAAGTACCAATTAGAATCATTTTTTTAGAGTGTGAATTCCATTTTGAATGTTTAACAGTATGTGATTCTTGACTATTCAGCACTTTCCTTTGAACGTTATTTTGAGTCGTCCGCACATTTTCTTTTGAATCAGCAATCTTCTTAAAGAGTACAGGATCTGTATGACGTAATTTGGATACTTGCACATTTGCAGCATTTTCCACTATTCTTATTAATTCTGATTCAATTTTATGTAAATCCACTGAAATGGAGCCACTCGGTTTAGCAATAAAGTCAACAGCACCATTTGCCATGGCTTCTAAAGTAATATTCGCACCACTTTTCGTTGTACTTGACAACATAACGATAGGGACTGGGCATTCTTTCATAATGATTTTCAAAGCTTCTAGTCCATTCATCTCTGGCATTTCTACATCCATTGTTACAACATCTGGTTTTAGCAATTGAATCTTCTTAATTGCATCTTTACCATTTCTTGCTGTACCTACTACATGAAGATTTGGGTGATTTGCAAAGAAATCTGATATAAGCTTCCTCATAAATGCAGAGTCATCAACCACTAAAAGCTTTTTTTGTTGATTAATAGACAACTAATCACTTCCTTTGCGTAAAAATACTTTTTAATTTTGAGATAAACTTAGACTTACTTTGAACTACAACTTCTTGGATATTTCCTTCCATAAATCGATACGTAATCTCTCTTAATATTTTAGAAATTGTAGCATCGGGATATAAAATCGAAAAAGGAACTTGTTTTTTTACCGCTTGATGAACAAGTCGATCTTCAGGTAAAGAGCCTAATATCATAACATCCTTTGATAAGAAACGGTGCATTGTTTGTTTTAATCTATTTAATGTTTCCGTACCTTCTTTACTTTCTAAAACCCTATTACAAAGAAGGTAAATGTTCTTATCTCTATCCTTGAAATGGATATACTTCATCATTGAATAGGCATCTGTTATAGAAGTAGGTTCTGTAGTTGATACAACAATAATATCGTCAACTGCTACCAGTAAATCAAGTGACCAATTTGTGGCACCAGCTCCCATATCAAACAAGATATAATCATAAGTAGATTGCAGATTCTCAAATGCTCTTAATAGCCGCTCAAACATTTCATCTGACCATTCTAATAATCCTGCAAGGCCAGTACCTCCAGAGATATAATGCAAATTATTAGGTCCTTCAAAGATCACTTCCTCTAAAGAAATATCTCCTTGTAAATAATCTTTCAAACTATTTCTAGAGTGCATTCCTAGTAAAATGTGAATATTCCCCATTCCGATATCCATATCCACAATGATGACCTTTTTGCCATAAGTTGCTAGTATACTAGAAAAGTTTGTAACAAAATTGCTTTTGCCTACGCCACCTTTCCCACTTACAACTGCAATTGCTTTTCCTAACTGACTATGTTGTTGCATTTTAATTCTTAATGATTCAGCTTGATCTCTCATTTGAAATCTCCTTGAAAGAGCAATTTAATAACATTCTTCAGAGAGGCTTCTTCAATATCTTCTGGTACTTCTTGACCATTCGTATAGTAAGCAAGTCCCTTATTATATTTAACCATTAAATTGACCATTGAGCCAATAGTATTTGTTTCATCTACCTTCGTAAATATAAATCTTTCCACTGGAAATGCCAAAAATTGTTCAATAATTGTAGCCATGTCATTTTCTTTCGATGTCATAGACAACACTAGGTAATTTTCCATATTTGATTCTACATCAATTAACTGCTTTAGATCTTCGATATATTTCGCTTCTTTGTAATTTCTACCAGCTGTATCAATCAATACTAAATCTAAATGGTCAAATTTTACTATAGCCTTTTCATAATCTTCTTGACTATAAACAATTTCAACAGGTGCTTGTAAAAGATTTGCATAGGTTTTGAGTTGTTCAATTGCAGCAATTCTGTACGTATCCGTTGTTATAAATCCAATTTTCTTTTTCTTTTGTAAAACTGCATGTGCTGCCATTTTTGCAATAGTAGTTGTTTTCCCTACTCCAGTAGGACCTAACAAATTGATATATTTCTTTTTATAAGAAATACCACCAAAAGGTAAATCCTGCAAAATCATCATCAATTGTTTTTCGGCAATCTCTTGGATTTCCTTTTTCGATAACGTTCTTTTGCTATTTTTTACAACCTGAAAGAGCCCATCACTTATTTGTGTGATGAGCTCAGGATGGATCTCTTGTTGCTCTAATCTTTTTATAATAAATGATAGTTCATCAGGATATTTGTCGCTTGCAGATTGGCGTTGAATCGATTTAAGCATTGTTTTTAATTCTGCTAGCTCTTTTTTGATTGCTTGTGTTTGTTCTTCAGTGTTGTTTGAACTTTTCACTGTTTGCAAGTCTACTTTAGTAGGTATGAAGTGATTCTTTTAAATTAACGTTATCTATTCCTGCTATGACTTCAAAGCTCTTCTTTTTAAACATTCCTAAAAAGCCTTTTGAATAGACTACTTTTGAACTTGATATGATAGCATCGTCACCTAACTCAGCTTGAACTTTTTTCATCGCTTCAGTCATAGATGATGCTGTATATTTTTTCATTTTCATTCGACGGTCACCACCCCAACACTTTGAATCTCGATGGATGATTCAAGTTCATTATAGGAGAGAATTGGAATTTGAGGGAAATATCTCTCTGTCAATTGTCTTAAATACATACGAACTGCTGGCGAACATAAAATGACAGGTGATTGTTCAAATAATGCAATACGCTCTACTTCTTTTGCAATTGATTCTAAAATTGCTTGTGAATCATTTGGATCCATTGCTAAATAATTTCCATGTTCCGTTTGTTGAATACTATCTGCTATCATTTTTTCAACTTTTGCAGATACGGTTAATACTTTTATATCAGATTGTCCTAAAGCATATTGAGTAGTAATTTGACGAGCTAACGATTGGCGAACATACTCCGTTAAAACATCTACATCAGATGTTAGTTTTGAATAATCCGCTAGTGTTTCAAAGATTACCGGCAAATTTCGTACGGATACATTCTCTTTTAGTAGTTTTGCCAATACTTTTTGAATTTCTCCAATTGATAAAGGAGCAGGAGTTAAATCATCCACTAAGATTGGCGCAGTTTCTCTAAGGTGATCGATTAATTGTTTTGTTTCTTGACGTCCTAAAAGTTCATAAGCATTTGCTCTAATAATTTCAGTTAAATGCGTTGAAACAACACTTGGCGGATCGACAACAGTATATCCAAGCATTTCAGCATCTTCTTTTACTTGTTCAGTAATCCATTTTGCTGGTAAACCGAAGGATGGTTCTACTGTATCAATACCTTCAATCGAATCATCGTCACCAGGGCTCATTGCCAAATAATGGTCTAGCAATAATTCACCTCGTGCAAATTCATTTCCCTTAATCTTAATGCGATATTCATTTGGTTGTAATTGAATATTATCTCGGATTCGAACAACTGGAATCACAATTCCTAATTCTAATGCTAATTGACGGCGAATCATTACTACTCGATCAAGTAAATCTCCACCTTGTGATGCATCTACTAATGGAATTAAACCATAGCCAAATTCAAATTCAATTGGATCGACATTCAATAAATTAACCACATTTTCTGGGCTTTTCAAATTATCCGTTGTTTCTACTTCCTCAATTTGTTCAAGCTCTTCTATATTTTCTTTTTTTCCTTGCTTCATCCGATACGCCATAATAGCTAAAACTGCTGCTACTGGTACTGTATAAATAAATTGAATCGGTGTCACAACGCCAAGGATAAAAATTGCTCCAGCTGCTATGTATATTAAAGTAGGATTCGTAAATAGTTGCCCTGTAATATCTTTGCTTAAGTTTCCATCAGATGCAGCCCGAGTTACAACAATACCTGTAGCTGTTGAAATAAGTAATGCTGGAATTTGGGAAACAAGACCATCACCAACAGTCAAAGTCGTGAACAAATGAATAGCATCTGAAAATCCCATTCCCTTTTGAACGATTCCGACAATTAACCCAACAATTAAGTTAATCAGAACGATAATAATTGCTGCAATAGCATCACCTTTTACGAATTTCGTAGCACCATCCATGGAGCCATAGAAGTCCGCTTCATTGCTTACTTTTTCGCGACGTTCTCTTGCTTCTGTTTCAGAAATCAATCCAGCATTCAAATCCGCATCAATAGCCATTTGTTTCCCTGGCATTGCATCTAAAGTAAAACGTGCTGCTACTTCGGATACACGTTCAGCACCTTTAGTGATGACGATAAACTGAATGATGACTAAAATTACAAAAACAACCAAACCAACTAAAACATTTCCACCTACTACGAAGGTACCGAAAGTTTCAACAACATTCCCTGCATCTCCTCCAGTTAGAATTGCTCGGGTCGTCGAAACGTTTAGACCTAGTCGGAACAATGTTAATAATAATAAGAGGGAAGGGAAAATAGAAAATTCTAATGCTTCTTTCATATTCATAGCTGTTAGCAATACTAGTAATGCTAGCGTAACATTAATAATGATTAAAAAACTTATCAACCATGGTGGTAAAGGAATAATGAGCATCGCTACAATCATAATGACTGCAGCTAATACTCCTATGTCGCTAAATTTCATGTGTATCCCTCCAGATTATTCCCCTAAATTTTTCTTTTAATACGATATACATACGCTAAAACCTCAGCTACAGCTTTGAAAAAGTCATCCGGAATAGGTTGTCCAATCTCGACTTGATCGTACATTGCACGAGCCAAAGGACGATTTTCTACCATTACCACATCATTTTCCTTCGCGATTAATTTAATTTTTTGTGCTATAAAATCTGTACCTTTTGCAATTACTTTTGGAGCATCCATTGTCGCTTCGTCATATTTTAAAGCAATTGCATAGTGGGTTGGATTTGTAATAACAACGTCTGCCTTTGGAATTTCTTGCATCATTCTACGCATGGCCATTTCACGTTGACGTTGTTTAATTTTAGATTTGATCAGCGGATCCCCCTCTGAATTTTTATATTCATCTTTAATATCCTGTTTGGACATTTTCAAATTTTTCTCATAATCAAATTTTTGATAGAAATAATCAAGAACAGCAATTAGCAATAAAACCACGGATGCACCAATCCCCATTAACGCTGCAAGCTTTGAAACAGTTACGAAAGTTGCCAAAGGCGTTTTAAATGATAGACTCAGTACATTATCAAGATTCATCCATAAAATAACTGCTGTTACTGTACCGATTAAAGAAATTTTCAATATTGATTTTAATAATTCGACGATTGCTCTGATGGAAAATATCCTCTTAATCCCTTTAATTGGATCTAATTTAGTTAAATCGAACTTTAGTGGTTCAGTCGTGAATAATAAACCAAATTGAAGGAAATTCCCTACTATACCAGCAATCATTGCAATGGCCATAATTGGTAACAAGATTACTGCTACTTCCGATATCACATCTTTATATATTTTGACTACTAGCTCGATTGATAAAGAATCTACTAACATATATTTTGAAAAAGATTGTTTAAAAAACGACATAATACCATTTCTCATAGGAGTTGCAGCTATTAGTAGAAACAAAAATACGGATAGTAATACAAGAGCACTTGTTACATCTTGACTCTTTAATACTTGCCCTTTTTTACGAGAATCTTGACGTTTTTTAGGTGTTGCTTTTTCTGTTTTTTCACCTGCAAAAAATTGCAAGTCTAACTTAAGCATTTTCATTCTATCCACCACCTAATAAGCGTCATTAAATCTCTCATACTAATCATCATAAATTCAAATAGTTTCTCCATAACAGCAACCATAACACCCATTGTGGATATTAATACAATAAAACTTACGCCAATTTTAATCGGAAAACCTACGACAAATATATTTAACTGTGGAACAGTTCGTGCTGTAATCCCTAGCGCAATATCCGTCAAGAATAACGTTGCAACTATAGGGACAGACATTTGAAAAGCTATTGCCAAAAAGTGTTCCAAATGTCTTCATTACAAATTCAGTTACACCACTTGAACCAAATGCAGGCCATACACTGATCCATCGGAATATAGTGATAACTATAAAAAATACCATCTAATAGTAAATGATGACCATTTGTACCAAGTAACAAAAGAAGAGCTAATGTATTAAAAAATTGACCTAATAGGGGACTTTGGGCTCCAGTTTGCGGATCAATTACGTTTGCGATTGCAAATCCCATTTGGAAATCGATAAAACCACCTGCTATTTGTATAGCAGACAGTATTATATAAGCAATTAGCCTATAGAAAGACCAACGACAGCCTCTTTCATCATCAATAATATGTATTCGCCATTTATTTCAAATGGTTTTATATCTAATGTATAATACATCATCCATGACAACACTACAGCAAGTGTAATCCTTACTTTAGCTGGTATTGTTCGATAAGAAAAAAACGGAACAGTCATGAAAAAAGCCGAAATTCGAATAAGGATTAGTAGATAGATTGTTATTTTCGGAACTAATTCTTCCATTTTCTCACCCTATATATCGAATTAAATTCTCGAATATGTCTTTTGTGTATGAAGTCACTTGATTAAGCATCCAGGGACCAAAAAAGATAATAGAAACGAGTACAGCAATAATTTTCGGAACAAACGCAAGGGTTTGCTCTTGAATTTGTGTAGTTGCTTGGAAAATGCTGACTAACAGGCCAGTTATTAATGCAACAAGTAATAATGGTCCTGATGCTAGCAATATTACTTTTATCGCATCTTCTGCTACCTTGATGACTACTTCTTCTGTCATAACTATTCATCCCCTAAAAGCTTTCTAATAAAGACTTCACAACTAGATACCAACCATCTACTAATACAAATAATAATATTTTAAAAGGTAGTGAAATCATAACTGGTGGTAACATCATCATCCCCATCGACATGAGTACACTAGCAACAATCATATCAATGACAAGAAATGGAATGAAAATCATAAAACCCATTTGAAAAGCTGTTTTCAATTTCACTAATTGCAAATGCCGGTACAAATGTTGTAAGTGGGATATCCTCAATCGTTTTCGGACGTTCCTTAACACCAGAATACTTCAAAAATAAATCTAAATCTTTTTGTCTTGTATGTTTTGCTCATAAATTCTTTGAACGGCTTACTCGCATTAGAATAGGCTTCGTCTATTGAAATTTCTTCATCAAACAATGGTTGTAATGCGTTTTTATTCACTTCTTGGAATGTAGGCGCCATAATGAAAAAAGTTAAAAACAAAGCTAAACCAACAAGAACTTGGTTTGGTGGCATTTGTTGTGTAGCTAATGCTGTTCGTACAAAAGATAAAACAATGATGATTCGTGTAAAACAAGTCATTAATATTAATATACTTGGTGCTAATGATAAAACAGTTAGCATCAACATTAATTTGACAGTTGTAGAGACATTTTTCGGATCATTATTGGAGAAGTAATGGACAAAATCACTCATTCATTTTCCCTCTCCTTCTCTTTCCAATCTTCTAATTCTTTTTGACGTTCTTTCCCTAATGTAGCTAATCGTTTTTGAAATTCCTCTTTAAAATCTTTGTTCTGCGAATGTTCCTGTTGTTTGGAAGTTTTTTCTTTAAATCTTGAAATTAGTTCAGCAACATAAGGTACTTGGCTTGTGAGCTCTTGCTTTTCGTTATATAAATTTAGCAATTGCTCTTTTTCCTCACTGTCTGTTACTTCCTTTAGAATACGAACATCGTTACCAACGCCTACTAAATATAATGTTTCCCCTACTTTTAGTAACTGTACAGATTTCTGTTGTCCAAGAGATATTCCACCTAGATTTTGCATTAATTGGTTTTGTTGATATTTGCTATTTCGGCTATTAATAAATTTAAGGACACCATAAAGTAGAGCAATGACAAAAACAAGAGCTAATACCATTTTTATGTATTCCCATGCAGACAAACCGACAGCTGTCGATTGATTTTTGCTATCGACAGCTGGAGTTGATTGATCTTTACATACATCTGGATTCTTTATACATTCTTCAACAGAATCATTTGATGCTGCAAATACAAAAGAATGCTGAATAGGTTGTCCTATCACCGTAAGAAAAAATGATACACACAACATGAGTTTCAATAATTTGTTAACAGACATTGTATTAACCTAACGCTTTTTGAATAGCTTCTATTACTCTATCAGCTTGGAATGGTTTTACGATAAAGTCTTTTGCACCCGCTTGAATAGCATCGATTACCATTGCTTGTTGTCCCATTGCAGAACACATAATGATTACTGCACCAGGATCTTTTTGTTTAATTTCTTTTAACGCTGCAATACCATCCATTTCTGGCATTGTGATATCCATCGTTACTAAATCTGGTTTTAATTCACCATATTTTTCTACAGCTTGTGCTCCGTCAGCAGCTTCACCCACTACTTCAAAGCCATTTTTGGTCAAAATATCTTTAATCATCATGCGCATAAATGCCGCATCATCCACAATTAATATTCGTTTTGACATAAATATTCGCCTCCTACAAAAACTATTTTAAATTATTAATTCGATCCGCTTTGCTTAAAATATCTGTAATACGAACACCAAAGTTTTCATCTATTACAACTACCTCTCCCTTTGCAATAAGTCGACTATTGACAAGAATATCTACTGGCTCACCAGCTAATTTATCCAATTCAATAATTGATCCGCTTGCAAGTTCTAAAATCTCTTTAACGGAACGTTTTGTACGTCCTAATTCAACAGTAACTTGCAATGGTATGTCAAGTAGCATATTTAAATTTCTAGCTTCTGTTTGATTAAGTGTAGTATTTTCAAAGCTTGTAAATTGTGCTTGTTGAACATTTGCTTGATGCTGATGTGTGCTCTGTTGCATCGTACTAAATGGTGGTTCATAAACCGGTTGCGTAACTTGGGCTTGCTGTTGCATTCCATATGGTTGTTCAGTTACTGTTTGAGCAGGTTGTTGCATTGAATACATTGGTTCTTGGACCGCATTTTGTGTTGGTGAAACTGCAGGTGTAACAGGTTGTTGTGTTTGAGACTCTTCCTGTGCCACTTGAGTAACAGCGGTCTCTTCTTGCTCAGGATTCATTAATTGATGAACAAGTGATTTACTAAATTCTAAAGGTAGTAATTGCATAATATTCGAATCAATTAAGTTACCAATTTTCAATCGGAATGATACTTTTACTAGTAATTCTTCTTGTGGAATTTTATCTGTACCTTCATTATTTGAAATATTCATCAAATCAATGGTAGGTGGTGAAATATCTACTTTTTTATTAAAGACAGTAGACATGGATGTAGCTGCAGAACCCATCATTTGATTCATCGCTTCTTGAACTGCACTTAAATGTATTTCATTTAAGTCCCCTGATGGTGCTAATCCATCGCCACCTAACATCAAATCTGCAATGATTGCAGCATCTGATTGCTTAATAACAAGTAAGTTCACTCCCATTAAACCTTTTGTATATTCTACTTGTATTGCTACATAAGGATGGGGAAACTCTTCTTCCAAATGCTCTCGATTAATCATACTAATCGTTGGTGTTGTAATTTCAACTTTTTGACCCAGTAATGAAGATAACGCAGTTGCGGAACTTCCAAAAGAAATATTGCCAATTTCACCAAGTGCATCTTGAGCCATTGGATCTAAATAATCTTCTACATTATATTCTGTTCGAGAAGACGGCTCATTATCTATATCGATTGATTCACCTCTTAATAAGGCTTCAATCTCTTCTTGTGATAACATATCATCACTCATCATCGTCTCCCCCTTTCAAAGTCTCTATTACTTGTACCGCCATTCTATTTTTCAATTTACCTGGTTGAACATTAAATTTCGGAATACCTCCAACTTTTAGATTAAGTGGCTGATCGATTTTCTGATCTAGTTGAATAACATCACCATATTGCAATGATAGGAAGTCTTCAATACTGATATCTGCATTTCCTAATTCAGCAACTACTTCCAATTCAGATTGCTTTACACGTTTTTCAATAATTTCTGTCTGTTCTTTAGATACTTCTTTTTTGTTAGATTGCATCCAATAGCGAACAGATAAGTTAGGAACGATAGGCTCTAATACAACATGTGGAATACAAATATTAATCATGCCACTTGTTTCACCAATGATTGAATTAAATGAAATAACAACAACTGTTTCATTTGGCGAAATCATTTGTAAAAATTGAGGATTTACTTCTAATTCTGTTAAGCACTGGATCAATATCAGCAATATTCGACCATGCTTCTCTCAAATTATCAAAAGAACGTTCAAATAAATTTGTCATGATTTTCGTTTCAATTTCAGTAAATTATCAACTTTACTATGACTTGCACCAGTTCCCCCTAATAAACGATCTAACATTGAGTATGCAATATTAGGATTGATTTCCATTAAAATATTCCCATCTAATGGAGGTACTTCAAATACATTAATCAAAGTCATATTCGGAATGGACCGTATAAACTCTTCAAAAGGTATTTGGTCCACAGAGGCAACTGTAATTTGTACATATGTTCTAAGTTGTGCTGAGAAAAACGTTGTTAGCAAGCGAGCAAAATTTTCGTGTATTCGAGTTAAACTGCGAATCTGATCTTTTGAGAAACGGAGGGCACGTTTGAAGTCATAGACTTTTACCTTTTTTGACTCCTCTTCTTTCTTAATATCATCTGCTGTCATTTCCCCCGTTGATAACGCGGATAACAATGCATCGATTTCAGACTGTGATAACACATCTCCTGCCATTTGCCCACCTCCATTTACATTACAAAATAATAATTACTGAATAATGTAAGAAGTAATATAAACTTGTTGTACTTCACCATCTTGCATTATTTCATTAATTTTTGTTTTCAAGGTATTTTCAAGCATTTCTTTACCTTTTTTACCTTCTAAATCCTCTTTCGACATTTCAGATAATTCTTCAATTACAATACTTTTTACTTGAAAATCACGTTTTGTTAATTCATCGGCAGCGCTTTTACTCGTTGTTTGGATTTTCAATGAAATTTTCACGTAATTATCACCTGATATATTCGTTGTTATTTCATCAACATCAACAGAAGCCTTTATAATATCGTCAATATTTTGCACATTAGCTGCTGTACCTTTATTTAATTGAGTAACTACGACTACAGCTACAACACCAATCAGTGTAATAGAAACCAATATAATTAACATGATGGATAATAACTTATTATTCTTCATCCTTTTCACCTCTTAAATGCGGGTTTGATAGGAGTTGCACACTACGATAAAACTCAATCATTTTTCTTTGGACCTCATCCATAGATTCTAATACAACATATTTTCTCCCGGTTGTTAACGTGATTGTCGTATCAGGAAATTCCTCAATCGATTCTATGTATAAAGCATTCAATGAGAACGGTTTTTTATTTAATTTCGTTAGAGCAATCATAGGATTTAAGGACCGGGGTATAGAGAGCCGGCCCAGCCTCCTTCCATTAACTAATCTTTCATGTTCATTCATTATCGTTTTAAGATTTACTAATTCTTGAAGAATTTCATCTGAAGTTGTAATAATACGAGAGTTTGCTTGGAAACCACGTTGCGCAACAATCATTTCGGTAAACTCTTCTGATAAATCTACATTGGACATTTCTAAGAATCCTGATTCTATGGTACCTCTCCCCTCAGCATTTGGAGCGCCAATAACAGCATCACCAGAGTTATTGGAAGGCTTGTAGTAGTTTCCACCTACTTTCGTTAAACCACCAGTATTGGCAAAACGGGCAATTTGAATTTGTCCTGCAGTTACAAGTGTATTATTTTGAGTATAAGAAACTGTACCATCTTTTCCTATTGTAATTTGGGTAGCATCTGTTGGAATTGCTGCTTCGTTATCCATCAGAACTTTTTTGCCATCCGCAGTAACTAATGTACCATTACTATCTAAATAGAAGTTTCCAGCACGAGTAAAATACTGCTCATCACCATCTTGTACGACAAAGTAACCATCTCCAGAAACCGCACAGTCTAATGTTCTATTTGTTGTTTGCATAGATCCTGCATCATGTATTGTATCGATTGCTGCGATTTGCGAGCCAAGACCGATTTGTTTTGGGTTTGTCCCACCAAGCGTAGCTCCAGGGGCTGTTGCACCTTGTGTTGTTTGTGAGATTAAATCTTTGAAGATTACACGACCTTTTTTGAAACCATAGGTGTTAACGTTTGAAATGTTGTTTCCAATAACATCTAACTTTGTTTGAAAATTACGAAGACCACTAATTCCTGAATACATAGAACGTAACATAAATATTCATCTCCCTTTCAGTTTGAAGAGTATAATTTTTTGATTTCACTTAGAAAACTTCATTTAAAACTCGTTCTCTTTTTCAATCTTCGATATGTATAAACGCACTCCTGAAGTTTTTTTCATCCTCCTTATTCTGAAATAGAGGATAATTGATCTATTTTAACTTCCTTTCCGTTAGATAACACGAAAATAACGCTGCCATCAGATGATTTTTTGACTGATTTCACGTTTGCTGTAAATTCTTCAGAAGTGTTGCCTTCCGTGTAAGATACGCTATTTCCTATTAACATACTAGCTTCGACAAGCGAATTGGATGAACTGTTTCCTGCTATCGTTCCAACCACTTCAGAAATATTTGCAGGAGAAAGTTTTTTACCATCTGAAAGCGTAATGACAACTGAATCACCGTTATAAGAAATTTTGCTAACAGTTCCAGTACCAGAATCGATCACAGCATTCCCATTTTCATCTGTTTTAGAGGTTGCTTCATGCCAATTCACACTCTTACCAATGAAATTATTATATTCAATTAACTGCGATTGTTTTGCAATGCTAGATAGTGATTCAATTGATTTTGCAACATTTTGCATTTGTTCTAAGGATGAAAATTGGGCCATTTGCGATATAAATTCTTTATCATCCATTGGGCTCGTTGGATCTTGGTTTTGCAATTGCGTAATCAGCAGTTGTAGGAAAGCATCTTTGTTTAATGAACTATTGCCAGTTTGTTTCGTTTCAGCTGCTTTGTTGGATAAATAATAATCTGCTGAAATGGTCTTATCTGTAACTGTTGTATCTGCCATATTCTAAACCTCCAACTCCATTAAGAAATCATTAAAATTTGACTTCTCTTCATTTTCATCTTTTTGTTGCTTTTGTTGTTCATCTGAATGTTGCTTGAAAGCATGTTGGAACTGTTGTTGTTTTCTCTTTCATTACGATTGGTTTCATTTAGCGCTTGCGCAACATCAATTCGGTCTAATTGAATATTTTGGTTTACTAATCCCTGTTTCAATTGTTGTAGTTGACTTTCAAGCATTTGTTTTCCAATATTCGTTGAGGCTAACAATCGTGCTGTCATAATACCATCTCTTTGTATAAGTTCGACACGGATGGACCCTAAATTTTCCGGGTAAAGTTTGATCAATAACTTTGTACCTGCTGCATTATTTGCAAATTGACCACGATTCATAATCGCTTGAAATTCTTTCACAAATGCCTCTGCTTGAGAAGATTTGTTTACCGGTAGATTTAAGGTAACCGTTGTGTTCTCCTTCGAAGTTGGTTGCATTATACCAATATTTTGATTTGGCGAAAGATCTACAAGTTTTAAAGTTAACGGTTGTGCATCGCTTGTTTTTACAGGTAAAGCCTCATGTTGTGTTTCTTGAATTTGTTTTACATTGGCTGACAGAGTTGATAACAATTCTTTCACTTGGAAAGTTTGATACTCTTGGCCGAGCAATAAGTCTGTTTTAGGAGCAATCAGTTCAACTATTTTTAAAAATTGTAAAACTTGTGATGCTTGAGATTTAGAAACAGTTGATGCAGAATCTCCATTAATGGCTGACATCATTCTTTGAATAAAAGTGGGTAAATTTTGATTGATTCCACTAAGCATGTCCCATACATCTTCAGCTTTTACTTCATCACCTGTTAATTGTTGTACAACTTTTTGTAAATCTTCTTTTTTAGTTCCAATAACTTGCAAGATTTTGTCTAGTGATAATCCTTCTATTGATTTTACTTGTTCTGAACTTAACCCTAATGCATTTCCAAAGTCTTGTAAGGATGTTGCATTAATAATAGACGATAGATCATCCATCGAAATCTCTTTTGGTGTATTTGAATGATTTACAAGTTTTGAAACAGAACCCAGTAGTAGTTCTAATCCATTTGATAAATTAATAGCAAAACGACTTGGAGAAGTAGTTGTTTCCTTCGTTTCCTGTATTTCAATTGACTGATCAGTAGTTTGTGTTGTTTTTTCTTCAATTAGTGTAGAACGGTTTGTTGATTCCTTCGTTTCTACGTCTATTTTCGAAGTATCCTTATCACTTGGCTTCGCCTCAAGTTGATCCTGAACCGAAGTCGCACTACTAGCTTTCGTGAGCATATTTGCAAAGTCTTTCGAATTCGAATTTGTCTTTTCCTTAGTCGTCGATATTGTATTTTTGACTGGATTAGATTTTAGCGACTCAATATTCACCTTTTCACCTCCTTCAAGTGAATAATCATTAGTTATTTTTGGATAGTAATTCTGTATAATGTGCAGCTTTATCGGAAGGCATCTTCGCTAAGATTCCTGCTAATATATCAGGTTTTAAGCTAGATAGAATTTTCAACGCGTCAGCATCCTTCATATTTGTAATAATAGGAGCTGCAGATTTAGGTGCCATTTTTTCATAAGTTTTTACAATATCACTAGTATTTAATTTTGTTTCGTCTTTGGCATTTTCAAGCTTGTCTATTTGAACTTCTAATCGATGTTTTTCAATTTTTGTTTTAGAGGCTTCACTTTTTGCATCTTCTACTTGACCTTGCAATTTGGCGATTTCCGCTTCTTTTTCCTGAAGTTGTGCTTTTATATCTGCAATTTGTTTTTCATTAAATGAATTGACTTTACTAACTTCCTTGGCACTTTGCTCGGAAGTCCCCCCGGATAATTCCTTTGCTTTTTCAAAAACATTAGTACCTGTTACTTCTGCAGCAATCAGGAGAACAGCAGATATGAAGAGTAACGGAATAATAACCCAAAAGAATAACTTTTGAATCATACTAGGCTTTTTTTCTTCAGCTTCTTCAATTTGCACACTTTGCTTTTTAACTTTTTTTCGGGGTTGTGTTGCCATGTTCTCACCTGATTTCTTTATTGTAAAATGCGATGGAAGATAGCTCATCTAGCTTAATCATCTCAAGGCGGTCTTGTTCTTTTTGAAACTTTTGGAAATCCTTTTCTTTCATCTTTTCATACTTACGATATTCTAACGATTTCTCCAATAATTTATCTTTATGCCACTCCATTTTCGAACGAGCATGTATTACCTTTTGTTGGGTTTCATTAATTGTTTTTTCAATACTATCTAAAAATCTTGAATAATGATGAATTTCATCAATTGTGGATCCTTTTGCTAACTTCTTCTCTTGAAAATCGATTAAATCTTCT
Organism: uncultured Caryophanaceae bacterium; assembly: GCA_963792445.1. Lineage (GTDB taxonomy): Bacteria > Bacillota > Bacilli > Bacillales_A > Planococcaceae > Rummeliibacillus. The sequence continues at coordinate 183,437 of CAWBWO010000002.1, read as the reverse complement.
TTTTTCTTAAGAAGGTTATAGAGCTTTGTTGCCACATCTTCAAATGACTTAGTAGCTTCTTTATATGCGATTTCAGTCTGAGTTTTTTCTTGCTGTTTGACATTCATCACTTGGTCAAAGCGATACTTATAAGCTTGCATCTAACTGCCACCGCCATTTCCTAATTTCACTATTTCAGCAACGGTTTCTTCCATACTCACTTTATCCATGTATCCTTGTTTTAAGAAGCTCGTGATTAATGGCTCATAAAAAATGGCTTCATCTATTTCCTTAGAAGTGCCTTTTTTGTAAGCACCAATATTAATTAAATCCTCTGATTTATCATAGGTGTAATATAGTTCTCTTAGATGCTCAGCGCACTTTTTGTGCTCATTCGTAGCAATATGATTCATCAATCTGCTGACGCTTTTCAAAACATTAATTGCAGGATATTGCCCTTTATTTGCTAATGTTCGATCTAATACAATATGACCATCAAGAATCCCCCGAACGGTATCTGCAATCGGTTCGTTCATATCATCTCCATCAACAAGAACCGTATAGAAGGCTGTAATCGTTCCAAATTCGTTGGTCCCTGTCCGTTCTAATAGTTTTGGTAATATTCCAAAGACTGAAGGTGTATACCCTTTTTGAGCGGGAGGTTCCCCTGTTGCAAGTCCTACTTCACGTTGAGCCATGGCAACTCGGGTTACGGAATCCATCATTAACATGACGTTTAATCCTTTATTACGAAAATACTCCGCAATAGCTGTTGCAGTAAAAGCACCTTTTATACGCATTAGTGCTGGCTGATCGGAAGTTGCAGCTACGACGATAGAACGTTTTAACCCATCAGCCCCTAAGTCTCTTTCTATAAATTCTCGAACCTCACGTCCACGTTCGCCAATTAATGCGATGACATTTAAATCAGCAACTGTGTTTCTAGCAATCATTCCAAGTAATGTAGATTTCCCTACACCTGAACCAGCAAAGATACCAACACGTTGACCTTTTCCAACTGTTAACATGCCATCAATTGCTTTCACACCAACTTCTAAAGTTTCATTTATTGGTGGCCTTGTTAAAGGATTTGGCGGATCTTCTTCTGTTTGTACAGTTTTCAAACCTTTCGGCAAACTACTACCATCAATAGGTAATCCCATTGAATCTAATACTTTGCCAATAAGTTCAGGACCTACTTGTATTTCTAAAGGTTTTCCTGTTCCTTCAACTAAACAGCCAATTGAAATTTCGCGGAGAGATGTATAAGGCATTAATACAACAATTTCATCCTTAAATCCAACTACTTCAGCAAGAATGACTTGATGACCATGTTTGACAGTATTCACATGAATTTTACAAACATCTCCAATTGAGCTATCAGGTCCTTGAGATTCAATCATAAGACCTACAACTCTTGTAACACGGCCAAACTTTTTAAAAGTTTGGATAGATGAAATTTGTTCTACTAGATCCGCCGCTTTCATCATGCTAATTCCCGCTTTCTAAAATTTCTAATAGCTTCAATCTAAGCTCATTTAGTTGCTGGTCTAGACTAACAATGATTCTTCCATGATTTGTTTCAATATAGCAATCTGTTTCATCCATATCTTCATTGACAAAAATCATGAAAGGTACACCAACTGGAAACATTTCACTTAACTCATCTCGATGTTCCGATACTATTTGGTAATAGCTAGGTGAAACGTAAAGTGTAATTTCTTTCATTTCCCTTGCTTCTTTTAATCCTCTTCGTACAATATCGATATATCGCTCATGATTTTCTTCTAATACAGTGCCAAGTATTCTTTCTGCAGCGCGAATGGCAAGATCTAAAATAATTGTTTCTTGTTCATGTAAGTATTGATCTGCATTTACCTTAGATTGAGAGATGGTATTATTTGCTTGCTGAATGGCTTCAGACATATTGGCTTTTGCCTTCAATCTTCCTTCTTCTAACCCTTGTTGAAAGGCCTCCTCATATGCCTGTTGCTGTAAGATCATTTTTTCCTCTTGCCAGTTATTTTTTTCTTCCTCTAAAGCTTGCTTCTCTATCAGACATTGTTCTTGGAAAGATTCTTTTTGAATTTGGATTTCATGAATTGCTTCATTTAATAGCTGTTCACGTTCTTCCAGAATATTCTCTAGATTTGTTTCTGTTATTTCGTTATCTTTTTGGAAATTCAATTCTTTTATTTCAATCGTACGGAATTTATCTTTTGAGCCTTTGGGATTGTCAAATCGAATAATTTTAGACAATGACTTCATCCCCTCCACCTCGTGCAATAATGATTTCACCCGCATCCTCTAAGCGACGTGTTACTGCAACGATTCGAGATTGTGCTTCTTCAACATCTCTTAACCTTACGGGTCCCATTACTTCCATTTCTTCCTTGAACGTTTCAGCCATACGCTGAGACATATTTTTGAAGATAATTTCCTTTACTTCTTCGCTTGAAATTTTCATAGCTAGTAGCAAATCTTCATTTTCACAATCACGAATTACTCGTTGAATTGAACGATTGTCCAATGTAACAATATCTTCAAATACAAACATACGTTTTTTGATTTCTTCTGCAAGTTCTGGGTCTTGAATCTCGAGCGCATCGAGGATCGTTTTTTCAGTTTGACGATCTACTCCGTTTAATACTTCAACTACTGCATCTACGCCACCAGTTTCTGTGTAGTCTTGTGTCACAGTTGATGATAATTTACGTTCAAGGACAGATTCAATTTCACTGATTACCTCAGGAGAAGTTGAATCCATTGTCGCTATTCGTTTTGCAATATCGGCTTGTACTTCCTGTGGTAAAGAAGAAAGTATGACACCTGCTTGTTGAGGTTCTAAATAGGATAAAATTAAAGCAATCGTTTGTGGATGCTCATTTTGTATAAAGTTAAAAATTTGTGTTGGATCCGTACGGCGCGCAAAGTCAAATGGTCTTACTTGTAAAGATGATGTTAAACGGTTAATAATTGCTTGCGCTTGATCATTTCCAAGTGCTTTTTCTAATACCGTTTTGGCATAGCCAATACCACCTTGTGAAATATAATCTTGAGCAAGCGCAATATTGTGAAATTCTTCAATAATTTCTTCTTTAATCTCGGGTTCAACTTTTTTCACGCTTGAGATTTCTAATGTTAGCCTTTCAATCTCTTCTTCATTTAAGTGTTTATAAACAGCAGCTGAAACTTCAGGTCCTAGAGAAATTAATAGAAGTGCTGCTTTTTGTTTACCAGACAAGCCTTTTTCTTTCTTACTCACAGCTTAAACCTCCATTAGTCTTCTGAAATCCAAGTTCTTAATAGTTTTGCAAACTCTTCTGGTTTTTCTTTTGCCATTTTCTCAAGTTGCTTTCTACGAAGTGTTGTTTCAGTTTCTTTTTCTTCTGATATATCATCGATTTCTAACGGGTCTTCCTCATCTTCATAAATATATTCATCTTCATATTCTACCTGTCTTCTAGATCGAATAATGAAGAATACTAATAGAATAATAGTGACCAATAAAATGCCACCAATTACATATACCCACCATGGAATTGAACTATTCTGAGTTGTTGGAATGGTAGAATTACCATTTAATTTTTCTACACCTACGACTACTTTTTGATTAATTTGAGCATTCGATAACTGACCAGCTTCGTTTTTATCAATTGTTGTACGAACGATGGAAGCAAGCATATTTTGAATGTCAGATTGTGTAGTAGTAGGTAATGATGTTGGATCATTCGCTTTTGGTGGTTCCACCATTACTTGGATACCAATATCGCGAATACGATATGGGCTTTCATGGATTTGGCGTTTAATACGATTTACTTCATAATTAACTGTATCTTCTGTTTTTTCATAATCGCCATTTCCATTTGCTGATGATTGATAATTTGTGAAATTATCTGTATTTTGTCCAGCTTCAGGTGTCCCACCAGCCGCAGCTCCAGCACCTGTATATGTTTCACTAATTTTTTGGGCACTAATTTGGATACCAGCCATATTTTGTTTATCCACAGGTTCAACGAGATTTTCCTCTCGTTTTTCTTGTGTAAAATCAATATCTGTTGTAACTGAAACAGCTGCTTTTCCTGGACCCATTAATTGACCAAGCATGGTTTGCACTTGTCTTTGAAGATCACGTTCAATTTGTTTTTTAATAGACAATTGTTTCTCTGCATCTGATGATGCTAACCCATTTCCCGAAATAGACGTACTTTGAGAGTTTAAATCGTAGTATTCAAAATATTGATTTGTAATGACAATATTTTCAGGTTTTAAGTTGGGTACACTTTTGGAGGCTAAATTATATAAAGTTTTAATTTGTGAATCTGTAAATTGATAGCCAGGTTCTGTATTTAATACGATGGAAGCACTAGCTTCTTGTTGTGTATCACTTACGAATACGCCTTGCTGAGGTAATGTAAGCATTACTTTTGCGTCTTTGACACCTTTAACTTCCTTCATAAGGTTTGCTAGTTCTGTTTGCATAGATGCCAATTTTAATACATTAAACTCATTATCTGTCATACCGAAGCCCGCATTTTTTGAGAAGAAAGAGTAATCAATTTGTCCAGATTGAGGAAAGCCTTGCGAAGCTAAATCCACTTTCAAATTATCAACTTGATCTTCTGGTACGGAAATAGCTGTTCCACCATTTGTAATTTGATACTTTACTCCTTTTGAATCTAATTGTTCTTTAATTTGCCCAACTTCAGCGGCTGATAAGTTCGAAAACAAAGGTGCATAGGATACTCTAGTTGCAAAGTATGTAATAATAGAAGCTATAATCACCACTGCAAGTAGTGATCCAATAATAGTTCCTTTTTGTGCTTTTGTTCGACTACTCCAAAACCCACCGAATTTAGCTTTTACATTCGTTAGTCTTTCCTTCATTTTAAGCCTCCGATAAATAGTGAATGTATCTCGTAAGTGAAACTCCACTATAAGAAGTGGAGTCTTACTACTTGTTTAAAACGAGATAATCTTGCACGTAACAGATTCTATTAAACTGTCATTCGCATAATTTCTTGATAAGCTTCTACTACTTTATTACGAACAGATAAAGCTGTATTTAAAGTAATATTCGCTTTTTGAGCAGTAATCATTACGTCATGAAGTTCAACATTATCTCCATTCACTAATTTATTTGTCATATTATCAGAAGCTATCTGATTATCATTTACTACTGAAATTGCGTTTTTTAAAATTGTTCCAAAGCTTGCATTGTCTTTTGTAGGAATTGTCTGAGCCACTGTTTGAGTCATTGAAGGCTGAACAGGCTGTGTAATTGAAACTTGTGAGATTGCCAATTTAACTTTTTCCTTTCATATAGAAAATTACTTACCAATTTCAAGGGCTTTAGAAAGCATTGATTTATTGGCATTAAATACTGTTACATTTGCCTCATAAGATCTTGTTGCCGATATTAAATCCACCATTTCTTTTAAAGGATCTACATTTGAAGTCTGGACATATCCATCTTTATTTGCATCTGGATTGGTTGGATCATAAATCAGTTTATATGGTGTTTTTGTATCCTCATTTATGCTTGTAACTTTCACACCATTTCCAACAGATGCTTTTCCGGCACCATCCATTGCAACATTTAAATAATTTGAAAAAGAATTTTCTTTTGGAACTAGCGTGACAGTTTTTCTTGTATACGGAATCCATTTTCCGTTTACTTTTTTAGCTCGTGTTGTATCTACATTTGCCATGTTAGATGAAATAATGTCCATGCGAAGGCGTTGTGCTGTCAAAGCAGAACCAGTAGTATCCATACTATGGAAAATCGACATAGTTAATTGCCTCCTTTGGCAACGGTTAATAATGAATTCAATTTTCCATTTATACGATCAACTAGCGCATTGTAATATATTGTATTTTCTGCTAAGCTAGCTTGCTCTTTATCCATATCCACACCGTTTCCATTTTCCCGATAGCGATCATTTGAATAACTAAATACACCAGGTGCTTTAGTGCTTGTATTAAAATCTATATGCTTTTCATTCGTGCGGTTTGCTTTTATGTATGAGTTTTGAGCATCTGACAACATTTTACTAAAGCTAACATCCTTAGCTTTATAGTTAGGTGTATCTACATTCGCGATATTTTGTGCTATTGTTTTTTGCTTTATACTTGAGTAAGTCAATCCATTTTCAATATTGCTTATTGTTCCTCCAAAAAAGCTCATATCTTTCACCTCAAATCGACTAATTTTGCCAAATTCTCTTATATTTCATCATGTTATAATTGTAATAAAGATGTTACAAAGTGTCTATCTATAACATCATATTTTTAATAGGATAAACATACTATTTTTTTAGATAAAATAAGGAGTTGAATTATATTTCATAGAACAAAAACAATACTTTGATACCAATTTCATTTTCTACTATTTTTATAGTATAAATCTTTTTAAATATAGAATTCATAAGGTTTTTGTCTATTTTATTTGCTAAAAATTAATATTTTACTTAAAAATATATACACTACTTTATACCTAAAATTCTTCATATTTCTCATTTTATTAATTCTTTGTAAAAATATCATTTTTCTACCAAGTGAATTTGTAAAGAAAGTGAATTTTCTAATAAATATTGCGCATTAAATACATTAATATTGTTATATGCGATATGTTTACGAAAATAAAGTTTTAGCATTGCCACAAATGTAATATTTATGGATAGAGCTTTATATAAATTTCTTCATAAGTAAAATAAAAAAACTACCCTTCCTGAAAAAATCAGAAAAAGTAGTTCGTGGTAGTTCATAGTTTATTAAATTAGCGCATTCTAATTTCAGCTAAAGCATTTAAGAACTTACTATTTAAAACTTTAATATAAGTACCCTTCATACCTAAAGAGCGTGATTCAATAACTCCGGCAGATTCTAATTTACGTAAAGCATTAACGATTACAGAACGAGTAATACCAACACGGTCTGCTATTTTAGAAGCTACAAGTAAACCTTCAGTACCATTTAATTCTTCAAAGATATGTTCAATCGCTTCAAGTTCACTATATGATAATGAATTAATAGCCATTTGAACAACCGCTTTGCTACGTGCTTCTTCTTCAATTTCTTCTGATTTTTCGCGAAGAATTTCCATACCTACAACAGTAGCACCGTATTCAGCTAAGATTAAATCATCGTCTTCAAATTTGCTATCTAAACGTGCAAGTACTAATGTTCCTAAACGTTCCCCACCGCCAATGATTGGAACAATCGTTGTTAAACCAGATTGAAAAATTTCTTGTGTTTCAACTGGGAAAGCACTATGTTGATCGTAAACATCCAAGTTAGAGGCAGTTTCACTGAAGTCGTATAAATGTTGAGTATAATCTTCGGGGAATTTACGTTCTTCAATCATTTTTTGCAAACGTTCATTTTCAATTTGTTGATTTGCTGCGATTCCTAATAATTTTCCTTTGCGACTAACGATATATGCATTACTTTCGATTACTTCACCGAGTGTTTCAGCCATTTCTTTAAAGTTAACTGGCTTTCCCGCTGACGCTTGGAGCATCGAATTAATTTTTCTTGTTTTTGCTAATAAATTCATTACTAAATAGCCTCCTGTAAGTTTTCCTAAATTTATGCAATATTCAAAAGGTTTTAAATTTTGTGCAATATCTTGTATTATAAACTATAAAATAAATTGTGACAAATCTTTATTCTTTACAATTTCGTTAAGTTTCTCATCTACGTACTTTTCGGTGATTTCTATTCGAGCTGGCGCAATGTCAGATGCTTCAAAAGAAAGTTCTTCTAATAACCGTTCTAAAATTGTATGCAAACGGCGCGCACCGATGTTGTCGGTTTCTTGGTTCACATTTGTCGCAATTTCAGCAATACGTTCGATTGCAGCATCTGTGAAGTCGATTTCAACACCTTCCGTTTCAAGAAGGGCTTTATATTGCAAAATAAGTGAATGATCAGGCTCTCTTAAAATGCGAACAAAATCTTCCTTTGTAAGCTTTTCTAATTCCACACGAATTGGAAATCTTCCCTGTAATTCAGGAATTAAATCAGACGGCTTAGACATATGGAAAGCTCCAGCAGCAATAAATAACATAAAATCAGTTTTTACAGGACCATATTTAGTATTTACTGTTGACCCTTCGACTATAGGCAAAATATCACGTTGAACACCTTCTCGTGAAACGTTGGCATTGCCATTGCTACTTCTGGTTGCAATCTTATCGATTTCGTCAATAAAAATAATTCCAGTTTCTTCTGCTCTTTGAATAGCTTCTTCAGAAACTTCATCATTATCAATCAGTTTGTTAGCTTCTTCTACGATCAAAAGTCGTCTAGCTTCACTTACTTGGAGACGGCGTTTTTTCTTTTTGGGCGGCATAAAGCTTGAAAGCATATCCCCCATATTGGTTCCACCCATATCCATTCCAATACCTGGGAACATCCCCATCATATTGTTTTGCTGTTCCGTTATTTCAATCGTTACCATTTCGTTTTCCAATTTACCATCACGTAAATTTTCAGTAATTTTTGAACGTTTTAATTTAACTTGCTCATCTTCTTCTGTGTTTTCATCTGGTGTATCCGGTTTTTGTCCAAAAAGTGCCTCAAAAGGATTTTGTGTTGTTTGCTTCTTTTTCATACTTGGTACTAAAAGTTTTACAAGCTGTTCATTTGCCATACGTTCAGCTTGTTCTTTAACTTCTTCTTGTTTCTCTTCTTTTACAAGTCGAATAGAAATCTCTACTAAATCACGTACCATTGATTCTACATCTCTACCTACATAACCTACTTCTGTAAATTTCGTAGCTTCCACTTTTAAAAAAGGTGCTTTCACAAGACGAGAGATTCGTCTAGCAATTTCAGTTTTACCTACACCTGTTGGACCAATCATTAAGATGTTTTTTGGTATAACTTCATTTTTCAATTCATCCGAAAGTAGTTGTCTTCGATAGCGATTTCGAAGTGCTACAGCAACAGCTCGTTTAGCATTGGTTTGACCTACAATATATCGATTCAAATAGTTCATCATTTCTCTAGGGGTCTTTTGTTGAGTCATTCGCTTAGATCCTCCACGATAATATTATGGTTTGTAAATACACAAATATCTGCTGCAATTTCTAACGATGCCTTGGCGATTTCTTTTGCAGACAACTGGTCTCCAGAATATTGTTTTAATGCTCTTCCTGCTGATAATGCGTAATTTCCTCCTGAACCTATGGCTAAAATACCATCGTCAGGTTCAATTACTTCGCCTGATCCAGAAATCAGTAACAATGTTTCGCTATTCATAACAAGTAAAAGTGCTTCTAACTTTTGTAGCATTTTATCACCACGCCATTGTTTTGCAACTTCTACTGCAGCGCGTTGTAAATTACCATTGTATTCCATCAATCGACTCTCGAACATTTCAAACAATGTAAAAGCATCTGCTACAGATCCGGCAAATCCTGCAAGAACTTTTCCATTATACAAACGACGTACTTTTTTTGCAGTATGTTTCATAACTACAGAATTTCCTAAAGTAACCTGACCATCACCGGCCATAGCACTTTGACCATTATGCTGAATAGCAAATATAGTTGTTGCATGCAAATCCATCATTAAAACCTCCTCAAAATATCAAGCCCTAGGATGAGCATTCATATACGTGTTTCGTAGATGTTCTTTTGTTACATGTGTATAGATTTGTGTTGAAGACAGGCTAGAATGACCTAATAATTCTTGAACTGTTCTCAAATCTGCTCCATTGTTCAAAAGATGTGTCGCAAATGTATGACGTAACATATGTGGATGGATTGTCGTATGTAGTTCCGTTTGTTTCATCATTTCATTTAGAATATAGCGAACACCTCTAGAAGTAAGGGCAAACCCGCGCATATTAACAAAAAAGCTATTATGTTTCTTATCTTTCACTAACTTCGGACGAGACTCAGCAAGATAGCGTTGCATTGCTTCTGCTGCAAAATGCCCAAATGGTACATATCGCTCTTTTCTACCTTTCCCCATCACTCTAAGGATATTCAACGAAAAGTCAATATCCTTTAGTTCTATAGATGTAAGTTCGCTGACACGAATACCCGTAGCATATAGGAGTTCCAGAATGGCCATATTCCGTAGTGACTTTGAATCTGTTCCTTCATTTGCCTCAAATAGTTTTGAAAGTTCTTCCTCATAAAAAAAATGAGGGAGCCTAAGTTGCTTTTTAGGGTGATAAAGCGCTTGAAATGCCGAGTCATCAATTTCATATTCCTTATTTAAAAATTTAAAAAAAGAACGAATCGAAGAAATTTTCCTAGATATTGTTGTTCGCGCTTTCTTTTCTTCATACAATTTCGTGACAAAAAGCCTTGCATGTAAGTATTCGACTTGATCTAAATCCGATACACCCTCTACTTGAAGGAATGTATAAAACTCGTTTATATCTGACTCATAATCTCGAACTGTTAAAGGTGAGAAGTTTTTTTCTAGTTGAATATAAGAAATAAACTGTTCGATTGCTTGCACAAATTGTATGGTCATAAGAACACCTCATTTTCTCACGTTCTCTTTTTATTTTCTCACTGTCAACCGATTAAATAAAGTTTGAACGCTTTCTAACAACTTAGAATATGGCAATTTTCAGTAGTTTTATGACATATTTGTGTACAGAATTATTTTTTTTATATTTTCATGATAGTATACCTAATTATGTAAGCTTCTAAACACTTTAAACCATAAATAAAACTTAAAGTAATAAAAAAGTCAATATAGAACATAAAAAAAAGCCCTTAAAAGTATAACAACATTTAAGGACTTTCGCAAATATTAAATATTTGTAAACTCTTTAAACTCATTCAATGCTTTCAATGCACGTTCAGCATGTTTTTCTCCACGCTCTTGTTTTGATTTAATTCTTTCACCTAAGTTTGGGAATAAACCAAAATTAACATTCATTGGTTGGAAGTGTTTTGGATCAGCTACTGTTATATAACGCGCCATACTTCCAAGTGCCGTTTCATCAGGGAAAATACATAGATCTTGTTGTAATGCTAAGTGCGCTGCATTAATACCAGCAATTAATCCACTACCTGCTGACTCAACATATCCTTCAACACCTGTCATTTGGCCTGCAAAGAAAATATTTGGATGACTTTTCAATTGATAGGTTGGCGCCAATGCTTTTGGTGAATTGATAAAAGTATTACGGTGCATGACACCATAGCGAACAATTTCAACATTTTCTAATCCAGGGATCATACTAAATACTTCTTTTTGTGCTCCCCATTTTAAATGTGTTTGGAAGCCAACGATATTGTAAAGTGTGCCAGCTGCATCATCTTGTCTAAGTTGAACAACTGCGAATGGTCGTTTACCTGTTTTTGGATCCTCTAAGCCTACTGGTTTCATAGGTCCAAATAGCATTGTTTTCGGTCCTCGTTCTGCCATCACTTCAATAGGCATACACCCTTCAAAGTATTTCTCTTTTTCAAATTCTTTTAATGGCGCTTTTTCTGCATCAACTAATGCTTTTTGAAAAGCGTAAAACTCATCTTCTGTCATAGGACAGTTTAAATAAGCTGCTTCCCCTTTATCATAACGGGATTTTAAATATACTTTATCCATATCAATACTGTCTTTTTCAATTATTGGTGCGGCAGCATCGTAGAAGTATAAATAATCTTCTCCTGTTAGACTTTGAATTTTATCGGCTAAAGCTTTTGAAGTAAGTGGACCTGTTGCAATTACTGTAATACCTTCTTCAGGTATATCTGTCACTTCTTCATTTATTACTTCAACAAGAGGATGATTTTTTACTTTTTCAGTGATATAACCTGAAAACTCATGGCGGTCAACTGCAAGAGCGCCACCAGCTGGTACAGAACATTGATCTGCTGCTTCTATTATGATTGATTCCATTTGGCGCATTTCTTCTTTAATAACGCCGACAGCATTTGTTAAATTATTTGCGCGTAATGAGTTGCTACAAACAAGTTCCGCGAATTTATCTGTATGGTGTGCTGGTGTTTGTTTTACTGGTCTCATTTCGAAAAGCCGCACTTTTACTCCTCTTTTAGCAATCTGCCAAGCCGCTTCACTACCAGCTAAACCTGCTCCTATTACATTTACAATTGGTGTCATTAATTGCTTACCTGCTTTCTAAAAATACATCATTGTGTAGGTTCTTCTTTATAGTCACAGCTTGTGCATTGGACTTGAATACCTTTTTTGATTTTCTTTTCTACTAGAAGTTCGTTACATTTTGGACAAGGACGATTGATTGGCTTATCCCATGATATAAAATCACAATCTGGATAGCGGTTACATCCATAGAAAATTCGTTTTGTCTTACTTTTTCTTTCTACAATTTCGCCCTCTTTACATTTTGGACATTTAACGCCGATTTCTTTCACAATAGCTTTTGTATTTCGACATTCTGGGAAATTACTGCATGCCATGAATTTTCCATAACGTCCTAGTTTAAAGACCATAGGTGATCCACAGACTTCACAATCTTCACCTGCTGGTTCATCCTTAATCTCTACTTTTTCCATTGCAATTTCTGCGTGTTTTACGTCTTTTTCAAATTTTTGATAGAAGTCATCGATAATTTTCATCCATTTGACGTTTCCATCTTCAATACTATCTAAGTCTTTTTCCATTTGTGCTGTAAATTCGATATTAATAATACCTGGGAAGAATTCAAGTACTAATGCATGAACGATTTCCCCAAGTTCAGTTGGTACAAAACGTTTTGTTTCTAGAGATACGTAGCCACGTTTTTGAATTGTATCTAATGTTGGTGCATAGGTAGATGGTCGCCCAATTCCCAATTCTTCTAATGTTTTTACAAGACGCGCTTCTGAAAAACGTGGTGGTGGTTGAGTGAAATGTTGCTTCGGTTCAATTTCTAAACTTTTTACTATATCTCCTTTTTCCATAGGAGGTAGAAGTTTATCTTTATTATTTTCTTCTTTTTGATCGTCTGAGCCTTCAATATATAGTTTCATAAATCCAGGGAATTTTACATTTGACCCTGAAGCTCTGAAAATGATTTCACCATTTTGAAGATCTGCTGTTACTGTATCTAAAATAGCTGGTGCCATTTGGCTTGCTACAAAACGGTCCCAAATTAGACGATATAAACGCAATTGATCACGAGATAAAACTGCCTTTAATTGATCCGGATGACGTAGTGTACTTGTTGGTCGAATTGCTTCATGCGCATCTTGTGCATTTTCTGATTTTTTAGCTTGTTGGGTAATAAGTGTTGTGTATTCTTTACCATAATTTTGCTCAATATATTCATGAGATTCTTTTTTAGCTGTTTCAGAAATTCGTGTTGAGTCAGTACGCATATACGTGATTAAACCGACGGTACCTTCTTTTCCAATATCAATACCTTCATAAAGTTGTTGAGCTAACATCATTGTTTTACGTGCTCGGAAATTTAACTTACGAGCAGCTTCTTGTTGTAATGAAGAAGTAGTAAATGCTGGAGATGCATTTCGTTTACGTTCTCTTTTCACAACTTTTGCAACTTCAAAATCCTCACCTTTTAGTTGGCTTAGAATTTGTTTAACTTCTTGTTCATTTGATAATTTAATTTTTTCACTTGTATTACCATAGAATACTGCATCAAACGATTGCTTACCTTTTAGGAAATTACCATCGATTGTCCAATATTCTTCTGGTTGGAAGTTTTTAATTTCATTTTCACGGTCAATTATAAGGCGCAAAGCAACTGATTGTACACGCCCAGCTGATAAGCCTTTTTTGACTTTCTTCCATAGTAAAGGACTTATATTGTATCCAACAAGACGGTCTAAAATTCTTCTTGCTTGTTGTGCATCTACTAAATCCATATCAATTGGACGAGGATGCTTAAATGATTCTTTTATTGCATCTTTTGTGATTTCATTGAATACTACTCTGCAATCAGATTTCGTATCGATATTTAAGGCAGTAGCTAAGTGCCAAGCAATTGCCTCTCCTTCGCGGTCTGGATCGGCTGCGAGATAGATTTTTTTGGCTTTCTTAGCTGCTGTTTTCAAATCTTGTAATACTGGACCTTTACCACGAATTGTAATATATCTTGGTTCGTAATTGTTTTCTGTATCAATACCCATCTGACTTCTTGGTAGATCACGAACGTGTCCAATTGAAGCCTTTACTTTATATTTTTTTCCCAAGTAGCGCTCAATAGTTTTTGCTTTTGCGGGCGATTCTACTATAACTAAATAATCCGACATTTAAGTTCCCCCTTATAGAGGTAATGTTTCTTTTTCAAAAGAAATTCCTGTTGCAAAATGTATAACAGAATTTGGTTTTTTGCAACCTTTTTTCATTTTGAAAGTAAAAAACCTTCTATTTCTTCTATAATTTGATAACCAGTCCATACTGGCATTGCCCCCTCTAAAAGTAATTTATGAGGGCCTTTAGAAAGTGGTTTTGTTATATCTCCTGGTACAACAAATATATGCTTTCCATTGTCTAAACCATGTTCAATGGTACTTAATGTGCCACTTTTTTCTGCAGCCTCAGTGACAAGAATTCCTTCAGAAATTCCACTAATAATTCGATTACGCATCGGAAAGTACCATTTTTGTGGTTTAACATAAGGTGGATATTCGCTCATCAGTAAGTGGTTTTCCTGTATTATTTCTGCAAGTTTTCGATTTTCTTTTGGATATAAATGAAATAATCCATGTCCAAGTACTGCAATCGTTTGACCTGAAAAACGAATTGCAGATTCATGAGCCATTCGATCAGCACCTTTTGCTAATCCACTTACTATAACATAATTATAATCTATTAAGGGCGGTACAATAAAATCCAATATTTTTTCAGAATAATTTGTTGCTTGTCTAGAACCAACGATTGCTATTCTACGCCAATTCTTTAATATATCAATAAATCCTTTTGTATAAAGTACAACTGGTGGGTCATATAATGCAAGTAATTTGTTGGGATACAATGGATGATTAAATGGAATGGGGAAGATGTTATGGGCTTCGTACGCCTGTTTCAATGGGGAATTGAGCGTTCTTTCATAGTTTTCTTTCAATTTCCGAGCTTTTTCGACAGGAATATTTACATATCTAGCAATCTCTGTTGGGGGCATTTGTTCTAGATTTTGTAAATTTGGATCTACATTAAGTAAAGGTTGTATCCTGTTTAGGGGAACAGGAAAAACATAATGTAGCGCAAGAAGTCTTTCGGTAAAATTGTCGTCTAACATGACTTTCCTCCATTATAATTGTATAGTTTTTTCTATTGATTTGAAAAGAAAATTGCTACACATCCACATACGGCTTTCGACTAATATCATGGAACAATCCAATTTAACTAAATCATTAGGAAAAAGTGTAGTACTAAGTAAGTACTACACTTCCATCTTAATGGGTTTTACATTTATCGTACAACCCTTTTTCTTTAATTACTCGAATAAATGTCTCACCAATAACTGCTGGTGTTTCTGCTACTTCAATACCGCATGAATTCATGATTTTGATCTTCTCGGCTGCAGTCCCTTTACCCCCAGAAATAATGGCTCCTGCGTGGCCCATACGTTTTCCAGGAGGTGCTGTTTGACCACCGATAAAACCTATAACAGGTTTTGTCATATTTGCTTTGATCCATTCAGCAGCTTCTTCTTCAGCTGTTCCGCCGATTTCACCAATCATAATCACGCCATAAGTATCAGGGTCTGCTTCAAATTCTTTTAATACTTCGATGAAGTTTGTACCATTAACAGGGTCACCGCCAATTCCAACAGCTGTTGATTGTCCAATTCCTTCAACTGATAATTGATGTACAGCTTCATATGTTAATGTACCAGATCGTGATACCACACCAACATGTCCCTTTTTATGAATATATCCTGGCATGATACCAATTTTACATTCGTCTGCTGTAATAACTCCTGGACAGTTTGGACCAATTAATCGTGTCTTCTTACCTTCCATGTAACGTTTCACTTTAACCATATCCAGCACAGGAATATGCTCTGTGATACAAATAACCATATCTAAATCTGCATCTACAGCTTCTACAATAGCATCTGCTGCAAAAGGTGCTGGAACATAGATTACAGAAACATTAGCCCCTGTAGTATCTACTGCATCCTTTACTGTATTAAAAACTGGTACGCCTTCTACTGATGAACCAGCTTTACCTGGTGTAACACCTGCTACAATTTTCGTACCATATTCAAGCATTTGTTTTGTATGGAAAAGAGCTGTTGAGCCTGTAATACCTTGTACCAATACTTTTGTATCTTTATTGATATAAATACTCATCTCGGGTTCCGCCTTTCTAACCTACAAGTTCTACAATTTTTTGAGCACCGTCAGCCATTGAATCTGCAGCAATAATATTTAAGCCTGATTCATTTAATAATTTTTTGCCCAAATCAACATTTGTTCCTTCTAAACGTACTACTAATGGTACATTTAGACCTACTTCTTTCGCAGCTACAATTACTCCTTCTGCGATGACATCACATTTCATGATACCTCCAAAAATGTTAACGAAAATCCCTTTAACATGAGGATCTGAAAGGATGATTTTAAATGCTTCTGTTACTTTTTCTGCAGTAGCACCGCCGCCAACATCTAGGAAGTTTGCCGGGCTGCCACCATAGTAACTAATCGTATCCATTGTAGACATAGCAAGACCTGCACCATTTACCATACATCCAATGCTTCCATCTAATGTAACGTAATTTAAATCGTATTTTGAAGCTTCGATTTCTTTTTGATCTTCTTCATCGAAATCGCGAAGCTCAACGATATCTTTATGACGATAAAGTGCATTATCATCAAAATTGAACTTTGCATCTAATGCTTGAACTTCTCCGTCTCCTGTTATAGCGAGTGGGTTAATTTCAAGAATAGATGCATCTTTTTCTATAAATGCTTTATATAAGCCTAGCATTAGATTTGCTGCTTTATTTATCAATTTAGTAGGAATATTCATATTAAATGCCAAACGTCTTGCTTGGAATCCAGTTAAGCCTAAAACAGGGTCAACTACTTCTCTAAAAATTTTCTCTGGCGTTTCTGCTGCTACTTCTTCAATATCCATGCCACCTTCTTCAGAGCCCAATACAGTGACACTTGAAGTTGCTCTGTCCACTAAAAAGCTTAGATAATATTCCTTTTTAATATCTGAACCAGCCTCTATGTATAGGCGTTTGACTTCTTTACCTTCTGGACCTGTTTGATGTGTGACAAGCACTTTACCTAACAGTTCTTTTGCGTATGAACGCACTTCTTCTAAATTTTTTGCGATTTTAACACCGCCTGCTTTCCCACGTCCACCTGCATGGATTTGGGCCTTTACCACTATTACTTTGGAATCTAATTCTTTGGCAACTTTAACTGCTTCTTCTGGTGAGAATGCAACTCTACCAGTAGGAACTGATACCCCATATTGGCGAAGAATTTCCTTCCCTTGATATTCATGGATATTCATTCTTATTCCTCCCATCTTGATTTCACACTATTATGAAATACAATATTATTGTATAAAATTCAGTCATTATTGTCTATAGTCTACTTTATTACGTTTTTTTAACGAAAAATAACATATTATACTATAGTCGAAAAAGCAATAATTTTCTGACATAATGGTCAGTGTTTCTCTTTTTGGAAAGATTCATATTTTTGATCAAGTCGATAGATAAAAGCAAATACCTCAGCTACCGCTTGATAAAGTTCTTCAGGGATTGATTCATTTAAATCCAATTGCCCTAATAATTCGACAAGTGTTGAATCTTGATGAATAGGGACATGGTGCATCTCTGCCTGTTCTAATATATTGTCAGCAATTTTACCCTTTCCTTTTGCAATAACCTTTGGAGCATTAGAATTTGTTTGATTATATGAAAGCGCAACTGCTTCTTTTCGCAAGTTTTTTTCCTCAGTCATCATATACGGATATCGACTCCTTTATTATTATTTACAGTCGTCGATAATGTGCGATTGTTTAAAAATAGTTGTTGTTTCGTTTCATTTTTTATAAATAACCCCGATAGTTGATAATCATGTTTTGCTAATGATGTTTTAAGAGAAGTTTTTAATGGCTCCGCCAATGCAGCAATACCTGCTGTTTCATTGTATACAGTAACTGTCACAATACGGTTCTGTACTTGCATGTCAATTACCGTCTCCTTTAAAGAATGTAGCTGTAGATAGAAGAGTATGCGTGCGTAGTCCGCATCAATTTTACCGTCATCCTTCATACGACCATTCCACTGAATTGTACTTTCAATTTTTTTTCCGAAAAATTCTAATGGAAGCTGCATAATTAGTTGATGTTGTGGTCCGTTTTCTCCTGATAAATACTGCATGCCATTCATACGTGCAACAACCTGTTCCGCAACATTCTTCGTTGAACTCGATACAGAATCATCCTGCAATAAGCCTACCAGCTGTGGCTTTAATTGTTGTGCAAGTTCCTTTATATCAGATGACTTATCTAGTAATCTTGCCTCATAACTAATCCCTAGATGTTGTAAAGTCTGTTTGATTGCTTTTTGAAAGGCACTGCTATCTAGATGATTTGCTATTTGTTGCTCTGCCTGATCGAGCATTTGGTTTAACAAAGGAGTATTTGCTTTCATTGTTAACTGATTTAGCCTTTCAAAAATCTGGTTGTTCTCTGATAATTCTGGATTTAACGTCAACATCAACTGTTGTTTAGCAGAAACTCCATGTGAATCTGTTTGAAACGGCTTTTGTTGAATCGATTCGATTAATCCCTTTTGTAATTGACTTTGCAATTCTTTCGCAAAATCATTCAATGTCTGATGAGTACTTTTAACAACATCAAATTTCGCCAATGTCCCCTGTAAAACTTCTTTTTGCTTTGCAGATAGTAGCGATTCATTATTGATCGATGATTTAACCTGTGATAACCATTCTATTTTTTCGCTTGGCGTTGTTAATTGCCTGCTATTGATTAATAATTTCAAAGTTTGAAGGATTGTATTCTTTGTATTGGTATTTTGAATCGGTGCTTGATGTTGCAACTTGTTTTCAATCGTTTGTAATGGTTGTATTCCATTTTTCCAGTTAAAAATAGTAGCGTTTTTTTGTAATACCTCTGCATCTTTTAATAGTTGTACGATTGCAAATTGATTGGCTTTTGAAGTTGATGGATTTGATAGCGTTTCTACCATTTTCGCCAATAGTACGCCACCAGTTTCTTCTGAAAAAGGTTTACTAACTATTTGTATTTTATTAACAAGTTGTTCGCGCAAACTTTGAGGAATAGATATGTCTTGTTTTATTAACTGTTGTAAATGATCCAGTGTTTCTATAAATCCTTGTTTCAAACTCCCATGAAAAACAGCTTGGAAAGTATCTTGCTGAATCGGTAATTTTAAGTTAATTAGTTTTTGCAAGACAGCTAGTGCGTCTTTTGAATGAATATTTTCTGGTAATCCCTTTAAAAGTTGCTCAGCCTGTAATAATAGTTCCTTTGAAAATGGCAAATTATTATTCAAAAAATATGTAGTGACTTGTTTCATTTCATTGGTTTGTGAAAGCTGTAATGAATCGAGTAATTGACTAACCTGTTGTGACAAAGGTACTGAAGATGCCATAGGTCCTGATATAACCTTTAGTTGTAAATCTGGTTCCACCCCCGAAACTTGAAAATAGTGGGATTTTCCTAATTGAAGGGGTACTTCCATTTTCGCCATTAACCGCTCGCTACCAATTTGGACTTCCGCCATCTGATTTGGATATAGGTGTTTGATTGTTCCATGAATTACCTGTCCATTTTTTAGAGCAAGTGGCTTTTGATTCATAGTCTCATTTAACTGATGCAAATTTACAGTTGTTATTAATGAATCACTCATATCAATCATCCCTTCTGAAGAATCATCGATTTTATCGGTTCAAATGTTGTGCGATGTATTTCTGTTGGTCCATATTGATTTAATGCTTCTAAATGTTGTTTCGTACCATAGCCAGCATGTTTTTCAAAACCATATTCAGGATATTTCTTCGCCATCTCCTCCATATAATGATCCCTAGCTGTCTTTGCAAGAATAGAGGCTGCTGCAATGGCTAAACTTTTCGCATCACCTTTTATAATCGATTTTTGGGGAATATCAATAGGCAAAGTCATTGCATCTGCCAATACAAAATCAGGTTTTATAGCTAATGATTCTATTGAAGCTTTCATTGATTGCTTCGTAGCTTCATAAATATTAATATCATCTATCACACTTGCAGGTTGAAAATGAATGGCTGTTGCAATTGCGCATTGCTCAATCTTTTCAATAAATTCTTCTCTTACCTCTTTAGATAGTTGTTTTGAATCGTTTAAACCTATTAATGTGGGACAATCTTCAGGAAGTATGACAGCAGCAGTTACAACAGGTCCTGCTAATGGACCACGCCCTGCTTCATCTGTTCCTGCAACAAGAGCCTTCGAAAACGGTCTAAATGATTCATCAAACGCAAGTTTTTTCTTATGCTCAGATAGTAAATGGTCATGCTTTTCTTTACGGTTATGCCATTGTTCTAATGCTTTTTTGACACCTTGTCGTGTGTCATCTTCAAGTTCAGACATCCAAGGTTGCCATTCTTCTTCTTTTAGTAATGAATCTTTAATTTCTTTAATCGTGCTCAATTTGAAGTCTCCTTTAGTTATATTGCTTTTATCGGCAACTCTATTGGTTTTTATTATTAATTTTTATAGTATAAATCTACATCTAAAAGGCCAGTCAAAATTTCATTAAAAATATTCTGCTCTTCACCAAAATATGTACTTGACCGCACATTCCACTGCGGGGAGACGCTTTCGTGCTAAACGGTGAGCTTCCTTGTCGAAAAACTTGTCTCTTGCATCGCTTCACTAGCTTTGTCGCAGGAAACTTAGCTGATTCCACTTTGCGCAAATTTAAAAATATTTATCTTGTAAACTTTTTCAAATAACATCCTTCACAAGGTAGTGTCACGTATTTTTCACTGTCTACTATTAATTTCTGTTGATGAGAGCCTAAATAACTTGTATTGAAGGATTAAACCTCAGAAAAAAACCTTTTTTACCAATGGTAAAAAAGGTAGCTTTTTATGAAGTGAAATCTCCGACAAAGTCAAAAGTTAACTTACCTAACTGTTGTCCTCTAATATCGCGCACAATTAGTTCTGCAACTTGATCGTAATCAATTTCTCCACCAGAAATATATACACGTCTTAGCTTTCCAATATGATCAAAAGTCTCTACAATTTCTTCACTTAAATCTGAAATTCCATATCGTTCTTCCATTCGACCAGGATAACGATTGCTTAAAAATTTCAATCCATAGATAGCAAGATCATCCATATTGGTAATGGTATCTTTTATAGCGCCAGTTAAGGCTAATTTATAACCTACTTCTTGGTCTTCAAATTTCGGCCATAAAATCCCTGGTGTATCAAGCAGTTCTAACTCTTTTCCTACTTTAATCCATTGTTGTGATTTAGTGACGCCGGGTGTATTTCCTGTTTTAGCAACATTTTTCTTTGCTAAACGATTAATTAATGTAGATTTACCGACATTAGGAATACCAACAATCATTGCTCGAATAGCACGCGATTTTAAACCTTTTGCTTTCATACGTGCCCATTTATCTGCAAGCAGCTCTTTAGCAGCATTTGTTACTTGTTTTAAGCCTTTCCCATCAAGAGAGTTAATGGCTATTGCTTTTTGTCCTTGCTGTTCAAAATAAGCAAGCCATTTCTTCGTTTGTGCTTCATCTGCCATATCAGCTTTATTTAATATTAATAATCTTGTTTTTTGATGGATGACTTCGTCAAGCATCGGATTTCTTGAAGACATTGGCAATCGCGCATCTATTAGTTCGAAAATAATATCAACAAGTTTTAAATTCTCGGTTACTTGTCTGCGTGCCTTGGCCATATGTCCTGGAAACCATTGAATGGTCATTTAGTTCACTCCTATATGTTAATTCACTTTGCCCATTTGATCGAGTGGCCAAAAGACTACGTTTGTTTTCCCTATAATTTTATCGACAGATACGAGTCCTATATGACGGCTGTCCTTACTGTATCGTCTATTATCTCCCATCACAAAAACATAATTTGGTGGAATAGTATCACCTTGCACACCTGGAATATCTTTCAGTGTAAAGTCTTCTGTTAAAGTACCACCATCTGTTATCTCATTTTTGTACTTTTGTAAATACGGTTCATTAATAGCTTTATCATTTATATATAATTGATCGTTTTTATAAGATACTTTATCACCAGGCAAGCCAATTATTCGTTTAATATAATCTTTTTGTTCGGGTGCATGAAATACGACAATATCAAAGCGATGTATATCGCCAATACGATAGCCAAGCTTATTTACGATCATTCGATCTCCATTTTCTAGTGTAGGCATCATTGATTCGCCGTCCACCACAATTGGTGTAAATAACAAGTATCGAATGCCTGCTGCAAGAGCGAATGCAATAATTAAAGCTTTCGTCCATTCCCACAACTCATTCTTTTCCTTTTTTTGCTTTTCCATAATCAATGCCCCCTTGACTAATCTATTTATATTGTACAAGGATTTATTCGTTCAGGCAAAAAGAAAGAGAGCTTGTATAGCAAGCTCTCCTTTTCTTTAAAATAAGCTTATCGAATTTCTTTAATACGAGCAGCTTTACCACGTAAGTTACGTAGGTAGTATAATTTAGCACGACGTACTTTACCACGACGAGTAACTTGTAATTTAGCGATTTTTGGAGTGTGTAATGGGAATGTACGTTCAACTCCAACACCGTAAGAAATTTTGCGAACTGTGAAAGTTTCGCTAATACCGCCACCACGACGTTTGATAACTACTCCTTCGTATACTTGGATACGTTCGCGAGTACCTTCGACTACTTTAACGTCGATTTTCACTGTATCACCAGCACGGAATGCAGGGATGTCAGTACGAAGTTGTTCTTTAGTAATTTCTGAAATAATGTTTGACATTGTTTTCTCTCCTTGGACAGATGCTCTTGCAGGTCACATTGGTTGCTACAGCGGAACACCGTAATACGGCATTTCATTTCATAGAAACGCACCTCAAATATTATCATAGATAAAGGTCGGTTGCAAGTGTTTATACTTTACAGTTTTTTAAGTTTATTTAAATATTTTTGTTGTTCAGAAGACAACTCTAGTTGCTCAAGTAAATCCGGTCTTCGCTCAAAAGTACGCTTTAATGATTGTTCCATACGCCATTGTTCAATTTTCGCATGATTTCCTGATAATAATACATCTGGTACCTTCATGCCACGGAAATCTGCAGGCCGTGTATAGTGTGGATGTTCTAGTAACCCTGTAGAGAATGAATCAAGAACCGGTGAATCATCATTACCAAGAACTCCTGGCAAAAGTCGAACAACACTATCAATAATGGTCATAGCTGCTAATTCGCCACCTGTTAATACGAAATCTCCAATTGACAGCTCATCCGTTACTAAGTATTCTCGAATTCGTTCATCGTACCCTTCATAATGACCACATACGAAGACTAAATCTTCTTCTCCCGCTAATTCTTCAGCTTTTGCCTGTGTATAGCGTTCTCCTTGTGGACACATTAGAATAATGCGTGGTTTCTTTCCTTCTTCTACAAGGGCTTCTACGGCATTAAATAGGGGCTCTGGTTTTAACACCATCCCTGCTCCCCCTCCATAAGGATAATCATCTACTTGGGAATGCTTATTGTTAGAGAATTGTCTAAAATCCGTAACAGATAATTTTACAGCTTCCTTTTCTTGCGCTTTCTTTAAAATGGAAGATCCAAATACCCCTGTAAACATTTCAGGAAATAGAGATAATACATGGATATTCATCATGATAGCAAACCTTCTATTACATTAATCACAATCTTCTTTTCATCAACATCAATTTCTTTTATAAATTCATCTACAACAGGAATGTGGTGATCTTTTCCATTTACACCTTTTACAGTCCAAACATCATTTGCTGCTGTTTCAAATATTTCTTTTACTATACCAATTTCTTTTCCATCTTGGTCGTAAACTGTACATCCTACGATTTCATGATAGTAGAATTCATTGTCTTGCAATTCATCTTCTTCAAGTTGTTGCTCATTTACTTTTAATATGCCATCACGAAATGATTCCACATCATTAATGTTTGGATATCCTTCAAATGATAAAAGGATAAAGTTTTTATGTGGTCGTGAAGAAGCAATTGTTAGTAATATAGGGGTTTTTTCGCCTTGTTTGAATAGACTAAGCTGTTTACCAACGGCATATCGTTCTTCAGGAAAATCTGTTTGAGATATGACGCGTACTTCACCACGTATTCCATGTGTATTGACAATTTTACCTACGTTAAACCATTCCATATTGTTCACCTCTTTAATGGGTTTATTTTTAGCGTTTCAAGTGGTTTTTATCCAGCTCACGAGCGAGCTCCTCGGAGGCACTGGATGTGTACCTGATAGCAGTTAACGATACGATGTCGCGCTCTTAGGCTATCTTCCTTATTCGAGCGCGTTCCGCTTTTAATTTTATCCAGCTTCACGCGCTAGCCCCTCGAGGTCGCTTCGATCCCTTGGTCAAAAGCTGGAAAGATGCTTTTGAGTCGGGCTCTCCAGCGCTTGTCGGGGCTTAACGAGCGCGTTCCGCTTTTAAATAAAAAAAGGAAGGAACGTTTGCTCCTTCCTAGTCTAATCTAGAATGTCGATATAAGTTTTCTTTTGGTGAGAACTGCTTGCTGCTGAGTAAACAAT
This sequence comes from uncultured Caryophanaceae bacterium, assembly GCA_963792445.1. Classification (GTDB taxonomy): domain Bacteria; phylum Bacillota; class Bacilli; order Bacillales_A; family Planococcaceae; genus Rummeliibacillus. Next base: position 158,741 of record CAWBWO010000002.1, on the reverse strand, counting down.
AGTCCGTAATGCTTTTGCAACACGTCCTTGCTTGCCAATGATCTTCCCGATATCACTAGGATGAACAGAAAGTTTATAAACAATTCGATTGTCGTTTTCGTCAGTAATAATTTTTACTTCGTCTGGATAATCGACTATAGGTTTTACGATTGTCTCAATCAGCTGCTGCATATTGCCACCTCCGATTATTTACCGATTTTAGAGTTATGGAATTTTTCCATGATTCCTTGTTCTGAGAACAAGTTACGAACAGTATCAGATGGTTTCGCACCATTACCTAACCAAGCTAATGCTTTAGCTTCGTCAATTTTAACTTCTGCTGGAGAAGTTAGTGGATTGAAAGTACCGATTGTTTCGATTGAGCGACCGTCACGTGGTGAACGTGAGTCTGCTACTACGATACGATAGAAAGGAGATTTTTTAGCTCCCATACGTTTTAAACGAATTTTTACTGCCATTGTTTAATTGCACCTCCGAATAGTTTCACACAAGATAGTATAATAGCAAGCTTTGGATTGTTTGTAAAGTGTTTTTTCTTAACACACTTTATTTTAGCCTATTTTTTTTATTTAAACAAGGAATCCAAGCCAGGAAGTTTCATCTTTTTCTTTCCTTTTTGTGCCATACCTGTCATTTGTTTCATCATTTTTTTCATATCTTCAAACTGTTTGATCAGACGGTTTACTTCTTGAACAGATGAACCGGATCCTTTAGCAATACGTTTTTTACGGCTTGCATTAATAATTTCAGGATTTGTTTTTTCAGCTGGAGTCATCGATAAAATAATCGCTTCAATATGGCCGATGTGTTTATCGTCAATTTTAGCGTTTTCTAATCCCTTAATCTTATTAGCACCTGGTAACATTTTTAAAATTTCATCTAATGGTCCTAGTTTTCTCACTTGGCCCATTTGCTCAAGAAAATCGTCCAATGTGAAGCTTTGTGTTTTGAATTTTTCTTCTAATTCTTTTGCTTTTTCTGCATCAACTGTTGCTTGTGCTTTTTCGATTAATGACATAACATCGCCCATGCCTAAAATTCGAGAAGCCATGCGTTCTGGGTGGAATGGTTCTAGTGCATCCATTTTTTCACCCATACCAACAAATTTAATCGGTTTTTGTGTGACAGAGCGGATAGATAGCGCTGCGCCACCACGGGTATCCCCATCAAGTTTTGTTAATACAACACCTGTAATACCGACTGCTTCATCAAAGCTTTCAGCAACATTCACAGCGTCTTGTCCTGTCATTGCATCAACGACTAAGAATACTTCGTCTGGTTCTTTTAATGCACGAATATCTTTTAATTCTTGCATCAGTTTTTCGTCAATATGTAGACGACCCGCAGTATCGATCAAAACAACATCATGATGTTCCTCTTTTGCTTGTTCTATAGCTTGGCGCGCAATTTCAACTGGTGAAATATCAGTACCTAGTGCAAATACTGGTAATGATAGTTGTTTACCTAGTGTTTGTAATTGTTGTACTGCTGCAGGACGATAAATGTCAGCCGCTACTAATAACGGTTTACGATTGTACTTTTTACGTAAGAGATTGGCTAATTTACCAGTAGTCGTTGTTTTACCAGCACCTTGTAAACCGACCATCATAATAACAGTTGGTGGTTTTGTAGCAAATTTAATTGGGCTTTGTTCTCCACCCATTAAATTTGTTAACTCTTCTTGCACAATTTTTATAACTTGTTGACCAGGTGTTAAGCTCTTCATAACTTCCTGACCTACTGCACGTTCGCTTACTTTTTTGATAAAGCTTTTTACGACTTTCAAGTTAACATCGGCTTCGATTAAAGCAAATCGAACTTCACGCATCATTTCTTTTACGTCTTGTTCACTTACTTTCCCTTTACCTTTAATCTTGTTAATCGTTCCTTGGAGTCGCTCCGCTAATCCTTCAAATGCCATGCATGTCGCCTCCTAATCACATTGCTTTAACTGTTCGATAAGTGACAGCTGATCTTCTTTGTCTGACTCTACATCTGCTAAACTTTTTATAAGCTTTGCAAGAATTTGTTGTCTGTTTTGGAATTTTCCAAAAAGTTCAAGCTTTTCCTCGTATTCTTCAAGCATTGTTTCAGTTCTACGAATATTATCATAGACGGCTTGGCGCGAAACATCATATGATTCGGCAATCTCTCCAAGAGAAAGGTCATCTAGATAATAAAGTTGCATATAACTACGTTGTTTATCTGTTAATAATGCTTGATAAAAGTCAAAGAGAAAGTTCATGCGTGTTGTTTTTTCAAGTAGCATTGCGAAATCTCTCCTCTTTTTTACATATTCTTCTGTATCATAAATATAAATGCGATTTCTGTCAAGTAAAAATACTTGTCTATTTTATTTACACCATCAAAAAAAACGATTCGTAAAATACTTTACGAATCGCAATTTAACTTTTTTCATTATTCTTCTGTATTTGCTAATTGTTCATCTAATGCTTCAGCAAATAAGCCATATACATAACGTTCTGAATCAAATGGTTGCAAATCATCCATTTGTTCCCCTAAGCCTACGAATTTTACAGGAATATGCAATTTATTGCGAATTGCAAGTACAATACCACCTTTTGCAGTACCGTCTAATTTTGTCAAAACAATACCTGTTACATTTGTCGCTTCTTTAAAGATTTGAGCTTGTTGTAGCGCATTTTGACCTGTTGTGGCATCAAGTGCTAATAAAACTTCGTGTGGAGCCGACGGAATTTCCCGGGAAATGACACGGTGAATCTTTTCAAGTTCGTTCATTAAATTTACTTTATTTTGCAAACGACCTGCAGTATCACAAATTAATACATCAGCTTTACGGTTTTTAGCTGCACGAATAGCATCGTACATAACTGCAGCCGGATCGGAGCCCTCGGATTGTTTAATTACTTCTACACCCACACGATCTCCCCATACTTGTAACTGATCGATTGCACCAGCACGGAATGTATCACCAGCAGCAAGAAGTACATTTTTCCCTTGTTGTTTAAAACGATGTGCTAATTTACCAATTGTAGTTGTTTTACCAACACCATTAACACCTACAAACAATATAACGGTTAAATCTCCTTCTTGAATATTTAATTCAGTGATATCTTCTTCGCCTTGTTCATATATTTCTACTAGCTTTTCAGAGATTAATGTTTGAATCCCTGCTGTATCTTTAATATTTTTTCGTTGTACTTCAAAGCGTAACTTTTCGGTTAGTTCCATTACTGTTTCCATACCTACGTCAGCTTGCAATAGTAAATCTTCTAGTTCTTCAAAGAATTCTTCGTCAACATGGCGATAACGAGCTACTAGATCATTCACTTTTGATGTAAACGAATTACGCGTTTTTGCTAAACCAGATTTAAATTTTTCTGTAATTGAAAATGCTGAAAATCCACGTTTTGTTTTTTCTTTTTCAACAACTTCATCTTCTGTTTCAACTTCTTCAGGAAGATTTTCTTCAACTTCTTCAGGCACTGATTCTAATGATTCAGAAATGGATTCTGTAACTTTCTCCTCAGCAATCTGTTCGACTACTTCGCTTGTCGGATCGACAACGGATTCTCCTGCTTCTTGTTGATTTTCTACGTTTTCATTTTCCTCAGGCTTGGGACCACCCATTAACTTTTCTTTCATACGCTTTAAAAAGCTCACGTTGTTTCGCTCCTTTGTCCTACGATGGAACAGGCATTTCCTGTTCTAATTTAACGGATACTAGTTTTGAGACACCTGATTCTTGCATCGTTATACCATATAATACATCGGCGCCTTCCATTGTTCCTTTTCGGTGAGTGATGACAATGAATTGTGTTTCTGCACTAAACTTTTTCAAATATTGACTATAACGAGCAACATTGGATTCGTCAAGAGCTGCCTCCACCTCATCCAAAATACAGAATGGAACGGGTCTTGTCTTTAAAATTGCAAATAACAACGCGATAGCTGTTAATGCTCTTTCCCCACCTGATAAAAGACTTAATCTTTGAAGTTTTTTACCTGGTGGTTGCGCTACAATTTCAATCCCCGTTTCAAGTAAATTATCTGGGTCAAGTAATTCTAAATCTGCAACCCCGCCTCCAAATAATTCCCTGAAAACTTGTTGGAAGTGCTTTCGGACATCGTAAAAGGTTTCACTAAAGCGATTGGTCATTTCTTCGTCCATTTCACGAATCGCTTCATGCAACGTTTCTTGAGCTTCCATTAAATCACTACGTTGACTAGATAAGAATTGATGTCGTTCTGAAACTGTAGCATATTCTTCAATAGCACTAATATTAACTGTCCCTAGTTCTGCGATTGATTGTTTTAACAGTTTTACTTTACGTCTAGCTATGTCAACATCCATATCAAGTGAGGGTTCAAGTAATGCCTCTTCGAATGTTAATTCATAGTCTTTTTCAAGTTGTTTTTTCAAATTTTCATGTTCAACGTCCAGTCGATTTATTTTCACTTCAAAATTACGCAAACCATCAAGTAGTCCTTGATGAACACGCTGCAATTCTTTGAGTTCTACATCTATTTCATCCACTTTTTGTTGAGCATTTGCTCTCTGTTGCTTTGTTTGATTTACCGTTTGGATAAGTTCTTCTCTACGCTTTTGTAAATCTATTATTTTACTAGCAATCTCTTCTTCGGATGGACCATTTAAGTCTCCATCATTCGTCAACCAATCGATTTCTTTCACTAGATTTTCGACTTCTTCACTCGCTTGATTGAATTGAGAGTTGGCATCAGAAACAGCTAATCGAAGTTGAGAAACTTGTTCATTTAAAACTGCTAATTCGGAACGTTTTAACGCATACTGCTCTTGTAAAACATCACGTTCTGATTCACTTTGCTGTTTTAAAATATTTAGCTCTTCAACAGTATGATTAATTTCTTCTAATTCTTTTGCTAACTCTTCTTTGCGATTAGTAAAGTCAGCTAACTGAGTTTCTAAAATGGCTTTACGGCCAGTTGCATCTTGTTGTTCATCACTAAATAGAGAAACACGTAAAGATAACCGTTTTGTTGTTGCCTCTAATTCACGATAACGTGCACTTAATTCCACTTCTTCTGAGCGAATTTCTTCACCTTGAACACGTAATTGTTCTAAAAGTGTGGACTTTTTAGCAACTTGTTCCTTCCATTCAGAAACTACTTTTTCAGCTTTTGCAATTGATGATTGCATTTCAACAAGCTGCGTAGTTAATTCTTCAAGTTCAGCTTTGCGACTAAATAGAGATGCCTGCTGTTTAACAGATCCACCTGTTAATGAACCACCTGTATTAACTACATCACCATCTAAAGTAACTACTCGATATCGATAGCCAATAGCTTTTGCAATTTGAGAAGCACCTTGTAAATCTTTTGATACAAGTACATGACCTAGCAAGTTCTCTGCAATTGTTTGGAAAGTAGGATCAAATGTAGCTAGTTCATCAGCTGTATTGATAAATGAGGGATGGTTTGAAATGCTTTGTAATACACTGACTGGAAGTTTACGTGATTTCATAACATTTTTCGGCAAAAATGTTGCGCGTCCTGCACGTTGTTGTTTTAACCACGCAATTGCATTTCTTGCATCTACATCTGTTTCAGTTACAACATGTTGCATTGCTGCACCAAGAGCTGTTTCTACTGCCTTAGCATATTCGCCATCAACATGGATTAGTTCTGCTACCGCACCATGAATACCATGTAATTGTTTCTTTTCTCTGGCAACAAGAACCGCTTTTACCCCTTGATAAAATCCTGAAAAATCTGCTTCTAATTCTGCAAGTGTTTCTTGTCTAGACTTCATTTGTTGTAAATGTTGATAGCCTTTAAAAAGCATTGCTTGTTGATCATCGTATTGCGATCTCGCATGTTGAACTTCTTGTTGGCAATTTTTATATTCATCTAGCTTGTTTACAACTTGTTGTTCTACTTTTTTAAGTTTTTCAGCGACGAGTTGTTGCTCATGCTGTAATTCTTCTAGCTCTTCAACCATTTCCGTTGACCTACTTGAAATCTTCACGGAGTTTTCGCTTTGTTCAGCTAATTGCTTTGTAATGTTTTTTACTTCGTTTTTAACTGTTGCTTCTTCATTTAATCGATCGATATACGTATCTTTCCATTTATCGATTTCTGCTTCAATCTCTGAAGTGGAGCGATTTAAATTATCTTCTAATTGTTTAACTGACTTTTTTAGAGTTAGTAACTCTTGCTGACGAACTGATAACTGTTCTTCTTTATCAGCTTTAACATTTTTCCAGTTACTACGGGAAATTTTTGCTTTTTCAAGTGCCTGTTGAAGTTTTGTAAGCTGAGCTGAAGCATTCATTCTTTTTTCAGCCATTAAAACTTTGCGGCCTTCAAATCGTTCTGCTTCTGCACTTACATCTACTAATTGATGTTGAGACTCATCTAATAATGTATCTAATTCATTTAATTGTTTTCGAAGACTTGTAATATTAGATTCTCTTTTTGCTATTTCAGTTGCATGATTTTGTTCTTTTGCAAACAGTTCTTGTTTTTCTTTTACAATTATCTCAATTGATGATTTTAGATTCTCTATATCATGAACTAATACAGCAATATCAATGTCTTTTAATTCATTTGTCATTTTCAAATAATCTTCTGCAGCAGATGCTTGAAATTGTAATGGTTCGATACGTTTATCTAACTCATGTAATATATCAAGCACACGGTGCAAATTATCATCAGTTTCAAATAATTTATGCTCTGCTTTTTTACGACGTAATTTATATTTTAGAACGCCTGCAGCTTCTTCAAAAATCGTGCGCCGGTCTTCTGGACGGCTATTTAATATTTCGTCAACTCGACCTTGTGAAATAATCGAGAATGCTTCTTTTCCTAATCCTGAATCTAAAAACAAATCTGTAATATCTTTTAATCGACAGTGTTGTTTATTTAGCAAATACTCGCTATCACCAGAACGATAGACACGACGAGTAACGCTTACCTCGTTGTATGGAATCGGCAAGCGTTCGTCTTCATTGTCTAAAATTAACGATACTTCTGCAAAGTTAAGCGGTTTGCGAGAATCACTTCCGGCAAAAATGATATCTTCCATTTTTGAACCACGAAGTGATTTAGCTGATTGTTCTCCGAGTACCCACCGAATCGCATCTGTAACATTACTTTTACCACTACCGTTCGGGCCAACAACAGCTGTAACGCCTGGTACAAAGTCTATACCAATTCGATCGGCAAAAGATTTAAAACCAATCACTTCAAGCCGTTTAAGGAACAAAATTAACCCTCCTGATCGTTAGCTAACTGCATTTTTAAAGCGCGCATCGCGCATTGAGCTGCTTTTTGCTCTGCTTCTTTTTTTGATTTACCATCACCTACACCAAGTTCTTTGTCATTTAACAAAACTTGTGAGACAAATGTACGGTTATGTGCTGGACCATTTTCTTTAATAATTGCGTATTGCAATGTGCCCGAATTATTTTGTTGTACCATTTCTTGTAATTGACTCTTAAAGTCCATTACGTGTGAAAAAGCACCGAGCTCAACTTTCGGGAAAACTACTTTTTCCAAAAAGCCCACAACTGTTTCTAAACCTTGGTCTAAATATAAAGCACCTATAAATGCTTCAAAACAATCCGCAAGTAATGCTGGACGTTCTCGACCACCTGTAATTTCTTCCCCTTTACCTAGTAATACATATTCACCAAAGTTTAATTCATTGGCAAAGATCACTAGAGATGGCTCACAAACCATTGCAGCACGCAATTTAGTAAGTTCACCTTCACTCATCTTAGGGAATTTTAGGAATAAAAACTTAGAAACAGTTAGCTCAAGTACAGCGTCACCTAAAAACTCAAGACGTTCATTATCTTCAAATGATTTTCGACGATGTTCATTCACAAATGATGAGTGTGTAAATGCATTATAAAGCAAGTTCACATTATCAAAATGTAAAGCTAACCGATCTTGTAATTCGGCGAATTTAAGACGTGCTTGCTCAGAAATCGCGCCATTTTTTTGTGAGAGTCCTTGTATTCTCATCTTCATCAACCTTCTTATTCTCCATTTGGTACATCTTCTAGTTTACCTTTTTCTTTCGCAATGTGCAAAAATAAAAAGGAAAATCCCCTACAAGTACTGCAGGGGATGATTGTTAAGTATCGCAATGTTTACAAATAATTAGCTGACTTTGCTTTCGATAAAGCTAACTGCATCACCTACAGTTGCAATTTTTTCTGCATCCTCGTCATCAATTTGTAAATCAAATTCTTCTTCAAATTCCATTACTAATTCTACTACGTCTAATGAGTCCGCACCTAGATCATCACGGAAAGAAGCTTCTAGTTTCACTTCGCTTTCGTCAACACCTAAACGGTCAACGACAACTTTAGTTACACGTTCGATTACTGTTGCCAAATTGTTCACCTCCCCTCAATGATTATACAAAAAACCAGTTTCAAAGCAATAGTAAAAACTACATTACCATTCCACCATCTACATGTAATGTTTGGCCCGTCATATAGCTTGCATCATCAGAGGCTAAAAATGCAACTACTTTTGCAACATCTTCTGGTTTTCCTAATTTTGCTAAAGGTATTTGAGTAAGCATTTGAGCTTTGATATCTTCTGGTAATTCTTCTGTCATTTCAGTATCAATAAATCCTGGTGCCACAGCATTCACGAAAATATTACGAACAGCTAATTCTTTTGCAGCTGTTTTAGTAAGTCCTATAACACCTGCTTTAGCAGCAACATAGTTTGCTTGACCTGCATTTCCAGCAACTCCTACGATTGAGGCAATATTGACGATTCGACCTGCACGTTGTTTCATCATTTGTCGAGTTACAGCTTTTGTACAAAGGAAGACACCTTTTAGATTGGTATTCATTACAGCATCCCAATCTTCTTCTTTCATCCGCATTAATAAGTTATCACGAGTGATTCCTGCATTATTTATTAAAATATCAAGTGAGCCATAAGTTTCCACTGTAGCTTTCATCAGTGTGTTTACAGCATCTGCATCGGCTACATTTGCTTGAACAGCAATTGCAGAACCTCCATTTGATTCTATTTCTGCTACTACAGCTTCTGCTTTTTCTTGGCTACCACTATAGTTTACAACGACTTTAGCGCCAAGTTCTGCTAAATGAAGTGCGATTGCACGACCAATCCCTCTTGAAGCGCCCGTAACAACTGCAACCTTATTCGTTAAATCTGCCATTTAAGCCCACTCCTTTGCCGCTTCTAACACTTGTTCAAACGTTGATTCATCATAAACACAATATGTTTTCACTTTACGATCAACTTTTTTGATCAATCCGCTTAAAACTTTACCAGGGCCACACTCGATAAATACATCAACACCTTCACCAAGCAATGTTCTCACTGAATCTTCCCAAAGAACTGGTGAATACAATTGTTCAACTAAAAAATTTGGAATATCTTCTTTTGAAGATACAGGTTGTGCATTTACATTTGCAATAACTGGTACTTCAGCATCTTGCATGTTAATTTCTGCAAGCATTTGTTGAAGTTTGCTTGCAGCTGGACGCATTAATTCGGAGTGGAAAGGTCCACTAACTACTAAAGGAATTGCACGTTTAGCACCCGCTTCTTTTGCTTTTGTAGATGCTTCTTCGACACCTTTTGCAGTACCTGAAATAACAATCTGGCCAGGACAATTTAAGTTTGCAAGTTGAACTGTTTCACCTGTTGCGGATACTTCATCAGTTACTAGTTTTAGAGCTTCACGATCTAAACCTAAAATAGCAGCCATTGCTCCTTGGCCTGCAGGTACTGCCTCATTCATATATTTGCCACGATTATGTACTGCTTGTACACCATCAGCAAAAGACATTACACCTGAAGCTACAAGCGCAGCATACTCTCCAAGACTATGACCTGCAGTAAAATCTGGTTTAATCCCTGCTTGTTTTAACTTTTCAGCAATCATTACACCTGTTGTTAATAGTGCAGGTTGAGCATTGTAAGTTAATGTTAGTTCTTCTTGTGGTCCTTCTAACATTAATTTAGATAATTCAAAGCCTAAAAGTTTGTCGGCTTCGTCATAAAATTCTTTACATGTAGGTTCTTTTGAAATAAATTCTTGTCCCATTCCTACAGTTTGTGAACCTTGCCCTGGAAAAACAAAAGCAATTTTGGTCATGATTTTCAAGTCTCCCCTTTGTCAATGCTATTAAAATAGATTTTATTGTTCGTTTTTACGAATTCCACTTATTGTTGTATCGATTGTTGGACATACATTATGTTCAACCATTTTACGTGCTTGGCGAATAGCACTTGCAAATGCTCTTGCGTTAGATGACCCATGTGCTTTAATAACTGGCGCTTTTAAGCCAAATAATGCGGCACCACCATATTCTGAGTAATCCATTTTATTTTTTATATCCATTAAATTATTCTTCATCAATAAAGCGGCTATTTTTGATTTTGTAGAAGACATAAATGCCTCTTTAAGCATTTTGAACAAACTGCCTGCTGTACCTTCAAGTGTTTTTAACACCATATTACCTGTGAAACCGTCTGTTACAACGACATCAGCAGCATGGTTTAATAATTCACGTGCTTCTACATTTCCGATGAAATTGATCGGTGCATCTTTTAATAATAGAAATGCATGTTTTGTTAAATCATTTCCTTTTTTATCTTCTGTACCGATATTTAACAAACCAATTGTTGGATTGTCAACACCACGGACTTGCTTTGCATAAATACTACCCATAATTGCATATTGAACTAGGTTTTCTGGTTTTGCATCCGCATTTGAGCCTAAATCTAGCATATCAAATCCACAACCATCTAATGTTGGTAATGTTGAAGATAATGCTGGTCGATCAATCCCATCAATGCGATGAACAATAAATAATCCTGCTGCCATTAAAGCACCAGTATTTCCTGCTGAAATACATGCATCTGCTTCACCGTTTGCAACAGCTTCTGCCATTTTAACCATTGAAGCATCTTTTTTACGGCGCACTGCTCGAACAGGCTCATCTGTACCTTCAATAATTTCTTTGCAATCAATTACAGTAATACGACTTAAATCTTTCAAAAATGGTTGCATTTTTTCTTTTTGACCATATAGTAATATTTCTAAATCATTAGATGCTTCTAATGCTTGATAAACACCATCAATAATGGCTTGAGGGGCATTGTCGCCACCCATACCATCTACTGCTAACTTCATTAACTTTCACCTTTACCTTTCGTTCGATACATTTCAAATTGTCCAGTAAAAACAGTATTGCCATCCACTGTAGAAGTAACGGTCACAAACGTACGATTACGTTCATTGTCTTTACCTGTTACAATTGCTTTTGAAATAACGCGTTGCCCTGATCGAACAGGTTTTAAAAAGTGAATATCGGAATGGACAGTTAAAGCTAAATCATCATTTATAACAGCAACTGCTAAAGAATTCGCTTGTGCAAACAAGTGATGTCCTCTTGCAATGCCGTTTCGTTGAAAAACATGTTCAACCCCTACATCAAAGATCGATAAAGCACGTTCATCCAATTCAATATCAATAATTTCACCAATGACTTCGTCAATTGGTAAAGTTTTCACTTCATTTACGTAATGATTAGCGGCAACGTCTTTTATTCGTTCACGTAATTCTGGAATAGATAATTCCATACGATCCAGTCTTATTGTCTGAACACTTACATTAAACTTTGTTGCAAGCTGTTCATCTGTGACGAATGGGTTTTCTTGAATCGTTTGTTGTAATAATAGTTGACGTTCTTTCTTAGAGTACTTCATATTACATCGTCGCCCCTTAATATTAGCACTTGGTACTAACATCAGTATATAAATTAAAAAAAGAGAATGCAAGTGTTGTTTTTCTACCCACCCTTGCATTCCCTCATTTAATCCATTCTTTCACCATCTAGAGCTCCTGATGACTGTAAGTTTTCACGTAATACTTTATAATCCTCATCTTGCCAAAACAAATCTGACTCAATCAGTTTAACTGCATCTTGCCTTGCGACTTCTAACGCTCTATAATCATGTACCAAATCAGCCATCTTGAATTCAGGTAGTCCACTTTGTTTTTTTCCAAAGAAATCTCCCGGACCGCGGAGTTCTAAATCTTTTTCTGCTAAGCGGAATCCATCATTTGTTTCTGTCATCGAAATCATTCTTTCTTTGCCTTCTTCACTTTTCGGATCCGCAATTAATATGCAATACGACTGATGTTCTCCACGACCTACACGTCCACGCAATTGATGTAATTGCGCTAACCCAAAACGCTCAGCATCATAAATAATCATAAATGTTGCATTTGGTACATTGACACCAACTTCTACAACTGTGGTAGATACTAGGACATCTAGTTTTCCTTCACTAAACTTACGCATTACATCATCTTTTTCAGTTGCAGGCAATCTACCGTGCATTAGTCCTACTTTAAATTTTCCATTAAACAAAGTTGATAATTGTTGATAAACTTCAACAGCATTTTGCACATCAAGCTTATCAGACTCTTCAATCAAAGGGCAAATGACATATGCTTGACGCCCTGTTGCAAGTTCACTCGACATTCTTGTTAAAACTTGTTTAAATTGTTCATTTTTGACCCAATACGTTTCGATTTTTTTACGTCCTGCTGGCATTTCATCGATGATTGAAACATCCATCTCCCCAAAAGCGGTAATAGATAAAGTACGTGGAATTGGTGTTGCAGTCATAAATAGCACATCTGGATTTTCACCTTTTTCACGTAATATACGACGTTGTTCAACACCAAACCGATGTTGTTCATCGGTAATGACAAACCCTAGTTTTTTAAATGTTACATCTGGTTGTATCAATGCATGTGTACCAATAACTATATCAATTTGCCCATTTTCCAATTTTTCTAGTAATTCCCGTCGTGCTTTTGTTTTAATAGAGCCTGAAAGCAAAGCGACTTCTACTCCAAATGGTCTTAACCATTCATCGAGAGATTCTGCATGTTGTTCAGCTAAAATTTCGGTAGGTGCCATTAAAGCCCCTTGAAATCCTGCTGTAACTGCTGAATATAAACCGATTGCAGCAACAATCGTTTTACCAGATCCAACATCGCCTTGAAGTAATCGATTCATACGATGTGGCAAAAGTAAATCGCGTGAAATTTCGTTGACAACACGTTTTTGAGCATTCGTTAACTCATATGGTAATGATGCGATAAATTCACGAACTTTTTGCAAATCATAGTGAATTTCAATACCACGTTCTTCTTCACGGCGTGTTTTTCTCAATGCTTGTATCTTCAATTGGAATCGTAACAATTCTTCATAAACAAACCGACGTCTTGCTTGCTTTGCATGACTAGCATCTTTTGGAAAATGAACACCTTCTAATGCTTCTGCTAATGAAAGTAACTTATAATCATTTCTTAAATGATTTGGCAATGACTCTGGTAGGTCATCTTTCACTTCATCTAATGCTTGTCTCATAAATTGACGGAATTTCTTTTGTGTAAGCTTTCCCTTCAAACTATATACGGGTTCAAAATCTGCTTGGTCTGTTTTCGGCCCGAACGAAATATTACTTCCGTTAATGACCTGACGTCCTCTATCCCATTTACCAGTTACTGTAACAATCGAGCCTTGCGTTAATTTACTGCGTAAATATCCCTGGTTAAAAAAAACAAGTTTGACCAAATGGCGTCCAACAAGCACTTTTACTTGCAGACGTGATTTATTTTTTCCTAAATAAAGGACGGTTGGTTCACTTTCAATCCGCCCTTCTACCGTTACTCTTTCGTTATGAGGTGTTTCAGCTAAGTCTTTTAAGCGAAAATCTTCATGACGGTATGGAAAAGTCCATATTAAGTCATTGTACGTTTCGATTCCCATTGTACTCAAGGTTTCGACAGTTGACTTTCCAACACCTTTTAACGCTGTAACTTGTTGCGATAAATCAGTCACGTTGCAACACGGACCCTCCAAAAATTTTGGCTTGGATTGCTTTTGCTGTTGGTGTTGCTGCAAGACCACCTTGTGCAGTTTCTTTTAATGCTACTGGCATTGTTTGTCCAATTCTGAACATAGCACCAATTACTTCGTCAGTAGGGATTCGGCTTTTAATACCAGCCAATGCCATATCAGCGGCTACCATTGCATTTGCTGCGCCCATCGCATTTCGTTTTACACATGGCACTTCCACAAGCCCTGCAACAGGATCACATACAAGTCCAAGCATGTTTTTCATTGTAATAGCGAAAGCATGAGAACTTTGAGAGGGTGTACCACCGGCCATTTCAACAATTGAAGCTGCAGCCATTGCCGCTGCAGAACCAACTTCCGCTTGGCATCCACCAGCTGCACCTGAAATCGATGCATTATTTGCTACAACAAATCCAAAAGCACCTGCAGTAAATAAATAACGTATCATTTGTTCTGTCGTTGGATTCAATTTGTTTTTAACAGCAAAAAGCGTACCAGGCACTACACCTGCAGAACCTGCTGTAGGTGTTGCACAAATCGTTCCCATCGCTGCATTCACTTCGTTTGTTGCTACAGCTTTACTCACAGCATCTAACAATAAGTCACCTGATAAGCCTTTACCAGATTTTATATAATTTTGCATTAAAACTGCGTCTCCGCCAGTTAAGCCTGTTACTGATTGGACACCTTTTAAACCTCTTTCAACAGCTTCTTCCATTACTTTGAGGTTATTAGTCATTTGTTCCATTATTTCTTCTCGGCTACGTTCTGACATTAATATCTCTTGTTCTATCATTATTTCTGATATTAATTTGTTTTCTTTTTCAGCACGTTCTACCAATTCTCTTACATTACGAAATAAGACTTCCATTTAATTACCTCCTAGTTTTTAATGCGTGTAACCTTCGTAATATTCGGTAGAAGTTCGATTTCTTTTAAAATGGTTGGGTCGATGTTTTGGTCAACCTCGATTACCATTAATGCCATATTACCGCGTTCTTTACGCGAAACTTCCATATGTCCGATATTAATATTATACTTAGCTAAACTATTTGCAACATTTGCAATACATCCTGCTCGGTCGTCATGGACAACTAAAATAGCAGGCATTCCTCCGGATAGTCGAAGTGGGAAACCATTCAATTCTGTAATTTCTATGGCACCCCCGCCAATTGATATACCAACCATCGACATTTCCATATCATCATCGCCAATTACAATTCTTGCCGTATTCGGATGTTCCGTATGATCTGTTTCTGGGATAAATTCAAATGATAAGCCAGCATCTGCAGCATCTTTAAATGCAGTTTTTATTCTTTCATCAAAAGTATCATAATCGAGTAATCCACCAATAATCGCTACATCTGTTCCGTGCCCTTTATAAGTTTCAGCAAATGAACCATATAAGTGAATTTTAGCCCATTTTGGTTGTCGTCCAAATAAATCTCTTGCGACACGACCAATTCTAGCAGCACCGGCTGTGTGGGACGAAGACGGTCCAATCATAACAGGACCGATAATATCAAAGACCGAAGTAAATTTCATAATTTCACCCCATCATTTTTTTAATAGTGTACTAAACTTATATTACACGAATAATGTTGTGAGTATCAAATTTTTGGTGCAATCGACTTTCAATGCATAATTTTTTATCAAACGATGTAAAAATATGATGTCAATGTCTACTAAATTCTAAATCGATTCCTATGCTTAAAATGCACCATTCTTATCTAAATTATGTACAAAGGTGTAGCAGAAACAAGTATTACAATATAAAAAAACGACTGAGCCTAAATCTCAGTCATTTTTTTTAGTATATAAAATCGATTATTCTACAGAAATGATATAAGGGTAAAGAGGTTGTTTTCCGTCATGTACCTCTACTTCAACATCTGGATATTTCTCTTCGATAAATTCTACGTATTCATCTACAGTTTCTTTTGCCACATTTTGACCATAAAGTACTGTAACAATTTCAGATTCTTCATCAATCATATCGCTGATTAATAATTCAGATGCCACTTTTAAAGAAGGTGTAGCTTGTATGATCTGGCTTTCTTTAATTGCCATGAAATCATCTTTGTGAATTTCAACTCCATCAATTGAAGTATCTCGTACGGCAAATGTAATTTGACCGGATTTTACATTAGCAAATGCATTTGTCATATGTTCTTTGTTTTCTTCTACTGATACTTCATTGTTAAATGCAAGAATTGCAGATAAACCTTGAGGAATTGTTTTTGTTGGTACGACAGCAGCTTCAATGTTCACTAATTCAGCAGCTTGTTCTGCAGCCATCACAATGTTTTTGTTATTTGGTAGAATTAGTACCTTTTCTGCCCCTACTTCTTTAATTGCATTGACGATATCTTCAGTTGAAGGGTTCATTGTTTGGCCACCTTCGATTACATATGATGCACCAACACTTTCTAGAAGTTCAGCAACTCCTTCACCCATTGCAACTGTTACGATTGCATATGGTTGCTTTTTAATTTCTTTTTTAGCAGTTTTTTTGGCGTCCTTCTTTATGATGATCTTCCCCTACGATTGCTGTATGTTGAAGACGCATATTGTCTACTTTTACTTTTACTAAGCTTCCGTATTGTTGACCATAAGAAATAACTTCTCCGGGTGTTTCAGAGTGAACGTGAATTTTCACAACTTCATCATCTGAAATGACTAAAAGTGAATCACCAAATTTACTCATGTCTTCTCGGAATGCTGATTCATCGAATGGTTTTTTATCATTTTCAAAGCGAACCATAAATTCTGTGCAATATCCATAAACGATTTCAGAAGTATCCATGAAATCTTGAACTTTATGATGCTCTGCGTTTACTAGATCTTCAATTGACTCTACTTTTGTTGCAGCTGGAATTTCTTCTCCCTTTAATGCAGCTAGGAAACCTTCATATACAAATACTAAACCTTGGCCACCACTATCTACTACTCCAACTTCTTTTAAAACTGGTAATAACTCAGGCGTTTTAGCAAGTGCAGCTTTTGAGGCATTTAAAAGCGCTTCCATAACAATAATTATATCTTCTTCTGATTTAGCAACTTCTACCGCTTTTTCGGAAGCAACACGCGCAACTGTAAGAATTGTACCCTCAACAGGCTTCATTACAGCTTTATAGGCAGTTTCAACACCATTTTGAAATGCTTGTGCAAATTTTGTTGCATCTAATTCATCTTCTTTTTCAACAGCTTTACCAAATCCTCGGAATAATTGAGATAAGATCACACCTGAGTTTCCTCGAGCGCCCATCAATAATCCTTTTGATAATGCTTGAGCAGTTTTACCAATGCTTGCTGTCTTATTAGCTACAGTTTCCTTTGCACCTGATGTCATCGATAAATTCATATTCGTACCTGTATCACCATCTGGTACAGGGAATACGTTTAAAGAATCGACATATTCCGCATTTTGAGATAAATGGTTTGAACCAGCTTGTACCATTTCCGCGAATTTAATCCCGTCTAACGACTTCATTTGAATAACTTCCTCCTCTTACAGGTTCGCAACGCGAACACCTTGCACATAGATATTAACCGAATTAACTGACATCCCGAGTGTTTTATCTAGTGTATATTTTACTTTTGATTGAACTTGATAAGCTACTTCTGAAATTTTAGTACCGTAACTTATTATGACATACATATCAATATGTAGATCTTCACCAACTTGACGTACAATTACTCCTTTTGCAAAATTCTCTTTGCGTAGGATATCAGTTAAGCCATCACGAATTTGATGTTTGCTAGCCATGCCCACAATCCCATAACATTCGATTGCAGATCCGCCAGCAATTTGTGCTACAACATCATTAGAGATATCAATTCGACCGAATTCGTTTTTCAATTCTACTGACATTAAAATGCCTCCTGATTTCTTTTTGACTATCTCATATTGTACTATACAAACCACGATTATAAAAGAAAGCTACTATTTCGTCTAGTTTTTGACTGTAAAGGTTTTTTTCTTGAAAGTCTAACGAAATGAGTTGCATTAACGAATTGTGTGTGTTAAATTATTAAAGTATGTGAAATACCGAAGTGAAATCATAAATCTTTCAACTTCTTTATGAGGAGGGAATTAATATGCCAAAACAATGTGTCATTACTGGACGTAAAGCTGTGTCTGGTAACAACCGTTCTCACGCTATGAATGCTAACAAACGTACTTGGGGTGCTAACCTTCAAAAAGTTCGTATCTTAGTAAACGGAAAACCTAAACGTGTATGGGTTTCTGCTCGTGCATTAAAATCAGGTAAAGTTGAACGCGTTTAATCGTTCACTTTAAAAACGCCAAGTTGAATTTCTCAACTCGGCGTTTTTATTTACCCAAAAAGTATTATTCCAAAGTTTACATATACTAGATCAATAATGAAGCAAAATACAACAATTCATGAAAAAACAAGCAAGGTTATCGAATTGAATACACCTGTTTTTACAGGTTAAAGCGGCAGGATGACGATTGTCAACCTGCCGCTTTTTCTTTCTTCTTCTTTTTGCTTACAGCGGCTGTTTTCTTTGAATCTGACGGGTCATTTGAGACCATTTGTAAACAAAAACGCGCAAAACTACTAACTACTTTCGGTAATTGAAATGTGTATACTTTCACTTGGTCACTCCTTATCATCAGTACTTCTTATCATTAAGCATATGCCCTTTGCAAATGAAATAGACGCATATTCACCTACAATTTCATTACTTGTAAAGCGTGTAGTTCCTACATCAATTATTTCATCAGTCGTCTCGTACAATACATTTCGTAATGTTACATCCCTTACAACATCACCAAACGCAAAGAACGATAGATATTTGAAATAATGATCTGCTACTATTCTATGTTGTCCTGGCCATAAAAATTGCAAACAATTTAAATTATTTATCATTTTTATTTGAATAGTTGGATGCATTTTTTGAATGCGATATAGAATATGTAGGTTCGCTTCATAATGATCAAGTCGACCGCCTGTAACACCCGTTATAATAATTTCAGTTGGATTATATTTTAAAGCCTTGTAGATTGCTAATTCGGTATCTGTTTCATCCTTTTCTGGAATGTGACGTTCAATATTTGGGACGCGCTCTTGTACCAAATGCCATTCATCACTTGTTAGTGAATCAAAATCGCCTACTGCTAAATCTGGTGTAATCCCCACGTTTAGTAAATAGAGCGTACCATGATCTGCTCCGATATATTTTGCATCTTTGAAAGAAAGGAGGAAATCGCTTGCAACGATTTCCTCCTCTGGGCCTCCTGCACAAACAACAACAACTGTCATCGTATTGCTTGTTCTCCAGCAGCCAAGATATTTTGTAATGCAACTTTACGGTTATCCTTACTATATATAGCAGATCCCGCAACAAAAATTGTAGCTCCTGCTTGAGCGCATGGTACGATGGTTTCCGAATTGATACCACCATCAATTTCGATTTCTACATGTAGATTTTTTTCTTTAATTATTGCAGATAGTTCTGCAATTTTCGGTACCACTGATTGAATGAATTTTTGACCACCAAAACCTGGGTTCACTGTCATTAATAAAACTAAGTCTACATCTTCTAATACATGCTTAATCGTTTCAATTGGTGTATGTGGATTTAATACTACACCTGGTTTAACACCGAAAGAACGTATTAATTGAATGGTGCGGTGTAAGTGGCGGCATGCTTCAACATGTACAGTAATGTAATCCGCCCCTGCTTTGGCAAAAGCTTCAATATATTGATCTGGATTTTCAATCATTAGATGGACATCTAATGGTAAATCTGTTACTGGTCGTAATGCTTCCACGACAATTGGTCCCATCGTAATATTAGGAACAAAATGGCCGTCCATAACATCTATATGAATTAGTTTTGCGCCTGCTTCTTCCACTTCTTTTACTTCATCTGCTAATTTAGAAAAATTAGCAGCTAAAATAGATGGTGCAATTTGAATCATTATTAGTACCTCGGCTTTCTTTCTATAATCTCAGTTAAAAATTGCAAATAGTGATCATAACGGTATTGTTTTATTGTTCCATCTTCAACAGCTTGCTTTATTGCACATTTTGGCTCTTTAAGATGCAAACACCCTCGGAATTTGCAGTGCTCTGATAGGGCAAAAAACTCTGGAAAACATTGAGTTAGTTCTTCTTTTTCAATTTTTTCAAAATCAAAAGAACTAAATCCAGGTGTGTCAGCAATTAATCCTCCAGCTATCTCTATTAGTTCAACATGGCGCGTCGTATGCTTACCTCGTCCAAGTGCTTCAGAAATAATGCCTGTTTTTAATCCTAATGCTGGCATAATTGTATTAAGTAGAGTCGATTTACCAACACCTGATTGCCCTGCTAATACAGTTGTTTTTCCCTGTAATAATGGTGTCATTTTATCTAGTAAATCAGAATCGCCCTTAAAGGTTTCAATTATTTTATAACCAATTGTCTCATAGTCAGCTTTGTAATTTGCAATTTCTTGTTCTTCTTGATCGGATAGTAAATCTGTTTTTGTTAAACAAATAATTGGATGTACATGAAATGATTCTAATACAACCAAAAATCGGTCAAGTAACACGGTATTAAATGCTGGTTCTTTTGTTGAGAACACAAGAATTGCCTGATCAATATTCGCAACAGGTGGTCTTATAAGATCATTTTGGCGGTCGAGAATCGCTGTAATAGTGCCATCGTTATCGCCTTCCACTTCATACTCCACAAAATCGCCTACAAGGGGTGTTATACCTTTATTACGAAAAACCCCTCTACCACGGCATTGGATAAGATGATTGCCGTCTTGGACATAATAAAAACCACTTAACGCTTTTCGAATTTGGCCTTTTGCCATGCCCTGCCTCCTTAATGTAAATCATCATAATGAATCGTTTCATCAATTATTACTTGATCGTCACGCAACACACGATAAATGGCTTTTTGCCCTTCTTCAATTTCAAATTGCAATTGTTTTTCTTGTGTTGAATAGATTTGGAATTCTTGATCGACATCTGCAATTGAACGGTTACGGTCTTGAATATAAATACGAACTTGTTGTGGTTCGCCATCTACTTTCGGTTCATACGGTATGGTAATTTTTTTCACATACGTTTTAATAGCTTTCTCTTTTACCCCTTTAGACAGCTCAACTTCTATTGTGCTTCCTATATCCACTGACTCACCCGCTTTTGGCGTTTGAGTTATAACTTGTCCTTTTGGTACCGTATCTGAATATTTTTCTCTACTAATATGAATGTTAAACCCTGAATTTTTTGCATACGTATTTAATGCACTTTCATCATAACCGAGTAAGCTTGCAACCGTAGCTTGCTCCAATCCTTTACTTACAGTCAGTGTCATGACAGTATCTTTTGGAATTACTTTTTCACCTTCTTCAGGTGATTGTTTGATAATCGTACCTTCTGTTTTATCTGAATACGATTCTTCTATTTTAACGTCTTTAAAACCTTGATTTGAAAGAAGTTTTTGCACTTGATCAATATTTCGGTCTACGTAATTTGGTATATCTATTTTTTGAGGACCTTCACTAATAATAAGGTCAATCTTAGTCCCTTTTGTTCGATCTTTTCCGGCTTCTGGGGTTGTTGCAATGACATGATTTTCATCAATATCATCTGAATTTCGTTTTGTTTGATCTCCAATTACAAATCCCGCATCTTCCAATGTACTAACAGCCTTTTCAACCTCTTGATTCGTCACATCAGGAACTGCGTATTTCTTTTCATTAAATAAATCTGGATATACGAATAAAACAGTCAAGAAGATTAACAATAAGAAAAGCAGAATCCCTACAAGAATAAATCCCTTTTTCTTTTTCCCTTGCTTCTTGTTTGGCTTTTCCTCCAATTGCTCTTTACTTTTGATAGGCATCGCTTTTGTCTTCTCTAAATCTCGGTCTTCTTCATTTTCTTGTTCTTTTATTACTGGTATAAGCTTTGTAGCATCATCATCAGCTGGGGTATGGAATTTTACCTCATGACTTCGTTCCTCAGACAGCACAGTTTCTAAATCTTCTTCTATTTCTTCTACTGAAGCATATCGATTGATCGGGTCTTTTGCAGTTGCCTTTAATACAACATTTTCTAGACTTTGAGGAATTGAAGGAACAATTGCACGAACAGATGGTGTTTCTGCTTGTAAATGCTTTAAAGCAATTGCAACCGCTGATTCTCCTGAGAAAGGTACATGTCCTGTTAATAACTCATAAAGCACAATCCCTAATGAATAAATGTCCGACTTTTTTGTTGCCGAACCTCCGCGAGCCTGTTCCGGAGATAAGTAATGCACTGTTCCTAATACCGAATTTGTTCTTGTAAAAGAGGTATCTTCTAATGCCATCGCAATTCCAAAATCGGTAATTTTCACATTACCATCTTCATCCATTAAAATGTTTTGCGGTTTGATATCTCTATGAATAATTTGATTTTGATGAGCATGAGCAATACCAGAAGCTAATTGCTTCATAATATCTACACATTTTGTAGGAGCTAATGGGGCATATTGTTGTATGTATTGTTTTAGAGTCTGCCCTTTCACATACTCCATTACTAGATAATGCATATCACCATCTTCACCAACATCATAAATACTTACAATATTCGGATGTGTAAGACTAGTGGCTGACAAGGCCTCTCGCTGAAACCGTCGATGCATCTCTTCTTCATTTGAAAAATTATAATGCAAAATTTTCATTGCAACATCGCGGTCTAAAATCATATCGTGAGCTAAGTAGACATTAGACATGCCACCGCCACCAATGACGTCGAGAATTTTATAACGTCCACTGATTCTCTTTCCAACGAGCATCATTACACCTCCTCAAAATCTTTTGATAATAGAATGAGTGTAATATTGTCCTCTCCACCATTATCATTTGCTAATTGTACAAGTTGGTTACCTTTTTCTTCAATGGATGTTTGATTCATAATAATGTTGTGCATTTCTATATTTGAGACTTTGTTACTCAATCCATCCGAACAAATTAGCATAAAGGAATGGTCAATTAATTCAACTTTATAGCTATCAGGTTCAATAGTAGATTCTGTTCCTAATGATTTAATAATATAGTTTTTCTTTGGATGACTTGCAGCTTCTTCTTCACTAATTTCACCATTATCTACGAGAATATTGACATACGAGTGATCTCTTGTTACTAAGCGAATTTCTTCTTTGGTTACAAAATACACACGACTATCACCGACATGACAAATAAAAGCGTTATTCCCATCAAAAAGAACCGCAATAAGCGTTGTACCCATGCCTTGGCAATCTTCATGTGTTAAAGAATAATGATAAAGCTCTTTATTAAGCTCCTTTACAGTTTCAACTAGCCACTCTTCGATTAATTGATCCGATGTAAAATGAGTTCCGTCAGCTTGTAAAAATAACTCTTCAAAATTCGTTACAGCCATATGACTTGCAACATCTCCCGCATTATGACCACCCATACCATCTGCTACTATAGCTAGCTGGTATGAATCGTCACGGGAGATAAACGTTGCGGAGTCTTCATTTACTGCTCTTTTCTTTCCAATATCACTTACAACTGTATATCTCATAGGCGTATCACCTCATTAGTGTGTTGTCTCTTCTTTTCTCTCCTTCGCACGCAATTGACCACAAGCTGCATCAATATCAGAACCGTGCTCACGACGGATTGTAGCGTTGACACCATGTTTTTTTAATGTTTTTTCGAAATCGAAAATTTTATTTCTTGGTGTTCGAACATAGTCGCGTTCTGGAACATAGTTTACCGGGATCAGATTGACATGACATTTTATACCCTTAACAAGTTGTGCTAATTCTTCTGCTTGTGCAATTGAGTCATTAACGCCTCCAAACAAACCATATTCAAAACTAATACGACGTCCTGTCTTTTCAGTATAATACTTTACTGCTTCCATTAACTCAGGAAGTTTGTAAGCTTTAGCGATTGGCATTAATTGTTGACGTAATTCTTGGTTTGGAGCATGAAGTGATAATGCAAAATTGATTTGCAATTGTTCATCTGCAAATTTATAGATTTTCGGAATAATACCACTTGTAGAAACAGTAATATGACGTGCGCCGATATTTAAACCTTTATCGTGGTTAACGACTTTTAAGAATTGCATCATCGAATCATAGTTATCAAATGGTTCTCCAATCCCCATAATAACAATTGAGCTTACACGCTCATCTTTTTCGTCTAAAGCTTGTTGAACTTTAACAACTTGTTCAACGATTTCGCCTGGTAGTAGATGGCGTTTTAAGCCTCCTAGTGTAGATGCACAGAAAGTACAACCAATTCGACAACCAACTTGAGTAGTTACACATACAGAATTACCATAATCATGCGCCATTAATACAGTTTCAATTGAAAATCCATCCTGTAATTGGAATAAGAACTTGATTGTACCATCTTTAGATTCTTGTTTGACTAAAGTATTTAAAGTACTAAATGCAAATTCTTGTTGTAACTTTTCACGTAAATCTATTGAAAGATTAGACATGTCATCAAAACTTGTGACACGTTTGTTATATAACCAATCAAAAATTTGGCCAGCTCTAAATGGTTTTTCACCATGGTCTTTAAGCCAGTCTTGAAGTTGATTAGGTAATAATGAATAAATTGATTCACGAAGCTGTGGTTTTTCTTTTTTTACTTTTACTGTTTTTATTTCTTGATCCATTAGTTTGTGGATCCTCCTTTTTTTCTGAAAGCAGCAACAAAAAAGCCGTCGCTACCAAAATCTTGTGGGAAGACTTGCATGATACCTTTTGTTTTAAGTACTTGCAAGGGTTCTGGTACATTGATTGCAGGAGATAATTCCATATCAGGATGAGCCTGTAAGAAGGCTTCAACAGTACCATCGTTCTCCATTTTATCAATTGTACATGTACTGTAAACCATTTTCCCTTCATTTTTTAATAAAGTATATGCAGTATTTAATAATTGAAGCTGAATTTTTTGAAGAGAATCAAAATCTTCTTCTTTTTTTGCGTATTTTATATCTGGTTTACGACGTATTACACCAAGCCCACTACATGGTGCATCAACTAAAATACGATCAAATGATTCTTCTTCAAAAACTTCATTTGCTTTTCTTCCATCTAACACTTGTGGCTTAATGATTGTTAATTCAAGGCGATCTGCATTTTGTTGTATTAACTTAATCTTGTGTGGGTGCAAATCTGTCGCAAAAAGTTCCCCATCATTCTGCATTTTTTCTGCAATATGCGTTGTTTTACCACCAGGAGCGGCACACATATCTAATACTCTCATACCAGGTTTAACTTCTAGTGCATAAGCTGGTAACATAGAGCTTTCATCTTGTATCGTAATTAAACCTTCTTTAAACGCTGTTGAACGAGCTGCTTGCCCTTCAAGAATGTGTAAGCATTCAGGTATGACAGTACTACGTTTTACAGAAAATTTATCATCCCATAAACTACGAAGTGCTTCTTCTACAGTTGCTTTTGTCGTATTGACGCGCACGGTTTGGATAGGTGGTAGATTATTTTCAAATAGCATATCAGTGGTTTTTTCTATTCCGAATCCATCAATATAACGACGAACGAGCCATTCGGGATGACTTGTTTCAATTGCTAAACGTTTAGCATTATCCTCAATTTCTGTTGTGTCTCGAATTCCATCACGTAATATAGAACGTAGAATCCCATTTACAGTAGCACTAACCCCTCGGTGTCTGGCTCTATGTTTTGCAATTTCAACTGCTTCATTTACTGCAGCAAAGTCAGGAATCTTCGTTAAGAAAACAATTTGATATAAAGATAAACGCAACAAACAGCGCACCCAATCTTCAAGTTTCCCTCTAATATATGGCTCTAAATAATAATCTAGTGTCATTTTATATTGTAATGTGCCATACGTAATTTCTGTAAGTAAACCACGGTCTTTTGCATCTATTTTATATTTTTCAATTGTTTGGTTTAATAATAAATTACTGTATGCTTGTTGTTTTTCAACAGCAAGCAGGATGGTTAGCGCTGCATCACGTACATTGCCATTCCAAACCGGTGTAGCATTTTTGTTTTTACTCATTCAAAATAATCCCCAATCTGTAATTTAGACCCTACTCCATTTAAGTAATTGACAGATTCCATACGTTTTTTACCTGATGGTTGTAAATCTAGAATATCGATTGCTTGACCAAGACCAGTTGCAACAGTGAAGAATTTTTTTGAAATGCCAATAACTGTACCAGGTTTTTCGCTATGCGTAGCAATAGACTTTTTTGCCCACCAAATTTTGACGTTTTGTCCATCTTGCGTTGTATAAGCTGTTGGCCAAGGATGTAAACCGCGAATTTGGTTATAAACTTCTGTATTGCTTTTTGACCAATCAATGCGTTCTTGTTCACGAGAAATATTGTGTGCAAAAGTTGCTTTAGACTCATCTTGAGGAATGCGTTGATTAGTGCCCTCAATAATAGAAGGTAATGTTTCTTTTAATAAATCACGACCAACGATACTTAACTTTTTAAATAGTAGTCCTGTATAATCCTCTTCTTCAATTGGAAGAGATTGCTGTGAAATGATATCTCCAGCATCTAGTTTTTCAGCCATATACATAATTGTAACGCCGGTTTCTTTTTGTCCATCAATTACTGCTTGATGAATAGGAGCTCCTCCGCGATAGGCTGGAAGTAGTGATGCGTGGACATTGATACAACCAAGTTTTGGTGTGTCTAATAATGCTTTTGGTAAGATTTGGCCAAATGCAGCAGTGACGATTAAATCTGGATTTAAAGAAATGATTTGTTGTAATTCTTCTGAACCTTTTAAACGTTCAGGTTGGATGACAGGTAAACCAAGTTCCAATGCACAGGCCTTTACAGGAGGAGGTGTTAATACATGTTTGCGACCAACTGGACGATCTGGTTGCGTAACAACTGCTTTAATATCATAGCCTTCTTCATGAAGCATTTTTAAGACGGGTACAGAGAAATCTGGTGTTCCCATAAAGACGATCGAAATCATTCTTCCTCATCCTCCTCTGCATACATTTCTTCTATTTCTTTTAATGTGTAGGTTTTTGTTATTTTTTTATCAAATAATATGCCATGTAGATGATCCACTTCATGTTGAATAACTCTTGCGTCATAATCGTAGGCTTCCAATTCATACAATTCGCCATTGCGGTCCTGTGCTTGTACTTTTACAAAGACTGGTCGTTCAACATCCCCATATAAATCTGGGAAACTTAAACACCCTTCGATATCTACATCTGTATCCTCAGAAATTTCAACAATGACAGGATTGATTAGTTCTAACACATCACGTTCTTCTCCAAGCTCAACTACTGCAGCTTGTATGCTTTTGTTTACTTGTGGAGCAGCGATTCCTACTCCTTCATTTCCAAGCATTGTTTCATACATATCATCAAGTAATTGTGCCAATTCCTTATCAAATTTAGTCACTTCCGCTGCTTTCGTTTCTAATACTTTCGCGGGATTTTTTACAATTTCTAATAATGCCATTTTGGCCCTCTTTTCTTATCATTCAATTTAAATGGATGAAGGATCTAAATCAACAGTCAGTTGAATACCTTTTTTAATCCATTCCGTACGATATATTCGAATAAGCTGTTGTAACGTTTCTGTTAAATTCGGCTCTTTTTTATATTTTATCAAACATTGATAGCGATATCGATTTTGGACTCGGCTAATAGAAGCTGCTGTAGGTCCTATTAACCCTACTTGTTTTGATAGTTTCAATTTTAACCAATCCATTGCTTTTCCTGCATATTCAGCTGCCATCATGACATCTTCATGGGAAACTTGGATCAGTACGACGAAATAATAAGGTGGATAAGCAAACTTATGACGCATTGCCATTTCTTGCTCATAAAACGGTTCGTAGTGTTGTTCTTTTGATAACTGAATTGCATAATGTTCTGGTGTGTATGTCTGAATAATAACCTCACCTGGTAAATCGTGGCGACCAGCTCGTCCGCTAACTTGTGTTAATAATTGAAATGTTCGTTCTGCTGCACGAAAGTCAGGTAGATTTAATGAAGTATCTGCACTTAATACACCAACTAACGTGATTTTTGGAAAATCAAGACCCTTTGCAATCATCTGAGTACCTAACAAAATATCTGCTTTAAAAGCACCAAAATCATCTAGAATACGTTCATGTGCACCCTTTTGTCTAGTTGTATCGACATCCATTCGTAACACTCTTGCTTCAGGAAAAACTTTATGAATTTCAGTCTCAATTTTTTGCGTACCTGTACCGAAAAATCGAATATGTTCACTATGGCATTCCGGACATTCTGTTGGAACATGTTCTTCATAACCACAATAATGACATTTTAATCTTTCCGTTGAACGATGGTATGTCATCGAAATATCACAGTTTTTACATTGAATAACCGTTCCACAATCTCGGCATAAAACAAAAGATGAATATCCACGACGATTCAAAAATAATACCATTTGTTCTTTTCTTTCAAGTCTTGCTTGAATTGCCTCTGTTAATGCAATAGAAAACATCGAACGATTCCCATTATGAAGTTCCTCACGCATATCAATCACTTGAACTGAAGGAAGAGGTTGATGCTTTGCTCTTTCAGATAATGTTAATAATGTATAGACGTTTTTCTTTGCACGTGCAAAAGATTCAAGAGATGGCGTTGCACTTCCCAATATAACTGGACAGTTGTGAAATTGGCTACGCCAAATGGCCACATCTCTTGCATGATATCTCGGTGTATCTTCTTGTTTGTAGGTAGATTCATGCTCTTCATCTAAAATAATTAATCCCAAATTTGTAAAAGGAGCAAAAATAGCAGATCTAGCGCCGACTGCAACTTTTACTTCGCCACGTCCAATTTTCCGCCATTCATCATACTTTTCACCTTTTGATAATCCACTGTGCATAACTGCTACTAAATCTCCAAATCGTGCTCGGAACCGTTCTGTCATTTGAGGTGTTAAGGAAATCTCCGGTACTAATACAATTGCTTCTTGATTGTGATTAATCGCTTTTTGAATAGCTTGTAAATAAACCTCCGTCTTACCACTTCCTGTTACACCATGTAATAAGAACGTCGTCGACTTTTGTTTTTCCATAGAATCGATTATTTGTGTTAATGCAGTACTCTGCTCATCTGTTAAATCAAGTGCTGTAGACTTTTTAACATTTTTTGAAAATGGGTCACGATAAACTTCCTCATGGAAATAGGTTGCCGCTCCCTTTTCAACAACAGCATTTAAAACAGCTTGTGTAATATTCAATAACTCACAAAGCTCATGAGGTATGAACTCTTTGCCTGCATGTTGTACCATCCATTCAACGACTTGTGCTTGTTTTTTTGCTCTATTGGGGATAGAAGCAGCAATTTCTTGTAATTTTAGCGGATCCTCTAAAATTTTCAATTTGCGGATGGCTTTTACTTGCCCCTGTTGTTTCACAATCGTTTTTTGTTCTACAAAACCTTGCTTCATACAATATTTAAGCGGCTTTAATAGATTAGCCGCTTCAACCTTTTTATATGGAATCATTTCTTTTTTACCAAATAAAGCTTGTAATTCATCCGGTAAATTTGACAGATCTGTTTTAAGCAAAATGGATTTCTCATATTTTGCACGTAAAGCTGATGGCAACATAACCTGCAATGCATCGATCTCATAGCATAAAGTATGTTCTGTCATCCACTTTGCTAAAGCTAACATTTCATCTGTTAAAACAGGTTCTATATCTAAAAGCTGTGCGATACTTTTAAGTTTATCTGTTGGCACATCCGTTTCATCTTTTATTGCAGTGATAAAACCAAGGACATTTCTAGGTCCAAAAGGTACTTTCACTCGACATCCTAATTCTACTAACTCTTCCATGCTTTTTGGAACTTTATAATCAAATGGTCTATCCACTGGATAAGCAGAGACATCGACTATTACCTGAGCAATCATTGCCATAAACCTTCTCTTTTTAAGATTGATTCGAATAGTTTAATCGCAAGTTCCTCTTTTGGCAAAGAATCAAAAAATTCTTGAAAATTCTCTTTTCCAACTAATGTAACTGTATTTGAATCTGCTCCAAAGCCTCGATCTGTTTTTGATACATCGTTGGCAATTATATAATCAGCATTTTTCTTTTCTAATTTTCCTTTAGCATAATTCAAAACATCATTCGTTTCTGCTGCAAAACCAATTAATAATTGATTTTTTTTGTTTTCACCTAATGTAAGTAGAATATCTGTTGTACGTTCTAACTCAATATTCGCTTCACCAGGTTGTTTTTTCATTTTTTGAGAATGTCTATTTTTGGGACGATAATCTGCGACTGCTGCTGCTTTTACAACGATATCCGTATCATCATATTCTTTTAAAATAGCTTGTAACATTTCTTCTGCACTTTCAACAGCAATCAATTGAACACCTGTTGGCGGCGTAAGTGATACTGGCCCTGAAACAAGTATTGTCTCTGCTCCAAGTTTTTGTGCTGCTACTGCCATTGCATAGCCCATTTTCCCTGAAGAAAAATTCGTTAAATAACGCACGGGATCAATTCTTTCTCTAGTCGGGCCTGCAGAAACTACAACTTTCTTCCCTTTCAATGGCAAATGTTTTGGACTAAAATATTTATCTACTAATGAAACAATCTTCTCTGGTTCTTCTAGGCGACCTTTTCCTACATAGCCACATGCTAAAAAACCTTCTGATGGTTCAATAAATTCATATCCATCACTTGCTAAGCGTGCAATATTTCGTTTTACCGATGGATGTTCATACATATGAACGTTCATTGCAGGAGCAATCCATACTTTTGCTGTCGTAGCAAGTAAGGTAGTTGTGACCATATCATCAGCAATGCCATTTGCTAGTTTACCAATTACATTGGCTGTAGCTGGAGCAACGATTACAAGGTCAGCCCAATCACTTAAATCTATATGCGCAATGACTGCTGAATCTTTTTCATCAAAAGTATCTATATAAACATCATGTTTTGACATAACTTGAAAGCTTAGTGGGGTAACAAAACGGGTTGCAGATTCTGTCATTATTACTTTTACGTGTGCACCTGCTTGTGTAAGCTTACTAACCAGTGCAACAGCTTTATAAACTGCGATCCCGCCAGAGACACAAAGTAAAATGTTCTTATTAGCAATCATGTTTTACATCCTCTCGAAACAACACAAGCCCCCAAAGAACATCTCTCTGGGAGCTACCGTGTTTTAGTCAATCAATTAGGTTAAACTTCATCTTCATAAACTTGTGTTTCGTCTTGTTCTTCTTTTGTAAGAACACCTGCAGCTACTTCTTCAAGTGCTTTTCCTACGTTTTTATAAGAAACATATGAATCTAATAGTTCTGGACTTCCTTCTTGCATTGCACGTGCTCTTTTAGAAGCAAGGCTCACAAGTGAATATTTTGAATCAATTTTTGTTTTTAATACGTCAACAGATGGATATAGCATCTATTATTCTCCTCTCAACATGGCTAAATATTGTTTTTCTACACGTTCGCGTCTACAATGCTCAGCTAGAACAATCGCATTAACACGTTCACATGCTAATTGTACTTCATCGTTTTCTACGACATAATCGTATAAATTCATCATTTCCAATTCTTTGTTTGCTTCAGCTATACGAGTTGCAATTACTTCTTCGGTTTCTGTTCCACGACCTACTAAACGTTGTTGCAATTCTGAAAGGCTAGGTGGTGCAAGGAAAATGAATAAGCCATCAGGCACTTTTTCACGAATTTGTGCAGCACCCTGTACCTCAATTTCAAGGAAAACATCTCGACCTGCATCTAGTGTTGCATTAACATAATCAATAGGTGTTCCATAATAATTACCTACATATTGTGCATATTCAAGTAATTTACCTTGTTCGATTAATACCTCAAATTCTTCTTTGCTTTTAAAGAAATAATCTACGCCATCGACTTCTCCTTCGCGTGGCTTACGAGTAGTCATAGAAATAGAGTATTCATAATTCGTATCTGGTTGTGAGAATAATTCCTTACGCACTGTGCCTTTTCCGACACCTGATGGACCAGATAAAACAATCAATAATCCACGTTCTCTTCTCATTAACTCTCCCTCATCGTTCCAAATAATAAATCATACAATAATTGATGCTATTATTCAATATTTTGAACTTGTTCTCGCATTTTCTCTAATATTGTTTTTGCTTGAACAACAGCAGCTGCTGCTTCAACTGATTGGTTTTTAGAACCAATTGTATTAATCTCTCGATGTATTTCTTGCATCAAAAAGTCAAGTTTCCGACCAATTGATATATCTTCTTTTAGTGTTTCATCTAATTGCTTAAAGTGACTTGCTAGGCGATCTAATTCTTCTGCAATATCTGCTTTTTCTGCAAAAATTGCTACCTCTGTCAAAATGCGCTCTTCTAAATTATCTGCTTGACTTATATCCTTTATACGTTCTACAAGTTTTAGACGATATTTTTCTACTGCATTTTGAGAAACACTTTGAATAATCAAAATCTGTTCTTCTAAAGCTTGTTTAAAGCCCATCACTTTTTCTAATAATTCCTGACCTTCTCTTTCTCGCATTTGAATAAGAGCTGCAGCCGCCTCACCGATTGCTTCTTCCAACGCACTTAAAAGGTTTTCTTTTGGAAGTTCTTTTACTTCCATAATCAAAGCTTGTTCAAGTTGTAAAATTTCTGACATTGACCAATTTTCTTCGAGTGGAATTTGTTGTTTTAACTCTTCTCTTGCTTGTTTGTAGGCATTGACAAGTGGCCAATTAATCTTCACTACTTGTCCAAGCGGTGCTAATTCTTTCACATAGACGGACACATCGAGTTTTCCCCTGGCTACTTTAGTAGAGAGTACTTTTTTCGCAAAACTTTCCGCTTCTGTCCAATCTTTCGGAAACTTCGTAGATACTTCTAGAAACCGATGATTTACCGAACGGATTTCCACGGTTATTTGTACTTGATCCGTTGTCGTGACACCCCTGCCAAATCCAGTCATACTTCGCACCAAGGTCAGTCACTTCCTTCTTTGCATACTATTCATAAGTATAGCATAAGATATACGTTATTGCGTATTATGATTAACTGGTTATCTTTCCATTGTACGCTAAAAAACCTGTTTTTGTTGCCTTTTTATAAAAGAAAGAAAATTTTTAATATTGTGAACTGTTATTAATAAAGTCCAACGTTTTTTATATTTGCAATAAAAAATGATAAGATAGAACAAAACGCTTTGAAAGAGGAATTACATATGGCATATGATGGTTTATTTACATTAGCAATGACCAAAGAACTGCAACAGCTTGTTACTGGCCGTATTGCAAAAGTGCATCAACCGAATGCACAAGAAATAATCTTAACAATTCGAGCGAATGGTAGTAATCATAAATTATTATTTTCAATACACTCATCTTACGCACGTGTCCATTTAACAGAACAGGCAGTTGAAAACCCAGCCGAACCGCCAATGTTTTGTATGTTACTAAGAAAACATATTGAAGGCGGCTTTATCGAATCGATTAAACAAATTGATGGCGACCGTATTATTGTATTAACGATTACAAGTAAAAATGAAATCGGAGATCCCATCGTAAGAGAATTACATGCTGAAATAATGGGGCGTCATAGTAATCTAATTTTAGTAGAAAAAGAAACACAAAAAATCGTAGATAGTTTAAAACATTTACCGCCTACTGTGAACAGTTATCGAACAGTTTTACCAGGTCAACTATATGTGGCACCACCTGCTCAAGACAAAGTTAATCCAGCAAATGCTTCTAATGAAGAATTACAGACATTTTTTGCTACAGAAAGAACAGCACAAGAATTAGTCCAACATTTCACAGGATTCTCACCCCTTCACGCCAATGAATTTTTATATCGATTAAAAGAGCATGGAAATTTTACAGTAGAACTTTTTAAAACATTCATTGAAGAATTCAAAAACGGTGGAAGTAAGCCAACTTATATCGAAGTAAACGGGAAGACTCAATTTTCACCTATCGCTTTAACTCATTTAGAAGGGAAACCCACTTATTACCCAAACTTAAGTGCATTGCTTGATCGTGTATTCTTTGCAAGAGCTGAACGGGATCGCGTAAAACAACAAGCAGGTGATTTAGAACGTTGGCTACAAAATGAAATTAGTAAATTGAAATTAAAATTGAAAAAGTTACAAAAAGATTTAAATCATGCATCTAATTTAGACCAATATCAACTTTTCGGTGAACTTTTAATGGCCAATCTCTATAACTTTGAAAAAGGTCAAAAAGAAGTTATAGTGACCAATTATTACGATGAAAATGGTGCAGAGATTAAAATTCCAATAAGTGAACGGAAAACACCAATTGAAAATGCCCAAAGCTATTACACAAAATACACTAAAGCAAAAAATGCACTTATTATGGTGCAACAACAAATCGATAAAACAAATGAAGATTTAGCTTATTTTGAAATGCTTTCACAACAAGTACAACAAGCTTCACCACATGATATTGAGGAAATACGTGAAGAGTTAGCAGAACAAGGATTTATGAAGATGAAAGCTTCCAAGCGTCGAAAAAAACCTACAAAACCAGCGCCAGAAGAATTCACCTCCTCCTCAGGTATTCGGATTTCAGTCGGCAAGAACAATAAACAAAATGATTATTTAACCTTTAAACTTGCTAAAAGGTATGAAATTTGGATGCATACAAAGGATATCCCAGGATCCCATGTTGTTATTCATGATGCCAATCCTGATGACCAAACACTGCTTGAAGCTGCAACCCTATCAGCATATTTTAGTAAAGCTAGGGAATCAGCATCAGTGCCTGTTGATTACACAGAAGTTCGCCAAGTGAAAAAGCCAAATGGTGCAAAACCCGGATTTGTCATCTATTTCGAACAAAAGACAATCTATGTAACGCCTGATGAAGAACTCGTTATGAAATTAAAAAAAGATTAATTCAAAAAGACCAGAACCTTATGAAACAGGTAAAATTCTGGTCTTTTTCTTTGCCTTTTTATGCATATTAAAAGGAAATATGTGCACATTAAGGTAATCAATGAAGAAAGGCGTGGTAGATAATCATGAAATATAGATTAGTTCGTACCACAGACGGTAAGTTATCACCATTTAAAGCTGACCAAAATATGCAAAGTATACCTGAAGATTTTACGATTGAGAAGATAAAAGAACTAACTAAAGATGTGAATGATATTACTTTTAAAAAAATTCCAACGATTGAGGGAACTGTTACTGTCATCTATTCTACTTCACTTGTAGAGAAACTAGTCATGCAGTCAAACATATTCATTCCTTTAACCAATCATATCAATCAAATCCACCAAATTGGTGAAAAAATAGAGCTGCAGGATACTGAAAATATTTTAAATAAATTAAATGCAGGGCAATCACTTTTGTATTTCCATCAAACACATAATTTACTAAATATCGATACCTATAGTGCTCCTACACGTACGATCACCAATTCGGAAACAGAGTCAACTGTTATTGGTCCACAAGATACATTTACAGAATCCTTAGAAACCAATATTTCTTTAATTAGAAGACGTATTCGGAATTCTCATTTAAAAAATGAAAATCAAATGATTGGGGATGATGCTCCGGTTAAAATAACAGTGATGTACATGGATAATATCGCAAATAAAAAATATTTAGAGCGTTTAAAAGAAAGGATTGATAATGTCCATTTTCCGACTTTTATGGATGTCTCCATATTGAAGCAATTAATTGAAGATAATCCATACTCTCCTTTTCCTCAATATTATATGACTGTAAGACCTGATGAAGTCAACAAAGGATTAATTGATGGAAGAATTGTTGTATTAATGGATAACAGTCCCTATGCAATAATTTGCCCGACGTCTTTCTTTGAGTTTTTCATTTCACCGGAAGATTATTATAACCGCTGGACAACTGCATCTATACTTCGTTTTCTAAGGTTCATCGGGTTCTTCCTAACGATTATCATTACCCCAACCTATATATCAGCTTTAACCTTTCACCCTGAAATTTTGCCTTATGAGCTCTTATTAAACTTACAGGAATCTAGGAGTAGGGTTCCATTTTCCCCGTTATTTGAAGTATTATTTATTGAGCTCATTATCGAAGTGTTAAGGGAAGCTGGCTCGAGGCTACCGACCAAGGTAGGGCAAACAATCGGGATTGTAGGAGGTATTGTTATTGGAACGGCAGCAGTACAAGCAGGATTATTTAGTAATATTTTGATTGTATTAGTGGCCACATCCGCTTTACTGTCTTTCCTGCCGCCTATTTTCTTAATGAGTAATTCAAGTCGATTCGTACGCTATATTTTCATTGTTTCAGCAGGATTATTTGGATTATATGGCCAGATGCTTGCCTTAGCTTGGGTATTAACTCATTTACTTCGCATCAAATCATTAGGCGAAGATTATTTGGCACCAATTATTCCGCGAAGAGCGACTGATTTATTCAATAATGTTATTCGCTTTCCAATTACTTTTTTAAGATATAAAACAGGATTGTCGAAAGCACAAGAGAGTAAAGCTCATGAGCGAAAGTGAGATGTTATTAGGTGAATACTAAAGATAAAATACTTAATAAATATCACGTCATTTTTTTAGTGCAAAGTTCTATGGTTGGCGTTGGACTGCTTACACTACCGCAGCAGCTTAGTGCCCTAGAAACCAGTCAAGTGTTCGCTCCACTGTTGTTTGGTTTAATAGCAACGGTTATTTTATGGATGATTATTTGGCTACTTAGGAAATTTCCAAATGACAACATATTTCAAATTAATGAAAAGTTACTTGGCAAGTTTATAGGGAAAATTGTCAATATTTACATCGTGGTTGAGTACCTATTCTTAATAGCAGGGATTATTAATCACTACCTGCATCTCATTCAAAGTACAGCACTGCCACTTCAAACCACCACTGCTCCAGTAATAGTACTGCTGCTTTTGCTAATTTATATTGTCAATGGCGGTGTTTTAACAATAGCACGTTTTTGTATACTCACCTTCTTTTTAACCACTCCAATGGTTTACTTTTTGTCTTGGGGATTACAACAAGGAGATTTGAGACATCTCCTACCTTTGTTTAATTTTACGGGACAAGAATTGTATCTTGCGCTTAAAAATGGGTTTATTAGTCTTCTTGGATTTGAACTAATGATGTTCTACTTTCCGAATATCAAACATCAAAAAAAGGCATTTCAACATGGCGCGATTGGTATTTGGATCAGTACCCTTATAACATTTGCCACAACAACGACATCTGTCGTATATAATTCTCCCTGGCAACTAAAACATGTTGAGTTTCCTGTTTTAAATTTATTTAAAGCAGGTGGATTTTCCTTTGTTGAACGTATAGATATATTCGGCATTACACTATGGGTATTCCTTATTCTTTCAACGGTAACACTATACTTTTGGTCCGCAAAAAAAGGGATGGAATGCCTTTTTTCAAAACGTCAAACATTCTATTACTATCTAATGATTATTATCATCTTTTGCATCATAAAATTACCATTTAAAAGAGGCATGCAAGAACAAATTTTCGGTATTACAGATCTTCTTTCTTACACTATAGTCATTTGGCCTGTGTTCTTATGCCTGATCTATTTACTTCGAAAAGGTGGAATGCAATCGTGATGAAGAAATTGTTTTTAGTTCTTTTATTTTTGATGATTCCCCTTTTAGTGAGCTGCTCACAAGAATCATCGAATCGATCAAGAATTCCACTTGAAGATGTAGCAATGGTGGGTGTGATGTCATTCGATTATATGGAAGGAAATAAAATGAAATTAACGGTTGCTGTTCCGCAATATTCACAAAAAGTGAAAAAAAACACTCAGATTTCTTCTGTTACTACGGATTTAGTGTCAAATGGTATTGTGAAGATTGGAAGAATGTCCGAAAAAAAAGTGGTACTCAATCAATTGCGCGTAATTCTAGTTAATGAGGAGTTTGCTCGGGAAATGAACATGCGCAAAATTATTGAATATCTTTATAGAAAAGCTGAAGTTGGGAACAGAGTTTATATAGCAGTTGTAAAGGGAAATGCAGAAGATTTACTTAAAGGGAATTATCCGGATAAGGAAAACGTTATCTATTATTTAAAGGATCTCCTACAGCCTTCTATTACTACTGCATTTAATCCCAATACAAATATCCATCGTTTCATGTTTACATCTACGAGTATAGTTTATGATCCCATCCTTCCGGTTATAGTGAAAAAAGGCGAACATATTGAAATTGAAGGCGTCGCATTATTCAAAAATGATAAGATGATTGATACAATCTCCCCTTCTGAAGCTGGTATTATTCAAGCTATACAAGGAAAGAAAAATCTTACTCCCCTCAAGTTGAATTTGGAGGCAGTAAAAGGAAAAGTTATGCTTGATTTGATTAGAGCGAATGTCAGGGCAATACCAAACCGGAATTTATCCTCCCCAAAGCTAAAGATTACAATGAAATTAAAAGGCTTATTATCAGAGTATAACGGAGAGATGCAAAATGAAATCGATAAACCCGAGAATTTACACATCCTTGAAAATGCAGTAAATAAAGAACTGGAAAAAGAAATTCTCCAATTTTTGGATAAACTAAAAGAGAAGGAAATCGACCCAATTGGTTTAACTGATAATTTCCGAATGCATTATCATGGCAAGTGGACAGAAGAAATGACAGTAGATATGATCAAAAAACTTGAAGTAGATATTCATGTTGACACATCGATTTTAAGTACTGGAACATTAAGATAATCTATTCAAAAAAAGAGTGCCTGAACCTTTTTTGGTTCGCACTCTTTTAATTTTTATTCAACTGCACCTGTTAAAAATACTAGCCGATTACCACTAGGATCAATAACCGCAAAATAATTTTCTAAATCCTGCATTTGGACAAATTGTTTCACGTGATTTTTCATCTCATAATAAGCTTTCTTGGTTGGTAGTTGAAATTGTACTTCTTGCAATCCGCTATGCATAGGAAGGGGTCGGGCAATATTGTTACCTGACCAAGTATTACCAGCAATATGGTGATGATAACCACCTGCTGATATAAAGAACACATCATCCAAAACAACTTGTGGTTCAAAGCCTAATACTTGTTCATAAAAAGCTAATGTTTCATCGAAATCATCGACGCGCAAATGCACATGACCTACTGTTGTACCTTGTGGCAACTTTCCATCTGTATCAAATTCTGCAAGTTGAGCAAGCTCTTTAAAATTAAGTGGATGACTACCTTGTGGATATTTATCCCATTCATCTTTTGGACGATCCGCATAAATTTCGATACCATTTCCTTCAATATCAGATAAATAGAATGCTTCGCTATACCCATGATCACTTGCACTATCAAGTTTTGCAATTGGAATAATTCGTTCAAAGTGTGGGAATCTTTCTGCTTGTTCTAAAGGACTATCTACAGTATTTTTATTACGCAATATTTCAAAGAATTTGGTAGCAAATGCTTCTCTAGTTGGTACAAGAAAGGCAATATGAAATAGACCTGTACTTTTTGCAGGTTGTACTTTTTCAGCAGTTTTTCGTAACTCTAAAAGGACTTTTGTGTCATCTTTTGCTCCTAGGAATGCATAGTCATCGGTTTTACTAATTACGGATAAGCCGACAACTTGTTCGTAAAATGCTATTTGTCTTGTTAAATCTATCACTTTTAGTACAACACGTTCTACTGTTGTTGCTGCATCCAATGTATATTGTGGTAAATATTCTTCTAATTGTTCAGTCATACGTAAACCTCTTTCTTATTAATGCATAGTTATTCTATAGGTTTTATATAATTTTATTATAAAATTGAAAATATAACAAATCATAACCATGATATCTACGCATTTAGTAATTTTACTTTTTTATTTTTCCCCATTTTTATATCCATTTGTTACATTCTTTAAACATCTATTAATTTAGTAATTAAAAAAGACCTTTTGTAAAAATTCACAAAAGGTCCTGAGATTACGTTTATTATTTCTTGAAAAATTTAATCCTACAGTTTTCCTGCTTTTAAATCAGCATGCCACTTTAATAGACCAGGGATATCTGATTCATTGATTGCACCAGTTTCTTTTGCAGCTTCTACTAATGCTTCGAAATTTGATAAGCTTTTGTATGGTACGCCTACTTGATCGAAGTTTTCTTGTGCACGTGGTAGCATGTAAGAATAAACTGAAACAACTCCTAAAACTTCTGCTCCTTCGCGACGAAGTGCTTCAACTGCATTAATACTTGAGCCACCAGTTGAAATAATATCTTCTACAACGACTACTTTTTGGCCTTCTTGAAGTTTACCTTCTGTTTGATTGCCACGGCCATGGTCTTTTGGTTTTGAACGTACATATACCATTGGTAATTCTAAGATATCACTTACCCAAGCAGCATGTGGAATACCTGCTGTTGCTGTACCTGCTACAACCTCAGTTTCAGGGAAGTTTTCTTTG
This sequence comes from uncultured Caryophanaceae bacterium, assembly GCA_963792445.1. GTDB lineage: Bacteria > Bacillota > Bacilli > Bacillales_A > Planococcaceae > Rummeliibacillus. Next base: position 118,425 of record CAWBWO010000002.1, on the reverse strand, counting down.
ATCAATTCAGCTAGACCTGTTGCTATGATTTTACGAACTTTTGGATAAGAGATTGTTAGTCGAGTATCGCAATAAATGGGTGATTTAATACCTGATGCCCAAGTGAATAAATCATTTGGACTTAAAGCTACTGCTCCTACTTCTAATAATCCTTGTGCTACGTCTTTTTGTATTGTCATGTTATTGTCCTCCCCATTGTGCTAGTACTGTGCGATATGCATCTACTACATTATCTGCTTTTGTAATAGCACGTCCTACTACGATATGTGTTGAGCCATTTTCTTTAGCAAATGCCGGTGTTGCCACACGTTTTTGGTCATGTGTAGCACCACCAGATAAGCGAATGCCAGGTGTTACTTTTAAAAATTCTTTACCACATACTTCTTCAATAGCTTTCGCCTCTAGACATGAGCATACGACTCCATCAAGTCCGGATTCTTTTGCGAGCCTTGCATAGTTTAATACGGATTCTTCAAGTGTTGTTTCTATTCGTTGTTCTTGTTGCATTTGTTCTTCACTAGTTGAAGTTAATTGTGTAACTGCTATGATTTTTGGGCGTTTCTTTCCAGCAGGAGTCCCTTCTTGTAAACCTTCTAGAGCTGCTTTCATCATTGTACTCCCACCTGCAGCATGTACATTGACAATATCTACACCTAAGTTTGCTAAACCACGCATCGCAGATTTAACCGTGTTTGGAATATCATGAAGTTTTAAATCTAGAAATACCTCATGTCCCTGCTCTTTTATTTTTTTAATAATCGAAGGACCTTCTTGAAGATAAAGTTCTAGTCCAACTTTCACAAATAGTGGTTCTTGAAATTGAGAGAGAAAGTTTGTGACGTTCTCTTCTGAGGGGAAGTCTAATGCGATGATTGGCTTATTTGTCATTTATCGATGGCTCCTTCCGATGATGTCTGTTATATGTTGACAATTTAATTCGTCTAATTTTTGTGGTAATTCATCTATGATATTTGGACATACAAAAGGATCTACAAAGTTTGCAGTACCCACAGCTACAGCACTTGCACCTGCAGATAAGAAGTCTATTACATCTTCTGCATTTGAGATACCGCCCATTCCAATAATTGGAATATCTACTTGTTTGCTTACATCATAAACCATTCGAATCGCAACTGGTTTTACAGCTGGACCTGATAGACCGCCAGTACCATTTGCAATAATTGGCTTACCCGTTTTTGGGTGAAGTCGCATGCCAATCAATGTATTAATCATCGTGATGCCATCTGCACCGCCTGCTTCGACTGCTTTTGCAATGTCTACAATATTCGTAACATTTGGAGATAATTTCACATAAACAGGGACACTTGATGCAGCTTTGACGGCAGCAGTCAATTCTCCGGCAGTTTTTGGATCTGTTCCAAATTGAATCCCACCGCATTTTACATTTGGACATGAGATATTTAATTCTAATGCAAATACATTTTTTGCTGTTGAGATTTTTTCTGCGACTGCAACATAATCAGCAGTTTCAGTCCCAGCTACATTTGCAATGATTGGTACATCGTATTGTTCAAGCCAAGGTAGTTCATATTCCATTACATGCGCTAACCCTGGATTTTGTAATCCAATTGCATTTAACATCCCAGAAGATGTTTCAGCTACCCGAGGAGTTGGATTACCTCTACGCGTTTCCAAAGTTGTCGCTTTAACCATAATCGCGCCAAGTTTTGATAAGTCATATAGCTTTGCATATTCTTGACCGAATCCAAAACAACCGGATGCTGGTATGATTGGATTTTTTAATGTTAATCCTGGTAGTTCAACTTGTAATCGATTCATAGTTTAAGCACTCCTCTCGGAAAGACTGGGCCATCCGAACAAATTTTTACATAATCTTGTGCTACTGCATCTGTCGTATCACAAACACATGCATAACAAGCACCTATACCACAACCCATTCGTTCTTCAAAAGATAAGAATCCTTTTTTATCCGGATAAGCTTGCTCTAATGCTTTTAACATTGGGATCGGTCCACAGCTATAGAAAACATCAAATTCAGGATTACGTTGTGCTAACAAATCTGTAACAAAACCTTTTGATCCGTAGCTACCATCTGCAGTGACTATATACGTTTCGCCAAGTTCATTAAATTGCTTTTCATAAAAGACATTATTAAATGATTGGAAACCTAAAACGTGGATTGTTTGAACGCCTTTTGCATTTAGTTGTTTGGAAAGCTCGTATAACGGAGGTACACCAATGCCCCCTCCTACAAGCAATGCAGTTTGGCCAGGAGCAGCTTCTTCTACGGGGAAACCATTGCCTAAAGGACCCAATATATCTACTTCATCTCCAGGTTGTTTTAATGCAAGCAACTTTGTGCCTCTACCACCAGCACGATAAAGTATCGTAAATTCCATATGTTCCTGGTCAATTGAGCAAATACTAATTGGTCTTCTTAGTAGTGGTTCATAACTATCAGAAATACGGATGTGTACAAATTGCCCTGGTTGTTTCATATTAAGAGCGAGCTGACCAATCAAGGTCAGCTCAAAAATATCATCCGCAATTTGTTTTTGACGAACAACTTTCATTTTTTCTTGTTGAATCATGCGTGCACCCCTAATTCTGCTTTTGGCATAGCACTTGATGAAAATGTCATTGATTCAATCACTCGTAGAATGGCTTCTGCAGTATCAAGAGAAGTTAGACATGCAATGCCATTTTCTACTGACTCACGACGAATTCTAAAGCCATCACGAGCCGGTTGTTTTCCTTTTGTAAGTGTATTGATGACTAATTGTGCTTCACCTTTTTGAATAACATCAAGCAATGTCGGACCATTAGAACCGATTTTATCAACAATTGTTGATTTAATACCAGCTTCTTGTAAGCTTTGCGCTGTTCCAGGTGTTGCAAGAATTGAGTAACCAATTTCAACAAATCGTTTTGCGAGTTCAATTGCTTCTGCTTTATCTTTATCTGCAACAGTCATTAATACTGAACCATGATCTTTGATTTTGATCCCTGCAGCCACAAAGCCTTTATATAATGCTTTTTCAAGTGTGCTGTCTTTCCCCATTACTTCACCTGTTGATTTCATTTCAGGTCCTAATGTTGTATCGACACGACGAAGTTTTGCAAAGCTGAATACTGGTACTTTTACGAATACGCCTTCCTTAGCAGGTGCTAATCCTACATTATAGCCTTGTTGTGGAATTGTTTGACCAAGGATTGCTTTTGTAGCCACATTTGCCATTGGAATATTTGTAATTTTACTTAAGAACGGTACTGTACGTGACGCACGAGGGTTTACTTCAATCACATAGACAACATCTTTAGAAATAACGTATTGGATGTTCATTAACCCTATAATCCCTAGACCTTTTGCAAGTCTAGTTGTGTAATCTACTAGTGTTTCAATATGTTGCTCAGATAGATTTTGTGGTGGATAAACAGCGGTTGAGTCACCTGAGTGAACTCCTGCACGTTCAATATGCTCCATAATACCTGGAATTAGAACATTTTCACCATCACAAATGGCATCCACTTCAATTTCTTTACCGGTTAAATATCTGTCGACTAATACTGGATGTTCTGGAGATGCTTCAACTGCATGTTCCATATAGTGTTTTAATTCTTCCGTATTGTAGACAATTTCCATCGCACGTCCACCAAGTACGTATGAAGGACGAACAAGCACTGGGTAGCCAATTTCTTCTGCAATCGCGATTGCTTCAGGTGTATTTGTAGCTGTTTTCCCCATCGGTTGAGGAATTTCTAATTCATGAAGTGCTTCCTCGAAGCGGTCACGTGATTCTGCACGGTCAATTGAATCAAGCGATGTACCTAAAATTTTGACACCACGTGATTCTAATTTATCTGCTAGATTAATCGCAGTTTGTCCACCGAATTGAACAACGACACCAAGAGGCTTTTCAAGGTCGATTATATGCATAACATCTTCTATTGTTAGTGGTTCAAAATAAAGTTTATCTGAGATTGAGAAGTCTGTTGATACTGTTTCTGGATTGGAGTTGATGATAATGGCTTCATATCCAGCTTCTTGAATTGCCCAAACTGAGTGAACAGTTGCGTAGTCAAATTCAACCCCTTGTCCAATACGAATTGGACCAGATCCTAATACGATGACAGATTCACGGTCTGAACGAATGGATTCATTTTCATCTTCGTATGTGCCGTAGAAATAAGGTGTTTCTGATTCAAATTCTGCTGCACATGTATCAACCATCTTGTAAACTGGGATAATTCCATTTTCTTTACGGAAATCATATACTTCTTCTGATTTCATGCCCCACAGTTTACCGATTGTTTCATCAGCAAATCCTAATTTCTTTGCTTGACGTAATACTTCTAAATCTTGTGGATGTTCTTTTAATGTTGTTTCAAAATCAACGATGTTTTTGAATTTATCTAAGAAGAATAAGTCGATTTGACTCCATTCATGAATTTGCTCGATTGTCACGCCTCTGCGAAGTGCTTCACCTATGAAGAATAGACGTTCATCTCCCGCTTTTTTCACACGTTTTTCAATCCATGCATCTGTTAATTCTTCCGCATTCTTCATCGAAATATGTTTATGACCTGTTTCTAAAGATCGAACAGCTTTTAAAATTGCTTCTTCAAAGTTACGGCCAATTGCCATTACTTCACCTGTAGCTTTCATTTGTGTACCTAAATTACGTTTAGCTGTTTCGAATTTATCAAATGGCCAACGTGGAATTTTCGCTACAACATAGTCAAGTGCCGGTTCAAAACATGCATATGTTTTACCAGTAACTGGGTTAAGCATTTCATCAAGTGTTAAGCCAACAGCAATTTTAGCAGCAAGTTTTGCAATTGGATAACCAGTTGCTTTTGAAGCTAGTGCTGATGAACGTGATACACGAGGGTTTACTTCAATAATGTAGTAGTTGAAGCTATTTGGGTCTAATGCTAATTGAACATTACATCCACCTTCAATGCCTAGTGCACGAATAATTTTAAGTGACACATTTCGAAGCATGTGATACTCACGGTCAGATAATGTTTGTGAAGGAGCAACTACGATCGAGTCACCTGTGTGAATACCAACAGGGTCAACATTTTCCATGTTACATACAACAATGGCATTATCTTTTGAGTCGCGCATTACTTCATATTCGATTTCTTTGAATCCAGCAATTGATTTTTCTAGCAAACATTGTGTTACAGGTGAGTATTTCAAACCTGATGAAACAATTTCGTGAAGATCTTGTTCATTATAGCAAATCCCACCGCCAGTTCCGCCTAGTGTGAAAGCAGGACGTACAATTACCGGATAACCAATTTTCTCTACAAAGCTTTCGGCTTCTTCTAAATTGTGGATGATTTCTGATTCAGGTGTCGGTACATCCAATTCATACATAAGGTTACGGAATAGGTCACGGTCCTCAGCTTGATTAATCGCATCTAATTTTGTACCAAGGATTTCAATTTTTAATTCATCCAATATTCCTGAGTTATGAAGCTCGATTGCCATATTTAAACCTGTTTGTCCACCAAGTGTAGGTAGGATGGCATCAGGGCGCTCTTTTCGTAAAATACGTGAGACAAATTCAAGGGAAATTGGCTCGATATACACTGTATCTGCAATTTCAGTATCTGTCATAATCGTTGCAGGATTTGAGTTAATCAGAATAACTCGGTAACCTTCTTCTTTTAAAGATAGACAGGCTTGAGTACCTGCATAGTCGAATTCAGCAGCTTGACCAATAACTATTGGACCAGAACCAATTACTAAAATGGATTTGATATCTTGACGTTTAGGCATGTTGTTCTTGCTCCTCTCTAGTATTGTTATTCATTAATTCAATGAATTCATCGAATAAGTGGTTTGGATCTTCAGGTCCTGGTGATGCTTCCGGATGATATTGCACTGTGAATACTGGGTGTTTTTTATGGCGTAATCCTTCACAAGTGCCATCATTTAATGCAATATGTGTAACTTCCAAATCTGTTCCTTCAAGTGTATCGATATCGATTGCATAACCATGATTTTGAGAAGTTAACTCTGTGCGACCAGTACGAAGATCTTTTACAGGGTGGTTCGCACCGCGGTGACCAAATTTCAATTTGAAAGATTTTGCTCCACATGCAAGTCCAAATAATTGATGTCCTAAGCAAATGCCGAACATTGGGACTTTTCCGATTAATTCTTTTACAGTTTCAATTGCTTCAGGTACATCTAGTGGATCCCCAGGTCCATTTGATAACATAATTCCATCAGGATGGTAAGCTAATACTTCTTGTGCTGTTGTGTTGTATGGTACGACAATGACATCACAGTCACGTTTGTTTAACTCGCGAAGAATGCCATGTTTCATACCGAAATCCATTAATACAACACGTTTTCCACGACCTGGTGATGGGAATGCAGTTTTTGTAGATACTTGAGAAACTTGGTTTGTAGGGAATGTCGTATTATGCAAACGTTCAACCACTTCTTCTACGTTCACTTCTTCACCTGCTGCAGATAAGTATCCTTTTACAGCACCGACACTACGAATTAAGCGAGTAAGTTTTCTTGTATCAATACCTTCAATTCCTGGAATGTCTTTTAATTTAAAGTAATCGTCTAATGTTCCTTCGTTACGGAAATTTGATGGTGCTTTCGCTAATTCATGAACGACAAAACCTTTAATAGCAGGTGAGATGGTTTCAAAGTCATCTCGGTTAATACCGTAGTTCCCGATTAATGGATAAGTCATCGTAACGATTTGACCGCAGAATGATGGGTCAGAGATTGTTTCTTGGTAACCAGTCATCCCAGTAGTAAATACAACTTCACCATCTGATCCTTTGTCACTTCCGAAAGCTTGTCCCTCAAATACTTCGCCTGTTTCTAAAATGAGTTTTCTTGTTGTCATTGTGCATCCTCCCATACGATATTTCCATTGTAGATTGTTAGTGCTGGCCATCCAGTTGCTTTCCAGCCGTTAAATGGTGTATTTCTACCCTTAGAAACAAAATTTTCTGCATTTACAGTTTTTTCGGTTTCTATATCAATCAGTACTATGTCAGCAGGTGAACCTACTTCTAATGTTCCATAAGGTAAATCAAAGAGCTTCGCTGGTTTAACTGTCATCCAATCAATCAGTTGTCGTAATGTCCATTTCCCTGTTTTGACAAATTGAGTATACAGTAATGGAAATGCTGTTTCGAAACCGACGATACCAAATGGTGCGCCAACCATACCACAACATTTTTCCTCCTTTGTATGCGGTGCATGATCTGTAGCGATACAGTCGATTGTTCCATCAAGGAGTCCATCATGTAACGCTTGCCAGTCATCATTTGCACGAAGAGGGGGATTCATCTTCCAGTTTGCATCATTACTTGGTATGTCCATTTCCTCTAAAAGTAAGTGGTGCGGGCAAACTTCTGCTGTGACATTAATGCCAGCTGCTTTTGCATCTCTTACAACGCGTACAGATTCTTTCGTTGATACATGGCAAACATGATAGTGAGCTCCTGCAGCTTCTGCTAAGAGAACATCACGTGCAATTTGAACGGATTCGCAAATGGAAGGAATTCCTGGTAGTCCGAGTTCCTTATTGCGCTTTCCTTCATGCATTACTCCACCGTATATTAACGAATTATCTTCGCAATGTGCTACAACTGCCATGTTCATCGCTGCTGCATCCTTCATTTGTTCAAACATTGTGGCAGCTTCTTGCACTCCAACTCCATCATCTGAAAAAGCAACTGCGCCATGTTCTTTTAATGCTTTTAAATCTGTACGGGCATCTCCTGATTGTGCAACTGTTAATGAGCCGTATGGTAATACACGAACAACTGCGCTTTGTTCGATTAAGCCATTTATTAATTGTAAGTTTTCAACTGAGTCTGGTACTGGTTTTGTGTTAGGCATTGCACAGATTGTTGTAAAACCACCTTTTGCGGCTGAAGCAGAACCTGTTGCAATTGTTTCTTTATGTTCAAATCCTGGTTCACGTAGATGAACATGTACATCGACAAAACCTGGTGAAGCAACATTGCCCTTACCATCGATTACTTCGTCGGCTTGTAGATCCTAAATTTTCACCAATTGCTGCGATTTTGCCATCCTCAATGAAAATTTCGCCTAATGTTAGTAACCCTTTCGCGTCAACTAACTGTACATTTTGAATGAGTTTTGTCATCGTTATTTTCTCTCCTTTAAGATGGATTCCACAATGGCCATTCGTACAAATACGCCGTTATGTACTTGCTTGAAGATTCTTGAACGGTCACATTCGACTAAAGAGGAATCAATTTCTACTCCGCGATTTACTGGAGCTGGGTGCATGATGATCGCATCATCTTTCATACGTTGTTCACGTTCTACAGTTAGACCATATTTTTCATGATAACTTTCTGTTGTGAATCCTTCGTAATCTGCGTCTCGTTCATGTTGAACACGAAGTAGCATAATCACGTCACTTGTTTCGATTAAATCTCCCCATTCAGAATGAGATTCTTTGAATTCTCCTTGCCATTCAGGAGGACAAACAAAATTCACATTAGCACCGAACCGTCTAAGTGCTGTTACATCGGATTTAGCTACGCGGCTGTGTGAAATATCACCTGCAATTGTAACATTTAATCCTTCGAATTTCCCGAACTCTTTGAAAATTGTATATAAATCAAGCATAGATTGAGAAGGATGTTGTCCAGCTCCATCACCTGCGTTAATTACTGAAACATTTATACCCTCTAATAATTCTTCATAGTAAGTATCTTGTTTATGACGAATAACTACTGCATCCATGCCGATTGATTCTAACGTTTTGACAGTATCGTATAAAGTCTCGCCCTTAAGTGTACTTGAAAATCCAGCTTCAAAAGGGATGACTGTTGCGCCTACTTTGCGTTCAGCCGTTTCAAAGCTTGTCTTTGTTCTTGTACTTGGTTCAAAAAATAGGTTAGCTATTAAGTAGTCTCTCTCTAGATGTGGTTTAGCTCCTGCTTCAAACTCTGCAGCGCGTTTCAATATTGCTTGAATTTGTTCGTTAGATACTTCTTCCATTGACAGTAAATTTTTCATCATGTGCCTCCTGATTTTTATAAAGTGAAACTTCACCGTTAATGCGGGATAAAAATAGCCTCCTTAATTCAAGGAGGCGGAGGAAGGATATGACATGATACTTAAGGCTAGTTTACCTATTGTTTTCGTATCGAATCACCCTTCTGTGCCTCTCTGGGCAACCTTTAAAAGGTAGATCAACTTTTATTTAATTTTGCTATTTTCATTAAGTTCATCTTGTTGAAGTTCAAGATCTGGTTGTGCTTTACCAGGTAAGATTATGTTTAGTATTACTCCCACGATTGCTGCTAGCGCCATTCCTTCAATTGAGAAGGTTTGAGTAAAGGCTAGCTTTGCACCACCAATGCCTAGGATTAAAATAACCGAAGCAATGACTAGATTTCGTTTATCATCAAAGTTGATTTTGTTTTCTACTAACATTCTTAAACCACTTGAAGCAATAATACCGAATAGTAAGATGGAAACTCCACCAAGTACAGGTGTTGGAATGGTGCTTACTAATGCCATTAATTTACCTGAGAAGGCAAGTAGAATTGCACATACAGCTGCTCCACCAATTACCCAAATGCTGAAAACCCGCGTTAAAACTAGTACACCAATGTTTTCACCATAAGTCGTTTTCGGTGGACCACCGATCAATGAACTAATTAATGTACCAAGTCCATCACCTAATAATGAACGATTTAACCCTGGATCTTTAATGAAATTACGGTGTACAACTTTACCAAGCACTAGTTGATGCCCAATATGTTCTGAAATCGTTACAATGACAATTGGTACCATAGCTAATAATAATGTTGAAGTAACTTTGAATTCATAATCAACACCCGGAATTAAGAAGTCTGGTGATTGAAACCAACTAGCTTGCATGACTTTGCCAAAATCAATTAAGTTAGTACCGAAAAAAGTATCTGAAATTAGCGATGCAATGTATCCGCCAATCATTCCAATTAATATTGGCATTGTGCTAATTACACCTTTAAAGAAGTTGTTACATAGGATCGCGATTGCTAATGTAATTAATGCAATGACGAAGTATGATGCGCTATATACTTCTTTTGAATCACTGATTGGCTGGTACATAGCCATATGAACAGCCGTTGCAGCTAGCCCTAGACCGATTACCATGATTACTGGTGCTACAACAATTGGTGGCAAAGCTTTCATAATCCATTTATAGCCTGTTTTCCAAATTAGTAACGAAACGATTCCATATACTAAACCAACTGCCATCGCGCCAATCATTGCACTTCCTGGCCCATTGCCTGTTGAAGATGCTACTTGAATTGGTGCTATAAACGCGAATGATGAACCTAAGTAAGCTGGTACTTTAAATCTTGTTATTAGCAAGAATACTATAGTTGCGATACCACTTGTAAGTAAAGCAATTGCGGGTGATAAACCGGTTAAAGTTGGTACAAGTATAGTTGAACCAAACATCGCAAACATATGTTGTAAACTTAATGTAATTAACTGAGTACCCGAAGGCTTGTCGTTAATATCTAAAACAGCATTTGACATATCTAAATTTCCTCACATTCGTACAATATCTATCTTTTATTATTCGTAAATTGCTACTGAATCTTCTTCGTCTACTTCAACCATACTAACGACAATTCGTTCATGACTCGCTGTTGGTATGTTTTTCCCTACATAGTCTGCACGTATTGGTAGTTCACGATGACCGCGATCGACTAATACTGCTAGCTGAATTTGAGAGGGTCTACCGATATCCATCACAGCGTCCATTGCTGCGCGAACTGTTCTGCCAGTATATAGGACATCATCAACTAAGATCACTTTTTGATTCGTTACATCATCCTTAATATCAACTTGTTGTACAAGTGCTTCTCCATTTGAAGTTTTAACCGATAAATCATCTCGATATAGAGAGATGTCTAATTCTCCTGAACGAATTTCCTTTTTCTCAATTGTGTTGATTTTTTGTGCTAAACGTTTTGCAAGAAATGCTCCTCTTGTTTTTATGCCTACAAGGATACATTCATCAATACCTTCATTTCGTTCGATGATTTCATGTGCAATTCGAGTTAATGCTCTGTTCATAGCGGCTTGGTCAAGAAGTTCTGCTTTCTTTGTTGTCATTATTTCTACCTCCTTTACTGAAAGCTAAGCAGTCGATTTCTGCTTTTACAAGAAAAAAACCTCTTGAGCTATTTTGCCCAAGAGGATATAGGTATACTGATAGATATGTCAAATAGACTGTAAATTTATGTACAGTAATCTTAACATTCTTCGCATCCCTTTTCAGCCTCTCTGGACTGTCTTTAAAAGGTGAATATTAGATTTTCACTGCACTTATTATATGCCGATATGACTTAAAGTGTCAATAGTTCTTTTTCAATTCATCCAATAATTGTTGGTAATCTGCAGGAAGTGGTACTTCAAATTCTAGATATTCTTTTGTTGCTGGGTGTACAAAGCCTAAAACTCCAGCATGTAAAACTTGTCCACCAAAATCAATTGTTTTCTTTGGACCATACTTAGGATCTCCTACTAAAGGATAACCAATATAATTCATATGAACACGAATTTGGTGTGTACGCCCTGTTTCAAGACGACATTCGATTAAAGTATAATCTACTCCAAACCGACCAATCACTTGGAAATGTGTAACAGCATGCTTGCCATTATCAACAACCCCCATTTTCTGACGATCTTTTGTATCACGTCCGATTGGTGCATCAATTGTGCCTTTATCATGCGGGATATGTCCATGAACTAATGCAGTATATTTACGAGTCACCGATTTATCGACTAATTGTTGCACAAGTGATTCGTGTGCTTTATCGTTTTTTGCCACCATTAATAAGCCTGATGTGTCTTTATCAATACGATGTACAATACCAGGGCGCATTACCCCATTAATCCCTGATAAATCTTTACAATGATACATTAGTCCATTAACTAAAGTACTTGATGTATGACCAGGTGCTGGATGGACAACCATACCTTTTGGTTTGTTGACAACAAGCACATCTGAATCTTCATATACAATTTCAAGATTCAAATCTTCTGCAATAATTTCAAGTGGCTCAGGCTCAGGGGGAGTAACTGTGATGATATCCCCAACTTGCACTTTATACTTTTGTTTAATTTCTTGTCCGTTCACGACTACAAATCCATCTTGTACAAATCCTTGAATTTGTGTTCTTGACCAGTCTTTTTGCAGTGAGGCAAGGGCTTTGTCAATTCGTTCCCCTTTGACCTCTTCTGTTACAGTAAATGTGACTGACATTACTTCACCTTTTTCTTTTCTAGTTTCTCTTCAAACAGTAAGTAGACAATGAGCATGATTACACCAATTGTCAATGATGCATCAGCTATATTAAATATAGGAAAATCATAGTTAATAACTGGAATGATGACATGTACAAAGTCTACTACTTCACCACGGAATACTCGGTCTATAAAGTTTCCAATTGCACCACCTAGTAATAGCATTAAACTAGTTTGGAACAATGGTTTTCCTTTTGCTTCTTTATGGTAATAATAAATAATTCCCACAATGACAATAATGGTTATTAATGCAAATAGCCAAAATTGCCCTTGCAGCATCCCCCACGCAGCACCACGATTTCTATGCGAGAATAAGCCAAAATACGGATCAATGATTGAAATACTTTCACCATATTCCATATTTTTGACAATACTCAATTTTGTCAGTTGATCTAGTATAATCACGAAAATAGCTATTCCATAATATTTATACACAGCAAAGCCTCCGTTTACTCCCGAATCTAACCTATTTTATCATATAATGCCCTAAAGAGAAAAAAAGACCGTTTAAATGAATTTCTATCTTCAATTACGATAAAAAAATGGCCGTCCACTCTAAGTGAACAGCCATTTTATTTATAGAAATTTACTTATTCTACTTCTGAATAATATTTTTCAACCACATCTGCACAATGTTCACATAATGTTGGATGATTGTGATTGTGTCCTACAGTTTTTGAAATAGTCCAACAGCGTTCACATTTTTCGCCTTCTGCCTTTTCTACAGTTACTGCTACTTTTTCAGTTTTTACTGCATTTTCTGGAGCATCATTTAATGAACCGCCGACAACAAATTCTGAAACAATATTCAGTTGTGCAAAGTTAATATTGACATCATTTAGAAGTTCTACTGCTTCTTCAATACCATAAACCGTAACTTTAGCTTCTAAAGATTTACCAATTGTTTTTGCATTACGAGCTTCTTCTAATGCTTTTAATACCACATTACGAACGTTCATAATTTTTGTCCATTTTTCTGTTAATGCTGCAAAGTTTTCCTTTTCAACAGCATCTGGCATATCTGTAAGTTGTACGCTTTCTACATTTGTATATGGTAAATATGACCACATTTCATCTGTAGTATGAGGGATGATTGGAGTCAATAATTTTAATAATGCATCCAATGTATCATACATAACAGTTTGCATTGCACGACGAGCATGATTATCTACACCTTCGATATATACAACGTCTTTTGCAATGTCTAAGTAGAATGAACTTAGTTCAGATGCTACAAAGTTGTTTACAGCTTTGTAAACAGTTGCGAATTCATAGTGATCGTAGGCAACACGAGCAGTTTTAATTAAGTTTTGTAATTCCATGTACATATATTGATCGACTTCACGAAGATTTTCATAAGAAACATAGTCTTTTTCTGGGTTAAAGTCATGTAAGTTACCATGTAAGAATTTAAGTGTATTACGGATTTTACGGTAAACTTCAGATACTTGTTTTAACATATCCATTGAAATACGAACGTCAGCTGTATAGTCAACTGATGCTACCCAAAGACGTAGAATATCTGCACCATATTGATTCATTACTTTGCTTGGCGCAATGATGTTACCTAATGATTTACTCATTTTACGTCCATCGCCATCTAAGACGAAACCATGTGATAGTAAGCCTTTATATGGTGCATGACCATTCATTGCAACTGAAGTAATTAATGATGAGTTAAACCATCCACGGTATTGGTCAGAACCTTCTAAGTATAAATCAGCTGGGTAACGAAGTTCTGGTCGTTCTTCTAAGACACCTTGGTGAGTTGAACCTGAGTCGAACCAAACATCCATAATATCATTTTCTTTTGTGAATTCGCCGTTTGGTGAACCAGGATGTGTAAATCCTTCAGGAAGTAATTCTTTTGCTGTTTTTTGGAACCAAATATTAGAACCATGATCACGGAATAATTCTTGTACGTGAGCAATCGTTTCTTCTGTAATAATTCCTTCGCCATTTTCAGCATAGAATACTGGAATTGGCACACCCCATGCACGTTGACGAGAGATACACCAGTCACCGCGGTCACGAATCATATTGTAAAGACGAGTTTCACCCCAAACTGGTGTGAATTTCGTGTCGCGAATTGCTTGAAGTAATTCAGGACGGAATTTATCAATAGATGCAAACCATTGTGGTGTTGCACGGAAAATAACAGGTTTTTTAGTACGCCAGTCATGTGGATATGAGTGTGTAAAGAATGAAAGGTTTAATAATGCACCCACTTCATCAAGTTTTTCACAGATTGGTTTGTTTGCTTTATCATAGAAAATACCTGCAAATTCGCCTGCATCTTCAGTTAAGCAACCTTTATGATCAACTACTGAAAGAATCTCTAAACCATAACGTTTACCTACTTGATAGTCATCTTCCCCGTGACCAGGAGCCGTATGAACACAACCAGTACCAGCTTCTAGTGTTACATGATCACCTAGCATAACAAGAGATTCACGATCAAATAATGGATGTTTAGCTGTTACATTTTCTAGGTCAGTACCTTGGATTTCACGGTCAATTTCAGGGTTTTCCCAACCAAGTTTTTCTGCAACTTTTTCAAGTAAGCCTTTAGCAATAATATATTTAGCACCATTTGCTTTTACTACAGCATATGTGAATTCAGGGTTGACAGAAATACCAAGGTTTGCAGGCATTGTCCAAGGGGTTGTAGTCCAAATAATGAATTTTTCATCATTATTTACAACACCTTTACCGTCTAATACATTAAATGCTACGTAAATAGATGGTGATTTGATATCTTTATATTCGATTTCCGCTTCAGCAAGTGCTGATTCACTTGATGGAGACCAATAAACTGGTTTCAAGCCTTTATAGATATAGCCTTTTTTAGCCATAGCGCCAAATACACCGATTTGACGAGCTTCAAATTCTGGTTTTAGGGTGATGTATGGATTTTCCCAGTCACCGCGTACACCAATACGCATAAATTGTTCACGTTGACGACTTACTTGTTCATATGCATAGTCTTTACATAATTCACGGAAGTCGGCGATAGACATTTTTTTACGGTCGTGGCCTTTGTTTGTTAACGCTTGTTCGATTGGTAGACCATGTGTATCCCAACCAGGTACGTAAGGCACATAGTATCCAGTCATTGAGCGATGGCGATTAATCATGTCTTTTAATACTTTGTTTAGTGCATGCCCCATATGAAGATCACCATTTGCATATGGAGGACCATCATGTAGGATGAATGCTGGACGGTCTTTTGTACGTTCAAGAACTTTTGCATTAATGTCCATTTCTTCCCATTTAGCTTGGATTTTAGGTTCGTTGTTTGGAAGATTTCCACGCATAGGGAAATCCGTTTTTGGCATCAATAAGGTATTTTTGTATTCCATATTGAATAAATTCCTCCTTTTAAATATAAAAAACCTCCTCATCCCAAAAGGGACGAGGAGGAGTTATCTCGCGGTACCACCCTAGTTGCGTCAATTATAATGACGCCTCTTAAGACACCGTAACGTGGTGTATACGAGATTGCTTACTTTACGTGTTTCAGCAATCTAGTTCAGGAGTGATTTTCTTTTATAAGTGTTTTGTTTGAGCTTTCACTATCCTCAAATCGCTATTTCAGCACCTATAAGTTACTGTCTCCATCATTACTTTTTTATATAGATATGTTGACATTATAGAAAAATGAAGCCAAACAGTCAAGTATCTAACTAATCTTGAGGTAAATCTAAATGTTCTAATTCTGTCGTATCTACTTCATATTCCATTAAATGATCCCAATCATCTGATTCGATTAAGTCCAATTGTGCTTCTACAATCATTTTGAATCGATTACGGAATACTTTAGATTGCTTCTTCAATTCTTCAATTTCAAGTGCAATGCGTCGTGCTTTAGATAGAGCCTCGTTGACAATACGATCTGCGTTTTTCTCTGCTTCTTTAACAATGAGCTTTGCTTCTTTTTGAGAGTTGCGGCGAACTTCTTCAGCTGCTTCTTGGGCAATGACAATTGACTTTTGAAGTGTTTCTTCGATTGAATTATAATGCCCAATTTGTTCATTGCTAGAAATCAATTTATCTTCAAGGTCCTTTTTTTCTTTCAAGACTAGTTCATAGTCTTTAATAATTTGTTCTAGAAATTCATTTACCTCATCTTCGTTGTAACCTCTAAAACCACGACTAAATTCTTTGTTATGTATGTCAAGTGGTGATAACGGCATAATTGTGCACCTCTCCTTAACAGCATTTATTCATTTTATTATACCTTTGAATACTAGTAAGTTCATCAAGAAAAGCAAAAATTTAAAATAAATTTATCATTTAGTTAAATTTATAGGTGCTTTTCATCAGATTTTGAATTTTAAAATTGATTTATTTACGCTCGATTCGCTCAATTTTAATGCGGAATTTTTCCTTTTTTGTTTTTCCTTCAATGGATTTTATGACTAAACGACCATACCCTCTGATTGACAATAGATCTGATTCATGCAATTCAAAAGCTAATTGTTCTCGAATAGCAAAATTCACTTTTACTTTACCACTATTAATAAGCATTGCTGCTTTTTGCCGAGAAATCGGATAGACAGAGGAAAGTATAGTGTCTAATCGCATCGAACTGGATGTAATGACGTGTTCAATAAAGTGCGATTCAGTAGGAAGTAAGGGAGCACCTTGTGGCAATTCTTTTACTTGGACTTTCGCTTTCCCAATGCTTACAAGATTCATAAGTACGTAGTCAATCATTTCTTTTGCCACTGCAAATTGAACAGTTGATTCATCTAACCGGATATCTCCAAATTTAGCACGATCTAAACCAATGGATACTAATGCTCCTAATACATCTGGATGTTTCAATTGGATAAACTTAGAAGGAAATTGAAGTTCACAAATCGCTATTTCAAAATCTTCATCCGATACTTGATAATAGTCTGGATAGATCAGTAATCGTTTGCGTTCAGATTCTTCGAAACATCCATGCGCCATCACAAGTGCATTTCCATTTCTTCCAACAATTGAGTGTACAATCAATTGTTGACGTGGATCTAAGAAATCTGTCAATTTTGGCGCGTAACGGTCTTCCACTTCGTTTCTCCAGCCCATCACTTGTTCAATAAAAGGTTTTTCTTCAGGTCTAAAATGTTGGAAAATTTCATCCATCGATTTCCCTTCTTTCGTAAAAAAATCCCCACCTTAAAATCAATGTGGGGAGGTGAATTAAAATATAATATAGCTTAAAACGTAGAAGACACCAGTTTGAATAAGATTCAAAACAAATAATGCGACAATTGGTGAGATATCAATTACTCCAATTGGCGGAATAAATCGTCTAAAGAAATTTAAATACGGATCACAAATTCGAGCTAAGACCCTTCCAAACTTGGAATCGTATGCTGCTGGTACCCAAGACATTAGAATGTATATAATTAGCGCGATTGAATAGAATTGAAATAAATACCTTACAATTGTAAATAGTAACATGAAAAGTTAAACTCCTCTATTGTAAATCTTCGTAATAATAATCTGAAATATTGCCATCTACTTCTACATTATCGGGTGTGCATAAGAAAATGTCAGTACCGATTCGTTTAATATCTCCACCTAAAGCAAAAATAGTTCCACTGATAAAATCAATTATGCGTATACCTTGTTCACGATCAATGCGTTGTAAATTTACAACGACAGCACGTTTGCTTTTTAAATTATCTGCAATATCTTGTGCTTCTGCATAAACACGAGGTTCAGATAAAACTACTTTTGATGTTTTTTGCGTGATACTTACTAGATTTGGTACGTTTGAATGTTCTACAAACTTTGGATGTTCTTTAACAGTTGGTTTTTTTACTACTGCTGGCCTACTTACTGCTGGCTTCACTTGTTGTCTTTGTGCTGCTACTTGTTGTCTTTGCGCTGCTACTTGTTGACGAACAGATTCTTTTTTTTCTACTTGCTCTTCTACATAGTTTTCTTCCTCTTCTAAATAGAAAAAGTTTTTCAGTTTATCTTTCACCTTCATAAGAATCCCTACTTTCATTGCCAACTAGAGCTGTGCCAATTCGGACAAACGTTGCACCTTCTTCAATTGCAATCTCATAGTCGTTAGACATCCCCATTGATAGTTCAGTACAAGGCGCATAATCATATCCCTTACTAGCAATCTCTAACTGTAGTTTTTTTAATCCTTTGAATACATTTCGAATAATTACTTGATCTTCTGTGTTAGGTGCCATGGTCATTAATCCGACTACTCGTATATGTGGGTAGTCTGATAATTCCTCGATAAATGCAGGCACTTCATCTGGTGTTAGACCGTGTTTTGCCTCTTCGCCTGATACATTAACTTGTACAAAACAATTTACAGGGCGACTTGATCTTTTATCAATTTCTTCTGCTAGACTAATACGGTCAAGTGAATGTAAGTAATCAATTTGATCAATTACTTTGCGTACTTTTCTAGTTTGCATAGAGCCAATATAATGCCATGTAGCTCGGTCTTTAATTGTTTCTTGTTTTTCCAATAACCCTTCTGGACGATTTTCACCCAAATGAGTTAAACCCGCATCTAGTGCTTCGATAGCACGTTCTGTTGTAACTTGCTTTGTGACGGCAATAATCGTGATGTCAGAAACATTTCTTCCAGCTCGTTTACAAGCAGCTACAATGTTGTTTTGAATATCTTTTAAATTATTAATTATTAATGTCATAATAGCCTCATCTTTTCAAAGATACTTGTTACTTAATTGTATCAAGTCCACCGAAATTTAGCAATGAATACCCATTTATTTCAGTCTAATCCTTTTACTAGTATGACATCTTTTCCAACAACAAGAATATTTTCTATGGGTATTTTCAATGTTTCCTTTTTAGCTCCTGAAAATGACATAATTTTTTTGGGTTCAGCTACAACAAAAGCGACAACATATCCTGTTTCTTTATGAACCACTGCATCTTCAACATATCCTAAAAAGCGTCCACTATTGGCAGCAATGATTTCTTTCCGTTGAAGATCTGAAAAACGCATTCGCATCCCTCCTAAATTCATGTTATGTATTTATATGAAAAAAAAGCATCAATCTTGATGATTGATGCTTTTTTAAATAGTGTAAAATTATTTTTCACTTGCTTGTTCTTGTATTGTTTTTAACGCACTTTTTTCTAATCTAGAAATTTGTGCTTGAGAAATTCCTAAGTCTTTCGCAATTTCTGTTTGAGTATGGCCATAATAATATCGTTTAGAAAGGATATTTTGTTGTCTTCTATCTAATTTTTGAATTTGTTCTTTAATTGATACATACGTTAACCAACGATCTTCAGATACGGTTTGATCCTTCAATTGATCCATCATATATACAGGATCCCCGCCATCGGCATAGATTGGCTCATGTAATGACATCGGCTCTTGAATTGCATCTAATGCAAATAATATATCCTCTTGAGGTAAGCCTGTCATTCGAGCTAAATCAGTTAAAGTTGGTTCACGTAATTCTTCTGTCAAAAATTGCTCTTTTGCTTGCATAGCTTTATACGCAATATCTCGTAGTGATCTTGAGACACGTAGAGGATGATGGTCTCTTAAATGTCTTCTAATTTCACCAATAATCATTGGAACAGCATAGGTTGAAAATCGAACATTATGAGATAAATCAAAATGATCAATTGATTTTAACAACCCAATACATCCAACTTGAAACAAATCATCAGCCTGTTCGCCTCTATAAGCGAATCGACCAACAATACTTAATACTAACCGTAAATTACCCATGACAAGTTGCTCTCTTACTTCTTCTTGTCCGCTTTGCAGTGCAACAAATAATTGTCGCATTTCTTCATGCTTCAAAACAGGTAACGTGGATGTATCAACACCACATATTTCAACTTTTGTTCGCATATTCTGTCCTCCGGATGCTTTATCACTGTTAGTAAGATAAGTGTGTCCGTATTAGACAATAATATGCGTATTATTTCTCTCCAATTTCAACCATTATGACGTTAATTGATTCAAATGATTACGCAATTCTTGAATAATTTTCTTTTCTAAGCGGGAAATATAAGATTGTGAAATACCTAAATGATCGGCTACTTCTTTTTGGGTCATTTCTTCTTTACCTGCAAGACCAAAGCGGCATTCCATAATATAACGTTCTCTTTCATCTAATTTTTGAATAGCATGGAACATATGTTGTCGTTCCATCTTCTTCTCTACATCATCTGTTATTAAATGTTCATCTGTCCCTAATATATCAGACAGCAGTAGCTCGTTGCCGTCGCCATCAGAATTTAATGGTTCATCTAATGAAACTTCGCCTTTCATACGACTCGTTTTACGCAGATGCATTAAAATTTCGTTTTCAATACATCTAGAGGCATATGTAGCCAATTTTATTTTCTTATCAGCATTGAATGTTTCAATTGCTTTGATTAATCCAATAGAGCCAATACTAATTAAATCTTCAATTGGTGTTTTAGCATTATCAAATCGTCTTGCAATATACACAACCAATCTTAAATTACGCTCAATTAGTACGTCTCTTGCATGCATGTCACCATTTTTGAAAGCAACGATCATTTCTTGCTCCTCCTCTTTTTTCAAAGGAGTCGGCAAGGATTCATGACTGCCAATATAAAACGTGCCTGTTTGCCTAAAGTTTGCAATAGTTTCCATTAACCAACGCCAAAAACGACGAATCATAAAAAAACCTCCATTCATTAAATGTGATATAAAGCAGTAAAATGTAATATGGCATCTGCATCTTGTGGAAACGGGGTGTTTTGAATTGAAATAATTAAAAAACCGGGTGAAATTGGGCGAGTTTCTTCGTCTTGAATAAGCCAATGATCATAACGAAGAGCTAAACTATATGTTTTCTTATCTTGTACAGTTGTAATTGGAATAACAGCCACTCTTTTTCGATCATCATTTGAAAACATTTTTAAATCATAAGGCTCATTTACATCCCATTGAAACAACGCCATTTTCAATTTTTCAGGTAAGGAATGTTCTATTGCTTTATAACGAACAAAATGAACAGGTTTTCCCGATAACGGCTCAACTGTCGTATTTCCTGTATCTACAAAACATTTTAGTGAAACAATCATTTCACCTAATTGCAATTTACAGATCTGAACGAGATTTTGCTGTAATTTATCACCACGTGCAACAAGTAATCGACTCTTTAATAACAATAAGCCGGCAGTTGCTACAATACCCCACACAATCATTAGGGTAAACACGGATCTATTCATCCATAGTGGCTCGAACGCGGTTAATAACCCTCCTGCAAATAAAGCCCCTACAAAACACATGAGGGCTCCCTTCCACCATTTACGAATTTGAAATCCAAAAGCAGTTGTAATCATTAACACAAAAGCTATTACCATCATGAGAAAATGGTGACCAAAGACAACAATCCAAATACCAGCAATAATAGCACTTAGTAAAAGACGTACCCTTTTTTGCTGCATATAACAAATCGAATTGGTAAAGGAAAGAATGACATAGTTAAATAATGCATTTATTAATATCAGAACTTCGCCATACAATTCACCACCTCCCACATAGACAAAATAACACATAATTACTTCAAAAAATGTCAAAGGGTGAATGATAGAAGAAGAAACTTTCCGACACTAATTTCCATTTTTCTGGTGAATAAATATTGTACTTAAAAAGAGTAGAGCATATATAAAAAGAAAAAAGCTATCTACTAAATAGTTTAGTAGATAGCTTTACGTAATTTTATTTGAATTAGCGACGTTTATTACGGTTACGTAGGAATGTTGGGATATCTAATCCTTCGTCTTGCGTATTTGTATTATAGCTTGGTGTTTGACGAGGGCTTTCTTGTACAGGTTGTACTACTTCTTCTGTACGCACTTCACGACTTGTCATTTGTTGTACGGGTGCTTGTTGTTGTCTTTGTGTACCAATACCACCACGATTATTCACATTACGAGAGTCATATTGTTGATTCCTCTTCATTGAATTCAGTTGCAATGACCGTTACAACAATTTCATCTTTTAAATTATCATTAATTACAGCACCGAAAATAATATTTACATCTTCATCTGAAGCTGAAGCTACGATATCAGCTGCTTCTTGAACTTCATATAAACTTAAGTTAGAGCCACCAGTCATATTCATAAGAACACCTTTTGCTCCATGGATAGAAGTTTCAAGTAATGGACTTGAAATGGCTTTTTTTGCAGCTTCAACAGCACGTGTTTCACCTGATGCAATACCGATTCCCATTAATGCAGAACCTTTGTTAGACATAATTGTTTTAACATCGGCAAAGTCTAGGTTAATCAAGCCAGGAACAGCGATCAAATCGGAAATACCTTGAACCCCTTGACGTAAAACATTATCAGCTTCACGGAACGCTTCTACCATTGGTGTGTTTTTATCAACGATTTCTAATAAACGATCATTTGGAATTACGATTAATGTGTCGACTGCTTCTTTCATTGCAGCTATACCAGAAAGAGCTTGCTTTTGACGTTTTTTTCCTTCAAATGAGAATGGTCGTGTTACAACACCAACTGTTAAAGCACCAAGATCTTTAGCGATTTGTGCGATAACAGGTGCTGCACCTGTACCAGTACCGCCACCCATACCAGCAGTAACAAATACCATATCTGCGCCACCTAATGCTTCTTCGATTTGTTCTTTACTTTCTTCCGCAGCTTTTTTACCAACCTCTGGGTTAGCACCTGCTCCAAGTCCACGTGTAGATTTAGCACCTATTTGTAATTTCACATCAGCTTTTGATAATTTTAAAGCTTGCGCATCAGTATTTACGGAGATAAATTCTACACCTTGTACACCATGTTCAATCATTCTGTTGACGGCATTATTCCCGCCACCACCGACACCAATAACTTTAATTACGGCCAGTTGCTCCTCGTTTATTTCAAATTCTAACATCTCTATTCCTCCTAATTTAGCTCATAATGTGTAGAAAATATCGCTTTGATTATTCTAAAAATCTATTAAAGAAACCTTTTACTTTCGTTAGCACTCCATCACGATGTTCTTTTGTTTCAAATGCTGAAGTAGCACTATGTTGTTCAATATGATGTTCTTCATGCCCAACTGGTCCTAGCGGTGTGTTGTCACTAACATCTCGATTAAATTGCGATTCTTTATATGCATAACGTATTAAGCTAACTGCTGAAGTATATTCAGGTTCTCTTACGCCAATGTAATTAGGTGCATAAATCTTGACGCTAGTTTGTAACACATGACGTGCTAATTGAGGTAATCCTTCTAATTTTGCAACGCCTCCAGTCAAAACCACACCGCCTGGTAAATCTTGAATTCCCATTCGATATAATTCATCAATAATTAAATCGAATAGCTCTTCAAGTCTAACACCAATAATTTCGGATATGTATCTTTGACTAAATTGCTCTTTTGTATCTGCACCTATTACTGGCACTTCAAATAATTCATCTTCTGAAGCATCATCATAGTATGCATGTCCATATTCGTTTTTTATCTTCTCAGCTTGTTCTGTAGGTGTTTTTAATACAATGGATAAATCTTTTGTGATATTTTCACCACCAACTGGAATCATAGCAGTGTCAATAAAATGTCCATCTTTGAAAATAGCAAGTGTTGTTGAACCTCCACCGATATCGATGAATGCTGTCCCATGATTTCGGTCATCTTCTGTTAAGGCAAATTCGCCTGAAGCTAAAGGTTGTAAATATATTTGTTGAATTTCTAAGCCAGCTTTTTCAACACAACGTAGACAGATTGTGTAAAACTGTTTTTGATGTTGTAATCATTGTTCCATCCATTTCCAAGCGAATACCGATCATGCCTCTTGGGTCATTAATTCCATCTAACCCATCAACTATATATTGTGTTGGCACAATATTGACTAATTCGCGATCAGGTGGAATGGACATTAACTGTGCAGATTCAATTACGCGATCTAAATCTAAATCGGTAATTTCGCGATTCTCGCTATTTACTGCTACTACTCCTTTTACATTGTGCAATTGTACCTGATTTGCAGGAATGCCAAGGATTACTTTATTGATAGATAATCCAACCATTCTTTCGGCTTGGTCAACTGCTTTTTTAATAGATTGTACTGTAGCATCAATATCTACTATACTACCTCTACGAATCCCCGCTGATTTTACATTACCTACACCAATTACATGCACAGTTTCATCATTAACCTCTCCGATGAGGACTTTTACAGAAGAAGATCCTATATCTAATGAAACGTATAATTCTGAATGATTCAAAACTGTGGCACCTCCTTCAACTACTGTTAGTAATTATTCTATTGTAAAATGATGAACTTGTCTAAATAAATTCCTGATAGCCACCCGAAATTCCTTCATTTATACTGTTTTTTTTGACTTTTGATGCATTTTTTGTGATTTCTTTTGGTGAATAAGCTAGATATAAAAGTCTGAAATGTTTAAAATAATCAAATTTATTTCTTTTAAGCTAAGATTACTACATTTGGAATCTATTTAAAACTGTCTATTAGCCAAAATAGCAAAAATAGAGATTAATTATACAATTAAATGCTTTATTCACTCTGAGATGTTCCGTATTCGCTATTGTAAGAGCGATAAAAAGTCCCTACCTCTAAGTCAATTACGCCTTTTTCACCTTTTTTAACTTGTGAAATAATAGATGGGTAATATTTTAATTTTGATGCAAGTGTAGGAATGGATGCTCTTACTTCAAATCCATCATTCATAAACATCTGAATCGCATAAGGATTTGTATCATTTGGAATCGCATTTACTTGTGAAATCAAAGAAATTAATTCTTCATCCATCTTGTCCAACTGTTGAATCATTTTCTTTCTTGTTTTATTATCCTCAAAACCTACTAAAATAGGAACGTTCAAGCTAGTAGGTGCATTATTCAATTGCAAAATGGTACCATTATTTAACACCAAGTTATAATGATCATTTTCTTTTAAATAGGCTACTTGTTTATACTCCGATACAGAAATGGTAACTTCATTGATCCACTTTCTTTTTATCGTGACATTCTCTACGATTCGCTGGTCTTTTAATAGTGATTCTACTCTGCCGCTATTAAATTCCCATAATGAGTTTCCTTTTTCTATTCCGCTATGTTTTATGTAAAATTCTTTACTCTTTAGATGATTTCCCTCGACTGTTATTTTTTTTATATGACTTATAGGTGATTGAAAATATAGAAGTGTCAGTAAGGTAGCAATGAAAATAACTAAAAGCAATAGAAAACGTCTATTTGTTCTTTTTTTTCGGCGTTCTTTCAATGTTGGAATCCGTTCTTCAATATCTATTATTTTTTCCATACTGATCACTCCCTTCTACATAATTATTTCTCTTTAGAAAAATTCCAAACAATTCCTATAGCAATCCAAGTAACAACAAGTGAAGTTCCTCCATAACTTATGAAGGGCAGTGTCACACCCGTCACTGGTAATAACCCTGAAACGACACCGATATTCAGAAATGCTTGGAAACCAATCATTCCAATTAATGTTGCAATACTGTATAAGGAAACTTTTAGACTCGATTTATAAGCTAATTTATACCCGGAATAGATGAGTAAACCAAAGGCACAAATAATTATTGCTGCTCCAATAAACCCCATCTCTTCAGCGATAATTGAGAAGATGAAATCATTTTGAGGTTCAGGTAAGTATAAATACTTTTGTCTACTATTTCCAAAACCATGGCCATATAAACCCGCCGGCCCAATGGCAAGTAATGATTGGATTGCTTGAAACCCACTCCCTAGTGGATCTGACCATGGATCTAAAAACGCTTCAATTCGTTTTAGACGGTAAGGTGCAGAAAGAATCAACCCTACCAGGCCTAATACACCTGCAATGATTAAGAAAGCATAAAAACGAATTGGATATCCTGCTATAAAGAAAAGCAAAAATACAGAAACAATTAGTATAAACGCAGATCCAAAGTCAGGTTGTAACATTATAAGAATTACTGGGATAAACAAATATAAAAAGTGCCGCCAATGAATTTTAGATTGTGTTGATTTTTGGTTTGCTAAGATAAAACTTAGTTTGATGATTGTAGCAATCTTAGTAAGTTCCGAAGGTTGCAGACTAAGTGGACCTACTGCAATCCAACTTTGAGAGCCATTTCGGACAACACCAATTCCTGGAATCAGGACGGCAACAAGTAAAAGGATGGACAACCAATAAAAAAGAGTCCACGTTTTTTCTAATTGTAAACCTTTATAGTTACCGCAAATGTAAAAAGCAATTAACGCTACTCCTAAATAGACTAACTGTTTTACTAAAAACGGTGCTGTTTGTCCGTAGTGGATCTTTCCCCAGTAACTACCGGCAGAGTAGACAAAAACAATGCCAATGAATGTCAAAAATAACGTTGCAATCATTAACCATAGTCGTTCACGCTGTATCAGGCAAGGCATCCTTCCTATCACGTAATATGGCAACTATTTTAGCTTCATAGCTGCTTCGATAAATAAATCTCCACGTACTTCAAAGCTAGGATATTGATCCCAACTTGCACATGCAGGTGAAAGTAATATGACATCACCAGCGCTTGAAACTTCTGCTGCTTTAGGTACTGCTTCTGCAATGTCTTTTGCATGGATAATTGTTTTTACGCCACAAGATTGTGCAAATTCTGCAAATCGTTCTGCAGTTTGCCCCGAAACAACTACCGCATGTACATTGTTCATAAATGGTCGTAATTCTTCAAATGAGTGACCTCTATCCAAACCACCTGCAAGTAATACAATCGGTTGTTTAAACGCTTCAAGTGCACTCCGAGTAGCAAGTGTATTTGTAGCTTTTGAATCATTATAAAATTTGCGTTCTTTCCATTCACGAACATATTGTGTACGATGTTTAACGCCTGTAAATGATTGTAGAACCTGTTCCATTTTGTCCTTAGGGCAGTTCAACAATATCGCAGCTGCAACAGCAGCTAGTACATTTTCTAAATTGTGTTTTCCAGGAAGGGCAATCTTATCGCGATTCATAAATGGTTTACCTAACCAGTAAATCATTTCATCATCTGCACTAATACCATCTTCATTAATATGAGTTGTAGTAAATGGAATTAGATGTGCATTTGACTTTCTTGCATAAGCTGAAACAATTTCTTGATCTGCATTAAAGATTAAATAATCTGATGCATCTTGGTTGCGCGTAATTCCAAATTTAGCATTTCCGTAGGCTTCCATTGAACCATGATAATCAATATGTGCTTCATATAAATTCGTCCAAATAGCGATTTTCGGTTTAAACGTTTCGGTACCCATTAATTGGAAAGAAGATAATTCTGTTACTATGACATTTTCGGCAGTTGCATTCTCTGTTACCGTACATGCAACTGTACCAATATTACCAGCTATTAATGGCTTTTTGCCGCCTTCGTTCAAAATATGATAAAGCAAAGTTGTAGTAGTTGTTTTACCATTTGAACCAGTAATACCTATCATAGGCGCTTCACTAATTAAGTAAGCTAATTCCACTTCTGTCCAAACCGGAATCCCTCGTTTTACTGCATCATTAACGATAATATTTGTATAAGGAATACCAGGATTTTTAATTACTAATTCGAATCCTTCATCCAGTAAATCTTCTGGGTGACGACCACAAATCACTGTAATTCCTTGTTGTAAGAGTTTTTGTGCATCCTTGTTTTCTTCAAAAGGTTTCGCATCATTTACAGTAACAAATGCCCCCATTTTATGAAGTAATTCTGCAGCTGCTACACCACTTTTTGCTAGACCTAATACTAGTACTTTTTTGTGTTCAATCAATGTTCAAGTTTTTCATGATAATACCTCCGGAACCACTGCAATCAATGCTGCCACTAATGCTGTTAACCAGAACGTTAGGACAATACGCCATTCCGACCAACCTGAAAGTTCAAAATGGTGATGTAGTGGACTCATTTTAAATATTCTCTTTCCTGTCAATTTGAAACTTGCTACCTGTAGAATAACAGATAAAGTTTCAAGGACAAAAATTATTCCGATTAATAATAATAGTAGTTCTTGACCAACTAAGATGGATAGCATTGCAAGTGCTCCACCTAATGCTAGTGAACCGGTATCTCCCATAAATACTTTTGCAGGGTTGGCATTGAAAATTAAGAAACCAAGTAAAGCACCAACTACTGCAAACGCAAAAATGGCAATATCCAATTGATCATTTAATAGTGCCAATACCCCATATGCTGCGAATGCAATGGAAGCTGTACCTGACACTAAACCGTCCAATCCATCTGTCAAATTGACTGCGTTAGAAAAACCAACTAACCAGAAAATTAGAAACAGCATATAAAATACGCCTAAATGTATTGCAAAATCTGTAAACGGAATTTGAACTATATTATGAAACGTTCCTAATTTCATTAAGAAATAGGCCGCAATCGAAATAACAATTTGTGCAATAAGTTTTTGTAATGAAGTTAATCCTAAATTTCGTTTGAAAATGATTTTAAGTCCATCATCTAAAAATCCAACTACTCCGAATCCAATCAAAACAAGAATCAAAATAATTGATTGAGAAGTAAATGCACCTTTTACTAAGCTCATAATTACGGTTGTTACAATGATTGATAGTAAGAAAATGACACCACCCATTGTAGGGGTACCTGCCTTTTTCATATGTGATTTTGGCCCTTCTTCACGAATGCTTTGACCAAATTTAAAACGTCTTAACATAGGGATAACAATCGGCCCAAGTATGACCGAAATAAAAAATGAAATTGCTAATATAATTAGCATTGTTGCGATTGACATGAAAAAATTCTCCTTCTAACCTTGTTTAGTACATGTATTATGATAGTAGTTTCGAATACATTTTTAAAGACTAACATTACTCTTTTTCTAAATAAACGTGAATAGTCCCATCTTTTACGATTTGTGCATCTGCTTTTGGAAGTTGAGAAACAATTTTGTCTCCTTCTCCATGCCACTCAAGTCGGAACGGATACATCATTCCTGTAATTTCTTCTTTCGTTTTTCCTACTAAGTCAGGAACACGAACTTTTTCAATATCTCCCCAACGATATTCTTTTTCTAGCTGGTCTTTGCGATCTTGAATTCCAACGATTGGATGAACATCTTCAATAATTTGTCCAACGATTGGTGCTGCAATGACACCGCCAAATTGTGGGCCATATTTTGGATTATCAATTGCTACATACACAACGATTTGTGGGTCATCTGCTGGAGCAAATCCAATAAACGATACAATATACTCTCCACTTTATGTAACGACCGTCCTCTGCTTTTTGTGCTGTTCCTGTTTTGCCACCAATTCTCAAATGATCTCTATATGCCCCTCTACCCGATCCATTTGCAACTACTGATTCCAATGCTTCACGAACCTTTGCGGAAGTCTCTGGACGGATCACTTGTTTTTTCATAGTCGGCTCATATTCTTTTAATACACTGCCATTGTTACTATTAATAATTTTTTTGACGATGTATGGCGTCATGAGTTTTCCACCATTAACAGCAGCAGCAACTGCCTGTACTTGCTGAATTGGTGTAACGGATATCCCTTGACCAAATGAAGTTGTT
This sequence comes from uncultured Caryophanaceae bacterium, assembly GCA_963792445.1. Lineage (GTDB taxonomy): Bacteria > Bacillota > Bacilli > Bacillales_A > Planococcaceae > Rummeliibacillus. The sequence continues at coordinate 88,563 of CAWBWO010000002.1, read as the reverse complement.
GCATGTTCTACAGGGCCATAATTTTTGGGGGAGAATAAAATACCTGTTGACTCACCAGCCATATTAGATCCTGTCACCTGTCCAAACCCAAAGTCACGTATATACTGTTGAAGCTTTGTAGGACCAACACGTCTTCCTAGCTCAATAAAACCAGGGTTACAAGAATTTTCAACTACTTCAAGGAATGATTCTTGTCCATGACCTTCTCTCTTCCAACATCGAAGCCTAGCCCCCTCAACCATGGAATAGCCAGGATCAAAAAAGGAATCCTTTTTAAGATCAACTACATTTTGATCAAGTGCTGCACTTAAAGTTATAATTTTAAATGTAGATCCCGGTTCAAAAGTCATCCAAACTGGTAAATTACGATTATAAATCTTTGAATCTACTTTTTGGTAATCTGACTGGATTATACGTAGGAAAAGAGGCTAATCCCAATATTTCTCCAGTTTTCGGATTCATCGCAATTCCAATTGCCTGATCCGCATTATACTTTTCCATTGCTTGTGATAATTCTCTTTCAATTACCTTTTGCACATCTACATCGATGGTTAACTCTAACGTAGCTCCATCTTGCCCTTCCTTCCACCCGTCTTCCACATGCGGTAAGTTTGCTCCCTTTGCATCTGTAAATAATCGGATGGCTGATTCCTTGCCTAATAATAAATCGTTATATTGATATTCTAACCCAGCTAAACCTTGCATATCACTGCCAGTAAAACCCAATAATCTAGAGAGTAAAGATCCATATGGATAATCTCGAATATAATCTAACCCCGTATATAATCCTGGGATTTGCAATTGTTGAATTTGCTCTGCTAATTCATAAGAAATATTTTTACCCTGTGGCGCAATTTTAATAATTGTTACCTTTTGCATAAGCTTTTTTTCTAAGTCTTTTTCATTCATTTGCAATAAGGGAGCCAATTGTGCAGCAACATGCGCTGGTTCTTTATTTTGAGCTGGCATATAGTAAAGTGTAGGCGCCAAGCTATTCCCAACTAAAAGCTTTCCATTTCGGTCTTTAATATCGCCCCGTAAACTTTTCATTGGCACTTCTCGGTCCCAGTTTTGCTCTGCCTTTTTCGTCAAAAATTCATGTTGTATAAACTGTACGACAACCAATTTTCCAATTAACAAACATCCCAAAACGAAGAATATCCCAATAACAACTTTCAATCTCACACTTGCTTGTTTAGTTACCCACATTGTACGGACAATCACACCTTTTTTACATTTAAAGTATGATTTTAAAAGGGGAGCTATGCTAAAGTGCATGATTTCTTTTCTAACTACTTATAAAGTACTTGTGGTTTTTCTAATGTTACGATTACTTTATTGTTTCCTTCATATATCGTTCCTGCTTTAATATTTTGACTTTGTGCATAACCATCTCCTTTAACTTTTATATCAATCCCTGAAATAGATTGATAGGTTAAAATTTCACGTAAGGACCAACCTGTGAAATCAGGTATTTTAATATTACCTGAAGTTTTGATGTATACACGGCTATCTTCTAACATCGATTTTCCTTCTTCTGGATATTGCTCGATAATTTTACCTCCAGAGCCGATGACCACCGTGTCGATTTTATTAGCCGCAAGATTAGTTATTACTTCATCTGAATTTTGACCAATTAAATCATCCATTTTTATTGACTTTGAAGTAGCTGTTTTTGAAGGTTTAATATTCATATACTTTAAGCTACTTTCCATCACCGTATTAAATACTTGTGATGTAGGTTCTGATCCAAATTCTGTAATCCCTAAATGTGGTTTTTTCACTGCAATATACATGATTAACTTAGGATCCTTTTCTGGTGCCATCCCTAAAAATGAATAAAGGAAATCATCTTTTCCCCAATAGTAACCCCCGGCAGGATTTGGTATTTGTGCGGTACCAGTTTTGCCCGCAACATCATATTCCTTGCTTGCAAATTTTTGTGCAGTCCCTTTCTCGGAAGTTACGGTAGTTGCCAACGTTTCTCTAACTTGCTTCGCTGTTTCAGCTGATATTGGTTGCCCTTTTTCAATTGGCTTATGTTCTTTAATAATAGCCCCAGTTTCTGCATCAACCACTTTATCAATTACGTGTGGTTGCATCATTTTACCATTATTAGCAACAGCAGTTAATGCTTGAATCAATTGAATTGGCGTTACTGTGGATCCTTGGCCATAGGTAGTTGTTACTCTATTAATGGGGTATTCATCTAAGATTTTCCCTGTTGCTTCGTTTGGTAAATCGATACCTGTTTTTTGTCCAAAGCCGAATTTACCTAAATAATTTATGAACGTCTTATCACCAATTTTCTTTAACAAATTGGCCATTCCAACATTGGATGATCGTTGAATCCCCTCTAAATATGTAATCCTTCCCCACCCAACCTGGTTAGCATCTCGAATGGTTCGGTCAAACACCCTATATTGTCCTGATTGGTATGTTTCATTGGGATTCCATTTTCCTTCTTGAATTGCTGTCGCTAATGTGAAAATTTTCATCGTTGAACCAGGTTCAATTGTCGTTTCCGTCATATCATTGATCCAACTGTTGTTTAATCCTTCGCCAGTTTGAGGATTAAAAGTTGGACGTTGCGATACAGCTAATATTTCACCCGTTTTTGGATTTGCTACAACCGCCATCATTGACTCAGGTTTATATTTCTCGTAGACCCTACTCATTGAATCTTCCAAGAAATTTTGAATGGTCTTGTCAATTGTTAAATAGATATTATCGCCGTCTTTTGCAGGCTGAATCATTTTCTTGCTATTTGGCAAGAGATATCCAAATAGGTCACTTTTATAGTGAAGACTACCATTCACACCTGAAAGTTCCTTATTATAAATAGCTTCTAAGCCCATCTTGCCTATTGTTGCAGTATTATTCGTGCCTTCTTGTTTACCTGCAATACCAATCAAATTCGATGCAAAAACACCATTAGGATAAAACCTTTTATTATCTTCTAGGAAAGTAATCCCTGGAAGTTTTTCTTTTGTGATTGCATTCATTGTTGCGTGGCTAATATCACGACCGGCCTTACCAAATTCAACTTGATAAGTGTCCTTGTTTGCAGGTGTTAATTTTTTATAGATTTCTTCCTGATTCATCGGGATATACTTTGATAATACAGCGGCAGTGTTTTTCGGATTCTCTACATGCATTATTTTATTTGTTCCTTTTGATGCTTTCGGATTAACAACAGCTACAAGTCTGTAACTAATACCATCTTTTGCAATAATATGACCTTGCCTGTCTAATATATTTCCTCTGTTTGCTGTAATGGTTTTCGTTTTCTCATATCTTGCAGCAGCTTTGGCAGCCAATTGTTGACCTTCTGCTTGTCCCGTCACTTGAATATAGAAAATTCTAAAAAACATTAAAAAAAATAGGAGCCCATAGATGATTAGCATCGTGGCGGCTCCCCATTGAAACTTACTTTTTTTCATTGTCCTGACACTACTTTCACGTTATTTTCGTTAAGTTTTAAACCTAAAGCTTTCGCTTTTTTCCAAATACGATCATATGTTGAAAGTTCGCTTACTTCCATAGACAACTCTAAGTTTTGTTTTTTAATTTCATCAATTTTCATTTCAGTATTTTGGATTTCTACTGAAGCGCTATTGATAGCAGATTGCGTGTTTAGATTCACTACAGCAATTAATGCAATAGCTGCAACCATTGCAATCATAATCATTTTTTCTAGCTTCGTAATGTTACTTTTGAAAGTTTTAGGCGCCGTTTTTCTGACAGTTTCTTTAGGCGTTGAAGGTTGCTCAACATATACATGTTCTTCTCTTTGATTAAGTAGTGCCATTTTATCAACTCCTCTTAGTCTTTTATTCTTTCTGCAATGCGCAGTTTAGCAGATCTTGCACGGTTATTTTCTTGCAACTCTTCTTCTGACGGTAATATCGGCTTTCTTGTCACAAGTTTAATAGGGGGTGATAGTTCTTCTGGAATAACTGGTAAGCCAGGTGGTAATTCTGGTAAAGATGACGCTTCTTTAAAGATTGTCTTACAAAGCCTGTCCTCTAGTGAATGGAATGTAATCACACTCACACGTCCACCTACTCTAATTACGTCTAACGCTTGTTGAAGTGATTCCTCTTCCGATCCCAATTCATCATTTACTGCAATACGAATTGCTTGGAAAATACGCTTAGCAGGATGACCACCCTTTCGTCTCGCTGCTGCTGGAATACCTTCCTTGATTAGCTCAACTAATTCACCAGTTGTGCGAATTGGTTGTGTTTTTCTCGCTTCTTCAATTTTACGAGCAATTTGTTTTGAAAACTTCTCTTCCCCATAACGATAAAAAATTCTTACTAAGTCGTTGTAGTCCCATTCATTGACAACATGATAGGCAGTTAGTTCTGCCGTTGTATCCATTCTCATGTCAAGAGGGGCATCTTGATGATAACTAAATCCTCTTTCAGCATTATCTAGTTGTGGCGAAGAAACTCCTAAATCGTATAAAACTCCATCCACTTTAGAAATACCCAGATTAGCTAATTCTTCTTTTAGGTATCGGAAGTTTGAATGGACAAACGTTACACGATTGATATAAGGAGCTAATCGAACTTTTGCATTGTCAATAGCTGTCATATCTTGGTCAAAACAGATGAGGCGTCCTTCGTCAGATAACTGGCTAACGAGGTACTCACTATGGCCTGCACCACCTAATGTACAGTCCACATATACACCGTCAGGACGAATGTTCAATCCATCAACGGTTTCTTTCAGTAATACGGTCGTATGATTGAACAACTGAAAACCTCCTCTTTGTTGTTATATATCAAAGTCAATCATATTCTCTGCAATCTCGTTAAACGAATCCTCTGATTCAGTAAAGTAATCTTGCCAAGATTGCTGTGCCCAAATTTCAATTCGATTAGACACACCGAGAATGACGCATTCTTTTTCTATATGGGCATGTGAGAGTAAATTCATGGGAATGTTAATTCGACCTTGCTTATCGATTTCTACCTCAGTTGCCCCTGAAAAGAAGAAACGCGTAAATGCACGTGCATCTTTTTTAGTTACAGGCAACTTTTTTAACTTTTCCTCAAGTTTTCTCCACTCTTCAATAGGATAACCAAACAAACATTGATCTAACCCACGAGTGATGACAAAACCTTCAGCAAAATGTTCTCGAAATTTTGCTGGTATAATTAAGCGGCCTTTGGAATCGATGTTGTGTTGATATTCCCCCATGAACATGGTACTCACCCCACTATATGAACATAGAGTACCACATTCCCCCACATTCCTCCACTAATTCATGGACAAACTTCAAAAATGTGAATATTGTCCTTAGAATCTTGTTTTTGTCAACATTTTCAAAGGATTATAGATAATTTATGCAATTCATGCGCTTTATGTATTATTTCTTTTTAAGTAAATTGTAACACTTATTACTTTTCTCATAGAAAAAGGTTATCTCTATGAGATAACCTTTTTAATTTCAATATTTTTTTGTGGTTTACACTTAAGATTTTATATCATTGATACTCTTTTACTAGTTCGATTGTTATAAATAGATTACATTATGTTTTCCGTTTATTGAAAATGGTAAGACCATCAAATCTTTTACAAGTTCTTCGCCGTATTCGTTCATAAACTGGAATGGATTGAATATTCTTTCTTGCAAAGTACCTCCAGGCAGAATACGATCTTCAATGGTTCGATACTTTCTTAACTGTACATCATGTTTCATAAGTATTTCTTGTTCAATCTTACGCATGATGAAATCAAGTTGCGTGCGATGAATTGATAAGTTTTTCTCTACAAGTTTTTCTATATGGACATGAGTGTTAGATAGATGTTCTTGCAATTTGTCATATTGGGATTGCAATAATTGTTTTGTATTTTCGATGTACTCTTTGGCATCCACATCATACACATCCTCTTCAAAAGAAGATTTCAATGAAGATGTTTTGCCTGCAATTGCATCACGAGCTGATATTTGTAACTCTTTTAGAAGAGGTTGTACTTGCCGGTCAATAATTGTCATATTCATACGTGGTACAAATACAGGGACTTTCATATTTAATGTTTCAAAAGCATCTTTTAATGTTGACCAATATGCAAGTTCACCTGGACCTCCTACAAATGCAAGTACTGGGAATACCATATCTTGCATTAACGGTCTTGTGACAACATTATTACTTAAAGAGTTTGGATTTTTCTTTGCCAATTCAAGCATTTCAATTTCCGTAAATTGTACATTTGCCATATGGTTGATAAATTTGCCTTCATGACGTTCTAATAAGAATCGTTCACCATCTCTCACATAAAACAGGTTGGCAGCGTTTTTGGTTGCACCGATAGGAGTACCATATCCCAATTCATTGAGATCTGCTTCTCGAATGGTTACGACATTTGCTAACGTCTTTGCATGTTGAATTAGTTTTTCAAAATAAGGTGATTCGTATTCCCTTAATTTTGGATGAGCCGCATCAATAAATAATAATCCTTCTTCCTTAAACAACCAGTTCATTAGTTGTACAAAGAAATCTGTATAGGTTGTACTTTTTCGTAATATCGCATCAATATTTGTTAATAAGCTTTCAGTAAATGCAGTCTCTCCATATTGTTTGAACGTTTCATTGATTAAACTTCGTGTTATTTCTACATCCAACGTTGTAGTAGATGCCATCGTTTTCTTCTTCGAACGTTCACCATATATATGTTTTTCTAAACGCCCATTTACTGCTGTAAATGTATGATTAATTTCATCAATATCATGATCTTCCCCAGCAATCCAAAATACTGGAACAACCGGTACACCTAAATTTTCACGTTGTTGATTAGCTAACAATATAACAGTAATTGCTTTATGAACAGAGTACAGTGGACCAGTTAACAATCCAGATTGTTGTCCTCCAATCACGACAACTGCGTTATTTTCTAATTCTCTTAAATGTTTTTCAGCTTTTTCAGAGATTTCTAATGGTGACATAAATTCACGGATAATCGCCACTAACTGTTCTCGACGAATCGGATGATTTTCTAAGTCTTTTAATCTTTGCGAAAAAGAGTTTGTATTATTCGGATAGTGAAAAAATGATAAGATAGACGATTTCTCATGGTTGTAATCGTCAAGTAAAGGATTCGTTACAGGAATCTCAATTTGTTCCAATTTCATAATATTGTAAACTCCCCTATGATAGTTAACTATATTGAAGTATAGCATTTACTTTTCATTTATAAAAAAAAATACGCTCATAAGTGTTCAAGAAAACAATTCTTTTAAACATTTCCATTATGCAACTTATGATTTTCTTCTTACTGACCTTTAAAATGGGCAATCAGCAAGATTATTTTTTGAATTACGCCTACAAGCAATATTGCAGTATATGTAAATGATAGGATTAAAAACAAAAAACGCCATATCTTTTGGAAGAGAGGGATGAGCTCCATATCTTTTTTTGTTCTATATTCAGCAACGGTAAATACAATAGCAATGATTGTGGCAATTATTAGGACCATAAACCCTATATCGTACGCCCAAAAAAACTTAATTGTTGCTGGAATTGAAAAAAACAAAATTACGGTAGTAATGTCTGCTGCTCTCCCAAAAGGCTTGACTGATTTTTTGGCAAGTTTCTTTATGGTTACATATAAAATTCCTAATAAAAGAAATGGACATAACTCAATAATCTCAAAGATTATTGATAGGATTGCCATCAAAATATACACCACCTTCTTGAATCGCCTGTAGTAATGAATAACAAGTTGATAGCATTGGTACGGCATATCCTCTACGTTGTGCTAGTTCCAGGATGCCACCTATAATCGTATCAATTTCCATCATTCTTCCATTCATGAAATCAGCAAGCATTGAAGATGTATTTTGTGCAGTATTTTTGCAAACATTGATCACATCCTCAAATGATAGTTGTGATTGCTGTTCAGGAAAGGCGGTCATTACTTCTATATATAATTGCTCTAATATTTTTGCGCTACTTTCACTTTCTAAGAGCGCACCATTTTTCACTCTTAGTATAGTCGTTAGTGTATTCACAAAGCAATTCAAGAGTGCTTTTCGTATTAACATTTTACTGTAATCATCCACTAAAGCAATAGGAAACTCTTTTGATGCAATCATTCTATATTTTTCAATATCCGAATTTTCGCCTCTCAAGCAGGCAATTTTCAATGCTCCAATTCCTCGATGGATCACAGTACAGTCATCCACTTTTTCTGCACCAAACTCCACTGAGCCCATTAAAATTGTCTGCTGTTTAAGACTTTTTGCAAATTCTATATGCAAAATCCCATTTTGAATAAATAATAGTTCAGTTTCTTGTGGTAAATCATTAAATAACGCGCTTAATCCATTTAGATGGTGATATTTTACAGCGATGATCCATATCGCATGTTGATCTAAATCTTTTGGGTCTGTACTTACAACGAATGGTTGAACACTCTTTTTTCCATGATAATTTGTAAATGAAATACCATGCTTTTCAATAGCTATTTTTTGTTTTTTTGAATGGACTAGTATTTCAACAGTATTTCCAAGGTGAGCTAAGCAATTAGCCATTACAAGTCCAACAGCACCCCCACCGACAATTACGAAATGCATTGTTACACCTCATTTTCTTTACTAAAAAAGATCCGCCAATCATAAGCGGACCTTGTGGCTAACAATATTATACTGGATATACTGGATGTTTTCGATAAGGTGTTGATATTTGCTTTGTCTCTAGATGATTTAAACGTTTGATTATAATTTTCCGAAGATCTTCCGGTGCAACGATATCATCAATAATGAGTTCTGATGCTAATTTGAAAATATCAATTTCTTGTTGATATTCTTGGTGTTTTTGTTGTATGAAACTTCTTCTTTCTAATGGATCCTCTATCGATTCAATTTTCTTTGCATAAACGGCATTTACCGCTGCTTCAGGACCCATTACTGCAATCTGAGCTGTTGGTAGTGCAATACATACATCTGGCTCAAATGCTGGTCCACACATCGCATATAAACCGGCTCCATACGCTTTTCGAATAATAATAGAGATTTTCGGAACTGTTGCACTGCTCATAGCTGAAATCATTTTAGCACCATGACGAATAATACCAGCTCTTTCAACTTTGGTACCAATCATAAATCCTGGTACATCGGCTAAAAAGAGCAACGGTATGGAATAAGCATCACAAAGAGTGATAAACTTCGCTGCCTTATCAGCAGAATCTATGAATAATACCCCACCTTTTACTTTTGGCTGATTCGCAAGTATACCAACTACTTTTCCATCAATGCGAGCAAATCCAGTAATTAGTTCTTTTGCAAACAATTTTTTGATTTCAAAAAAGCTACCATTGTCGATTAATTGTCCAATTGCTTCATACATATCAAATGGTGCATTTTGATTTTGCGGGATAATATCAACTAAATCTCTTCCCTCTTTTGGTTGAACTGATACACCATTTTCCGGTTTTGCCAAACAGTTTGCCGGAAAATAAGTTAAGTATCTTCTCGCTTCTCTTATAGCCTCTTCCTCTGTTTTAACTAAGACGTCTCCACATCCACTAATTGAGCAATGCATATTTGCACCACCCATTTCTTCTAGTGTCACTTTTTCCCCAATCACTTTTTCAGCCATCCGTGGAGATCCTAAATACATAGAAGCATTCCCCTCAACCATGATGACAATATCACAAAATGCAGGAATATAGGCACCACCTGCAGCAGATGGACCAAACAGTAAACAAACTTGCGGTATAAGTCCAGATAAACGAACTTGATTATGGAAGATACGTCCAGCTCCCCTTCTTCCTGGGAACATGGCAAGTTGATCTGTGATTCTCGCTCCAGCAGAGTCTACTAAATAGAGCATCGGTACCAAATTTTTTTCTGCTATTTCTTGTATGCGAATAATTTTCTCTACAGTATGCGCTCCCCATGATCCGGCCTTAACTGTAGAATCATTTGCCATAACACACACGGTTTGCCCGTTTACCTTACCAATAGCTGTAATGACACCATCTGCTGGTAAACCTTTTGCCTCGCTGTTTGCAAATCGACCATCTTCTTCGTACTCTCCATTATCAAATAATAGTTCCAGCCGGTCTCGAACAAAGAGTTTATTTGATTTTACCAGTTGATCATGATACTTTTTGTCACCGCCTGCAAAGATTGTTTCTAGAGCGGTAGCTAAACGGTCATAATTTGAAAAACCATTTGACATTGATACACCCCCTTCGTCTTCCAAATCATTTAAGTTAATACGACTAATACATCATCCTCATTCACAAAGTCACCTTCTTGAATCCGAATCTCACTAACCTTACCTGCAGCAGTTGTTTCAATAGGAATCTCCATCTTCATCGACTCTAAAATGACTACTGTTTGCCCAGCAGTCACTTCATCTCCAATACGAACATCAATATGAAATACCAAGCCTGCCATTGTTGCCAACACTTCTGTCATCTTTTATTCCTCCATCCTAACTCTTGATAGACTCTTTACTTACTATTCTATTAACTTTTTTGGCAGAAAATTCGAATATCAAAGAAGAAATTCTATTGTTTATTGGATTCTAGTTACACGCGCCAGCTCCTCGAGGGTGCACAGGATGTGTACCCGATAGCCTTTGCCGCAGGACGCGGCGCTTTTAGGCTATCTTCCTTGATACGGGCGCGTTCCGCTTTATATTAAAAAAGGAAACATCTATTCAGATGTTTCCTTTTTTAATAATTGTGTACCGGTTTCTAGCCAATGGATTAGTTCTGAATAATTATGTTGAAGTTGATCATAATCATCTTTCAGCTCAAAATATGCTTCTGATAATTGATCAAAACTAGTTAGCGCTTGTTTTAAATGCGTCCTCATCATTTGCTTAGGTTGTGATTTTGCATTTTCTAGTTCTTTTTCATGAATTTTGCGTAATGTTTTATTCCATCTAAATCCACAAGCTTGTTTTGTTCTACCTAAAGCGTCTGCCGCCTCTTGGAAGCCTGCTAGTTGCGAGCGTCCCTCACTAACTGCTTGAAGCACAATTTGTGCTAATCGGTCATCATCTTGTTGAAGCCACTGGTCTTTTCGTTTTTTTAATTCCACACATATCACCTCGCATTTTTTTACTACTATATGCGAGTTTTTCAAGTTTAGAAGTTATTTTGTTTTTGATAGAAACTGTTTTACAGCATTATGATGTTCTTCACTTTCCCATAACTTTGCACATGTTTTTATTTCATCCATTACACGTTCATATAAATGACATTCACGCCATTTACGTAGTTTCATTTCTTTATAAGCTTTATGGACATTCGGATAGATTTTTTTCATATCTGCAATGAATTCTGCTAACGCTAGTTCTTTATCATTTTCAAAAACTCGCATAGCAAAACCAATTTCATAAAGTAAGTCTGCAGGGTAGGTTTTAGCATCAACGAGCATTTTCAGAGCAACATCATGTCGCATTCCTCTTTCAAATAAGTATGTTCCTCCACCCCATCCAGAAGTGATTCCTAACGTACCTTGTATAAAGCCACATTTTGCTTCTTTTTTAACTAATCGAAAATCACAAGCAGTTGCGATTTCACATCCCCCTCCAACTGCAGTACCATTTACAAGTGCAATAGTAGGCACTGGTAATGTTGCGATTTCATATAGTATTTTCCCCATCTTACTCAACATGCCAAAAGCTTGTTCTTCTGTATAAAGATCATGAAATTCTGCTAAGTCTCCACCCGAGCAAAAAGCTTTCTCACCTTCACCCGTTACTACTAAAAACCGTACAGAATCATGATTATGTACATATGCAATAACTTCTTTAAACCCTTCCATCACTGCATCATTAATCGCATTTCTTTTTTCTGGGCGATTAATCGTAAATGTTAACACACCATCTTGTTCTGAATAATAATAATCCAAAGCTTTCATCCCCTTTGTGAAATATTAGAAATTATTAATCCATTCTAACATACAAAGAAAACTTAGTATTTCTATTTTTAATAAAAGAACTTTTACAAATAAAAAAAGACCACTAAAGAGCCATGGTCTCTCTAGTAGTCTTTTTCAGAACAAATACTGAATTATTTGCTCACAACTTCTTTACCTTTGTATTGTCCACATGCTTTACATACATGGTGAGCCAATTTAAGTTCACCACAGCTTGGGCAAGCAACCATACCTGGTACAGCTAGTTTAAAATGTGTGCGACGTTGACGTTTCGCAGTTTTAGAAGTTCTTCTAAATGGTACAGCCATTGATGGCACCTCCTTACAGATCGGTTATTCGTCTGTTTGATCAAAATACTTAGCTAAAGCAGCCAGTCTTGGATCCGTTTTTTGTGCGTCTTTTTCTTTTTGACTTAACAATTCATCTTCCGTCAAATAAGACCAATCGTCCATTATTTTTTGGAGCTGGATTTTCGGCACCTTCTTTGAACACTTGTATTGGAATTTCTAATAATATTAGTTCTTCTAATACAGGGTCAACATTGATTACTTCCCCTTCAACAGGATGAACATTATCATATTCATCTGCATTAACAGTTTCAGACCAGCTAAATACTTCATCTGATTCAATATCGAATGGGAATTCGACATCTTCCCATGTTCGTGAACAAGGAAGTGTAAGTGTGCCTGTCAATTGGAAATGACAGTTCATTTTGCCTGCACCAAACGTGCAGAAGCCTTTTACATGAACGGGTGTACTACGGCGAATTTCCGTATTACGAGATTTTAGTCCGTCCAATTGAACAATTTCGTCAATTGGCATCCCGTTTTGGCGATATTTAGATAATTGTGGGATTGCCCATTTCATACGTTTATCACCTCAAGACAACAAAGTTGATTATATAATGCTAATTTATAGATGTCAAGTTATTTTCTTGTCACTAGGCAAAAGTACTCGTATAATCATATTACTAAGTATAAACGGGGTGAAGATTTGATTGCAACTGGTGTAATTGTTGAATACAATCCATTTCATAACGGACATCTCTATCATATCAAACAATCACGAAAACATACAGGTGCAGATGTAATGATTGCAGTAATGAGTGGCCATTTTTTGCAACGTGGCGAGCCAGCGTTTGTAGATAAGTGGACTAGAACAAAAATGGCACTAGCTAATGGAGCAGATTTGGTGATTGAGCTACCTTATGTCTTTGCAACTGCTCAAGCAAGTGAATTTGCTAAAGGTGGCGTCTTACTACTAGAAGCATTACAATGTGATTATTTTTCTTTTGGTAGTGAGCAAGGAGACATTAAGCCTTTTTTGAACACTTACAGCCTTTTAACGAATCAAAATGTAGAATTTCAACAAAGTATAAAGGAACATGTTAAAAGTGGTTTAAGCTATCCACAAAGCTTAAATACAGCCTATCAACAGCTTATCCCAAACAGCAATCTTACATACGCTGATTTGACGAAGCCTAATAATATACTCGGCTATCACTATGTGGAAACTTCGATGAAATATCACACAGCGGTAAAACCTGTTACCATTAAACGGATACAAGCTGGTTACCATGATGCTATTTCTGAGGGAACGACAATTGCAAGTGCTACAGGAATTCGCCAAGCCATTTTAGATCAACATTCCATGAATGGCGTCACCAATTTTTTACCAAAATTTTCATTTAACGAGTTAACAAATTGGTACAACGATTATCACCATTTTGCTTCTTGGGAACTTTTTTGGCCTTTTTTGAAATTTTCTATTCTACGACTAAAACCTGAACAAATTGCATCCTATGCAGAAGTTACCGAAGGGATTGAATTTTTGATTTTAGAAGCTGTGAGGGAGTGCAATGATTTTGGTAGTTTTATGCAAAAAGTCAAATCTAAACGGTATACATGGACAAGAATACAACGAATGTTAACTCATATTTTCACTAACTTTACTTGGCAACAATTAAAATCGTCGAATCTCCCTAGCTACATTCGCTTACTTGGTATGACCCAAAATGGGCAACGTTATTTATCAGAAAGAAAAAAAAGTTTTACTTTGCCTATTATAAGCCGTGCAGCTAGTTCATCCGATTCGATGTTACTACAAGATATTCATGCAACAGATTTATATATGTATGCTCTTTCGAAAAATAAAATGGGCTTGGATTATAAAACCCCGCCCATTCGCTACTAATTATTCCTTTTCTGGAAGACTTTCTAAATAATTTAATGCGTCATCCACATTTTTCACTGGTACGATTTTCATTTTCGTACCTATTTTTTTTGCTTCTTTCAATGCTTCTTGATAGTTTGTTTGGATTCCTGGATTCCTTTTCTTGACGATTTCTGGAAGTGTATCATTTGGCGCAAAGAATATTTCAACGCCTGCATCGTTTGCAGCAATTACTTTTTTATCAATGCCACCAATACGTCCAACTTCTCCATTTTCGAGCATTTCACCTGTACCAGCAATATTGTATCCTTTTGTCAAATCACCTTTTGTAATTTGGTCAGTGATTTCTAGCGTAAACATTAATCCCGCTGAAGGTCCTCCAATATCTTCTGCATTGATTGTAACTTTAGGGTCTGTTGTAATGGATTTACTATCGATAAATGATATCCCTATACCAATCTTACCATTAGCACCTGGTATTTTTTTTAGTTCAATTTTCTTTACCATTATTTTGCCATCACGTTTAATCTTGAGATTTACTTGATCGCCTTTTTTCTTGTTTTCTAAATATTTTACAAGCTCAGAATGTTTATGAATGATATGATCATCTATTCCAATTACTTCATCACCTGTATTCAAAATGCCCTCAGCAGCACCTTTAGCTACGATATAGTAGACATAGACACCATCGTAGTGAATCTTATAGTCTAGATTTGCTTTTTTAAAAGCAATATATTTTGCATTGAATTGAGAATCCGTCATAAGTTTAAATTGACGGGTATTGTAGTCTCGATCACTCTCATTAGGACTCCGTACCTGAATATCTTTCAAAATTTCCTTTTCATCACTAAAATGAGCTAAGGCATAAGTAAACGGAGTGGCTACTGACATTGCCACAGTCATCATATTGAGTTTACCTTTGCTTGGTGCATCAGCATTCTCTACTTTTACATAATTATCTAAATCATATGCACCGCCTGGCTGCATAATATAATAATGCATCGGATAAACAAAACCGAGTATTATTAGCACTGTTAGAATTAATAGTGCTAAGAACTTTTTTATTTTCATTAAAATGCACCTCCAAAATTACAACTAACTATAGACAATGATATGACGCTAAGAAAGAAAATTTGTTCGTTTACTATAAAAACTTTAAGAATGGATGATGTTATCGTATTACATTACAGCAATATCCTGTTATGCTGGCTTTTTATTCTTTTATTATTATTACAACCTGGACTAGCCCATGAAGGCGCAGATACAGGTATGACTCTTTTTATTGATCATCTATTTCCTTACTTACTTCCGTATCTAATACTTACCCAGTGGCTTTTAAGATTAACAAATGTCACAAGTATACAGCATTCAAAATGGAAATTTTATTTACAAGTTTATTTTCTTTGTGCGCTTGGTGGTTTCCCTACAGGTGCTGCAACTATTAGTTTTTTGTTTAAGCAAAACCAAATTACTAAAAAGGAAGCTCCGCTATTATTAGCTATATGCCATGCACCAAGCCCTCTTTTTGTAGTTGGGTTTGTAGGTATTGAAATATTAAATAAACCAATTAGTGGTTGGTATATGCTTGCATTGTTCCATTTTGTTAATATTGTCATGCTCGTTTTTTTTATTCTCAAGTTTCGAAAATTAAATACTATACCAACTGGATTTCATAAAGAAGTGGATTCATCAACTTCTCCTCTTATAGAAAGTATCAAAAGTAGTTTACCTACAGTTTTACTTGTTGCTGCTACTGTAATTTTCTTTACTACAATAAGCTTCGTATTGACAGAAACAATATTGCGTTTTGTAGAGCTACCAGAAGGATTAATGGTCGCAGTATATAGCATTCTTGAAATGACTTCAGGTTTAGCTGAGTCTCATCTACTATTTGCAAATTCTAAATGGTTAGAGCTAATTGTACTTACAATTCTATCAATACAAGGATTGAGTATTCACTTGCAAGTGGCTGTACTAGCAAAAGAAGCACAAATTTCAATGGTTCCATATGTTTTAACCCGAGTAGTCCAAGCTGTATTAATTCCGCTTTTATATTGGATTATCTTTATGTAAAAATTTTAAAAAGAACAATAAGAACAAGTAGGCTATCCTAATAGTGACTCATTTCTCTCACTTTTAGGATAGCCTACTTTCTTCGGATAAAGTGAAACTTCAATCAGTGGGGGTTTTCCGTCGGGACGTACTAGTGCCAACGTTGCCACAGGACGTGCTTTGGTTAGTCCCGTTCTACTGTCGCTAAGATTGCAAGCATATACTTGCAATCAATCGACAGTACGAACCCGATTGGTTCAACTAAACCTCTGCTAACGCATCGGTAAGTTTCACTGTATCTCACCAATCGGGCGTTTACGGGCAGTTATCTCAACCGCTGCTTCTTCTAATTTTCTAAAGCCTTGCAGTTGAGTCAAAAGCCAGTTAATGCGGGATTAAGTACCACTTCGTTAAATCCTTTCTACAAAGGAATTTGAAGTGTTTCAAATTTAAGTTTTTACTAGACTGCCTTTTTCTATTTTTGCGTTGATTTGTATTGGAATTTTTTTTTTAAAGCTTCTTCTACAACTTCAGGTACTAAGCCTTTAATATCCCCGCCATATTGCGCTACTTCTTTTACAATACTAGAGCTTAAAAAAGAAAATTTATTTTGAGTCATGATGAAAAATGTTTCGATATGTTCATCTAAATACCGATTCATCGCAGTAATCTGCATTTCATATTCAAAATCAGACACAGCTCGTAACCCACGGACAACGGCATTGGCATTAATTGACTTCGCATAATCAATTAGTAACCCCGATGAAGAATCCACTTTAACATTAGGCATATCCTTTGTCACTTGTTCGATCAAATTCATTCGTTCATAGACATCAAACAACGGATGTTTGCTTGAATTATTCATAACAGCTACATAAACAACACCGAAAATATCGGCAGCACGTTTAATAATATCTAAATGACCATTTGTAAGAGGATCAAAGCTACCTGGTACTACTGCGATTTTATCCAATATAATCTCCTTCTTCCTCGACTAGACGATAGAATGAAATAATCGTATTACCGTATTTTTCTTCGCGAACTTTATGAAAGTTTAAAAACGCAACTGGCAAATCAAGTTCTGTATCATGTTCACAAACAATGGTACCCTCTTTCGAAATGACACCATTTGATACAATATCATTTACCATTTCATAATATTGATGTTTTTTATAGGGTGGATCTAAAAAGATCAAATCAGCTTGTACTTCTTTTTTGATAAGAATTTTCAATGCACGAGTTGCATCATTTCTATAAGCTTCGCTACGATCTTCATATCGACATTTCGTTATATTTTCCTTTAAGTTTTGGAAGGCTCGTCCATCTTTTTCGATAAAAATGGCCTTATCCATTCCTCTACTTAATGATTCGATGCCTAACCCTCCACTTCCTGCAAATAAGTCCAATACAATTCCTCCATCAAAATATGGACCAATAATATTGAATAAGGATTCCTTTACTTTATCTGTTGTCGGTCGTGTAGTCATACCATTAACTGCTTTTAACGGCATTCCTTTACGTTCACCGGAAATTACTCTCATTGTTCACCATACCTTTAATTCATAAAATATTGGCGTATCCTATCTGTTTTCCTTGGTAGTATGAATATCAATTCGATTATCTGATTTTTCGATATTAACTAGGAATAAACGAACTAACCAAGCTTCTTCTACATAATAATCATTTCCATATTTCTCTATAGGCTTGGAAATAATATCATATCGGTGTTCATTATATACATAGAAAGGCTCGTCCATCGGAAATCTAAAATTCCGTGATTCACTCATAACATAAAATCCATTCGGACCAACTTTTGAAGTATATCCCATACTATTTAAAATTGGTTTAATTGAATACAATATACGTCCATCTTTAAATATAGCTTGTAGACTTTTTTGTTGCAATTCATTTAAATAGATTGGGCGTTTATCTTCAAATAATAACGGAGCTATATGCTGGCCATTATTCGCATTCATCTCAAAGAATGACGTTTTTAAATCAAGTGAATCAGATAATAAACGATCTAGTTTATTCGTATTGACTTCTGTACCTTGCATTTTTTCTAATCCTTTTTTCCACGTTGCCAATTGGTCATGATTCATATAGTCATTTAATATACGAATCATTTTCTTAGCTTTAGCATCTCCCATTGTATGTTCCGTTAAATAAGATGCAACAATTGAAGGTGCCCACGATGGACTAATTCCAAATTTATACTTTTGATAAACATGAGATAGGATTACTTTTTGTTCAATTGACTTTTCGTTAATTTCAGAAGTAAATAATATCCTGTCTGCAGATTTTTTCTTTTTATTCGTTTCAATAATTGATACATGTTCGAAGTTCACTAATTCCAAACCTTTAAGTGAGTTTGCTAAATCATTAGATATACTATTATTACCATACAGAGTCATTTGATCATTCGTAAAAACTTTTTTCATTTTACTTTTTTGCCAATACAAAGCGGTAATTGGGCCATTACCACTGAACATTGTATACTGAACAAGTTTCAATGATTTACTCCCCACCTCAGGTAAGCCTGTGATCCATTGTCCCCCTGAACGAGTCTCGTCTGTAATATGTACGGTTGAATGTATTGGGGTTCCTTTTTGTAATGTTAAAAAAACATCTTGTAAAACTTGTCCTGATTGTAAGCCTTTTTTTGACATTGGAATTACATAAGAAACTGTTTGTTCCCCGGTGTTTCCGTCTTTTAAGCCGGTAAGTGTTTTATTTAACCGCTTACAGTTGTTTTTGTCTTCTGTTGAGCATTCTTTCTTGAAACTCTTAGTCGGCCAAATAAATTTCACGCTATTCTTTGGTAAAGAACTTAAGTGATGATTTACAATCAGTTCCCCTTTACGATAAACAATATCAATATCTTGATTGTAGTGAAATGCCTTGTCTTCTTCAGTCAATTGATCCGAGTAGACATGGTATTGAAAAGTCAACATAATACCATTAATAAACAAAAGGATAGAAAATAAACTGGCTGCAAATTTCATATGCTAATCCTCCAAATCATGATACTATGTGGTAAGAAAGGACGTGTATGATTGATGATTCAACAATTCATTGAACTTGGAGAAGGCTACGGTGATGTTTACGAATTATGCGAACTTATGAGAACGAATAAGCATCGTATTAGTCGTACCATTGTATTTACTGCAACGAAAGGTGATAAAAAAGTAGCATCGATTGCAGCTATTTTTAAACCAGTAGGTGACAGTAAATTTACACCGATTTATATTTGTCGTGAAGGAATTCCTTATTCGACTGAAAAGCCCTCAAAACGTTTAGAAATTTTCGAGGAAACTGCAAAAGAATTAGATCAAACTCTAATTACTTTAGAAGTTAAACACTCCTCAATTTACGTTGAAAAAGACCTATATTATCAATATTTAATTGGAATAT
This sequence comes from uncultured Caryophanaceae bacterium, assembly GCA_963792445.1. Classification (GTDB taxonomy): domain Bacteria; phylum Bacillota; class Bacilli; order Bacillales_A; family Planococcaceae; genus Rummeliibacillus. The sequence goes on along the minus strand of CAWBWO010000002.1, from coordinate 69,014 downwards.
TACGCCTTTATCACTACATCCCATCATTGCACTAATTACTTATTTGTAGTGGAATTTCTTATAAATTAGGAAATATAAATGCAACTCGAATTTTATATCGACAAAGTTCGTTAAAGGTTTATAGCCCCGTTTTGTAATCATATTCTTTTGCTTTATCAGGTTTAGCATTTTCGAATTCAGTTGAAACAAATGGACGGTAAGAAGGTAGGACCTCTCTCACATAAGGGAGACGATTCAATTTGGCTATAGTATTTTCAATATCTTCTTGATTGCAATATAAAACGACATACTTTAGTTTGCGTGAAATATAGAGTACATGGCCATATCGGCGCATTGATTTTGCCTGTTTTAAATGATGTACGTATACGATTAAGCCTTGTCTTTCTTTCATTTAGATTCCCTCTTTTCTTACCATCAAGAATACCATAGCATCGAATTTACACGCAACCAAGTTTAGCTGACAGAATGAAGTGTAATCCGTTATAATAGAACAATAAGTCTGCAATCTAAGGAGGACTAATATGGGTAAGAAAACGAAAGTAGCAATCGCAATTGCTGCGGCTAGTGCTGCGGCTTGGGCAGGGTCAAAGGCTCTTTCTAAACCACAAAAACGCGAGAGTAAAGATGCATTAAACTATGCGCATCCAGTAGTTTTGGCACATCGTGGTGGATCACTATTAGCACCAGAACATACTATGGCAGCATTCCAAAAAGCTTTCGAACTTGGTGTTGATGGATTTGAGATTGATATTCGTCTAACTAAAGATGAAGAAATCGTTGTTTTCCACGATGATTATATTGATCGTACTTGTGATGGAACTGGACGCGTTGCTGACTTAACAATAGATGAATTACGTAAATTTAATTTTGGATATAATTTTGTAGATTTAGATGGTTATCTCTCATATCGTGAAGAGTTTCAATCCATTGTTACATTACGAGAACTTTTGACAGAATTCAAAGGAGTGTTCGTAAACATTGATATGAAAGATGCCCCAGATACATATGAGGGTGGCCTTATGCCTTCTAAGCTATGGCGGTTAATCGAAGAACTGGATGCCACAAATCGTGTAGTTGTTACAAGTTTTTATGATGAACAAATCGACCGTTTTAATCTATATGCTCAAAACAAGGTTGCATTAGGTGCTGGACAAGCAGAAGTTCGGAAAGCTTATACTTCATTTACAAGTCAATTTGGACATTTATATCATCCCAAAGTCGATGTATTCCAAATTCCAGAAAAATATGGTGTCTTCGCCTTAGATACTCAAGGTTTCATACAGTTTTTAAACGACCTAAATATTCCAGTACATTACTGGACCATTAACGATGCATTGGCCATGAAAAAATTAATCAATTTGGGAGCTAAAGGAATTGTAACTGACCGTCCAGATTTAGCGGTAAAAATTGTGAAATTGTAAAGAAAAAAAGCTATTCAAAAGTGAGATATGAAATCCACTTTTAGAATAGCTTTTTTCCTTTTCTTAGGCTGAACAAGAACAGCTACCGCCTGATCCGCAGCCTCCACTACTACAAGATGAATCAGATTGAAAGAACGGATTACTTACTGGAACTTTAACAGATTCAGAAACTGTTTTCCCAACTAGTAGACCTATTTCATCCAATAAATCCTGGTATTCATTTTCTGCAATTCGAAGTGCAGAAACTTTATCATTAACATCAAGTGCACGTTTTTTTACACGGATGGATTTCATAATGGTTTGATAATCTGGATGGTATTTTCCAAAGCGTTGAACATCCTCAAACTGTTCCTTTATTCGATTGAAATCATGAATTTCACGAATAAGTTCGGCATCTGTATAAACTGCCTCATGCGCCTTTTGAAGGTTCGCAAATTGTTCAGAGGAATGTATCATTTTGTTCAGCTTTTCAACTTCTTCAAGAATCAAAGCCCAATCAGAAGTGATCATCATCATTCTTTTCCCCCAATCTACTTCTATCATAACAGATTTATCATGAAATTGTATGATTAGAGGATTGTTTTTCTTCATATATAATATTCGATTAATTTCTGCTCCAGATGTTGCTTTCGGGTAGTGAGCGGTGAGCTTCTGCCTTCACTTATAGCACTGAAAATCTAATTTAATACTAATTGGGTCATAGTTTGAAGTGGATTCGCCTACGCTTTCCTAGCTAGGAGTCTTCGCCGATTCCACTTCAACATTGTTTAGGGTTATGCCGAAATTACCCAATAAAATTTTATTAAAATATTCTTCCATTAGTATTTCAATGGATTCCTATAACTGCACAAGTGTATCCATTTTCTGCTTTATAAACGATGTTCTAATTAATGTTAGTTTTATCAATCTTTGAATAATGAAATTAATTCAATTAGTAAACTCTAATCATCATTTTGCTTTTTCTCTAATAAGCTAACGATTTCTTTTACTACTTTTTCATCTGAAAACGGAATAATTTTACCCGCAATAATTTGACCATCTTCATGACCTTTTCCTGCAATAACTAGGATGTCACCTTGTTTACAACTTTTGATTGCATTGTGGATTGCCTTTTTACGATTTGGTTCCATTCGATATGGCTTCATATGAATGCCTTTTACAATAGCGTTTAAAATAGCGCTTGAGGACTCACTTCTTGGGTTATCATCTGTTAGCCAAATATAATCTGCATATTCATCTGCTATTTCTCCCATTTCTATCCTTTTCCCTTGATCACGATCGCCTCCACAACCAAAAACAACCACTAAATTTTTTGATGCTTGCACTCGCAACGCACTAAGCAATGCTTCTAAAGCACTTGGAGTATGTGCAAAGTCTATTATAATTCTGAAACCTAGTGAATTTGTTATTTCTTGCATTCTACCTGCTGGTAAAGTGAGCTTATTTGTGTGTTTCGCTATTTCTTGAAGAGAAAATCCCAATTCTGTTAGCGTTGTAATAGCTGCAAGTACATTATATTGCAAATACTCTCCTTGAAACGGGATCGCTATATCTATAGGAATATCATTATCTTGTATGAGTAATTGCATTCCATCTGCTGTATGTTGCTCATGAATAATACTGCAATCCGCTAATAAGCTCTTGCCAAAACTTTTTACAACGGGATGTTCATTTTGCAATTGTTTACAGAATGAATCATCAATATTAATAATGATTTGCTCAGAAAATAGACATAATCGTTTTTTTGCTGCGAGATAGTACTTTTCCCCGCCATGTTCTTCATAATGATCCCTACTAACATTTAGATACACGCCTATATCTATATTGCAATCATCGAGACGATGTTCTGATAAAGCAAGTGATGAAGCCTCCATCACAAGATGTGTTACACCTTGCCCTACACAATAAGCGCAAATTCTATATAACTCTGTTGCAAGTGGCGTTGTTAATGGTTCAAGTCGCACTGTTTGTTTCTTTCCATTTATAAATAAACCAACCGTTCCAAGCACTGCTACTTTGATATCAAGTGATTGTAATAACTGACCGATAAAATGAGTAACTGTCGTCTTTCCATTTGTTCCAGTTACCGCGATAATTGTTAAGCTTTTCATCAAAAGCTCCATACAACTTCTTACTTGCATACGATAAAAACGTTGAACAATTAGGTACCCAAATTACTGGAAGCTGTAGATTGACTTTTGCTTCGTATCTACTATGTACGATTGCTGCAGCCCCATTTTGTATAGCAAGTTCTTTGTAGTCCCATCCATCAAAATTTTTACCTTTTCTTGCTACAAATATGTCACCAGGTTTTACGTCACTTGCACTATCAGTTATCCCATTAATTTCTGTACGTATTGAACCACATTCTAATTCACACGGCCATTCCTTCAATAGCTCTGCCAAGATCAACTATGTTCCTCCTGCACCTTTTAATAAAATATGAATACATTACTATAACCCCTTCACCATTTATATCGTATGAAGAACATGCAGAATATGTCACGAGGAGATAGGAGTCACAAAATGATTATTCAAAAATTTGGCGGAATTGCTATGCAATCAAAAGCTTCGCGTAAGCATTGCCTGCTCCATATTCAAAGAGCGATAAAGGAACATGGAAAATCAATTGTTGTGGTATCTGCAATGGGCAGATTTGGTGATGCTTATGCTACTGATACTTTATTGAATATAACGGATGCATTAAGTACTTCAACAAAAGCGAAGGATTTAGTAGCTGCGTGTGGAGAGCTTATAGCAGCTGCTGTTTTATCTTCAGAGCTAAAACAATATGGGATAGAAAATCTGTTGTTGTATGGAGCTCCTTTGGGGATCACTACAACAAATAATTTCGGAGATGCAGAGATTATTGAAATTCGCGAAGAGACACTTCTATCCGCCCTAAAACAATATGATTGTATAGTCGTGCCCGGATTTCAAGGAATTACAGAAGATGGAGAAATCGCAACCCTTGGAAGAGGTGGCAGCGATTTAACTGCTGTGGTTTTAGGAGCAACATTGCCGAGTAGCTTAATTGAGTATTATAAAGATGTACCTGGTGTTATGACTGGCGATCCTCAACGAGAAAAGGATACAGAACTTATAAAAGTACTCTCCTATTCAAAGTTTTTAACACTTTTAAATAGTGTACATCCTATCATTCAAAAAAAAGCAGCTGAAATGGCGCAACAACACCATCTCACGCTGCATATTCGGAACGTCTTTTCTTTAGAATCTGGGACATTTGTATATCCCGATGACGTTTAGTCTTTACTAGTTGCATTATTTTGTGCATTATTTTGGATAAATACTTGTGTAAAATGTTTGCCAAAAGCACCTGTGCCCATTTGATTAAAATTTTTATTTAATAATGTAACCCGGTGCTTTTCAGAATTTAACAGTCCATTAATTGCTTCTGGCGCATCCAAATAATCCTCAGTAACATTTTCTCCAGCAGAATCGAATTGTATTTCTGCATTCTTTAATCTATCTTTAAATGCATCACTTGCTTGTTCTTCTTGTGGAAGTTTTTTAACAGCAAGTTTTTCGCTATGTGCCATAGCCAACTCATTTAATTTTTCTATTGATGATAATGCTGTGTACCCCTTTTGAAGTCGATACACATTTGTCAGTTCAAATAATTGTTTTTGATTTTCCAGGTCTATTTCTTCTTGCTTATATGAAGAAGGAACTGAAGGTGTAATCATATCCCCCACATACGTCATGTCATATGGTTGTTGTTTAACAAGTGTTTCTCCATCTATAAATCGAACTGCTTCTAGTGTTTGATCGATTGCATCGAAGTAAAGTTGCGCATACAATCCATTATACATGACTAAAATTCGAGACTGTAAATCCTCTTCATTTAAAATGAAAGTATAAACATTTTCTTTAATCTTCACTGTTACTTCTGTATCTGTAATTGTATTGCGATATAATTCATCAATTCCTTGACCAATTTTAAACGGAGCTGCATTGGCATCAGCGCCAGTTGTATAAACTTGTTTTACCTGATTGTTTTCAACTCCAACAAGTAAATAATTATTAGCTGATTTCTTATATACCCACCATTCGAAATCATATGCCGAAGGGCTTTTTCGATTAGGTGTTCCTAATGCTTTTTGAAGTTTTTTAGTTGATTGGCCAACTAATGTTGATAGCCCATTTGTTGGTCTTTCAACTGCAGAAATATTAATATTCTGCGCCTCTTTTTGAGGAATCACCATGCCATTCGAATTAGGTGCTTTTAAAGGCGCATTTTCTTTGACAGGTTGGTTAATATAGTAAAAAACGACTAAGAGTGCCGCTAAAATAACTAATACTCGTAATAAGACTTTCAAATTAATCTCTCTCCAATTATTTTATGACTTCATTATACCAATTACATACTCTGATTCACAATGTTGTCATTGCAACCATTGCCATTTTGCTCTATTATAAAATGGAACGTATATTGTACAAAAGTGTCGAAGGAGGATATAATAATGTATTTTGAAAACACTGGACTAGAAAATAAAGTTGCGCATATTACATTACTTGATGATCTTATGGGTAACCATGGTTTAATCCGTTCTACTGGTTGGGATTACGAACGAGTTACTTGGGATAAAAAGTTCGATGTCAACGAAGGTATTTACTATTTAAGAGTATTTGGATACGCTCAAGACGGTGATAATGGTTCAAATGACTCTAATATTACTCTTTTAAAACCAGTTCTTGGCAAACATTACTTTCCACACGGTGTTGAATATGGCGAAGATGAATTCTATCCAGCGAATTTAGTAAAAACTTGCCAAGAAATACTAAACTCAATTTCAAAAGAACTAGATCAATTTTAAATCGAACTAATACTATAATTATTATAATGTAAATGCCATGCAAAGGGATTCTTTCCTTTGTATGGCTTTTTATATTTTCTCTTTAAAAATAATATTAATTATATGAAATTGACTCATTCATAAAATAATTGCACTATTCTTTAGAATGAATTTAAAAAAACTTCCCATACTAAGTGTGTCAGAAATATATGGGTGATTAGGATGGCATTACAACATATTATAAAAAAATTCTTTCCATGGCTCGTTTTAGCAATATCATTACTCTTCTCTATATTCTATGCTCAACCAATTCTTTTAGCATTTTTGACCGCACTTTGTTTTAATCCACTAATTCGTAAATACGAAAAACAATGGAATAAGTCTCGGCGGTTTATTGTCATTGTCTTATTTTCTATTTTCAGTATCGTTGTGCTTATTCTTTGTTATTTGTTATATGTATTTATACTTTTAAAATTTAGTGAACTTTCTCAATGGGTTCCCGGGCTTGTTGATACCATGAATGAAAGATGGATCTATTTTCAATCTAAGTTAATGAATCTTACTCATGATTTACCACGACCTATTATTCTTTCCATCCAACAGTGGATTGAACAAATGTTGAGTGGTTTACAAAAAATTGTAACTACCTATTTTCAAGCTGATCGGCTCTTAAGTTTCCTACAGAGAGTTCCGTTAGCTATTTTTAAACTTTTTATTTATTTTTTAGCGCTCTATTACTCCATGCTAGAATTACCTGGAATTATGATCTCCTTTAGTAAATGGTTACGTATTGAGAATAACCCAAACGCAAGAACTTTTGGGCAACATTTCAAAAAAAGCACACTTGAATTTTTAAAAGCTCAGTTAATTGTGAGTGTTGTGATTTTTTGCGTTACAATTGTTACTTTATTTTGGATTACACCACGATTTGCATTCCCCATGGCTATTCTTGTTTGGTTTGTAGATTTGCTCCCAATGCTAGGTGGAATGATGGTTTTAATCCCTTGGGCAGTTATTTGTTGGATTAGTGGTCAAACTTTTGATGGTACAATTCTATTTATTTTAGCCATTATAGTTATTGTATTAAGACAAATTCTTGAAACAAGAGTTACTAGTGATCACCTTGGTCAACCTCCATTAACTACCCTTATTTGTATGTACGTTGGGTTTGAGATGTTTGGCTTTATCGGCTTTTTGATTGGTCCATTAGTTGCTATTTTAGTGGTTGTCATCGGCCAACTTCGGAAAAGTTGGGTATATATAAATAAAAAGGACTAATTTCTAATTCGAAATTAGTCCCTTTTATATTAATGATTATTCAAAATAGCTTTAATTACAGAGGTTGTTGGACCTCCACTGTAGAATACATATAGTAATAAATATACTGCAACGCCTGTTATGGCAACAAAGAACCATACAATACTTGTTACCGGGCCAATTTTCCGGTGGCGATCTAATTTATTTGTATATCCTGTAATTATCGAGATCAAACCGAAAATTGCACCAGTAGTTGCCAAGATAATATGGAACACTAAGAATACCGTATAAAATATTTTTAAGTTTTCTGGTCCACCAAAAGCCGTATTCCCGATAAACACAGTTCTTGACACATAGATGATGAAGAATAACAATGCTGAAATTCCTGCAGCAGTCATTGTTTTCTTATGTGCTTCAATTTTTCTTTGTTTAATTAGTCCCCAACCTATTGCAATAAGTATTGCACTAAGTAGGATAAATGAGGTACTAATCGTTGGTAAAATAGGTAAGCTCATTTTTTAACCCCTAACAATCTAATCTAAATTTTCATGATATTGATTGGCATATAAACGCTTTCTTTCTTTTAATGCCTCTTCTGTCATCTGATCTGCATTTTTTTGATCATTTTTATACCAAGTAATAAATACTTTACCAAGAATACATGCGAAAATAATCTCTTGTAAAATTTTCATGATGACGCCACCTAATTGTTGGTCTTCCACTGGTGACATGTTTGTAAATAATTCTGGTCCAGATAATGATAATCCTTGTAAAGTAGATGTTGGTACACAAAGTTCCATCGCTTTCATCCATGTTTCACCATCAGTATAAGTTGCATAAAATGCAGTTGATGAGAAGATGATTAATGCACATGCAGGTGTAATTAAGACAGCATTTGCAATAATATAGAAGAACTTATTAAATCCTTCATAACAGGTTCTCCCTCAACTGTATTTAGTAATGGCCAATACATAAATAATGCTGACATAAAAAGTACAAAAGTATAAATACCATGTAATGTTGCATCTAATTTAATAAAATCGAACACTAAAGGTAAGTGGTAAAAAGAGAATAAAAAGACGAACACGAAAATAGCAATGATTGGTTTTGTCAAAAAGTGAAACACCGGTTTGACATACGGTAAATTAATCATACTTTTCCATAGCCAATTTGGAATACCAATCATAAAGAAAATAGGAATAAATAGCAGTAAGAAAGCCATTTGAACCATATGCATTGTAAATATTATATGTGACATTAAATCGACTGGCGAACCAATTATGATATATAACATAATCATCGCAAATACAAACGAAATTGCTTCTCCTTTTTTTAAAGGCTCACTATATTTAAAATCTTTTCTCCATTTAATTGTCACTAAAAAATATAACACTGTAAAAAACAACAACACTCCAATTAATGTTGGGCTCCACAGTGCTCGAAATCCAAAAATACTCAAAGGCATCGAAATTCGCTCCTTTTCATTCAATAACTTCATTATAAAGTGCTTACATCAAAAATAGCAATGAACGAATCTTGACAATTTCTTCTTAAATTGGTTATAGCGAAAATTATCAAAAATAACTATAAATATGTGGAACAAAAACAAAAAACCCGAGTCTATATCAATAGACTCGAGTCTTCTTTATTTTATTACCACCAAATGATTGTGATAAAAGTTAGAATCATGGTGAATGCAACGATCACCGCTGAGTACATAAAGAACTGAATTAATCCTGTACCTTTAGCGCTTAAGTGCATGAAGTAATACAATTGAAGTGCAACTTGAACACCAGCGAATAATAAAATTAATGGTACCACTAGATATAGTGAAAAACCAGCATGAACTGCAGCAAATGCGATAAATGTCAAGAAAATCATAATCGCAAAAACAGTTACTTGGTTGCGCATCTCTTGAGCAGCGTGACGACGAGATTGTTTGTATACAGCCTCGCTTCTAGCTTCTACATGTTCGTCATGTGCCATTATTTCATCACTCCCATCAAGTATACTACTGTGAAGATGAATACCCAAACTACATCAATAAAGTGCCAATATAATGATGCAATGAAAAACTTAGGAGCATTGTAAAGGTTCAATCCACGTTTTGAATTACGAAGCATTAACAGGATAAACCAACCTAAACCAATAACAACGTGCAATCCGTGAGTTCCTACTAAAGTATAGAAGGCAGATCCGAAAGCACTTTGTGAAAATGTAAATCCTAAGTGTACATAATGGTTAAACTCGTAAATTTCAAATCCTAAGAATGCAAGACCTAAAAGCACTGTGATAGCTAACCAAGCTTGCATTGCTTTGAAATTGTAGTTTCTCATATGATACATTGCATACACACTTGTTAAAGAAGAAGTTAACAGTAACATTGTCATAATGAATGCTAGTGGTAATTCAAATAAGCTATGAGAAGAAAACTCCATACCACTTGGGCCTTTGTCTTTTAGAGCTAGATAGGTAGCAAATAATGTTGCAAATAGAACCGCATCACTACCAAGGTAAATCCAAAAACCTAGGAATTTATTTTTCCCTTCAACAGTTGATTGTTCTGGATGTTCTGGCCAAGATTGCGGGGTAAATTTAGTTTTCAAATCCATTATTCGTTACCCCCTTTTTCATTCATTAATTCTTCTTTATGGATATGGTAACCTAAATCATCTTTTAATGAACGATATGCCATCGCTAGAACAAGTATTGCTAATCCAATGATTAATACTGCTAAAGACCATGGTTTATCAGCATCTGGATGATATAATGCACCGAAACCTGCGATAAATATTCCAACTACCATTACAAATGGAGTGAATGAATTATTAGGCATGTGAATATCTGAAATAGGTTCAGCATATGACATCCCTTCTTTATTTCCTTCCATTTTTTCAATCCAATAAGTATCTAAACCACGAACAAGTGGAGTTTGTTTGAAATTATAATATGGTACTGGTTGTGGAATTGCCCATTCAAGAGTACGTCCATCGCCCCATGGGTCACGGCCACATGGTTTTGCTTTAGCAGTTGTGATAATCACGTTAATAATTAAAGTTATTACACCAATTGCCATTAAAAATGCGCCAACTGTTGAAATTAAGTTAAATGTATCCAAACCTTGATTTGGTAGGTAAGTGAATACACGACGAGGCATACCCATTAAACCTAAGAAATGTTGTATAAAGAATGTACAATGGAAACCAACAAAGAAGAATACAAAAGTAACTTTACCTAGAGTTTCATTTAACATTCTATTGAACATTAAAGGCCAATAGAAAGTTGCTCCTGCTAGTAAGGCTAATACAACACCACCAACGATAACGTAGTGGAAGTGAGCTACGATAAAGTAAGAGTCATGTAATTGATAATCAAGAGGTGCTGCTGCTTGCATAACCCCTGTTACCCCACCTGCTACGAATGATGGGATAAATCCAAGTGCGTAAAGCATTGGAGTCGTTACTTTAATTGAACCGCCCCACATCGTACATAACCAGTTAAAGATTTTCATACCAGTTGGTACAGCAATTGCCATTGTTGCAACAGCGAAAATAGCATTAGCAGTTGCTCCTAGACCAACAGTAAACATATGGTGAGCCCATACCATGAAACCAAGGAAACCGATTAAGATTGTCGCAAATACCATTGATGAATAACCAAATAAGCGTTTACGAGAGAATGTTGCAAATATTTCAGAGAAAATACCGAATGCAGGAAGTATAAGAATATATACTTCAGGGTGACCGAAAATCCAGAATAAGTGTTCCCAGATGATTGTGTTACCACCCATAGTATGATCAAAGAAGTTCGCTCCAAACAGACGATCAAAAATCATAAAGAATATTCCAATTGTAAGTGGAGGGAATGCGAACAAGATTAAAGCACTTGCAACAAAAGTTGTCCAAGTAAATAAAGGCATACGCATAAACGTCATACCAGGAGCACGCATATTAATGATTGTTACAAGGAAGTTAATCCCTGAAATCAACGTACCTGCCCCAGAAATTTGTAAACCGATTGTATAAAAGTCAATACCATGACCTGGAGAAGCTAATGATAATGATGCATAAGAAGTCCAACCAGCATCAGGAGCTCCACCTAGGAACCATGAAAGGTTTAAGAAAAGTCCCCCAAAGAAGAACAGCCAAAAACCTAATGAGTTTAGGAATGGGAATGCAACGTCACGTGCTCCAATTTGTAATGGTACAACAGCATTCATAAATGCAAACAACAATGGCATAGCAGCAAGGAAAATCATTGTTGTCCCGTGCATAGTAATAATTTCATTAAAAAGTCCCGCACTTACAAAATCATTATTAGGTTTTGCAAGTTGAATACGAATGAGCATTGCTTCAATACCACCGATAACGAAGAAAAGTGTACCGGCTATAAGGTAAAGAATGGCGATTTTTTTATGGTCTACTGTTGTCAAGTAGTCCCAGATAGTGCCGCCGAAGCCCTTTTTCTTTGCAGTTGAGCTCACAACTTTAACCTCCTTCAGAATGATTCAAATAAAATTCTACATTATTTTTCTACAGATAAGCCCATTAAATAAGCAGCTAAAGCATCAAGCTCTTGATCTGTGAATTTTTTACCGTTATTAATTTTTTCAGGTTGAGGCATTGTATTGCCTGGTTTTACAGATTGTGGATCGTTAATCCATTTTTTAATATTTTCAGTGTTATGATCTAACACACCAGCAACACGATGACGATCACCGAATGTAGCTAAGTTAGGAGCAATACCAGTACCTGTACCTACACCAGATGTTGCGTGACATGAGATACAGCTAGTTTTAAAGATTGCTTCCCCTTGTTTTTCAAGATCCCCTGTAGCTACTTGTTTATCAGAAGCTTTCATCTCTTTAACCCAAGTATCAAAATCAGCTCTACTTAAAGTTCTAACTTTAAAGTCCATTAAAGCATGTGAAGGACCACAAAGCTCAGCACACTTACCGTAGAATACTCCAGTTTCAAGATCTTTTGATTCTTTATCGAAAGTTAGATAAAATTTGTTGATATTTTCAACGTTAGTATCCATTTTACCGCCGATAGTAGGAATCCAGAATGAGTGTTTTACATCTCCAGATTTTAGGTTGAAGTAAACTTTCTCACCTGTTGGAACAACTAGTTCTTGTGCGGTAACAATTCCTTCGTTAGGATATTCAAATTGCCACCAATATAATTTTGCCGTTACATTTACAGTAACTGCTTTTGCATGACCATTAGCGTCTTTAGCATCCATCGCTTTCGTATCAGCGAGTTTATAAGTAAGAGCAACTGTTGGTACAGCTAAGATTAGAAGTAAAATAATTGGAACAGCAGTCCAAATAACTTCTAAAGTAGTACTACCTTCTACTTGCTTAGGTATAACATTTTCTCCAACTCTTTTGCGTCGGAATTTGATAATTGCAAGTACATAAATTACTAATACTACCACGATAACTAACGTCATAATCGCAGTTGATAATAGCATTAGATTGTGTTGTTCTTTACCGACTTCACCTGCTGGAGATAAAGTTGATAAATAATCCTTACCACAACCAGAAAGAAAAACAATAAGTGCTGTTAGCAAAGCGTATAGACGCCACTTTTTAAGCCCTTTCATCATAGCTTAATTAACCCCTCTTTCTTTGTTGTATTTCATGTGTAACCAGGACTATGGTTGATTTATATGAATTCTTTAACAGAAAGAACTCCAAAGTTAGCTAAAGATTGAGAAAATGATCATGGAAACAAATAAAATAGTCATATAGTTTAATGAATATATAAACATTTTGTTAGCCCATTTTAAATCGTCTTTGGCTTTAAATCCTGTTATTGCAAGTATGAACCAACCAAGGTTCAACGTAGTGGCAAGAATGATAAATCCGATTCCAAGCTTTGATAATAAAAACGGAAGCGGAAATAATAGTACAACCCAAAATAGGATAGATTTTTTTGTTCTTTCAAAACCTTTTATAACCGGTAACATTGGTATATTTGCTACTCGATATTCTTCAGTACGCTTCATCGCAAGTGCATAGAAATGCGGAGGTTGCCATGCAAACATAATACAAAATAGAGCAAATGCACCAAAGCTTAATGAAGGTTCAACAGCAGCCCACCCTATGACCGGCGGAATTGCACCTGATATACTTCCTACAATAGTATTACTAACATATCTTCTTTTTGACCACATTGAATATAAGACTACATAGCTTAAAATACCTGCTAGTCCCCACACACCGGCAGCAAATGATGCCAAAAATAACAAAAATTCACCCACAAATAAAAGGATGAGTGCTACAGTCATTACAAATCTTGGCGTAAATCTACCAGTAACTGTTGGTCTTGACTTTGTTCGCGCCATCACAGGATCAATATCTTGATCGATATAATTATTCATCGCGGAAGATCCAGCAATAATGAGAGCTGAACCCAGCAAGGTATAGAACATTAAATCTAATTCCTGCAAAAAGTGTCTGTCTGTAAATTGAAAAGCTAACCAAAGGCCTGTAAAAGCGGTTACTAAATTCGAATTAACGATTCCAATTTTAATAAGTGCAAGGAAAGCTTTTACAAAAGAAGTTGATACCCGGTTCACTTTTTCTACTGGTAGCCATTACCCGACTATTAGACATTATACCCTTCCTTTCTATTTGATAAGCATATTCCGTTAACCCTACTATAACTAATATCTTGAATTTTTTCTAGATGAAAGCTAAAAATTCATGTCGAATGATATAGAAGACCGGTGCTTTAACACAACATATTTATAGTAAATCATTTTATTCTTGGATATTGTGAAGGTTATAATACGAAATTATGAACAATTTGTGAAATACAAATGTATTGGAAGTTCAATATTTTTTACAAGTTGTATTTTTATCATATTTTCGATATTATCAAAATTGCAGGTGTCACAAAAAGTGATTACTATATTCAAAGTAGGTGTCAAAATATTATGCAACAAAGTAAATACATGAAATGGTTTGCTGTTGCTGCAACAATTGGAATGGTGCTCATTTTATTGGGCGGGGCACTCGTCACGAAAACGGACAGTGGAATGGGCTGTGGTAGAAACTGGCCTGATTGTAACGGTTCCTTAATACCAAAACACATTACAACTGAAGTACTTATAGAATTTTCTCATCGTGTTGTGACTGGCTCGGTTTCTATTTTAATCTTCATATTATCCTTTTGGTCTTGGAGAAAGCTCGGGCATATACGTGAAGTGAAATTTCTTTCCTTTTTGGCACTATTCTTTTTAATAGCACAGGCTCTAATTGGGGCAGCTCAAGTGTTATGGGGACAAGGTGACTTCATCTTAGCATTGCATTTTGGTATCTCTCTCATTTCTTTTGCAGCGGTATTATTACTTACATTAATTATTTTTGAAATTGATCAGAAGTTCAATGCAAACAATGTACATATCGGTCGTACACTAAAATGGCACACGATTGGGGTAACGATTTACTCTTATCTTGTAGTTTATACGGGTGCACTCGTACGTCATACTAATTCAAGTCTAATTTGTCCTGATTGGCCATTATGTCATAATGATACGATTGGTTTACCAGACAACTTTTATGAATGGGTTCAAATGGGGCATCGATTAGCTGCAGCTTTGATATTCATTTGGATTTTAATTATCCTAATCCATGTAGTAAAAAATTATAAGAATCAACTTGTTCTATATTGGGGTTGGATTATCGCATTTGGAATTGTATGTATGCAAGTCATAGCGGGAATGGGCGTTGTATTAACTCGTTTGAATCTCATTGTTGCATTATTACACACTTTATTTATCTCTCTATTGTTTGGACTACTATGTTATATGATTATGCTTATTTCAAGAAGCAACAATGACAAATAATCCTACTAAAAAACACGTCTTTCAAATGAAAGACGTGTTTTTATTTACAATTTTTTAGTTTAAAAGATTTATGGGGTATACATGATGTATACCCCATAGTCAGCCCCTTGAGTCGCTTCGCCTCGGTCGAAAGCTGAAATGAAGCTTTCATTTCGGCCCATCCAGCGCTTGTCGGAGACCTACAGGATGTAGGTCAGATAGCCGTTGCGACAGGACGTCGCGCTCTTAGGCTATCTTCCTCTAAACGAGCTGCTTCAGCATTTAAATTAAGATTCCATTTCGATTAATAAATCGCCTGTTGAGATTGAATCTCCTTCTTTGACGAAAATTTCTTTGATGATTCCGTCTTTTGGTGCTTGTACAGTTGTTTCCATCTTCATCGCTTCTGTAATTAATAAATGTTCGCCACGTTTTACAGGACTTCCTGAAGATACAACCACTTTTAATACTGTACCTGGCATAGTTGCACCAATTTGATTTGCATTTGATGGATCTGCTTTTGCTTTTCGTTCACCGGCTACTTCAACAGTCATATCTTGAATGACAATTTCACGAGGTTGTCCATTTAGTTCAAAATAAATGACACGCGTACCATCATGCTGTGGCTCACCTATTGACACTAATTTAATAATTAATGTTTTTCCTTTTTCGATTTCTACTTCGATTTCTTCTCCAAGCTTCATACCATACAAGAATGTAAGTGTATCTAAAACAGAAACATTTCCGAATTTACCGAACATTTCCATATACTCTTCAAATACTTTTGGATAAAGTGCTGAAGCTAATATTTCATGACCTGTAATTGGTCTATTGTATTTGTTAAATAATATATCGCGGATTTCGATTAAATCAGTTGGCTCTAATAGTTCGCCTGGTCTAACTGAAATTGGTTCACGATCTTTTAAAATTACTTTTTGCAATTCTTCTGGGAAGCCACCATATGGTTGTCCTAAGTATCCTTGGAATAATTCAATAACTGAATCTGGGAAATCAATTACTTTCCCGCGTTCTAGTACGGACTTCTCATCTAAATCATTTTGAACCATAAACAATGCCATGTCACCAACGACTTTAGATGATGGTGTTACTTTAACAATATCACCAAATAATAGGTTCACGCGAGAATACATTTTTTTAACTTCTTCCCATCGATCCCCTAGTCCTACGCCTTTTGCTTGTTGTTGTAGGTTACTATATTGACCACCTGGCATTTCATGAACATAAATTTCTGAATGTGGACTATTCATTCCACTTTCAAAGTCTTTGTAATATTTACGAACATCTTCCCAATAGTAAGAAAGCTTTTCTAAGCCCTCAATATTAGCGCGTACTTGGCGTTTACTACCTTTTAGAGCGTAGTACAAACTATTTGAACTTGGTTGTGATGTTAACCCTGCCATCGAACCTAACGCTGTATCTACGATGTCTACCCCAGCTTCAGCTGCTTTTGCATATAAATAAATTCCGTTACCACTTGTATCATGTGAATGCAAATGAATTGGTAGATCTGTTGATTCTTTTAATTCTGAAATTAGTCGATAAGCGGCTTCGGGTTTTAATAGTCCAGCCATATCTTTAATAGCAAGAATATGAGCTCCAGCTGCCTCTAATTCCTTCGCCATATCTTTATAATACTTAACAGTGTATTTTGCTCTAGAGTCGTCTAAAATGTCTCCTGTGTAGCAAATAGCTGCTTCTGCAATCTTCCCTGCATTTCTTGCTCCATCAATTGCTACTTCCATTCCTTTAATCCAGTTTAAACTATCGAAAATACGGAATACATCGATTCCCGCATCTGCAGATTTTTGAATAAATTCTCTAATTAAATTATCTGGATAGTTTTTGTACCCAACTGCATTCGCACCGCGGAATAACATTTGGAACATTACATTTGGTATTTTTTCTCGTAATTTAAGTAATCTCTCCCATGGGTCTTCTTTTAAGAAACGATATGCAACGTCAAAGGTTGCACCTCCCCACATTTCTAGAGAGAAATAATTATTCATAATACGCGCAGTTTCATCTGCAATTTCAAACATATCATGAGACCTTACACGTGTTGCAAGTAATGATTGATGCGCATCACGCATAGTCGTATCTGTTAATAATAAATCGTCTTGCTCTTTAATCCATTTTACTAACCCCTCAGGACCTCTTTCATCCAAAATTTGTTTGGTTCCTGCTGGAATCGTTTGGAAGCGTTCAATTTGAGGCTTATGTGGTTTTGGATGAATTGGCTTTGGTTTCTTTTCTATACCAGGAAAACCATTAATCGTTACGTTTCCAATATAGCTAAGTAATTTTGTACCACGGTCACGTGCAGGTTTAAATAAGAATAATTCAGGTGTTGAATCTATAAAACTAGTATCAAATTGACCATCGATAAACTTAGGATGTTTTACAACATTCTCTAAGAATGGGATATTTGTTTTAATACCACGAATACGGAATTCTTGTAGGTTTCGGCCCATTTTAGAGGCTGCTTCGTTAAATGTATTACCCCATGTTGAAACTTTTACCAGTAAAGAATCGTAATGTGGGGAAATGACAGCACCTTGGAATCCATTTCCTGCATCTAATCGGACACCAAAACCACCGCTTGAACGATACACCATTAATTTACCTGTATCTGGCATGAAATTGTTTTGCGGATCTTCCGTTGTAACACGTGATTGAATTGCATAACCAAATAACGGAATTTTAGATTGTTCAGGAATATTAATGACATCGCCGTGTAGTGTATAACCATTTGCGATGTTAATTTGTGCATGAACAATATCGATACCTGTAACCATTTCTGTAATTGTATGTTCAACTTGAACGCGTGGGTTTACTTCGATGAAGTAAAAATCATCTCCAGCTACTAAAAACTCTACAGTACCTGCATTTATATAATTGACATTATTCATTAACTTTACAGCAGCATTACAAATTCTCTCACGTAACTCATGTGAAATAGAATTCGATGGTGCGATTTCTACCACTTTTTGATGACGACGTTGAATTGAGCAATCTCGTTCATATAAATGAACAAGATTTCCTTCTATATCCCCTAAAATTTGCACTTCAATATGTTTTGGGTGAAGGATGCATTTTTCTACATATACTTCATCTGAACCAAACGCTGCTTTGGCTTCTGATTTTGCACGATCATATGCATCTTGAGCTTCCTCTGCATTATTTACAACGCGCATACCACGACCTCCACCACCTAAGGCAGCTTTGATCATTAATGGATATTGATGTTCTTCCCCAAAAGCTAATACTTCTTCTAAAGATTCTACAGGGCCATCTGTACCAGGAATAACAGGTATCCCTGCTAATATCGCTTGTTCTCTTGCTTTCACTTTATCGCCAAACATATCTAAGTGCTTTGAAGTTGGACCGATAAAGATAATTCCTTCCTCTTCACATCGTTTTGCAAATTCTAAATTTTCAGATAAAAAACCGTAGCCAGGGTGGATTGCATCTACTCCAGCATCTTTTGCGATTTCAATAATTCCTTCAATGTCTAAATATGCATCAATAGGTTTCTTGCCATCCCCAACAAGGTAAGCTTCATCTGCTTTATACCTATGATACGAACCGCTATCTTCCCTTGAATAGATTGCCACTGTATGAATATTCATTTCTGTACACGCTCGGAATACGCGAATCGCAATTTCACCACGATTAGCTACTAATATTTTATTAATCGTCATAAAAATCTCCCCTTAGCTTATGTAGTATCCTTTTTAACAACCATGGAGACATTTGCCAAAATCCCCATAGCTAAAGATAACAGAATTATCGAAGTTCCGCCATAACTAATAAAAGGAAGTGGTACACCTGTTAATGGAATAATACCGCTTAATCCCCCTACATTGACGAAAGTTTGAATTCCAATCCAACTTCCAATGCCCGCAGCAATCATTCGTGCTAAAGGATCTTTTGCTTTAATCGCAATACGCATTGCTTTATATACAATAAATCCTAAGCCAAATAAAACAATTGCAATACCGAAAGTACCTAATTCTTCGGAAATGATAGCTAAAATAAAGTCTGTTTGAGGTTCAGGAAGATATCCCATCTTCTGAACTGATTGGCCTAAACCTAAACCTTTTACACCACCAGAACCAATTGCATAATAACCGTTTACCATTTGATAACCAAATGCATCAGCATCTTGGAACGGATCAAGGTATGCTTTTAAACGCCCCATTCGACGTTCGGTAAAAAATGAATCTTTGAAAATCAAAAGTCCAATAAGAGATATAACTGCCAATCCTATTAAACACCCAATAATTTTACCAAAAGTAGTAAACTTCATGCCACTTGCAGCCATAACCGATAAGATGATGATTGTAATTAAGCCAATAGCACCTAAATCCGGCTCTAAACCAATTAAAATTATAGCTGTACCTAAAACCATTAATGGTGGAACAATGGACTCGTTGATAATATCCAACTTACCTTTTTCTCTCTTTTTCGAAAAAAATGCTGCAAAATAAAGAATCATACCTAACTTTGTAAGTTCTGAAGGCTGTAAGTTAAAAACCCCTAAGTTTAACCAACTCTTTGCTCCTGAATGGCCTGGACTATATCCAAAACAAAAGACAGCAAACAATAAAGCTAGCATTGTCGCTATAATTAATAACATCATATTGCGATCCTTATAGCGCTTATATGGAATGATTAATCCTATAAAAAACGCAACTGCAGCGAGTGATAAATTCATCAATTGTTTTTTATAAAAATAATCTGGTGATGTTTGTAATGTGTTTACTGCCCAGAACATACTAGCACTATAAATCATTACTAACCCAAAAAGACACAGTAATACATATGTAAAAAATAATGGGTAATCAAAAAACTTGGCATACTTTTTAAAATATGTTTTCATATAATAACCTCATTCATTATTAGCAAAAAAACCCAAACAACGCATTGTTTGAGTTTTTTACTTATTCTTTCATGAATGCATCATGCAATGCAGACAGCTCTTTTTCAAGTGAATCGAGAATTTCTCTCCCCTTTTCACGTTCAAGCAAGCCTAGTTTAACTGCAAAGTCAATTTCGCGCGATAAACCAAACATTTGCGTATCTAAAACTTCTTCGTACAGAGGACATTGAGGCATTGTCAAATGCTCCATTTGTACTCTAATTAATTTTGCTATTTTATCCGCATCGGCAATTAGGAGTTCCAATGCTTTCTCCTGATACGAACTTTGTGATTTTGTATCCATGAGGACGCCCCCATTACCTGATATTTCTTCAACTCTATCTTAATAAAGTTTAGCTTTTGCAAAGAAAAAATGCAAGCATCTATATTTCAAATTGAGAATCATAATATTATTTCTTTCTATATCAATATAAAAACTTTCTATATCAATATAAAAAGCGGTATACTAAAGAATGGAATGAAACATTTGAGGAGGAAAATTAATGGAATCCATCATTCAAATTAAAGGTAACGTCAATTTTCAAATTACATTAGATTCTTCAGTTTGGATTTTTGATGACCGCAAACTAGATCTAGAAAAATATTTCATCGAAAAACCTGTTGAGGTAAATGCTGATGAAGAATATATTGAAAAGGCCGGCAAGTTCTGGTCACGCGAAATTATGGAAGGGGCCGTTTTCCCACCAACTTTAAATTCTGAGCGTAAATTCGATCGAAAGCACATGATGACAGGTACATTTGGTATAAAAATAGAGTCATTTATAAATAACGCTGAACCAAAAGAAGATGCAACATCTATTATTTTTGAAACAAAAGATGGTGCAGAATATCGTTATAGCATGGAAGATGCCAAAAAACTTATTTTCCAATTTAGCAAAGAAGGTCAAATGTTGGAAGAGGATGGTCCTGTCTACTTGTTAGCAGAAGATGGTTCAAACTACGAAAATCCTATAAAAGGAATCGTAGGTATGCAAGTAGTATAAGGGGGAGTCATTTTATGCGCGTAAAATGCGTAATCTGTGATACTTTAAGCGAAATTCCAGATTTCTCATCAGAAGCAAAAAAATTACGCAATCGTCCTATTCACACATATATGTGTCCTGCTTGTCACGATCGAATTACTGATAAGACCAATGCAAGACTTGCGACAGGGAAATTTCGTTTTATTCGAAGTGCTGTCCAAGCAGACGAGGAATATTAATTAAAAAATAGTAGAGTATTTCTAGTTTCTGCTTTTTTATTACATTGATGAACTTGATTAAGAAGCCATAAAAAAAGATACCAAGTAATTACTTGGTATCTTTTTTTATTAAGAGGTAGCCTCTTTTTTCTTATCTCTACGTAAACGCATTTTGTAGACGATTAATACTAAAGCTGCCACGATTAATCCCTCTACCATTGGTAAGAAGAATGCTAAAAAGGTTAAAATGATACATCCGAAAAACAAAAATACATATATCACAGCTGTTTGCCATGCCTTTAATGCAGATCTTGCAAATCCAAGATGATAGACAATAGCAGTTAATATGAAAATAACTGCTAATAGAATATAACCTGCAACCGAATAGCTCGGCGCACTCTCATAAATATAGCGAGCAACACCTGACATACGGTTAAAAACTAAATCATGGCCATCAGTAGAAGTAGATGTAGCAGCTTGCATAAAATTCAGTTTTAATAGTAAACCGGACTTAAACAAGATCAACATCCCCCAGTCTAGCGAAAATTATACTTCAGCGCTATGCACTTTTTTAGCAGATTTTTCGCGTTCGTTTTTATTTAAAATTTGTTTACGAAGACGAATAGATTCTGGTGTTACTTCTAGGTATTCATCATCGTCCAAGAATTCTAATGCTTCTTCAAGTGTTAAGATTTTTGGTGTTTTAATAACATTTGTTTGGTCTTTATTTGCTGAACGAACATTTGTTTTTTGTTTCATTTTCGTGATGTTAACTGTAATATCGTTATCACGTGAATTTTGACCAACAA
This sequence comes from uncultured Caryophanaceae bacterium, assembly GCA_963792445.1. Lineage (GTDB taxonomy): Bacteria > Bacillota > Bacilli > Bacillales_A > Planococcaceae > Rummeliibacillus. Next base: position 46,731 of record CAWBWO010000002.1, on the reverse strand, counting down.
TCATACCTTCGTAGATTTCAGTACCTGGTACTACGAATAATACACCACGGTCTTCTACTTGCATCATACCATAAGTTGTAGATTTACCAGTTTCCATAGATACAAGCGCACCATTACGACGGCCACCGACACGGCCAGAAGCAACTGGTTGATATGAATCGAATGTATGGTTAATGATACCAAAACCTTTAGTAAGTGACATAAATTCAGTAGTGTAACCAATTAAGCCACGAGCTGGTACCATGAAGATTAGACGAACTTGTCCATTACCTTCATTGATCATATCTTGCATTTCACCTTTACGATCACCTAGTGATTCAATAATTGAACCTACAGACTCTTCTGGCACATCAATTTGTACACGTTCAACTGGTTCACATTTCACACCATCAATTTCTTTAATGATTACTTTTGGTTTAGATACTTGTAATTCGTATCCTTCACGACGCATATTTTCAACTAGGATTGATAAGTGAAGTTCACCACGACCTGATACTGTCCAAGCATCTGGAGAATCTGTTGGTTCTACACGTAAAGAAACGTCAGTTTGTAATTGAGAAAGTAAACGTTCTTCAATTTTACGTGAAGTTACCCATTTACCCTCACGACCTGCGAATGGTGAGTTATTTACTAAGAAAGTCATTTGTAAAGTAGGTTCATCAATGTGCATTGGAGGAAGTGGATCTAGGTGATCTTGTGGACATACAGTTTCACCAACGTTAATTTCTTCCATACCAGATACAGCGATTAAATCGCCAGCATATGCTTCTTGAATTTCCTCACGTTTTAAACCGAAGAAACCAAACATTTTCGTAACACGGAAGTTTTTAACTGAACCATCAAGTTTTGCTAGAGATACTGATTGTCCAACATGGATTGTACCGCGGAAAACACGTCCAATACCGATACGGCCAACGAAGTCATTATAATCAAGTAATGCAACTTGGAATTGAAGAGGTTCATCACGAGTATCTTCTGGTGCTGGGATGTGACGAATGATTTCATCGAATAAACATTTCATGTTTTCTTCTTGTTTAGCTGGATCTGGATCTAATGAAGCAGTACCATTTACACCTGAAGCAAAAACTACTGGGAATTCTAATTGATCTTCATCTGCACCTAATTCGATTAATAAGTCTAAAACTTCGTCAACAACTTCTTCAGGACGAGCTGAGTCTTTATCGACTTTGTTTACGACTACGATTGGTGTTAATTTTTGTTCTAACGCTTTTTTAAGAACGAAACGAGTTTGAGGCATACAACCTTCATAAGCATCAACTACTAATAAAACGCCATCAACCATTTTCAAGATACGTTCAACTTCACCACCGAAATCGGCGTGTCCTGGTGTATCCAAGATGTTGATTTTAGTATCTCCGTAGTGAACAGCAGTGTTTTTAGCTAAGATGGTAATACCACGTTCACGTTCAATATCGTTAGAGTCCATTGCACGCTCTTCAACATGTTCGTTTGAACGGAATGTTCCTGATTGTTTTAATAATTGGTCGACTAATGTTGTTTTACCATGGTCGACGTGGGCAATAATTGCTATATTTCTGAGATCTTCTCTTAATTTTGTCATTGTTCCACTCCACATTCTTTTTTCGAGTCCATAACTGTGCTATTATAACATAAAAATAGTTTTTTGTCATATTATGCTTGGCTATTTAAACTTTTTTTATTTTTTCAAGTGAAAACCTTGCTTATATTAGTATTTCGCATGAAAATAGAATTATAATTATTTTTTTGGAGAGGATTATTATGAATAGAGCAAAAATCGTCATGGCTATCTTTGCATTAGCAGGGCTATTAGCTATATGTTCAATTGGTTATGCAATAGCTGCTGGTAGTCTAATGGGGATTATCGGTGGAGTCGTTGCTGTTTGTGTAGTTTTCGGCTTAGGCTTTAAAACAAAACGTAAATTCCGTGAAGAAGGATTACTTTAAACAAGGAAATTACGATATAAAGTAAAAGGGATTGTCCTACAAATTGATATAACATTTGTAGGACAATCCCTTTATTATTTATTTTCAAATTTTAGTTGAATATAGTGCTGAAGGATTTCTTCATGAATTGTTGGATTGGCAACTATAAACGTATCTTGTTTTAATAAGTTTATAGGCTCATTCCTTAAGTTGCTTGAAATAGCTCCAACCTCATTAGCAATAATTACTCCACCTGCTATATCCCATGGTGATAATCTCATGGAAATATATGCATCCATTCTTCCGCTAGCTACAGAGGCTATTTCTAAAGTTGCTGACCCATATGATCTTGTCCCACGTACTTTCTGAACAAGTTCAATCATTGGTTCATGATTGATTCTTTTATTAGGTGTCACCCATATTGCATTAAGACCAATGATTGATTTATTTAACGCAATTTCTTCAAGGGGTTTTAACGGCACTCCATTCATAAATGCACCTTTTCCTACTTCAGCAAAATACAAATGATTCCGCATGACATCATAAATAAACCCTAGTTTACCAGTGCCATTTATATAAATACCAATTGAAATAGCAAAGTTACGATGTTGCCTAATAAAATTCATCGTTCCATCAATTGGATCAATGATCCAGACAACACCTTCAAGTGAATCGATTTGCTTTCCCATACCCTCTTCACCCAATATTTTATGTGATGGATAGGAAGCAGCAATTTTTTCTCTAAGAAACAATTCCGTTTCACGGTCAATATTTGTAACTAAATCATTTGCATCGGCTTTTGTCTCAATTGTCCACTTTTCTGAAAATGATTTACGTATGCGTTCCCCAGCTTCTAATATAATGGTTTTTGCAAATTTATGAACTTCAGCAATGTGCATGATTCCCCCACCTTTCCTTGAATAACTTAAATACTCTTCATTTTTTGTATATTATACCAAAAAAAACACCTGCTTCTCATAATGATAAGCAAGTGTCACCTTAAAATTTTTTCAGTATTCCTAGGCGAATGCATGGAATGCCTCCAGCTCCATATGAATTTCAGCTAACCTCGCCTTACTTTGATCAATTTGGTTTGTATCATTCGTTTGCATTGCTTCAAATAATGTTGCTAACTCATAATCCACTTCTAACTGGAGCCCTTTTACATATTGCTTTTCAAAATCCACTTTACGAATAATATGAACTACCTGTTTCATATTGATCATCTCCTTTAATTTGAGGTATAAATGATTAGAAATTAGAATTTTCTGACCATTTTCTACATTATATTCACTGAATAAAGAATGGTAAGTCCTTATACAAGATTTTTTCCCATTTTTCAAATAAAATAAACATAAAGTTAACAAAGGAGAGGAAAAAAATTGAATGTAAGATGGACTGACACAGACTTTGAAGTGTTTACAATACCAGGACTTGAACAACGTATGTCCGCGCTAATTGAGAATGTACGTCCCAAATTTGAAGAAATGGGGAAAACGTACTCTACATACTTCTCATCAAAAATTGGAGAAGAATTTTACCCCCATGTAGCTAAACATGCAAGAAGAAAAGTGAATCCTCCTATAGACAGCTGGGTCGCATTTGCAACAAATAAACGAGGTTATAAGGCATTACCCCATTTCGAAATTGGACTTTTTAAATCACATATTTTTATCCTTCTATGTGCTATTTATGAAGCACCTTCAAAACAAGAAATAGCCATCAATTTGTTGAATAATCTGAAATCTCTAAATGCACTACCAAACAACTTTTATGTTTCAGGGGACCATTTTGATCCAAATGGCATTCCATTAAGAAATGCATTTACTGATGGTTCATTAGAAAAATTGTTGATTCGACTACGAGATGTTAAAAAAGGCGAATTTATGATTGGACTGCAATTGCCAAAGGAAAAAGCAGTACAACTTTCCGCTGAAGAATTTGCAAAAGTAGTTGAAAATACTTTTGATGAATTGATTCCGATATATAGAATTATGGTAAAAAAGGATAGTTAATATAAAGGCAATCGGTTATTTCTTTCATGAAAAGTCTACCGATTGCCTTTTATTATCTTTTACGATTGCTTGTGCCTTTAATTATTGTTCCATTTTGACTTGTTTTTGTCTGTTTAACAATATCATAGCTGACATAACCACTTTCTTCTTCAAATTCACGGAAAATGGTTTTTTCTTCTGCCATTGAAGGTACAATTTCTTTGAAACGACGATACTTTGATAAAACTTCTTCACGTTTTACGCCTTTTTCATAAGCCTTTTCAATAGTTTGGAAAAATGCAATGACGTCGACTATTTCATCTGTAGACCAATCGATTGAAAATGGATAAGAATATTCCATATGGATCCCCTACCTTTACAATGGTATTTAGTAAAAGAACTATAAATAGTATTGTAAACTGCTTTTTGAAAAGACTGCAACTGTTCTTTCCTGTTTCTAGTATATTCCCTGGGAAATGACTTTATTCTATAAAAATATTATTACCAATATTGGTAACAATATTGAACCTACAATAGCTGTTAATGTCATCGAAACCGAGCCCATAGACAATGCGCTTTCCCCGTACTCTGTTAGCTTTCCGACGCCTATCCCATGTGCGCTACTCCCTAACGCCACGCCCCTTGCAATTGGTGTCTCAATTTTACACTTTTTGTAGAGAAATGGACCAATTATTGCGCCTATCATACCAGTCAAAATGACAAATACCGCTGCTAATGTCGGATTACCTCCGATTGCATTACTAATCTCCATTGCGACAGGGGACGTGATGGATTTTGGAATTAGAGTTTTAATATATGATTTCTCTAGTTGAAATAATTCAGCAAACAACAATACACTCCCTATTCCAGTAATTAAAGCAACTGCAATACCAGTCTGAATAGCTTTATAATTTTTTATGATTAAACTTCTATGTCTATACAATGGCAATGCCATACTAACGACAGCAGGACCAAGGAGTCGATCAATCCATTGACCACCAATCATATAAGTATCATATGGAATATGGAATAGTAACAATCCTCCAACAATTATGATTGAACTTGTAAATACAGGGAAAAGTATTGGATGATAAAAACGTGTATATACTCTTTTCATTAAAATAAATACCAATATAGTTGTCATGCAAAAAAGTATTCCAAGCATACTATACCTCCCCTTTTTGTGGGATTGTTTCAAAATTTATCTCAGAAATATTTTCCTTCTGACTCTCATTTTGTTTTTCACACTGTTTTTCTATATACTTTTCTACTATTTGCGTTGTTTTTCCTGCTGAAATAATAGATAAAATTGTACTTACGAAAATAATTCCTATTATAATTAGCCCTTTCCATGATAAAAGTTCAGGATATCCGATGATTCCAACCGTTACTGGGATAAAGAATAGCGTCATATATGCGAGTAAAATTTGTGCTCCACTTGCAATCCACTTTTCAGGTATGACTTTTGTGTATAATAATATAAATAAAATGAAGAGCCCAACAATACTTCCAGGAAATTTAATATGTAAGGTTGCCATAATCCATTTTCCTAATTCCGATAATAAATATAAAGCACAAACCTGCGCTATGATTCTTAAAAACTTCACCCCTAACTGTTGCATAACAGAACCTCCATTTCATTATTAATATAGTACAATATCAGAATTTTCTAAATTTGTCTATTAAAAATAAACATAAAAATGCCAGCCTCTATAGTTTATTCTATAAAAGCTGGCAAAGTACCTATTAATTTTTTCATTTATTTCCATTTAATAATGGAGTTTAACTAACAGGTCTAACGTTATTTTTAGTACCTAAAAATGCAGTTAGGTTAGTCCACTTTATTTTCATGTGCACGGTCTTTTTTCAAGATTTTCGAAATTAGTTCATACACCAAAGGTACAATGATTAATGTTAGTGCTGTAGAACTGATTAATCCACCAATTACTGTTACACCTACACCTTTGGAAATAAGACCTCCACCTTCTGCTCCCATTGCTAGTGGGATTAATGCACCGATTGTTGCAATGGCTGTCATCAGGATTGGGCGTAAACGCGTTGCTCCTGCTTCAAGTATTGCTTCTCTCATTGACATTCCTGCATGTTCCATATGGATGATGCGGTCTACTAATACGATTGCATTCGTAACGACGATACCGATTAACATTAATAACCCAATCATTGAGGATACGCTGATCGTTTCGCCTGAAATATATAATGCAACTAATGCGCCAATTACTGTAAATGGTAATGAGAATAGGATTGCAAACGGTGCTAATCCTTCTCCAAATGTAACAACTAACGTGAAGTATACAATCGCTATAGCTGCTGCAATTGCTAGTCCTAATTTAGTGAAGGCATCTTGCATGTCAGCTGCCACACCGCCAGAATTAACTTCAACATTATTTGGTAAATCTAATTTGTCTACTTCTTTTTGTACAGCTTTAGATGCTTTTGTAATATCTTTTGATGTTACAGTAGCAGTTACACTAGCATAGATTTTCCCTTTACTACGGTTTACTTGCGATGAAGTAATACCTTCTTTCACTTTGACTACATCTGAAACTTTAACTTTTTTGCCTGTAGGCGTATCAATTTTTTCAAGCAAAACATCTTTGAATTCTTCTTTTGAAGCTGCTTCTTTATGCACGGTAACATCTAGTTCTTTGCCGTCTCTTGTGACCGTTGTTAAAACTTCTGTTTGCGCATTTGGATTAATCGCCATCGCAATTTGCCCTGTTGTTAGGCCTAAAGCTTTTGCTTTATCTTGATCAACAACTAACGTTTTTTCTGTATAATTTTCAGCCAAGGATGATTTTACATTTTTTAAATTCTTTTGGTCTTTCATAATTGTTTCAAGTTCTTTGATTACTGGCTTAATATCTTCTACAGTGTTTCCGTATACAGAATATGAAATTTCATTGCTTGAGCCTGTAGATGTAAAGTCTTGGCTTTTCCAAGTACCTTTTTGATTGGTATTTGTAACTTCTTTAATTAGCTTTTCTTTTAGATTACCAAAGTTTTGAGTATCAGGATTATAGATAACATAAACTAGTGCACTATTTGTTGAACCTGGCATCATCGGATTATTACCACCGATGGATGACTGAACGGTATCAACGTCTTTTTTATCCATAATCATTTTTTCGACTACTTCTACTTCATCAATTACCTTATCTCGTGTTTCACCAGGTGCAGGAGTATAAGTTAAGTACACCATTTTTTGTTGATCTTCTGGTAAGAAACTGAAGCCAACTAACGGAGCTAAGAACAGACTTGCAACTAAAATAACAATCGACCCGATTGAAGTGATTAGCTTATGTTCTAACACCCATGAAAGAATACGTTTATATCCTCTAGATAATTTACCATGTTCTTCTTTTTTCGTACGTTTTTTACCATAAAGTTCTTTTTTAAACAAAGAATGTGCCATGACTGGAACAATCGTGATGGCTACGGCTAATGAAGCAAGTAAGGCAAACGCCATTGTTAAACCAAATGGTAAGAATAGTTCACCAACCATCCCTCCAACTAAGCCTAGTGGTAAGAATACCGCAATTGTTACAACTGTTGAAGATAAAATTGGTTTGAACATTTCAATCGTTGCTTCTCGAATTAACGCACGACCTTGTAATTTTTCACCTTCAAGATAAATACGTCTATAGATATTTTCGATTACAACAATGGAGTCATCGATTACACGACCTATTGCCACTGTCATAGCACCTAGTGTCATCATATTTAACGAAATATCCATTTGTTTTAAGATCGTTACCGCAATTAATAATGACATCGGAATGGATACAATGGATATGATTGTTGAACGAATATTACGTAAGAACAGCATTATAATGATAATCGCGAAGATTGCACCAAATAATGCTTTATCTAGCATCGTTTGAACTGAGTCCTGGATTGGTTTTCCTTGGTCCAGTGTAATATTAATATCCAATCCTTTGTTTTCTTTTTCAAATTGTTTTGACTGATCCTTTACAGCATTTACAACATCAACTGTATTTGAATCTTGTGATTTTACAACTTGCACTGATATTGCTGGTTGACCATTTGTACGAGATACGGATTCAATTTCTCCAACTTCCTTAATGGAAGCTATATCCCCTAATTTCACAAATGGTTTAGCTTGTACGGATTGTTGCGCAACATACGCTTTCGCTTGAGCATTTGGAGCTTGCATATTCGCGATTCCGTTTGACATCGTTATAGGAATCTCTAAATTTTTCAAATCTTTAATGGTTGTCATTTTACCATTGACAACAACGGATTGTTCTTCATCCTTAAATTGGAACATACCAAGCGGTACTTTTGTATCCATTGCTTTTATATATTGCTTAATTGAATCTTCTGTTAAACCATATTTAGTTAATTTTTTTTGATCATATCTTAGTTCGACTTTTTCTACTTGTTGCCCTGAAACTGTTACAGATGAAACACCATCAATACCTTCTAGTTTAGGTACAAAATAGTTTTCAGTTGTTTTCGTTAAATCAGCAATAGATTGGTTTTTATCTGCAACACTTAGTGCTACAACTGGAAATGCATTGATATTGACACGATCCACTGTTGGTTTTTGCGCAGTTTCTGGAAGTTTTACCTTTTCTATCGCTTCCTTAATATTACTTACTGCTTCTTTCATGTCAGTACCATACTTAAACTCTATTTGTAGACTTGATGCATTTTGATATGAATTGGAATAGACAGCAGAAACACCTTTTAAATGATTCACTGCCTTTTCATACGGTATCGAAATATTATCAGCTACTTGTTGTGGAGTTGATCCTGGATATACAGTTGTTACTGTTGCTATTGGAACTGTAATATCAGGAAGTGTTTCTAATTTCATCTTCAACCCTGAATATACACCGGCAACTGCAATTATTATTGTTAACAGCCACACAGCCAGCTTGTTTTTCAAAACAAACTTAATAAGCGAATTCATGTATACACCGTCCTTTTTGACTTGCTGGTCACAATTCAATATAATAATGACTACTAGGTCAAAAGTCAAACTATATATAGATAGAATCATAGAAAGAGTGAAAAAATGGAAAAAAGGGATCTAATTGTAGAGAAGTCTATTGAAATTTTATCTGAACGTACGATTGCATCGACATCTATTCAAGATATCACCAATGCATGTGGTATATCCAAAGGGGCTTTTTATCTTTCTTTTAAATCAAAAGAGGAACTTCTTATTGCTATTTTTGAGTACATTTTCAAAGATACTACATCAAAATATCAAGAAATATTAAATTTACAAGTGGAGCCTAGAGAAAAGCTCATACAATTCTTTATATTGTCATTTGAATTACTTGAAAAATATTCGCCTTTTATCACAACCCATATTCGTGAGCTATTTACCATTTTCGATCAAGATGTATTACAAAAAATACACAAACACTTTAAGATTGCTGACCAGATGACTTTAATGTTGCTTAGAGAAGTTTATACTACTCAAATTACAGAGAGTCAATTTGATCTACTAATATGCATCAAAGGAATGATTAAAGGTTATGCTGAATTCATTGTAATCCAAAAACATTCCATTGATTATTACGAATTAAGTAAACTTTTAGTAAATCGAATTGATGTGCTTGTTAACGCAAAGCTAAAAACATTAATAACAAAAGAGATGTATGAACAAGATTCATTGCAACATCAGTCATATTCAAAAAGGTGATATTATTGCTGAAATAAAGAATTGTAAAGAAGAATACTCAGATAATCCTTTTATAGTAGACACTTTTGAACTCATAATAGAAGAATTAAAAAAAGATCATCCTCGAATTGCATTGCTACAAGGAATGACCTCTAATTTATATAATAATAAAAATTTACGATGGCTCTATGTTTTACTAAAGCAATTTTGTGAAGAGTTGTAAAAAAGCAGCACAACTAACTTAGTTGTGCTGCTTTCTTTTTAATAATTGTATCCCCAAATCATTGCAAGTAATGTACCAAATACAGTAATTAAAGCAATAACTACGGCATAGATGATTGTAGTATACAGACTATTTTTATCTTTCGTTTCACCAATATGCATGAACAATACTAGCTGAACAATCGCTTGAGCTGCAGCTGTTACAAGTAATATTGTGATAGCGATACCATATGACATTCCTTTGAACATAACAACGGTTAATGCTAAGAGTGTTAAAACAAGAGAACCGATAAATCCAAGTAAATGCTCTTTAGGAAATAGTTCTTTCATATTACAACACTCCTTTCAAGTAAACAAAGCTGAAGATAAAGATCCAAACTACATCAAGGAAGTGCCAATATAGTGAGAAGATGAATGCTTTGTTAGCTGTTTTTGTATTTAAACCGTGTTTTTTCACTTGAATTAAAATACTTGAGCCCCAAAGGAAACCAAATGTTACGTGGGCACCATGCGTACCAAGTAATGTCATTAAAGCAGACATAAAACCACTTGTTGTAATATTAGCACCATCATGGATATATGTTAGAAATTCATTGATTTCTACGCCAAGGAACACTAAACCTAATAACAATGTAATTCCATAGAACACCATCATTGCAGTTTTACGTCCAAGACGCATTGCATGAACACCTAAACCGATTAAGAAACTACTTGTTAAGAGTACAAATGTTTCAATTAAAACTGGTGGTAACTCGAAAATTTCATGACCTGTTGGACCTGAACCTGGGCGATTTTCTAAAGCAAAATACACACTAAATAATGTCGCAAAGAGCATGATTTCGGCTCCAAGGAATACCCAGAAACCAAAAATCTTCATTTGGTTTTCTTCGGTTCTATACTCTAGAGGGAGTGATTTATTTTCTTTTGACATTATTGTTCACCTCTCAATCGACGTTCAGTTTCCTCGATTTCAGCCACTTCAATATAATGACCTTCATCTTTTTCAAATGAACGAACAGTCATAAATCCTAAGATTACTAAAGCAAATACGATAACTAAAGACCATACACTAAATACGAAGAAGAAACCGAATAAGAAGAATACACCGGCCATCCACATTGGTGCACCACTATTGTTTGGCATATGAATTCTTTCATATTTACCAGCTGTAATGTCTCTTCCTTCTTTTTTAGCAAACCAGAATTCATCAAGTTGATCGATATGTGGAACGACAGCAAAATTATATTCTGGAACTGGACTATGTGTTGCCCATTCTAAAGAACGAGCATCCCATGGATCTCCTGTATTCATCACGTGGACTATGACGGAAGCTATAGTATACGTTATAGCAAATTAATACAAAGCCTACTGCCAATCCTAATGCTCCGATAAAGGATACCATATTCAAAGGTCCAAAACCAGTATCTGCTGAGTATGTGTACATACGTCTAGCATATCCATCTAAACCTAAGATGAATAATGGGAAGAATGCTACGTTGAAACCAATAACGATAAACCAGAATGCTGCTTTACCTAGTTTTTCATTTAAGCGGAAGCCAAAGATCTTTGGCCACCAGAAATCAAAACCTGCTAATACCCCGAATACTACCCCAGGGATTATTACATAGTGGAAGTGAGCTACTAAGAACATTGTATTATGATATTGATAGTCAGCACTTGCCATAGCAAGCATTACACCTGTTACCCCACCAATTGTGAATACAGGGATAAATGCCATTGCCCAAAGCATAGGGACAGTGAATGTAATCTTACCGTGTCTCATTGTTAATAACCAGTTAAAGATTTTAACACCTGTAGGTACGGCTATTAACATTGTTGTAATAGAGAATACACCGTTAACCATTACACCATGACCCATTGTGTAGAAGTGGTGGGCCCATACCATGAATGATAGTAACGAAATTGCTACCATACTTCCGACCATTGATTTATAGCCAAATAAGTTTTTACGTGAGAATGTTGAAATAACCTCACTGTAAATACCAAAAGCAGGAAGAATAAGAATATATACTTCAGGATGTCCCCAAACCCAGAATAAGTTTGCCCAAAGCATATCCATACCGCCATCTTGCATTGCAAAGAATTTAGTACCGAATTGACGATCTAAAGTCATTAATACAAGTGCTACAGTCAATGCAGGGAATGCAAAGACAATAATAACGTTTGTAATTAATGCTGACCAAGTGAACATTGGCATTTTTAGCAATTTCATGCCTGGTGCGCGCATTTTCATAATTGTTGTAATGAAGTTAATACCTGTCATTAGTGTACCAAGACCAGCAATTTGTAATGACCAAGCATAATAGTTATTACCAACACCTGGATTAAATTCTGTATTAGCTAGTGGGAAGTAAGCAGTCCAACCAGCATTAGGTGATCCACCAATAACGAAAGAAATATTTAATAACCCACATCCAGCAGCAAATAGCCAGAAGCTTAATGCATTTAATCGTGGGAATGCTACGTCTCGTGCCCCAATTTGTAGTGGAACTACGACATTCATTAAACCGATGATAAATGGCATAGCCATGAATAGAATCATGATTAAACCATGTGTAGTGAAGATTTCATTATAATGGTTTGCATCTAACAAACCATTTTCAGGAATGGCAGTTTGTCCACGCATTAATAATGCATCGACGCCACCTCTAAATAGCATAATCAATGCTACGAATATATACATGACACCGATTTTTTTATGGTCAACTGTTGTGAGCCAATTTTTATAAAGCCAGCCCCACTTTTTGAAGTAAGTCAAACCAGCGACAACTGCAATAGCACCAACTAAAATACTAATACCAGCAGCAAAAATCATTGGCTCTTTCATCGGCGCAAATAATTCTTCCATACTCATATGTGTTACTCCTTTCCTGTCTCAAGATTATGCATCTAGTGAGACATGTCCATTCCTTCCATATTGCTCATATCATTCATATCATGAGATTTATTATTTTCTGCTTTGCCTTCTCCATGTTTGCTCATATCCATTTCAGGAGCTGGTCTGAATGATAAGTGAGTAGAAGAAAAGCTTTCACGTCCAACGAAGGAAGTTTTTATCAATTTATCAAACTCTGTTTCTGTTAATTTTGGTTCATTTGTTTTAACATCTTTTACCCATTGATCAAAATCTTTTTGTTTCATTGCTTGTGCTTCAAATTCCATTTGAGCGAACCCTTCACCACTGAAGTTTGAGTTACGTCCCATGTAAGAGCCTTCCACATCAGCAGCAAGATGAAGTTTATTGACCATGTCACTCATTGCATATTTTTGACCACCTAATTGCGGAATCCAAAAACTTGTGATTGGTCCGTATGAATATAATCTAAATTCAATAGGACGGTCAGTTGGAATATTTACATAGTTTACTGTTTCAATATTTTGTTCTGGATAACTAAAATGCCATTTCCAGTTAGAAGATGCAGCATAAATAACAAGCGGTTTTTTATTTTCATAACCTGTTTGTTGATGCTCAACTTTTGAAGTTGTTACGATTGTTATAACAGACAAAACAGCAACGATTAAGAATGGGATCGCTGTCCATATAATCTCCAATGTTTTACTGCCCTCTTCATGTGGTGGTTCATAATCAGCAGCTTGTTTTGAAGCGCGATATTTTGTCAACATGTTGATAAGCAATACATAAACCACTAATAAGATGAAAACCATCAAGATTATGGAGAAGATGATTGTATTTGATAGAGTTTTAGCGTTTGGCCCTTTTGGATCGAAAATCATCAATGGTTGACAACCTGATAATATCAATGTCAAAAATGCCATAATCGCAGGCATAATTAGAACTTTTTTCTTCATAATGTACTCCCTTCTCAAAAAAACAATTAAAATATGTTTTATTGAAATATTGTCCTCCTAAAATTTGTTACTACCTATTGAACACTTAAAATCGTTATCCGATTGAATTTTGCTACAGTTATAGATTATAAGCATATGGCAATCACGCGAATGCTTCATTATTAATGCCATATGAACGGACGATAATATACTATTCTCATAATCTATATGGTGAAAAATTGGCACCTAAGTTTTCGCACCCTTTTCTCTATAGAAATTTTCAATCTCAACTCGATTCCTTTGCCATTATACTCCCACACTTTTAATAAAAAAATAAAAAATGCACCAAAATCACAATTAGTTCACTAGATTTTGAACGTTTTGTGGCTGTAATTTGAATAATTTGTGTACATAGATTTTAAAATGAATCAAAAGCATCTTGAAAGCGCTTAAAGCGCCCTGTTTATTACTTATAAATTAAAATAATAACTTAATTTTCCAAAAGAAGACGCTTTCATATTTAAAACTAAATTAAAACAACTCTAACATTTTTAGTTAGAGTTGTTTTAATTATAAAATATTGTTTTATTTGGTTTTCTGAATAAGAAAAACTACGATTGTAGGTCTTTATAAAGCTGGAGCAGATCCTCCATCAATGTTGACTGAAGTTCCACTTACATATGATGCTGCATCAGATACTAAGAATGTAATAACATTCGCAGCTTCTTCTGTATTGCCAATCCGCCCAAGTGGTATAGATTTCCCCACTTTCTTTGAATATTCTTCCCAAGATAATGTAGGTTCTTCAACTTGCCATTTATGTTCGATTTGTGCACTTCGTATTAAACCTATGCAGACTGTATTGACACGAATATTTTTGGCGCCTAGATCTTTGCTCATCGCATTGGTTAATGCCATGCCTGCCGCACGACTTACGGATGTAGGAAGTGAAGATGCTGGTGGTGTTTTACCAGCTACAGCTGTCACATTAACAATTGCCCCACCACCTGCTTGTTCCAAATAAGGTAATACAGCTTTAGATGTATTAATCGCTCCAAATACTTTTAAATCTAAATCACTTCTCCAAGAGTCTGTATCAACATCTTGAAATGCGTGTGCAGCTGAAGTTCCCGCATTATTAACTAAAATATTAATTTTCCCAAATTTCTCAACTGCTTTCGCAATAACATTTTGACAATCTTTTTCTTTTGTTACATCCGCTACAACAGCGAGCACTTCTTTACCCGTTTCTTCTTTAATAACTTTTGAAGCTTCATCAAGTGATGATCCTGTTCTCGCACAAATAACAACTTCTGCACCTTCTTGCACCAATTTTTTCGCTGTTGCAAGACCAATCCCTTTGCTTCCTCCAGTAATTACTGCAACTTTACCTACTAAACCTAATTCCATTTTATATGCACCTCTATTATGTCTGATAATATTTTCTCTAAAAAAATCCAACTTTCCATTCTCTATGTTAAAATGTAGGGAATCATTGATTATTGTGGTATTTCAATCCAATTTACAAAGTAATTTACTTGGTAACCTACTATTTAATAGATAAGGCAGTGATTGCATTGAAATCTATGAGTTTACAGAGAAGAATTTTTATATTTGGTGCTCTATTTATCACCATTCTAGCTATTATTATCGGAATATTATTTTACTTTACCATATCTGTCGCGATTGAAACACAAATCGGCTCACACGCTTTGAGTATTGCAAAAACTACTGCAAAAAGGCCGGATATTAGATCAGCATTCGATTCAAAAAATCCAACTTTGAAACTACAACCCATTGCTGAGGAGATTCGCTTAGAAACAAATGCAGCATATGTTGTTATTGGTGATAAGAATGGTGTTCGTTATGCACACCCTGTAAAAAATCGCATCGGTCATAAAATGGTCGGTGATGATAATGAAAAAGCTTTAGTAAATGGTGAATCTTATATCTCTAAAGCAAAAGGTTCTCTTGGTGAAGCAATTCGAGGGAAAGCACCCATTTTAGATAGGAATGGGAATGTTATAGGGGTTATATCTGTTGGTTTTTTAAAGAAAAACATCTCTACTGTATTTCTAAAATATGTTGATAATATAATATACATTATGACGATTGCTATTCTTATAGGAATAGTAGCTTCTAATATTCTTTCTAAAAGTATTAAAAAAAGTATGTTTAATCTGGAACCTACAGAAATAGCTAATTTATTGACACAACGGAATACCCTTATTGAATCTGTGCGTGAAGCAATAATTATGATTGACGTCAGCGGAATTATTACAATGGTTAATTTTGCTGCTTGTGAAACCTTATCCATCAAAGATCCAACTTCCATAATAGGTCTTCCAATTAAAAAAGTGATTCCGAATACACAACTTATTGAAGTACTTGAAACAGGAGAAAAACAATTGGATCGATCGATGAATATTAATGGAAATCTTACAATTGTCAATCGAATTCCACTACGAATGGGCGATAAAATTGTTGGAGCTGTTTCGAGTTTTAGATTGAAATCTGAAATTGATCAACTTGCAATTGAGCTTTCTCAAGTGAAACAATATACAGAGGCCTTACGTGCACAAACCCATGAATATAAAAACTTTTTATATACCATCTCTGGACTCCTTCAACTTCATTCATACGATGAAGCATTAGAATTGATTCATGAAGAGACTGAGGAGCAACAAACATTCATAAAATTCATCACCACTAGATTAAAAGACCCTTACATTGGTGGTATTGTCATTGGTTTTTATAATCGTGCAAAAGAATTAAAAGTTCGGTTTATTTTAGACGAAGACAGTTATTTAACAAAGCTTCCAAAGCATATTGATAAATATCATTTTGTATCAATTATAGGAAATTTAATAACAAATGCATTTGAAGCAGTTGAACAAAAACCAGAAAATGAACGCAATGTTCGTTTCTTAATCTTCGAAAATGGAACAGAAATAATTATGGAAGTAGAAGATAGTGGAATGGGCATACCGAAAGAACTTCTAGACTCATTATTTAAACAAAGAATTTCAACAAAAGCAAATGAAAATAGAGGGTATGGGCTAACAAAAGTATCTGAATTATTGGATGATTTAAATGGTACGGTATATTTTGAAAAGGGAGAATTAAAAGGGGCTCTGTTCATTATTTCGATACCAACAGGGGGCGGTATATATGTCTAAGGAAATTGAAGTTCTTATAATAGAAGATGATACACGAATTGCTAAAATACATCAGCGGTTTATCGAAAAACTATCTGGTTTTAAGGTAATAGGATGTGCATCAACGGGTGAAGAAGCGATTGATTGGCTGTCCGTTTTTTCACCGAATCTAGTATTACTTGATGTATATCTTCCAGATACTTTAGGTACCAATATATTAGAAATAATCCATGAACAAAAACCAGAAACGGACATTATTTTTATAACTGCTGCTTCTGAAAGCCAAATTGTAAAAAAGGCATATAAAAAAGGCGTCGTCGACTACATATTAAAGCCGGTTACATTTGAAAGATTTAAAGATAGTTTAGAATCGTACAAAGCTAAATTTCAACTGTTACTGACCGATGGCAATTTAAATGAGGATACGATTCAATCCATATGGAATCGGTCCTCTACTTCCGATTCATCATCAAAAGATAAATCTCTTCCTAAAGGAATTGACTCCATTACTAAAAATAAGGTATTGGCATATTTGGACACTGTAGAAAACGGCGTAACTGCCGAAATATTAGGAAAAGAAATTGGGGTTAGCAGATCAACAGCACGTAGATATTTAGAATATATTATTTCAATTGATCTTGGTTACACTGAGCTAATCTATGGAACGGTCGGTCGACCAGAACGACGCTATTTTTTAAAACGCTCATGAAATTTATGAACACAATTACTTTTATGCTACTTATACCCCTTATTACCAAAATAACAAATTAAAAGAATTATCTGATAAATTGATGATACGCGTTATGAAAACGCTATCATCAATTTATTTTTTTAGGGGAGGTATTTACATGTGGAAGAAATTATTAACCATTTCACTCGCTGGTGTTTTAGCAATTGGAATCACAGGATGTACGTCAAGCAGTAAAACAACAAATTCTGGTTCGAAATCTGAATATCCGAAAAGTAATATTACAATTGTAGCACCTTCTGGAGCAGGTGGTGGATGGGATTTAACAGCACGTTCAGTCGCAAAAATAATGAATGATACAAAACTAATTGAAAAGCCAATTCAAGTAGAAAACAAGCCAGGTGGCGGTGGTGCTGTATTTATGGCTCAATTCGCTACGAAAGAAGCTAAAAACGATTATATGTTAATGGTTAAATCGCCACCCATTTTAATCAACCATGACAAAGCGGAAGGTAATAGTCCTTATGGCTATAAAGACACTCGTCCCCTAGCACAACTAACACGTGACTATGGAGCAATTGTAGTTAAAAAAGATTCTCCTTATAAAACGTTAAAAGAACTTTTAGATGCGATTAAGAAGGATCCCAAGGCTATTACTCTCGCAGGTGGTTCTGCACCAGGTTCCATGGACCACTTAGTAGGTATTTTACCTGCATACAAAGCTGGTATTGAGCCATCTTCTGTAAAATATGTATCTTATGATGGTGGTGGCGAAGCAATTGCAGCATTACTTGGTGGCAATGCAGATGTGATTGCAACTGATGCTTCTTCTATTACTTCCTATGTTAAATCGGGAGATGTTCGTGTACTTTCAGTTAGTTCTTCTGAACGTCTTAAAGGAGAACTTGCAAATGTTCCAACTTTTAAAGAAAGCGGAATTGATGCTGAATTTACAATTTGGCGCGGTATTTTCGGTCCAAAAAATATGTCTGATGAGGCATTCAACTATTGGTCAGAAAAACTTAAAGAAATGTCTTCTACAGATGAATGGAAAGCAGAGCTTGAAAAGAATGGTTGGGAAAGTGAATATCGTGATCCAAAAGAGTTTACTTCTTATTTAGAAGAACAGGATCAAGTAATTGTCGAACTTTTAACTGCTTTAAAAATGCAAAAATAAGATTTATTTTAAAAGACGACTCTAATGGTCGTCTTTTCTTCACCACGGAGGTGTAAAAAATTGAATAAATTTTTCGATCGTTATGCAGGAATTATTCTTTTAGTCATCGGAATCTTGTTTTTTGTTGGTAGTCTTCATATTTCAAACAGTGCATACGGTTCTAATATTGGTCCTAAAGCTTTTCCGATGGGATTAGGCATTATCTTAATTTTACTTAGTATACGACTCGTTTACGAAACATTCACTAAAAAATATAAAGCGGGCACGAATAATGATTCTTCGAAACTGGAAATTAAAAAGTTTCTCATTATCTTTATTAGCGCATTTCTTTACGCCTTTTTACTTGAGAAAATCGGCTATATTCTTTCAACATTTTTATTTCTACTTGTAACATTCCAAACAATGGACCGTGGCAAACTGATTTATTCCATTTTGATCTCAGCAGCTTTTTCAGCCGGAGTTTATATTTTCTACTCAAATTTACTTGGCGGTTCCCTACCAGGGTTTCCGACATTTTAATAGAAAGGAGTTAAGTAATGGATACTTTACGATTTTTAGCTGATGGATTTACTATCGCACTCCAATGGAATAATCTACTTTTTGCCTTTATCGGAGTTGTCATTGGTACCGCTGTTGGAGTACTTCCTGGCATTGGCCCCATGAGTGGGGTTGCTCTCTTAATCCCCGTTACAGCAAGTATTACCTCTGGTATGCCAACCGCTGATGCTGCTGCGAGCTCGATTATACTACTAGCTGGGGTATATTATGGAGCAATGTATGGAGGATCTACAACTTCTATCTTGTTAAATACTCCTGGAGAATCATCTTCAGTTGTTACAACACTTGATGGCTATCAAATGGCTAAACAAGGCCGGGCAGGAGCCGCATTAGCTATTTCTGCTATTGGTTCTTTCTGCGCTGGGATTATTGCATTAATAGGCCTTATATTATTAGCAAAACCTTTATCCTCTGTGGCATTAAAATTTGGTCCTGCTGAATATTTTTCACTTATGTTACTCGGTCTTGCTGCAGTTAGTGGTCTAGCTGGCAAATCAATCACGAAAGCATTAATTATGACTGTACTTGGTTTAATGCTTGGTACAGTCGGTATTGACGCAGTTTCTGGTATCTCCCGCTTTACTTTTGATTTACCTGTTCTTTATTCAGGGTTTGAATTTTTAACTATTGCTGTTGGGTTATTTGCCCTTGGCGAAGTATTTAAAACCATTCTTGACAAAGACAAAGACGATGGAGCGATTGCTAAAATCAATCGTATTTTACCTACAAAGCAAGATATGAAAGATAGCACCGGCCCAATTGCAAGGGGTTCCATCCTTGGATTTTTCATTGGCGTACTACCAGGTGCAGGTGCTACTCTTGCTTCATTCTTCTCTTATATCACAGAGAAAAAAGTTAGTAAGAATCCAGATTCCTTTGGTAAAGGGAATATTGCAGGGGTGGCTGGTCCAGAATCTGCTAATAATGCAGCTTCTGGTGGTGCAATGATTCCTTTACTTACTCTTGGAATTCCAGGCTCCGGTACGACGGCTATTTTAATGGGCGCATTAATTATGTACAATATTCAACCAGGTCCATTATTGTTTAAAGAACACCCTCAGGTTGCTTGGGGCTTAATAGCCAGCATGTTCATCGGCAATCTTATGTTATTAATATTAAACATGCCGCTAGTTAAAGTATTCGCGAAGGTAATTCAAACACCAAAAAAATATTTACTCCCAATAATCATTGCGATTTCCTTTTTCGGTGTTTATGCAGTTCAATATACAACATTCGATCTCTATTTATTATTGATTTGCGGAATTTTGGGCTATCTATTCGCCAAAAATGATTTCCCTGTCGCACCGCTTGTATTAGCACTCGTTTTAGGACCCATGATTGAAAATAACATGAGACGTGCTCTCACGATTTCAAATGGTGATTTTAGTATTTTTATCTCAAAGCCATTGTCTTGCGTCTTTTTAGTCATTGCAATCGCGTGGATTCTTGTACCTTTACTTATGAAAATGCGAGGTAAGAATGTAATTGTTAATGAAGAGGAATAAGACTTGTTCCTTTTCAATGATTTTATTCAAATCGTTATTGGTTCGGCATCGATAATCAAACGCTAAAAAAACCTCTTAAGATTTTCATCTTAAGAGGTTTTATCGTTCATAATATTATTTTTTAGCGATAATGTGAATTGGGTTACCTAGAGCAACTTCTGCAGTTTCCATAGTAATTTCACCTAAAGTTGGGTGAGCATGAATTGTCAATGCAACATCTTCAAGTGTCATACCAGTTTCGATTGCTAAGCCTAATTCAGCGATCATATCAGATGCACCAGCACCGATAATTTGAGCACCTAGTAATAGGCCATCTTCTTTACGTGCAACAAGTTTTACAAAACCTTCTGTTTGGTTCAATGCTAATGCACGACCATTTGCAGCGAATGGGAATTTACCTGTAGATACTTCGAAACCTTCTTCAGTAGCTTGTGCTTCTGTTAAACCTACAGTAGCCATTTCAGGATCTGTGAAGCATACAGCAGGAATTGCAAGATAATCAACTACTGATTTTTCTCCAGCGATTGCTTCTGCAGCAACTTTACCTTCATAAGAAGCTTTATGAGCAAGTTGAGGACCTGCTACGATATCACCAATTGCATAGATGTTTGGAATATTTGTACGACATTGTTTGTCTACTTTTAATAAACCACGTTCTGCAAATTCGATACCAACTTCTTCTAAGCCCATATCATTTGTGTTTGGACGACGACCTACAGTTACTAAAACGTAATCAGCTTCAACAGTTTTTGCTTCGCCTTTTACTTCGTATTTAACTGTAACGCCTGTTTCAGTTTCTTCAACACCTTGTGCTAAAGCTTCTGTTTCAATTGTTACGCCTTTTTTCTTAAGACCTTTTTTAACAATTGTTGTCATTTGTTTTTCGAAACCAGCTAGGATGTCTTTGCCGCCTTCTAGGATTGTTACTTCAGAACCTAGGTTAGCATAAGCTGAACCTAATTCAGTACCTATGTAACCGCCACCAATAACAACAAGTTTTTGAGGTACTTCTTGTAAATTAAGTGCACCAGTTGAATTTAACACACGATTTGAGAATTTGAACGTTGGAATTTCAACAGGACGAGAACCAGTTGCGATAATTGCATTTTTAAAATTGTAAGTTTGAGCTGAATTTTCAGTGATCACTCGTAATGAGTTAGCATCGTGGAAATAAGCTTCACCTTTTACAACTTCAATATTATTACCTTTTAATAAACCAGAAACACCGCCAGTTAATTTCTTAACAACAGAATTTTTGAATTCTTGAACTTTTGTGAAGTCAAGATTTACTTCTGGTACAACAACGCCCATATCTTCTGAGTGTTTAGCTTGTTCATAACGGTGACCTACAGAAATCAAAGCTTTTGATGGAATACAACCTACGTTTAAACATACGCCACCAACAAATTCACGTTCTACTACAGTTACTTTTTGTCCTAGTTGTGCTGCACGGATTGCTGCTACATATCCACCAGGACCAGCACCGATGACAATTGTATCTGTTTCAATTGGAAAATCTCCTACTACCATTTTTTACGCCTCCATTAATAATAGTTCAGGCTCACTCAATAAACGTTTAATATGATTTAACGCATGTTGAGCAGTCGCGCCGTCGATCATTCGATGATCAAAGCTCAATGATAATGCTAACACAGGTGCGGCTACAATTTCACCATTTTTTATTACAGGTTTTTCTGAAATTCTACCAATACCTAAAATTGCTACTTCAGGATGATTAATTACTGGAGTAAACCATTGACCTCCTGCAGAACCGATATTGGTAATAGAGCATGAAGCACCCTTCATTTCATTTGGAGCTAATTTACCTTCACGAGCTTTTGTTGCTAATTGGTTAATTTCGTCAGATACTGCAAATACAGACTTGCGATCTGCATGCTTGATAACAGGTACAAGAAGACCTTTTTCTGTATCAGCTGCAATGCCAATATTGTAATAATGTTTTTGAATAATTTCTTGAGTTGCATCATCAAATGAACGATTGAATTCAGGGAATTCACGTAAAGTGCTTACCAATGCTTTTACTACATAAGGTAAATATGTTAACTTAATACCTTTTTCTGCAGCAATTGCTTTGAATTTTTTACGATGTGCAACTAATTCTGTAACATCTACTTCATCCATCAAAGTAACATGTGGTGCTGTTTGTTTAGAGTGAACCATTGCTTTTGCAATTGCACGACGAATTCCAGACATTTTTTCTCGTGTTTCTGGGAATTCCCCTTCTAGTACAACAGGTGCTGTTTGAGCTTCAACTACTGATGACTCTTCCACTTGTTTTGAAGTTTCTGCTTCTACTACAGGTTGTTTTGAATCGCCATTTTTATACGCTTCAATATCTTCTTTTAGGATACGGCCATTTTTTCCCGTACCAACTACTTGGTTAATATCAATACCGTTGTCACGTGCAAATTTACGAACTGAAGGCATCGCGATTACTCGAGTTGTTGAAGAAGCTTCTGTTTCTTTAACTTCCACTGCAGATTCAGATTGTACTTGTTTTTCAGCAGGTTCCTTTTCAACTTTCTTTCCAGATTCAGCAGTTGCTTGAACTTGTGCTTCTGTCTCAGCTGTATCTTCTTCGTCTTGGTGTCCATGAAGTTCAAGGTCTTCATATCCAGGTGCGTCAATTTCTAAAAGTACTGTACCGACAGTTGTTAAAGTACCTTCTTCAACAAGTACTTTTTCAACTGTACCTTCTACTGGAGAAGGAATTTCAACTACTGCTTTATCATTTTGAACTTCTGCTAGTAGTGCATCTTCTTCAATCTTATCCCCTGGTTTAACAAACCATTTTACGATTTCTCCTTCATGGATTCCTTCACCAATATCAGGTAAGCGAAATTTATATGCCATGTAAGTCATCCCTTTCGTTTTTAAATAGAGTTAGAATTCTAGAACTTTTTTAGCAGTTGCTACGATGTCTTTTGAGTTTGGTAACCAAACAGCTTCTGCTTGTGGGAATGGATATACTGTATCAGGTGCAGTTACTCGAAGTACTGGAGCTTCTAGACTTAAGATAGCTCGTTCTGTAATTTCACTTACTACATTAGCTGCGATACCTGCTTGTTTTTGAGCTTCTTGTACAACAATTGCACGGCCTGTTTTTTCTACAGAAGCAATAATTGTTTCAATATCTAATGGTTGAATTGTACGTAAGTCAACAACTTCAACAGAATAATTTTCTTTTTCTAATGCTTCAGCTGCTTTTAATGATTCATGAACCATTGCACCATAAGAAAAAATCGATAAATCTTTACCTTCACGTTTCACATCTGCTTTACCTAGAGGAATTGTATAAGATTCTTCTGGTACTTCTTCACGGAATGAACGATAAAGTTTTAAGTGTTCTAAAAAGACTACTGGGTCATTATCACGAATAGATGAAATCAAAAGGCCTTTCGCATCATATGGTGTAGATGGGACAACTACTTTTAGTCCTGGTTGGGATGCTACTAAACCTTCTAAACTATCAGAGTGCATTTCTGGTGTATGCACACCTCCACCAAATGGAGAACGAATAGTTACAGGTGCAGAAAGACTACCACCTGAACGATATCGAATACGTGCTAATTGACCGCTAATTGAATCCATTACTTCATAATACGAAGCCGAAGAATTGAATTTCTGGAACTGGGCGGAATCCTTGAAGTGCAAGACCAATTGCAAGTCCGCCAATACCAGATTCAGCAAGTGGTGTATCAAATACACGATCCTCACCAAATTCTTTTTGAAGACCTTCAGTTGCACGGAATACCCCACCGTTCACACCAACGTCTTCACCGAATACTAGCACGTTTTCGTCATCTTTTAATTCACAACGAAGTGCGTCTGTAATTGCTTGAATCATTGTCATTTGTGCCATCGGTTACTTCGACTCCTTTTCTGCGTAGATTTCATATTGTTCTTTTAAGTTATATGGTAATTCGCCATCATTCATATTACGGATTAGATCTGTTACTTTTTGTTTTGGTGTCTCGTCCGCTTTTTTGATAGCTGCTTTGATTTCTTCTTTTGCATTTGCAATTACTTCTGCTTCTTTTTCTTCATTCCATAAACCTTTTGCTTCTAAAAATTTACGGAAACGAACGATTGGATCTTTCTTTTCCCATTTAGAATCGGTTTCTGAAGTACGGTAACGTGTTGGATCATCACCGGCCATTGTATGTGGGCCATAACGATAACATACTGTTTCGATTAATGATGGACCTGAGCCTTCTACTGCACGTTTTCTTGCATCACGTGTTGCTACATAAACTGCTAAAGGATCCATACCATCAACTTGAATACTTGGAATACCTGCTGCAATCCCTTTTTGAGCAATTGTTGAAGCAGCTGTTTGTAATTCACGTGGTGTTGAAATTGCATATTGGTTATTTTGTACGATGAAAATAGCTGGTGATTTGAAAGCACCTGCAAAGTTAATTCCTTCATAGAAATCACCTTGTGATGAACCGCCATCACCTGTATATGTTACGGCTACAGCCTTTTTGCCGCGTTTTTGAATACCTAGAGCAACACCTGCAGTTTGAACATATTGAGCACCGATAATAATTTGTGGTGATAATACATTCACATCTTCAGGTATTTGACCGCCTACAAAATGTCCTCTTGACCATAAGAATGCTTTCCATAAAGGAAGACCATGCCATACGATTTGAGGTACATCGCGGTAACCAGGTAGTATATAATCTTCTTTTTCAAGGGCATAATGTGAAGCAATTTGAGAAGCCTCTTGCCCAGCAGTTGGAGCGTAGAATCCTAGACGACCTTGACGGTTTAATGAGATGGAACGTTGGTCTAAAATACGAGTAAATACCATACGACTCATCAATTCCACTAATTCTTCGTCAGATAACTGTGGATCTGCCCCCTTATTTACGATTTCCCCTTCTTCATTTAAAATTTGGAACATTTCAAACTTCTCTTCGATCTCGTGTAAATTTGCTACCGGATCAAATTGCTGAATTTGCTTAGAAGCCATGTTATCACATCTCCTTTATATCTGTATTATAAAATTAACATAAAATTAGTAATACAACAACTATTAATTTAAAATATACTGAATTAAAATTCATCAGTCAACCTTAGTATTCTTAATCATTGCGTATTTTTTGAAACTTCTAACTAATAACTCTGTATTATAAACCTAAATCATCTGTATTATACAACAGTATTACATTTACAAGCTTTACTAACACAGTTTTATCACTACAATTATTACCTTTTCCTTCATATCTATAACAAACTTTTTAACTAAAGAAGGTGACTTTTGATTGAATGAACAGGATAGTAAGTTATAATTAGTATTGAACTTTTTTTGAAAGGAAGAGCAAAATGATTTTAATGCACGATGTAATTAGAGATGGTCATCCTACTTTGCGTGAAGTTGCAAAAGAAATGACTTTCCCTTTAACAATAGAAGATAAAAAACTTGGAGAAGATTTACTACAATTTTTAATTAATAGTCAAGACCCTGAAATTGCTGATAAACATGGTTTGCGTTCAGGGATTGGTATTGCAGCACCACAAGTAAATGTTTCAAAAAGAATGTTTGCTTTACATTTACCAGACAGTAAAGGAAAACAAATTAGTATGGTTGTTATTAACCCAAAGATTGTCAGCCATTCAGTTGAAGGTACATATATATCTGTAGGTGAAGGGTGCTTATCCGTAGACCAAGATATACCCGGTTATGTACCAAGACATGCACGTATTACTGTCAAATTTTTCACTCCAGAAGGCGAAGAAAAGAAAATGCGTTTAAAAGGACTTCCTGCTATCGCTTTCCAACATGAATTAGATCACTTGAATGGTATTATGTTCTACGATCATATAAATAAGGACAACCCATTCGCTGAAATTCCAAATGCACATCCATTAGAAGATTAAAAAGGAGTTGACCCATTTTCATGCGGTCAACTCCTTTTTTTATTCACATAATCCTAATTTTTTCATCGCTTTCGATAACCCATCACAATCAACATGATCCGTTACAAAAGTAGCAACTTCTTTCGCTTTTTCATGACCATTCCCCATTGCAACACTTGTGCCTACAGCTTGTAACATTTCAACATCATTAAGACCATCACCAAAAGCAATGGCATCTTCAATATCGAAATTTGTATGTTTTAAAAATTGCTCAATACCATATGCTTTTGACACATCTTGATTAATGACATCCACTGAAAATTCATGCCAACGAATTAATTTTAACTCTGGATATAATGCAGCATATCTCTTTTCATCTTCTTGATCGACATATAACAAAATTTGATAAGTATCGGATTGCTTATAATATTCTTCATCTACTTCTGGCATCGGGTAGAACAGTGAATCCATGCTTACGCGTACTTTCAAATCATCTTTTGCTGCAGAAGTCATTCTAACATCATCTAAATAGACAATTGGATTATTTTCTGCTGATGCTTGAGCTACTAATCTTTCGATCGTTTCAATAGGAATCGGTCGTTTAGAAATAACCTGTCCTTTGTAAACAACGTATTGTCCATTAAAACTTACAAATGAGTTCAAACCAAGTTCATCTAAAACTGGCTTTAAAAAGAATGGCGAACGTCCAGTTGCAATTACAACCTCATGCCCCATCTCCTTCGCTTGTTGAATTGCGTCATAGGTTGCCTGCGGAAGCTTTTTCTCTGAATTATAAAGGGTTCCATCAATATCAAAAAACAATATTTTCTTTTTCATTCTTTTTCTAACAACCTCTCATTATTAATTTTTATTTATTATTTGTTACTGTTAAGTAAATCACCTTTACATTTTCAATGTTGGATAGTATACTAACCATAAGGAGTGATATGCCATGTTTAAACGTCTTAAAAAACAACTATTGAAAAGGCTCCGTGGCTTACTCGAGAAAAAAACCATAGCTTAAATTTACTTTGCCCTTCATATTTTGAAGGGCTTTTCTTTATTTTAGTTTACCTACATGATAATATAAAGGAAATGAAATAATTTTGAACGTGTTAAAGGAGAGCAAAAAAATGATTTTCAAAGTTTATTATCAAGAAAATGCGCTTGAAGTACCAGTTCGCGAAAATACTAAAAGCTTATACCTTGAAGCAGAGGATGTTCGTGAAGTCCGTGAAAAACTTCAAGGCCGTGGTTTCAACATCGAATTTATTCAATTGCTTGAAGGAAATTATCTAGAATACGAACAAGCAAGCGAACATTACAAATTGGAGCAATTCTAATTAAATGAAGTTTGTCAAAAATGACCAAACTGCGGTTTTCGCACTCGGCGGACTGGGCGAAATCGGTAAAAATACTTATGCAGTTCAATTTCAAGATGAAATTATTTTAATTGATGCAGGTATTAAATTCCCTGAAGATGATCTTCTTGGAATCGACTATGTAATCCCTGATTACACTTATTTAGTAAGAAATGTTGATAAAATTAAAGGGCTATTTATCACACACGGTCACGAAGACCATATTGGTGGTATCCCGTATTTACTTCGTCAGATTAACATACCAGTTTATGGTGGTAAATTAGCTCTAGGTTTATTACGTAACAAATTGGACGAGCACGGCTTATTACGTCAAACAAAACTCATCGAAATTCAAGAGGATGACGTGATTAAGTTCCGTAAAACTTCTGTGAGTTTCTTTAGAACAACTCATAGTATTCCAGATGCGTTTGGAATTGTTGTAAAAACACCACCTGGTAATATCGTACATACTGGTGACTTCAAATTTGATTTTACACCAGTTGGAGAGCCAGCTAACTTGACTAAAATGGCTGAAATCGGTCGAGATGGTGTTCTTTGCTTATTATCAGATAGTACGAACGCTGAACGCCCTGAATTTACAATGTCAGAACGTAAAGTCGGCGAAAGTATTGATGAAATACTTCGCAAAGTAGAATCTCGTATTATTTTCGCAACTTTTGCTTCAAATATTCACCGTTTAAAACAAGTGACAGATGCAGCAGCAAAACACGGTCGTAAAGTAGCTGTTTTTGGTAGAAGTATGGATAATGCGATTACTATTGGGCGTGAATTAGGATACATTACTGCTCCAAAAGAAACATTTGTAGACACTCAAACTTTAAACCGCTTACCTGCAAATGAAGTGATGATTCTTTGTACAGGAAGTCAAGGCGAACCAATGGCTGCTCTTTCACGAATTGCTAACGGTACACACAGACAAATACAAATTCAACCTGGCGATACTGTTGTATTTTCTTCTTCACCAATCCCAGGAAATACAATTAGCGTTAACAAAACAATCAATTTGTTATATCGTGCAGGTGCAGAAGTTATTCACGGTTCACTAAATAACATCCATACTTCAGGTCATGGTTCTCAACAAGAACAAAAATTAATGCTACGTCTAATCAAACCTAAATTCTTCATGCCAATTCATGGTGAGTATCGTATGCTTCGTATGCATGCAAGCTTAGCAGAAGATTGTGATGTGGATCCTGACAATATCTTTATCATGGAAAATGGTGAAGTACTAGCATTAAGTTCTGATGAAGCACATGTTGCGGGTCGTATCCAATCAGGCGCTGTCTATATTGATGGAAATGGTATTGGTGATATCGGTAATATCGTATTACGCGATCGTCGTATCCTATCTGAAGAAGGGCTTGTAATAGTTGTAGTAAGTGTGGATATGGAACAACAAAAAATCGTTTCTGGTCCTGACATTATCTCTCGTGGCTTTGTTTACATGCGAGAATCAGGTATGATGATAAACGAAGCTCAGCAGATGTTAAACAAACACTTACAACAAACATTACAAGAAAAGACAACGCAATGGTCTGAATTAAAGAACGAGATTACAGACGTATTAGGACCATACTTGTTTGAAAAAACAAAGCGCCGTCCAATGATTTTGCCAATTATTATGGAAGTTTGATAGATCAATTTTAAAAACTTTGAATAAGAACCCCCAACATTTTAAAATGTTGGGGGTTTATTTGAACGAACTTTTACTATTCTGAAAGAACTTCCGCATTTTGAACATGGAATGTAGGCATTTTGAGTCCTAAATGATCACGCAATGTCTCTCCATCGTACTCTGTACGAAATAGTCCTCTACGCTGTAATTCAGGAATAACTAGATCAACGATGTCATTAAATCCTTCAGGAAAATGTGGTGACATGATATTAAATCCATCAGCAGCTTCATTTACAAACCAATCCTCTAACTGATCAGCTATTTGTGATGGCGTTCCAACGATTTCACGATGTCCTCTTGCTCCAGCAACCTTTTCATAAACATCTTTTATCGATGTTAATTGTTCGCGTATCGCTAAATTTCGAATTAAATGATACCGTATTTGAGGGTTAGTAGGGTCATCACTAGGCGCAATATCTGGTAATGGATCATTGACGTTATATCCGGTTAAATCAACACCTGTGAAATTATTTAGATAAGCAATCCCCATTTCTTCAGTAATATAACTATTAAGCTTTTGTTGCTTTGCACGTGCTTCTTCTTCTGTTTTGGCAACCGTAATAAAAACACCTGGCATTATTTTTAAGTCATCTTCATCTCGTCCGTATTTTGCCAAT
The DNA here is from genome assembly GCA_963792445.1 of uncultured Caryophanaceae bacterium. GTDB lineage: Bacteria > Bacillota > Bacilli > Bacillales_A > Planococcaceae > Rummeliibacillus. The sequence goes on along the minus strand of CAWBWO010000002.1, from coordinate 16,453 downwards.
CGACTTTTCACATCACGGTAAAAACTTTGCCCTTCTTCTAACGTTTGCCATGCAGTAAAAATAACTTCAGCTGTTTTTGCTGCAAATTCTTTTCCTGCCTCAGAGGACCCTGCCTGCACTAATACTGGATGACCTTGTGGTGTTTCAAATGTATCAAGTAATCCATTGATTTTAAACCATTCTCCCTCATGTTGCACTTGATGTACTTTATTAACATCTATAAATTGCCCTTTTTCTTTATCAATAATCACTGCATTACGTTCAATTGAGCCCCATAATTTCTTTACTACTTTCAAAAATTCTTCAGCTCGTTCATACCTTTTTGCATGTTCCAAATGTTGATTCTTTCCAAATAATGTTGACTCTTTTGGATTAGAGGATGTAACAATATTCCATCCTGCTCTTCCACCTGACAAATGATCGATCGCCGCAAATTTTCTAGCTACATGATAAGGTTCGTTATAAGTAGTGGTGAGTGTAGAAACAACACCAATTTTTTTGGTGACAGCTGCAAGTGCAGATATTAATACGATTGGATCAAATTTTAAACCCGAAAAACTATGTTCTTCTATCGTTTGAGCAAATACATCTGCGAAGAAAATCATATCAAACTTTCCGCGTTCAGCAGTTATTGCTTGCTCTTTCCAAAATTCAAATGTAAATGATTCCTTAGTTTTCGTAGAAGGATAGCGCCAACTTGCTAAATGATGACCTGGTTGATAAAAGAATGCTCCTAATTTCATTTGTTTTCTTCCCATATATAATCATTCCTATCTGTTTAGTTTGTTTTTATGCAGTACTAATCATAAGGATTATACTTGTTTGTAAACATTTTCTGAACATCAATATTTGTTGTCTTTAAATCACCTGTTTCGACTAACGGTTGTAACCAACGCTTGAAATCCTCTTCTTTTATAAGCCCACCTTTTTCAGAAACTCCTGAACTCCTCCAGTATTTTACGTTTTCTGAAGTTTCATTGCGCTTTCGTTTCTCAATTATTTTCTTCATACGAGCAATAACTTCATCACGTGGAGTATTATGTTGCCATTCAATTGCTTTTGCAACACCTTGTGTAAAATCTTCTACGACATCAGGATGTTCTTTTATAAATTTTAAAGTAAAAAAATAACTTCCTGCACTATATTGACCGAAAATATTAAGATCCGTAAATAATGGCTCTACCTTCTTATGTTCAACCGCTTTATCTCGAAAGACGCCATTCAATGCTGCAAGGTCAACTTGTTTATTTATAACAGCTTGTTCAGCATTAATAAGTGGCATTGTAACGAATTCTACATCTGCTATTTCTTCTTTTGTTAATCCTTTTTGACGTAAATATTCTTTAATAGCCATTTCATAATGTGCCCCTCTAATATTCACAGCAATTTTCTTCCCCATTAAATCTCTTGCATTATGAATTGAGCTGTTTTTTAATTTAAAGTAACCTACATAACTTTTTTGATCATTACCATAGGAGCTTACAACTGATTGAATATCAACACCTTTTTCAATTGATTTAATAATTGCTCCATTAAAAGCCATTCCATAATCTAATTGATTTGTTGCAACATATTGAATACTTTCAGGGCCGCCTGTATATGCACCTTGATAAGATAACTTTACTTCATTAAAAAAGCCTAAATCTTCTGCTAATTCAGGTAAACTAACCGTACTAGTTTCACCTTGATATTTTAATATAGCTGCATTATTTTCATCAGCATTTACTGATTGGTCTTTTGCGCCACAGCCTGCCAATAAAATAACCATTAATGCACACACAAACATATAAAGCTTTTTCATAGGATATCCCCCTTACTCTATTGGTTGTTTCCATTTTGAAAATCTTCTTTCAAGAGCCATTAAGCACTGATTCATAATTACTCCTAATAATGCTATTGAAATAATACCAGCATACATTTCAGGAATTTGAAAGTTATATTGTGCAAATGTGATTAAATACCCTAGCCCTTCTTTAGCACCAATCATTTCTGCTGCTATTAATACAAGGATGGAACTTGTTCCGGCCATACGAATACCAGTAAAAATTGTTGGAACAGAAGCAGGTAAAATAACTTTCCAAAACAACTTTATATCATGTAAACCCATTGATTTTGCTGATTTAATAAGTAAAGGATCTACTTCTCTTACTGCTGCAATAGTATTCAATAAAATCGGCCATATGCAAGCAAATAGAACAATGCTAATCTTCGAGATTTCCCCAATTCCTAGTAGTAAAATAAAAACGGGTAAGAGAGCAAGAGCTGCTGTATTTCTAAATATCTCTAATACCGGATTTAATAACTCACGTACTGTAGGATACCAACCAATGAGTAAACCAAGTGGTACAGAAATAATTAAAGCAAGTAAAAACCCTATACCAGACCGAACAATACTAGCTGTGAAATGATCTAACAGTTGACCCGTTACCACTAAATTCCACCAAGCTTTTACCACATCTGAAAATGGTGGGAAGAATGTTCGATCCACAAAGCCAAGTCTCGGAGCTGCCTCCCACAATGCCAATAAAAAAATCAAGACGATTGATTGATTGAAAACGAGTTTGAAATGTTCTCCTACGGTTTTCCTTTTAGTAGCTGAAACGATTTGTTTTTGAACTATAACCATTTAATCCCTCCTAAATATTAGCTCCTAGATATTGCTGCTCGTGTAATAAGCTCCATACTTCATGTCTAGCTCTAGCAAAATCAGGATGCGAACGAACATCAATTTCTCCTAATTTGTCTTTTAACGGCACTGTTACAACTTCTTTAACACGTCCTGGATTCGGAGTTAAAATAACAACACGTTGCCCTAAATAAATTGCTTCATCAATACCATGTGTGATAAAGACGATTGTCTTTTTGGTTTTTTCCCAAATCCGAAGTAATTCTTCCTGTAAATTTTCTCGTGTTTGTGCATCTAATGCTGCAAATGGTTCATCCATTAATAACACTTCAGGTTCATATGCTAAGCTTCTTGCTATGGCAACTCGCTGCCTCATCCCACCTGACAATTCATGGGGATAATGACTTAAAAATTTGCTTAATCCCACTAAGTCAATATAATATTTGGCAATATCATTTTGTACATTCTTCGATATTCCTTTTGCCTCAAGTCCAAATAAAACATTTCCTAATACTGTTTTCCAAGGAAACAAAGCATATTGCTGAAATACAACTCCCCTGTCTAATCCAGGTCCGTTTACTTCCTTTTGATTTAGTAGGATCCTTCCTTTTGTTGGTTTAGATAATCCTGCTAATAGATCGAGCAATGTTGATTTACCGCATCCAGATGGACCAACAAGTGTTAGAAACTCCCCTTCATTGACATGAAAATTTAAATCCTCTACAGCGACAAATTGCTGGCCATTTTTCTCTCCCCTATTAGAAAAAGTCTTCGTCACACACTCAAAGCGTATTTTTTCTACCATCTAACCCCTCCAATAATCAATTAATTTTATAAGTTTACTTGGTATTAAAATAAAAAAAGAGGCTTTTAATTACATACAATGTAATTAAAAGCCTCTGGTTAACCAGTCAGCGCTAAAAATAGATCTGCTTCGTAAACTTATTGATACTATAACATAAGTCCAAAAATTTTCAATACAATTTTCAAAATATTTAAATAATTATTTTTAAGTCTGATCTAAACCTAGTTCAGCATCTTCTTCTCGAAACGACTTATATCCGCATCTGCTCCGATGACAATCAGTATATCTCCTTCGTGAATTAATTCATCGGCCTGAGGAGAGACAATAATCTCTGTTTCCCGTTTAATGGCTACAATATTAATTCCATATCGTGCACGAATATCTAATCCAATAATTGTATGACCTTCAAGTTGGTGATTCGCTTTAATCTCCATAATGGAGTGCTCATCTGATAACTCTAAGTAATCAAGCACATTATTGGACATCATATTATTGGCGATACGGATACCCATATCCCGTTCTGGATGCACAACATGGTCCGCACCTATTTTGCGAAGCACTTTTTCATGATAATCATTTTGTGCTTTGACCGTTATTTTCTGCACACCTATCTCTTTTAACATGAGCGTAGTTAATATACTGGATTGTATATCATCTCCAATCGCTACGATGACATGTTCAAAATTACGAATTCCTAAAGATTTTAATACAGATTCATCTGTTGTATCTGCTACAACAGCTTGAGTTGCAATTGATGCAAATTCATCGACACGTTCTGGTTGTTTATCAATGGCCATGACATCCGCACCTTGACTGATCAGCTCATTGACAATACTTCCTCCAAATCTACCTAATCCGATGACAACAAACTCTTTTTCCACGCAAAATACCTCCGATTTCATAACGCATCTAAGAAGCTTATATCTTCACCTATTTTAGCAGACATTGACTATTTTTGCTGATTGAAGATGTTAAGTTTTTGAATTGCACAAGACATTTTATAGAAAAATAAAAAGGGCTGCTCAAAAATTGAGCAACCGTTTTTATAATTAATAATTAGTCGTCGTTACGAACTTCATCAAGTACACGATTTACACGTTTTTCTAACATTTTCATGCCACTGCCGCCAGCTTGGAAATGACGTAGTTTGCCGTCTTTATCAAAAACATAATATGCAGGTACGTATTGATTTTCAAATGTATCTGTTAATTTCATTTTACTATCAACGAAAATTGGTTGAGTAATTCCATGTTCAGCAGCTACTTCTTTAATATCATTAAGATCTAAGTCTTTTTCTGAACGAGGCATATGAACGGCTACAACGTTTAATTCGTCTTTATATTTGTCTCTGAATTTATTAACTTCTGGCATAGCTTCTTTACATAAGTGACAGCTGACTGACCAAAAGTGAATTAATGTTGGTTTTTCACCGACTAAATCAGCTTTTGATACTTCGCCATTTAACCATGCTACTTCTCCATCTAATTCAGGCATTTCTGAACGTAATTTCATAATGTATCACCTCATGATTTAATATATTTACGTTTTACTATATGCATCTTTTCAAAAAAGGACCTAACAAAATTGTTAGGCCCTTAATTTTCAATCATTACTAAAGGGATTAGCCTTCTAGTAATGCATCACCTGGGTGCCAGTTTGCTGGGCAAAGGCCACCTGTTTGTAATGCTTGAAGTACACGTAGAACTTCATCAACGTCACGGCCAATGTTGTTGTGGTGTACAACTTGGTATTGTAATTCGCCTTCTGGATTGATGATGTATAGGCCACGTAGTGCTACACCTTCATCTTCTTTGTAAGCGCCATAAGCTTCAATAATTTGATGAGTATGGTCAGCTGCTAATGGATAGTTTAATTGACCAATACCGTTATCAGCACGATCTTGTTTAATCCAAGCTAAGTGAGTATGGATTGTATCAGCTGATGCACCGATTACTACTGCATCTAAATCTTCGAATTCATCGTAACGATCTGACATAGCAGTGATTTCAGTTGGGCAAACAAATGTGAAGTCCATTGGATAGAAGAAAAGAACTGTCCATTTGCCATTTTTCATATTTTCTTCAAGACTAACTTTACCAAATTCTTTGTTTGGCATTACTGCTTCCATTTCAAAGCGTGGTGCTTGTTTTCCTACCATACGTTCTGACATTATAAATCCCTCCAAAAGTGAATATTGTATAAAATGTATGTAGCTTCATGTGCCACAACCCACTTATTACAATAACAAATCCATTTGTTTAAATCAAAGAATCAGCTTACAAAATGTTTATTATAATGAGTTAAAGTGACAAATTATTTACTTTTGCTAATTTTCAGAAGGTTTAATGTCCATATAATCCGTTCCAGTGCTACCACTCAGAATCAATGGTTTGATGAAGATTAGTATTTCAAACTAAAACCTAATAAGAATTACTATAATTTTTCAGTCCTCGAAAAGTGTAGTCTCTCGGGTTAGTCAACGGTAAGACTTTTATTTGCATTCATAAAAAACAAAGGACCACACCAATTAGATGTAATCCTTTGTTTTATATTTTTAAATAGCATTTCCAAGTACATGCTTTTCGTTTATTCGTCTTTCGTGCCTAGGCAGCGTTCACACTCATAAATAATAGATTCGACTTGCTCAACAATCTCACAACCACATTCAGTGCAAAGCTTTGGATATTTTTCATTTGTCTCGTTTTGCATAATATCTCCTCCTAATTATTATAAGTTACTGTTTAGCTACCAGGTATATTAAGAAATATGCTGATAGCTTGGAATTGTTAAAAACTCTTCAAACGTATTTTGTAATGTCAAATCACTAAATATTTCAGCCGCTTCCTCATAACGTCCGCTTAAGAAATTTTGGTATCCTACAAGATCTTCAATTTTCTGTAATTCTTGATGTAAAATCTCCTTGAACAAGATCTCATCAATTTTTTGACCGTTTTCCAATTTTCCTTCTGGATGTCTGATCCATTGCCATACTTGTGTGCGAGAGATTTCAGCTGTTGCAGCATCTTCCATCATATTATTAATAGGAGCTGCACCATTACCACGTAGCCATGATGCAATATATTGAACACCAACACTACAATTTACACGTAATCCCTCTTCTGTGATTGTACCTTGAGGAACTTCTAGTAAATCTTCCGCTGTTACATGTACATCTTCCCGTTTGCGATGAATTTGATTTGGTGTTTTCATATGCTCATCAAATTGTTCCATTGCAACAGGTACTAGGCCTGGATGTGCTACCCATGTTCCATCATGACCGTCAGTTGCTTCACGTCGTTTATCTTCACTTACTTTTCCAAAGGCAATTTCATTCGCTTGTGGATCGTCTTTTATCGGGATTTGTGCAGCCATCCCCCCCATTGCAGGTGCATTACGCTTATGACAAGTTTGAATACATAATTGCGTATACGCTCTCATAAATGGTGACGTCATCGTTACTTGACCTCTGTCCGGTAAAATAACATCTGAATGATTTCGTAAACGTTTAATATAGCTAAAAATATAATCCCAACGTCCACAGTTTAAACCTGCTGAATGATCTTTTAATTCATATAAAATCTCATCCATTTCAAATGCTGCTGTAATTGTTTCGATTAATACAGTAGCTTTAATCGTTCCTTGTGGAATGCCAAGGTAGTCTTGTGCATAGATAAAAATGTCATTCCATAATCTTGCTTCTAAATGGCTTTCTAATTTTGGAATATAGAAATAGGGTCCTGAACCTCGTACTATTAATTCCTTCGCATTATGGAAGAAAAATAATCCGAAATCAAAAAGGCTTCCAGATATTGGTTCTCCATTAATTTCTACATTTCTTTCTATTAAATGTAAGCCGCGTGGACGAACTAATAATGTAGCTGTTTCATTATTCAAACGATATACTTTTCCATTTGAAGCTTGAGAGAAGGAAATGGTCTTACGTACTGCGTCAATCATATTGAGTTGACCTTCTATCATATTCTTCCAAGTTGGAGAAGTTGCATCTTCAAAACATGCCATAAACATTTTTGCTCCAGAATTTAATGCATTGATCACCATTTTACGTGATACTGGACCTGTAATTTCAACTCGACGGTCTTGCAAATCTTCTGGTAATGGAGCAATTGTCCAATCCCCTTCTCGAATTAACTTCGTTTCTTCTAAAAAGTCTAGTGTGACCCCAGCATCTAATAGTTGTTGACGCGCTTCTCTTTGTTTTAGTAAGGATTTTCTACGGTCATTAAATAGCTGTTGTAATGATGCGATGAATTGCAGCGCATCTTTAGTTAACACTTGCTCTGTTGATGCATTTTGTTTACCTATAATTTTAATAGCAGGTGTGGCAGCTTGGTGAGTACCCAAAATCGATCATCCTTTCACATTACCAATTTCTAATAATTTTTTTGAAGCTGTTAGTCACCTTATCTTAAAATCTTGCATATTGACTTTTAGTGTAAGCGATCTATAAATACTCTTAAGTAAGATTAGACATTAGTTCCTAACAGCTTATTTTAATGAATTAGATAAATTGTGCTGTTTCTGTTGAACCCTTCATAGCTGTTGTTGAAGATGTTCCTCCAGAAATAACTTGTGATACTTCGTCAAAGTAACCAGTACCTACTTCACGTTGATGCTTTGTTGCTGTGTAGCCGTGTTTTTCACTTGCAAACTCTTCTTGTTGCAATTTAGAGTATGCAGCCATTCCATTGTCTTTGTAGTCATTAGACAATTTGAACATGCTATGGTTTAATGCATGGAATCCAGCTAATGTTACAAATTGGAACTTATAACCCATCTTACCAAGCTCTACTTGGTATTTTGCAATGGTTTCATCATCTAAGTTTGCTTTCCAGTTAAATGAAGGTGAGCAATTGTATGCTAATAGCTTATCAGGGAATTTTGCACGAATTGCATCTGCAAATTTCTTTGCTTCTTCCAAGTCTGGTGTCGATGTTTCACACCAAACGAGGTCTGCATATGGTGCATAAGCTAAACCACGAGCAATGGCTTGATCAATACCTGCTTTTGTACGGAAAAATCCTTCTGGTGTACGTTCCCCTGTGATAAATTCAGCATCACGTGGATCGATATCGCTTGTTACCATATCTGCAGCATCTGCATCTGTACGTGCGATTAAAATAGTTGGTACACCTGAAACGTCAGCTGCAAGTCGCGCTGCAACTAAATTACGGATTGCATTTTGAGTTGGTAATAATACTTTTCCTCCTAGGTGACCACATTTCTTCTCAGAAGCCAATTGATCTTCTAAATGAACACCAGCTGCACCTGCTTCAATCATCCCTTTAATTAATTCAAATACATTCAATGGACCACCAAAACCTGCTTCTGCATCCGCTACGATTGGAGCAAACCAGTCAAAATTGTCTAAGCGGCCTTCAGCATAATCAATTTGGTCTGCGCGTTGTAGTGCTTGATTGATTCGTTTCACTACTTGTGGTACAGAGTTTGCAGGATATAAAGATTGATCAGGATACATTTGACCTGAAAGGTTTGCATCTGCAGCTACTTGCCATCCACTTAAGTAAATTGCTTTTAAACCTGCTTTTACTTGTTGAACCGCTTGATTTCCTGTTAACGCACCTAATGCATTGACGAAATCCTCTTCATGTAAAGATTTCCATAAACGTTGTGCACCCTTTTCAGCTAACGTATGTTGAATTTGAACAGAACCACGAAGTTTTACTACTTCTTCTGCTTTATAAGGACGTACAATACCTTTCCATCTTTCTTCTTGTGCCCAGCTTTTTTCAAGTTGCTCGATTTGTTGTTGTCTTGTTAACATATCAATTCACACCTTCCACTTTGTTGAACGCTAGCTAACTTAATAAAATAAAATACACCCCTATACTTTGTTGCATAACAGCTACCGTTGTTGTAAACTAATATACAACAGTTAATGTATTTTGTTATTGTTTTTGGATAAAATCCCTTTTTTTTACGACAGATGAATGATTATTCAGGATGAGTTGAGGAGGAGAAAAATGATACATAACACAGCCATTTTAGTGAAGGAATTAGCAGAGCAATATTGTCGTGTATTAAAAGATTGGATTCCGAAAGACGCCTCTATCGCTATAGCTGTTGGGAAAGCTTATGTCTACTATGTAGCAGGCGCGAATGACATTCTTTTAGAAAATGGAAATGAAATCATCGAAGGGAGTATTGCAGAGCGTGTGATTAAGGAAAGAATGAAAATCGAAGCTGTTATAGAGCAGGAGAAAAATCATACACCATTATTCGAAATTGGATATCCCATCGATTTTTTAGGTGAACCTGCTGCTTTAATTGTAATTTATTCACAATGTACACAAGGCACACAAGAAGTGAAAAAAAATCCTTTACGTTTTGTAACAGGCAAGCAACAAGATGAATGGGCCCCCATTCCTATAGAAAAGATCTCTCATTTTGAAAGTCTCAATAAGAAAAACTGGTTTTATGCAGGCAGTGAACAATACAAAATTAACTTAACATTAAAAGAACTCCAAAAAAGATTACCAGACTATTTTTTAAGAATTCATCGTTCATATATTATTAACATCCATGCAATCAATCGAATTACACGTGACTTCTCCTCAAATCTAATGATCACGATGCAAGATGGCACAGAACTAACAGTAAGCCAATCATACCTAAATGAAGTAAAAAGAGTACTAGAATTTTAGCTATCATAAATTCACGAAAAAAGGAGTCTAATTGGCTCCTTTTTTGTGTTTTTATAACTCATAATTTTGTATAATAGAAGCGACTCAGTAAACTAAAAGTTTTGCTAAAGTAAACTTTATTACTAAAAGTTAGATAAAAGTAAACTCTATCCCCTAAAATTTACAAATAACAAACTAAACAAGGAGTAAAATCGATGCAAATCGGACAAAAAATAAAACGTCTTCGTCTAAAAAAAGGGCTTACTCAAGAAGAATTGGGCGAACGAACTGATTTGAGTAAAGGGTACATCTCTCAACTTGAAAGAGATTTAAACTCTCCCTCTATTGAAACATTCTTTGCATTATTAGAAGTTCTAGGCACTACGCCAAAAGCATTCTTCGATGATGAACCTGAGGAGAAGAAAATTGTCTACACCGAAGTAGACCATACCATTTTTACAGATGAAGAAAAGGGGTATTGTATGGAATGGCTAATCCCTACTTCAAATGAAAAAGAAATGGAACCTGTTAGGATCACTTTTGAAGAGCATGGAGAATTCAAACACTTTGAACCATCTCTATCAGAAACTTTTATTAATGTGTTAACAGGAAGAGTACGGCTTGTTTTAGGTAAACAAGAATTTGTAGCGTCAAAAGGAAACACAATCTACTTTGATGCTTCAGACGAACATCAATTGTTCAATGATTATTCAGGCAAATCCGAGATATTGCTTGTCGCAACTGAATCATATTTGTAGCTTAGGAGGCCCGTAAATGTCGGAAAACACAATTATTCGTTTCGATCATGTTTCGAAATCATATAGCGATGGTACCAATGTATTAAAAGATATTAGCTTTGAACTGGAACGTGGTAAGTTCTATACATTACTCGGTCCTTCTGGTTGTGGAAAAACAACCATACTTCGCCTCATTGCTGGTTTTATGGAACCAACGAATGGCTCTATCTATTTTAACAATAAGAAAATTAATCATGTTCCTGCAAATGAGCGTCAAGTGAACACTGTATTTCAAGATTACGCATTATTTCCACATTTCAATGTTTTTGAAAATGTAGCATTTGGATTACGCATTAAAAAAATAAGTGAGACAGAGATTACGAAAAGAGTTGAAGAATCATTAAAATTTGTGAATCTAGAAGGATATAGTCAAAGAGAAATTTCAGAAATGTCGGGCGGGCAACGGCAACGTGTAGCTATTGCACGTGCAATTGTCAATGATCCTGAAATTATCCTTTTAGATGAACCGCTTTCTGCACTTGACTTAAAACTTCGTACAGAAATGCAATATGAATTACGTGAATTGCAACAACGTTTGGGCAAGACATTTGTCTTTGTAACACATGACCAAGAAGAAGCTCTTGCCATGTCAGATGAAATTTTCGTCCTACATGAAGGGAAAATTGAACAAAGTGGTTCTCCTGTTGATATCTATGATGAACCTATAAACAGATTTGTAGCAGATTTTATCGGAGAGTCTAATATTGTACCAGGTACAATGGTAAAAGATTTTGAGGTCACATTTACTGGAAAGACATTTGAGTGTGTAGATAAAGGATTAAATCCAAACGAAAAAGTAGATGTTGTAATTCGACCTGAAGATTTAGAAATAACAGACGTCACAAACGGTAAACTTGTTGTAACCGTAGACACCCAATTATTCCGCGGTGTTCATTATGAACTTTCTACTTACGATCAAGATGGCAATGAATGGCTTGTCCACTCATTAAAAAAAGCAGATGTTGGTGCAAAAATTGGCTTAGATTTTGATCCTGAAGCAATTCATGTTATGCGGTTAAATGAATCCGAAGAAGATTTTGATAGACGTTTAGAATCTTACGGAGATATAACCAATGCGTAAAAAAGGAAATTTACGCTCTATTATCCCCTACTATATTTGGATTCTTTTCTTTGTCATCGCACCGATTCTTTTAGTAGTGTACTTTTCATTGTTAGATTTACATGGCCATTTTACTCTTGAAAATTATAAAAACTTCCTTACTAGCGTTTATTTAAAAATGACATTAAGTTCGTTTTGGTATGCATTTCTCATAACCTTATTTTCATTATTGGTTTCCTATCCAGCAGCATATGTCATCACGAAATTAAAACACAAACGCCTTTGGCTCATTTTAATCATTATTCCTTCATGGATTAATCTTCTATTAAAAACTTACGCTTTTATCGGTATATTCGGGAATAGGGGTCCAATTAATACATTTGTTCAAGCGATTGGATTACCACATCAACAAATACTATTTACAGATTATGCTTTCGTATTTGTTTCGGTATATATTTTCATACCATTCATGATTTTACCGATATTCAATGCACTGGATAAACTTAACCCTGCACTAATTTATGCATCACGCGATTTGGGTGCTTCAAAATTAATGACTTTACGAAGAGTAGTGATCCCGTTAACAATGAATGGGATTAAAGCGGGAGTTCAAGCTGTATTCATCCCATCCCTATCATTATTTATGATTACCCGATTAATCGCTGGAAATCGCGTGATTACACTTGGTACTGCGATTGAAGAACAATTCTTAGTCACACAAAATTGGGGAATGGGTTCAACAATCGCTGTATTTTTAATTATCTTCATGTTGATCATTATGTTTATTACTGGTGAAAGACGAAAAAGGAGAGGTACATCATGGAAAAACTAAGTAAAAAATCAAAACTCTATATGTCCTTTGTATTTGTCGTTCTTTATGCACCTATTTTGTACCTTGTGTTTTATTCTTTCAATAGTGGCGATTCAATGACGAACTTCCAATCATTTTCATTGAGTCATTATAAGGATGTATTTCAAGATTCAAGACTAATTGTCATTTTGATCAATACAGTTGTTGTAGCCCTTTTGTCTGCACTAATCTCAACAATCGTTGGTACTCTTGGAGCAATTGGTATTATTACAATAAGAAATCGTCAATTACGAAATATACTACTATCATTGAATAACATTCTAATTGTTAGCCCTGATGTTATTATTGGTGCTTCTTTCTTAATTTTATTTACATTGGTTGGTGTTAAATTAGGCTTTACATCGGTGTTACTCGCACATATTGCCTTTAGTATTCCAATTGTTGTCTTAATGGTATTACCGAAATTACAAGAAATGAATCCATCACTTATTGATGCTGCGCGAGATTTAGGTGCTAGTCGGCGCGATGTCATGACACGTGTTATTTTGCCATTTATCAAACCAGGAATTTTCGCTGGGTTCTTCATGGCTTTAACGTATTCTTTAGATGACTTTGCTGTTACATTCTTTGTTACTGGCAATGGATTTAGTACTCTATCTGTTGAGATTTATTCGATGGCAAGAGCAGGTGTTTCTTTAACGGTAAATGCGATATCCGGATTGGTGTTCTTTGTAACTTTACTCCTCGTATTAGGTTATTACTTTATGACAAATCGTCAAACAAGAACGGGGGCTCATAAATGAAATCCTTAATTCGAGCAGCCATTGGTATTTTATTAGGCTGTGGTGTACTTATGTATATTGCATACGCCATGGATTCCACATCAGGTAAATCTGGCAAAAATATTTTGACGGTTTATAACTGGGGTGAATATATTGATCCTGATTTACTAAAGCAATTTGAAAAAGAGACAGGAATCCACGTGATATATGAAACTTTCGATTCCAATGAAGCAATGATGACGAAAATTGAACAAGGCGGTACAAACTATGATATCGCGGTTCCATCCGAATACACGATTGAACAAATGAAAGAACTTCATTTATTAAAAAAAATCGATCATAATCAAATTCCAAATTTAAAAAACATCGATCCTGATTTCTTAAACTTAGACTTTGATAAAGGTAACGAATACTCCATTCCTTATTTTTGGGGTACTGTAGGAATTGTCTATAATACAAAACTATTAAAAGGCTATAACTTCAATAGTTGGGATGATTTATGGGACCCTTCTTTAAAAGGCCAAGTCATATTAGTTGATAGCGCACGTGAAGTTATAGGTGTTGGTTTAAATAGTATGGGGAAATCATTGAATTCAACAGATAGTGCTGAATTGAATGCTGCTACGGACAAACTTATCAAGATGGCACCAAATGTGAAAGCTGTTATTGGAGATGAAGTAACACAATTGATGATCAATGGAGATGCTGAAGTTGCATTAACTTGGTCAGGCCAAGCAGCGGATATGATGTTCGAAAACGAAGATTTAACGTACACTGTTCCAAAAGAAGGATCAAACTTATGGTTTGATAATATGGTGATTCCCAAAACATCTAAAAATATCGAAGGTGCCCATAAATTTATCAATTTTATGTTAAATCCAAAAGTGGCCGCGCAAAATGCTGATTATGTCGGTTACTCTACCCCAAACAAAGCTGCTTTAAAATTACTAGATTCTGAAATCGTGAAGGATGAACGATACTATCCTTCAAAGGAAGTGCGTAGTAAACTTCATGTGTATAAAAACTTAGGAAAAGAAAAAATCGGCGAATATAATGAGTTATTCTTGAAATTTAAAATGTCTATAAGGTAAAATTTAACAAAGGACTGTCCAATACATGTATAAGTAATTCATTCTAGGACAGTCTTTTAAATTGCAATTAAAATGTTTTACTATGAATCAATTTTATTGATTCAAGGAGTAACTAGATATATAATTGGATTTATCGCAAAAAATACTTAGCTATACGAAATAAAAAGGAGAAAGATATATATATATGAATAAACACAAAAAATTTGCGCTTATTTTATTAATGTTTGATATTTTTATAACAATGAGTGCAGTCGGGTTAATTGTCCCCATTATGCCAAGTTACTTAAAAGAATTCGGTGCTAAAGGTCAAGTACTTGGCTTTTTAATTGCCTGCATTGCCTTTGCTCAATTCATTTTTTCTCCTATTGCAGGAAGCTTATCTGACCGGATTGGTCGAAAGAAGCTAATCATTTTTGGATTAATCTTAAATGGTACAACTCAAATTTTATTTAGTTTTTCCACTCATATATGGGAACTTTTTGTTTTACGCTTTTTAACAGGTGTTGGCTCTGCCTTTATAGTTCCACCCATAATGGCGTATACAGCTGATATTACAACAGTAGAAGAACGTGGTAAAGCTATGAGCTTGATTGGTGCTGCCATTTCTTTTGGTTTTATGATTGGACCTGGAATTGGTGGAGCTCTTTCAAATGTAAGCATTCACTTTCCTTTCATCGTAGCTGGTAGTGCTACAATTTTAGCGGGAATCTTATCACTATTCTTTTTACCAAATGTTAAACCTACTATTGTTGAAAAACCAACTGGAAATAATATCATCAAAGAAATGCTTCGCTCAATTAAAACACCTTATTTTGTCCTATTGCTCGTTGTTCTTGTATTTTCATTTGGAATCGCAAATTTCCAAGCTACGCTAACCATGTTTTTAACCTATAAATTCGACTATACACCAAATGATATTGCGATTATTATGACTGTTGGTGGTTTTGCAGGAGTAATCGTTCAAGGGATCCTACTTAACCGCTTATTCAAGCGATTTGGTGAAATGAACATTATTTTAGTTGGTCTTATTGTTGCTGCTATCTCTATGCTTGGTATGGTTTTAGTTAGCAAGTACTTTGCTATTCTTTTCGTAACAACAGTATTCCAAACTTCCACAACGCTTATAAGACCAGCAGTAAATACGCTTATTTCAAAAGTAGCTGGCAATGAGCAAGGTTATGCGGCCGGTATGAATAATGCTTATATGAGTTTAGGTTATATGATTGGCCCAGCATTAGCAGGTACGCTACTTGATTGGCATTTGAATTTACCGTTTATACTCGGGACAGTCGTCTTAATTTTATGTTATGGAATCACCTTTATTTGGAACAAAAAATCTTTTTCAATTAAATAATAGATAAAAAGCGGCACTCATGATAATGTACTACACCTCAAAAGTTAGAGTAAAATCTGACTTTTGGGTGCAGTACATAAATAGTGTCGCTTTCTTTTATATTTTTATATTCTTTTATTCTTTTAATTTTATTTTTTCTTTAATTTTCTGTTTATTCATGTTATTTTATGTTTTATTTTGCTTTTTTCATATTGACTCGAAGTTTTTTTACAGAAATAGAAAGACAAATCACTGTAATGATTATATAAAAGATTAAATATCCTGCCCAAACAGGAAATTGGATTTTCGTCATCTCATAAAGGGAGTCTGACATTTCTGGTGTAATTAATGTCATCATTAATGCAATTGGATTAATCATTGCCCAAAAATGTGAAATTGGAGCAGGATCTGTTGTAATTTCTACAGAATTCCCCATCATACTGATTCCAATCATAAAGAAGAATGCAGTGATGCCTGTCAAAAACA
>CAWBWO010000001.1:0-12861 GCA_963792445.1 uncultured Caryophanaceae bacterium | reverse complement strand
GTTTAAAAAACTATTTCACTTTAAACCATTTCGTTTTTAATTCGTCAATTTTTCCTTCTTTTTTAAGTTCTTCATAAACTTTTGTCGAACTCTGCAGTTAATTTACTTCCTTCTGGGAATGCTGCTGCTTTAGATTGATCTTCTTGATTTTGAATGACATAATAATCTAAATCTTTGTTTTGTTTTAAATAATTTTCAGCCACAATATCTTCTGTGATTAACGCATCAATACGGCCAAGTTTTACTTCTTCACTAATTCTGGAATACGGTCACGGCTTTCAAGTGTAATACCTTTGATTTGTTTTGCTAATGATTTTGCTAAATCTTCTTGAATTGATGATGTTTGTGCGCCAACTTTTTTACCTGCTAAATCAGCATCTGCTTTAATTCCGCTATCTTTTTTAACGAGCATATATTCTTTTGTATTGAGGGAAAATTGTGAGAAATCTACTACTTTATCACGTTCTGCATTTGGAGTCATACCTGCGAAAACAAAATCTACTTTTTTTGCTTGAATTGCTGGAATCAAACTATTGAATTCCATATCTTTCACTTGTAATTTATAGCCCATTTTATCTGTAACTGCTTTTGCAAGGTCAACATCAAAACCAATGATGTCATCTGACACTTTCGCATCGATATATTCAAATGGTGCATAATCTGCTGCTGTACCCATCACTAATACTTTATCTTGTTTTGTATTGTTTGAAGCGTTATCAGCTGATTTAGTTGAATCGTTTGATCCACATCCTGCAAGTGATAATGCTACAATTGCTGTTGCTGCGAAAAACCATTTTTTCATTTTCATATTGAAGACTCCCTTTTGTTTACTTATTTGTGTATTTTTCTAATGCTTCGTCTAACATTTGTAATCCATCATCTATTTGTTCTTTTGTTACAGTAAGCGGTGGAATCATTCGGATGACTTCCCCTTCATTTCCACATAGATAGAACAAAACACCTTCTTCAAGAGCTAAATCTAAAATTTCTTTTAGAGCTTTGCCATCACCATGTCCTGTCTTAGGATCAATTACATCAATACCAATCATCAAGCCTGTTGCACGAACTTCACCAATGCAATCATATTTTTCTTGGATTGCTTTTAATTGTTCAACTGCATACGCACCAACAACTTTTGAATTTTCAATTAAGTTTTCTTCTTTGAAAACTTCAAGTGTTGTTAAGGCAACTGAACATGCGATTGGATTCCCTCCAAATGTAGTTCCATGTGAGCCAATTGGCCATTTTTCCATTAATTTGTGGCTTGCAACTGTTGCACTCAATGGAAGCCCAGACGCAATACCTTTTGCAATCGCCATAATATCAGGCGTTACGCCGAATGTTTGAGCAGCAAACCATTCACCTGTTCGACCAAAACCTGTTTGAACTTCATCGAAAATGAGTAAAATTCCATGACGATCACAAATTTCACGAATTTTTTGTAACCATTCTTTAGGTGGGATGACATAGCCACCTTCGCCTAGTACAGGTTCTACAATAACTGCTGCAACTTCTTCAGGTGTTACTTGATGCTTGAATAATTGATCAAAATCATGTTCAAGTTTGTCCACTACATATACAACTGGATCGACACCTTGAGGTGCTTCTTTTACATTTGCATATGGAATTTGATAAGACAAATGGGATGGTTGCATAAATTTGCGGTATTTACTTTTAGATGTTGTGACACCTAAAGCACCCATTGAACGTCCGTGGAAACATCCTGTGAAGGAAATAACGTATGGACGCTTCGTTGTGAATTTTGCAAGTTTTAATGCCCCTTCAATTGCTTCTGTTCCGCTATTCCCATAGAAGAAACAATCTAAATCCCCTGGTAGAATTTCGCCAAGCTGTTTGGAAAGTTCTAATATTGATTCATACATGATTACTCCAGATGGTCCATGTATTAATTGATCAGCAGCGTCCTTTATGCTTTGCACGATTTTTGGATGACGGTGACCCGTGTTCGCAACGGCGATGCCTGATGTAAAGTCTAGATATTTTTTACCGTCTGCTCCGTAGTAATAGCACCCTTCTTCTTTTACTACAGGTAGGTTGGGATGATCCTTTGCCATACTTGGTGCTAAATAATCTCCCATGTTGTCATATAAATCGAGCCAGCTTACCAATGTAATTCCTCCAATAATTTCTGAATATATATAAATTAATATTTATGAATATAATAACATAAATATTAAAAAGTTAAATACTTTTTTAATAAAAATTCGAATAAATTTTCTAATTTATTAAGTGTTTTTAAGTATTATCCTTATTTTAATTAACTTATATAGAAAAATAAGGGTATTTTATCTATCCTTGGGTTAAAATTTGTTATGCATAAATATTAATTTTGCATAATTTATATTAATTCAATTTTTTAATCAATGACAAAAATATTAGGAAGTTTTCGTAACAACACTTACACCTACTGTAAATACTAAAACCATAAAGATACTAATTCCAACAAATTAATTTACTACGCAAAAAAAGACTGAAGTCAAACTCAAAATTCTTCAAGTTTGACTTCAGTCTGATGAAACACATTAAAATTTTATATTTTTATTTACTAACAGTTAACAACATTTCGCGAATTGTTTTACATGCGACTGCTGTAGAAGCACCGCTTGGATCATATTGTGGTGATAATTCAACGACATCAGCTGCGACGATATTGTTTAAGTTTTGTAATTGCATAATACCATTTAACAATTCTTTATACGTAATGCCACCTGGTTCAGGAGTACCTGTTCCTGGGAATGTACCTGGATCTAATACATCTAAATCAATCGTAATATATACAGGAAGGTCTTTTAAGTCTTTTACAACTTCTGCTAGTGTATCGATTGTAAAACGTTCCATATACGTATGTTCTTTTGACCATTCAAATTCTTCTTTTAGACCTGAACGAATACCAAATTGGAAAATACGGCCGTCTCCTAAAAATTCGTGGCAACGGCGAATGATGGACGCGTGGGATAATTTTTCGCCCATATAATCTTCTCGTAAATCTGTATGTGCATCAATATGAATTACATGCAAGTCAGGGTATTTTTCGAATGCTGCTTGGATTGTTGGATAACTTACTAAGTGTTCGCCACCAACCATTACAAATTTTTTGTTATCTGCAACAATTGAACGTGTGAATTCCAATATCTCTTTCATCGTTTTTTCAGTATTTCCAAGTGGCAATTCAAGATCACCGCCATCATAGATTGCAACATCTTCTAAGTCACGATCTAAATATGGAGAGTATGATTCTAATCCATATGAGTCTGGACGAATCGCTTGCATTGCAAAACGAGTTCCTGGTCTAAAACTTGTTGTTCCATCAAATGGAATACCGAAAAGTACTACCTCTGATTCTTCGTAATTATTATCACAACCGATGAAAGTTGAGACATTTAGTGGATTTTGTGGCATTTAAGTTTCCTCCTGCATTTGCATATTGCGTTTGATTGTAATTCATGATGCATGATTGTTGCATGTATATCATTCATTCAAATGTAAAATTTAAATCACTGCTTTTATGATTCTTTCACAACTGTAATATGGTGTTTTAAATCAGATTCAGTCAGAACGTTTCCAAAGTTTTCACAGTAATAATAGTATTGTTGAACGACTTCTTCTGAAATTAATTCTCCAGGGATTACTAATGGAATACCTGGTGGATAAATCATCAATAAATCGGCACTGATTTTCCCTTTTGCCATTTCGATTGGAACTAATTCATGATCTGCATAGTGTGCATCTCTAGGACTAATCATTAATTTATTGGCATGTGTTGGTGTTACATTTGTTGAATAGATTGGCTTTTTGCCACCATATACTTTATCGATATCTTTTAGAGCCCATACTAATTTCTTTAAGGATCTTTCATCGTCAGCTGTTGTAATAACAGCCATTACGACATATCCTTCTGCTAATTCCATTTGGATTTGATATTTTTCTTTTAGCAACGTATATACTTCAAAACCAGTTAAGCCACAATCATTTACACGGATGACAAGTTTAGTCCAGTCATGAGATTGTGAACAGTGATGATGTAAGTAATCATTTTTTAACACTTCAAAACATGTATTTTTCTCAATATCATGTACTGTTTTTTCTACTAATGGAATTAAGGCTTTAAAACGTTCATAACCGTATAATGCAAGGTCATGTCTTGCTACGTCTAAAGAACTCATCAATAAATAATTGGCACTTGTTGTTTGTAACATATTCAATGTTTTTTGCATTTTTTTAGCTGAGATTCGGCCTTCATTTAACAGTAGAATCGAACTTTGTGTAAGGGATCCACCTGTTTTATGCATACTCATTGTTACAATATCTGCTCCTGCAGTAATTGGATCAAGCATACCTGGCATAAAAGGTAAATGAGCGCCATGTGCACTATCCACAATCACAGTCATACCACGGTTATGAGCAAGCTTACAAATAGCTTCTAAATCATTCATAGAACCAAAGTAAGTTGGATATGTAACCAAGATTGCTGTTGCTTCTGGATAGGCAGCTATTGTCTTTTCAACGTTTTTAAGTGAAATACCATGTGAAATGCCAAAATGTACATCTACTTCAGGCTCGATAAAAACAGGTTTTGCCCCACTTAAAATCAGTCCATTCATCACTGATTTATGACAATTACGAGGCACTATTAATACATCATCAGGTTTACATGTAGCTAAAATCATAGCTAAGATTCCAGATGTTGTTCCGTTAACTAAGAAAAATGCGTGATCTGCTCCAAATGCATCTGCTGCAAGTTGCTGTGCGTCTTTTATCACTGATTGTGGATGACTTAAAAGATCTAATTCTTTCATCGAATTAACATCCATCTTCATTGCCATTTCACCAAGTATATTTTTTAAAGGGCTATCTTGTGCACCCATTTTGTGACCGGGTACATCAAATGGTGTAGTACTTGATTTTGCATATTTAACTAATGCATTAAATAACGGCATACGTTCTTGTGCTAGGGCATCTACTCTTGGTGCAATTTGTTCTTGTAAAATATTCATTATCGTTCTCCCTTTCTCAAAATGTTGTCAGTTGCCTTTGAAAAAGGGCGTTCAATAAATGCTATTTGTTTTACACTAATTTTCAGGTTTTCAAATAATTCTAATTCCGATGTAAATAAAGTTTGTTCAGTCAATATAATCCTCTCCTACTAAAAAAAGGTTTTTAGCATGCAAAAAAGCTCTCCAACCATTAGAAGGAAAGCTTCGATTAATATCAACTGCTTATCCTCTTATCGTTCACAAAACGGTACATTTTGTGCTCAGGTTGAGCCCCAACATCTGAAATAACAGACTGGTTTGCCACCGTATCCTAGACCCCTCGTCTCAACGGTTATTAATAAGAGCAACTTTATTTATGCTGGAATTAATACTAAATTATTTCTTTTAAACTGTCAATTCATTTTGGATAAAAATTTTTTAGATTTTTTTCGCTCATTTGGTTTCACTTAAAAAGTAAACGCTTTCAATATTAAAACTCTCTCAAAGATATTACCAATTAAACCTTTCTCATTCTCCTGCTGAATGTGTTTCGGCTTCGTATTTAAAACGTGTGACAAGTCTTCTGTCTCCACTTTACTTATTCCTTTTAAAACTCGTCACAGTTTAAACTCGATGAGGTCTCACCTTTCTTTTATAGTGAATTTCTTACGTCCATTTTTTTCGTAAAAACAAAAAGACATTTACCGAAAAATGATACGGTAAATGTCTTTATTTTAAATTTATTTTTTTGAAATTATTGAATCAAATATTGTACTTCATCCGCATATGTTAGGGCTAAAGGGTTCCATTTCCTTGGCGTGCAGTCGATCACTTTGTATGGAATGCCCATTTTATGGATAAATTCTCCAAATTTTTTATCTAGCCATGGTGGTGTCCAAGCACCTGAGCGGCAAATATGAATGGCTGAAATTTTCGTTTTAGAATGAAGATCGTTTATTTTCGGATAATCAATTTGATAATGCTCGTTCATTTCTTGAAAATTTTCAGGCTTTTCTGCTGTATAGGGCCCGTAAATAATATGTGCTTCTTCAACTTGTTTATTTTTTAACAATTTACCAAGCCAATTAGCACAATTAACTTCAAAATCAAGTGATGAAAGTCCGCCATATCCTAAATCTGAATGTGCATCAAAAAGATACACATCTGGGCAATCATACTTTTGCGCGATTTTGTATGACAAGGCATGTGAATCTGAAACATATACATCGATATGTGAATCAAATTCAAATATTTGTTTCATCTTACTCCAAAATTTATCAGTTTGTGAAGAAAGGAAAAATCTTCGTTGAATATTTTTTCCTTGTGCCTTCAAGACCAGATATTTTTTATACCATAGATCAATGATTGTTCTTTTGTTTTCAATACTTGATACACAATTTTCATTGTCCAATGAGATAAAATAATCCCAATCAATAGATAATAAACTGTTCCCCATCTAAGATCACCTCTAATAAGTTACACCACAGATTATCTATTTTGACATTTTATTAGCAATTGTACTGTGTGAGTGATATTGCTAACAATTTAATTGTAGTTTTCTAAAATTTTCATGTCAATTGAACTGCTTCTTATTCAAGGTGAGGGGAAATTGTGGAATTGAAAAGAAAACAGATGATCTAAAAATTAGAATGATCATCTGTTTATTGTATTAAAATTTTAACAATTAGGAGAGGTTTAATCGGTAATGGTGATTTTGTGTTCATAAAGTTCTCCTGGATATTCAATCGATAGGAAAGATAATAATGGAAGGCGTAAATCTTGTGGAATTCGAAAGTGGACGTTATTTATATGGATAAGGCGTCCAAGTTTGTAGATACTTTCATAAAGCGAATCCCTTGAATGCATGACGACATTATTCCCCATTTTTGAAACATACTCTACGACATAGTGCATATTTTCCTTTTGAATATTAATGGTTAACAAAGAATCACATCCCTTTCCTTTTTTTACTATTTAAATTAAATAGTAATAACATTATTATAGCATAAAACAGAAAAATTATGACACAATATAGAATTACATGCTTTTTATTAATTACTAATGTTTCAAAAAGATGTCACAATATCGATGTTCATTTTAGTTTATGCCATAGTGAGGAAATAGCTTTGGTTTAATCCCCTATATTTAGGAGATTAATTCAAGTATAATTATGGGGTTTTTATGAAATAGATGGATTTCAACTATGAGCCGTTTAATGGAAGATAGCGAATGGGGAGTTTGCTTGTTATCAACAATTTTTACACATATTAATATTTGATGACAATTTCGGTAGATATTATTTCAAATATTATTTTTTGATCAAACCAAGTTTTTATCCAATTTATACATTGTAAAGTACAAAAATGATGATTATGGTAACATCGAAAATCGATTATAAACATCTACTAATGTTTCGCAACCGATTTGTCTTGCTTTTTCAATATAAATACTCCACAATTCTGCTGTTAAAATAGCATCACCTAATGCATTATGACGATTGGCGATTGGAATTCCATTATGAATACAATAATCCTCAAGTCTTACAATATCTAAATTTCTTTCCACAATCTTAAACAAAAATGCTGTATCGACAATGCGATGTTTAAATGGCATTTTAAAAAGACGATTGCTTGTATGCTTCATAAAACTTCTTTCATGATTTGCATGATGGGCAACTAAGGTTGATTCATTTGCAAATTCCAAGAAATCTAAAATAACATTAGAAGCTGATGGTGCATTTTTTATGTCTTCTTGTGTGATATTCGTTAATTTGACTATTTGATCAGGAATTTCTTTATCCGAATGTAAAAGTGAATAAAATGTTTGGTCCTTATGAATAGTAGAACCAGACATTTTAATCGCTCCTATAGACAATATTTCGTCACCTTGATCTGGAGAAAATCCTGTACTCTCTATATCAAATATCACAACATTTAGTTCAGATAAAGAAATTGTTAAGGCCTCTTCTGGCTGAATTTCTTTTTGCATTCTTCTCAAAAATGCAATTTGTTGTGCATTTTGAACTTCCCCTAGTCCTCCAAAAGTACGTTTTTTCTGTATGGATCTTAGTAATTGTTGAAACGGTTCAAATGCCATTATTAACACCCTTTTTCAATGAGCTCAATCACTTCATCGTGTAATCTTTTACCTGTTTTTAGGATCGTTTTAAGATTTCTTTTTTCTTTTTTCCCTAACCTCTCTACGTTTAAATAATGAGTATCTGTATAATTTTCCACATGAATTAGCTCTAATCGATAGTTTAATAGATGATTAAAGTCCCTTTCACAATCCTTTAGAATATCCACATATTTGGCATTTTGATTCAACTTATGCATTCGAGACAGTGTAGAAGTTTCATGTATTCCTTCTTTCATCGCTAATAATCTAATGGCATTCACGTATGGAACAAAGGCAGAATATTTTAAGTCAATATTACCTTGGTAGGTACCATATCGCTCTACTAAGATTTGACCAAATGGACCGATCACATTTTTGACATGCTTAATATTCGCAATATATCGTTTAATAAGATTCGGATGTTTTGAATGATATTCATGAATAAAAGATTTTAACCTACTAATGAAATTGACTTTTCCTTCTACTATTCGAGCATCATAAAAAATTTGTAGATAACGGATTGCTTCAAAGCTCTCAGATTCCATCCACGAAAGTAACTGCTTTTCCCATGCATTAATTGATTTGCACCAAATGGGATTGGAACTCATTATTTTTCCTTTACAATATGGATATCCAACAAAAGCAAGACCATTTGTTAACTCCTCCCCAAGAGCTAAAAAATAGTTGTTACATTCTACTGTATCCTCTTCAAAAATTAACCCATGATCTTGATCACTGATAAAGCCCTGCTCTAATCTTCCCCCACTTCCTGTCACAAACCATGAAAAGTTACAAGGTGGCACTCCCAAATCTAGCTTTGTAATGGCTACTTGCAAAACTTTTCTCATTATTTGATCGTGGAATAAATTTAACTCCTTCATATTATTTTTATAATTCGAAATATTTTTTGACTTCCATTCCTTAATGGAATTATATGTTACCACCCCAGTGTTCAACAAAAGCACTTCCTTTTAGAAAAGGTCATTCTCTATTAGACCTTATTCTCATGAACTGATATGTGTTTTCTTAAGGCTAATTATGGTATCTTGTTCCTTTACTATCATTTGTTCAGGATATCCATAACTACCGTGTTCGCTAATATCTAACCCCATAATTTCTTCTTCTTCGCTAACGCGAATTCCTCCCATCACTTTCTTCATCACCCAAAGAATTGCAAATGAAACGATAAATGCATAAAGTCCTGAAATGGATACTCCCATAAATTGAACACCTAATTGTTCAAAACCACCGCCATAGAATAATCCAGGTTTACCAACAGTAGCAAGTTCTTTTGTTGCAAAGAATCCCGTAGATAAAGTACCCCAAATACCAGGAATACCGTGTACAGATACGGCAAAAATCGGATCATCGATTTTTCTGTTTTCTAAGAAACGAGCACTATAGAAAGTGATGATTCCTGCGATAAAACCAATCACAACAGCAGCCCAGACATCGACAAAAGCACAAGATGCTGTAATGGCAACTAAACCGGCAAGAGCACCATTTAAAATCGTTGGAATATCTGGTTTCCCTAAAACGACCCATGAAATCAATGTTGCTGCTACGGAACCCGCACCTGCAGCCAAGTTCGTGTTAAGTGCAACAAAACCGAAGAATGCACCATCTACTGAAATTGTACTACCTGCATTGAATCCAAACCAACCAACCCATAAAATTAGAACTGCTAATGCAGTATAAACTTGGTTGTGTCCTGCAAGATTATTCGCTGAGCCATCTTTGTTAAATTTACCAATTCGTGGTTTTAATAAAATCGTTGCAGCCAGTGCAGCCATTGCGCCAGTTAAATGGACAACAGTAGAACCAGCAAAATCTTGTTTACCATGTGTTGCTAACCATCCACCGCCCCAAATCCAGTGAGCAATAACCGGATAAACGAGAATACCAAATAAAATAGTGAACACTACATACGCAGAAAATTTTGCTCGTTCTGCAAAACCAGCTAAAGCTATCGTTATAGAAATTGCCGCAAATGCTAATTGGAATACAAAGAAAACAGTTGTTGCTAATCCTGCTCCCTTATCCAATCCACCAGAATAGAAAAAGTCTGTCATTCCTACAAAGAAGTTTGAATTTTCACCGAAGATCAGGCCATAACCTACCGCCCAAAATACAATAGATGCTAAACCGAAAGTGAAAATTGTCTTACCGGCAACATGACCTGCGTTTTTCATTCTTGTAGAACCTGCTTCTAATAATACAAAGCCACCAATCATTAAGATCACTAAAATTGCACTTACCATCGTCCACAAGCTATTCATCAAATAAGTTGCATCCATGAAACCATCCCCTTTACTTAATGTCACTTTCATTAACAATTTAATGTCAGATTATCTAACATCTTTGTTATTTATTTATATTTTACACTTAGAAATTAAATAGTCAATAGAATTTTCAGATTTTATCAAAAATTACGTAAGGAATTCTAACATATATTTTTACAATCTTTTCAGAAAACAAAAAACACTTATTTGACTGTTCATTTCGTCAAATAAGTGTTTTTCATTACACACAAGTAATTCCTATAAGCTTGCCAAAATTGCGCCTGCAATTGTGATAACTCCACCGAGTAAAGTTATAAAAGATATTTGTTCATTTAATAAGATCACGCCAAATATAACTGTCCAAACAGGAAGTAAGTTAATATACGGTGCAGCTTTTCCTGCTCCAACTATTTTTACACCAGCGTTCCAGGCAAAATATGCACCGACTGACGCAAAAGTACTGACATATAGTACAGCAAGCCATGCATTCGTTGACATGTGAATCATGTCCAGTTGTACTGTTCCTATGCAACTGATTGCACTCAGGATTGTGCCATAAAAAGATGCCCCAGCAGTCATTGTGAGAGGATCCATATGTTTTCCATAACGTTTACCAAGTACTGTGTACATTCCCCAAGCCAAGCAAGATAGTACAATTTCCATATCACCTATAAATGAACCGTGAGAAGCAGCACCTTGTTTCCCAAGTAACAAAATAATAACTCCAATAATCGAAACCGTAGTACCTACCCAAGCCTTTAGTTTAATATGTTCATTCAGGATGAATGGAGTAAAAATTAAAATGGCTACTGGAATACCGGCGGAAATCATACCTGCTTGTGATGCACTGATTGATCTTAAGCCTAAGTAGTTCAAAGTTGAAAATGCAAATATACCAAAGAAACCAAGGATTAAAAGTTCCTTCCATCTTGAAATTAGAGGCAATCTTTTTTTAGATATTGTCATAATTGCTACAAGAATTACTGTTGAAATTGCCCATCGTACCGTGTTAAGTAATGTTGAAGGTAAGGCAGGTGCTAAAAACCTTCCACAAATATAATTGCCTCCCCATAAAAGAGTAGCTACAACCAAAAGTAATATACCACGTTTCATTTTCCCCAACCTTTCTATTAATCTTGTATAAAAAAATTAAACTATTTACACTACTATCCTCTTCCAAATGAATTTCCCTATTTCAAAATTATGTAATTAATTTTCTATTGCCTATTTATTTTGTATCAATAATGGACAGTAGTGTATCAATACTGATATAATAAATTTAATTTGTTCATTATTTTTTGTCAAGGGGGTTCGTATATGAATAATCAAGAAGGGGTTCACAGTGTTGTTCATGCTATCCGAATATTAGAACAGTTTCAAAATGGCGAGGGCATTAGTGCCAGTGAACTTAGCCAAAAAGTTGGTATTCCAAGAGCAACGGTATATCGGATTGTCAAAACATTAGTGCTTCATGGCATTTTAAGACAGGATCCAGACAAGAAATTTCGTCTAACTCTAAGATTGTTAGAACTTGGAAACGCAGCTTTGACACTACCTTCACTTCAACAAACGGTGGAACCGTTCTTAGTGAAACTGGTTGAAAAAACGGAGGAGACTGTCCATTTTTCAATTATCGATGGGTATCATGTTGGGTATATTTCAAAACAAGAATCCCCACACCCATTTCGGATGCTTTCCCATGTTGGATGGCGGGGTCCATTACATGCCACTGCTTCAGGTAAGGCATTACTATCATATTCTGATGAGGATTTTATTCAAAGTGTGATTGACCAACCTTTAAAAGCATTTACAGAAAGTACAATAACAGAACCGTCTTTGCTGAAAAAGGAATTGCAAAAAATTAAGAATAGAAAATATGCAGAGGAAAATGAAGAATTAAGTGAAGGATTATCTTGCATCGCAGTTCCTGTGTTTTTGAAAGAAAAACAGCTAGCTGCCCTGTCAGTTTCAGGACCCAAACATCGAATGGAAAAATTAAATAAAGAAAAACTTATAGAACTATTGCATGAAACAAGCAATCAAATTGCAGATAAGATGTAATAGTAAGTATTTACAAGTGAAATAAAAGTGTTTTATACACAATTAGGTAAACGAAAAACCCTTGTTAATTTGCAACAAGGGTTTTTCATTTACAATTATTTTATCTATTCTAGTTTAAATTAAGTTCTGTTTGTGCACTTCAAACCACTATTTAGTTCGGAAAATGCATCATTTACTTTTCATCTTCAACGGCTGGAAGCTTTTGTACATGTATGATATTCCCATCAGTCATAACGTCTACTGCAAACGATCCGTTTGAGAATCGGTCCGCTAAGCGATATTGACTTTCACGTAACTCTTCTTGTACACCTTTTTCAGTCGTAATTTCAATTCCTTCGCCCGATTCTACATAAACAACGTCAAAAATACGGTGTGGGTTTTTCTTTAATTCGTGTAGTATTAACACG